>NZ_JBDMSK010000006.1:0-95560 GCF_039758815.1 Collinsella aerofaciens | reverse complement strand
ATGGCCTGGCGTCAGCATGCCGCGATTCAGTCGCGCGGGCAGCATTTCCCAGTTGACAAAACTATAGGAACACCCCCTCTTTTGTTTGATAATTGCGAAATTACGGTCACCTAGTCCATTTCTGCCCTGATGAGGTCGAGGGTGCGCTGGCAGTTTTCGCGGACGGGGCCGAGCATATGCTCGCGCAGGTCCGCCATGCCGGGCAGGTCGGCGTATTCGTCCATGACCTCTTCCATGCAAATGGGTACCTCGTAGGCGAGGTCCATCATGGTCGCAAAGCAAAACTTCTCGGATAGCCCGGCATCGGTAAGCGCCGTCTCCAGCGCGGGATCGCCCATACCGTGGTATCGGCGGATAGCGCCTGGACCGATTCGCCCCACACGATTTTCGCCGCCAACGCTCATGGCGAGGCGCGCCCGGCGGCGCATGCGCTCATACGCCAAACCCGACGCGACATCGTACATTCGAGCCATCATGGCTGCGCCGTCGTTTCCAAGGAGCAGGGAATAGTTTTTCGCGTGCGCATCCGGTGCGCCGATAATGGCGTTGAAGAACAGTATCTGCGTAAACAGATACAGGTTAAGTTGATGGTGGCTCGTATTTACGAGGAGCTCTTGAATGTCGCGGGTGGTCGGGCCGCCGTCTGCTGTGTACTTTTGGGCGGGCATCACCCCAAGTGCCTGACAGAGGTCTTCTTGATGTAGGCGCCTGATCATTCCGTCTTCGACTTTCACGCGGTCATAGCGCTCAACAATGAGGGCAGGTTCGTCCTCAAACATACGATATTCGACGTTTGCCGTTGCGATACCGGCGCGCTGGGCGCTTTTCATGCAGACAAACTCATTGAGAGCCTCAAGTTTAAATCCGATGACGCCATTTTTGAAAATATGCGTCGTGGGCGAGGAGCCCATGCATTCGCACCAGCGGCCGTTTATGAACGCGAGCGCGAACTTGCCCTGGTTGCCTCCAAGTGACCAACTTTCATCTAGACCCATCCACGATGCATCGCGGTCATCTCTGATCGACTTGAGACGAAGAGCAATTTCGTGGTTGTCTATAGGGCGGTATTCGCCAGCGCGATGCAGGACGGCGTCGGTATCTTCTTCGGCACAAAACTGCACGCCGCCCGGACAGTCGAGTCCGATATGGCTGAGCAACGCAACGGGATTGTTGGGCCTAACGTCGAATTCGGCGGCAATCGCTTTTCGTTGGTCCTCGCTGTCGGGTAGAAGGCCAAACAGGTACGGATTCATGACCTGTTGTCCGTATGTGCGATTCGATACGGGTATGTTGGTCGATAGGGCTGGCCCGTCATAGTCATGATCGTAGGTAAAGCTGATAAGACCGTTCTCATCTTGCGTGAGCGTTCCAGCAGGCACGCCGCAAATAATGGTCCGAAGTGATGTTCTGGCCATTGGCTATTTCCCTTCGGGCATGGCTTGGCTAGATGCGTTTGTGGCAATCGAGACTCCGAGATTGGACATGGCGAAATCGGCGAAGACCTCGTCGTAGAGTGCGGATGTAAAGGGGGCATCTGCAAGAGCCGGAATGGTTGTGCTGCGACGGTTGCGATGATGAAGACGTTGGGCGTGATGGCGTCTGGAGGTGCTGCAAGGTTGATCAGCATGCGGGGCGTCGACTGGTTGCTCATTTTTCGTTTCGCCTATATCCCCTTGAGCGGCGAGCGCCAGTCCAAGAGCACCGAAAACTGCCAGCAGCTTGTCGAGCCGAATGCCCGTGGCATCTCCCAGCTCGAGCGATGCGAGCAGGCGTTCCGAAACACCGGCTTTTTTAGCGAGGGCGGCACGGGTGATCCCCTGCGCCTCGCGCGCCTGACGCACGTAGATGCCGGCTTGGCGCGGCGTGGTGATGGGAAGGGTATCCATGGCAATCTCCTAACGTGCAGACTTTTGCATCCTAGTATGACATGCAAAAGTCTGCATGAAAAGGCTCATGCAAAACTCTGCATGAGACCTCATACGGACGTTTAGTTTTGAAGGGTGTTTTACAGCACTAAAAAACCCAAGTGTTCCAGCAGGATCTTGAGGCCGATAAGGATGAGCACGACGCCACCCACGATGGTGGCGGGTTTTTCGTAGCGCGCGCCAAAGGTGTGGCCGATCGCTACGCCGGCGACGGAGAAGATAAACGTTGTGACGCCGATAAGCGATACAGCGGGCACGATGTCAACCGAGAGCGCGGCAAACGAGATGCCCACGGCCAGGGCGTCGATTGAGGTGGCGATGGCGAGGATCAGGTACTCGCCCAGTTCAATCTTCTCGGCATCCTTGCCGTCGTCTTCATCCTCGTCTTCGGTAAAGGCTTCCCACAGCATTTTGCTGCCGATGAAGGCCAAAAGGATAAAGGCGATCCAGTGGTCGATGGGGCCGATGATGCTCATGAATTGACTGCCAAGCGCCCATCCGATCACGGGCATGCCTGCCTGGAAGCCGCCAAAGAACAGGCCGAGCACTACGGCGACCTTAAGGTTGATCTTCTTCATGCCAAGGCCCTTGCAGATGGATACGGCAAAGGCGTCCATCGAAAGGCCAACGGCGAGCAACACGAGCTCTGCGAGTCCCATAGTCTGGCTCCCTCTCTGCGGGCGGGCCCGCGTGTACCTCTTGGGGGAGTAACAAAAAAGACTCGTGGCGTACGCGTTGCGCGCACAGCCACGAGTCTCGTTCATTAAGGCAAGCCAGGCCGCATCGGCCAGTGTGTTGACTTGCCGCGCCACCGGAGGCGAACCCGATCACGCGACTACTCCCTCATTTATGCGAATCCCGATGCTACCACATAAGCAGCTCATTTGGATTGGGGCTCTCAGCTGTGTTCGCTCATTCTGTAAGCATCGGATTTTGCGGGCGTCACAGGGGCAAACCGTGAGAAACTTATTGACGTTTATGGAGCGTATACGATGGGAGCGATGCCTTGGATAAGAACGAGCTGCAAAAGCGTATGGAACAGGCCATCCGCCTGACTGCCCCCGGTCAGCCGATCCGCACCGCCCTCGACATGATCATTGCCGGTCACCTGGGCGCCCTTATCTGCGTCGGCGACACCGAAAACGTGCTCGCCGCCGGTAACGACGGCTTCCCGCTCAACATTTCGTTTACCTCGAACCGCCTGTTCGAGCTCTCCAAGATGGACGGTGCCATCGTTATCGATGGCGACCTCACCCAGATCCTGCGTGCCAACTTCCACCTCAATCCCGATCCCTCGCTCGCCACGAGTGAGACGGGCATGCGTCACCGTACTGCCGCTCGCATGTCGGTGCTCACCGACGCCATCGTGATCTCGGTTTCGGCTCGTCGTGCCGTCGTCAACGTGTACGTCCACGGCAAGAGCTACGAGATCCAGCCCGTCACCACCATCATGAGCTCGGTCAACCAGCTCGTCGCCACGCTCCAGACTACCCGTCAGTCGCTCGATCGCTCCCTGCTGCGCCTGACGGCCCTTGAGCTCGACGACTACGTCACGCTCGCCGACATCACCGGCATCTTCTCGAGTTTCGAGATCATGCAACAGGCAAAGACCGAGCTTAAGGATTGCATCGTCAAGCTGGGTAACCAGGGCAAGCTCGTGCAGATGCAGCTCGAGCAGCTCGCGGGCTCCAGCATGGATACCGAATACGACTTGATGATCCGCGACTACGCAAGCGATTCCTCTGAGGCCAACGCCGAGAAGATTCGCGCTGAGCTTGCCCGTATGACGCCTAAGGACCTGTCCGACCCGCAGCACGTGGCGGCAGTTCTGGGCTATGACGACTTGGACGAGGACTCCGTCATGACGCCGCTGGGCCTGCGCACGCTTTCGCGCGTGTCCGTCGTGCGCGACGGCGTGGCCGAGAAGATCGTCGACGAGTACGGCTCGCTGCAGGAGCTCATGGATGACATCAGCGAGGATCCGGAGCGCTTGGGCGACTTTGGCGTCAACAACCCTGCCATTCTTGCGGACTCGCTGTACCGCATGAAGGGCACCAAACAGGGGAACGCATAATGGCGCCCGTATGCGCCGTGGTCGTTGCCGGCGGCAGCGGCCAGCGCTTTGGAAATCCCGGCGGCAAGCAGCTCGTTAACGTGGCGGGCCGTCCGCTCATGAGCTGGTCCATCCGCGCGTTCGATCGTAGCGACAAGGTCGGCCATATCGTCGTGGTTTGCCCTGCCGAGCGCCGTGCCGAGATGCGCCGCTTGGCTATCGACCCGTTTGACTATGACACGCCCATCAGCTTTGCCGATGCCGGCGATACTCGTCAGGATTCCACCCGCGCCGGCGTGCACGCGGTGCCGGCGGGTTTCGAATATGTCGCTATCCACGACGGCGCCCGTCCGCTCATTACGACCGAGGCCATCGACCACGCTATCGACGTGCTCGTGAGCGACCGCTCGCTCGACGGTGTCGTGTGCGGCCAGCCCGCGATCGACACGCTCAAGATCGTCGATGGCGACAATATCGTCGAGACGCCGCCGCGTGAGCTCTACTGGGCAGCGCAGACGCCGCAGATCTTTAGCGTCGATGCTATGAAGCGCGCCCATGCTGCAGCCATTGCCGAGGGCTTTATCGGCACCGATGATTCGTCGCTGGTCGAGCGCATGGGTGGGCGCGTCCGCTGCGTCCAGAGCCCGCGCGATAACCTTAAGGTGACGGTGCCCGAGGACCTGCGTCCCGTAACCGCGATTCTGCTTGGCCGCATGGCCGAGGGAGAGGACCTTCCCCATGTTCAGTAACCTGCGCATTGGCCATGGCTACGACGTCCACCGTCTGGTGGAGGGGCGTCGATGTATCATCGGCGGTGTCGACATTCCCTACGAGCGCGGCCTGCTGGGCCACTCGGATGCCGATGTGCTCGCGCACGCCTTGGCCGACGCCATTCTGGGCGCCTGCCGCGGGGGAGACATCGGCAAGCTATTCCCCGATACCGACCCCGCCTATGAGGGTGCTGATTCGATGGTGCTGCTCGCTCGCGTGATGGGCTATGCGCGCGAGCTGGGCTTCGAGTTTGTCGATGCCGATTGCACCATTGCCTGTCAACAACCCAAGATCACCCCGCACCGCGATGCCATGCGCGCCAACCTTGCCCATGCCCTGGGCGTTGACGTCGAAAACGTGGGCGTCGCCGCCACTACGACCGAAAAGCTCGGTTGGGAAGGCCAGGGCGAGGGAATCGGCGCCTGGGCCGTCTGCCTGCTACAGAAAACCGTTAAGGAGTAACGAATGCGTATCTATAACAGCGCTACCCATAAAAAGGAAGAGTTCCAGCCCATCGAGTCCGGCAAGGTCCGCATGTACGTGTGCGGCCCCACGGTCTACGACAACATCCACATCGGCAATGCCCGCACGTTCATCAGCTTTGACGTGATTCGTCGCTGGCTCATCGCGAGCGGCTACGAGGTCACGTTTGCCCAGAACCTCACCGATGTCGATGACAAGATCATCAAGCGCGCCAACGAGCAGGGCCGTACCGCCGCCGAGGTTGCGACGGAGTTCTCTGACAAGTTTATCGGCGTTATGCGCGCCGCCAACGTGCTCGATCCCGATGTGCGTCCTCGCGCCACCAAGGAGATCGGCCCCATGATCGCCATGATCAAGACGCTCATCGAGCAGGGCCACGCCTACGCCGCCGATAACGGCGACGTGTACTTTGCCGTGCGCAGCGATCCCAACTATGGTCAGGTCTCGGGCCGCAACATCGACGACCTTATGGTTGGCGCGCGCATCGAGGAGAACGAGGACAAGAACGACCCGCTCGACTTTGCCCTGTGGAAGGCCGCCAAGCCCGGCGAGCCCAGCTGGCCGAGCCCCTGGGGCGAGGGCCGTCCCGGTTGGCACACCGAGTGCGCCGCCATGGTGCATCGCTACCTGGGCACTCCGATCGACATCCACGGCGGCGGCTCCGACCTTGCCTTCCCGCATCACGAGAACGAGTGCGCTCAGGCCACCTGCGCCTGGCACCAGGGCTTCTCCAACACCTGGATGCACACGGGCATGCTGCTGGTAGACGGCGAGAAGATGTCCAAGTCGCTCGGCAACTTCTTTACGCTGGCCGAGGTCCTCGAGCAGCACTCCGCCGCCGCCCTGCGCCTGCTGATGCTGCAGACGAGCTATCGCTCGCCGCTCGACTTTTCTTGGGAGCGCCTGGAGGGTGCCGAGAACTCGCTCACGCGTATCGCCGGTACGGTCGAGAACCTGCGCTGGGCCGCGAACCATGCGACGGCCGATGCCGATGAGGCAGCATCCGAGGCGTTTGCCGCCAAGGCCGCCGAGACCCGTGCCACCTTTAAGGAGTGCATGGACGACGACTTTAACACCGCCGGTGCCATGGGTGCTGTCTTTGGCTTTGTGACCGAGTGCAACCAGTACCTGGAGCAGGCGGGCGATGCTGCCGACAAGGCCGCAGTCCTGGCTGCCGCCGATACGCTGGCCGAGCTGCTCGATACGTTTGGCGTTGAGCTTCCCGAGCCCAAGGTCGAGCTGCCGCTGGGTCTGCTGGGCGTTGCCGCCGGTCTGGTTGCCTATACGGGCGACGACGTGGACGAGGCTGCTGCCAAGATTCTCGAGGCCCGCGCCGAGGCCCGTGCCGCCAAGAACTGGGATCTGGCCGACGCCATCCGCGACCAGCTCAAGGACCTGGGCCTCACCATTGAGGATACGGCCGCGGGCACTCGTATCAAATCTCTCTAATCCCCGCGGGTTTCCCAAGCACCCGACCTTGCCGTTCAAACCGTCGCTCGCGTACTCAAGTACGCGTCGCTCCTCTTTCACGGCAATCTCGGGCACTTGGAAAACCCGTACCGACCGCTTGAGCTATTCGCCTTAAGCGGTCGCTTCTTTTGTCCTGTTTGAAAAGTATTTAAAGGAGGCCGTTTTATGGCCGACAATCGCAAGCGTGCATCGCGTGGAGGCAAGCAGGCTGCTTCTGGCTCGCGTCCGATTCGCCGCAACGACCGCGCTGCCGCTCCCAAGGGCCAGCGCGAGCGCTCACAGGCTGCTCGCCCGCAGCGCGAGCGTAGCCGCGATAACGTCCAGGTTCCCAAGGGCGAGTTTATCGAAGGTCGCCGTGCTGCCGCCGAGGCGCTGCGTACCGGCTTTCCCGTCAAGTGCGCGCTCATCGCTGAGGGCGGGGAGCGCGATGCCGCCTTGTCGCGCCTGGTCGACGACCTCAACGCTGCAGGCGTCCGCATTAAGTATGTGCCGCGCGCGCAGCTCGATGCGCTGTCGAGCCATGGCGCTCACCAGGGCATTGCGCTCGAGGTGGGCAACTTCCCCTATGCCGATGTCGCCGATATTCTCGACCGCGCGGGCGACGGTCCGGCGCTCGTCGTCGTGCTCGACCATGTGACCGACGACGGCAACTTTGGCGCCATCGTGCGCTCCGCCGAGGTCGTGGGCGCGGCGGGCGTCATCATTGCCAACAAGCGCGCCGCCGGTGTGACCGTCGGCAGCTACAAGACTTCTGCCGGCGCCGTCATGCACCTGCCCATCGCGCAGGTTCCCAATATCGCCCGTGCGCTCGATGACCTCAAGGCCGCCGGCTTTTGGGTGGGCGGCGCCTCCGAGCACGCCGAAGGCAGTTGCTGGGACGCCCCCTTCGAGGGCCGCGTTGCGCTCGTCATGGGTTCCGAGGGCGATGGCATCTCGCGTCTTGTGCTCGAGAAATGCGACTTTTTGACTAAGCTTCCCCAGCGCGGAATGACCGAGAGTCTCAACGTTGCCCAGGCGACCACCGCGCTGTGCTTTGAGTGGCTGCGCCGCAATGCCGGCGAGCTCATGGGGGAGGAGTAGCGCATGTCCAAGAAGAACCGCGCCAAGTCCAAGGCCAAGCGCTTTGGCGAGGGCTCGGCCAAGCCGATTGTTTCGGCCGCGACCTATGGCGTGGGCGGCAATGCGTTTGCGCAGGCCATCGCCGATCCGGTCTCGACGGTGCACTCCAATAAGCCCGAGCTGCTGGTGGTCGACGGTTACAACGTGATTCACTGCACGCCGCGCTACGAAAAGCTCGTCTACGACCATTCCGACGATCCGTATTCCAGCGACGTCCACGATATGGCGCGAACTGCACTCATCAACGACGTCGCCGCGTTTGCCCAGGGCCGCTACGAGGCCGTGATCGTGTTCGACGGCGCGGGCAATATCTCCAGCGAGCGCCCCAACCTGCCGGCCCGCGGCGTGCGCATCGAGTTTTCGCCGACGGGCGTCTCTGCCGATACCGTGGTGCAGAAGCTCTGCATCGAGGCGCGCGAGGAAGGCCGCGCGTGCTCCGTGGTATCGAGCGACGGCACGATCCAGGCCGTCGTCATGGGCAAGGGTGTCACGCGTATCTCGAGCCGCATGCTGGTGGACGAGATCAAACAGATCGATAACGACGTTCACGAGGCAGAGGAAGCTCCGCAGATTAAGATGACCCTGGGCAGTCGCCTGAGCCCCGATGCCCTGGCCAAGCTCAAGGCCCTTCGTGGGAGGTAGGGAAGTTGGCGGGGCGATGCTGTCTCGCTAACTCCATTCAGCAATGTCGATCATTCTTTCGAGGCGCCACGTTAGCGCCTCTTTTAGATAAGGCAGTCTCGCTGCTAGGGCATCGTTTTTAGACAGAATCTCGATTGCCTCGTCGACAAAACCTTCGAGTTTGTCCCCGTCAAACCAGTTCATATCCTCAACAAGCAACATTTGTTTCGCGGGACTTGAATGGAACTGCGCGCTGGCAAAACTGTGCTCTCCTGCCCTAAGCTCCTCTAGAGATATGTTGCACCAGAGCGATGAGCCCGAATCGAAGATGGGGGCTGGTCTGCAGGTTAGCGTGTTGACGTTTCGCACAAGGCCAAAGTTACGCCAATGACGGTCATAGTTGGCGATGATGTCGTCACATACGATCATGCGGTCAAGGGCATCCTTAACGCCTGTCACCCCGAGTTCCTCGCAGTTTGCTACGTATCGCTCGTAGTCGGTTAGCCGTTCATCTGCGTTTGCGTGCTGGTTTACATAGAACGCAGGGACATACTCTTCTTCATCAGTTAAGAAGACATCGCATATGCTCAGGGCAGAAGTGCCCGTGCCCTCGAGCGAGTAAGGTACATAATCGCAGGCGTTTAGGATGCGACGGTGGAGCGCGGTCGCCACCAGCTCGTTATAAGGTTCCTGGTTCAGGTGCGCTCCTGCCTTATGCAGAATTCGACGCTCGCCCTCGCACGTCCAGTACTTTTGAAGATTGCCGTCCGAGGTGTTATCGGGCTTTGCGGCTGCCGCTTTTCCCTCTGGGGCAAAGGGCGCAATGGACAGCGAGACGTCATCAAAGGCGTTATTGAAGAAGTTAATATCTTCCCACGCGAGACCGGAACCTTGGGGTCTAATCCAATACTGGTCGGATAGGGAGAGGCCGAGATTTCGCTGGACGAGTTCATCGGGAACATCGACTGCGGCTTCTGCAAGCAGGGAGGCTAGCCCAATGCGTGCGAGCGGGATACCGCGACCGCGCCACCAGATGCGGAAGGAGTCGAGCGATATGGGGCTATTAGGGCCAAATACCCCAATAGGGGCGTGGGCACGATCGACGTCGGCGCCGATGTGGGTAAAGTCTTTTCGCGATGTGCTGTAGACCAGCTGAGCGACTTCGTGCGTGCGATTCATGAGGGTGAACGCGATCTCGCTCTTACCGTGGCCGCGGCGGGGACGTCCCCCCGTTTTGGTCACAGAGCGGAGTCGCGTATCGACGCTGTCTTTGTCGATGAGCCATACACCAGAAGCCTTGCGGGCTTCAAGTGCTCCGTTTTTTATGAGCTCCTGCACCCTGCGCGGAGTGATGCCGAGCAGCTCGGCGGCTTCCTTGGTAGTAAGCATCGCGAAACCCTTCGTTAGAACGAATAGTTTTATATATAGCAATTGTAATTAAAACTATTCGTTCTGGCGAATAGTTTTGAGATGTGGTCGGGTGAAGGGCCTGTTGCGCCTCGTCCGCAATTCCTTTATTCTTAACAGGCTTCGCGCGAAAGCGCCAAGTGTGCCAGTGTGGCGCAACGGTAGCGCAACTGATTTGTAATCAGTGGGTTGCAGGTTCGATTCCTGTCACTGGCTCCATGAGAGTTTCGGGTTCTGTTCCCTTGTGGGACAGGGCCCGTTTCTATTTATGTCGATAAGTCAGCGTGTTTGGCGCCAACCAAGCTTCCGGTTTGTCTCGATTTGTAACACGAAGAAGCTGAAAACCGTTCTTACTGTTACAGAATGAGACGTAAGCGGAGGTCTCTGCGTAATATCTCGACCTGTAAAAGATAGGGGAGAAAGTGCTCTCTAAATGTTACAGATCGAGACAAAGGTCGGACCGGTCCCAGTCATCCTGGTCGAGCGAGGATATTCGGACGCACGAGGGTGGAAAATCTTCCGCTTAGTGAATGAGCGTGGATAATCTGCCACTTTGGATTCGATGGCACGGCAAAGTGGAAGATTATCCACGCTCGATTTCAAACGGAAGAAAATCCACGCTCGATTTTGCCTGGGAAGAGCAATCTTCTGTCTGGGAAGCCCCGATCTCGACCTATATATAGGTGCAAATAAGCTGGTATCGAAGTTCGATACTAAAGGTGTACTCCACTACAGCAAAGTGTTACCTCGGGAAACGTCACCTCAGTATCCAAGACCACCGTCCTTCATATCCAAACTCAATAAAACCGCAGGTCACGGCTATATAGATACGCCCGGGGCCGTGTATCTAGAGGTTTTCGTTGACAGCCCACAAGGTTGCATCGTATTATCTTTTTCGTTCGCGGGGGCGGCGGTCCAAAAGACCAAAGAACCTGCGGATACTTGAACGATTGGGAGTTTGCCCGAGTGGTTAATGGGGACGGGCTGTAAACCCGTTGGCTCTGCCTACATAGGTTCGAATCCTATAGCTCCCACCCGTCAAGTGCCTGTATAGCTCAGTCGGTAGAGCACTTCGTTGGTAACGAAGAGGTCACCAGTTCAAGTCTGGTTGCAGGCTCCATCCGGCGGTGTAGCTCAGTTGGTTAGAGCACACGGTTCATACCCGTGGCGTCACTGGTTCGAATCCAGTCACCGCTACCATAGGTAACACGGTGGCTTCTCAATAGTATGTTGAGAGGCCACTATGGTATAAAGGCAAAGTCCCGTCCGGGGACGACCTGTTTAGAGGAGGGCTTTATGGCCAAAGAGAAGTTTGAGCGCACTAAGCCGCATGTTAACATCGGCACCATTGGTCACGTCGACCACGGCAAGACCACGCTGACCGCCGCCATCACCAAGGTTCTCTCCGAGACCGAGGGCTGCAAGGCTGACTTCACTGCGTTCGAGAACATCGACAAGGCTCCCGAGGAGCGCGAGCGCGGCATTACGATCTCCGTCTCCCACGTCGAGTACGAGACTGCTGCCCGTCACTACGCTCACGTTGACTGCCCGGGCCACGCTGACTACGTCAAGAACATGATCTCCGGCGCTGCTCAGATGGACGGCGCTATCCTGGTCATCGCCGCTACCGACGGCCCCATGGCTCAGACCCGCGAGCACATCCTGCTCGCCCGTCAGGTCGGCGTTCCCTACATCGTCGTCTTCCTGAACAAGTGCGACATGGTCGACGATGACGAGCTCATCGACCTCGTCGAGATGGAGACCCGTGAGCTCCTCTCCGAGTACGATTTCCCCGGCGACGACATCCCCGTCATCCGTGGCTCCGCTCTGGGCGCTCTCGAGGGCGACGCCAAGTGGATGGACGCCATTCGCGAGCTCATGAAGGCCGTCGACGAGTACATCCCGACGCCTGCTCGTAACAACGACCTCCCGTTCCTGATGGCCGTTGAGGACGTTATGACCATCTCCGGCCGTGGTACCGTTGCTACTGGCCGTGTCGAGCGCGGTGAGCTCAAGCTCAACGAGCCCGTCGAGATCGTCGGCATCAAGGATACCCAGAACACCGTCGTTACCGGTATCGAGATGTTCCGTAAGTCCATGGACTTCTGCGAGGCTGGCGACAACGTCGGTCTGCTGCTCCGCGGCATCAAGCGCGAGGACATCGAGCGCGGCCAGGTTCTCTGCAAGCCCGGTTCGGTTACCCCGCACACCAAGTTCACCGGCGAGATCTACGTTCTGACCAAGGAGGAGGGCGGCCGTCACACCCCGTTCTTCGATGGTTATCGTCCTCAGTTCTACTTCCGTACCACCGACGTTACCGGTACGGTCAAGCTCCCCGAGGGCACCGAGATGGCTATGCCTGGTGACCACATCACCATCGAGGGCGACCTCATCCACCCGATCGCCATGGAGGAGGGCCTGCGCTTCGCTATCCGCGAGGGTGGCCACACCGTCGGTTCGGGCATCGTCTCCACGATCATTGAGTAAATTAGCTCTTTGATATAGCTGACTTAGAGAACCCGGCACTTATATGGGTGCCGGGTTCTTTTCTGCAATGGATATTGAGCCGTTGCTGGTGTCGAGAGGATCGATAATGGTCCTAGATGCACCGTCGATTAGCTCTCGATGGCTTCATTGATGTGTTCCAAATATGAATGGATCCACCGAGAACCAATTGACTCGAGGTTTTCATTGACAGCACTTACGTGGAGCTGATAAAGTAACAACTCGTGCCCGTACGGGGCGGAAATGAAAGGTTCAGGATACATGCGTACTCTAGTTACTCTTGCGTGCACTGAGTGCAAGCGCCGCAACTATACGACCACCAAGAACAAGTCGACCATGCCTGATCGTATGGAGATCAAGAAGTATTGCCCCTGGTGCCGTCACCACACGCTGCACAAAGAGACTCGCTAGTCTCTAGTCACATACGCCAGTAGTTCAATTGGTAGAGCATCGGTCTCCAAAACCGAGTGTTGAGGGTTCGAGTCCTTCCTGGCGTGCCAGTCATTATTCCGTAAGCTCCCACTTGGGGGCTTACGGTTTACTCATGTATAAGCGCATTGCGCGGAGGTAACCCAAATGGCCAACAAGAAGAACAAGAAGAAGGCTCAGCAGCCGGCACCTGCCAACAACGCTGCCGCCAACTCCAAGGTTGAGGCCAAGAAGGCCGTTGCCAAGAAGAACGAGAAGGCTGCGAAGTCCAAGAAGAACGAGAAGCCTGGTTTCTTCGCCCGCACCAAGAAGTATTTCGCTTCGGTCAAGTCCGAGATGAAGCGTGTCACGTGGCCCGATAAGAAGGAGCTCGTGAACTACTCGGTCGTCGTTTGCGCTTCTCTGGTCGTCGTCGGCGTCGTCATCGCTCTGCTCGATGCTGGCTTTGGCGAGGCTCTTGCTCTGTTCTCTGGATTGAGGGGCTAAACCATGTCTAAGCGTTGGTACGTCGTTCACACTTACTCCGGATACGAGAACCGCGTAAAGTCCGATCTCGAGCATCGTATCGAGACCATGGGCATGCAGGACCGTATCTTTGATATCGAGATTCCTATGGAGCGCGTCACCGAGATCAAAGAGGGTGGCAAGCGCGAGACCAAGGATTCCAAGATCTTCCCGGGTTATGTCCTGGTCCGCATGGAGATGGATGACGATGCTTGGACGTGTGTTCGTAACACGCCCGGCGTCACCGGTTTCCTAGGCGGCAACGGTAAGCCCGCACCGCTTTCCCGCGATGAGTACAATAAGATGACTCGTCGTCCCGGTAAGGGCGATTCGCCCAAGCGCACCTCGGTTGATATTCAGGTCGGCACGTCCGTCCGCGTCACCGATGGCCCGCTTACCGACTTTGATGGCAAGGTCTCCGAGGTTAACACCGAGGCTGGCAAGCTCAAGGTCACGCTGATGATCTTTGGCCGCGAGACGCCGGTCGAGCTCGACTTTAACCAGGTCGCTGTCATCGCTTAAGTTTTCGTCCGTTCGCGCGAGCGTGCTTCTTCTGTGACTGCTCATCTCAGGAGTGCTTCTAACACGTGCGTGCTTACGATATAGCAAGTACTTCACACTCGTGATTCGAAAGGAATGACCATGGCTGAGAAGAAGGTTGCCAACGTCATTAAGCTCCAGATTCCTGCTGGTGCAGCTAACCCCGCTCCTCCCGTCGGCCCCGCCCTGGGCGCTGCTGGCGTGAACATCATGCAGTTCTGCCAGGCCTTTAACGCCGAGACGCAGGACAAGAAGGGCGACATCATCCCCGTTGAGATCTCTGTCTACGAGGATAAGTCCTTCTCCTTCATCACCAAGACCCCGCCGGCGGCTCACCTCATCAAGAAGGAGCTGAACCTCAAGTCTGGTTCCGCTAAGCCCCAGGCCGACAAGGTTGGTCAGCTCTCCCAGGAGCAGCTCACCAAGATCGCCGAGATCAAGATGCCGGACCTCAATGCTAACGACATTGACGCCGCCAAGAAGATCATCGCCGGTACCGCCCGTTCCATGGGCGTCACCATCGCTGAGTAGCGATTTCTTATGGTAACGACGGGTGCTCCGACCGGGGCGCCCGTTAAATGTGTGCAATAGGGCACACGATACGATGTGGGAGGGCTCACGCCCGTTTAACCACAGGAGGTAATGCACATGGCTAAGCATGGTAAGAGCTATAACGCCGCTGCCGAGAAGATCGACCGCGCCACGCTCTACACCCCCCTTCAGGCTGCCAAGCTCATTAAGGAGCTCGACACCGCCAAGTTCGACGAGACCGTCGAGGCCCACTTCCGTCTGGGCATCGATACTCGTAAGGCTGACCAGAACATCCGTGGTTCCATCTCCCTGCCCCACGGCACCGGCAAGACCGTTCGTGTTGCCGTCTTCGCCGAGGGCGAGAAGGCCCGCGAGGCTGAGGCTGCCGGCGCCGACATCATCGGTTCCGACGAGCTCGTCGCCCAGATTCAGAAGGGCGAGATCAACTTCGACGCCGCTATCGCTACGCCGAACATGATGGCCAAGGTTGGCCGCATCGGTAAGATCCTTGGTCCCCGTGGCCTCATGCCGAACCCCAAGCTCGGCACCGTGACCATGGACGTCGCCAAGATGGTCTCCGAGCTCAAGGCTGGCCGCGTTGAGTACCGCGCCGACCGCTACGGCATCTGCCACGTGCCCCTGGGCAAGAAGTCCTTCTCTGAGCAGCAGCTCGTCGAGAACTACGCTGCCCTGTACACCGAGATTCTGCGCGTCAAGCCCTCTTCTGCTAAGGGCAAGTACGTCAAGTCCATCTCCGTATCTTCCACCATGGGCCCTGGCGTCAAGGTCGATCCCGCTGTCCAGCGTGACTTCCTGGCTGAGTAACTGCTAGTTACTGCCTGAGCAAAGCAAGCATTGCTAAAGAAACCCGGTTCTGCCTTGTGCAGGACCGGGTTTCTTGCTATCTCGGGTTAAAACCAACACGAAGTAGACAGTCGCCTTTGTGGTGGTTACCAGGGGGTTCTGGCGGTTGAGGACTCGATGGCATCGTGGCGTTTGAGCTCGCGGTGCATGGTTTGCGAATTGAGCCAGGCTGCCTGCCAGCCACGGATGGGGTAGCGCGTCTGGTCGAGCTCAAACTGCGTATAGCCGCAGGCGTTGATGATCGTCGTTCCACACACATGCTGCCGCTCGCGCTGAAAATCGTAACCGTAGCTTTGGTGTACATGCCCATGCACCATGTAGCCGGCCCCCCAGGACTCAAGCGCCGTGTTAAAGCACTCAAACCCTCGATGCGGTAGATCGTCCAGATCACCCATACCGGCGGCGGGCGCATGGGTAAGCAGAATGTCGCACCCGCCGACCATCCTAACCTTACGCGACAGCTTACGCATGCGCTTGGACATCTCGCGTTCGGTGTACATGTTGGCGCCGTCGCGATAACGCATGGACCCGCCAAGGCCCGCAATGCGAATCCCTCGGTACGTGTACACGCTGTCTTCCACGCAGATACATCCGCCCGGTGCATGACGTGCGTAGCGATCATCGTGATTGCCGCGCACGTAGATGAGCGGCTTGTTGATGACTGTGACCAAAAACTCAAGATAGTCCGGGTCCAGATCGCCGGCGGACAAAATCAGGTCGACACCCTCAAAGCGTTCCTTGCGAAAGCACTCCCAAAGGCATCGTTCTTCGGTATCGGCTATGGCAAGGATTTTCATAGGGCAGGGACTTTCGGCTCATCGTCGAGCTGCGGAATGGTGCCTACCACGTTATCCGCCAGCCAATTCATCTCGACAATCTGCGTGCTCGGCAGCGGAGGGAAGCCTTCGATCTGTACCACGCCGTTCTGGCTGTGGAGCTCGCCGCCAAAGGGGTTGATGGAGCCCTCGACAATGCCGTTGCGGAGCAGCTGAACGAGCTTGCGCGTCTGATAGGGCAGGCCCGGAGCGTAGCGAATGTCGATAACACCCGAGCTCATGCCATACCAGTAGTTGACGGCGCGAACCTGGCTGTCGTCACTGGTCTCATCCCAGGTGCCATGCAGCAGGCTTCGCACGATAAGCTCGTAGTATCGACCCCAGTTCCATACCGGCATGGCGATGCCAACGACCTTCCCATCGACCAGGCGGTGAAGTCCGTAGGCCGTGGGGTCTTCGAGCGACTTTGACATGTCGGCGCCGGTCATGACGCTCACGCCTTCGCGGCACATTGCCTCGGCAAGACCGCCGGCGGGCACATCGCCCCAGGTGAGGATAATTTGCGCG
This sequence comes from Collinsella aerofaciens, assembly GCF_039758815.1. Classification (GTDB taxonomy): domain Bacteria; phylum Actinomycetota; class Coriobacteriia; order Coriobacteriales; family Coriobacteriaceae; genus Collinsella; species Collinsella aerofaciens_BP. Next base: position 78,995 of record NZ_JBDMSK010000006.1, on the reverse strand, counting down.
CGGGGGTCGAGCAGCGAGGCACCGATGGCAAAGGCATTGATCTCGCTGAGCGCTCCGGATGCGAAGACCGACGCATGGTAGCCAATACGGTGGTTGTCGGCCATGCTGGCGGCAAGGGCGCCCAGTAGGAACTTGGCCTCGTACATCTTTCCAAAGTACGAGCGGACGCTTTGGTGGGGAAGGCCGATTGAGCAGTTAAGGAACCGCACCTGGGGATACTCGACTGACGCCCTGAGCGTGTATTCCATGAGCCGGTGTGAGGTCGAGAAGATGACGTTCGCCCCGTGCTTTACGGCTGTCTCGACGGCGGCGTAGAACACGTCCGAATCGTGGCAGTCCTCGAACGCCTCGGTGCGCACGATGCCGCCAAAGTGCTCATCAAGATACCGGCGGCCCTGGTCGTGTAGGCTGTCCCAGCTCGACGTGGCACAGGGAAACTCGTGGATAAAGGCGATTCGCATGGGATTGGCAGTGGAGTAGACGGTCTTGCTCATAAAGAAGTTGAGCACGCCCGAGGTAGCTTTTGTCGGTGCGCCCTCTTTCTCGTTGGGCTGCGGCGCTTCGACAAGATCGACTTTGTCCTCGTCGCTTTTGCCGGCAATGACAAGCTCGCGCCAAATCTTGCACAGACGGTTGACGACGATATCCGTCGGCGTATCCAGCAGACGGTCCTGGTTGTAGACGTTGAGGTAGACGAGCATGGCATCGGCAGGCGTAATGTCCAAGTGGTCGCCGCCCGCGCGAAGATAGGCGCGCTTAAAGAGCAGGAAGGTGTGACGTAGGTAGTCGACCTTCTTTTGAGGCCATTTTTCGACAAGATCTTGGCCGAGCATTTTGGCAAGCATCTCGTAGCTGCCCTCGCGCGAAAACTCAATCTCGTACAGGGGGCATACGTACCAAAAGGCGCAAAACTCACCGTACAGGCGGCTCTCGACGGAATCCCACTTACCGGGGTACAGACGCGTCACCTTGGCCGAAACCGTCGGAGCGTCAAGGAATTTGAGGACGCTGACACGCTTGTTGCCCTCTTGGACGTAAAAGCGGTGCATGAACTCGGTGACGATGATGGGGTCGCGGTAGCCCTCGGAGATTTGGATATCGTAGAGGTTGGACCATTTGCGGGCGAATTCGGTATTCCAGGGGAGCAGCGGCATAAAGTTACACGAAAAGGCGGACTGGCGACCTTTGGTAACCGTGCCGACGACCATTTCGAGCGGAATGTCCCGCAGGCCGATGTTCTCGCGCTGCCCGCAGGGAAGCTGGGCGACCAAGCTGTCGAGGTCCGTAAGATATGGATGCTCGCTTTGGCTGATGGCGCGACGGCGTCCCTGTTCGCCGCGCTTGCGCGCTTGACGATAGGACTCTTCCATGGTGTCTACTCCCTTAGTCGTTTAAACAACGATATGAACCATGGTACCACGATGCGAAACCACCACAAAGGTGCCTGTCCCCTTTGCGGTGGTTTTAGGCGATGATGGGGGCGATGGCGCGGATGCAGGCGTCGGCTGCCGTGAAAGTAGTGCTGTCGTCGCTGACGATAAAGATGATCTTTCCTTTGATGCCAAAGTCGCCGATTTCGCTAAAGAGTACGTAGGGCTCCTTGTCAAAGCCCGAGATGGGAAGCACGGCGGCCTTGGTGGCGCTGGTCAGCTCGTCTGCCAGTGCGTCGAGCGAGGCCCACTTGGACGTGTCCTTTACGGCAACGGGCACAGCCACACGCCCAAAGGGCATGAGGTGCACGAGCGTGTTCTTGGAGATGTTGGAGTTGGGCACAATGATGGTCTGTCCACAGGCATCCTCAATCGTTGTATGGCGCCAAGTGATGTCTTGGACCACGCCGGATACGCCGCCGACCTCGATATTGTCGCCGGGTTTGATGATGCCCATAAAGGTCACCTGCATGCCGCCAATAAGGTTTGACAGCGTGTCCTGAAAGCCGAGCGAGATGGCGATGCCGCCGACGCCAAGAGCGGCGACGAGCGCGTTTGCGTTAATGCCAAAGCAGTTGTCGAGGATAAAGCTGCCGCCGATCATCCAGATGACGGCGCGTGCGATGTTGATGAAGATACTCGATGCCGGAAGTGGGTTATCGTCTCGGTTAAGCAGATGGTTCAGGGTCTTGGATACGACCTTGGCGGCGACGGCGGTGCCTATCGCCAAGATGACGGCCCAGATGATGTTGTGGACCCACCGTTGCTCAAAGAAATGAAGAATCGGCTCAAACAATTCCATGTAGGGAAAACCTCCTAATGCTCGTCCAACCATGATACCCACCAAGAAGCCCGTCCGATCAAATTCGGACGGGCTTCTGTGCTCGATATAAGGTTTACGCGGCGGGGCTGCAAGGCCCGGCGGTGTAGCTTAGCGTCGACGCTTCCAGATAATGCCGAGGATGATGACGATGATGCCGCCGATAAGGCACGCGCCAACTACTGCCAGCGCGCGGTCTCCCGTTGCAGCGAGCTTACCGGTCGTCTTCTTGGTGATGACCTTCGTGGTCGTCGTGTCCGTCTTAGGTGAGGGCTTAGGCGTCGGGGCCGGTGTGGGCGTGGGGTCCACGGCAGCGGAGCCAAAGCTGATGGTGCCCGCGAGCGAGGCCATCTTGCTCTCCCAGCTGTTCTGCCCGATCAGCGCCCTTAGCGCTGACTCGCAGGTACCCCACTCGGTGTGCTTGGTGGCGTTTGCGAAGGTGGGGAAGTCGGTCGTGTTGGTGATGATGTAGTTGTTGGTGGCGACGGTATAGGTCTTGGCGGGGTCGAGCGTGCTGCCATCTTTGGTGAGTGTGGCACTCACAATGTGCTTGCCTTCGGGCTGCGTCCAATCAATCGTCACGTTGATGCCGCCAAAGGAGAGAACGCTGCCAGAGTCATCGCGCCACTTGTACTTGTCTTGCGCCTCCTGCTCGGTGTGACCGGCCGCCACATAAGCCTGCTGAAGCTCGTAGCTGTCGTTGCAATCGTCGCTGATTTGTAGCGAGTGCTCGAGCGCTGCGAGGAAGTCCGCGCCGGTCATGGTCCAGGTCTCCACGGTGTTGCCGTAGGGCGAGATGGCGATGACGTTGCCGGCGGTCACGTTGCCCGCCGCGATGCCGCCGCGGATGCCGCCAGCGTTTTCGATAGCGAGGTCCGCGCCCGTCAGGGCAAGATAGGAGCCGCAAATCACGTGGCCGATGGTCTGGGCCTTGGTGGTGTCGCCCTCCTTGCTGGGGCGGAAATCGGTGGTGCGCACCATTTCCCAGCCATGCGTGCCTGCGGCGTCCTCGCCGTAGAAATAGTTGGTAGAGCTCGTGCCGAGCACCTCGCTCGATGCGGCGCTAAAGGCATCGTCGAGCGGCTTGATCTTGTTGTTGTGGACCTCATCAAGGATGCTCTGATAGGCGGAGCCCTTGTTGGGGTCGGTCAAAAGAGCGTTTACGTCCTTGGCGGTGTAGAGCTTCTCGTTGCTGCCGTCTGCAGGGACCGTGACCGTGTCATCGTCGGTCGTCTCGGTGCCATTCGTGTCGTATTTGTACGGAATGGAAAGCAGTCCTACCTCGGCAAAGGCACTGCCCGCCTCGACAACGTGGATTGTCTTGCCGTCGGCTCCCGTCACCTTCTCGTTAAGGTTGATGTGCTCGTGGCCTGCGATAAGGGCATCGACGCCACGGAGTCGCGTGGCAAAGGTCTTGGCGTCGAGCGTGTGCGCGATGCACACAACAACATCGCAGCCCTCCTTGCGCAGCTGCTCTGCCTCGGCATTGATGGCGTTCGCGGCACTCGAGAACGACGTACCCGCGACCAGGTCCGCGCGCAGCGAGGATTCCAGCGACTCATCCATGGCACCCACGACGCCGACCTTGATTTTGTAGTCGAATGTGGATTGATCCTCGCTATCCTCCCAGGTGCGATCGAGCGTCTTCGTGATGCTCGAGCTCCATACGCCGCTCGTAGACTTCGCGTTCGCGCAGAGCATGGCGAAGGGCGTGCCGGTGGGGCTGTGGCCGGTCATGGTGCGGAGCTTGTCCGCGCCGTAGCTCCAGTCGTGGTTGCCCGGCGTGGTCGCGTCGTAGCCGTCTGCATAGAAGGTGTCCATGAGCTCGGCGATGCTCTTGCCCTCGCTCATGGTGGCGAAGGACTGTCCGTGGAAGGTGTCGCCCGCATCGAGCAAAAGATCGGGGGCGTTGCCCTGGGCGCTATAGAGAACCGCCAGTCCGTCAAAGCCCACAGTGCCGGTGCCCTTGCTTTCGTTGTAGCTGTACTTGTAGCTGCCGTGGATGTCGTTGGTGTGCATGACGGCCACGGAGCCGTCAATAGCGGCGGGCAGGTTCCCCGCGAAAGCGAGGCTTGGGATGCCTGCGAGCGCGCCGGCAAACAACGCGGCGGCTAACGCAAAGCGGGGGAGTCTTTTCATGGCAGTTTCCTTAGTCCTTAGCCAGAATGTCTGGTTGAATATCGGATTATCGACATAATATGCGAAAACCGCCGCAAGGACGTCTGTCCCTTTGCGGCGGTTTTGACGTTTGCGCAGATAAAACCTGCCAAAATAAACCTGTCCCTTTTTGGTAGGTTTAGCTTAGCAGCATGCGGTCGTTGGCGAGCTCGCCGCCCGAGACCTCCTCGAACTTCTGCAGCAGGTCGGCTACGGTGAGCGACTTCTTCTCATCGCCCGCCACGTCGTAGATCACGTGGCCTTCGTGCATCATGATCAGACGGTTGCCCAGACGGATGGCGTCGCTCATGTTGTGCGTGACCATGAGCGTGGTCAGGCGGTTCTCGTCGACGATCTCCTCGGTCAGGTTGAGCACCTTAGAGGCCGTCTTGGGGTCGAGGGCCGCGGTGTGCTCGTCGAGCAGTAGCAGGCGCGGCCTGGTGAGCGTGGCCATCAGCAGGGTGAGTGCCTGGCGCTGGCCGCCCGAGAGCAGGCCGACCTTGGCGTTGAGACGCGTGTCCAGACCAAGGTCCAGGCGCTTGAGCAGCTCAACGTACCCATCTTTCTCGGCCTTGGTGACGCCCCACGAAAGGCCGCGACGCTGGCCGCGACGCTTGGCGAGGGCCAGGTTCTCGGCGATCTGCATGTCGGCAGCGGTGCCGCGCATGGGGTCCTGGAACACGCGGCCCAGGTACTTGGCGCGCTGCGACTCGCTCAGACGCGAGATGTCGGTGCAGTCGAGCTCGATAACGCCCGAATCGAGCGGATATACGCCGGCGATCATGTTGAGCAGCGTGGACTTGCCGGCGCCGTTACCGCCGATCACGGTTACAAAGTCGCCATCATTGAGGGTAAGGTCGACGCCGGTAAGAGCGCGCTTCTCGGTGACGGTGCCCTTGTTAAAGGTCTTCTTGACGTGTGAGAGCTTAAGCATCTACTTCATCCCCCTTCGTGTAGGAGCTGCGGAGCTTATAGCGCTCCCAAACCACGGGCACGCACAGGGCCACGGCGACGATTACGGCGGAGAGCAGCTTCATGTCGTTGGCGTCCATGCCCAACTGCAGCACGATGGCGCGGATAAGGAAGTACACCACGGAGCCAAAGATGGCGGAGGCAAGACGGACACTAAACTGAGTGAGACCGCCGGGCAGCAGGCGGCCGAGCACCTCGCCGATAACAATGGCAGCAAGACCGATAACGATGGCACCGGTGCCCATACCAATGTCGGCGTACTTCTGGCTCTGGCAGATGAGCGCGCCCGAAAGGCCGATGAGGGCGTTGGAGAGCACGAGGGCGATCATCTTGGTGGAGTTGGTGTTGACGCCCAGGGCGCGGATCATGTACTCGTTGTTGCCGGTGGCGCGCAGCGCCGAGCCGATCTCGGTGCCAAAGAACCAATACAGGATGGCAACGATAGCCACAGCGAGCAAGATGCCCAGGATGATGGCGACAGTGGACTGCGGCAGGCCCGTCATGTTGCTGACAGACGAGAAGATGGTGCCCTTGGCAAGGATGGGCGTATTGGATTTGCCCATGATGCGCAGGTTGATGGACCACAGGCTGATCTGGGTGAGGATTCCGGCGAGGATCGCGGGAATCTCAAAGACGGTGGTCAAAATGCCCGTGATGGCGCCCGCGATGGCACCGGCACACATGCCGGCCAAAACAGCGAGCAGCGGGTCGACATTATTATTGACGATGAGCACGGCGCAGACGCAGCCGCCGAGGGCAAAGCTGCCGTCGCAGGTCATATCGGGGATGTCGAGCAGGCGGAACGTGATAAACACGCCAAGCACCATAATGCCCCAGAGGACGCCCTGCGAAACGGCGCCCTGCAATGCAATAAGCATGCTTTATACCTCCTAGGATAGGGTGGACACGTGAGTCACCATGATAGCGGTAACAATGCATAAAAGAGCTGCGGCCGGATGTTTTGTCTCATCCGTAACAAGCAGGGCGAACGCCGGTCTTTGGCGTTCGCCCCTGTGGCTCACATATTGAATAACACGGCAACGGCACGAGTGCGTGCCCTAGACGCGCTACCGCGCATGGCGTTACTCGTCCAGAGCGGAAAGATCGATGCCCAGAGCCTCGGCCATCTCGTCGTTCTTGACGACGACCAGGTCCTTGCTCGAGAGGTGCTTGATAGGCATGTCCTCGGGCTTGGCCTCGCCCTTCAGGATCTTGACGGCCATCTCGCCCGCGGCATAGCCTAGGTCCTCGTAATTGATGGAGAGGGTGAACAGGCCGCCGGCCATGCACATACCCTCCTCGCCGGTCACGAAGGGAAGCTTGTTCTCCTTGCAGATCTGGCCGACCTGCGAGGCACCCGCGGCGATGGTGTTGTCGGTGGGGGAGTACAGCGCGTCGACCTTGCCCACGGCAGACTCGACGACGGACTGAATCTCGTTGGAGCTCGAGACGGTGAAGTCAGTGTACTCGAGGCCCAGCTTGTCGAGCTCCTTCTTGGCGGCCTTGATCTGGACGTCGGAGTTGGACTCGGCGGTGCAGTAGAGCAGGCCGACCTTTTTAACGTCGGGCAGGACCTTCTGCATCATCTCGAGCTGCTCGGCGACCGGGGTGAGGTCGGAAGCGCCCGTGACGTTGGTGCCGGGCTTGTCGTTGTCCTGGACCAGGCCGGAGGCGGCGTAGTCGGTGATGGCGCAGCCCACGATGGGGATATCGGCCGTGGCGCCGGCGGCAGCCTGCGCGGCGGGCGTGGCGATGGCATAAATCAGGTTGACGTTGTCGCCCACAAACTTGTCGGCAATGGACTTACACGTGGACTGGTCGTTCTGGGCGTTCTTCTGGTCGATCTTGACCTTAAGGCCGCTCTTCTTGATGGCCTTGACGAAGCCGGCGTTGGCGGCATCGAGCGCGGAGTGCTCGGTGAGCTGCAGAACGCCGATGGTGTAGTCGGAACCGGCGGCAGCGGAGCCGGAACCAGAGTTGCCGCCGCATCCGGCGAGCGGGGCGAGCGCGAGCAGGCCGGCGGAGACCAGAAGGCTCCTGCGGCTGATGGTGATGTCCTTCATATCATTACCCCCAGTATAAAAATGGCTGGAAACACTGCACTGGGACAAAGTTCAAGTGGAACTATAGTAGCGCTGATGTCCATTTTTACAACAGCCTGGCGGGTTTTTTAATACAGAATCGGATGGGCGGTACGGGTAGTCGAATGGGCGGCGGAGGGTCTTATGCGGCGGAGGAGGCGTCGTCCTCGTCCAAGGCGGCGAAGAGCTTCTTGCCGTCGAGCAGGCGCGTGCTGACGTTTCTCATTCGGCCAATCTCTACAGTACGCAACGTGTCATCGGCGCCTCGGGCGTCGTAGACCGTTCCCAGCAGATACGAGATGCCATCGCGCTGCCTGATGGCAAAGGGACGGAGTGTCATCCGTGCTGCTTCGGTTTCGCCACGTGTCGTGACGCTCGAAATATCAAAACTCACCGTGGTTCCGTGGTCGATGGCCTGCTCGACGAGCTCGCACGTGTCGATGCGCTTGATGGGCGTGCGTGTTGCCTTGGTAGCCTTGCTGCCTGCGCTTGGAGCGGGTTCGGGTGTATCGAGGTAGCCGCGAACGTCGGCGCTCGCCATGGCAACTAAGTGCTGCGCCATGCTCTTGCGGATAGCGATAGGCGTGGAGCGGTTGCGCATGACCATACCGTGGAGCCGGATGATCTCTTCATCGGTGAGCGGGCGGGTAAGAAGTTTGTAGCCCACGCCGCGTTTGTACTCAATTTCGTATCCGGCATGGCGAAGCGCGGAGATGGCGGTGTAGATGCTGCGCCGCGCCGCCGAGATGGGCATGCGGGCGGGGTCGTCGGGATGGGCGAGGCGCCGGATCAACTCATCGGAAAGCATGGCCTTGTCCTCGCCGGTGTTTTCGCTTAATAGTTGCAGGATGCGAACGGCGCGATAGGCTGCCATCGAGGCGGCGCCTCTAGTCGTGGTGTCGTAGGTTTCAACAGCGGCTTCGGTCATGGTGCCCACGTCCTTTCCGTTTTGGGTGGCGACGGTATGGAGCCTAGGACGCGGGGTTTTCCCAGGGGCGTAGGGCGCTCTGGGCGGTCGGTAGTCGTCGGCAAACGGCGGGTCGAGTTTTCAACAGGCCTGGTCAACTGACCAAAAACTTGCCAAAAGCTTGACGGATGCTGTTGAAAAAAGCGTCTCTCGACCGATGTCGAGAGACGCTTGTACGATGAGCGTTGGCGTGTGGCGACGCGAGCTAGCGTTCGACAATTAGAAGTCGGCGTTGCCCACGGTGCGCGGGTGCGGCAGGACGTCGCGGATGTTGCCCACGCCGGTCAGATACATGACCAAGCGCTCGAAGCCCAGACCATAGCCGGCGTGCTTGCAGGAACCGTAGCGGCGCAGGTCAAGGTAGTACTTGTACTGCTCGGGATTCATGCCCAGGTCCTTGATGCGGGCCTCGAGCAGATCCAGGCGCTCCTCGCGCTGGGAGCCGCCGATAATCTCGCCGATACCGGGAACCAGGCAGTCGGCGGCGGCGACGGTCTTGCCGTCGTCGTTCATGCGCATGTAGAAGGCCTTGATCTCGGCCGGGTAGTCGGTCACAAAAGTCGGTCGCTTAAAGTGTTCCTCGGTCAGGAAACGCTCGTGCTCGGTTTGCAGGTCGATGCCCCAGCTCACGGGATAGTCAAACTTGTGACCGGCGGCGACGGCCTGCTCCAGGATTTCGACGGCCTCGGTGTAGGTAACGCGGGCAAAGTCGGAGTTGGCGACATGGTCCAGGCGCTCGAGCAGACCCTTGTCCACAAACTTGTTGAGCATATTGAGCTCGTCGGGGCAGGCGGCCATAACGTCCTTAAGGACGTACTTGAGCATGGCCTCGGCGTTATCCATGTAGTCGTTAAGGTCGGCAAAGGCCATCTCAGGTTCGATCATCCAAAACTCGGCGGCGTGGCGCGTGGTGTTGGAGTTTTCGGCGCGGAAGGTGGGGCCAAAGGTGTACACGTCGCCAAAGGCCATGGCAAAGTTCTCGGCATTGAGCTGGCCGGACACGGTGAGGCTTGCATGCTTGCCAAAGAAGTCCTGGCTCCAGTCGACCTCGCCGGACTCGGTGAGGGGCGGATTTTTGGGGTCGAGCGTGGTCACGCGGAACATCTCGCCGGCGCCTTCGCAGTCACTCGTGGTGATGATGGGGGTGTTGACGTAGACAAAACCCTGCTCCTGGAAGAAGCGGTGGATGGCGGCAGCCGCGACAGAGCGGATGCGGAATACGGCGCGGAACAGGTTGGTGCGCGGGCGCAGGTGCTGCTTGGTGCGCAGGAACTCGACGGTTGCGCGCTTCTTCTGCAGCGGGTAATCCGGGGCGCTCGTGCCCTCGACCTCGATGGAAGTGGCAGAAAGCTCGAAAGGCTGGGGCGCATCGGGGGTCAGCTTGACGGTGCCGGTGCAAATGAGTGCGGCCGAGACGTTTTGATGGGCGATCTCGTCGTAGTTGTCGAGTGCCTCGCGGTTCATGACGACCTGCAGGTCGCGGAAGCAGCTGCCGTCGTTGAGCGTAACAAAGCCAAAGTTCTTCATGTCGCGGACGGACTTGACCCAGCCGGCGACGGTGACGGTCTGGCCGCCGAGCGACTCGGCATCGGCATAGAGCTGCGCGATTTTGGTGCGGTTCACGTATCCTCCCATAACGGTTGAATGATAGTTATCCATACAGTTCGATATTCTAGCAGCTCGGCTCATTTGGGCTATACAGATAAGGCATTGGCGGGATGGTTTTTCAAACGAAAAGCGCCCGCGGCCAAATGGTCGCGGGCGCTTGACGAGGTGCCTTTTGGCTGTGTGGCGCGGGGCCTGGCTACTTGGTCTTGGCTACCAGCAGCGGGTCGCCAAGCTTGACGAGCGGGTTGCCGCCGATAAGCGTTCCGGACTCGCCGACATGGTCGATGCTCTTAAGACGATCGAGCTCGGAGACGATGACGGTCACGATGTCCTCGTGACCAGCGGCCTTAATGGCCTCGCGGTCGAAGCTGATGAGCGGCTGGCCTGCCTTGACCACATCGCCCATCTCGACAAAGCGGGCAAAACCCTTGCCGTTCATTTCCACGGTGCCCAGGCCGACATGGATGAACACGCGAAGACCGTCCTCGGTGATCATGCCAATGGAGTGGTTGGTGACAGTGGTGGCGCCGATGCGGCCGTTGGCGGGCGCATAGATGGTGCCGGTAATGGGCTCGATGCCATAGCCCTGGCCAAGCATGCCCGAGGCGATCGTCTCGTCGGGAACCTCGTTCAGGTTGACGAGCACGCCGTTGACGGGGGCATAGATGACGCCTTCGCGGGTAGCGAAGCTTGCTGCGGGCGGAACGGACGCCTCGCCGGTCGAGGTGAAGGTGGACTTAAGCGAATCGAGCAGACCCATAGTTGCCTCCAACTTAAATAGGCGCATATCGCGCGTTTGGTTTGCCGGAAACGTTTCACATGTGTTTCGCGGCTTGGTCAACGCCCCTATTCTACGCTGCTCAACGATACCTCTGAACTGGGATTATGTGATATATCAGTTGAAGGGAAACTTATTGCCGGAGTGTTTCTGCGCCACGGGTTCAAGTGGGGTACGCTTGAAGGCGAAAAACAAGGGCGCATAATTTGCGCGAAGGGAGCACATATGATTGTCGAGAACCATGCGCTGTGGAGCGAGGAGCCGACCGAGGATTATCCGGCGACGTTTACGTATTTGGGTGCCGAGCCGTTGCCCGATAAACCGAATGGCCGCCGCCCCGCGGTGATTATCTGTGGCGGAGGTGCGTTTACGCATATCGCTCCGCATGAGCAGGATCCTGTGGCGTTTGCGTTTTTGGATCACGGTTACCAGGCCTTTGTGCTCAACTATGTCACGAGTTCTACGGGTGACGTGAGCTTTCCGCACCCCCAGGCAGATCTTGCCAAGATGGTCGCCACGGTGCGCGCCAACGCCGACGAGTGGCATGTCGATCCTAAGCGCGTGTGCGTCGTGGGCTTTTCTGCTGGCGGCATGATTTGCGCCTCGCTGGCAACACAGTGGAAGACCGGCCCCTTTGCGGCACTTGCCGGGGCGCGTCCGGACGACATTCGTCCCGATGCCGTGGTGCTGGGCTATCCATTGCTCGACTTTGCCTATGTGCGCGACATGCAGACGCGCGATCCGCGCATTGACTTGCGTGTGCCCAAGACGGGCGGCAAGACGGGGCGCGATTTGCTCAACGACTACCTGTCGATGGTGACGGGCGGCGAGGCAACTGACGAGCATCTGGCCGACATCTGCCCCACCACGCATGTTTCGCGTCAGATGCCACCGACCTTTGTGTGGGGCGTGTCCGACGACAAGACGGCGCCGATCGCGCAGGTCTACCCGTTTGCGCAGCGCATGGCCGAGGAGGGCGTTGCATGCGAGATGCACGTCTTCGACCAGGGTGGTCACGGCCTTTCGCTCGGCAACGCCAACACCGCGGTCGACAACGAGGACAAGCAGGTGGCGGTCCGTCCCTGGATCCGCCTAGCCTTCCGCTTCCTGGGGCGCCATCTGTAAGAGTCCCGGCATCCAAGCCCTTCAATAACTTGCGGTGAAATAGTTCCTATCTGGGGCATCAACCAGCCCATCCAGGAACTATTCCACCGCAACTTCGTTTTTGATGCCCCGCCCGGAAACTGCGTCCCAGTTTCCCCTTCAAGGTGGGACACGGTTTCCCATAGGGCCTCGATTTGGAAACCACATCCCGTTTCGAGCTCAAATTCTGGGTCGCAGTTTCCTCGAGGGGCCCCGTTGGGAAATTGCGACCCGTTTCGAGCGGGAATAACGGGACACGCTTTCCGCAAGGGCATCGTTTCCTACCAGACGGTGAACTGGGCGTTTTCTGTGTTCCAATGGACATCGCGAACGTAGTCGCGCACGCCCGTCGCATCTCGTGCTTCGAACAACTCAAGAATATGAGCATGTTCGTTGTTGGCTTTATTGAGCAGTTTGCACGCCGTCTCCTGGTCGACAGTCTCGTAATCGCGCTTGATAAAGCAGCGCTCGAGCTGCGAGATCATATCGCGCAGACGGTCGTTGCCGCAGCGGTTGAAGTACGTTAGATGAAAGTCTCGCTGAATGTCGTCGTACTTTCGGATGAGACCGCCTTGGATCGCGAGGTCCATGGAGCCGACGAGAAATTTAAGCTGCGTAATGTCATCGTCGGTTAGGTTCGGACAGGCGAGATATGCGGCCTGCCCGTCGAGCGGCCCCATAATCTCAAAGACTTCAACGGCGTTTTGCTGATCGAACCCACGGACGCGGAATCCGCGGCGGGGGAGATTGTCCAGATAACCGTCGCTTGCGAGCTGGATGAGCGCTTCGCGGACCGGCGTGCGCGACACGCCCATGGCGTCGCAGATCGCTTGCTCGCTCAGCCGGTCGCCGGCCGAAAGCTCGCCGGCGTCAATACGGCTCGAAATGTAGTCGTATACGTGGTCTTTCAGGGGCCTTCTGAGCGTTTCCATGAGCCTATGTTCCTTAACGGTATATTTCTAAAAGCAAATACGTTTCACTTGAATAGCTCAGTTGAATTATAGAACGACCAGCTAAATCATGCTACTTTGCGCCGATACGTAAGAATACGCTTACCGAAGAAAACCTACCGTTCAGGATTGTATACAATATACAAAACAGGAAAACCGCCCTAAGATAAAGCCATCGAAAGGAAGGCGGGCGCGAAGAAGTCCCGCTCTCTGCTAAGAGATCCAAGGAGGATCATCATGACCAAGTTCAGCCACGTCATCATCCGCCGCCCCGGCAAGTCCCTGAGCAATGGCATCACGAGTGCCCCCGAGCTTGGCCAGCCCATCTACGAGCGCGCCATCGAGGAGCACTACGATTACGAGCATGCGCTCGAGCAGTGCGGCGTTGACGTGTCGGTGCTGCCGGCACTCGAGCAGTATCCCGACAGCTGCTTCGTCGAAGATCCGGCCGTCATCACTCGCTGCGGCGCCATCATTACCAACCCCGGTGCCGATAGCCGCAACGGCGAGAAGGACGAGATCGAGCCGGCCGTCCGTCGCTTCTTTGACGACGAGCATGTCAAGCACATCGTTTCTCCGGGCACGCTCGACGGCGGCGACGTCATGATGGTCGGTGACCATTTCTACGTCGGTCGCTCCGCTCGTACCAACGAAGAGGGCATCCGCCAGTTCTGTGAGATTCTCGAGGGCTGGGGCCTCGAGGGTTCTGAGGTTCCGCTGGAGGAGGTCCTGCACCTCAAGACGGGCGTCAACTACATCGAGGACAACAACATGCTCGTCTCTGGTGAGTTCATCGATAAGCCCGACTTTGCCCAGTACAACAAGATCGTCGTGCCCGAGGACGAGGCGTACGGCGCCAACTGCATCTGGGTCAACGGTACGGTCATCGTTGCCGAGGGCTATCCGACTGTGCTCAAGGCCGTGCAGGATCTGGGCTACAAGACACTCGTCGTTGACACCTCCGAGTATCGCAAGGTCGACGGCGGCCTTTCTTGCCTGTCGCTGCGCTTCTAACGCGGTAGCTGTAACAGTCTGATGATCGCTTGACCGATGGCCCGGCACCCGATTCGGGACGTCCGGGCCATCTTTCGTTCGATCACATGATGAAGGGGGTGCACATACAATGGCCTCTAAAGCTCAAAATGAAGAGATTATCGACCCTAATGGCCTCGATCTCTTTCGTCTGACCATGATGGTCATTACCGCCAGTATTTGTGGCGGCATCTTTTCGCTTGCCGGCGATATGGCAGCAGGTGGGGCAAATACCGGTGCGGTTATCGTCTCGTGGGGAATATGCTTTATTGGCGTCTTTGCGCTGATGATGGTGTTCAACGGTTTGTCTCAGGCCCGTCCCGACCTGACCGGCGGCATCTATGCATACGCTGCGGCCGGTTTTGGCGATTACATTGGATTCAACTCCGCTTGGGGCTACTGGATCAGCGCATGTCTTTCCAACGTGAGCTTTGCGCTCTTGCTGTTTAGCGCGCTGGGCTATTTCTTCCCTGCGTTTGGCGCGGGTAACAACCTGCTTTCTATCGTCTGCGCCAGCGTGTTTTTGTGGTTCCTTACCACCCTTGTGCTTCGTGGCGTTAAGGAGGCTGCGGGCATTAACACGATCGTCACGTTGGCGAAGCTGGTGCCGCTGGGGCTCTTTGTGCTGAGTATCGTGCTCCTGGGTAAGTTCAACGTCGATATCTTTATGGACAACTTCTGGGGAGAGCCGGCTGGTCCTGGCTTTGGCGAGCAGGTTGTCTCGACCATGATCGCCCTTGTCTGGGTCTTCACGGGCATCGAGGGCGCTGTCGTTATCTCGGGCCGTGCAAAGTACGTGCGTGACGTCGGCCGCTCGACGGCGCTCGGATTTGCGGCTGTATTCACGCTGTATCTGATCATCTCGATGCTGTCGCTCGGCATTATGCCGCGCGAGGAGATGGCACAGCTTGCAACGCCCTCCATGGCGGGAATTCTCGAGTGCGCAATCGGTCCGGTTGGTGCTGCCATCGTAAACCTTGGCGTTATCCTTTCGTTGGTCGGCGCGCTGCTGGGCTATGTCATCATTGCGTCCGAGACGCCGTTCGAGGCGGCGCGCCAGGGATCCTTCCCTCTGGCGTTTGCCAAGACGAACAAGCACGACGCCCCGGTGGTAACGGTTCTCGTGAGCTCCGGCATCACGCAGCTCTTCTTGATCGTGTCGTATGTGGCGGCGAGCACCTACCAGTTCTTCTATAGCTGCGCAGTCAACACGATTCTGGTTCCGTATGTCTGCTCGGCTGCCTATTACATGGTGATTGGCTGGAAGAACGAGCATCTGGACGGGCCGCATGCGCCCAGCGTCGGCAAAGCCCGCTTCTTCGGTACGCTCGGCTTCATCTACACATTGTTCCTAGTGTGGTCGACGGGTCTTCAGGGCGTTATGATCACGACGATTCTTTTTGCTCCGGCCATTCCCGTTTATATACTGGGCGAGCGAGGCCGCGGTAAACCGGTGCTTCCGCATCTGCACGACAAGCTGATCGCAGCGGTGGTCATTGTCGTGGCAATCATTTCGCTGTATCTGCACTTTGCCGGCATTGCGCCGATAGTCTAAGACTGCGGCAAGCTTCATCGCTTGGTAAGCCGACGGAGGCATCGCGTGCCGGTGCCGTTCGGTAATCCATAACTGACGTGGGCCTCTGTAACGTGCCTTTGTGAGCGCCCACCAAACCCGCGCAGGTGACATTTGTTGCCAGCGCGGGCTTTTGCTGTTGCGGCGAAATGCCGCCGGCAGCTGGGGACGTTCCTATTGTGCCGGCACCCTGGGACACTCCTTGGATGTTCCGCATGCGACGGAGGGAACGGATCATTTTGTCGAGGGGCGGGCGGCTGTTTCGGTCCTCGGGGAAACCGCGTCCCGTTTCGAGAGCAGATTCCGGGCTGTAGTTTCCCCGAGGGCCCCATTGGGAAATCGCATCCCAGTCTGAGCGCCGATTCCGGGCTGTAGTTTCCGCTAGATGCCTCAACCGGAAAGCCCGTCCCGTTTAGGTGTTCCGGAGTGGGATTCGGTTTCCGCAACAGGCCCGTCTGGGAAGCAATGGCCCAGAATTCCCCTTGCACCGATCTGTCGATTGAACGTCGTTGTGTGTTCACGCTATCATAATAAGTTTAAAATTGGTTAGCCATGGCAAACGGTTAGCCATGGTGAACATAAATACAACGCCCTGCGGGCGCCGGGGGAGGAACACGGACGTGAAGCTCGATACACTCGAGATTGGAAAGGACGCCGTTGTCGCATCGGTGGCATCGGACGATCAGGCACTCCGACAGCATATTTTGGACATGGGTCTAACGCCGGGCACCGAAGTCACCATGATGAAGTACGCCCCCATGGGCGATCCGCTCGAGATCCGCCTGCGTGGCTACGAGTTGACACTGCGCAAGGACGATGCCGCTCGCATCGAGCTCGTGGGTATTCACGACACCGATACGGGTCCGCGCGCTAACGCCGCAATCGGCACGACGGAGCATCCGGCCCTGGGCGAGGGGACGTATTCGCCCCGTGCGGCAAAGACGGCCGTGCCCGAGGGCGCGCCGCTGCACTTTGCCCTCGCCGGCAACCAAAACTGCGGCAAGACCACGTTATTCAACCAGCTGACGGGCTCCAACCAGCACGTCGGTAACTTTCCCGGCGTGACGGTCGACCGCAAAGATGGCACCATCCGTAACCATCCCGAGGCAAGCGTTACCGACCTGCCTGGCATCTATTCGCTGTCGCCGTACACGGGCGAAGAGATCGTGAGCCGTCAATTCATCCTTGACGAAAACCCCGACGCCATCATCGACATCATCGACGCCACCAATATCGAACGCAACCTGTACCTGACGCTACAGCTTATGGAGCTCGACCGCCCCATGGTCATCGCGCTCAACATGATGGACGAGGTGACCGCCAACGGCGGCGCCGTGGACGTCAACCTGCTCGAGAGCCTGTTGGGCGTGCCCGTTGTTCCCATTAGCGCTGCCCGCAACGAGGGCATCGGCGAGCTGGTGGACCACGCCCTGCACGTGGCGCGGTTCCGCGAGCGCCCTGGTCGCCTGGACTTTTGCGCGCCCGACGGTCCGGACGGCGGTGCGCTGCATCGCTGCATCCACGGTATTGCTAACCTGATCGAGGACCATGCCGTGACGGCGCACATCCCGGTGCGCTTTGCGGCGACCAAGCTGGTCGAGGGCGATGAGCTGGTAACCGAGGCGCTTCACCTGGATCGCAATGAGCTCGACGCTATCGAGCACATCATCACCCAGATGGAGGGCGAGGCCGGCACCGACCGCCTATCTGCGCTGGCCGATATGCGTTTTAGCTTTATCGGCGACGTGTGCGGGCGTTGCGTCGTCAAGCCGCACGAGAGCCGCGAGCACGTGCGCTCCGTCAAGATTGACCGCATCCTGACAGGTCGTTACACAGCCATTCCGGCGTTTCTGGTGATCATGGGCCTCGTCTTTTGGCTGACGTTTGGCGTGATCGGCGCGGCGTTGCAGGGACTTATGGAGGACGGCATCGCTGCCATCATCGCCTCGGCCGATGCGGGCCTCAAGGCGTTCGGCACCAACGACGTGGTGCGCTCGCTGGCTGTCGACGGCGTGCTTACGGGCGTGGGCAGCGTGCTGACCTTCCTGCCGATTATCGTCGTGCTCTTCTTGTTCCTCTCCATTCTGGAAGACTCGGGCTACATGGCGCGCGTGGCCTTTGTCATGGATAAAGTGCTGCGTCGCTTTGGCCTGTCGGGCCGCAGCTTCGTGCCTATGCTCGTCGGTTTTGGCTGCACCGTGCCGGCTATCATGTCGACCCGTACGCTCCCATCCGAGCACGACCGCAAGATGACGGTCATGCTCACGCCGTTCATGAGCTGTTCGGCCAAGTTGCCGGTCTACGGTCTGCTGTGTGGGGCGTTTTTCCCGCAGGCGACGGTCCCCGCCATGGTCTCGCTCTATCTGATTGGCATCGCGGTCGGTTGCATCGCGGCTTTGGTGCTCAATCGCACGGCATTTAAGGGTGACCCGGTGCCGTTTATCATGGAGCTTCCCAATTACCGCCTGCCGAGCGTCAAGACGACGGTGATGCTGGCATGGGATAAGGCCAAGGACTTCATCACCAAGGCCTTCACCATTATCTTTGCCGCTACGGTGGTCATTTGGTTTCTCCAGACGTTCGATATCCGCTTTAATGTGGTCGCCGATCAGTCGCAGAGTCTACTTGCCGGTCTGGGTAGCATCATTGCGCCGGTGCTGGCGCCGCTCGGCTTTGGCGACTGGCGTGCATCCACGGCGCTCGTCACCGGACTTATTGCCAAGGAGAGCGTCATCTCGACGCTCACGGTGCTTTTGGGCGCAACGTCGCCCGCGGCGCTGTCGACCATGTTTTCGCCGTTTACCGCCTACGTGTTCTTGGTCTTTACGTTGCTGTACCCGCCTTGTGTGGCGGCAATCGGCGCCGTCAAGAGCGAGTTGGGCGCGCGCTATGCCGTGGCCGTATTCGCGTTTCAGGTCGCCGTTGCCTGGATCGTGGCGTTTGTCGTGCATTCGGCGGGCATATTGCTGGGGTTGGCTTAGTTATGAATTGACGGCGCAACCTCTGTGTATCGAATTGTTTTCGGCCCCGCATCTGTACTGACGGATGCGGGGCCGTTGCTATATAATCGCCTCCGCTCAAAACGATTGGAGACGTTATATATGACTCAGACAAGGCAAGACGGCATCACGCTCAAGCAGTGGCTCCCACTCGTCGGGCTCACCTGCTGTGCGTTCGTGTTCAACACGTCGGAGTTTATGCCCATCGGCCTTTTGACTGATATCGCCGCGTCGTTCTCGCTCACCGAGGCCCAGGCGGGCATCATGATCTCGGTCTATGCCTGGGGCGTCATGCTGCTGTCGCTGCCGCTCATGGTGTTCGCCTCGCGCTTTGAGTTCAAGCGGATGCTGCTGGGCGTGCTGGCCGTGTTCTCGCTCGGTCAGTTCCTGTCCGCTGTGGCGCCGACCTATCCCATCCTGGTCTGCGCGCGCCTGGTGGTCGCTTGCGCACATGCCGTGTTCTGGTCAGTCGCCTCGATTATGGCCTCGCGCCTGGTCGACACTCTCCACGGCGCGCTCGCCATCAGCATGATCGCTACGGGCTCGTCCATCGCGCAGATCTTTGGCCTGCCGCTCGGTCGCGCCATTGGCTTGGCCGTGGGCTGGCGCATGACGTTTGCCGTGGTCGGGGGCCTCTCAGCCATCGCGGTCGCCTACCAGGCAGCGGTGTTCCCAGCCATGCCGGCGGGTGAGCGCTTTACCGTCAAACAGCTGCCCGAGCTGCTCAAGAACCCGCTCCTCATCGCGCTCTACGCAGTCACGGTCTTCATGGCGACCGGCTATTACGCAAGCTACAGCTATATCGAGCCCTTCCTGGCGCAGGTCGCGCACGTCGATGCGGGCGCCATTACCATGACGCTGACGGCGTTTGGCTGCTCTGGTCTGCTCGGAAGCTGGCTGTTTGGCCGCCTGTTCGATGGGCATCGCTTCCCGTTCTTGGCTATCACGCTCTCCGGCGTGCCGGTGGCCCTGCTGCTCATGGGGCCGGCCGCATCGTCGCTCGTGACAGTGCTTGCCGTCTGCGCACTGTGGGGTTGCTGCGCCACGGCCTTTAACGTGGCGTTTCAGGCCGAGCTCATCAAGCACACGCCGGCAGATTCGTCGGCCGTCGCCATGTCGATCTTCTCGGGCCTGTTCAACCTCGGTATCGGCACGGGTACCGCGATCGGCGGAGCCGTGGTTTCGGGTCCCGGTATCGCCTGGATCGGCTTTGTGGGCGGGGCGATTGCCGTCGTGGGCGTCATCCTCGCCATCACCGTGCTGTTTCCGGCCATCCGCCGCGCCAAGCCCGTCGCCTAACCATATCCCCTCATCAGTTGCGGTGAAATACGGATTGTTTAGCCCAATAAACCTGGCAAACAGTCCGTATTTCACCGCAACTTATTTTGGGGAAGGGGGTGCACGCTGGGCATACAATGGATGTCGTTGTGTTGAGCTTACCGGGAGGTTGCTATGTGGGCATACGAGACGACGTTCTATCAGATCTATCCGCTGGGCTTTTGTGGAGCTCCGCGCGAAAACGCCGCCCCTGTTGCCGAGGATGAGCTCGCCCAGGCCGCCGATGCCACAGCTAGCCCCGATGCGCCCATCATGAAGATTGCCAAATGGGCCGACTACCTGCAGGAACTCGGCGTTGGCACTGTGCTCATCAACCCGCCGCTCGAGTCCGATAGCCACGGCTACGATACGCGCAGCCTGCGCCATATCGACCGCCGCCTGGGTGGGGATGTCGACTTTGCCGCCGTGTGCGACACACTGCATGCCCACGGTATCCGCGTGGTGCTCGATGCCGTCTTCAACCACGTCGGCCGCGGTTTTTGGGCCTTCCGCGATGTGCAGGAGCGCAAGTGGGATTCGCCGTACAAGGATTGGTTCCACATCAGCTTTGACGGTGACTCGTGCTACGGCGACGGCTTTTGGTATGAGGGCTGGGAGGGCCATTTTGAGCTTGTGAAGCTCAACCTGCAAAACCCCGCCGTGGTCAATTACCTGCTTGAGTCCGTGCGTCGCTGGGCCGAGGTCTTTGGCGTCGACGGCCTGCGCTTGGACGTTGCCTATATGCTCGACCGCGACTTCATGCGCCGCCTGCACGCTTTTACCCGTGAGCTCAAGCCCGACTTTGTGCTGATTGGCGAGACGCTCCACGGCGACTACAACCAAATCGTCAACGACGAGATGCTCGACTCCTGCACCAACTACGAGTGCTACAAGGGCCTGTACTCCAGCTTTAACTCGGTCAACATGTTCGAGATCGCCCATTCGCTGCATCGCCAGTTTGGCGGCGACCCCTGGTGCATCTACCGCGGCAAACACCTGCTGTCGTTTGTCGACAACCACGACGTGCCGCGCCTGGCAAGCATCCTCACCGACAAGTCGTGCCTGCGTCCCGCCTATGGCATGCTCTTTGGCATGCCGGGCATTCCGTGCGTCTACTATGGCAGCGAGTGGGGAATTGCTGGTGAAAAGGGCGGCCCCGATGGCGACTGGGCGCTGCGCCCTGCGCTCGATGAGCCTGCGCCCAACGAGCTGACGGCCTTCATCACGCAGCTGGCGCACCTGCGCTCGGCAAACGACGCGGCGGCCCGTGCTCTCAACTACGGTGCCTATCGCAATGTGGTGATCCAGAACAAGCAGCTGCTGTTCGAGCGCGCCTGCGACGACGCGACGGTGCTCGTGGCGGTGAACGCCGTGGACGAGCCTTACACCTTTGGCGCCGGCGAGCTCAACGGCTCCTTTGTCGATTTGCTTGCCGACGGCGTGCCCACGGTCGAGCTGGCGGGCTCCCTTGAGCTTGCGCCCTACGAGGTGCGCTATCTGTTGAGGGCCTAGGCCATGGCAGCGTCTGACGAGGGCTATCAACATATTGAGCATGGGTTTGAGCCCGTGTTCGACCAGCACTCGCGCGTTTTGGTGCTCGGATCGTTTCCCTCGGTGCTGTCGCGCGCTAATGCCTTTTATTACGGCAACCCTCAGAATCGCTTTTGGCGTGTGATGGCCACGTGCCTCGGTATGCCTGTGCCGCCCAACGAGGGCGATCCTTTGGCAAGCGGTGAGCCCGCGACGCTCGATGCCTCCATTGCCGCCAAGCGGGCCATGCTGCTGAACGGCGGCGTGGCCCTGTGGGACGTAATCGAGAGTTGCGACATCAAGGGCTCAAGCGACGCCAGCATCAAAAACATCGTGCCGGCACATATTGAGCACATCACCGATGCTGCGCCTATCGAGGTCGTTATTTGCAACGGCGGCACGGCCGGGCGGCTCTACAAGCGCTATCTGCAAGAGCGGACGGGGCTGCCGGCTATCGTCTTGCCGTCGACAAGTCCCGCCAACGCGGCATGGCGTCTGGATCGGCTTGTCGAGCGCTGGCACGATGCCATTGACTGGGCAGCCTCTTAATTTAGATGTATGAGCGGCTGCCGAGATATTTCATAGCGATACGCCAAATTGGTGCGGGCAGCGCGGGTTCGGCATAAACCATGCCATCGGCGTCGACGTCATCGGCATTGCCGCCGCCGAGTCGCTGCGCATGCTCAATGGAGCAGCCCATGCGCACGGCGCCTACCAGCTTGTCCATGGCTTCGGAAAACGGCCGGCGCAAGAGGCCCATGCGCGGGGATCGGCGAAGCGCTGCGATGCCGGCGCCGGTGCAGACGGTGATGCCGCCACACCACGACAGCCCTCGATGCTCACATGCTTCACGCAGGCGGCCAACTACAACGTGCGCCTGTTCAGCGCTTCCGTAGGCAGCTTGAACAGCGACATAGACGCGCGTTTCCGCACCCCCAAGGCAATCAAGCGTCTGTTCAACGACGGCCATCGCCTCGCCATCGAGCGCATCTTCAACTGCGAATACGATGCCGTCCGCAACGCTGCTGGCGTCATCCGTCCCCAGATCGACCGGGCGGGGGAGTGCGGTGCCGGAAAGCCGGGCATACGCCGCGATGGCATCCTGAAAGTCCCAAAGCAAAAACTCAAGATCAGCGCTGTCGGGAATACTGATATACGCAATGTTCTGCAGCGTTTTGGGCTCATTGCCACGCGCGGTCGTCTCCATGCCGCCTCCTTTCCGGTTCATTTCCGTTTAGGTTACACCGTCTGCCAGCCGGACGGCGCGCTATCCTAGTGCAACACTTACGAAAGGAATGCCATGCGCCTGCCCATGAACACCTCGCTTGCCACGCTCAAGCCCTCCGGCATCCGCCGAATCAACGCGCTTGCCGCGCAGCATCCGGGATGCATTGCGCTTGCGCTTGGCGAGCCCGATTTCCCCACGCCCGATGTGATTAGCGCCGAGGTGACCGCATCGCTCGATCGCGGCGACACGCACTATCCGCCCAACAACGGTCGCCCTGCCCTGCGCGAGGCTCTGTCTGCCTATATGGGCGACGCGGGCCTTACGTTTTCGGCCGACGAAGCAATCCTCACGGACGGCGCGACCGAGGCGCTATCGGCTACGTTTATGGCTATGCTCAACCCCAGCGACGAGGTCATTATCCCCACGCCGGCTTTTGGCCTGTACGAGAGCATCGTCGTGGCCAACCACGCCAAGGCGGTCTTTTTGAATACGGAGCCCGCGCAATTCCAGATCGACGAGGAAGCGCTTCGCGCCTGTGTGACCCCGGCGACCAAGGCCATCGTCATCTGCTCGCCCAACAATCCTACGGGCTGCATTCTCAACGCGGCATCGCTCGATGCCGTGGCGCGCGTGGCAGAGCAGGCGGGCATCTACGTAGTCTGCGACGACGTCTACAACCGCTTGGTCTACGTGGACGGCTACGAGCGCTTTACCCAACGCCACCCGGAACTGCGCGAGCAGACGGTCATCATCGAGAGTTTCTCCAAGCCCTGGGCCATGACCGGCTGGCGCTTGGGCTGGCTCGCAGCCGCAGCCCCCGTCATCGCCGAGATCGCAAAAGCTCACCAATACCTAGTATCGAGCGCCGTCTCCTTCGAGATGGACGCCGCAGCCCGAGCCCTCACCGTCGACCCAGCCCCCATGCTCAAAGTCTACCGAGTCCGCCGCGAGCGCGTACTCGCAGCCTTAGACGCCATGGGCCTCGACGTAGTGGAACCGGCAGGCGCCTTCTACGCCTTCCCCAGCATCAAACAATTCGGCCTAACAAGCGAAGACTTCTGCATCAAAGCCATCAAAGAGGCAAACGTAGCCCTAGTCCCGGGAGACTGCTTCGGAACCGAAGGCCACGTCCGCCTCAGCTACTGCGTCTCCGACAAAGACCTAGACGAAGGCCTCCGCCGCCTGTCCACCTTCGTTTCAACCCTGTAGCCCTCAGGGACGCAACGCATCAGCCCACCGACTTAAGGATTGTGAGTGGGGCGCGTCGCTCAACGGGCACGAGGATTCGCAGCAAAGTTACCGCAGCTCCGGTCCGAGGGGCCGGGTTGAGATTTTCGTAGATTCCGCACGAGCCGAAGGCCACTTAATGTGGCCTTCGTGCGAGCCAGGACTTGACCGAGCGAAAATCTCAACCCGGCCCCTCGGACCGGAGCGTATGCAGGGTTTGTGTACGAATCCTCGTGCCCGTTGACCGACGCCGGGGTCCCCGCCATAATACTTTCGGTTCACGCACGAATCCGCTGCCAGAGACAGCCGGCGCAAACGGGTCTTACCCGCGAGCTTAATGGGACATCCCGCCAGCCGAGGTGGTCGAGTAGATATGTCTTCTCGCCCCCGTCGCTCATGCAGCGCGGGGGCTTTCTTTTTGGACATGCCCCCGTCACGTCCTTGTGGCGGACCGTGCCCGGAAAGAATTCGAGGAGGTGTAATTCATGCCCCAGCAGTACAAAATCGACAAGGTTGCAGAGATCGAGTCCCGTATCGCCGAGAACGCCGGTCTGTTCGTCGTCAACTACAACGGTCTGACGGTTAAGCAGGCTCAGGAGCTGCGTCATCAGCTTCGCGAGTGCGGCGCCGAGATGAAGGTCTACAAGAACAACCTGGTCAAGATCGCTCTCAAGAACCAGGAGCAGCCCGAGCTCGACGAGATTCTCGCCGGCCCCGTCGCTTATGTGTTCTACGAGTCCGAGCCGGTCGAGGCCGCTAAGGCCCTTAAGGACTTCTCCGCTAAGTCCAAGGGCGTCCTTGAGATCAAGGGCGGTATCTCCGACGGCAAGGCCGTTTCCGCTGATGATGTTAAGGCTATCGCCGAGCTGCCCACCAAGGATCAGCTTCTCGGCCAGATCGCCGGTCTCATCTCCGGTTTCGCTCGCGACATCGCTGTCTGCGTCAACGGCGTTTCCTCTGGTCTCGCTCGTTCGATCCAGCAGGTCTCCGAGCAGAAGGCAGCCTAGTCGCTGTTTTCACCCGCGGCGGCAACGCCGCACCCCTGGCGCATTCGCGCCGTGTTTTAACTGATCTCCGTACATCCGCACGGAAACCGAAAGGACTTAGAAATGGCTAAGCTTACCACCGATGAGATCATCGATGCTCTTAAGGAAATGACCCTTCTCGAGGCTTCCGAGCTCGTCAAGGCTATCGAGGACACCTTCGGCGTTTCCGCCGCTGCTCCTGCCGCTGTTGTCGCCGCTCCCGCTGCTGGCGCTGCTGAGGCCGAGGAGAAGACCGAGTTTGACGTCGTGCTCGAGGGCTTCGGCGACAACAAGATCCAGGTCATCAAGGCCGTCCGTGAGCTCACCAACCTTGGCCTGAAGGAGGCCAAGGAGGTCGTCGAGGGCGCTCCCAAGGCTGTTCTCGAGGGTGCCAAGAAGGAGGACGCCGAGGCTGCCAAGGAGAAGCTCGAGGCTGCTGGCGCTGCTGTCACCCTCAAGTAATCAGGCTTTCTCGCCAGATTTCTTTGCAGACGGGGTTCGCATTGCGAGCCCCGTCTTTTTTGTTTTTCGGTCCCTCGACATCGGTAGCTCAAACTGCCATGTTCTGTGATTTGCGTCGTATCGGGCACCCTGCCGTTGGGCAATAAAATTGCACCATTCGAGCAATAATTTGCGTTGACCTGCTGAAGAATTGTCTCTGCCTTGTAGCGACATATAGTTCCAGCGGTAAGATGCTTAGGTATCGCAATTTGGTCTGCGGCTGTGTGCCGCACGCATGGGGCGCTTTTGCGCCTGCGAAAGGATCTTTGAATAACATGAAGGCAATCATCCCCGCCGCCGGTCTTGGCACGCGTTTTCTGCCTGGCACCAAGTGCACGCCCAAAGAGATGCTGCCGGTGCTCGACAAGCCCGTCATTCAGTACGTCGTCGAGGAGGCGCTCGACCCCGAGGAAGTCGACGACGCCATCATCGTTACTTCTCCCGGTAAGCCCGAGCTACTGAACTACTTCCAGCCCGATCGCTCGCTCGAGAACCTGCTGCGCGAGCGCGGCAAGAACGCCTATGCCGATGCCGTCGCCCACGCTGGCGGTATGCCGGTCGACTTCCGCTATCAGTACGAGCCCAAGGGCCTCGGCCATGCTATTCGCTCTGCTGCCGACGCCGTGGCAGGGGAGAACTTCCTGGTTCTTCTGGGCGACTACGTTGTGCCTAACCGCGACATCTGCGACAAGATGCTCGCCGTTTCCAAGGAGCACGGTGGCGCTTCGGTTATCGCCGTCGCTGCTTGCTCGCCCGAGGAAGTCAGCCGCTACGGCGTTATCGCCGGCGAGCGCGTCGGTTCGCTCGAGGGCGCCGAGGGCGTTGCCGATGCCGAGCCGGGCGCTGTCTGGCGCATCGGCGGTCTGGTCGAGAAGCCCGCTCCCGAGGCTGCTCCGTCCAACCTGTACATCGTCGGCCGCTATCTGCTGAGCCCGCTGGTCATGGACCTGCTGGCAGATCAGCAGGCCGGCAAGGGCGGCGAGATCCAGCTCACCGACGCAATGGCCCGTTCGCTCGATCGCGAGGCCATGTACGCGGTCGTCATCGACCCGCTGTCGGGCTACGACACCGGCACTCCCTCTGGCTGGATGGCCACCAACGCTCTCATGGCTGCAAGCGATCCTCGCTTTGCAAGCGCCTTCTGGGACGCCATCGACGAGCGCGGCGGCTTGATGCGCAAGTAAGCCTTCGGACATCGACATTTACGGGCGCGGACCTCGGTTCGCGCCCGTTTTTTATAAGAGCTGCGATTGCCGGCTCTCTGTTCACAGAAAATATATGAACAGATGTTCGGTATACCACTATCTACCTGCGTGTTTTCTGTCGAAAAACTTTGCTACTCCAAAAACTCAATCGCGTCAAGGCTTTTCTTGCCCAACGGTCGGTACCTGATAAACTATTAGGTTGCGATAACTGGCGAAGCTATGCCTCGCCAACCCACCGAGCATTTCCGTGAAGGAGGAAAAACCTGGTGACCTACGCATACACTGCCACTGAGCGCAAGCGCGTCAGCTTCGGGAAAATCCCGGAGGCCATGGAGCTCCCCAACCTTATCTCTGTTCAAAGGGAATCCTTTGAGCGTTTTAAGGACGAGGGCCTTCGTGAGGCGTTCAAGGAATCCAGCCCCATCCAGAGCCAGAACCATGTTCTCGAGGTTACCTTCGGCGAGCATCAGTTCGGCGACCCCGCGCACACCGTCGAGGAGTGCCGCGAGAAGGACATGACCTATCAGGCCCCGCTTCTGACCGACGTCCGTCTCACCAACAAGGAGACCGGCGAGATCAAGGAGCAGCTCGTCTTTATGGGCGACTTCCCTATGATGACCGATCAGGGCACCTTCATCATCAACGGTACCGAGCGTATCGTCGTCTCGCAGCTCGTCCGTTCCCCGGGTGTGTACTACAGCTCCGAGATGGATTCGGGCAAGCAGATCTACAAGGCCCAGATCATCCCGTCCCGCGGTGCCTGGCTTGAGTTTGAGGTCGACAAGCGCGACCAGCTCATGGTCTCCATCGACCGTAAGCGCAAGCAGAGCGCCACGATGTTCCTGCGCGCCCTTGGCATTGCCGTCACCAACGACGACATCATCGAGCTGCTCGGCAACTCCGATGTGATCAAGCGCACCCTGGAGCGCGACACCGCCCTCACCCGCGAGGATGCCCTTATCGAGATCTACCGTCGCCTGCGCCCGGGCGAGCCTCCCACCGTGGACGCTTCCCGCAGCCTGCTCGAGGGTCTGCTCTTCAACCCGCAGCGCTACGACCTGGCCCGCGTCGGTCGTTACAAGGTCAACAAGAAGCTCAACCTCACCACCGAGGAAGAGGTCACGGTGCTCACCGACGAGGATATCGTCGCGACGCTGCGCTACCTCCTGTCCCTCGCTGCCGGCGAGCAGGGCTTCAAGGTCGACGACATCGACCACTTTGGCAACCGCCGCATCCGTACCGTCGGCGAGCTCGTCGCCAACCAGTTCCGTATCGGCATGAGCCGTATGGAGCGCGTCGTCCGTGAGCGCATGAGCTCCCAGGACATCGACGAGATCACCCCGCAGTCGCTCATCAACATCCGCCCGATCGTGGCCTCCATCAAGGAGTTCTTCGGTTCCTCGCAGCTCTCGCAGTTCATGGACCAGGCGAACCCCCTGACCGGTCTGACCCACAAGCGCCGTCTGTCCGCACTCGGCCCTGGCGGTCTTGCCGGCCACAAGTCCGGCTCCAGCCGCCGCACCAACGTGCCGACGGCCGTCCGCGACGTTCACAACTCGCACTACAGCCGCATGTGCCCGATCGAGACCCCCGAAGGCCCCAACATCGGCCTGATCGGCTCGCTCGCCCTCTACGCCCGCGTCAACGAGTACGGCTTCATCGAGGCTCCGTTCCGCCGCGTCGAGAACGGCGTTGCCACCGACCAGATCGACTGGATGACCGCTGACGAGGAAGAGAAGCACGTCATCGCGCCGGCCAACACGCCGCTCGATCCCAAGACCAACGAGTTCATCACGACCGATGCCGAGGGCAAGCTTGTCCGCCCGCACACCGTGATCGCCCGTACCCGCGACTTCGACGGCTCCTTCGGCGCTCCCGCCGACGTGCCTGTCGAGGACGTCGACTACATGGACGTCTCGCCGCGTCAGATGCTCTCCGTCGCAGCCACGCTGATCCCGTTCCTCGAGCACGACGACGCCAAGCGTACGCTGATGGGCGCTAACATGCAGCGCCAGGCCGTGCCGCTGGTTCACCCCGCCGCTCCCTATGTCGGTACCGGCATGGAGCGTCGCGCCGCCCTGGACTCCGGCGAGGTCACCCTGGCCAAGAACGCCGGCGAGGTCATCTTTGCCGACGCCGCCAAGATCATCGTCAAGCATGCCGGCGGCATGGACGAGTATCACCTGGCCAAGTACCAGCGCTCCAACCAGTCCACCTGCATCAACCACCGTCCGCTCGTGCGCGTCGGTGACACCGTTGAGCAGGGCGAGCCTCTGGCCGACGGTCCTTCGACCGATCACGGCGAGCTCGCACTGGGCCAGAACCTCACCGTGGCATACATGCCGTGGGAAGGCTTCAACTACGAGGACGGTATCGTCGTGTCCGAGCGCCTGGTGGCCGAGGACCTGCTGACGACCATCAATATCACCCGTCACGAGATCGACGCCCGCGACACCAAGCTCGGCCCCGAGGAGATCACCCGCGAGATTCCGAACCTCTCTGAGGACATGCTTGCCAACCTCGACGAGGACGGCATCATCCGCATCGGCGCCGAGGTCGGCCCTGGCGACATCCTGGTCGGCAAGGTCACGCCTAAGGGCGAGAGTGCTCTGACCGCCGAGGAGCGCCTGCTGCGCGCCATCTTCGGTGCAAAGGCCCACGACGTCCGCGACACCTCCCTTAAGATGCCTCATGGCGCTTACGGCCGCGTCATCGACGTTGTCCGCTTTAGCCGCGAGAACGGCGATGATCTGGCCCCCGGTGTCAACGAGCAGGTGCGCGTCTACGTCGCCCAGCGTCGTAAGATCCAGCAGGGCGATAAGATCGCCGGCCGCCACGGCAACAAGGGTGTTATCTGTAACGTTCTGCCGGTCGAGGACATGCCCTACATGGCTGACGGTACCCCGATCGACGTTATCCTCAACCCGCTGGGCGTTCCTTCGCGTATGAACGTCGGCCAGCTGCTCGAGTGCCACCTTGGCTGGGCTGCTGCCTGCGGTTGGGATACCGAGCAGGCCGACTCCGACAAGTACGTCCCCGGTCCGTTCTTCACCGCGACGCCCGTCTTCGACGGCGCCAAGGAGGACGAGATCGCCGAGGTCATCCGTCGTGCCAACAAGAACATGCTCAACAAGGCCACCGCTGCGTTTGGCGATCACATGCGCCCCGAGTTCGTCACCCAGCTTGACGAGCGCGGCAAGACCCGCCTGTTCGACGGCCGCACCGGCGAGGAGTTCCGCGAGCCCATTACCGTGGGTACGTCCTACATCCTCAAGCTCGGCCACATGGTCGACGACAAGATCCACGCCCGTTCGACCGGCCCTTACAGCCTGGTTACCCAGCAGCCTCTGGGCGGCAAGGCTCAGTTCGGCGGCCAGCGCTTCGGCGAGATGGAAGTTTGGGCACTGTACGCTTACGGTGCTTCCAACGTCCTGCAGGAGATCCTGACCGTCAAGTCCGACGATACCGTGGGCCGCGTCAAGACCTACGAGTCCATCGTCAAGGGCGAGAACGTTCCTGTCCCGGGTATCCCCGAGTCCTTCAAGGTTCTCGTCAAGGAGATTCGCTCCCTCGCACTGGACATCGAGCCCATGCACGATGCCGACGAGGACGCCTCCGCCCCTGTGACCGCCGAGGAGACCTCCGCTCTCGACGACCTGGCAGCGCTCGCCGGCGTTGACGCCGACGTCGAGGCCGAGGATGCCGAGACCGCCGAGGCACCCGAGGCTGTCGCCGCCACGACCACTGATAAGGAGTAGTTGACTGTGGCAGATTTCGAAGCTACTGATTTTGACTCGGTAAAGATCTCCCTTGCCTCCGCCGACCAGATCCGTTCCTGGTCGCACGGTGAGGTCAAGAAGCCGGAGACCATCAATTACCGTACCCTCAAGCCCGAGAAGGACGGCCTGTTCTGCGAGAAGATCTTCGGTCCCGCCAAGGACTGGGAGTGCTCCTGCGGCAAGTACAAGGGCATCCGCTTTAAGGGCATCGTCTGCGAGCGCTGCGGCGTCGAGGTCACCTCGGCCAAGGTGCGTCGCGACCGCATGGGCCACATCGAGCTCGCCGCTCCCGTGTCCCACATCTGGTACTTCAAGAGCCCCACGAGCTTCCCGATGAGCCGTATGCTCGACATCAAGTCCAAGGACCTCGAGAAGGTTCTGTACTTTGCCAGCTACATCATCACCGAGGTCGACTACGAGGCTCGCGAGGCCGACGCTGACGACCTGCGCGAGGAGCTCGCCGCCGATCTGGAAGAGATCGATGCCGAGTGCGCCCGCCAGATCGAGTCCCTCAAGGAGCAGGGCAACCCCGAGAACTTCGACGAGTTCTCCGACGAGGAGCCGCTGACCCCCGAGGAGATCGCCTCTGGCATCGTCGACATCGAGGAAGAGTGCAAGGACGAGAAGCAACTCCGCACGGACGCCTTCAACGCCTTCATGAAGCTCAGCGAGCGCGACCTCATTTCCGATGAGCCGCTGTTCCGCGAGATGACCCGCTACTACTCCATGTACTTCAAGGGTGGCATGGGTGCCGAGGCCGTCCGCGACCTGCTCGCTGCCATCGACCTCCCCTCCGAGGCCGAGAAGCTCAAGGCCATCATCGCCGACGAGGACTCCCAGAAGCAGAAGCGCGAGAAGGCCGTTAAGCGCCTCGAGGTCGTTGACGCCTTCCTGAAGGGCGGCAACAGCCCCGCGAACATGATCCTGGACGTCATCCCGGTCATTCCGCCCGATCTGCGCCCGATGGTCCAGCTCGACGGCGGCCGCTTTGCCGCGTCCGACCTCAACGACCTGTATCGTCGCGTGATCAACCGTAACAACCGACTCAAGCGCCTGCTCGACCTGGACGCCCCTGCGATCATCGTGAACAACGAGAAGCGCATGCTCCAGGAGTCCGTGGACGCCCTGTTCGACAACGGACGTCGTGGTCGCCCGGTCTCTGGCCGTGGCGGTCGCCCGCTCAAGTCGCTCGCCGAGGCCCTCAAGGGCAAGCAGGGTCGCTTCCGTCAGAACCTGCTGGGCAAGCGTGTCGACTACTCCGGCCGTTCGGTTATCGTTACCGACCCCAAGCTGCTGCTGCACCAGTGCGGTCTGCCCAAGACCATGGCGCTGGAGCTCTTCAAGCCCTTCGTCATGAAGCGCCTGGTCGAGCTTGGCAAGGTCGAGAACATCAAGGGCGCCAAGCGCGCTATCGACCGCGGTGCCACCTTTGTGTGGGATATCCTCGAAGAGGTCATCGACGGCCGCGTCGTGCTGCTCAACCGTGCACCGACCCTGCACCGTCTGTCCATCCAGGCCTTTGAGCCGGTGCTGGTCGAGGGCAAGGCTATCCACCTGCACCCGCTGGTCTGCTCGCCCTTCAACGCCGACTTCGACGGCGACCAGATGTCTGTCCACGTGCCGCTGTCCAGCCAGGCTCAGGCCGAGGCCCGCGTGCTCATGCTCTCTGCGAACAACCTGCGCTCGCCGGCATCCGGCAAGCCGGTCAACATCCCTTCGCAGGACATGATCATCGGTGTGTACTACCTCACCCAGGTTCGCGAGGGTCTGCCGGGCGAGAACCACGTGTTCTCGAGCTTCGACGACGCGCTGCACGCCTATGACTGCCGCTCCGAGGTCGACATGCAGGCCAAGATCCAGGTCCGCGTGTCCGCTGCCGATGCCAACGTCATCAACGAGGACGGCACCCGTATCTTCCGCGTCAAGAACGGCAAGAACGAGTTTGTCGACTACGACGTCACCGGCAACAAGACCGCGCGCTTCGAGACCTCTATCGGCCGCATCATCTTCAACCGCCAGTGCCTGCCCGAAGACTATGAGTTCATGAACTACAAGATGGTCAAGGGCGACGTGGCCAAGCTGGTTGCGGACTGCTGCGATCGTTACCCCGAGGCCAAGGTCGGCCCGATCCTCGACGCCATCAAGTACTCCGGCTTCCACTACGCTACCCGCGCCGGCCTCACCATCTCGGTGTGGGACGCTCTCATCCCTGCCGAGAAGCAGGAGCTGCTCGACCGTGCCCAGGCCAACGTCGACCAGATCAACGAGTACTTCGAGGAGGGCTTCATCAACGAGACGGAGCGCCACATCGAAGTCGTTAACGAGTGGACCGCTTGTACCGATAAGGTTGCAGCGCTCATGCTCGACATGTTCGACGAGGAGAACCCGCTCTACATGATGGCCGACTCCGGCGCCCGTGGTTCTAAGACCCAGCTGCGTCAGCTCGGCGGCATGCGTGGCCTGATGGCGGACATGTCCGGCGAGACGATCGACCTTCCCATTAAGGCGAACTTCCGCGAGGGCCTGCTGCCGCTCGAGTACTTCATTTCGACCTACGGCGCCCGTAAGGGCCTGGTCGATACCGCATCCCACACCTCGGACTCTGGTTACCTGACCCGTCGTCTGGTCGACGTGGCCCAGGATGTCATCGTCCGCGAGGAGGACTGCGGTACGCACGAGGGCGTCACCTACAACCTCATCATCCCCGGCACCACCGACCTCAACACCGACCTCGTCGGCCGTTGCTTCATTGAGGACGTCATGGCTCCCGATGGCACCGTGCTCTTTGAGCAGGACGGCTACATCGAGAAGGTCGCCGACATCCAGAAGATGGTCGATGCGGGCCTCAAGAAGGTCAAGCTTCGCGCGCTGCTCACCTGCCGCTCCAAGTACGGCGTGTGCCAGAAGTGCTACGGCTGGGATCTTTCCACCCGTCGTCCGGTCGCCATCGGTACTGCCGTCGGCATTATTGCCGCCCAGTCCATCGGCGAGCCCGGTACGCAGCTTACGATGCGTACCATTCACTCCGGCGGCGTCGCTGGCGTCGACGATATTACGCAGGGTCTGCCTACGGTCAGCCGTATGTTCGATATCGTCGGCAACGTCAACGAGAAGATTCTGGGTCGCGAGGCCGAGCTGGCTCCGTACTCCGGTCACCTCTCGATTAAGCCCGAGAAGTCCGAGTACGTGCTGACGCTCACCGACTCCGAGGATCACACCCGTGTCCTCGACGAGCGTCGCGTTCCCGCTTCGGTGCGCTTCATGCCCGAGATCGAGGACGGCTGCGAGGTTCGCGCCGGCGACCAGATCACCAAGGGCTTCGTCAACTTCCGCAACCTGCGCAAGCTGACCGACATCGAGTCGACGATGCACACCTTCGTCGAGAGCGTCAAGGACGTCTACACCAGCCAGGGCGTCGACCTGAACGACAAGCACATCGAGGTGCTCGCACGTCAGATGCTGCGTCGCGTTCAGATCACCAACCCCGGCGACTCCAAGTACCTGCTTGGTCAGTACGTCGACCGCTACGAGTTCGCCGACGAGGTCGAGCGCGTTGCCCGTCTGGGCGGTCAGGCTCCCGTGGCCGAGCCCGTCATCCTGGGTACGCTCAAGGTCGCGTCCAACATCGACTCCTGGCTGTCGAGCGCTTCGTTCATCCGTACTGCCGGCGTCCTTACCGAGGCTGCCATTGAGGGCAAGGTCGACCACCTGCTCGACCTTAAGTCCAACGTCATCGTCGGTAAGAAGATCCCGGCTGGTACCGGCCTCAAGCCGTACGCTAACGCCAAGCTGACGTATCGTACGGCCGACGGCTACGTGGACATCGACGGCCCGGCTTCGCCCAACGCCAAGTCGCTGCCCGAGTGGGCTCCTGTGGAGCTCAAGGACCTGGACGAGCAGCTCCCGCAGCAGCTCGACTGGGCCGGCTACGACGAGTTCGGTGGTGCTGACGGTTCGTTCACCCGCAACGGCCACACCATCTCCGCCGAGAAGGCTCGCCTGTACCTGTTCGACGACCTGGGCGTGTCGCAGCGCTGGACCAACAAGTTCAGCGAGGTCGGCATCGAGACGGTCGGCGACCTGGTCGGCAAGTCCGAGGAGGATCTGCTGCGCATCGATGGCATCGGTGCCAAGGCGATCGAGGAGCTCCGTGACGGTCTGGAGGCCCACGACCTGCTCTACATCCTCGAGAACAACGACGACGTTGCCGACGAGGAAGACCTCTCGCAGCTGCTGCAGATGGTCTTTAGCCCCGACGGTCCGGACGACATCCTGCTGGGCACCTCCGCTGCGCCGACGCATCACGCCGACGCCGACGAGGAGCTCCTGGGCGCCCCGATCGACGACAAGAAGGCTCCCGCCAACGGCGCGATCAACGAGGACATGGCTTCCCTCGACGAGCTGCTCAACCAGCTCGTGGACACCGACGACGCCGAAGAGGCCAAGGACAACGACGAGGAGTAATTTCCTAGAACGTTAACCGTCCTTCCAAAGACCCGCTTCTCAACAGGGGAGCGGGTCTTTTTTGTTGAAAAAACCTGCCAATAAGGGACAGGTTTTTTTGGTAGGTTTTTCCTGCTTGAATTTGAAACATTCCGTTCGGTCAAAGCGTATCTATGGTGAGGGCCTCATCAAGAATCATTAACGTCACCGGGAGGTGATTATGGAAGAACAGGCATTTAGACAGGCGGTCGAAGATCACCGGGATGTCGTGTTTCGGATCGCATTGACGTACCTGCGCGATTGTGCCGACGCCGACGATGTTGCCCAGGATGTCTTTCTTAAGCTGCTTAAAAGCGATGGACATTTTGAGAGTTGGGAGCATCTTCGCCGCTGGCTTATCCGGGTCACGATCAATGAATGTAAATCGCTCTTTCGAAAGCCATGGAGGCGCGTGGAGGATATTGAGAACTTGGCCGATTCGCTTTCGGCGGCGCAGGATGAGACCAAGGCGGTCCTGTCAGACGTTATGCGACTTCCGGAGCGATTCCGCGTCCCCATCGTGCTCTATTACTATCTGGGCTTTTCGACCTCAGAGATTGCCGAGTTACTGCATGTGCCAGCCGCGACCGTTCGAACGCGTTTAGCTCGCGGTCGATCGAAGCTCAAATTCATCCTAGAGGAGGGCGACCGTGAAATCCAATCAAATCAAGCAGGCCTTCGAGTCCATCCAAGCCGATAGCGATCTTGCCGATCGCGTTCTTAATGCAGCTGAAGGCGAGCCGCTTCGCAAAAGGGGTCATGCTAAGCCCCTCTATGTTGCGGTTATCGGGTGTCTTGTCGGAGTGTTGGCGACCGGAGGGGTCGCCTACGCCGTTATCAATTCCAGCTATTTTGCCTCAGCCTGGGGAAACCACGGCAACGGGGATTCCATTACCTGGACAAACGGCGGCTCATCGGGGACTAAATATACCTACACCAGAGAGTTTGGTGATGGCATCGCGCCCCAAAGCCTGGAGGGTGCAGTCCAGGAGGTTAATCTGTCCGTCGAGGGCAACGGCTATACGCTCGATATCCATGAGATGGCAATCGACCAAAACGGCTGCGGTGCTGTGACGTTTACGCTATCCAATCCAAATGGTGTTAACTACTACAAGCCGGCAGCAGAGACTGGCGAACTTGTTCTCTATGGTGAAGAAGAACGAGGCATCGGCACGCCCGACATGAACTTCGGCGAGGAATGGGCTGACACACGCTGCACCATTGATAAGGACACATCAAGCGATACTGTCATTAATGGCACGATGTACTTTGCCTCTATGGATCGCGAGCGAGGTTTTCAGCATGCGGTCACCTGGAATATCTCGTGGACCGAGGGCGAAGGCGAGGATGCGAAGCCGTTCGAGGCATCGACGCCCGAGTTTAGCGTTGGAGCGTACGTCGATACAAAGGAACTCCGCTCCGATGACTCGCCTCTCGAGATCAGCCCGTTTTCTATCCAGACACACATCGATGATTTGGGCATTGACGCAGTCACGAAGAAGTTAACGGTTACCTACAAGGATGGATCGGAGCAGATTATCGAAGATGACGACGCAGGGGCGTTCAACTTATATTTTTCTTATACGCGCAATAGCGGAGAGAACATCTGGGTGCCAACGAAGTTGATTGATGTCGACCAAGTGGTCTCAGTAACCCTTGAGGGCACGAGATACACATCAGCAGGAGAGACCGAAACAGAAGTACCCTTTGCCATCGTCTATTCGTAAGATTTGGGGCCGCTTCCTACTAGGGGAAGCGGCCTCTTTTGCGGTAAATGGGCGGTTAAAGCGAGCGGTATTCGTCTGAATTTCGGAAGTATGCGGCAAAATCTTGATAGGCCGCCCGGGCCGGGGATCCACCACCGCGCACAGGAGGGGATTCCATTTGTGTAGGCTTTGCGGAAATATGCTTATTTTAGGATACGCCCGGCGGCGTGGTCTGTTGACGGCACAGCTAACGCCACGTATCCTATCGAACTGCGTGTTTCGTAGGGGGATGCTGACCCCTCGATTCAAGCCGTTGCACTTTACAGAAAGCTGGAATCATTCGAGAAGGAGTACGCTTTGCCTACTATTAACCAGCTGGTTCGCCAGGGCCGTCGTTCCGTGCCCAAGAAGTCCAAGAACGCTGCTCTGCAGCACAACTCCCAGAAGCGCGGCGTGTGCACCCGCGTCTTCACCACGAGCCCCAAGAAGCCGAACTCGGCTCTTCGTAAGGTTGCCCGTGTTCGCCTCGTCAACGGCATCGAAGTTACTGCTTACATCCCGGGTGAGGGCCACAACCTGCAGGAGCACTCTATCGTGCTCGTCCGCGGCGGTCGTGTCCGTGACCTCCCTGGTGTCCGTTATCACGTCATCCGTGGCGCCTACGACGCTGCTCCGGTCCAGAACCGTATGCAGGCCCGTTCCAAGTACGGTGCTAAGCGCCCTAAGGCTAAATAAGCCAGATAACGTTTTGATACTTTCGCCGTGTGCCGCCTAAGCGCCGCACGGTAGACACTTAAGGAGATTTCACATGCCGCGTCGTGCAGCAGCTAATCGTCGTGAGGTTCAGCCTGACGCCGTTTACAACAACCGCCTGGTGACTCAGCTCATCAACAAGGTCCTTCTTGACGGCAAGAAGGCCACCGCTGAGCGCATCGTTTACACCGCTTTCGAGATCGTTGCCGAGAAGTCCGAGGGTGGCGACGCTCTCGCTACCTTCAAGAAGGCTATGGACAACGTCAAGCCCACGCTCGAGGTTAAGCCCAAGCGTGTCGGTGGCGCTACCTATCAGGTCCCGATGGAGGTCAACTCCCGTCGTTCCACCGCTCTGGGTATCCGCTGGATCGTCAACTTCTCCCGCGCTCGCAAGGAGAAGACCATGGCCGAGCGTCTCGCCAACGAGATCCTCGACGCTTCCAACGGCCTGGGCGCTTCCGTCAAGAAGCGTGAGGACGTCTTCAAGATGGCCGAGGCCAACCGCGCGTTCTCTCACTATCGTTGGTAAGTTTAAGGTAAGGAACTAACATGGCTAAGCCTAAGTACAAGCTTTCCGATACCCGTAACATCGGCATCATGGCCCACATCGATGCCGGTAAGACCACCACGACCGAGCGTATTCTTTACTACACCGGTAAGACCCACAAGATCGGTGAGGTCCATGAGGGCGCTGCCACCATGGACTGGATGGTTCAGGAGCAGGAGCGCGGCGTAACCATTACCTCCGCTGCTACCACGTGCTTCTGGAAGAAGGACGGTACCGACTACCGCATCCAGATCATCGACACCCCGGGCCACGTTGACTTCACCGCCGAGGTCGAGCGCTGCCTGCGCGTCCTCGATGGCGCTGTCGCCGTCTTCGACGCCGTTGCCGGCGTTCAGCCCCAGTCTGAGACCGTTTGGCGTCAGGCTTCTACCTTCAACGTCCCCCGCATCGCCTTCATCAACAAGTATGACCGCGTGGGCGCTGACTTCTTCAACGCTATCGAGACCATGAAGGATCGTCTCGACGCTAACGCCGTGGCCGCTCAGGTCCCGATGGGTGCCGAGGACAACTTCTGGGGCGTCATCGACCTGGTCACCATGACTGCATGGGACTTCAAGGCCGACGACAAGGGCATGACCTACCCCGAGCCGATGGACGAGATCCCGGCTGAGTTTGCTGACATCGCTGCCACCAAGCGCGAGGAGCTCCTTGACGCTGCTGCCAGCTTTGACGACGAGCTCATGGAGAAGATCCTCATGGAGGAGGACTTCACCGTCGAGGAGCTCAAGGCTGCTCTGCGCAAGGGCGTTCTGGCCAACGAGCTCAACCTCGTCTTCGTGGGCTCCGCCTACAAGAACAAGGGCGTTCAGGAGCTGCTCGACGCTGTCGTCGACTACCTGCCCAGCCCGCTCGACGTCGAGGCCGTCACCGGTACCGATCCGGACACCGGCGAGGAGATCCAGCGTCATCCTTCCTTCGACGAGCCCTTCTCCGGCCTGGTCTTCAAGATCATGACCGACCCGTTCGTCGGTAAGCTCACCTACGTCCGCGTTTACTCCGGTCGCGCCGAGTCCGGCTCCTACGTGGTCAACGCTTCCAACGGTCAGCGTGAGCGCCTCGGCCGCATCCTCGAGATGAACGCCGCCGAGCGTATCGACCGTGACGACGCCGCTGCCGGCGACATCGTCGCTTGCGTCGGCTTCAAGAACTCCACCACCGGTGACACCCTGTGCGCCGAGGGCAAGGAGATCGTCCTCGAGAAGATCGAGTTCGCCAAGCCCGTTATCGACGTTGCCATCGAGCCCAAGACCAAGGCCGAGCAGGACAAGATGTCCCTGGCTCTGACCAAGCTCGCCGAGGAGGACCCGACCTTCCAGGTGTCCACCAACCACGAGACCGGCCAGACCATCATCGCCGGCATGGGCGAGCTGCACCTCGAGATCATCGTCGACCGTCTGCTCCGCGAGTTCAAGGTTGACGCTAACGTTGGTAAGCCCCAGGTTGCCTACCGCGAGACCGCTGGTCACGACGTCGAGAAGGCTGAGGGCAAGTTCGTCCGTCAGTCCGGCGGTCGCGGTCAGTACGGCCACGCCGTCATCAAGCTCGAGAAGATGGAGGAGGGCTTCGGCTACGAGTTCGTCAACGCTATCGTCGGCGGCGTCGTGCCCAAGGAGTACATCCCGTCCATCGACAAGGGCATCCAGGAGGCCCTGAACACCGGTGTTATCGCCGGCTTCCCGGTCCTCGACGTTAAGGTCACCCTGTTCGACGGTTCTTACCACGAGGTCGACTCCTCCGAGGCCGCCTTCAAGATCGCCGGTTCCATGGCTATCAAGGACGCCCTCAAGAAGTCCGATCCGCAGCTGCTCGAGCCGATCATGGCTGTCGAGGTCGAGACCCCCGAGCAGTACATGGGCGACGTTATGGGCAACCTCTCCGGTCGCCGCGGCAAGATCGAGGGCATGGAGGATCGCAAGAACAGCAAGCTCATCCGTGCCAAGGTGCCGCTGGGCGAGATGTTCGGTTACGCTACCGACCTTCGCTCCCAGACCCAGGGCCGTGCATCCTACACGATGCAGTTCGACTCTTATGAGCCGGCGCCCAAGTCCATCGTGGACGAGGTCATGAGCAAGAACGCCTAAGTTCGAGCTCCCTGTTACGTAATCCGCGAGAACATCTCTCGCACTCTTTGGAGGTTTAAGTTGGCTACCCAGAAGATCCGCATTCGCCTCAAGGGCTATGATCACGAGGTCGTCGATCAGTCCGCGAAGCTCATCGTTGAGACCGCTCAGAAGACCGGCGCTCGCGTTTCCGGTCCTGTCCCCCTGCCCACCGAGCGCAACCTGTACACGGTTATCCGCTCGCCGCACGTGAACAAGGACTCCCGTGAGCAGTTCGAGATGCGCACCCACAAGCGCCTCATCGACATCCTCGACCCCACCTCGGGCACCGTTGATTCGCTCATGCGTCTCGACCTTCCCGCTGGCGTCGACATCGACATCAAGCTCTAAGCGATATCGCTCATAGCTTACAGAGCCCCGCTACCATTACGGTAGCGGGGCTCTTTTGTTTTGAATGATGGTTTGGACTGCCGGGTATTGCTGCCGAGTAGGTGGCTGCGGCGCCCTATTCGCTCAAGGGGCGCAGCGATGCCTCCTCAAAATGGAAGGATCGCACGCCGCCTTCCGTTTCGATACACGCGCGACCAAAGGCATCGACGGTTTTAAAGATGCCGCGTGCCAGCTCGTCACCGGCAGGGGAACGGGCGATAATGTGCTCCCCAATCCAATTGAGGTGAACGACATATTCGCCGTGGACGGGCGCGAGTGGTCCGGCGTTATCTTCCATGGCGTGGAGACGCTCTGCCCACGCGTTCACAGCGTTTACGACGGTGTGATAGACCTCCTTGAGTAACACATCGACGGCGGGAACGTTCTCGTTGAGATCCGAGAGACCGATTGCCGGCAGGCCGCCATCGGGAACCTCCGAGGGCACATAGTTCACATTGACGCCAATGCCGCAGACGGCGAAAGGTTTGCCGTCGTTATCGCGTGCGGCCTCGACCAGAATGCCGCCGAGCTTGCGCCCTCGCGCGACCAGATCGTTGGGCCATTTGAGGTCAATCTCGTTTGCAAGGCCCTGCATTTCGAGCGCCTCGAGCACCGCTAGGCCGCTGACGGCGGCAAGACCAGAGTACTTTGCAGGATTAACGCATGGGCGCAGAACAATCGAAAGCAATAGGTTGCCGGCGGTTGAATCCCACTTGTGGCCGCGCCGGCCGCGTCCTGCTGTCTGAGCCCGGGCGGCAAGTCCTGTGCCGTGCGGCGCTCCCTGTTTTCCTGCTTCGAGCAGGTCATCGTTGGTCGATCCGGTTACGTTGACCACCGTTAAACGAGAATCCATAACAGCTGCTACCTCCTAAGGTAATAAGGCAATCGCGTAATGGTGTCGAGAGATAGACACAATGTGAAGCCTTTGTCGCATTTGAACAATTTAATGTTAACACGTCAACAACGACTGAAATGCGTTATCCTCTCTTGGTCGATGTAAACACGTCAACAACTCAAAGGAGGTTAGTGATGGGTTTCACGATTCTTGGAACAGGCTCGGCGCTTCCT
Organism: Collinsella aerofaciens; assembly: GCF_039758815.1. Classification (GTDB taxonomy): domain Bacteria; phylum Actinomycetota; class Coriobacteriia; order Coriobacteriales; family Coriobacteriaceae; genus Collinsella; species Collinsella aerofaciens_BP. The sequence goes on along the minus strand of NZ_JBDMSK010000006.1, from coordinate 37,607 downwards.
AAGCGCAGTGTTTCCAATGACGAGCTGTCTGAGTTCCTCGATACCTCGGATGAGTGGATTTTTACCCGCACAGGTATCAAGGGCCGCCACGTCTGCTCCACCGAGTCACTTGACGACCTTGCCGTAGCGGCGAGCGAGCGGGCACTCCAGGTGTCCGGAATCGACGCGAGCCAGCTGGATCTGATCGTCTGCTCGACGACAACGGGTGACCATCTCGTTCCCGCCGAGGCATGTGCCGTTGCCGAGCGTCTGGGCGCGACGTGCCCTGCCTTCGATGTCTCGGCGGCCTGCGCCGGCTTCGTATTTGCGCTCGATGTCGCCGAGGGCTATATCGCCCGAGGACGAGCCAAGCATGTGCTTGTCGTTGCTGCCGAGCAGATGACGCGCGCGCTTGACTGGACAGATCGCGCCACGTGCGTGCTCTTTGGTGACGGCGCGGGTGCTGCAGTGATAGAAGCTGGGGGAGACAGCCCCCTTGCCGTCGAGCTTTCGACGGCGCCCGACGTCGAGACGTTGCGCGTTCCCGGTCTGATCGGCACCTCGCCGTTTAAGGACTCCGCAGATAGTGAGAGCGTGCTGTCCATGAAAGGCCGCCGCGTGTTCAAGTTCGGCGTCAGCGCCATCTGCGACACGGTCCATAAGCTTGCGATCGATGCGGGCATTTCGGTCGAAGACATCGATCATTTTGTATTCCATCAGGCTAACGAACGAATCCTGAGTCAGGCGGTCAAGCGCCTCGGCGTGCCAGACGAGCGCGTGGTTCGAACGCTGCGCGAGACCGGCAACATTTCGAGCGCCTGCATTCCCTTTGCGCTTGACCGGCTGGCACGTACCGACGCACTGACTGCGGGCGACACCATCGCCCTCGTTGGATTTGGCGCCGGTTTGGATATAGGTGGCTATTTACTTCGCTGGAAGTAGTCGCACATAGGAAATAAAAACGCCCCTAGGGCACAAACAAAGGAGAACTACCATGGCAGATCAGAAGACCTTCGAGCGCGTTTGCGACGTTATCCGCGAGACCGCTGGCCTTGACGACGTCGAGATGAAGCCCGAGTCCACGCTCGAGGAGATTGGCCTCGACAGCCTGGGCACCGTCGAGATCCTCGTCGCCGTCGAGGACGAGTTTGGCATCGAGCTCGATACCGAGGAGAACCCCAAGACGGTCGGCGAGTTCGCCGATACGGTCGAGGCGGCATTGGAGAAGTAGAGATGCTCAAGACTCCTCTCTGCGAGCTGCTCGGCATCGAAAAGCCCGTGTTCCAGGGCGGCATGGCCTGGATTGCCGATGCCTCGCTGGCATCGGCCGTGTCCGAGGCCGGCGGGTTGGGAATCATCGCGGCCATGAATGCCGACTCCAACTGGCTGCGCGATCAGATTCACGAGCTGCGCACCAAGACGGATAAGCCCTTTGGTGTGAACGTCATGCTTATGAGCCCGTTTGCCGACCAGGTCGCGCAGGTTGTGATTGACGAGCAGGTGCCGGTCGTCGTGACGGGTGCCGGCAATCCCACCAAGTACATGAAGGCGTGGAACGACGCCGGCATCAAGGTCATCCCGGTCGTTGCCTCGGTGGCGCTGGCGCGTCTCGTGGCGCGTCGTGGGGCCACCGCCGTGGTTGCCGAAGGCACCGAATCGGGTGGACATATTGGCGAGACATCGACGATGGCGCTCGTTCCGCAGGTTGTCGACGCGGTCGATGTCCCCGTTGTGGCAGCTGGCGGTATCGCCGATGGTCGCGGCGTGGCAGCGGCCTTTATGCTTGGCGCCGCTGGCGTCCAGGTGGGAACGCGCTTTCTGGTCGCAAACGAGTGCACCGTATCCGAACAGTACAAAGAGCTGGTGCTCAAGGCAGGAGACACCTCGACGCGCGCGACTGGCCGTTCGACGGGGCATCCGGTGCGTGCGCTCAAGAGCCCCTTCACCAATGCCTACGCCAAAAGCGAGGCGGCGGGCGCAAGTGCCGAGGAGCTTGGGGCCATGGGCACAGGCGCGCTTCGTAAAGCCGCAAAGGACGGTAATTACGAAGAGGGTTCGTATTTGTGTGGACAGATTGCCGGCATGGTCAACGAACGCCAGAGCGCACGTGAAATCGTTGACGACCTGGTCGATGGTGCCGAGCGCGTTCTGAAGGGTGCGTCCACATGGGTAGCGTAGCGTTTTTGTTCGCCGGCCAGGGTGCCCAACACCCCGCGATGGGCGTCGACCTGATCGAGGCATCGCCGGCGGCTGCCGAGGTGTTCGCCATTGCCGACGAGGTGCGTCCGGGAACCAGCGAGCAGTGCCGGAACGCCTCCAAGGAGGAGCTCTCGCAGACCGAGAACACGCAGCCGTGCGTGTTCGTTCATGACCTGGCAGCGGCTGTCGCCCTGCGTGAGCGCGGCGTGGCGCCTGCCGCCTGTGCGGGATTTTCGCTGGGCGAGGTCGCCGCGCTCACCTTTGCGGGGGCATTCGATACGCGAGCGGGTTTTGAGCTCGTGTGTGAGCGCGCGGCATTGATGGCCGCGGCTGCCGAGCGCCATCCGGGCGGCATGCGCGCCGTCATCAAGCTCGATGCGGCGCAAGTCGAGGACCTGGCAAAACAGGCCGGCGAGGACTGCTGGCCGGTCAACTACAACAGCCCGCAGCAGACGGTTGTGGCCGGAGCGCCCGATGAGTTGCAGACCCTCGACGTCCTGGTAAAAGAGGCTGGCGGCCGCGCCATGAAGGTCGCGGTGTCGGGTGCATTCCATAGCCCCTATATGGCCGAGGCGACTGAGGGGCTGGCAACGTATATCCAAGCCGGCCACGCGCCGTCTCCGCTGCTGATTCCGGTCATGGCAAACATGACGGCGGCGCCCTATCCGGCGGACCCGCGAGCAGTATCGGACGTGCTGGCCAACCAGGTGAGCCATGCCGTGCGCTGGGTCGACACGCTGCACACTCTGCAGGATCAGGGCATCGACACGTTTATTGAGGTCGGCCCTGGCAAAACGCTGTCGGGCCTGGTCAAGCGTACGCTGAGCGACGTTCACGTGTATTCGTGCGAAACGGCCGAACAGGTCGCAGCTATTGCCGACGAGCTCGCATAGCCCACAGGGCTGTAACCCGAAAGGAACGACATGGGCAATTTGAACAACGGCGCGCTCGAGCGCGACGATTCACGTCGTGTGGCGCTGATCACGGGCGGCTCGCGCGGCATCGGTCGCGCTTGTGCCGTGGGCCTGGCGAAGGATGGCTACGATATCGCCGTCGTTTATGCCGGTAGCGTCGACGCGGCGCGCGAGACGTGTGAAGCCTGCGAGGCGTCAGGCGCCACGGCGCGCGCATATCAATGTGACGTGGCCGACCCCGATGCCGTCAACACATGCGTGGAGACGGTTCTCAATGACTTTGGCTCCATTTGGGTGCTCGTCAACAACGCCGGCATCACGCGCGACGGCCTGCTCATGCGTATGGGCGACGATGCCTTCGACCGCGTGCTCGATGTCAATCTCAAGGGCACGTTCAATACGACGCGCGCGCTCACCAAGACCTTTATGCGCCAGCGCGGCGGTTGCGTCGTCAACATGAGCTCGGTTGTGGGCCTGATGGGCAATGCCGGGCAGGCCAACTATGCTGCCTCCAAGGCGGGCGTTATCGGCCTGACCAAGGCGGTAGCGCGCGAGCTTGCGCCCCGCGGCGTACGAGTGAACGCGGTCGCCCCCGGGTTTGTCGAGACAGATATGACGGCAAAGCTCTCGGAGAAGGTGCGTGCGGCAACCGAGGAGCAGATTCCCCTTAAGCGCATGGCGCGCCCCGAGGAAGTGGCCGGCGTGGTGCGCTTTTTGGCGAGCGATGCGGCCGCTTGCATTACGGGCGAGGTCGTGCGCGTCGACGGCGGAATGGCGATGTAGAAACCAGGGCCGAACAACGGCTTGGATGAGGAGACCATGATGGAACAGAGAGTTGCAATCACCGGCATCGGTGCCGTATCGCCGCTCGGCAATACCGCGCTTGCCACCTGGGCGGCCATGTGCGCCGGCACGTGCGGTATCGGCCCGATCACGCACTTCGATACCGATGCGTTCGCCGTTAAAGTGGCGGCCGAGGTCAAGGGCTTTGACGGCAACGAGTACTTTGGCAAGCACGACGCCAAGCATCTCGACCCCTGTGTACAGTTTGCGATGGCGGCGTCGGATGAGGCCATGCACGATGCGGGCCTCGATGTTGAGGGCGCGGTCGATCGCGATCGCCTGGGTGTCTATGTTGGCTCGGGCGTGGGCGGCATGCAGACGCTTGTCGACAACGTCCACACGATTGCCGATCGCGGGCCTCGTCGCGCATCGCCCTACATGATTGCGATGATGATTCCCAACATGGCTTCGGGCAACATTGCGATTCGCCATAAGGCAAAGGGCCCGACCCTGCCCGTGGTGACCGCTTGCGCGACTTCTGCCCATGCGGTGGGCGAGGCGTTCCGCGCCATCAAGCACGGCTATGCCGACGCGATCCTCGCGGGCGGCGCCGAGGCCGCCATTATCCCCGATGCCGTTGCGGGCTTTACGTCCTGCCGTGCATTGACCACCAACCCCGATCCCGCGACGGCCTGCCGCCCGTTCGATGCAGACCGCGACGGCTTTGTGATGGGCGAGGGCGCCTGCGTGCTGGTACTCGAGAGCATGGAACATGCACGGGCCCGCGGTGCGCACATTTACGCCGAGGTCGTGGGCTACGGCAACACCGATGACGCCTACCACATCACGAGTCCCGACCCGGATGCGGCAGGTATCGCCCGTGCGATATCGCTGGCAGTGGCCGAGGGCGACGTTAAGCCTTCCGAGGGCCTCTACATCAACGCCCACGGCACCTCGACCAAGCTCAACGATTCGTCCGAGACGGCGGGCATCAAGCGAGCGCTCGGCGAGGATGCAGCGCGCGCCGCGCACGTCTCGTCGACCAAGTCGATGACCGGCCATATGATCGGCGCCACGGGTGCCATCGAGGTCATGGCCTGTGCCATGGCGCTCGAGCAGGGCGTGGTGCCCCCGACCATTAACTACCACACGCCCGATCCCGCCTGCGATCTTGACTACACGCCCAATCGCGCGGTTCGCGCCGACCTTACCTGGGCGCTTTCGACCAACCTGGGCTTTGGCGGGCACAACGCCGCCATCGCGCTGCGTAGATATACGAGGAGCTAGAGCATGGATTCCAAAAGACTTGCCGAGATAGCCGATGTGATGGAGGACCGCGGCCTCACGCGCGTACGCGTTGAGGAGCCCGATGGCACCGCGGTCGAACTCGAGCGCGCGAGCGCCGCGCAGCCGGTTGCCGTGCCCATGCCTATGCCGGGTGCCGTGACTGCTCCGGCGGTGGCTCCTGTCGCCATGCCTGCCGCCGCACCGGAGCCCGCCGCGCAGGCGCCTGCCGCCGCACCGGAGCCCAAGGGCACCGAGGTGACCGCTCCCATGGTCGGCGTTTTCTATGCTGCCCCGGCGCCGGGCGACGAGCCGTTTGTGCACGTGGGCTCCAAGGTCAAGGCCGGGGAGACGCTCTGCATCATCGAGGCCATGAAGGTTCTCAACGAGGTGACGGCAGAGGCGGATGGCGAGGTGTTCGAGATCTGCGTGGCCGACGGCGACCTCGTAGAGTTTGGCAGCTGCCTCATGAGGATCGGATAGGTGATATCCATGAACAAAGAAGAGCTCAAGAAGCTGTTGCCGCATCGAGAGCCGATGCTTTTGCTCGACAAAGCCGAGCTGGTGGGCGACGATGCCCACGGCAAGATCACGATTACGGGCGACGAGTACTTTTTGCAGGGGCATTTTCCGGGAAACCCGGTGGTCCCCGGCGTGATCCAATGCGAGATGCTCGCCCAGAACTGCTGCGTGCTGCTGATGGGCGATGAGGAGGCGCGCGGAGCGACGCCGTTCTACACGAGTCTGGACAAGGTGCGCTTTAAGCGTCCGGTGCGCCCGGGAGACACGGTGGATCTGGTGTGCTCCATCACGCGTGCGCGCGGGCCGTTCCGCTTTGCGACGGGTACTGCGAGCGTCAACGGTGAGGTTTGCTGCCGCGCCGATATGTCTTTTGCACTCATGCACGAAAGTTAAGGAAGGCTTCATGTTCGACAAAGTGCTCATCGCCAACCGCGGCGAAGTCGCGGTCCGTGTTATCCGCGCGTGCCGCGATATGGGCATCAAGACCGTCGCCGTTTATTCCACGGCCGATGCGGACGCACTGCACGTGCAGCTTGCCGACGAGGCGTATTGCATCGGCGGCCCGCGTCTTGCCGAGAGCTACCTCAACGACGATGCCGTGCTCACCTGTGCCGTAAAGTCGGGAGCTAAGGCAATTCATCCCGGCTATGGCTTTTTCTCCGAGAAGGCGAGCTTTGTGCGCGACTGCGACAAGTATGGCCTGGCGTTTGTCGGTCCTTCGGCCGAGGTGATCGACAACATGGGCGACAAGGACGCCGCACGTCGAACGGCTGCCGCGGCGGGCGTGCCCATCGTACCGGGCTGCGATTTGCTCAAAAGCCCCGAGGAGGCAACGGCCGAGGCCGAGCGCATCGGCTGCCCCGTGCTTATTAAGGCGCGTGCAGGCGGTGGCGGTCGCGGCATTCGTAAGGTCGAGCGCGTGGAAGATGCGGCAAAGGCGTTCATCGAGGCGCGTGCCGAGGGCGAGGCCGTTTTTGGCGACGGCGAGTGCTACATGGAGAAGTTCGTCGCGCCGGCGCACCACGTCGAGGTGCAGATTATGGCCGATAAGCAGGGCCATGTGTTTTCGCTCGGCGAGCGCGAGTGCTCGGTGCAGCGCCGCAACCAAAAGCTGATCGAGGAGAGCCCCGCGCCGTGCCTCGACGGACACGACGACATTCGTGCTCGCATGCACAAGGCAGCGCGTGACCTGGCTCGTGCCGTCGGCTACGAAGGAGCCGGTACCATCGAGTTCCTGTATTCGGACGACGGCGATTTCTACTTTATGGAAATGAACACGCGCTTGCAGGTGGAGCATCCGGTTACGGAGTTTGTGACCGATACCGACTTGGTCAAGTGGCAGCTGCGCGTGGCAGCCGGCCAGTCTCTGCCCTTTGAGCAGGAGGACGTTCCGGTCCGCAACCACGCCATGGAGTGCCGCATCAATGCCGAAACGCCGGACTTTCTGCCGTCATGCGGAACGGTCACCGCGTTGCGTGTGCCGGGTGGTCCGCGCGTGCGCTGGGATTCCGCCATGTTTACCGGTGCGAACGTTCCTCCGTACTACGACTCCATGCTCGGCAAGCTCATCGTGTGTGCGCCCACGCGCGACGGCGCCATTCGCAAGATGCGCTCGGCCCTGGGCGAGCTCGTGATTGAGGGCGTGAGCGAGAACAGCGAGCTTCAGCTCGACGTGCTGGCAAACGATGAGTTCTTGTCGGGCATGTATCACACCGATCTGATGGGGCATCTCTATGCTGGTGAATAGAAAAGCGAAGACGGTCAACGTCCTCGAGGGGCCGATGACCGAGTCGTGCGCCGAGTTTCCCGCGCGCCACGTGTTTATCAAATGCCCGGAGTGCCGCCGTGTGATCGATGAGGCGCGCCTACACGACAACCTCGAGGTCTGTCCTCGTTGCGGCAAACACTTTCGCGTGAGCGGTCGCGCGCGCATGCGCATGACGGTCGACGAGGGCACGTTTGAGGAATGGGATGCCAATCTGGCGTCGGAGGACTTCCTCTCGTTTCCCGGCTATGCCGACAAGCTCAAGAGCGTGAGCGAGCGTTCGGGCGAGCGCGATGCCGTTGTGTGCGGCAGGGGCAAAATCTGCGGTTGCGATACGGCGCTCTTCTTTATGGACGCCAACTTTATGATGGGCTCGATGGGCTCAGTGGTGGGCGAGAAGATCTGTCGCGCATTTGAGCGTGCGACCGAGCTGGGATTGCCAGTTGTCGGCTTTACCGTTTCGGGCGGTGCGCGCATGCAAGAGGGCGTGACCTCGCTTATGCAGATGGCCAAGATTTCTGCGGCGGTTAGGCGCCACAGCGAGACGGGCGGTCTGTATATCACGGTGCTCACCGACCCTACGACCGGAGGTGTAACCGCGAGCTTCGCCATGGAGGGCGACATTATCCTGGCCGAGCCCGATGCCCTGACGGCATTTGCCGGCCCGCGCGTGATCGAGCAGAACATGCACAAGCGTCTGCCCAAGGGATTCCAGCGCTCCGAGTTTTTGCTGGAGCACGGCTTTTGCGATGCCGTTGTTCCTCGTGGCGAGATTGCGCTCACGGTAGGCGAGCTGCTGGCACTGCACGAAGGGCATGCGCCCGGCCTGGGGGCACCGCATGAGATCGTGCATACGGGTCGCCGCGGCAAAAAGCTGGGACACCTGTTTAAGCGCTCAGCGGCGCCAAAAACCGCACTCGAGATTGTCAAGCAGACCCGCTCGGCAGATCGCGCCACGGCGGGTGAGATGATCTCACTGGGCTTGGATGGATTTGTGGAGCTGCACGGCGACCGTTACTTTGGCGACGATGCTGCCGTGGTGGGCGGCATCGGCTGGAAGGACGGACGCCCCGTAACGGTCATCGCCATCGAGCGCGGCACCACGACCAAAGAGCGCATGCGTCGCAACTTTGGTATGGCACATCCCGAGGGCTACCGCAAAGCGCGTCGCCTTATGCACCAGGCCGAAAAGTTTGGTCGACCGGTTCTGTGCCTGGTCGATACTTCGGGCGCGTTTTGCGGCATCGGTGCCGAGGAGCGCGGCCAGGGCGAGGCGATTGCCCAGAATCTCATGGAGATGAGCGGCCTTAAGACGCCGATTGTCTCGGTGGTGACAGGCGAGGGCGGCTCTGGTGGCGCGCTGGCGCTATCCGTGGCCGACCGCATCCTGATGCTCTCGAGCTCGGCCTATTCGGTCGTGAGCCCCGAGGCCTGTGCGTCGATCCTGTGGAAGGATACCGAGCGCGCGAATGAGGCCGCCGAGGCGCTTAAGCTCGCGGCCCCCGATCTGCTGGCGCTCGGCATCATCGACGGCATTGTTGACGATAAGGGCCTGTCGCATGGGGAGATCGCCGGTGCCGTCATGTCCTCGGCATTTGATGCCTTCGATACGCTTGGGCGGCTCGACGACGCGACCCTCACAAACCTCCGCTACGAAAAGTACCGCGCAATCGGTCAGTATCGCACGATGTGACAAAGGGACAGTCCGCATGTCACATTGGGAAAGGGTTCCTGTGTCACAAGTTTCTAACACCTCGTTTACAACGACGGTCTCATCAAACGCCATGGCCGTGGTGGACTATCTGTCCAAAAGCATGATGTCGGCGTTGCCGTTTATTGTCTGCGCGGCGTTGTTCCGCACCGTCGCCGTCATTATGGGCGAAGGCATGCTGGGCCTATGGTCTGCCGATTCCGAAATCTATCGCCTGTTCTACAGTTGGCTCTATAACGCCGGTTACTACTTTTTGCCCATTTATCTTGGTTGGGCGGCCGCCCGCCAGCTCGGTTGCTCGGAGCAGCTGGGCATGATGCTGGGCGGCGTATTGATTGCGCCCGATCTGCTTAAGCTCGTCGATGCCGCATCGACGACGGGGGCATCGATGACTTCCGTGTATGGTCTGCTTCCCGCGCCGGTCAACGATTACACGACGACTGATATTCCGGTTCTCATCTCGGTGCCCGTGCTATGGCGAGTGGAGTGTTTCTTTCGGCGCGTTATCCCTAAGGCCGTGGCGTTTTCGTTCGTTCCGTTTGCGACCATGCTTGTCATGGTTCCGGTTTCGCTGTGTGTTACGGCACCGGCGGGCAGCTATCTGGGCATGCTGTTGGGCCAGCTTATGTTTATGCTTGGCAATTCCGGTGGCATCGTGTCGTTGCTCACGCTCATGGGGCTTGCCGCGGGCTGGGAGTTCCTTAAGATCGCGGGCGTCAGCAACGTCGTCCTATCGCTCGCCTACGCGCAGTTTATGAGCGTGGGAACGGATTCGTGCATCCTGATCGCCGCGACGATGGCAACGTTTGCCGTTTGGGGCATGCCTTTTGGCGCGTCGCTTCGCGTTGCGGATAAGGACGAGAAGGCGCTCATGCTGGGCTATTCAATCTCGGGTGTTCTTGGCGGCGTAAGCGAGCCGGCGCTGTACGGTTGCGGCTTTAAATATGGCAGGTGCCTGACGTGCATGGCCATTGGCGGTGCCGTCGGAGGCCTTGTTGCGGCCGTGGGCCACGTTACGGCCTATACCATCGGCATGACGAATGTCCTCATGGTCATTGGCTTTGCCACGGGCGGCATCTCGAACCTGCTGTGGTGCTGCGTTGCCGGCGGCACAGCATTTGCGGCGTCTGCGGTGCTGAGCTACTGCTTTGGCGTGGTTCCGGCGAAGGGGCAGGCGACGGGGGACGGAGCCGATTCGCCCGAAACAGTGGCGAGCGCTGCTGAAGTAAGCGCTTAAACCTGTGCGACACAAGCACTATTCCTTTGCTACATTCCAAGGCCGTGGCCCGTGTGGGCTGCGGCCTTTTTGTATCTGGGGGATAAAGTGGCTACACTACAATCCGTTTGAGCAATAGATATATAAGTAGTACCGTGGGGGCGGATGCAGATGGTCGAGTGGATTGTTAAGCGCGCACAGGGCGATCGTGCGCGTGTGGGCACGTTAGCGGGCATGGTGTGTATTGTCGCCAATGTGGCACTTTGTGCTGCGAAGGGCGCAATCGGTGTGGTTTCGGGATCGGTTTCGATTGTGGCGGATGCCATGAACAACCTGTCCGATGCCAGTTCGAATATCGTGAGCGTGCTGGGCTTTAAGCTGGCGAGCAAGCCGGCCGACCCCGAGCATCCTTACGGCCACGGTCGCTACGAGTATCTCTCGGGATTGGTCGTGGCGGCGCTCGTGCTGCTGATTGGCGTTGAGCTGGTGAAGTCCTCGGTTGAGCGCGTCATCCACCCCGAACCTGTCGAGTTCTCGCTTGCCCTGGTGGCAGTTCTAGTGCTTTCGATGGTCGTAAAGCTCTGGATGGCGGCCCTCAACCAAAAGCTCGGCGATCGCATTGAGTCCGAGACGCTGCATGCGACCGCGCAAGATTCCAAGAACGATGTCCTTGCCACGGGCGCCGTGCTGGCGTGCGCAATTGTTTCGCAGGTGACGCACATCAATCTTGACGCGTGGGTCGGCCTTGCCGTTGGCGCCTATATTGGCTGGAGCGGCTTTGAGCTTATCCAAGATACGGTGAGCCCGCTTTTGGGCCAGACGCCCGATCCTAAGCTCGTCGAGCATATCCGCAGCAAGATCATGAGCTACCCCGGCGTTTTGGGCGTTCACGATCTGATGGTTCACGACTACGGCCCGGGCAGGAAGTTCGCAAGCGCTCACGCCGAGATGGCAGCCGAGGCCAGCCCGCTGGAAAGTCACGACACGCTCGATAACATCGAGCAGGCGTTTAGGGACGAAGACGGCATGATTGTCACGCTCCATTACGACCCCATCGTGACCGACGATCCCAAGGTGGCGAGCATGCGTTTACGCATTAACGCCATGGCCCAACAGATCGATAGCCGCCTCTCGATTCATGACCTGCGCTGCGTGCCGGGTCCTACGCACACCAACGTGATCTTTGACTGCGTGCGTCCCTCGGATCTGCAGATGAGTGCCGAAGACGTAAAGCACGCGCTGACACAACGGGTCGAATCGGAATATCCCAAGTCGATTGCCAAGATTACGATCGACGAAGACTACGTAGGGCATACCCACGAGTAAGGCTATGCCGGCAAAGCAGGTTATGCAGAAGGGGAGAGCATGAAGAAGCTGTATCTACTCCGCCACGGTCAGACGGAGTTCAACGTCAAAAAGCTGGTCCAGGGCCGCTGCGATTCACCGCTCACCGACTTAGGCCGTCAGCAAGCCGGGATGGCAGCCGCATGGCTCAAAGCCCACGGCGTCGTCCCCGACAAAGTGGTCTCATCACCCTTAGGCCGAGCCATGGACACGGCAAGTCTCGTCGCATGCGAACTCCTCGGTCCGGATGCAGCAGTCGAGCCCTGCGAAGGCATCATCGAGCGCAGCTACGGCACCTTCGAAGAAGGCCCCCACGACGCCCTGCCCACCGACGTCTGGGACCCCGTCGAGGACCTGATTCCATTTGGCGGAGAAGGAAGCCATGCCCTGCAGGAGCGCATGGTAGACACCTTCACCAATATCATGGGCGCCGAGGATATCGAAACCCTCCTAGCAGTAAGCCACGGCAGCGCCAGCCGCCAATTCATCAAGGCTGCAGCCCCAGAGGGCTTCGAGCTCCCAGCAAAACTCCCCAACTGCGCCATCATGATTTTCGATTTCGATGAGGCAAAGCCACAAGCAGAAGGCGAGCCTCATCAATGTAAGTTCACCCTCCAGCAAATAGTGGACCCCCAACAAAGTCATTAGTCTGAGCGAGCAGAGTTAAGCAGACATCAACGTGGCGTTCCCAGTGTGCGGCGGAGGGGGCGGGCCTGAGACATATTAAGGTTGTCGCGAGTTCCGCACGAACAGGAGAGCACTTAATGTGCTCTCCGTCGTGAGCAGGACTGTAGAGCAGCAACCTTAATATGTCTCAGGCCCGCCCCCTCCGCCGCACACTGGGAACGTGCCACGCACTTTACCTGCGTAAACAATGTGAGTGAAATATGAATCTCGATGGATACGCCCGCAGCCGTGTATACTAAACAGCTGTGTGAAACCAGGGGAGTATTCTGGCTGGACAAAATGCCTGCTTAATAGGGTTGTCAGGTAGTCCGGGCGAAATACAAGGCTGGGGAGCACGTCGTGTAAGTAGTGGTCCTCTAGGGGCGTACGCTCGGTGGTGTACGCATTGTCCCAAGACCACGCGAGAGTTGGGATCATATCTTGATCAGCATGATTCTCGGCCGCAAGATTGGCATGACCCAGGTTTGGGACGAGGACGACAACGTCGTTCCCGTCACGGTCATCCAGGCTGGCCCCTGCGCTGTCTCGCAGGTTAAAACTCAGGCAACCGACGGCTATGACGCCGTCCAGATCGGTTTCGGCGACATCAAGGCCAAGAACGTGAACAAGCCCATGGCTGGTCACTTCGCCAAGGCTGGCGTCGAGCCTGTCCGCTTCCTTCGTGAGGTCCGCGTCGAGAACGGCGAGGAGCACAAGGTCGGCGAGGTCGTCACCGTCGCTGATTTCGCTGATGTCGAGAAGGTCGACGTCATCGGTACCTCCAAGGGTAAGGGCTTCCAGGGTCGCATCAAGCGCTGGGGTCAGCGCCGCGGTCCTATGACGCATGGTTCTCACTTCCAGCGTCACCCCGGTTCTATCGGTCAGTGCGCCTATCCTGCGCGCGTCCTCAAGGGCGTCAAGATGGCCGGTCACATGGGTAACGAGCGCGTTACCGTCAAGAACCTTTCCGTTGTCCGCATCGATGCCGAGCAGAACCTCATCTTGGTCAAGGGCGCTGTCCCGGGTGCCAAGAATGGTCTCGTCGCCATCCGTATGGCCTAAGGGCCCAGCCCATTTAGCCCAGCGTCATACCAAGGAGAACACTTAAATGGCAAAGTTTGAAGTAAAGAACAGCGAGGGCAAGAAGGTCGCCGAGGCCGAGCTCGCCGCTGAGGTGTACGGCATCGAGCCGAACATCCACGTTATGCACCACATCGTCAAGTGCCAGATGGCCTCTTGGCGTCAGGGCACCCAGTCCGCTAAGGGCCGCTCTGAGGTTTCCGGTGGCGGCAAGAAGCCTTGGCGTCAGAAGGGCACCGGCCGTGCCCGTCAGGGTTCCATTCGTGCTGCCCAGTGGCGTCACGGTGGCGTTGTCTTCGCCCCCAAGCCCCGTTCCTACGCTAAGCGTATGAACAACAAGGAGGTCAAGCTGGCTATGCGCTCCGCGCTGTCCGCCAAGCTGGCCGATGGCGAGCTCGTGCTCGTCGACGACTACGGCTTCGAGAAGCCTTCCACCAAGGCTGCCGTCGCCATGCTCAAGGCTCTCGGCCTTGAGGGCAAGCGTCTGACCATCATCGTTCGCGATGAGGACGTCAACGCCTACCTGTCGTTCCGCAACATTCCCAAGACGTTCATCATCACCGCTGACGAGGCCAACACCTACGATCTCGTCAACAACAACGCCGTGCTGATGCCCGCCGACATCGCCGCTCACTTCGGGGAGGTGCTTGCATAAATGACCGCCCACGAGATCATCATCCGTCCGATCGTGTCCGAGCGTTCCTTCTCCGGCATGGAGCTGAACAAGTACACGTTCGAGGTCGCCAAGGATGCTAACAAGTATCAGATCAAGGACGCTGTCGAGGAGATCTTCGGCGTCAAGGTCGTTCGCGTGAACACCCTGACGGTCAAGCCCAAGACCAAGCGTGTGCGCTATGTCGCCGGCAAGACCCGTTCTTGGAAGAAGGCCATCGTCACGCTGGCCGAGGGCGACACCATCGAGGTCTTTGGCAACCAGGCCTAAGACTCGCTGCTGTTGAGTGAGCTCATGCCTCCCAAAAAGGGGAGGCGAGAGCTCAAGGTTTTGGGCGTATAAAATGGACACGCCCGGAACCGTGTATACGTCCGGTGTCATCGCACCCGAGGCAGAACCTCGAATCCCTGTCTGCGATGGCTAACGGATTCCTATTGAAAGGGATTGTAATGGCTGTAAAGCACCTTAAGCCGACCTCCGCTGGTAGGCGTTGGCAGACGATCTCCGACTTCTCCGAGATCACCTGCACCAAGCCCGAGAAGTCTCTTCTCGAGCCCCTGCCCAAGAAGGCCGGTCGTAACAACAACGGCCGCATCACCACCCGCCACCAGGGCGGCGGCGTGAAGCGTCGTTACCGCGTGATCGACTTCAAGCGCAACAAGGACGGCGTGCCCGCCAAGGTTGCCACGATCGAGTACGATCCGAACCGTTCCGCTCGCATCGCTCTGCTGCACTACGCTGACGGTGAGAAGCGCTACATCCTGGCCCCCAAGGGCCTCGAGGTCGGTCAGACCATCATGTCCGGTTCTGACGCCGACATCAAGCCGGGCAACGCTCTGCCCCTCGCCGACATCCCCGTCGGTACGCTCATCCACGCCGTCGAGTTCCAGCCGGGCAAGGGCGCTGCTATCGCCCGTTCCGCCGGTAACTCCTGCCAGCTGATGGGTAAGGAGGGCAAGTACGCTATCGTCCGTATGCCTTCCTCCGAGATGCGCCGCATCCTCGTTACCTGCCGCGCCACCGTCGGTGAGGTCGGCAACGCCGATCACTCCAACATCGTCATCGGCAAGGCCGGCCGTAAGCGTCACATGAACGTGCGCCCGACCGTCCGCGGTACCGTCATGAACCCTGTCGACCACCCGCACGGCGGTGGCGAGGGCAAGAACCACACCTCTGGTCGTCCCTCCGTTACCCCCTGGGGTAAGCCGACGAAGGGCCTTCGTACGCGCAAGAAGAAGAAGGTCTCGAACCAGCACATCATTCGTCGCCGTAAGAAGTAATTTCGGATACCGAGTTTTAGGAGAAAGCACTTATGAGCAGAAGTCTCAAAAAGGGCCCGTTCGTGGAGACTCGCCTTCTCTCGCGTATCACCGCGATGAACGAGGCTGGCAAGAAGGACGTCGTGAAGACCTGGTCCCGCGCGTCCACCATCTTCCCCGAGATGGTTGGTCACACCATCGCCGTCCACGACGGCCGCAAGCATGTGCCCGTGTATGTTACCGAGTCCATGGTTGGTCACAAGCTCGGCGAGTTCGCGCCGACTCGTACGTTCCGTGGCCACAAGGCCAAATAGGGGGTTAACCGTAAATGGCAACTAAGTCTATTGAAACTGAGGCCACCGAGGTTCGCGCCGTCGCTAAGTACGTGCGTGTTTCCCCCAGCAAGGCCCGCCTGGTGGTCGATCTGATCCGCCGCAAGCCTGTCGCTCAGGCCTTCGACATCCTCCACTTCTGCGACCGCGCCGTCGCCGTGGATGTCGAGAAGGTTCTCCGTTCCGCCGTTGCGAACGCCGAGAACAACAACGGTCTGCGTGCCGACAACCTGGTTGTCGCCGCTGCCTATGTTGACGAGGGTCCGACGCTTAAGCGCATCCGTCCCCGCGCCAAGGGTTCCGCTTCTCGCATTCTGAAGCGTACTTCCCACATCACCGTCGTCGTTGCTCCTCGAAAGGAGGCGTAAAGCTGTATGGGTCAGAAAGTCTACCCCACCGGCTTCCGTCTTGGCATTACCGAGAACTGGCGCTCCCGCTGGTTCGCAGAGAAGGATTACGCTAAGACCCTCGGTAACGATCTCGAGATCCGCAAGTACCTCGAGAAGCGTCTTTCCCGCGCAGCTGTCTCCCGCGTCGAGATCGAGCGCGCTGGCGACAAGGTGAAGGTCATCATCCTCACCGCTCGCCCCGGCGTTGTCATCGGTAAGAAGGGTGCCGAGATCGATACCCTCCGCACCGAGCTCGAGAAGGTCGCTGGCGTCTCCAAGGGCCAGCTCTCCGTCGACGTTGTCGAGATCAAGCGCCCCGAGCTCGACGCCAACCTCGTTGCTCAGTCTATCGCCGAGCAGCTCGAGGGCCGCGTTGCCTTCCGTCGCGCTATGCGCAAGGCTGTCCAGTCCGCCCGCAAGGCCGGCGCTAAGGGCATCCGTATCCAGTGCTCCGGTCGTCTCGGCGGCGCCGAGATGGGCCGTCGTGAGTGGTACCGCGAGGGTCGCGTGCCTCTGCACACCCTCCGTGCCAAGATCGACTACGGCACGGCTGTCGCCAGCACCACCATGGGCGCTTGCGGCGTGAAGGTCTGGATCTACCTGGGCGAGAAGCTCCCGGGCCAGCCTGTTCCCAACCCTGCACTCGAGGGCTCTTCCCGTCCTCGTCGTCGTAACTCCGAGAGGAGGGGTCAGTAGTGCTTGCCCCTAAGCGTATTCTTCACCGCAAGGTGCAGCGTGGCTCCATGAAGGGCCAGGCCAAGGGTAATACCGAGCTGCATTTCGGCGAGTTTGGTATCCAGGCTCTCGAGGCCCATTGGATCACCAACCGTCAGATCGAGGCCGCTCGTATTGCCATGACCCGCTACATGAAGCGTGGCGGTCGTGTCTACATCACGATCTTCCCCGATAAGCCCATCACCAAGAAGCCTGCCGAGACTCGCATGGGTTCTGGTAAGGGTAACCCCGAGGAGTGGGTGGCCGTCGTCAAGCCCGGCCGCATCATGTTCGAGGTCAAGGGCGTGCCCGAGGAGGTCGCTCGCGAGGCTCTGCGTCTTGCACAGCACAAGCTTCCCATCAAGACCAAGATTGTTGCTGCCAAGAACGCTGAGCAGCGCATCGAGAAGGAGATGGCTGAGGAGGCCGCTCTCGAGGCCAAGTGGGCTGCTGAGGACGCCGCCGCCGCCAAGGAGGAGAACTAATGAAGCCCGCAGAGATTCGTGAGCTCTCGGACGCTCAGCTCGTTGAGAAGCTGAAGGAAATGCGCGCCGAGCTCTTTAACCTTCGTTTCCAGATGGCCACCAGCCAGCTGGACAACACCGCTCGCGTCAACACCGTGAAGAAGGACATCGCTCGCGTCCTCACGGAGCAGCGCGCCCGCGAGATCGCAGCGGAGAAGTCCGCTGTCGCCGAGTAGGACCTAAGGAGAGAACATGACTGATTCGCGTAACTCGCGTAAGGTCCGTACGGGTGTCGTTACCTCCGTCTCCGGTGCCAAGACCATTGTTGTCACCATCACCGAGCGCAAGCGTCACCCCAAGTACGGCAAGATGATGACCAGCTCCAAGAAGCTGCACGCTCACGACGAGGAGTGCACGGCTGGCGTGGGCGATACCGTCCGCGTTATGGAGACCCGTCCTATGTCCAAGATGAAGCGTTGGCGCCTCATCGAGGTCGTCGAGCGCGCTAAATAAGCAGTCGCTCTTACGACTTGTACGTTTCCGAAGATGTGCGTATGCCTGGCTTGCATACCACGGGCCGTATAAAGGCTGCGCACCTCTCTTCGGTTCTTAGTTCGGAGGAACATCTACCATGATTCAGATGCAAACCATGCTGAACGTCGCCGACAACTCCGGCGCTCGCAAGATTCGCTGCATCAAGGTGCTTGGCGGTTCCAAGCGTCGTTATGCAGGCATCGGCGATGTGTTCATCGGTGCTGTCCAGGAGGCTACCCCTGGCGCCAACGTCAAGAAGAAGGACGTTGTCCGTTGCGTCGTCGTTCGCACCGTTAAGGAGATCCGCCGCAAGGATGGCTCCTACATTCGCTTTGATGAGAACGCCTGCGTTGTCATCAACAACGATGGTTCGCCCGTCGGCACCCGTATCTTCGGGCCCGTCGCTCGCGAGCTTCGTGACAAGAAGTACATGAAGATCGTCTCGCTCGCTCCCGAGACCCTGTAGTTAGGGGAGATATATGTATATCAAGAAGGGCGATAAGGTCCAGGTTCTCTCTGGTAAGGATCGCGGCAAGCAGGGCGTTGTCCTGCGTGCTCTCCCCGCCGAGAACAAGGTCGTTGTCGAGGGCGTTTCGGTCGTCAAGAAGGCCGTCAAGCCCAACGCTGCCAACCAACAGGGCGGCATCGTTTCGCAGGAGGCTCCCATCGACGCCTCCAACGTCAATCTCGTTTGCCCCGAGTGCGGTAAGGTTACCCGCGTCGGTCACGAGAAGGACGGCAAGAACAAGCTGCGCGTCTGCAAGAAGTGCGGCCACAAGTTCTAAGCTGCCCGCAACATCAAGTTGCTAGCAAAGGCCCGGATGCCCCACGGCACCCGGGCCTTTTTCTATCCCTACTCATTGGGGACAGACTTAAATGAGTAGTCGTTGGGGACGTTCTTAAACGACCAGTCGATGGGGACTGTCTTTAGATTTGTTTATCTGGTCATCTGGGATAGGCTTCAACGAAAGCGGCACATAGGGACTGTCTCTAGGTGCCGGCACATAGGGACGTTCCCTTTTTGCCGGCAGTTTGGGACGGTCCTTTGATGTCTGATGCCCTCAGAGGGGTGGAGTATCACGGCCTACTCTGTTCTTTAGGGCTTTGGTGTTCCGCCTCTTTATGCTTCACAAGGATCGTCGCATGCGCATTCATGCGCATAGTTTTGCGCGACAATGCGCATAACTGCGCAAGCATCTGCCAACTATGGCTAAATAATGACCGATAAGCAAATAAATACGCAAACACGAGCAGATACGCGCGCAATTGTGCGACTATAGGGTTGTTAGAAATGAAGGACTTCCGATGACTCAGGAGGCACATCATGGCAGATTCCAAACAGGCTCCGCTCGACGCCGAGGCAGCCGCAAAGGCGGCGTTTGCCTCGGTCCAGAATCAGCCGTTCCCAAACGACATCTTTACGGCTCCCGAGCTTCGTTGGGCAGTGATCGGGTGCGGTGTTATCGCGAACCAGATGGCTCAGTCCCTTGCCCTGGCCGGCCGCAAGCTTACGGGCGTTGCCAACCGCACGCTCACCAAGGCTCAGGCTTTTGCCGAGCAGTATGGCGTCGAGAAGGTGTACGAGACGGTCGAGGACCTCTACGCCGATCCGGACATCGACGCCGTCTATATCACCACGCCGCACAACACGCATATCACCTATCTGCGTGCTGCGCTGGCCGCCGGCAAGCACGTGCTCTGCGAGAAGGCCATTACCCTCAATTCCGCCGAGCTTGACGAGGCCCGTGCCATCGCCGACGAGCACAACGTGGTTCTTATGGATGCCACCACGGTGCTCCACATGCCGCTGTATCAGGAGCTGCGCCGTCGCATGGATGCGGGCGACTTTGGCCGTATGAACCTTGCTCAGCTCAACTTTGGTAGCTATAAGGAGTACGGCGATCTGACCAATCGCTTCTACAACCGCAACCTTGCTGGCGGTGCCATGCTCGATATTGGCGTGTATGCCCTGTCCGTCATGCGTCTCTTTATGGCAAGCCAGCCCGCTGAGGTCGTTTCGCTGGGCAACACCTGCGAGACCGGTGTTGACGTTGCGGGCGGCATCGTCTGCCGTAATGCCGAACAGCAGCTGGGCGTGGTGAGCCTTACGCTCCACTCCAAGCAGCCCAAGCGTTCGGTCATTAGCTTCGACAAGTGCTATATCGAGGTCAACGATTATCCGCGTGCCGATCACGCGACCATCGTGTGGACTGCAGACGGTCACCGTGAGGAGGTCCACGCTGGCACCGAGGCATACGCTCTGTGCTACGAGATGGCCGACCTGGAGCAGGCTGTCGCCGGCGACGATTCCAAGCGTGAGCTTCTGGATTATGCTTCTGATGTGATGGAGCTCATGACCAAGCTCCGCGCCGATTGGGGAGTCGTCTACCCCGAGGAGGAGTAAGCGATGCTTGCGGAAGATAGGCTCAATGCGATCGTGTCGATGGTGCAGCAGGCCGGCTCGGTTACCGTGCCGGAACTTGCCGAGGCCCTGGGCGTGACACCGTCCACCATTCGCCGTGACTTGCAAACGCTCGACCGCGCGCACCGTATCGCCAAGGTGCACGGAGGTGCGACGAGTCTGGAGCGCGCGCACGTGACGCGCGACTTGACGATCAGCGAACGCAGTGATCTCCATAACGATGACAAGGAGCGCATCTGTGCTCGTGCCGCGGCCCTGGTGGAGCCCGATAGCTTTGTGTATATCGATTCGGGCTCAACGACCCTCAAGCTCATCGAGCATCTTCCGCGTCTCGACGGCGTCACCTATGTGACCGATTCCGTGCTCCATGCTCAGCACCTTGCTTTGCGCGGCATGCGTACCGTGGTGCTGGGCGGCGAGCTCAAACCCGAGACCGAGGCGCTCGTTGGCCCCGATGCCTTGGCAACCCTGGACCGCTATAACTTCAACTGCGGCTTTTGGGGATCCAACGGCATCGCGGCCGAGCAAGGTCTCACCACACCGGATATCGAGGAAGCACAGGTCAAGCGTATCTCGATGCGCCATACCGCCAAACGCTTCGTAATCTCGGACGCCAGTAAATTTGGCATGGTGGCGCCCGTCAAGTTCGCGGACTTCCGCGACGCAACGATTATTACCGCAGGCGAGGTCCCCGCCAAGTACCGGGCAATGGACAACGTCATCACGGTCTAGCAGCAGGGGACGGGCTAAGGCCAAAACCACCGCGAAGGTGCCTGTCCCCATTTTGGTGGTTTAGGGCTCCCAGGGGCAGGGGGCTTCGATGTGGATGTGCTCGCCGGTTACGGGATGCGTAAAGGACACGCTGTGGGCGTGGAGCATCAGGCCACAGGGGCGCGGCGTTCCGTACAGGTCGTCGCCAACCAGGGGATGACGCTCGCTCGCCAGATGCACGCGGATTTGGTGCTTGCGGCCGGTGAGCAACTCGACATCGATATACGAGCGCGTGGGCAGGCCACGGCGACTCTTAAGACGCTTGAGTACCTTGACGCGCGTCTGAGAGGGCTTTCCGCTGGCGCCGACACGCATCTTGCGGCTATCGTGGCGATCGCGGGCGATGGGCATGTCGATGAGCTTCTCGTTCCAGTCGATCTTGCCCTCGGCGAGCGCCAGGTAGTGCTTTTCGAAGGCGTGGTCGATCACCATCTGGTCAAAAGCGGGCTGCGTCTGTTTGTCGAGCGAAAACAGCACCACGCCGGTGGTGTTGCGGTCCAGACGGTTGAGCGGCTGCATGTCAGTCGCGGCAAAGCCGTCGCCCATGGCCAGCAGCAGGTCGCTGGCGTAGTCGGTAAGCGTGCGCTCGCCGGTGCCGTCGCCGTGGACGATCATGCCGGCGGGCTTGTCGATGGCCATGAGCCAAGCGTCGCAGTAGAGGACTTGAGGTTCTTCGTTCACGTGTAAGCCTTTCGGTTAGCTGATTCCCACAAACATGCAGCCCGAGGTCGCCCCGCGTAGGCGGGCGGCGGGCTTGCGGCCGGCTTGAGCCGCCTCGACGGCGCGACGGACGCGAGCGACGGCACGGCCAATCTCATCGGCCTCGAGCAGGGTTCCGTCAACCATGAGACGACGCACGCCGGCATTGAGCAGCTGAGGAACCTGCGGTGTGAGGTCGATGGGGTAGGCGTCGTACAAGCGAGAGCGGCCGTGGATGTCGGTGCGGACGGGCATGACCTTTCCGTCGATATTCTTGAGCGAGAGCTTGCGGGCACGCAGGCGGCAGTTGGCACAATCGTGGATGCAGCCGTTGGCAACCTGCAGAATGCAATGCTCGCTTGTCATGACGCGCGGGCGGCCAAAGACGGTGATGCCCAGAGCCGCGGGCGCGGCGGCTCCGAGCGAGACAATCTCGTCGAGTGTGATCTCGGGCGAGAGCCAAAACGCACCGGCTCCGCGCCCGGCAAGCGCCTCCATGCAGGGCGTGTTGTGCACCGGCAGGCAAGAGCGAATCTCGGCCGTGGCGCCGGCATGCGCGGCTACGGCGAGCTCGGAGATATTGCCGACGGCGACGGTGGCTCCGGCATTGATCCAGGGATCGACGCGTACGTGGTCAACGGCGCGGCAGACCTCGTCGAGTACGGGTACGATGCCCTGCTCAAATGCATCGGCGGGGGAGACACCGGCGGCCTCGAGCGCATCGGTGGTCATATAGATGCGCGTGGCGCCCTCGGCACGAGCTGCCTCGGCGGCTTCGAGCGTGTTGACGGTGGCGCAGATCTGCGGCTCGTCGCGGTAGTGCTCGGGCATGGGTCGCGTACATTTGTCGAGCACCGGCAACTCGAGCGTTTTCTCGCGCTCCTCGTACGGTGCCAGAATGGCCTCTTCCAGCGCCTTACAAGCGGCGGCGCGCACCTTGTGCACGACGGAAAAGCCCATACCGCAGCCGGCGTCGAGCGAAACGTCAAAGCTTGCGGCCTCAAAGGGAGAGGAGCCCATGCGCCCGACGTGCTCAACCAGATCGGATGCCTCGACGGCGCGGGTCTTGGCGGCCTCGACGGTGAAGCCCGTGGCGGTGGCGGTGAGCGCGGGGTTGTCACAGCAGGTGAGTGTGACAGTAAACGGCTCGCCCAGGCGCGCCACGACGGACACGTCAACAGCTCGGCGGCGCAGCACATCGCGCTTGAGCGCGGCGCCAGCGGCGTCGATGGCGCGCTGACTGCGAATCACGCGGACGCGGCAGCCCTCGGGCATGCTGCGGGGCACGCGGCACTCAATGATGTCACCGGCGGCGGCATCATCGGCGGCAATGGTGGTCAGGAACTGGTCAAACTCGTTATCGTGGCGAAGCTCCAGCAGGTCGCCCTTGCCCACGGGCTCAAACAACTCAATGCGGGCGATGGCGGCGCGCCGACGGCGGTCGTCGGGCTTGAGGCCGCGCACATCGCGGTTGGCCAGACGGCTGCCCAGTACCGTGCCTACGATCTGGCCGCGGTTGTTGGAACGCTCATAGCTCATCATCTCGTCGCCCGAGGTGCCGTCCTGATAGGCGTGCGTAAAGTCGCGGTTGAAGCAGCGCTTGAGCTGGCGCTGGCGGGCGGCTACCTCGTCCTTATCTACGGCGACCCCGGCCAGCATGTCATCAATCTGGTGACGATACACATCGACGATGGAATACACGTAATCGGGGGCCTTCATGCGGCCCTCGAGCTTGAGCGATGCGGCGCCGGCGTCATACAGACGGCGAACAAGCTGCGACGTGTTGGTGTCGCGCGGGCACAGCGCGCGCTCGCGACCGGCAGGGGAGAGCGAGCGGCCGTTCTCGTCGATCAGCTCGTAGGGCAGGCGGCAGGGCTGGGCGCACATGCCGCGGTTGGCCGAGCGGCCCGCCATGGCAAAGCTCGAAAGCAGGCACAGGCCCGAGTAGCAAAAGCAGATGGCACCGTGGCTAAAGACCTCGAGGTCCACATCGGGCGCGGCGTTGTGAATGGCGGCGATCTCGTCGATGGAGAGCTCGCGCGAGAGAGTCACGCGGTCGGCGCCCTGCTCACGGCACCAAAGGGTTCCGCGGTCGTCGTGGATGTTCGCCTGGGTCGAGATATGTGTCTCGATGCCGGGCATGGTGCGCTTGACCTCAAAGAACAGGCCCCAGTCCTGGATAATGAAGGCGTCGGCGCCCAGCGTGGAGCAGCGATGGATGAGTTGCAGCGCATCGCCCATCTCGGACTGTTTGATGACGATGTTTACCGTGACGTAGACGCGCGACCCGGCTAGATGCGCGGCGCGGCAGGCTTGCTCAAAGGCCTCGTCGGTAAAGTTGGTGGCCTTGCGGCGGGCGTTGAAGCTGCCCATGCCGCAGTAGATGGCGTCTGCCCCGGCGGCGAGTGCGGCGGCAAAGGGCTCGGGCCCTCCGGCGGGCGCCAAAAGCTCGGGTCTGCGGTTGGTGGTTCGACTGGCGGTTGCGGTCATATCCTGCCTTTCAAAATGCTCAGATAATCAAAAGTATAGTGGCGCCGTTGCGGCAGGCGATGCCCGTGCTCCAAGCGGGATAAAGTCTTCAGCAGCTTGGACTGGCTGCTCCACATGAGAACCGTTCAGCGGTTCGGGGAGACCGTTGGGCGATAAAATATTCTCGCAAGCTGATAATATTCTTGCATCAAACAGAAACCTTGAGTACCATCCCAATCAAGCGCGGTGTTCAGACCGAACTGTGCCTCCCGGTGTGAACGCCGCGCTCACGCTTTCTCAACTGATCGTAAGGAGATAAACATGAGCAAGACCGTCGTGTCTTCCGATAACGCACCCGCAGCCATCGGCCCGTATTCCCCTGGTATCCAGACCGGCAACATGGTGTTCCTGTCCGGCCAGCTGGGCATCGACCCCGCAACCGGCAAGATGCCCGAGGGCGTCGAGGCCCAGGCTAAGCAGTCCCTCGCCAACGTCGAGGCCCTGCTGACCGCTGCCGGCGCTACCTTTGCCGATGTCGTCAAGACCACGGTCTACCTGGCCGATATCGCCGACTTCGCCGCCGTGAACGAGATCTACGCCTCCAAGTTCGAGGCCCCGTTCCCCGCGCGCAGCGCCTTCCAGGTTGCCGCCCTTCCGGCTGGCGGTCTGGTCGAGATCGAGGTCGTTGCCGCTCTCTAAGGCGTTGGCCACAACTAAACATGACATGCAAAAAGACCCTGCAGCGCGTGCGAGCTGCAGGGTCTTTTGTCAAGTGACGGATCGCTTGTGGAGCCGCGCTTCATGTTGCCCGTTAGCCCTCCTTGCGAACTTTTTGCAGGTAGCGGTAGACGCTGGGCTCCGAGATACCCAGCGCGGTGGCGGCGCAGGCCACGGCGCCCTTGAGCATGAACACCCCGTTGCCGTTGAGGTGGCGAATGACGTCCACGCGGTCGCTCTGACCAAGCGACGCCACATCCAGCCCGCGCGTGCTCAGCAACTCGGCAATGCTGCGGTCGATGAGCTCCTGTGTGGACTCCGAAAGGCTTTCGACCTCGATAGGGGCGGGCTCCGTGCGCGTCGGCGCCGCGTCGAAGCACGCCATGAGCTGCTGCGCCATGGCGTTGATGGAGCGCACGGTCGAGAGGTCGGTGTTGACGCAGAGCATACCGACGATCTCGTCATTCTCGCGGATAAAGTACGTCGCTGACTCCAACGTCTTGCCGCCGGCACCGCGCCCCTCGTAGCCCGTAATAAACGGCAGGTCGCGATACTTGGCGTCGTGCATGATCTTGAGTGCCAGATCGGTGGCGGGACCGCCGACCTTGCGGCCGCTCACGATGCCGTTGCGAATATCAACGATGGCGTGGTCGGGATCCGAGAAATCGTGCAGCACGATTTCGCTGTTTTTGCCGAGTATCTGCTCCAGAAAATCGACCATCGGTAAAAAGCGACGTACGGTCTCGTTCACGGGCAACTCCTTTGGGTGAAATCGGAAATGTTCATAACAATTTTTTCTCATGGTAACACGCTGCCCATCATCTCGTATATCCGCAGGTACATTGCGTAATGCAGACGAACGGTAGGAATTTAGCGGTAAACGGTTGACCAAAAGAAAAGTTAGATGGTATTTTGACCAGACACTTTCCTGACCTGCGGAAATGCGTTATTTCAGCTGAAGAATAGTCTGATAACAAAAAATTATTATTGAGAATGAGAATCATCTTTAATACGATATGCAATGAAGGCACAACCTCAACCCCGCACTGCGTCACAATAGAGCGTTAGATGCGAAAACAACTACTTCGAGGATTG
This sequence comes from Collinsella aerofaciens, assembly GCF_039758815.1. GTDB lineage: Bacteria > Actinomycetota > Coriobacteriia > Coriobacteriales > Coriobacteriaceae > Collinsella > Collinsella aerofaciens_BP. The sequence goes on along the minus strand of NZ_JBDMSK010000006.1, from coordinate 11,606 downwards.
GTGGTCAAATGACCCAGGAGACGGTTACGAACGGCACTGAAGCCCTGTTCACTCGCGAAGGCATGCCTCCCGTTAAGGAAATGATCCCGTGTGCCCTTCAGCACGTACTGGCATCGTTTGCCGGCATCATTACCCCGGCGGTCATCATGGCCGGCGTCTACGGCTTTAATAGCCAGCAGAGCACCGACATCATCCAGGTCGCGCTCATTCTTTCGGCGATCGATACGGCCCTTCAGGCCTTCGCTCCCTTCCGTCGTATCGGCGGCGGCCTGCCCATCGTCATGGGCGTTTCGTTCGCGTTCCTGCCGGCCCTGCAGGCCATGGGTGCCTCGGGTTTTAGCTTTGGCGCGCTGCTGGGCGGCGAGATTGTCGGCGGTGCCGTCGCGGTCCTCTTTGGTCTGGCCTACAGCAAGATCAAGTGGCTGTTCCCGCCCGTCGTGACCGGTACGGTCATCTTCTCCATTGGCGTCTCTCTCTATCCCACGGCCGTCAAGTACATGGCCGGCGGTATGGGTACGCCGCTGTGGGGCACCCCGCAGGCGTGGTGCGTCGCTCTAATCACCTTCGCCGTGGTCTTTGCGCTCGCCAACTTTGGCAAGGGCACGCTCAAGCTGGGATCAGTGTTCTTTGGCATGATCGTTGGTATGATCGTCTCCATTCCCTTTGGCATGATCGACTTCTCCAGCGTCGCCACCGCCCAGGTCTTCGCCCTTCCCAAGCTCATGCCCTATGCGCTCGAGTTTGATCCCGAGGTCTGCATTACCCTCGCCGTCGTGTTCCCCATGGTTGCCATCCAGGTTATCGGCGACGTCTCTGCCGCCTGCCTGGGCTCCATCGACCGTATGCCCACCGAGCGCGAGCTCTCCGGCGCTATCGTGTCCCAGGGCCTCACCTCTATGGTCGGCGGCCTGCTGGGCGGTCTTCCCACCAGCGCCCTTGGCCAGAACGTGGGCATCATCTGCTCCAACAAGGTCGTCAACAAGTGGGTCTTTGTGATCATCGCGGCCGTCTTTGCCATCGCCGGCCTGTTCCCGCAGCTCTCTGCCGTCCTTTCCGCTATCCCGCAGCCCGTCATCGGCGGCGCGACCGTCGGCGTCTTTGGCACCATCACCATGAACGGCGTGCGCATGTTCACCCGCGAGGGCCTCACGCAGCGCACTACCACCATCGTCGGTACCTCCGTCGTCTTTGGCCTGGGTATCTGGATGGCCAGCGGTTGCCTTGCCGGCGAGGGTATGCCCACCTGGGTGCCCACCGTCATCGGCTCCAATGCCGTAACCCCCACCGCCATCATGGCCATTGTCCTTAACCTGATTCTTCCGCAGACGCCGGTCGTGGCTCAGCACATCGATGCTGCCAAGGACGCTGCCGTGGATCTGGTCTTGCCCGAGAGCAAGAAGTAACCAATTCGGTGCTATTCGTCGGCGGGCGCATCGCCTCGTCCGCCGACGTCATGCGGCGCCAAGCCGCACTTCAAAGGGTTTGTCCCTTTGGTGAAGCGTTGACGGGAGAGGGCCCGTTTCCGGTGTAGGCCGGCGCTTCGCACTCCGCCATGTCAGAGGTGTCAAACCCCGCCCCTGATGTTGAAGGGAGCATTTATGCTTCTGGTCGCTAACGGTTCCGTCTTTACCCGCAATGCTCAGGCCCCGTTCATTCCAAACGGTGCGGTCGCCATTGACGGAGATACGATCGTCGAAGTAGGTCCCGAGTGCGAGCTCAAGGCCAAGTACCCGGATGCCGAGTACGTCGATGCCCAGGGCAACCTCATCATGCCCGGACTCATCAACTGCCACACCCACATCTACTCGGGTCTGGCCCGCGGCCTTGCCATTAAGGGCTGCAACCCCACCAACTTCCTGGAGAATCTTGAGCAGCAGTGGTGGAAGATCGACGACAATCTGACGCTCGACGGCACCAAGGCAAGCGCCTATGCCACGATTCTGGACTCCATTCGCGATGGTGTCACCACGATCTTCGACCACCACGCGAGCTTCTGCGAGATCCCGGGAAGCCTCTTTACCATTAAGGATGCAGCTCAGGAGCTGGGCATGCGTTCGTGCCTGTGCTACGAGGTCTCCGATCGCCGCGGCCAGGAAAAATGCAACCAGGCCATTGCCGAGAACGCCGAATTTGCCCAGTGGGCCGCCAAGGAGCGTCGCGATAACGACAACCATATGATCGCCGCCATGTTTGGCGGACATGCCACCTTTACGCTTTCGGACGAGACCATGGATAAGATGGCCGAGGCCAACAACGGCCTGACCGGCTTCCACATCCATGTGTGCGAGGGCATGAACGACGTGTGGGATTCCCGCCTCAACCGCGGCGGCATCAGCCCCGTCGAGCGCCTGCTGCAGCACAACCTGCTGGGTCCCGACACCATGCTGGGCCACTGCATCCACGTGACGCCTGCCGAGATGGATATCGTCAAGGAGTCCGGCACCTGGCTCGTCAACAACCCCGAATCCAATATGGGCAACGCCGTGGGCTGCGCCCCCGTGCTCGAGTTCTTCCGCCGCGGTATTCCCGTGTGCATGGGCACCGATGCCTACACCCACGATATGCTCGAGAGCCTTAAGGTCTTCCTGATCATTCAGCGCCACAACGCCGCCATGCCCAACGTGGGCTGGTGCGAGGCCATGACCATGCTGTTCGAGAACAACGCCAAGATGGCGAGCAAGTACTTCGATCGCAAGCTCGGCGTGCTCGAGGCCGGCGCTGCCGCCGACGTCATCGTCATGGACTACAAGCCCTTTACGCCGCTGAGCGAGGAGAACATCGACGGCCACATGCTCTTTGGCATGATGGGTAAAAACTGCCGCACCACCATCATCAACGGCCGCGTCCTGTACAAGGATCGCGAGTTCGTTGGCATTGATGAGGACAAGATCAACGCGTGGACCATGGCTGAGTCCAAGAAGCTCTGGAGCACGCTCAACGATCGCACCTACTAATTCACAAGTAGATTCACGCGCGTCGGATGTTTCGCCGCATCCGGCGCGCGTATAGGCGACCTCCGCGGGGTCGCCGGCGCTGTGCTAGCGCTACACCGTATTTGCGCCCGCCGCGCGGTCTCGCCGGGCGTTACAGAGAGGAGCTCACTATGAGCGACATCATGAGGCCGATCCCGTTTTCGCAGCTGATGAACTGGATCATCGAGGAGCACAAGACCCAGGGCGCCGTCTTTGGCGTGCGCAAGATGGTCGCGACCAACCAGGAGGGCGCGCTTCCCATTTTTGACGAGCGCATCGAGACTCCGTTTGGCCCGGCCGCCGGTCCCAATACGCAGCTGGCCCAGAACATCGTGGCATCCTACGTGGCCGGCTCCCGCTTCTTTGAGCTCAAGACCGTTCAGGTTATGGATGGCGAGGAGCTCTCCAAGTGTGTGAACAAACCCTGCATTGTGGCGCAGGACGAGTGCTACAACTGCGAGTGGTCGACCGAGCTCGAGGTTCCGCAGGCCTTTGCCGAGTACGTGAAGGCATGGTTCGCCTGCCACCTGATTGCCCGCGAGTACGGTCTGGGCAGCCCGGACGGCTTTGTCTTCAACATGTCCGTGGGTTATGACCTGGAAGGCATCAAGAGCCCCAAGGTCGACGCCTACATCGAGGGCATGAAAGACGCCAGCGGCTCCGAGGTTTGGAACGAGTGCCGTACGTGGGCGCTCGCTAACCTGGACAAGTTTGAGCATGTCGACGCCGCATTTGTCGAATCCATCCCGGCGCGCGTGTCCAACTCCATCACGGAGTCCACCCTGCACGGCTGCCCGCCGGCCGAGATCGAGCGCATCGCGACCTATCTGATCACCGAGAAGGGCCTCAATACCTACATCAAGTGCAACCCCACGCTGCTGGGCTATGAGTTTGCACGTCAGCGCCTCAACGAGCTGGGCTTTGACTACATCGTCTTCGACGATACGCACTTCCGCGAGGACCTGCAGTGGGCCGATGCCGTGCCCATGTTCGAGCGCCTGATTGCCCTGTGCGCCGAGCGCGGCCTGGAGTTTGGCGTCAAGCTGACCAACACCTTCCCCGTCGACGTGACGAGGAACGAGCTGCCTTCCACCGAGATGTACATGTCCGGCCGTTCGCTGTTCTCGCTGACCATCGAGGCCGCCCGTCGCATTACCGAGCAGTTCGATGGCAAGCTGCGCATCAGCTACTCCGGCGGCGCCACAGTCTACAACATTCGCGCCTTGTATGACGCCGGCATTTGGCCCGTTACCCTGGCGACCGACGTGCTCAAGCCCGGTGGCTACGAGCGCTTTAGCCAGATGGCCGGCGAGTTTACCGACCTGGATGGCAAGCCGTTCGCGGGCGTCTCTCTCGAGGCCGTGACTGCGATCCAGGCCGACTCGCTCACCAACCCGCTCTACAAGAAGCCGCTGCGTCCGCTGCCCGACCGCAAGGTTGCCGGCAAGAGTCCGCTTTCCGACTGCTTTACCACGCCGTGCCGCACGAGCTGCCCAATCCAGCAGGACATTCCTGCCTACCTGGCGGCTGTTGACGAGGGCCGCTACGAGGACGCGCTCAACATTATCATCGAGCGCAACGCCCTGCCGTTCATTACCGGCACCATCTGCCCGCATCCCTGCGGCCGTGCCTGCGAGCGTGCATTTTACGAGCCCGAGGGCGCCCAGATTCGCGCCAGCAAGCTCAAGGCCGCCCGCGAGGCCATGACCGCCGTGCTGCCCAAGCTGCGCGCCCAGGCCATCGCCAACGACGGCGAGCGCAACGTTGCCGTTATCGGCGGCGGCCCGGCCGGCCTGGCGACGGCATTCTTCCTGACGCGCGCCGGCGTGCCCGTCACCATCTTCGAGGCCCGCGACTCGCTCGGCGGCGTGGTCCGTCACGTGATCCCCGAGTTCCGTATCGCCAGCGACGATATCTCCCACGATGCCGAGCTCTGCCTGGCCTTTGGCGCCAAGGTGCAGCTCAACGCCCGCGTGGAGTCCATCGACGAGCTCAAGGCCCAGGGCTTTACTGACGTGGTCGTGGCTACCGGTGCCTGGATGCCCGGCTCTGCAGGTTTGCGCGAGGGCGCCGAGCTCGACGTGCTTGAGTTCCTCGAGGCCGCCAAGAAGGGCGAGAAGCTCGAGCTGGGCGAGGACGTCGTGGTCATTGGCGCCGGCAACACCGCCATGGACGCGGCTCGCGTGGCCAAGCGCCTGGCTGGCGTGAAGAACGTGCGCCTGGTGTATCGTCGCACCAAGAAGCAGATGCCCGCCGACGAGGAAGAGCTCGATCTTGCTCTTGCCGACGGCGTTGAGTTCTGCGAGCTGCTGGCGCCCAAGGCACTCAACGGCGCCGTGCTGACCTGCGACGTCATGGAGCTCGGCGAGCCGGATGCAAGCGGCCGTCGCAGCCCTGTTGCCACGGGCGAGACCGTCGAGCTTTCCGCCACCACGGTGATCTGCGCCGTGGGCGAGGGCATCGATGCCAGCCTGTACGACGCCGCGGGCGTCGAGCACGACCGTCGCGGCCGCCTCGCCGCCACCTCCACCGGCGTCGAGGGCGTCTGGGCTGCAGGTGACTGCCGTCGCGGTCCGGCCACCGTGGTCGAGGCTATCGCCGATGCCGCCGAGGTCGCCCGTGCCATTGCCGGTGTCGACTTTAACAAGTACGCCGACCAGAATGCTCAGGCCGGCCGCGAGGACACCTGCTACGAGCGCAAGGGGTCGCTGTGCCGCGACAAGCGCAACTGCACCAAGACTCGCTGCCTGGGCTGCGGCTCGGTGTGCGAGGTCTGCTGCGACGTGTGCCCCAACCGCGCCAACGTGGCAATTAAAGTGCCGGGCCTGGCCAAGCATCAGGTCGTCCATGTCGACGGCATGTGCAACGAGTGCGGCAACTGCGCCGTGTTCTGCCCCTACCAGGAGGGTCGTCCCTACAAGGACAAGCTCACCCTGTTCTGGAGCGAGGAGGACATGGAGAACTCCGAGAACGAGGGCTTCCTGGCCGTGGACGAGGACCACTTTAAGGTTCGCGTCGCCGGCACGGTCCGCACCGTCTCGGTCGATGCCGTCAACACCGGTCTTCCCGAGGCCGTCCGCCTGACCATCAGGGCTGTGCGCGACAACTATTCGTACCTTCTTAAGAAATAGGCGAGTCTCTTATGGCCAAATCCATTCAACATAACGTGGCCTACGTTGCCTGCGGAAGCGGTTGCGCCTCCGCAGGCGGCGACGCCCACTGCAGCGAAGGCTGCATTGGCTGTGGCGCCTGCGTCACGGCCTGCCCCCACGGCGCCATTGCGCTGGTCGATGGCATCGCCCGCGTGGACCGCTCAAAGTGCACGGGCTGTGGCCTGTGCGGCATGGCGTGCCCGCAGCGCGTGATTGCCTTCGTTCCCGGCTACCAGAACATCCTAGTGCGCTGCAACAACACCGATAAGGGCGCCATTGCTCGCAAGATCTGCGACACGAGCTGCATCGGTTGCGGCATGTGCGCTAAAAAGTGCCCTGCCGGCGCTATCCGCATCGAGGACAACTGCGCCCATATCGACGGCGCGGACTGCCTGTCGTGCGGCATGTGCGCCGTCGTCTGCCCGCATGGCGCCATCCACGACCGCACCGGCATCGCCGCCGGCGTGTAGAAGGGAATCACCATGGCACAGGAATTCACTTTTACCGTTAACGGCGTGGAGCGCACGACGACGCAGAACAAGCCGTTGCTGCGCTACCTACGCGACGACCTGCACATTCACTCCGCCAAGGACGGCTGCTCCGAGGGCGCGTGCGGTACCTGCACCATCCACGTGGACGGTGCGGCCGTCAAGGCGTGCGTACTGACCACCGCGCTTGCCGCCGGCCGCAACATCGTGACCGTCGAGGGCCTGCCCCAGGACGTGCGCGAGGCCTTTGTGTACGCCTTTGGCGCCGTGGGCGCCGTGCAGTGCGGCTTTTGCATCCCCGGCATGGTCATGGCGGGCGCAGCGCTCATCGCCGAGGACCCCGAGCCCACCGAGGAACAGATCAAGTACGCCATTCGCGGTAACGTCTGCCGCTGCACCGGCTACAAGAAGATTATCGAGGGCATTTCGCTGGCAGCTGCGGTGCTCCGCGGCGAAAAGCAGATTGACGAGGACTTGGAGCGCGGCGACGACTACGGCGTGGGCAAGCGCGCCTTCCGTATTGACGTGCGCAAGAAGGTGCTCGGTGAGGGCAAGTATCCCGACGACATCGACGAGCTTGATCAGCCGGGCCTGACCTATGCCAGCGCCGTGCGCTCCAAGTATCCGCGCGCCCGCGTGCTCTCCATCGACACCTCCAAGGCCGAGGCCCTGCCCGGCGTGGTGGGCATCCTGCGCGCCGAGGACGTGCCGGTCAACCAGGTCGGCCACCTTATCCAGGACTGGGATGTCATGATCGCCCAGGGCGATATCACCCGTTGCGTGGGCGATGCCATCGTGCTGGTGGTCGCCGAGGACGAGGCGACGCTCGAGAAGGCCAAGAAGCTCGTAAAGATTGACTACGAGCCGCTGGAGCCCGTGCGCAACATTGTCGAGGCCAGGGCCGCCGACGCCCCGCGTCTGCACGACAGCTTCTTTGCCTTTGGCAACACGGTGGAGCTCAAGGACAACGTGTGCCAGAGCCGTCATGTGACGCGCGGCGACGCCGCCAAGGCGCTGGCCGAAAGCGCATTCACCGTGACGCAGCGCTTTACCACGCCCTTTACCGAGCATGCCTTCTTGGAGCCCGAGTGCGCCGTCGCCTTCCCGTACAAGAACGGCGTCAAGGTGCAGTCGACCGACCAGGGTGCCTACGATACGCGCAAAGAGTGCGCCCACATGTTTGGCTGGGACAACGAGCCCGAGCGTGTGGTTGTAGAGACCATGCTCGTGGGTGGCGGCTTTGGCGGCAAGGAGGACGTGTCCATTCAGCATCTGGCCGCGCTCGCCGCCTATAAGTTCCAGCGTCCTGTGAAGTGCAAGCTCACGCGTGCCGAGTCACTCGCGTTCCATCCCAAGCGCCATGCCATGGACGGTACCTTTACACTGGGTTGCGACGCCGAGGGCAACTTTACCGGTCTGGATTGCGAGATCAACTTTGATACCGGCGCCTACGCGTCGCTGTGCGGCCCGGTGCTCGAGCGCGCCTGCACGCATGCCGTCGGCCCCTACAAGTACCAGAACACCGACATTCGCGGTTTTGGCTACTACACCAACAACCCGCCCGCCGGCGCGTACCGCGGCTTTGGCGTTTGCCAGTCCGAGTTTGCGCTCGAGAGTCTGATCGACTTGCTGGCAGAGAAGGTCGGCCTGGATCCGTGGGAGATCCGCTACCGTAACGCCATCGAGCCGGGCGAGGTTTTGCCCAACGGCCAGATTGCCGACTGCTCCACGGCGCTTAAGGAGACACTGCTCGAGGTCAAGGATGCCTACTACGCGCATCCCGGCCACGCCGGCATTGCCTGCGCTATGAAGAACGCTGGCGTGGGCGTTGGCCTGCCCGACGCCGGCCGCTGCAAGATTCGCGTCGAGAACGGCGTGGCCGTGGTCTATGCCGCCACGTCCGACATCGGCCAGGGCTGCAACACCGTCTTTTTGCAGGACGTTGCCGAGGCCTGCGGTCTGCCGCTGAGCTGCATTGCCAACGGCGAGTGCTCCACCGAGAACGCTCCCGACTCCGGTACCACGTCTGGCTCACGTCAGACGGTCGTGACCGGCGAGGCCGTGCGCGGCGCCGCCTTCCTGCTGCGCGACGCCATGCTTGACATCGAGGCCGGCAAGCCCGCACCCGATACTCCCGTGAGCGCGCATGGCGACGGCGTCAAGATCGAGTACGACGACGGTCGCGCCTACCAGCTACGCACGCAGGAGCTCGTCGCCGGCCAGGGTATGCATCCTCAGGATCCCGCGGCCGCCATCAAGGCGCTCGAGGGCTGTGAGTTTAGCTATGTGTACCTGGAGCCGACCGACAAACTGGGCGCCGACGTTCCCAATCCCAAGAGCCACATCTGCTACGGCTTTGCCACGCATGTGGTCATTCTGGATGATGACGGTCGCGTGAGCGAGGTCTATGCCGCGCACGATTCCGGCAAGGTGGTCAACCCCATCTCCATCCAGGGTCAGATCGAAGGCGGCGTGCTCATGGGTATGGGCTATGCGCTTACCGAGGACTGGCCGCTCAAGGACTGCGTGCCCCAGGCAAGGTACGGCACGCTCGGGTTGTTCCGCGCGCCCGAGATTCCGGATATCCACGCCATCTACGTGGAGAAGGACGAACTGCTGCCCGTGGCATACGGCGGCAAGGGCATCGGCGAGATCGCAACGATCCCCACGGCGCCCGCCGTGCAGAACGCCTATCGCGCATTCGACGGCAAGCTGCGTCCGGATCTGCCCATGGTGGATACGCCGTACAGCCGCGCCCGTCACCGTGGGTAGGGCGCAGACGGCATTGCTGATGGGCTGTTCGCGCACAACACCAACTGTATATGCTGCACCTTTGGCCCCGGCTCCATCGCGAGCCGGGGCCTTTTGTTTGAAGCACCTCCGCATACGGAAACTGCGTCCCAGATTTCGGCTCCAGAATGGGATGCAGTTTCCGGATCGGCCTTCAAGCGGAAATTGCATCCCATTCTGAGTCTTCATTCTGGGACACGCTTTCCGCAAGGAGCTTCGTCGGGAAAGCGCATCCCATTTTGAGCATTCAATCTGGGACATGGTTTCCGCGGGTGCTGCCAACCGGAAAGTGTGTCCCGGTTTGGCAGGCAGACGGGCATAAGCTCAGCAGCGCCTACAGGTCTACCTCGTTGAGCCATGTCGGCAGCGCGGTCTGCCGGATGCCTGCCGTCTGCAGCTTTTTCGCGAGCATTCCTGCCGAGCGGACCTCGTTCATGGTAAAGCGCAGCAGAGGGTGACCGTAGAGCGACAAGTGCGCCTCGCGCTGTCGTTCGGCAACGAGCGCCTCGGCGGTGGTGCGTCCGGCCAGCATGGTCTGGTCGGTATATTTGATGAGCCCGTCGAGCTCGCCCAGCGTGAGTTCCCGCGCCTGGCGCTCCCAGGCAAAGTCCGTTCGTATGGGCTTGGCCGAATCGAAGGGGTCCGTCAGCTCGTATTGAAGCCAGTCGGGCGCAAAGCCCGTCTCGATCATGACGGCTCGGGCGACCGATTCCCCGCCGCTCTCGGCGCGGGCGTCGGCATATCGAAGCGTTGTGAGGGCGGTGCGAATCGCGCGACCATTGCGGGCAGTCGCTCGTTGCTCAACGGCCTCCATCAGCTGTTCCGGCGCAAGGCCGAGCTTTGAGATCGTCGAATCGGCAATGGGCATGCCGTCTGCAAAGCCAGTTTGCAGCAGGCAATCTGTAGCCGTTTGGATGGGCGGCGTTACCGATACGCCGGCTCTGCGTATTGCTCCGGCCGGCTCAATCTGGTGTCGCTGAATATGTGCGCCCGGACGAGCCGACGGCTTTGTCGAGCTGCAAACATGCACGACGTTCAGGTGTCGCCACGAGACCTCGAGCCCCAGCAGGCAAGCTGCCGAAAACGAGCAGAACGTCCAATCGGGATGGATGATCGCAAGGGCGCGGATAATCTCGCAATGGCGTTGCGTTCGGTTGAGTTCATCCCAGCGCGTTTTTCGCGCAAACAACCCCGGCATGGGCGAGACAACCGTGCCGCCGGTGCGCCGAAGGAGCGCTTTTCGGATCGCCGTGCTCGGGGGAATCAGACAGCGCCCCTCTTGTTCGGCTTGAGTGAGCAGTTGGTCGATGAGCTGGTCATTGCAATGGGTCATGAGCTACCGCCTCCTTTTGGGTAGCAAAAACGTATCAGCTGGAACTTGCCGCTCAGCTGACCAAAAGCTGACCAAAATCTAACCATGCAGGTAGATGACCTGCTTTTGGCGACATATTTCTTGTTTGAATCGGTGGGCGATAATCGGCGACCGTGAACGGCAACAAGTTATGAAGACCTGGTAAGTTTAGGGACGTGTACTTTTTCGAAAAACGGTAGTCTCTCCGCGGAAAGTGCATCCCAGAATTAAGCCTCGGAACGGGATGCATTTTCCAGTAGATGCTTCAGTGGAAAGTTCATCCCAGAATTCAGGCTCAGAACGGGACACGCTTTCCGGATGGCATGCTTGGCGGAAACTACGACCCAGTTTTTGGCTCCAGAACGGGATACCCTTTCCGAATCGGTCTTCAGGCGGAAGCTGCTCCCCGGATTTGACCTTCAGACCGGGATGCCGTTTCCGGTTGAGGCCTCGAGCGGAAAGCGCATCCCATAATCCCCAATGGCACCGCAGCGCATTTCGTGTCCGCGCGGGCGTTTGCGCCGGTCGTCGAATGACGTTATAGCTGGCTATATTATGGGTAGCTATAATGTTCGACTTTTCGACAACCCTCGGCCTGTGGCAGAGCATGGGTCGCCAATCAAGGCGGCGGTTGCCGAGGCCTCGTTACCGAAAATCCATTTGTTAAACCTGGCACCCGTGGGTAGAATAAAGTCGACGGCAGCCCAAGTAGTGAAGAGCTGGGCAGCGCCGTTACTCAGTTTAAGGGGTCAATGCCTTAACGGCGTCGACCCCTCTAATATGAGAAAGCCATTGTCAATAGGCGTGTTTGTTCGAGCCCGGTTTTAAACCGGGCTTTTTCGTTTCCCGTCGG
>NZ_JBDMSK010000005.1:46863-99957 GCF_039758815.1 Collinsella aerofaciens | reverse complement strand
GCTTGCCCGTATCGTAGGCAATGCGCCGAATGCTCGCCATCGAAATTTATCGATGGCCTATTTCAGACTGTAATGGGGCAGTTCATGGACACCTTCGTGGGTTTTGACGAAGAGCGGATGTTTGCGGCAGTTCGTCTCGATCTGTAACAGTAACTCGGCAAAATTGGACCTAGATGTTACAGATTGAGACAAAGGGCCGGCGTCATCCGGAAACGTCTCGATTTGTAACATCTGGAGCCAATATTGCCGCCTTAGCGTTACAGATCGAGACAAATCGGCAGACTGCGGCAAAAGAAAAAGGTAGATTTTCGGTCATGTCCCAAAAATCTACCTTTGTGCGTTAGCCCAGCAGGTCGATGACGTTAAAGCCGGCGTTGCTCTTGGCGATGACGTCTCGGCCGCCAAAGACGCAGGTGGGCGACTCGGCTGCGATGCGCGTCACGTCGGCGCCGAGCGAGCGCAGCTCACCGGGCGTGGCGGCGAGCATCTGGGCGCGACGCTCCTCGCGCGCATGCGGATCGAGCCCGGCCAGGTAGGTCGTGTTGCGGCGCTTGGTGAGCGCGTACGGCTTCACCGGCGCGTCCATGCCGCTCACGCAGCTCACAATAAAGCCCTCAAAGGCGGCCTCGTCGGGCTCAAAGCTGCCAAGCCATGCGCCCGCGCGCTCCACGCGCTCAATCGAAGGATCGATCGCCGGGTCGCGGTAGGTGTAGAACGCCGTCTGGCGCTCGCCGGCTGCGCGGAATCCGCAGCCGTACGCACCGCCCTTCACGCGAATCTCGTTCCACAGGTAATCGTAGGAGAGCGCGTTGGCAGCCACGGCCCAAGCGCCTGTCACGTCAATGCCCAGGCGACGCGGATCGCACGCACGCGCGGCAAAGCAGATGTCGCTGGGGATCACGAAAGCCTCGTGGCGGTCGCACGGCGCCGGCACCGCGAGCGCGTCGCGGCCGGCACCATCGCCCGCATCCAGCCCCAGGTCGCCCGCGGCATCCCAGTACGCGTCAAAGTCCTCGTCGCTGCCGGTAAAGCTCGCCATGCAGCCATCGGCCACAAAGATGCGCTCCGCCAGCTCGGCAAGCTTGGTACGCAGCCCGTCCACGCGCTCGTCAAAGTGCTCGAGCAAATCGCGCAGGAACAGGTAGAAGTCTACGCCCGAGAGCTGCTCACGCACCACGGCCGAAGGCGAGCTGTAGCTCATCGCGCGACCGAGCGCTGCCGAGTGGCCGTTGTTGATAAAGCCCTGCTCAAGCCCAATGCGAATCTGCGTGAGCACGTCTCGCACGCGGTCGGCGTCGGCGTCTGCCAAAAGCGTGCTCGACCATACCTTGCGCGGCAGACTCGCCAGCGCATCGATCTTCTCGGACAGGGCGCCGGCGCTCACCAGCAGGTAGGGGCGCACGCCGTCCACGTCGGGCTGCGTCATGACTTCGGTCGTAAAGCTCAAAAAGCCGAGCTTGCCAGCGAGCAAGTTGTCGAGTTCCTCGGCCGAGTGCTCGCGCGTGGGCAGCTGCTTAAGCAGGCGGCAGAGCAGTGTCACATAGGGCAGGTCCTCAAACGCGACGCAGCTCAGGTCGAAATACTGCATGGCGTAGGCCAGACGGTTGGTGGGGATGTCGTGGCGCAGGCAGGGGATGGGCGCGGTCGTGTCCACGACCAGTGGCGGCTCGGGGCGCGCCTCGCCAATGTCGGACACGCGCAGGCGCGGCAGCGTGGCCTTGGCCTCGGGTGTGTCTTCCGCCTCCTGCGCGGCACGCAGCGCGGCCGTGCGCTCGACCACGTCGGCCAGCTCGGCATCGGTCATGGCATCGCGCTTGGCTGCCAGCTCGGCGGCCTCGGCACCCTCCGAACCCTCGGCGGCGTCCACCGGCACCAGCTCGACCAGTGCCATGTGATCGTTCTGCAGCACCAGTTCGCGCAGCAGGTCCTCAAAATAGCTGCCGTCCAGCTCACTGCGCAGCTCCTCGTACACCGGGCCGTACTTGAGCGCCAGCGTCGCGGCGTCGTCATCGTAGAGCCACGTGCTCAGCGCGTCGCACGCAATGGCCACGCCGTCGGCGATACCGTAGTCGCGCTGGCGCAGGTCGTATTCGTTGCTGCTGATGATGGCTTCCAGGCGCTCGCGTGGAACGCCATGCTCGCATAGGTCGCGGCAGGCGTCCTGGAACACGCGGCGAAGCTCGCGCGCCACGCCGGGCTGCGCGTTTTGCAGCATGATGAGCTCGTAGGGCTGCAGGCTCTCGGCCGCGGTGTAGCTCACCACATTGCCGCCCAGGCCGGCGGCCAGAATGGCCTTCTTAACTGGCGCTTCGTTGGAGCCCAGCAGTGCCTCAAACAGGATATCCGCCGCGATCGTGCGTTTGCGGTCGAGCGCGCTGCCCAGCACAAGACCCAGGCCCACCAGGGCGTTCTCGGGTGTAGTGGCCATCTCGACGCGCTTGTACTCGCAGGTCACGGGTGCCTGCACGCCCAGCGGATTGGGCGCCAGCGTGGACGGGTTCTCGCCGGCGGCGACGGCAGCGTCCATGCGGCGGCTCGCGGCACTCGGCTGCGACAGATAACGCTCGTCCAAAAAGGCCAGTGCACGGTCCACATCTAGGTCGCCGTAGAGCGTGATGTAGGAGTTGGAGGGATTGTAGTGTCGCGCGTGCGTGTCCAGGAACTGCTCGTAGGTGAGCGCGGGAATCGCGCGCGGGTCGCCGCCGCTTTCGTGCGCATAGGCGGTGTCGGGATAGAGCGCGGCGTTGACGGCATCGTCCAGCACGCTCATGGGGTCGGACAGCGCGCCCTTCATCTCGTTGAACACCACGCCGTTATAACGCAGCGTGCCCTCGTGCAGGCTCGCGGCGCTGCTGTCGCCGTCGCCCTCCGGCAGGTTCAGTTCGTAGTGCCAGCCCTCCTGCTCAAAAATGGTGGGCTTGGTATAGATGGCCGGGTTGAACACCGCGTCCAGGTACACGTCCATCAGGTTGTACAGGTCCTGTTCGTTGGTGGTGGCAACGGGGTAGATGGTCTTGTCGGGGTAGGTCATGGCGTTGAGGAACGTCTGCATGGAGCTCTTGATCAGGTCCACGAACGGCTCCTTGACGGGAAATTTGGCCGATCCGCACAGGACCGAGTGCTCAAGAATATGGAACACGCCGGTGGAATCGGCCGGCGGCGTCTTAAAGCCAATGGCAAAGGCCTTGTTTTCGTCGTCGCATGCCAGGTACAGCAGGCGAGCGCCCGAGGCAGTGTGGCGCAGCACGTAGGCGTCCGAGTCGAGCTCAGGCACGGTCTCGCAGCGCTCGACGGCAAAGCCGTGGCAGGTGGTGCCGGGCACCAGCAGTGCAGCGGCTGCGGCGCGCGGGTCGGTTGAGGTAGTGGGCATATGCAGTCTCCTTTGACGCCCCAGCGGGGGCGAATCGAGTCGAATCCACGAGAGTATACCCATATGGGGCCGCGACCCTGCGGCGAACTGGAGACGATGCCAGCGGATTGGGTAAAGGCCCCGCGTGCCCGCCGCGCGAGCGTGGAAACTTGGACGCCTATCGAATGAGAGTGGATTTTCGGACGGAATCAGCCTCAAAACGCCCAAATACCGTCCAAATATCCACCCTCATTTCCCGACCGTCCAAAATCCACACTCATCCGCCGCCCGCACATCTCTCATTCGTCACGAATACGAGAGATAACAGAAAGACGAGAGATAAATATGAGAGATAACTGAGCAGCAAAGAGACAAGCAATCATGGTATTATCTCAATACCGATTGTTCTACCAGCAAAAACATGTTTATATGAAACAGATGGCAGACATCTTATCTGTTATCTCTCACTCATTTCTAATATGAGAGAGAACAGAAAGATGAGAGATAATTACGAGAGATAACTGAGAGACGAAGGAAATCCATTCGCGGCATTCTTCGCAGAACCGAGCGAAAGGACGTGCGGATGAACGAAAACGAACTGGCCGGTCTGCTCGAGTCTTTAAGGCGCATGGGCTCGGACGATCTTAACGTCGAGGTCAAGGAGAGCGCCACAACGCTTTCCCGCGACGTATGGGAAACGGTCAGCGCTTTCGCAAACACCGCCGGCGGCATCATCGTACTCGGAGTGAGTGAGCGCGCGGGTTTTGTCCCAGTTGCAAACTTTGAGACCGAGAAAGTGCTCAACCAATTCGTGGCGGGCATGGGCGATGCCGGCGGTCGCGGAAAGCTGGCCAATCCGCCCAAATACACCATTGAGCGCGTGGAGCTCCAGGGCACCGTGGTTCTGGTCATCACGATTGAGGAGCTCGACCCGTCGAGCAAGCCTTGTTATGTCATAGAGCGGGGCGCTCAAGGTGGCAGCTACAAACGCATCGATGACAAAGATGTCCCGCTTTCGTCGACCGAGGTGCTCGCATTGGCGTCATACGGTCGAGCGACTCCGAGCGATCGCGACGCGGTGGCGGGCGCGGGCGCGGACGATCTCGACGAGGCGCTGGTCGACCGTACGATAGATCGGGCTTTCTCGTTGACGCCTCGGGCAATGCGCGGCGCGCCGGACAAACAAACGAAGCTGGAGCGCCTAAATTTCCTTGATTCCCAGGGCAATGTCACCAAGGCTGGACTCCTAGTTGCGGGCACCTACCCTCAGCAGTTTTATCCCAAGCTCTTTATCGACATGGCTGTCTATGCGGGGACCCGGAAAGGCACGGCGGGGTCGCTGAGGTTCATGGACCGCACAATCTGTGAGGGAACGTTGGGCGAGATGATCTCGGATGCTGTCGCGGCCGTCGCCAAGAATTTGCGGCGAACCTCGACCGTCCAAGGCGTCTCGCGTGTCGACTCGCTGGAGATTCCCGAGGAGGTTCTGCGCGAGGCAATCGCCAACGCCGTAATCCATCGAGAATACGGGGATTGGTTCTGTGGACAATCGATTACCGTCGACGTCTTTGACGATCGTGTCGAGGTGACGAATCCTGGCGGCCTTTACGGGGGAAAGACTCGCGAGAACTTGTTTGACGGCAGCTCCCGATGCCGTAACGCGACGCTCATGAAACTCATGTCGATTGTCCCGCTGCCGGATGGCGCAGGTTCGCCGGCTGAGGGCAATGGCTCGGGCATCCCGATGATGATCGATGCCATGCGCGCGCATGGTCTGGCCGAGCCCCTGTTCTGCCCGGGGTTCGATCGGTTCAAGGTCGTACTTTACCGTTCAAAGATCGAGCCGGTCGATCATGGCGGGGGCTTAATTGTGACGGCACTCAAACACTACGGCGAGCTGGGGACGCGTGAGCTGGCAGAACGCACGGGGCTTACAATTTCCCAGGTTAGGTCGCGCGTCAACGCGCTCATTGCTCAAGGCGAGCTTGAGCCCACGGCGCCGTCGACAAGCCGCAACCGCAAATATCGACTGTCAGAGCGCGTGGAATAAATGCGTTAGTGGACGAGGCGACTCAATAATCGACCCTCGATTGGCGCCCACTAAGGTAAAGCGGTTGTTGCCCAGTCGACGGTGATGCTAAAGACTCGGCTTACGCCGGCATGGCCCCGAACCCGTCCATCAAGAACAGCCTAAGAACCAGCTTGATGACATATCCCGGTTTGACTTCAGCCGTGCCAAAGACGCTGCGCTTGGCGAGCTCGCTGCAGTATGCATAGATGTTGCGGATAAGGTCCGCGCCCGAGAGCGTAAACATGTAGCCTGCGTCCGAAAGCGTATTGGGCGCGGCGGGCAATTTGGTCATGCGACAAAAGGTCAACAGGTCGGGCGCCATAGCGTCCTGGTAGCCAAGATGGCTGCCGTCTTCTTGTGCGACGAGTTCCAGCCGGCGTACTCGATTCAGCGCCGCTGCCAGCACAAAGCTCGGTGTGGGAGCATTGACGTCCTCCGTGCTCGCCACGAGTCTGCCTGCTGCCTGCGTGACAAGCCAAGCGACCTCGCGCTGGCAACGCACGGCCTTGCGCGTAACCGGCTTGATGGACGAAGAAGAAACGCTTCCCTTAGGCGGATTCGAAACAGCCACAAGAACCTCCCATGAACGACCCGGCCCAACAAGCCCGGATGAAACACGTGCTACATCAGTATACAGGGAAGTGGGGTAGCGGGGTACAAGCGCGCCAGCGGCAAACCGAGAGCATCAACGATGTGCCGATCGTGGAATGAGATCTCGTAATAATTGACTCTCGGCCATATTATTGAAGGGCATGACTCGCGTTCGTATGGTTGTAGGTGCTGGCGATGAACGACATTGACCTTGCTGTTCCGTTGATGGATGGACCAAGCTATGACCGCGCCCGCAGTCTCGTGCCTTCCGAATACGTTGAGGCATGGGAGTGGTTTCTGGGTGAGGAACAGCGCGGCGGCGTTTGGACCAGCCTTCCGCACCACACCAAGGAAGATAGCCCTCAGTATCAGTATCGTTTGAGAATTGGCTCGGACTTCTTTCCCGTAACGCGGGATTCAGGGATCTTCTGGCCGGGCCAGGATCGGGTGAAGCAAGATCCCAATAAGATCTTTGCGCTTTCGGTCCATAACTCTAAAAAGAGCTTCTACACCGATGTGCCTCCGCTCTATTTGGATGACGGTACGTGGGTCATTAAGTATTCGGTCCAAGCGCCAGGAGCCGTTGGTTCTCGAGACCAGAATTACAACCGTAAAATGCTCAACTGCATGGAATGTGGCGTCCCAGTCGGAGTCATATTTGCAACCGAGGTGGGCTATAAGGTGCTCGGCCTTGCGTTTGTTGAGCGGTTCGAGCCCGAAAATGGATGGTTTGTTCTGCACGGTCCTGTTCATAAAGGCGGACCGGACCCTCGTTTTGCGCCCGACATGAGTTATCTGAAGCACATACCCGTCGATATTGAGTTTGCCGGACAGGGTGCGACCGACGACGAAAAGGTCCGCTATGCGTTAAGGCGCGAGCGATTGGGGCAGCAATGGTTCCGCAAGCAGCTCGTTGCCGCCTATGATGGCCGTTGCGCGGTGTCGGACTGCGGCGTCAGTGAAGCTCTGGAGGCTGCACATATCGAGAATTACTCGGGACCCAAATCGCAGGTTGCCAGCAACGGTATTCTGCTTCGGCGCGATCTTCATTCCCTATTTGATGCTCACCTGATTTCGTTTGAGCCTGTTTGCGGCGAATATCGGCTGTGCGGATCGTACCTGCTGGATAAGACCGACTACGCTTCCTTTGCGGGTGCGACGCTAAGGCAGCCGGATGAGCGTCAGTGGCGACCCGATACGGTGTTTCTTGAGGCCCATCGCATTGAGTTCGATCGCTCGGAAAAGAAGCGTGAAAAGGCGGGGCTTCTGCCGTATTAGCGTATTTGGCTTTGGCATTCTTTGACGATCGTGTTGTTTGATCGGATCGCGTGGCGATGCAATCTCGCGCACGCCCGCCGGTGCATGCTCTTCCTGATTTGTATAGCGAGAGGGGAGCGTATATGAGCTGGCGAGGCGATATTGCGATGGGGAAGTACGGAAAACTGCCGTGTGCCCTTATAGACAACAATATGTTTCCGAGCGTAGAGGTTGATTGCGCGTCGTTTGTCGTCACCTGCCCTTGCTGCGGCTCGCAAATACCGTGTCTCGACATTCGGTTTATCGATGCGCGCGACAGACTCAGCGACGAAGTGAGAAAACGGACAGGCGTTCATATGCCGGTGTATCCGGAGAAATGCCCTGTTTGTGGCCTCGATATCGTGTACGACGCCGGCGACGAGGGATAGGTGATGCGGAGGAGTTGGCTGTGAGTGTCTTTTGCCTCTACAAATAAATCCCCTCACCGAGTTGCTTGTGGAACTCGGCGTGATGGTCGCGTGCCCAGGTAAAGAGCGCCTGGTCAAAGTCGGTACGCGTGACCGGGACGCCAAAGACGCCGGCAACTTCGACGCGTATAAACTCCAGTGCCGGCAGCTTGTTGATGGCAGTGAGGGCAAACGGGGACGAGGGCTCCTCGAACAGATAGCGGCTGCCTTGCAGCGCGTCGCAACTGGTGCACGTGTTGCCGAGCGACGGGGCTTTGGAGGCTCGCGCGCCTACGGGCTTGTAGCCGCAGCGCTTATGAAGGTAGTCGCGGATCTCGCCCGGTACGCAGCCAAGAGCGGGCACGATGGCGAGTGCGTTGGCGTTGGCCGTGTCGATGGCAATGTACCCGGCTTCGTTGGGCGCGTGCGCGATGGCGATGCTCTCGTCGTTATCGGTTCGATAGGGAATGCCGAAGGCTGCGACCGAGGTCTCTTTGTGACACTTCCAGCACTCGCGCTTGCCCAGTACTAGATATATATACGGCGCTGAGGGGTCGGATCGGTCAACACCGGGCAGCCACTCGGCAAAGGGCTCGGGGTTGACGCCGCTGGGTACATACCAGATCTTCTTGGTCCGGTCCCATTTGGCGCCCAGCGCCTTGGCTTCTTCTTTGTGCGAAAAGGGGACATCGAGCTCGGTGCGCATGGCGGCTCCTTGGTGCTGCAGGTGCAAGTGGCTCAAGGATACCGCAGGGCGCAGACATCGCGGCGTTTTGCTGAGAAGTTGCGGTGCGGACTGATTGGTTATGCCGATGAATAGATCGGCAAGTAGATGGTCGGCTTTTGGCTAGTTGGGCGGTTGGAGCTGCCAGCTGATTTGGCGACATAAAACAAAACAGCCCAGAGGACATAGCCTCTGAGCTGCGAACATTTGGTGGGCGTTAGAAGATTTGAACTTCTGACCTCTTCCGTGTCAGGGAAGCGCTCTCCCCCTGAGCTAAACGCCCGATCAAGGGTGCGCAAGCGCGCAAGGGATAATATAACGGAGCCTGAACTCGGTGGCAAGAACATTTTTAAAAATCGCTTACATTGTGGAATTCGGGGGCTTTGTCGCATCCATTTCAAAAGAGCCTGCTGCCGCGATTTGGCTGTCGCATAATGCAAGGCCATTGCGGTATCGAGCTATGGAAAGACGCCTGCGGAATTGTCCTACCGATAAGCGGACAAGCCTCCAGCTGGTGACTTCGCCGTGGTAAGGTAAGCCGAATTGTTTCCAGGCTGTTTCGGGGGAGTGGAATGAGCAAAGAGTGTGTCGAGCAGGTCGAAGGCGCAGGGGCTTCGGTGCCGATGACCGATATATCGAACATTGATGTGCCCGAGGGCACCGACGAGCTCAGCCGCAACACCCGTCGCGCATGGCGCGACCGCCTGAACAGCGCTTCGACGCGCAAGATGATCACGGGCGTCTTGGCTACGCTGGTGGGCGGTTCGTTTTGGGGCTTCTCGGGCACCAGCGCGAGTTTTTTGTTCGATACCTACCATGTCGATACGCTGTGGCTTATGAGCGTGCGTCAGATTCTCGCCGGCCTGCTCTTTATGGCTGTGGTTGTCACGCGCGACCGCGCACGCCTGGTCAAGCTTTGGACGACGCCCGCTGATCGCAAGCAGCTGCTGCTCTTTACCGCTTTTGGCCTGCTGTTCAACCAGTTTTGCTATCTTTCGGCCGTGCGCCTGACGAACGCCGGAACCGCGACGGTGCTCCAGTGCCTGCAGCTCGTTATCATCATGGGCTACGCCTGCGTGACCGATCGCCGTATGCCGCGTACTCGCGAAGTCATCGGCATTGGCCTGGCTCTGGGTGGAACCTTTTTAATCGCCACCGGCGGCGACCCCACCAGCCTGAATATCTCGCCGCTTGGCCTGGCAGCAGGTCTTATGTGTGCGGTCAGCGCCGCGTGTATGGCGGTGATTCCCGCCAAGATCCTGCCCGAATACGGCAGCCCCATCGTCACGGGCTCGGCAATGCTCACGGCGGGCGTGGTCTCGTGCGTCTTCGTGCAGCCCTGGGCGCATATGCCGGCGCTCGACGCTGCCGGCATCGAGGCGCTCGCGGTGTTCGTGGTTATCGGCTCGTTTTTTGCTTACATGCTTTATATGCAGGGCGTTAAGGACATCGGCTCGGTGCGCGCGAGCCTCATCGGAACTGTGGAGCCGGTTTCGGCGACCATCACCAGCGCCGTTATGCTGGGGACGGTGTTTTTGCCGACCGACCTTATCGGCTTTGTCATGATCATCGTGATGATGTTCCTCACGGTGTAGCTAGCGCCGCTGCCAAGACGGAAAAGGTGTTGTGCCGCATTTTCGCCAATTGATGTCCGTGTCTGGAGTTTAGCTGTCGATGCTCAAAATGCCATAAACTAGTAACGTTATGGACTTTTTCATTGCGACTCAATTGCGAGGATTTCTTTATGGCTGGTAATCACTTTAAGGGCAGCGATAGCGGCCGCCCTGCAGTTCCGCCGCGTCCGAACGGGGCTGGTAAGGCCGGCACGCCGGGCGGCGCTGGACAGGGCGGTTCCGGTAAGCGCGTGTCCCCGGGCGAGACGGCGATGTTTACCGCTCTGTACGAGCAGTCTCAAAAGGCAAAAAAGACCGGCCGTGCAAGAGGAAATGTCTTTGCGGGCGGTGCAACCTCTGCGTCGCAGCCGAGCGGGGCTCCTTCGGTACCTGCGAACAACGCAGGTGCTGCCAACGCCGCGAATGGCGCCGGCAACGTTAATGCCGGCAAGGCCGACAACAATACTCCCTCTGCCGGTGGCGCGGGGCTTACGGGTAACCTCGGCACGATTTACACCGGCGCCTCCGAGACAGGCACGTTCGCCCGCCTGGATGATAGCGGTGCCGAGTTTGCGGGCTCGGGTTCCAAGGAAGATTATTACGATTTTGGCTTGAACTACGGTAGCGATGCTTCGTCGAGTTCGACCTCTGACGGTCTGGTCCGTCATCGCCATCGCAAGGGCGAGCGCAAAAAGCGTCACACCGGCGCCATTATTGCCGCTGTAGTCGCGGTGCTTCTCGTTGCGCTTGGCGCAAGCGGCTTTATGCTGCTTAACTCGGCAAAGACCGTAAAGAGCGAAGCGAAGGAGGCTGTCGAGATCGTCGGTGGCCTTAAGGACAAGGTCACGTCGGGCGATTTTTCGACGCTGCCTGACGACGCGAAGAAGATCGATGAGCTCTGTAACAGCATGAAGGCGGAGACCTCGAGCCCGCTGTGGACGGCGGCTTCGTTTATCCCGGTGTATGGCAGCGATATCAATGCGGCCCGCACCATGATTGACGCCCTGTCCGATGTCTCGAGCAATGCGCTGGTTCCCATGGCCGATAACCTTTCGCAGGCTACGCCCGGCAAGCTGTTCCAGGACGGCATGATTAACGTGTCCGCGCTGCAGGCGGTCGCCGATTCGCTTTCCAGCAGCTCGAAGGTGTTCAAGAGCGCCAACGAGAAGGTCCAGGGCATTGGCGATACTCATATTTCCCAGGTGACCGAGCTGGTCGATAAGGCCAAGGACGGCTTTGCCACCCTCAACGGCGCGGTTGACGCGGCGGAGAAGGTCGCCCCCGTCCTTCCCCAGATGCTCGGCGCCAACGGCCAGACGCGCAACTACCTTATGTACGCCATGAACAACGTCGAGATTCGTGCCTGCGGCGGCTTTGGCGGTTCGCAGGGCCTGATTTCGGTCACCGACGGTCAGATGTCGATTGGCGAGTTTGTTCCCCGCATTGGACTCAGCGAGGATGAGGCGGTCGAGAGCGTCGACGAAGAGGATGAGGCGCTGTTCGGCAACCACAGCAACCTGTACAACTCGGGCAATACCTATTCGCCTGATTGGCCCCGCAACTCGCAGCGTGTCGCCGCGCTGTGGAAGTCCCAGTATGGACAGGACGTTGATGGCGTCATCGGTATCGACCCGGTGTTCCTGCAGTATCTGCTGGGCCTGGTCGGTAACGTGTCACTGCCCGACGGAACGGTTGTCGACGGCACCAACGCCGCAAAGGTCCTCATGCACGATGTGTACTGGAACTATCCGGTCGAGGAGTCGGACGGCATCTTTGCATCCGTCGCCAGCGCTGCCTTCGACAAGGTCCTTGGCGGTATCGGCGATGTCGATGTTACGAAGCTTGTCAGCGCCGTTGAGCGCGGTGCCGAAGAGGGCCGCCTGATCGCGTGGATGAGAAACGATGATGAGCAGAATGCCATCAAAGAGACGGGCATTGACGCTTCGCTGCCCGATCCGGATGATCCGAGTGCCGATCCCGTTGCCGGCGTTTACTTTAACAACCTGAGCTTCTCCAAGCTCGACTGGTATCTGAACGCCGACACTCAGATTGGTCAGGGCGTGAAGAACGGCGACGGCACGTGCTCCTATCACATCACCGTTACCCTGACGAACATCATGACGCAGGAGGAGGCTGGCAAGCTGCCCGACTACGTTGCGGCGAGCGCGCCCGATGCCGCGCGTGACGACGAGCGTCTGAATGTCTCGTTGTTTGCCCCGACGGGTGGCAACATCAGTGACCTTACGGTTGAGGGTACCCAGTTTGGTCTTGGTGCCGCTACGTGGCATGGAATCCCCTTCTATTCGGGCACCGTTGACCTGCATGCTGGCGAGACGACGACGATCACGTATACGCTGACCACGTCGGCCGAGGCGGGGGACAAGCCGCTTACGCTGCGTCAGACTCCTACATGCCAGGCGGCTCGCGACAGCGCGTCGGCGTAGGGTTTTTCTGGTAGCGCAGATAATCGAGTACCATTTTGGGGCGGACAGGCAATCTGTTCGCCCCTATTTTGTAAGGAGAGCGCATGAAGTACTTTGGCACCGACGGCTTTCGCGGTGAGGCCAACGTTGGGCTGACGGTAGAGCACGCTTATAAGATTGGCCGTTTTGTGGGCTGGTATTACGGCGCCAACCGCGAGCGCAAGGCGCGCGTCATCGTGGGCAAGGACACACGTCGCTCGAGTTATATGTTTGAGGCGGCGCTGGTGAGCGGCCTGGTCGCGAGCGGTGCGGACGCCTATATGCTGCACGTGATCCCCACGCCAGGCGTAGCGCATCAGACTGTGGAAGGCTGCTTCGATTGCGGCATCATGATCAGCGCGAGCCACAACCCGTTTTGCGATAACGGCATTAAGCTCGTCAACAGCGACGGCTTTAAGATGGACGAGGACGTGCTGGAGCTCATCGAGGACTACATCGATGGCAAGAGCGAGGTGCCGCTGGCCACGGGCAACCACATCGGCGCCACGGTGGACTACATGCAGGGTCGCAACCGCTACATTGCTTCGCTCATTGCAAGTGCGAACTTTTCGCTGCAGGGCGTCAAGATCGGTATCGACTGCGCCAACGGCTCGGCTTCCTCGGTGGCCAAGCCGGTGTTTGACGCGCTCGGTGCCGACGTGCGCGTGATCAATGCCGCGCCCGATGGCTTTAACATCAACGTCGACTGCGGCTCCACGCATATGGAGCGCCTGCAGCGTCACGTGGTGGAGCAGGGCCTGGACGTGGGTTTTGCCTATGACGGCGATGCCGACCGCTGCCTGGCCGTGGATGAACGCGGCCGCGTGGTAGACGGCGACCAGATCCTGTACGTGTGCGGCGTGTATCTGAACAAGCACGGGCGTCTCTCGGGCGGTACCGTGGTACCGACGATCGCCAGCAACTTTGGTCTGGTCAAGTCGCTGGAGCTTGCCGGACTGAGCGCCGTGACCAGCGGCGTGGGCGACCGTCACGTGTATGCCAAGATGCGCGAGGGCGGCTACAGCCTGGGCGGCGAGCAGACGGGCCATACGATCTTTGGCGATATCGAGTGCACGGGCGACGGCATTATGACCTCGCTGCGCGTGATGGAAGTGATTCGTGCCGAGCGCGAGACGCTCTCGCAGCTCACGGCTCCGTGCAAGCTGCTGCCGCAGGCGCAGGTGGCCGTGCACGTGGCGGACAAGGACGCCGCGCTCGAGAGCATGGGCGTGCAGAACGCCATCGCCGAGGCCGAGGCTGCGCTGGCAGGCGAGGGCCGCGTGCTCGTGCGCAAGAGCGGAACCGAGTCGGTTATCCGCGTGCTGGCCGAGGCGCCCGACCAAGCATCCGCCGATGCCGCCATGAAGCGCATCGCCGCCGCGCTGGAAGCTCTGTAAGGTAGTCATTGGGGACGTTCTTAAACAACTAGGTGGAAAGGGGACGCCGCGGATTGGTTCCGCGGCGTCCCCTTTGCGTTGACGTGTCGGTTATGCCTTACAGCTCGTAGAGCGTGGTGAACTTGTCCCGCAGGTAGCTGCAGTAGTAGCGGGCATCGAACGCCATGCCGCACGCGCCCTTGATGAGCTCCGGCGCGTCCTTGGCGCGGCCCCACTGCCAAATGTGCTCGCCCAGCCAGGCGCGGACGGGTGTCAGGTCGCCGCTCGCACAGGCGCCGTTGAGGTCGACACCGTCGCGGCACATGGCCGGCACAAACATGGCGTCGTAGGCGCTGCCCAGCGCATAGGTGGGGAAGTAGCCAAACGAGCCGCCGCTCCAGTGCGTATCCTGTAGGCAGCCGTGTGTGTCGTCGGGAACGGGAATGCCCAGGTACTCATCCATGAAGCGGTTCCAAAGCGCGGGGATGTCCTTGGCCGTGGCCTCGCCGGCAAACAGCATGCGCTCGATCTCGTAGCGCACCATAACGTGCAGCGGATAGGTGAGCTCGTCGGCCTCGGTGCGGATCAGCGAAGGCTGCGCGATGTTCACGGCGTGGTAGAGCGTGTCCTCGTCGACGTCGCCGTAGACCTCGGGTGCGTGGCGGCGCAGCACCTCGAGCAGCGGTCCCATAAAGGCGCGGCTGCGACCCACGGTGTTCTCGAAAAAGCGGCTCTGGCTCTCGTGGATGCCCATGGAGGTGCCGCCCTCAAGACAGGTGCGCGCATAGGCGGGATTGACGCCCAGCTCGTACATGGCATGTCCCGCCTCGTGGATGATGCTGTAGACGTTGGAGATGCAATCGTTCTCGTAGATGTGTGTCGCGATGCGCGCGTCACCCACGGCAAAGCCCTCGCTAAACGGGTGTTCGGTAAAGGCAAGCGTGGTGTCGTTCAGGTTCAGGCCGACGAGCTTCATAAGGTCGAAGCTCATGGCGCGCTGGGCGGCCTCGGGCACGCGGGCGTGCAAAAAGTCGGCAGCGGGGTGCTGGCCGCGCTCGCCGATGGCGTGCACGAGCGGCACGACCGTCGCCTTGACCTCATCGCAAAACGCATCGAAGCTCTTGGCGGAAAGGCCGCGCTCGTACTGGTCGAGCCAAACGTCGTATGGGTCGCGCTTGGGGTCCATGAGCTCGGCCTGATGCTTAAGCTGGGCGACGATTCTATCCACATAGGGCTCAAAGCTCGCCCAGTCGTTGGCCGCCTTGGCCTTGTGCCACACGGCGTCGGCCTCGCAGGTGAGCCTGGTCCAGGCCTCGGCCTCCTCGGTAGGAATAACGCTTGCCTCGCGTTGATCGCGGCCGAGCACGCGGATCTCGTCGAGCAGCTGCGGGTCGTCTAGGTGTCCGCCTGCAACCGTCTCGCGCGCTAACGAGCGTACGAGCTCAACGGACTTCTCGCTGGTCAGTAGCTTGTGATGCTCGCCGGCAAGCGTGCCCATGGCGTCGGCACGGGCGGCAGCACCGTTGGCGGGAGCAATAGTCGCTCCATCGAACTCGGCAATCTTGAGCAGGTACTCGCGAGTCCACAGCTTGCCCTCGAGCTTGCGGAATTTTTTGACGGCCTTATCGACTTTAGCGGCCTTGACGCCCTTGGCAGCCTTTGCCACGGCGGCCTGGGCCTTCTTATCGAGTTTCTTTCCCATACCGTATCCTTAATCTCGCAGGCCGAGCGCCTCGGGTGGGCGCGCGGCCAGTTTGCACAGCTACCTGCCTTGTACCCAGCGCGAACAAAACGGAACGCGGCGATATGCTCGTAGAATGTGTTATCCTATAGCCCAATGCGTTGACGGAGAGGGTTTTGCCCGTCGCGTCGCCGGCAAGAGAGGGAAGGTCATGGGCTGCAAGCCTTCCTGCGGTGGCAAGGGCCAAGCGTTCACTTCCGAGCAGCGACCTCAACGGGCGCGCGGCCAGCGGCGGCGATGTCCCCAGTAGGGAAGCCGTGAGCCTCGCGACAAGGGGCAAAGAGTGGGCGCGGCGGGCCAGACATCCGTCGGGTCAAACAAGGTGGTACCGCGGAATTCAACCGTCCTTGGGCAATGCACATGCCCGAGGACGGTTTTTTGTTGCCGAACCGGGCCGCGCATCCGCAACATCGGGCGGCGTCAGCCGTCCCGGAGCGCGGATGTGCGAGAGACGAAAGGGAAGACATGAGTCTGATTGATGATCTGGTCAAACTCGAGGAAGAGGCCAAGGAGCTCGTCACTAGCGCCGACGACGCCGCCAAGCTCGAGGCTGCGCGCGTTGAGCTGCTCGGTCGCAAGGGCCGTATCACCGGCCTGATGCGCATGATGGGCAAGCTCGCCCCCGAGGATCGTCCCATGATGGGCAAACGCGCCAACGAGATGCGCCAGCTGATCGAGGGCATGCTCGACGAGCGCACCACCGAGATGAAAGCCGCCGCCCTCAAGCACGCACTCGAGCACGAGGCCGTCGACATCACGCTGCCGGGCATCCGTCCGCAGATCGGTCACCAGCACCTGATCAAGCAGATCATCGAGGAGGCCGAGGACATCTTCTGCGGCATCGGCTACACCGTCGAGTCCGGCCCCATGGTCGATACCTCCTACTACAACTTCACCGCGCTCAACGCGCCCATGGATCACCCGAGCCGCTCGGCTCGCGACACGTTCTATGTGGTTGACAACAACCCCGGCAGCGTCGCGCATCCCGAGGCTCACGCTCACGGCGAGTCCGACGTGCTGCTGCGCACCCAGACCTCGGGCGTGCAGATCCACACCATGGAGTCGCAGAAGCCGCCCATCTACATGATCTGCCCGGGCACCGTCTACCGTCCCGACACGGCCGACGCCTGCCACCTGCCGCAGTTCAACCAGATCGAGGGCCTGGTCGTCGACGAGGGTATCACCTTTGGCGATCTTAAGGGCACGCTCGACTACTTTGTTAAGTGCATGTTTGGCGAGGATCGCAAGACGCGCTATCGCCCGCACTTCTTCCCCTTCACCGAGCCTTCCTGCGAGGTGGACGTGAGCTGCCATGTGTGCGGCGGCAAGGGCTGCAACTTCTGCAAGCACAGCGGCTGGATCGAGATCCTGGGCTGCGGCATGGTCGACCCCAACGTCCTGATCAACTGCGGCATCGACCCCGAGAAGTACACCGGCTTCGCCTTTGGTATTGGCGCCGAGCGCGTCGCGGCACTGCGCTACGACCTGCCCGACCTGCGCACGTTGATGACGGGCGACATGCGCTTCCTGAACCAGTTTTAGGCTTGCCCAGGCACCCCATCTTGGCGTTCAAACCGTCGCTCGCGTACCTTTAGTACGCGTCGCTCCTCTTTCACGCCAACCTGGGGCACCTGGACAACCCTAAGGCGAACGTCTTCATTTGATATTCCTCTCTTTGCGGAGATTAAGAACTAGGAGAGCTACATGCGCGTTTCTTACGACTGGCTCAAGACCATGATCGATATTCCGGAGGATCCCAAGACCCTTTCGGACGAATATATCCGTACCGGCACCGAGGTCGAGGCGATCGACACCGTGGGCGAGTCCTTCGACCACGTGGTGACCGCCAAGGTGCTCACCAAGACCCCGCACCCCGATAGCGACCACATGTATGTGTGCTCGGTCGACGTGGGTGACAAGAACCTCGACGCCGACGGCAATCCCGCTCCGCTGCAGATCGTCTGCGGCGCGCAGAACTTCGAGGCCGGCGACCACATCGTCACGGCCATGATTGGCGCCGTGCTTCCCGGCGACGTTAAGATCAAGAAGAGCAAGCTTCGCGGCGTCGTGTCCATGGGCATGAACTGCTCCGCGCGCGAGCTCGGCCTGGGTGGCGACCACTCCGGCATCATGATCCTGCCCGAGGATACGCCCTGCGGCATGCCGTTTGCCGAGTACGTGGGCTCGAGCGACACCGTGCTCGACTGTGAGATCACGCCCAACCGTCCCGACTGCCTGTCCATGATCGGCATGGCCCGCGAGACCGGCGCCATCTTCGACCGCGATTTCCACGTTGAGCTGCCCGCCATCAAGGTCGAGACCGGCCGCGCGACCGACGACGAGCTTTCCGTCGAGATCGCCGACGAGGGCCTGTGCGACCGCTACGTTGCCCGCATCGTGCGCAACGTCAAGGTCGGCCCGTCGCCAGACTGGATGGCCAAGCGCCTCAACGCCCTGGGCGTGCGCCCGCACAACAACATCGTCGACATCACCAACTACGTGATGATGCTCACCGGTCAGCCGCTGCACGCCTTTGACCTGGACACCTTTGCCGAGCGCGATAGCCACCGTCGTGTGGTGGTTCGTGCCGCCCAGCAGGACGAGAAGTTCACGACGCTCGACGGCGAGGAGCGCGTGCTCGACGCCGGCATGGGCCTCATCACCGACGGCGAGCGCCCCGTGGCGTTGGCCGGCGTTATGGGTGGCATGGATTCCGAGATCGAGGACGATACCGTTGACGTGATGGTCGAGAGTGCCTGTTTCAACGCCGGCCGCACCTCGCACACCAGCCGCGACCTTTCGCTGATCTCCGACGCCTCCATCCGCTTTGAGCGCCAGGTCGACGAGACCGGCTGCGTGGACGTCGCCAATGTGACGTGCGCGCTCATCGAGGAGATCGCCGGCGGCGAGGTTGCTCCCGGCTATGTCGACGTGTTCCCCGCGCCCAAGACCATCGACAGCATTAAGCTGCGCCTGGCCCGCGTGCACGCCATCTGCGGTGCCGACATCGAGCCCGACTTTATCGAGCGCTCGCTCACCCGCCTGGGCTGCACCGTCGAGCGCGACGGCGAGGACTTTATGGTCACGCCGCCGAGCTTCCGTCCCGACCTGCCGCGTGAGATCGACCTGATCGAGGAGGTCCTGCGCCTGTGGGGCATGGGTCGCGTCACGGCGACCATTCCGGCTGCCAAGAACCACATCGGCGGTCTGACGCGCGAGCAGAAGCTTACCCGCAAGGTTGGCGAGATCCTGCGCGCCTGTGGCCTCAACGAGACCACGACCTTTGGCTTTGCCGCCCCGGGCGACCTGGAGAAGATTGGCATGTCCACCGAGGGCCGCGGCTGCCCCGTGGTTCTCATGAACCCGCTGGTAGCCGAGCAGACCGAGATGCGTCGTTCGCTGCTGCCGGGCCTGCTGCAGTCCGTGGCCTACAACGAGGCGCACGGTACGCCCAACGTACACCTGTACGAGGTCGGCAGCCTGTTCCACGGTCGCGAGAATGCCAGCCTGCCCAAGGAGACCAAGTCCGTGGCGGGCGTGCTCTCGGGCCAGTGGAGCGAGCGGTCCTGGAACATGAAGTACCGCAAGTTGCGCTTCTTCTTTGGCAAGGGCATCGTCGAGGAGTTGCTCGCCCAGCTGCGCATCGAGAAGGTTCGCTTTCGTCCCGTCGAGGGCGAGGGCTATGCCTTCCTGCAGCCGGGTCGTGCTGCCGAGGTGCTCTCGGGCGGTACCGTGCTGGGCTGGGTTGGCGAGATCCACCCCGAGGCGCGCGAGGCTATGGGCATTGACGAGGTCGTCGTTGCCTTTGAGCTCGATCTGGACAAGCTGATCAAGGGCGCCCGCAACCAGGAGAACTACCGCGAGTTCTCGCAGTACCCTGCCGTTGAGCACGATCTGGCTATCGTGGTCGACAACACCGTGACCTGCGAGGATCTTGAGCGCCGCATTACCAGCGCCGGCGGCAAGCTGCTCGAGGGCGTGCGCCTGTTCGACGTCTACCGCGATCCCATCCGCATCGGAGCAGGCAAGAAGTCCATGGCCTTTGCGCTTACGTATCGCTCCGACGACCACACGCTCACCAGCGAAGAGGTCGAAAAGGCGCACCAGAAGATCGTCACCAAGGTGTGCAAGGGCGTAAACGGCGAGGTCCGCGGCTAGGGCTTGCGCCGGGAGTGTAGGGCCTGATGGCGGTTGCTGTGGGCTCTGCGTGACCGCGGTGTTCGGAATAAGGCACCGACGAGCCTTCATATGTGACATACGCATTACAAAACGGCGCACTGCTTTGTCGGCAGTGCGCCGTTTGCTATCATAGCCCGCGTGGTGTTACGAATTCGCCAACTCGTAACACTGTCGAAATGGTTCATGCGGCGCTGCGATTCTGCGCGCCGGCAATCGGGAGGCGTATATGCACATTCCAGATAATTACCTGTCCCCGCAAACCGATGCCGTCATGGCGGTGGCGATGGTGCCTGTTTGGGTCCATTGCATCAAAAAGGTGCGCGCCACGCTCGATCGCGAGCATATGGCGTTCTTGGGCATTTGCGCTGCGTTCTCCTTCTTGCTCATGATGTTCAACGTGCCGCTGCCCGGCGGCACTACTGGTCACGCCGTTGGCGGCGCGCTCATCGCGCTGCTGCTGGGCCCCGAGGCCGCGGCTATCGCTGTCTCGGTCGCGCTGGCGCTGCAAGCGCTGCTATTTGGCGACGGCGGCGTTCTGTCGTTTGGCGCCAACTGCTTTAACATGGCCTTTGTGCTGCCGTTTGTCGCTGCTATCGTGTTCCGCGCGCTCAACAGCCGTCTGCACGACAAGAGCTGGGGCACCTCAGTTTCTGCCATCGTAAGCGGCTGGGTTGGCCTGTGCCTGGCGGCCCTGTGCGCGGCGATTGAGTTTGGTATTCAGCCGATGCTCTTTACCAATGCTTCGGGCGCGCCGCTGTACTGCCCCTTCCCGCTGTCCGTGGCTATTCCGGCCATGTTGATCCCGCATATGCTGGTTGCCGGCGTGATCGAGGGCGTGGCAACGGCCGCCATCTACGGTTTCATTAAGAAGACGGCGCCGAGCATCATCGTCGGGCCCGAGGCCGTCGATGGCCAGCTTGCTGCCGAGGGCGCTGCTGCCAAGAAGGCCTCGCTGGTCCCCACGCTCATCCTGGTTGCCGTGCTTGTCGTGGCCACGCCGCTGGGCCTGCTGGCCACGGGTGACGCCTGGGGTGAGTGGGACGCCGAGGGCGCCGCGACCGCTGTTCAGGAGGCTGGCGATGACAGTCTGCAGGCTTCGGTCGGTCTCGATACCCCGACCTTTGCCGATGCCCTGCCCACGGGCGATTATCTGCAGGCCTATTCCGAGGAGCAGGGCCTTGGCTTTGCCGGTCAGGCTGCCATGTATATCCTTTCGGGTGTGATTGGCGTGGCGGTGCTCACCATCGTATTCCGCTTGGTTTCGCTGACGGTTAAAGAAAGCGGAGCCCATGGCAACGGTCGAGCTGCCTAGCTGGCTTGCGGCCGAGCAGCGTTACGAGCCTACGGGCGCTCGTCATCGCGTGATGCAACAGAACGTCCTGCACCTGGCGAGCCTGCTTGAGCGGGTTCGCCTGGGCGGCGGTGCACACGAGGGAGGGTCGATGATTGACCGCGCCCTTTCTTCCGTTTCGGCGCCGGTGCGTTTGGTGGGGATGCTCGTTTGCGTCCTGTGCGTGTGTCTGACGCAGAGCCCGCTGTACCTGATGCTCATGGCGGCGATTGCGTTGGTACTGGTCGCGGTGCGGCCCGCGCGCGGGCTGCGGGCGACTTTTGTACCGGCGCTCGGCGCCACGGGGTTTGCGGTGGTTCTGGCGCTGCCTGCCCTGCTGCTGGGCGCTTCTGCCACGGGCGCCATGCTCAAGATCGCGCTCAAGACCTTCATTAATGTGTCGCTGGTGCTGGGTGTTTCGTGGACGCTCACCTGGAGCCGCATGTCGGCGGCGCTTAAGATGCTGCACCTGCCCGACGAGGTTATCTTTACGTTTGATATGGCACTCAAGCATATCGAGGTGCTGGGACGCACGGCGCACGATCTGTGCGAATCGGTCATGCTGCGCAGTGTCGGTTCCGCGCCTGCGTGTTTTTCGCGCACCGACTCGCTGGCGGGTATCATGGGCATGACGTTTATCAAGGCGATGGAATGCAGCCGCGCGATGGACGAGGCCATGCTGTGCCGCGGGTTTGCCGGCGCGTATCCGACGCCCGCTCGCAGCTCTTTTGGCTGGCGCGATGCCGTTTACGCGGCCGTTGTGGTGCTGCTCGCCGTGTTGTGCGCGGTGCTGTAGCGCGGGCGGTCGATCCGTCGATGTGAATAGGGAAGGGCGACGTTTTGGCAAACGATACGAATGGTGCGATGGGTGCGAGCGGTGCTGCTGGCGCCGAGATCACGCCGCTTATCGAATTTCGCGACGTGGTGTTTTCCTATGCGGGCCATACGGTGGTCGACGGCGTTTCGCTGCAGGTGAACCGTGGGGAGCTCGTTGCCCTGCTAGGTCCCAACGGCTGCGGCAAGACGACGATCATGCGTCTTATTAACGGCCTTGAGCTCGCGGACGCAGGGGCATACCTGTTTGACGGGTGTATGGTCGATGCGGCATATCTCAAGGATTCCGCGACGGCCCAGCGGTTCCATCAGCGCGTGGGCTTTGTGTTCCAGAATGCCGACGCCCAGTTGTTCTGCGCTACGGTGGGTGAGGAAGTTGCTTTTGGTCCCGCGCAGATGGGGCTGCCGGCAGACGAGCTCGACCGTCGCGTGCACGATGCCATAGAACTGTTTCAAGTTGCCGACCTGGTCGATGCCTCGCCCTATCAGCTTTCGGGTGGGCAAAAGAAGCGTGTGGCGCTGGCGGCAGTCGTATCGATGAACCCCGATATCTTGGTTCTCGACGAACCTACTAATGGGCTCGACGAGGATTCATGCGACATCGTGGTCAACTTCTTGCTGGCCTACGTCGCGGCGGGTAAGACGGTCTTGATGAGCACACATCACCAGGATTTGGTGCGACGCCTGGGTGCCCGTGCAATCTATATCGATCGATATCACCATGTGGTCGAGGCGCCTTCGCCGTCGTATGGAACCGAAAGCGGTGCTACGGACTAGTTGCTGCGTAGAGCGTGCGTAGCCGCCCGCGCGGCTTTGCCGTGATGGTATAGTTATCCAGGTTTTTTATGGGGGTGGCTATGCCAAGCTGGAACATTCATATCGCTCAGACGGAGCGTTTGCTGGAGCGCACCGGTGCGCTTGCCAAGAGCGTGCGCGACCGCAATGCCTTTTTGTTTGGCTGCGTGGTTCCGGATATTTTCGTGGGCTATATGGTCCCTGGCATCGCCGATCCCATCCCGTACCGCATTACGCACTTTGCCAAGCCCGAGCCTATCCCTAAGCCGCGTGAGCACGAGTTCTGGGATACCTATGTGGCACCGTTGCTTAAAAGTTCGCCCACCGGTGCGCCAGCCGCGGCGACCTCGATTATCGAGGAGCGCGAGCGACTGAATCGCGTGCACTATCCCCAGCGCTACAGGGATGCTGAGCCGGTTGTCGGTCCCGGCGCTCGTGAGTTCTCGCTTGCGTCCGAAGATGTGGCGCAGTCGTTGCTCGATTTGACACTGGGTGTCTGGTCGCATCTGGTGGCCGATACCGTATGGAATACGCGCGTGAATCAGTACCTGGAGGCGCACGGCGGCAAGCCGTGCGAGGAGTTCCGCATTAAAAAGCAAGGCGACTTTGACTGGTTCGGCAAGACGCTCGGCATTGTTTCGATTCCGCGCGCGACCGATCGCCTGTATACTGCGGCGACGCGTTTTGGGCAGTATCCCATCCATAAGGAGCATGTGCTCAAGACCATCGGCGTCATGCACGAGATTGTACGCGAAAACCCCGGCGATCCCGACCATCCGCCATACCGCCTGCTAACCGAGGAATTCTTCGACGCAACGTTTACCGAGGTCATCGAGCTGACCGAGGCGGGCTTTGCGGCTCGCGTTGCCGCTTCGGACGTCCCCGCAGTCCCTCTGATCGCTAGCTGCTAGCCGGCCGGCCCGGCAGTGAATAGCTCACCCCAATTGATCAACAGCTTCCGTCGCATGGCGTAAACACGGCAAACGAGCTGCACATCTCATAGCATGCCATAAGCAGTTGGTTGCGTGTCATGCCATACAGTAGACATCGGCGCACGGAAAAAGGGCCCGGAAGGCAATGCCTTCCGGGCCCCTTGCAATGCAAATTTGCTCGCAAGTACGATTTAGCGCACCTGAGCGACGTAAGCGACGTTGGTCGAGGAGACCTTGTCCTCGAGCTGGACGCTCATGCGGGGATCGCCGGCGGTAGCGACGGTCAGGTCGCCGGCCTCGACGTAGCCGAGCTCCTTAGCGGTCTCGATCGCCTTGACGATCGTGCCGTTGACGGTGCCCTGGGTAATCTCGGCCTGATGCGGGATAACGCCCCAGTACATGATCATCTGCTGGACGGCCCACTCGTGGCGGGAGAACGCGCAGATCGGCATGTTGGGACGGAAGTGCGAAATCAGGCGAGCGGTACGACCGGTGGTCGTCGGCACGGTGATGCACTTGGCGCCAACGGTGGTGGCCATGTTCACAGCGGACATACCCACAACGTTGTTAACAACGCGGGTGCCATGAGCGTCGGCCGGAACCTCGAGCGGAGCGTGGGCCGGGAGGTACTTCTCGGTCTCGAGAGCAATGCTGGCCTGCATCTTGACGGCCTCGACCGGGTACTTACCGGCAGCGGACTCGCCAGAGAGCATAACGGCGTCGGTGCCGTCGTAAATGGCGTTAGCAACGTCGGCAACCTCGGCGCGCGTCGGGCGCGGGTTCTGCTGCATGGAGTCGAGCATCTGCGTAGCGGTGATAACGGGCTTGTAGGCCGCGTTGCACTTGGCGATGATCTCCTTCTGGATGTGGGGAACGAGCTCGGGCTTGATCTCGATGCCCAGGTCGCCACGGGCGACCATGATGCCGTCGGAAGCCTCGAGGATCTCGTCGAAGTTCTCGACGCCCAGGGCGCACTCGATCTTCGGGAAGATCGTCACGTGCTCGCCACCGTTCTCGCGGCAAAGCTCGCGGATGCCGCGGACGGACTCGCCGTCACGGATGAAGGAAGCGGCGATGTAGTCGATGTTCTCGGTCAGGCCAAAGAGGATGTCCTGACGATCGCGCTCGGTGATGGCGGGCAGCGAGATGTTGACGTTGGGCATGTTGACGCCCTTGCGCTCGCCAATCAGGCCGTCGTTCTTGACGACGCAGGTCATGTCCTGGCCGTCGACGGACTCGACCTCGAGGGCAACCAGACCATCATCGATCAGGATAAGGGAGCCCTTCTCGACCTCGGAGGGCAGAGCCAGGTAGTCGAGGGAGACGTGCTCAGAGGTGCCGTGGAAATCCTCGGACGTGGGCTGAGCGGTGACGACGATCTTATCGCCGGTCTTGACGGCAACCTTCTTGCCGTCGACCAGAAGGCCGGTGCGGACCTCGGGGCCCTTGGTGTCGAGCAGGATGCCGACGGGCAGACCGAGCTCCTTGGAAATACGACGGACGCGCTCGATGCGACCGTGGTGCTCGTCGTAGGATCCGTGCGAGAAGTTAAAACGGGCGACGTTCATGCCCGCCTTAATCATCTCGCGGATGGTCTCGTCGCTATCGCAGGCGGGACCCATGGTGCATACAATCTTGGTGCGCTTGTACATTCAGACCTCCATCTGACATCGTCTTGCGCTGATAGATAAACCATAAGAAATAAAACTGAGATGATTATAACGAAATGGCGACCGAATACCCCAAAAAATCGACCGTATGCCGAATTAGAAGTTCATTTTTTGCGAAAAAACGGTATATGAAAAATCTTTACCAACCGTTCTGACCGCTGCTATCTGGGCGATATTTCAGTTTAACGATGTGCCGAAGAAAAAACGTTTTATCAATATTGAGCATCACACGGTCTGCATCGTTGCACTCGAGCCGTGTTTCCAATTGGAATGTTTTGGCTAGACGCGCTGCTTTGGGGTACCATAGCTCCACTATCAACTGCCGCTCAGCACGGCAGCCTTGATGAGCCCTTGCCCTTCTCCTGGGAATTATGATCGGGCATCAATCTGCTGAGTGGCCCGAATCCCAGGAGGGGACTCTATATGCAAAAGGAATACCTGTCCGCCGCGGCGGAGGTGCTCAGCGACCAGGGCGTCGATGAGAACCTCGGCCTGAGCAACGACGAGGCGTCGTCGCGCCTCGCCAAGACAGGCCCTAACAAGCTCGAGGAAGCCGAGAAGACTCCGTTGTGGAAGCGCTTCTTTGAGCAGATGGCCGACCCCATGGTCATCATGCTGATCGTTGCCGCCGTCATCAGCGCGCTCACGGGCATGGTCAAGGGCGAGGCGGACTTTGCCGATGTCGCCATCATCATGTTCGTCGTTATCGTCAACTCGGTGCTGGGCGTGGTCCAGGAGGCTAAAAGCGAGGAGGCCCTCGAGGCCCTGCAGGAGATGAGCGCGGCGCAGTCCAAGGTGCTGCGCGACGGCAAGCTCGTGCACCTGCCGAGCGCCGAGCTCGTGCCCGGCGATGTGATCATGCTCGAGGCGGGCGACTCCGTCCCAGCCGACTGCCGTGTGCTCGAGAGCGCCACGATGAAGATCGAGGAGGCCGCCCTTACCGGCGAGTCCGTGCCCGTCGAGAAGCATGCCAACGTCATTGAGCTCGCCGCCGGCACCGACGACGTGCCGCTCGGCGACCGCAAGAACATGTGCTACATGGGTTCCACCGTGGTATACGGCCGCGGTCGCGCCGTCGTGGTCGGCACCGGTATGAACACCGAGATGGGCAAGATCGCCGGCGCCCTGGCCGAGGCCAAGGAAGAGCTCACGCCGCTGCAGGTGAAGCTTGCCGAGCTCAGCCGCATCCTTACCATCATGGTTATCGTCATCTGCGTCGTCATCTTTGGCGTCGACATCATCCGTCACGGCGTGGGCAACGTCCTCACCGACCCGACAGCCTTGCTCGACACCTTTATGGTTGCCGTCTCGCTCGCCGTCGCTGCCATCCCCGAGGGCCTGGTCGCCGTCGTGACCATCGTGCTATCGCTTGGCGTGACCAAGATGGCCAAGCGCCAGGCAATCATCCGCAAGCTCTCTGCCGTCGAGACTCTCGGCTGCACGCAGACCATCTGCTCCGACAAGACCGGTACCCTTACCCAAAACAAGATGACCGTCGTCAAGCACGAGCTCGCTGCGCCTAAGGAGAAGTTCCTGGCCGGTATGGCGCTGTGTTCCGATGCCCAGTGGGACGATGACCTGGGCGAGGCCGTGGGCGAGCCGACTGAGTGCGCGCTCGTCAACGATGCCGGCAAGGCTGGTCTTACTGGCCTGACTGCCGAGCACCCGCGCGTGGGCGAGGCCCCGTTCGACTCGGGCCGCAAGATGATGTCCGTGGTCGTCGAGACCCTGGACGGCGAGTATGAGCAGTACACCAAGGGCGCGCCCGACGTGGTGATCGGCCTGTGCACCCATATCTACGAGGGCGATAAGGTCGTCCCCCTGACCGAGGAGCGTCGCGCCGAGCTCGTGGCCGCCAACAAGGCCATGGCCGACGAGGCCCTGCGCGTACTGGCGCTGGCAAGCCGCACCTACACCGAGGTCCCGAGCGACTGCAGCCCCGCCGCGCTCGAGCACGACCTGGTCTTCTGCGGCCTGTCCGGCATGATTGACCCGGTCCGCCCCGAGGTCGCCGACGCCATCCGCGAGGCCCACGATGCCGGTATCCGCACCGTCATGATCACGGGCGACCACATCGACACCGCCGTGGCCATCGCCAAGCAGCTGGGCATCGTCACCGATCGCAGCCATGCCATCACCGGTGCCGACCTCGATCGCATGAGCGACGAGGAACTCGACGCGCACATCGAGGACTACGGCGTGTACGCCCGCGTCCAGCCCGAGCACAAGACACGCATCGTCGAGGCCTGGAAGTCGCGCGACCAGATCGTGGCCATGACGGGCGACGGCGTCAACGACGCCCCGTCCATCAAGCGCGCCGACATCGGCGTGGGCATGGGCATTACTGGTACCGACGTCACCAAGAACGTCGCCGACATGGTGCTCGCCGACGACAATTTCGCTACCATCATCGGTGCCTGCGAAGAGGGCCGTCGCATCTACGACAACATCCGCAAGGTCATCCAGTTCCTGCTTTCGGCTAACCTTGCCGAGGTCTTCTCGGTGTTCATCGCCACGCTCATCGGCTTTACCATCTTCCAGCCGGTGCAGCTGCTGTGGGTGAACCTGGTCACCGACTGTTTCCCCGCGCTCGCGCTGGGCATGGAGGACGCCGAGGGCGACATCATGAAGCGCAAGCCGCGCAACGCCAAGGACGGCGTCTTTGCCGGACATATGGGTCTGGACTGCGTGGTCCAGGGCCTAATCATCACCGTGCTGGTGCTGGCGAGCTTCTTTGTGGGCGTGTACTTTGACATGGGCTACATCCACATCGCCGATATGATCGCCGGCAATGCCGACGAGGAAGGCGTGATGATGGCGTTCATCACGCTCAACATGGTCGAGATTTTCCACTGCTTCAATATGCGCAGCCGTCGTGCGTCGCTGTTCACCATGAAGAAGCAGAACAAGTGGCTGTGGGCTTCCGCCGCGCTGGCACTGGTGCTGACGGTGATCGTGACCGTGCAGCCGACGCTTGCCGAGATGTTCTTTGGCCCCGTGACGCTTGAGCTCAAGGGCGTTCTTGCCGCGCTGGGTCTGGCCTTCCTGATCATCCCGCTTATGGAGATCTACAAGGCGATCATGCGCGCGGTCGAGAAGGAGTAAGTTAACCTGTCCGGGCCCGCCCCTGCGTGTTTTCTTCTTCGCTGGTCCTCGCGCTTCGCGCTGCGGGATCGCTCAGAAGAAAACACTCCCGGGGTGGGCCCTACGGTATCCTTGCTGGCTTTACTCCCGCGCGGATGAAAAAGGGCTGAGGGAAAGAAGGTGAGCGGCCGAGCAATTGCTCGGCCGCTCGTTTTGAATAAAGGATGTGCCCTTAGGAAACCCCTCCCGGCGGGCGGGCCCTGCGGTATCCTTGCTGGCTTTTCTCCCGTGCGGATGAAAAGGGCTGAGGGAAAGTTTGTGAGCTGGTCGGGCTTTGCCCGGCCAGCTCTTTTTGATTTAAAATACCTGCTCAGTTGTGATTTATGGTGCTGGGAGGCGCTTGTGGGCAAGGCTAAGGCTAAGGCGAAGAAAAAGACGACGGGGGCGCGGGCTAAGCGTGATCGTCGTCGGAAGCTCGCGACCGAGGCTCCCGCATCTGCTGAGGAGCTGCTGGCAAGCGTGCCGGGACTCGACGCGCTGCAGGATGTTCCGGCGTTTGATGACCTGCCGGTCGATGAAGCTCAGCAGGCTGCCTTTGATGATTTCTGCGCACATGCCGAGGAGCCCGAGCAGATGCAGCTTGGCGCCGTGGTGCGCTTGGATCGTGGGTTTCCGCTGGTGGCGACTGCCGACGATACCTTCCGCGCCGAGCATGCCGTGGGATTTGCCAAGTCGCGCGGTGGGGATGAGGTCCTGCTGCCTGCCGTGGGCGATCGTGTGGCGGTGCGCCGCGCTCCCGGGCACGATATGGGCGTGATTGAATGCGTACTGCCGCGCCGTACGAGCTTTGAGCGTTGGCGCGGCCGTGCCCGCGGAGAGCGCCAGGTGCTCTGCTCCAACGTGGATAGCGTGCTAATCGTGCAGGCGCTCGGTGCCGGCGAGGTGCTGCTCGACCGTGTGGCGCGCTCGCTGGTGTTGGCGCTCGACTGCGATGCCGAGCCGGTGGTGGTGCTCACCAAGGCTGACCGCTGCGATGCCGGGGAGCTCGAGCGCGATCTGGACCGCGTGCGCCGTCTGGTGGGTCCGGACGTGCGCGTGATCGTGACGTCTTCTGCCGAGGGCCGCGGTCTGGACGAGGTCCGTGCCTGCGTGCCTGCCGGGAGCTGCGCCATGATTCTGGGCGAGTCGGGTGCCGGCAAGTCGACGCTGCTCAATGCACTGCTGGGCCACGATACGTTGGCGACCGGCGGTGTGCGCGAACGCGACGACCAGGGCCGTCACACTACCGTCGCGCGCGTGATGGTGGCGCTGCCGGGCGACGCCGGCGTGATCGCCGATGCCCCGGGTCTGCGCAGTTTGCCGCTCGTGGGTCACGAGCGGGGTCTGGCACGCGCCTTCCCCGAGATTGTCGAGGCATCGCGTGCGTGCCGGTTTGGCGACTGCACGCATACCCACGAACCGGGTTGCGCCGTTCGCGAGGCCGAGGACGCCGGGCAGATCGACAGCCTGCGTCTGGAAACTTTCCAAAATCTGGCGTTATCCATGCGCGTGAGCGCTCAAATGCTCGATCCCGATGTCCATCTGTAATTGATTTTTCCTATGACAGCCGTCTCCCAACTGTTCGGGAGACGGCTTTTTTGCTGCGGAAAAGCCTCGAAACATGCAGTTTGCTGACGTGCTGACCAAAACCTTGCCACGAGCTTGACGGGCTGGTCAGCTTTTGGTCAGCGATTGGTTTGACATCGAAAACCAAGATTGCGATTGCGCCGCTTTGCACTCTGGCCGCCCAGACAATGGTGGTACGGGCATTCGCCCGGCACTGCCATGAGAGGAGCGGCCGTGAACAAGAGCAAGCGCATCGCCATCAGTCTGGTCGCGGGCGTGCTCGCTGCTCTGCTCTGCATGGTTTACGGCTCGTCGATCCGCTCGCAAGCCGAACAGGTCCAGGCTGAGACCTTGGCCAAGTACGGTGGCGATCGCGTCGAGGTATGCGTCGCGGCGCGCGATATCGATGTGGGTGAGACCCTCGATGAGACCAATGTCATAACCCAGGAGTGGCTGACGAGTCTGCTGCCGCGTGACGCGGCGACCGAGCTACGCCAGGTGCGCGGCGACGTGACGACTTCGCGTATTCCCAAAAACGCCGTGATCTGCAATGTCTACACCAAGGCCGAGAGCCACATGCTCGAGGTACCTAAGGGCAAGGTCGCCGTTTCGGTGGCGGTCGATGCCGAGCACTCGGTCGGCGGTGCTGCGGGCGTGGGCAGCTACGTGGACGTGTACGTGCAAAAAGACGGCGTAACCGATCGGCTGTGCGGCGCGTACGTGATCGATACCAGTGAGGATTCCGGTGCCACGCGCGAGGGCAAGATCGAATGGGTGACGCTGGCGGCTGACCCCGAAGACGTCAAGGAACTGCTGGGCGCCTCGGGCAAGGGAACGGTCAGCTTGACGATTCCCGCCACGGCGCGCGACAAAAAGAGCGGAGGCGACGAGTGATGAAGGCGATCTGGCTTGCGTGCTGCGCGTGCGGCGATTACGGGCTGTTGCAGCGGGAAGTCGAGGGCCGTGATGCGGGTGCACAGGTGCTTCGTGTGGGTGACCTGGACGGGCTGGTTTCCATGGCGCGGGCGTTTCCGTCGCGCCGCGGGGCTGCCATCATCGCGGCGTCTCTGTTTGATACCGAAGATGTGCGCAAGACTGTTGCGCGCCTGACGGCCGAAGGCCGCGTGAGTCGCGTGGTCGTGTTGATAGAAGCGCTCGATCCGTCGGATATCGAGGGGCTGTTTCGCGCGGGGGCGACCGAGGTCATCGCTGCACACAGTATATGCGGCAACGGGCGCGCGGGCGAGGGAGCGGTTGGTTCCGATCGGCGCATGACGATTGAGCCCGATGCTTTTGTTGATAGGGAACCCGGGGCGCCTCGCGCTACAAGAGGCCCGCGTGTTGATGATTATGGAAAAGCGGAAGCCGAGCATGGTCGGCGCCCCCGGAACCCCCTTGTATACGATGACGCTGGAGGGCCGGCGCAGCATGCTGGCGATTCCCCGGCTGTAGATATGGGATACGTGCACGGCGTGAATCTGGCGGATGAACTCGACGAAGTTGAGGGCTTTGCCGGGTGCGGCGAGTTGTCGCTGATGCAGCATGAGCAGATTGCACAGAACGAGCCTGCCTCGCAGACCGAACAAGCTGCCATGCCGGCTTGGACGCAGCGTGTGGTTGCGGCGGGGGAGACGGGGACGCTGTCACCGACGCCCGCCCCGCCGCCTCCGATGCCGCCGGCAGACGCTGCCGCTTCGCCGCATCGAGCTCCGGTCATCTGCGCCATTTCGGGTTCGGGCGGTTGCGGCAAGTCGACGATCGTTGCCACCATGGCACACACATCGTCGCTGTTGGGCTTGCGTGCCGCCGTGCTCGACCTGGACCTGATGTTTGGAAACCTTTACGACTTGTTAGGCGTCGATGCTCCGCGCGATATGGCGGCACTTATCGAGCCGTCGGCGGCGGGCACGCTCACCGAGCCGGATATCGTAGCCACATCGATGCGCGTGGCACCGGGCGTTACGCTCTGGGGTCCCGTCGCGGCGCCCGAGCAAGCCGAGCTCATGGCACGTCCGGTGGAGCTACTGCTTGATGTTCTGCGTCGCGAATCCGACGTGGTCTTTATCGATACCTCGGTCTTTTGGGGCGACGCCGTGGCGGCTGCGGTGGCGGCGAGCGACCGTTGCCTGGTCGTTGGCGATGCGGCGGTGTCGTCCGCGGCATCGGCATCGCGCGTCATTGAACTGGCAGGTCGAGTAGGTGTGCCGCGCACGCGCATGAGCGCCGTGTTCAACCGGTTCGGTGCGCGCGGGGCAGACGAGGACGTCGCCATGCGCTTTGAGATTGCCTGTGCGTTAAGCTCCAAGATTCGTATCGCCGATGGCGGGCAGGATCTCGCCGCGCTCATGGCGTTTGGGCGCGCTGACGAGGCAGTGGGGCAGACCAGCGCTTTTGCGACCAGCGTGCGCGAGGCCACGCGCGAGATGCTCGTGGAACTGGGGTGCGCCGTCGGCCCTTGGAGCGATATGGTCGCCGACCGTGCAACGCGCACCGAACGCCCGCGTATCCGCCTTCCCTGGTCGCGCGAGGGTGATCAGCGATGAGCCTGCAAACGAGGATTAAGGCTGCCGGCG
The DNA here is from genome assembly GCF_039758815.1 of Collinsella aerofaciens. Taxonomy (GTDB): domain Bacteria; phylum Actinomycetota; class Coriobacteriia; order Coriobacteriales; family Coriobacteriaceae; genus Collinsella; species Collinsella aerofaciens_BP. The sequence continues at coordinate 67,325 of NZ_JBDMSK010000005.1, read as the reverse complement.
CTGCGGCGGCGGCAGCGCCTGTAGATGCGGGGCGTCGCCGCGCCGTGAAACGACGCACCAAGCGCGCCGTGATGGACCGCATGGGTTACGACGAAGTGGCGCGTATCAGCGCCTATATCGACCCGGCACTTGCCCGCTCGGAATTGCGTCCTGCGGTGGAGGCGGCGCTCAATGTTGAGGAGCCGACCGATCTCGCGACGTCCGAGCGCGAGACCATCATCGACGAGATTTTGGATGACGTGGTGGGCCTGGGGCCGTTGCAGCCGCTCATCGAGGACGACACCGTTACCGAGATCATGATCAACGGCTGCCGCTCGGCTTTCTTTGAACGCGGCGGCGTCTTGTACCCCATCGAGCATGCGTTTGAGGATGATGAGCAGATCCGTGTGCTTATCGACCGCATCATCTCGCCACTTGGCCGCCGTATCGACGAGCGCAGCCCCATCGTCAACGCCCGCCTCAAAACGGGCTATCGCGTCAACGCGGTGATTCCGCCTGTGGCGATTGACGGACCGATTCTCACCATCCGAAAGTTCTCGGACCGCATCTGCTCGCTGGACGAGCTTGTGGGGCTGGGGTCGCTGCCGCTTTGGTATGCGCAGCTGCTGTCGTGCGCGGTGTCGCTGCGACAGGACCTGGCGGTTGCGGGAGGCACGGGATCTGGTAAGACCACCCTGCTCAACGCGTTGTCATGCGAGATTTCCACCGGCGAGCGCATCGTGACGATCGAGGACTCTGCCGAACTCAAGTTTGCGCATCATCCGCACGTGGTGCGTCTAGAGGCGCGCGAGGCTTCAATTGAGGGCGAGGGCGCGGTGACGATCCGCGACCTGGTGACCAATGCCCTGCGCATGCGCCCCGACCGCATCGTGGTGGGTGAGGTGCGCGGTGCCGAGTGCTGCGACATGTTGCAGGCCATGAACACGGGCCACGACGGGTCGCTCACCACACTTCATGCGGGCTCAGAACAGGAGACCGTGGTGCGTCTGACGTTGCTTGCACGTTATGGCATCGATCTGCCGAGCGAGCTCATCGAGGAGCAGATTGCCATGGCGCTCGACGGCATCGTGATGTCCGAGCGCCACGCCGATGGCAGGCGCTTCGTCTCCTCGTATTCGGGGGTGCGTCGCGCCGCGTCGGGCGGCGTAGAGCTCGAGCGCTATGTGACTTTCGATGCCGCCGAGCGCACCTGGACGCTTGACCGCGAGCCGCCGTTTATCGCAGAAGGCCTGCGGTCGGGGACGCTCACACAAGAGGAGGTGGACGAATGGAGGTCGCTGTGCCCCTCGTCGTAGGGGGTTTGGCAGGGTTTTCTGTTGCGACGGCGTGCGGGGCGGAACCTCGTGTGCCACAGGTGCCGCCGGCGGAGCTGGCGCGTCAGGCGCTCGAGACGGTGGCAGAGGGGCTGCCGCGTGAGCTGGTGGAAAACGATCTGCTGAAAAAGATCGCCCGTTCGTGGACATCGCTGGCTCCGGCGCATCGCCTTGGCCTCGTGATCGAAGATGCTTCGGGGCGTTTGGCGTTTCTGCTGCTATCGAGCGGTGTCTGCTGCGTTTTACTAACGATGGTGTCGTTATCGCCCCTCGGATTTGCCTTGGGACTTGTTGTTCCGATTGCCGTTGGCGCCGCTCGGGATGGCTTTGAGAGCCGGCGCGAGCAACACGATACAGAAGAGGCCATGCCCGAGGCGTTTACCGCACTTTCCATGTCGCTTGCCTCGGGACATTCGCTGGCCAAGGGCATGCGCTTTGTGGGCGCTCATGCGCAAGAGCCGGTACATACCGAGTTTTTGCGGGTAGCGGCGGCGATCGATTGCGGCATCTCGGCGACCGACGCGCTCGATGACTTGCTCGTGCGCATCGACGCCCCCGGCCTTTCGCTTGTGACCTTGGCGCTTAAGGTGTCTCAGCGCACCGGTGCTCCGCTTGCCGACTTACTGTCCGAGGCGTCGAGCATGGTGGGGGAGCGCATTGAGCTCAAGCGCCGCCTGGATGTTAAGACGTCGCAGGCTCGCATGTCTGCGCATATGGTCGCGGCGATGCCGGCGGGCATGTGCGCGGTGTTGGCGCTGCTTTCGGCAGATTTTCGTCGCGGTCTTGCGACGCCTGCCGGTGCGGGCGCTGTGGTGCTGGGTCTAGCCCTCAACGTCGTTGCCCTGGTGGTTATCCGGCGCATTATGCGGGTGGAGCTATGAGCGCCCTGGTTGCAGTTGTGGCTTGCCTGTGTGCCCTGAGTGTATTTGTCGCGACGGGTTTGGATCGGGCGGATGCGCGCAAGATCGCAGGGACCTGCAAGCGCGAGGCGGTGCTGGTCGCTGCCGCGGGTCGCTCGGTGGTCGATGCCCTGACCGCGCGAGTGAAGGGCGCGGTTGGAGCGGGCGGCCCGGCGCGAGTGTCGCTCGGCGAAGTGTCCGAGATGATCGATGTTGTGCGCTTGGGCCTTTCGGCCGGTCTTTCGTTTGATGCGGCGCTTGAGATTTTCTGCGCCAACCGCCGGTCAGTGCTGGCTCTTCGCCTTGAGCGGGCCTGCATGGCGTGGCAGGTGGGCGTGGGCACGCGTGAGGACGAGTTGTTGGCCGCCGCGCGCGACCTGGACGTGCGAGCGCTCGAGACCTTTGCCATCACGGTGGGGCAGGCGCTCGCCCTGGGTGCCCCACTTGCCGAGACGCTGGCCGCTCAAAGTCGCGAGATCCGTGCGGCTCATCGCGCCGCGGTCGAGCGTGAGATCGAGCGTGCGCCCGTCAAGCTGCTGATTCCCACCGGCACGCTCATCTTGCCGGCGTTGCTTCTGTCCATATTGGGCCCGCTGCTGGGAGCAGGCGGGATGATGTAGGGAGGAATACATGAACACGATGGTCGAAGTTGCTGACAAGGCTTGGAACTGGGCTTTTTGCCGGGCGATCCGCGCTCGCCAGCATGCCAAGGAGCTGTTGCGGGAGGAGAGCGCGCAGGGTACCACCGAGTACGCCATTTTGGTGGGCGTGCTTGTGGTGATCGCGATTATTGCCATCGTTGCATTTAAAGGCAAGGTCCAAGATCTATGGAACGCTATCAGCGAGGGCATCAACAGCCTGTAGAGGGCGAGCGCCCCATCGGGGTGCTGCTGGTGTTTGCTTGCCTGACCGTGGCGATAGCGGCGGTGCTTTGGGGGCTTAACGCCGCGCGGCAGCAGCGTCCTGGGGCCGCCTTCGATTCGGGCTCAGATTCGGCGGTGGCGTCCCAAAAAGATGAGATGCGAGATGCGGACGATTCGGATGTCGCTGTCACGGCGCAAACCTTTCTGCGGACGCTCGACAAGCGGTCTGGCACTGCGACGGATTCGCCTGAGGACAACGCGATTGCGGTCCGGCTTGCATGGTCCGAGGACCGACCGATGACCGAGGCAGCGGCGGATATGTTACGCGCCTACCGCGAGGTGCCAACGGCCCAGCTCGCCCTGAGCGGCTATCTCGATATTAAGGGCAACGTATGGGGCGCCATCGTGCGCGATGGGCGCGGCTGGGTCGATATGGTGACGGTTGCTGCGGATGCCGACGATGCTTCGTGTCGTCTGCGCGCCGTGCGTCTGGTCCCGCAAACAATAAGCTCAAAGGAGGGATCGTGAAATGCATAGCGTTCTGCGTGAAGAGGTTGCCCAAGCGACTGTGGAATACGCCATCGTCACGGTGGCGCTGTTATCGATTGTGCTGGCGATTGCGGGGCTTTGGCGCGCTGGCGCCGATGGGCGCTTGGCGGCACTGGTCGAGCGGGCGGCGTCTCATGGCATCGCCCCATCGTCGGTTATCGATGCCGCGACGGGTGCCAAGGACATCGCTCTGTATTGATATCGCGTGCGAGGATCGGGCGCAATCTACGGTCGAGGCCGCCTTTTTGCTGCCGACGTTTTTGACACTTATCTTGCTCGCGTTGCAGCCGGTGTGCCTGCTCTATACGCGTGCGGTCATGGAGTCTGCCGCCGCCGAGACCGCGCGGCTTATGACCACGACGACGGTGGAGGACGACGATGACCTTAAGGAGTTCACTCGCCGCAGACTTGCCGCGGTGCCCAACGTCTCGATTTTTCATGCCGGCGGGCCGCTGTCGTGGGATATCGAGTTGGGGCGGGCCGGTGCCGGTGGCGTTTCGTCCGTGTCTGTTGCCGGCGAGGTTAAGCCGCTGCCCGTGATCGGTGCATTTGTGCAGGCCATGGGCAGTGCGGGTGAGGGCGGCTATGTCGAGCTCAAGGTCGACGTCTCGTATCGATCGCGTCCCGAATGGCTGGAGGGAGATTATGATTCATGGATTGCTGCATGGGATTAGGCGCTGCCTGTTGCGGGCGACGCAAGGGTTTGCGGCCCGCCGTCGACCAGGCGCTCGCCGCAAGCGGGGCGGCTTTATGGGCCGTGCCGGTATCGACTTGTTTATCGAAGACGGGGCCTATACCACGCTCTCCTCTGCGGTTGTCATTCTGGTGGTGCTTACGCTGCTGTTTTCGTCGACCGCGGCGATATGGAGCATGTCGCGCGCCGGAGATACCCAGGTGGCGGCCGATAGCGGTGCCCTGGCGGGCGCCAACGTGGTGTCGTCCTATCACACAGCTGCCACGGTGGTGGATGCGAGCATTTTGAGTTTGGGCCTGGCGGGGTTTGCCACGATCGGAACCGGCTTGGTTGCCATTCTTATTCCGGGCGCCGAGGTCGTTGGCAGCGATATCATCGATACGGGAACCCAGATCATTAAAACACGTAACAAGTTTGCCAAAAGTGCGGCAAAGGGCCTGCAAAAGATTGAGACCGCCTTGCCGTACCTGGTTGCCGCGCGTGCCATGCAGGCAGTATCGGTGCAGGATACCGACGGCGTGACCTATACCGGTACGGCGCTTGCCGTGCCCAGGACATCCGAGTCGGATTTTGTTGCGCTCGAAGGATCCGAGATCTCGACCGATGCCATTAAAGATGCGTCGGAAGATCTGGAGCGCGCGGCCGAGGAGCTACAAAAAGCATCGGAGGAGACGGCGAAGGCCAAAGAGCGCGCCTGGCTAGCGGATTGCGGTGGATCGGATAAAGGTTCGGTCGGCAGCTGTTCGTGTATGTGGGAGCGTGCGAAAAGCCTAACGGATCTCTCCGGTGTTCAAAATCCGCATTACGCTTCGAGCGTTACGTGGGAGCCTCAAGTTGCCCTTGATCGCGCGAAGGACTACTACCATCGGCGTCTGGCAAACGAGAAGCCCCAAGGCTCGAGTGTCGAGATGAAGGCAGAGTCTGCGGCGCGTAAGGCGTTTTATACCTATGCGAGTGCGGAGGTCGATCGGGCATATATAACCGAGAACGGAGACAGGGTTTCCTCCTATATTCCGCTGCTGCCGCGCAACTCTGATGAGGTTCGGGCGACGGAACTCTATACCGATGCGGTGTGGCCGACGAGTGTGAACGATGACAAGGCGTATCTGCATTACGGGACGACCTGCCCTAACTATAAGAAAGGAACGCCGAGCGGATTTGCTTCGGTTGCCGATTACGATGGGCAGGATAAATGCAGCAAATGCCATTTTGGCGTTTCGTCGCTTGGTGCTGTTGCGGCGCCTTCAACCTCTATCGAAAACGGCTTCGAGTATCACTTTGACAAGTTTAAAGACGCCCTGGAGGACTACGTCGACTGTCGCAACAAGGAGCTTGAGCTCGAGCGTCAGACCGAGGACGAAGCCGACCGTGCGGGCGATGCGTTCGATACCGCCATCAAAGAACTATCCGGTGAGCGTCCGCGCATCGCCCCGCCCGGTCGCAACGGCGTGGTCGCCTTTGCGGTCTCGGGCGCCATCTCCAGTCCCGACGAGCTCAACTCTTCGTTTAACACGGCAGTTGAGCTTGGCGATCGTGGTGCAATTTCTGCTGCAGTGCTGGCGCCTGACGATGCGACCGCGCAGAACAACGTGCTCGCGCGTTTCTTCTCGACGCTGGAGGAGCGTTCGGGCGGCGTTGCCGGCGTGCTCGACGGCGTTATGGATGTTTGGGGTCGCCTACTTGTGGGGTACGGAGACATCCAGGGTGCGGCCGACGAGCTTATGGGAGAGCTGATCGGTGGCTTGGGAGGGAGTAGCGGCGCGTTGGGCTCCATCGCGTCCTGGCTCGGTGACACCGTCTCGTCCTCCGTGGCGGCGTTGGGTCTGGAGCCGTGCGACTTGCGCCTGCGAAAGCCGGTGCTGACCGATTCCGCCAACGTCATTAAGAGTCCGGGGTCTGACATTGCTGGTTTCTCTCAAGCGCAAGACAAGCTGCGAAGTATTCCGTTGGGCGTGACCGATCCCAAGGCGCTTTGCGAGGCGTTGGAATATCAAGTCGAACGCACCATTAGCGGCACGGTGTTCACGCTTGCGGAGATTCCTCTGCCCGGCGGCGGCTCCATCCCGCTCACCGTCGATGTCGCCACGCTGGTTGGCACTCTGGGCGGTGGGTCGTAATGAGTATCCGCATGCGTCTGCGCGAGGAGCGCGCCCAAGCGACGGTGGAGATGGCAGTGGTTACGCCCGTTTTGCTGGTGCTGGCACTCATCGTGTACAACGTCATGATCTTTGCCAGCGCTGTCGCGCGCTTCGACCGCGTGGTGCCCGACATCGTGTTGGCGCACGCCGTGGCGTCGGAGGGGGAGGGCGACGAAAGCTCTGCCGATGCCTCGGCGACGGTTCAGACTCAAATTCTGAATGCCATGGAAGGCTATGGCTTGCAGATCGAAGTGTCGAGCGAGCAAGGCGCGGAGGCATCGGATGGTGGCCTGCTCTCCCTATCCGGTACGTTTAGGACCTACACCTGCACCATGCACTATGAGCCGTGGCCGACTTCTCTCAGCATCGCTGGCGTTACGCTGGGGGCGCCGACAACGTTGTCGCACGAGCGCGCGGTGACGGTCGATCCATGGCGTCCGGGGGTGGTCATGTGACCGCGGTCTCGTCCTACATCGCGTACGCGCGGGCGCTCAACAGGCTGGGTTGGACGCCGGCCGAGTTTGTGGTGGCGGAGTCGTTTGCCGTGCGCCTGCGCGGCATGCTGGGACGGTGTCCGGTTGCCGCCAACGGTCTGCCGCTCGTCATGGCGTTTCCACGCTGCTCTTCGGTCCATACGTGTTTTATGGCCTATCCCATCGACATCGCCTTCATCGATCGCGACGGCAATATCCTCGCGCGCTACGAAAGCGTTCGTCCTTGGCGCACGTGCTCCTGCCCCGGCGCCTGGGCCGTACTAGAGCGTCCTTCAATCATTGTTTCGATCCCTGCTCTCCAACGCGTGCCGGCTTAAGAACTGGCGACAGCGGACTTTCGTCATACGAAATTGGGTAAGATGGAGGAGAAGATGCGTGGATGTTGAGATCCATCCCAACGCTAAAAAGCACCTGACGGAAAAGCAGGTGCTTAGCGCTTGGCTTGCGGTTACTGAGTGCATTCGTCGCGAGTCGAAGGACGAGCCGCCGAGATGGCTTGCGATTGGATGGCTCCCAGACGGACGAAGCGTGGAGCTTGTCGCGGTCGAGCTTGTCCGTGGGTGGCTTATCATTCATGCCTTGTCTCCAGTCCAGAAGAAATTTTGGCAGGAGATTGAACAGGCTCGGCAAAGGGGTCGATGATGGGCAAGACGTATACGGCCGCTAATGGTCAGGTTGTAACGGACGAAATGATTGACGCGTGGTGCGAGTCGTACGAGCGCGGAGAGTTTCCGGATGGCGAACACACCGTTGGTGGGATCGTGCATGGACGGCCCCCACTCTCAGGTGAGGGGACGGCAACGCTGTCGGTCAAGATTCCTCTGGGAATGAAGGAGGCCATTCGTCGACGGGCGGCTGCCGAGGGGATGACGCCAAGTGAGTTTGCCCGTGCGGCTCTGAGCGAAAAACTTCTTGCTGCCGGCTGATGCCTCTGACGTGCCGATTTATAGAACCGAGGCTGTGCTCAAAAACTTTTTTAAAATTCTCGGTTGACCGGAACGCGTCCTTGGTTATACTAATCAAGCCTTGAAACAAGGCACACCTCAAATGGCTGGGTAGCTCAGTTGGTAGAGCAGAGGACTGAAAATCCTCGTGTCAGGGGTTCGATTCCCTTCCCCGCCACCTTGAATTGACTAGGACCTCTGCAAAGGGGTCCTTTTCTTTTATGCAGCCCCCACATGGAATCGAACCCCGTGAGGGCGCGGAGCTGAGTAAACGCGTAAGCGTTTGCCAGCGCAGCTCGCAAGGCGCGTAAGCGCCGCAGCGGTCCGTCCGCGCAGCGCGCGGACGCGATTCCCTTCCCCGCCACCTTGAATTGACTAGGACCTCTGCAAAGGGGTCCCTTTCTTTTATGTAGGGTTCTGCGGAAACTGCGTCCCAGAATAAGGGCTCAGAACGGGACACACTTTCCGGTGCCTGCCTCCGGCGCGCGTACACACCTCGTCGCACCATTCCGAGCCCGCCCGCCCCAGACATTCCTCCCACTTTCGCGTCACTTTACAGACCGTTCGGTCGCCTGTCCGCACACGCGGGTATACTCAAAACGATACTTATCCTATGCAATACGATGCGGGTTCGACCTGCATGATCCGAAGGGGGCAGTGATGGAGAGGATACTCGGCGTTAATCTCTCTGGCTGGTTTATTCCCGAGCCTTGGGTGACCCCGTCGCTGTACGCGGCGACCGGTGCATCCAACGCGGCCGAGCTACAGGAGGCCATGGGTACCGCCGCCTATAACGAGCGCATGCGCCGCCATTACGAGACGTTTGTGAGCGAGGACGATTTTCGTCGCATGGCGCAGATCGGTCTCAATGCCGTGCGTCTGCCGGTGCCCTGGTATGCCTTTGGCTCACAGGAGTCCGATGCCTCCTACATATCGGTTGTCGATTACATCGACCGCGCAATTGAGTGGGCTGCCAAGTACGACATCCGCGTGCTGCTCGATCTGGCAACCGTGCCCGGTGGCCAGGGCGATTCCAACGATTCGCCCACCACGCCGGAGGCTGTTGCCGAGTGGCATTCGTCCACCAACGGCCGTCATGTCGCACTCGACGTGCTCGAGCGCTTGGCCGATCGCTATGGCGAGGCCGAGAGCCTGCTGGGCATTGAGCTGCTGGACACGCCGCAGATGAGCGTTCGCAAGAGCCTCTTCACCATGACGGATGGCATTCCCGCTCACTACCTGCGCAATTTCTATCGCGATGCCTACGAGCTCGTCCGTTCGTATATGCCCGAGGATAAGATCGTCGTCTTCTCGTCGTCGGGGCATCCCAGCGAGTGGAAGCATTTTATGCGCGGCGCCAAGTACAAGAACGTCTACATGGACCTTCACCTGTACCATTACCGCGACGAGTATGCGCTCGATATCACGAGCCCCCGCGGGCTGACGACGGCGATTTCGCGTAACAAGCGCGAGCTTAAAGAAGCGATTTCGACTGGGTTCCCCGTGCTGGTGGGCGAATGGTCGGGCGCGGCGATCTTTGCCAACTCGTCGGTTACGCCCGAGGGCCGCAATGCCTACGAGCGCGTGTTTATCGCCAACCAGCTGGCTTCGTTTGCGCCGGCTGCCGGTTGGTTCTTCCAAACGTGGAAGACCGAGAAGCGCATTGCAGCATGGGACGCCCGCGCGGCGCTCGGTACGCTCGAGCGCGGCATGATTGAATAGGTTGATATGACGCAAAACAGCACCCATACGGGCAAACTCTATGTGGTCGGCACGCCCATCGGCAACCTGGGCGACCTGTCCCCGCGCGTTGGCGAGGCGTTTGCCGCCGCCGATGCCATCTGCTGCGAAGACACGCGTGTGACGTCAAAGCTGCTGATGCATCTGGGCATTTCCAAGCCGCTTGTCCGTTGCGACGAGAATGTGATCGCCAGCCGCGCCGTCGGCCTGGTCGACCGTCTGCTGGCGGGGGAGACCCTCGCTTTTGCCTCGGACGCCGGCATGCCGAGTGTGTCCGATCCCGGCCAGGCGCTGGTCGAGGCGGCGCGTGAGGCCGATGTGCCCGTTGAAGTTATTCCCGGGCCCTCTGCTTGCGTCACGGCGCTCGTTTCGTCCGGCATTCCCTGCGAGCATTTTTTCTTCGAGGGCTTTTTGGGCCGAAAGCACGGCGACCGCGTGCGCCGTTTACAGCGCCTTGCCGTGGTGCCCGGCGCACTCATCTTCTACGAGTCTCCACATCGCATCGTGGCGACGCTCGAGGCCGTGGCGGAGGTCTTTCCCCAGCGTGAGGTTGCCGTCTGCCGCGAACTCACCAAGCTGCACGAGGAGGTCTTGCGCGGGCCCGCTGCTCAGCTTGCCGAGGAGCTGCGTGCTCGCGGCGAGGTAAAGGGCGAGATTGCGCTGGTCATCGCGCCGCCGAGCGAGGATGAGGAGGCCGGTATCGTGCCGGTTGGCGCCGCGGCAGCGGATCCCGACGAGGCCCTGCGCGAGGATATCCGCGCCGCGCTCGAGGAGGGGGAGCCCGCCTCTGCGGTGGCCAAGCGCCTGTCTCAGAAGTATTCGCGCCGCAAGCGCGATGTCTATGCCATGGTGCTCGATATGCAATAGATGGAGGATATCCAGCCCTTGCGCTAGAATCATCCCCTGTATGCAACGTTTTTCTGGAGGACAAACCCCATGGATCAAAGCAAGCCTTCGTTCTTTATCACGACGCCCATCTACTACGTCAACGCCGATCCGCACCTGGGCACGGCTTATTCCACCATCATCGCCGACGTTCAGGCTCGCTATCGCCGCTCCGCCGGCTATAACGTCAAGTTCCTGACCGGCATGGACGAGCACGGCGAGAAGGTCGCCGAGGCCGCAGCCAAGCACAACATGACGCCGCAGGAGTGGACCGACAGCCAGGCTCCGCACTTCAAGGAGCTTTGGAGCAAGCTCGAGATTTCCAACGACGACTTCATCCGCACCACCGAGCCGCGCCAGCATCATGCCGTGCAGTACCTGTGGGAGCGCATGAAGGAGTCCGGCTACCTGTATAAGGGCAGCTACGACGGTTGGTATTGCGTGCCTGACGAGACCTACTTCACTGATACGCAGGTCCAGAAGGGCGACGAGGAGTACGGCAGCGTCGGCCAGCACCTGTGCCCCGACTGCCACCGTCCGCTTGAGCGCGTGCAGGAGGAGTCCTACTTCTTTAAGCTTTCCGCCTTCCAGGACAAGCTGCTCAAGCTCTATGACGAGCACCCCGACTTTGTCGAGCCTGCGTTCCGCATGAACGAGGTACGTAGCTTTGTCGAGGGCGGCCTTAATGACCTTTCCGTGAGCCGTACGAGCTTTGACTGGGGCATTCAGGTCCCGTTTGACGAGGGTCACGTGACCTACGTGTGGTTCGATGCGCTGCTCAACTATATGACGGCCGTCGGCTACGGTGTCGACACCGACGAGGCGCGTGCCGAGCTGGCCTATCGCTGGCCCGCGCAGTTCCACATCGTGGGCAAGGACATCATCCGCTTCCACTGCGTCATTTGGCCCGCCATGCTCATGGCCATCGGCGAGGCCCTGCCCGAGCACGTCTTTGCCCACGGCTTCCTGACCGTGCGCAATGCCGAGACCGGCAAGGCCGAGAAGATGTCCAAGAGCCGCGGCAACGCCATCGCTCCGCAGGACGTTATCGACATGTTGGGCGTCGAGGGCTATCGCTACTACTTTATGACCGACGTGGTGCCCGGCACCGACGGCGCCATCAGCTTCGAGCGCATGGAGCAGGTCTACAACGCCGACCTGGCCAACAGCTGGGGCAACCTTATCTCGCGTTCGCTCAACATGAGCGGCAAGTACTTTGACGGTTGCGCGCCCGCCAAGCCCGCATCGTTCGATGCGTTCGACAACCCGCTGGCAAAGATTGCCGATGGCCTGGTCGATCGCTACATGGCCAAGATGGACGTGCTCGATTACGGTGGAGCTAAGGACGAGGTCATGGAGCTCATCCATGCCGCCAACCACTACATCGAGGACTCCGAGCCTTGGGCGCTTGCCAAGGACGAGGCCAAGGCTGACGAGCTGGCGTTTGTGATCTACAACCTGCTCGAGGCCATCCGCATCGCCGCTCACCTGCTGATGCCACTCATGCCCCAGACTTCTGCCGAGGCTCTGCGTCGCCTGTCCTGCGAGGACGAGGCCACGAGCGACGACCTCAAGGGCATTTGCGCTTGGGGCCTGCTTGCCGGTGGTCAGCCCGTCGAGAAGGGCGAGCCGCTGTTCCCGCGTCTGGGCTAAGCCGCTGCGCGCCATATCGGCAATTTGCTGTTTAGATGTAAGGGCATGGCCGCAACGGTCCATGCCCTTTTGTTTCAAGACGCCGCCACCATGCTAAGGAGGCAACTATGACAACTTCGCCTTTGGCAAACCCCACGGCAACTAGGGAGCTGCTAGAGGAGTTTGGCCTTGCGACCAAGCATCGCCTGGGCCAAAACTTCCTGATCGACAACCATGTGATCGAACGTATCTGTGAGCTCGCTGAACTTGCGGGCGATGAGCGCGTGCTCGAGGTCGGCCCGGGTTGCGGTACGTTGACACTTGCGTTGCTGCAGGAGGCGGCGTGCGTTACGTCGATCGAGGCCGATCCCGAGCTTGAGCCGGTGCTTGACGCCCACGCCGCCGACTATGCCAACTTCCGCTTTATCATGGGCGATGCGCTCAAGGTGACGCCGGAGCAGATTGAGCAGGTCGCCGGTGGTGAACCCACGGTGTTTGTCGCGAATCTGCCCTATAACGTGGCGGCGACGATCATCCTTCAATTCTTCCAGACGATGCCCGCGCTCAAGCGCGCCGTCGTCATGGTGCAAAAGGAAGTTGCAGATCGCATTGCCGCAACGCCGGGCAACAAGACCTATGGCGGCTACACGGCAAAGCTCGGCCTGTATGCGCAGGTGACGGGGCGCTTTGAGGTGCCGCCGCGTTGCTTTATGCCGGCGCCGCATGTGGATTCTGCCGTAGTGCGCATCGATCGCGTTGACGGTATGGTACCCGAGGGCATCGACCGCGAGTTTGTGGCCCGCGTGATCGACGCCGCGTTTGCTCAGCGTCGCAAGACGATTCGCAACTCTATGAGCGCCAACGGCTTTGCCAAGGACGCGCTCGACGCCGCCTTTGAGGCCTGCGGTATCGCACCTACCACGCGCGCCGAGACGCTCGACGTCGCCGCCTTTGTCCGCTTGGCTCAGGAGCTAATCCATGATGCCTAATGCCGAACGCGTGACGTTTACCAAGAAAAAGAAGACGGTTGCTTGTCCCGTGCCCTTGGCGCCGCTTGCCGACACGCATGCACATCTGCTTTCGTTTTGGGGCAAGGATGTGCCCGAGACGCTCCTGCGTGCCAAAGCCGCGGGCGTCGACCTGTTGGTGACGATGTTCGACCCCATTGCCGACAAGCGCAGCGTGGCGGACTATAGCGACTGGCTGGTGCGCGAGATTCTTCCGATGCAGGATATCCCGCAGATCAAGTATCTTGCCGGCGTGCATCCGTATGGCGCGCCGGACTATACCGACGACGTTCATGCACAGGTCGTTGCCGCACTTGATGACCCCTTATGCGCCGGTATTGGCGAAATCGGCCTGGACTATCACATGGACTATGACGACGATATCGCGCCGGCACCCCATAACGTGCAGATTGATTGCATGGCGCGCCAGCTCGAGCTTGCCGTGCGCCGCAATGTGCCGGTGGAGCTGCACCTGCGTCACGAGGACTCGGATGGGGAGCGCACCTCGCACGTTGATGCGTACAACGTACTGCGCGAGGTGGGTGTGCCCCAGGCTGGTTGTGTGCTGCACTGTTTTGGCGAGGACCGCGCCACGATGGAGCGCTTTGTGGATTTGGGCTGCTATATCGCCTATGGCGGTGCGGCCACCTTTAAGCGCAACGACGATGTGCGCGAGGCATTTGCGGCAACCCCACTCGATCGAATTTTGTTCGAGACGGATTGCCCGTATATGGCTCCGGAGCCCATCCGCGGTCTTGAATGCGAGCCCGCAATGATCTCCATTACGGCAAACACGCTGGTCAACGACCGTGTCGATCGTACCGGCGAGGATGCTGAGGCAATCGCGCAAGCCGCTTGGGAGAATGCCTGCAAACTTTTTCAAAAATAGTTCTTGCGTTCGTGGTGGCGCTCCGTTATTCTAATTCCTGCACGCGGGCGTGGCGGAATTGGCAGACGCGTACGGTTCAGGTCCGTATGGGGGCAACCCCATGAAGGTTCAAGTCCTTTCGCCCGCACCATTAAATTAAAGAGCTCCCAGCAATGGGAGCTTTTTTGTTATGGGCCCATCACAGGGACTTGAACCTGTGAAGGAGCGAGCGTAAAGAAAACGCGGAGCGTTTTTAGCGAGCTGGCGAGGACGCCGGCAGGCGGCCGAAGCCGGTGCGGATCCGCGAAGCGGATACGCGGACGTCCTTTCGCCCGCACCATTAAATGAAAGAGCTCCCAGCAATGGGAGCTTTTTTGTTATGGGCCTCTTGTTGATGTCATGTTGCTGCTTCGTGCGGGTATCCTAGTGCCAACGTGTGCCTATCAGAGGAGAGACCATGCTGTTGTCCGGTATCATCGCCGCCCTTACCAGCCTTTTGATTCCCATCATCATCCTGTTGCTGCTGCTTCCTAACGCCTGCTATGTCGTTGAACAACAGCATGCCGTGATCATTGAGCGTCTGGGCAAGTTTAACCGCATCGTCAACGCGGGCTTCCACATGAAGGTGCCCGTGATCGACCGCAAGGCCGCCACGGTGAGTCTGCGCACCATGAAAAACGGTTTTGGCATCGACGTTAAGACCCAGGACAACGTGACCATCGGCCTTGAGGTCTCTGCTCAGTACCACGTGAGCTATGACATGGGCGCCGGCCCGGCAGATTCGGGCATCTACAAGAGCTACTATATGCTGCAGGAGCCCGTCGACCAGATGCGTGACTTCATCACCGACGCTCTGCGCTCTTCGATTCCCGTCTACACACTCGATGAGGTCTTTGCCAAGAAGGATGACATCGCCAAGGACGTTAATGCCACCGTGTCCGAGCAGATTGCTGCCTACGGCTTCACCCTCGTGTCGACACTCATCACCAAAATCGCGCTGCCGACCGAGGTCGAGAACTCCATGAACGACATCAACGCTGCCCAGCGCAAGCGCGCTGCGGCACAGGAGCTCGCTGAGGCCGACCGCATCAAGCGCGTCACCGAGGCGACCGCCGAGGCCGAGGCAATGGAAAAGGCGGGCGAGGGCATCGCCAACCAGCGCAAGGCCATCGCGCTGGGTATCAAAGATTCGCTCGAGATCATCCAAGAGACGGGTGTCGGCAATGACGAGGCCAACCAACTGTTCATGTTTACGCAGTGGTCCGAGATGATGACGGAGTTCGCTCGCACGGGTAAAACCTCGACGGTCGTGCTGCCGAGCGACTTTTCGCAGTCGGCCTCGATGTTCGAGCAGATGCTGACCGCCAGCAAAGTTCAAAACGATTCGAAGGAGTAGACGCGCGTGAAATACACCGTCGTTTGCGTCGGTAAGCTCAAGGAGCGCTTTTGGAAGGACGCGTGCGCTGAGTACACCAAGCGCCTAGGTGCCTATGCCAAGGTTGATATCCGCGAGGTGGCCGATATCGACCCGGCTAAGGCGGGCGGCGTGGATGCCGCGCGCGACAAGGAGGGGGCGGCAATTCTTGCTGCATTGCCGTCTCGGGCGCATGTGATCCTGCTGGCTATCGAGGGCAAGGAGCGTTCGAGTGAGGAGCTCTCGGCGCGGCTCGACGATCTTATGCTGCGAGGCAGCAGCGACATTGCCTTTGTAATCGGCGGTTCGGACGGCGTGAGTGATGAGGTGCGCGCCCGCGCCGACGAGATGCTCAGCTTTGGACACATTACCTTGCCGCATAACCTGGCGCGTGTGGTGCTGCTAGAGCAGATTTACCGTGCCTGCAAGATCAGCCGTGGCGAGCCGTATCACAAATAGGTCGGCAATACGAAACAATGGCGTGGGACAATACCTTTCGTTTTGAGGAATGTGTCTGAAAGGACTATGCGATATGAAGATTGGATTTGTCGGTTTTGGCAATATGGCGAGCGCTATGGCCGATGGCTGGATCGCTGCCGGTGTAGCTGCGAGCGACATGTGCGCCTGTGCGGGTCGCTACGACGCACTGGTTGAGCGCTGCGAGGCGCGCGGCATGGTCGCCTGCCACGATGCCGCCGAGGTCGTCGCCGCATCCGATATCGTGGTCGCTGCGGTCAAACCGTACATGATCGAGAAGGTATTCGCCCCGCTCAAGGATGCTCTTGCCAAAAAGGTCGTTCTGTCGGTTGCCTGGACCTGGGACAGTGCCAAGTGGGAGCAGGTCCTGCCGGGCGTTGCGCATATCTCGACGGTGCCCAACACACCGGTTTCGGTGGACGAGGGCGTCATCGCTTGCGAGAAGGCTTCCACGCTTAGTGATGAGCAGAGCGCAGTGGTGCTTGATCTGCTTGGCAAGCTCGGTGCGGTGGTCGAGCTCGATACGAGCCTGCTGTTTGTGGGCGGCACGGTGGGTGGTTGCGCTCCGGCATTTGTCGCTATGGCAATCGAGGCCCTGGGCGATGCGGCGGTCAAGCACGGTATCCCGCGTGCCGATGCCTATCGCATTGTGAGCCAGATGGTGCTGGGTACGGCAAAGCTGCAGCTTGCAACTGGCCAGCATCCTGCGGCGATGAAGGATGCCGTATGCTCGCCCGGCGGCGCCACCATCAAGGGCGTCATCGCGCTCGAGGATGCCGGCATGCGCAGCGCCCTGGTCAAGGCCATCGACGCCACCCTTCAGTAAAACCTTCCATTTAGGGACAGGTTTATTTTGGCTGGTTTTCCTGCGGTTTTATCTCTATAGCAAAAAGCGCCCCGCAACTGGCTCAATTCCAGTTGCGGGGCGCTTGCGTTTGCCCAGATAAAACCGACCAAAATAAACCTGTCCCTTTTTGGCAGGTTAGTCCCAGAAGCTGTCTTCCTCATCCTCGGACTTGGGTCCGCGGTCGACGTACATCTTATGGGTGCGCTTCTCCATTACAAAGGCAAGAATCGCAAATAACAGGATGCCGCCGGCGAAAAGGATGGCAAAACCGGTGCGGGTGCCAAACAAAAAGGAAAAAACTGCGTCCATTGGGTGCCTTCTTGCGTAGTTGAGTTGGGTCGTAAACGCTCATAAGTATATACTTGCCCATACATGTACAAGGTTGCAACCTAAATGGAATGTATATCGCCGGAGGATCTAATGCTTGATATCAAGTTTGTTCGCGAGAACCCCGATGCCATCGATGTCGCCATGGCTAACCGCCAGACGTCTTGGGATCGCGAGAAGTTCTTTGAGCTCGACGACGAGCGTCGTGCCGTCATCACCGAGGTCGAGGAGCTCCAGGCTACGCGCAATGCCGAGTCCAAGAAGATCGGCGCCCTGATGAAGGAGGGCAAGAAGGACGAGGCCGAGGCCGCCAAGGAGGCCGTGCGCGCCGTCAACGAGAAGATTGACGGTCTGGCCGAGCGCCGCACTGCTCTCGAGCAGGAGCAGTACGACTTCATGGCTCACCTGCCCAACATTCCTTGCGAGGCCACGCCGTACGGCAAGGACGAGGACGAGAACATTGAGCGCCGTCGTTGGGGCACCCCGCGCGAGTTCGACTTCGACTTTAAGCCGCACTGGGATCTGGGCACCGATCTGGACATCCTCGACTTCGAGCGTGGCAATAAGCTCTCCGGCAGCCGCTTTACCGTTCTCGGTGGCGCCGGCGCCCGCCTGGAGCGCGCCCTCATCAACTTCTTCCTCGATACGCACACCAGCCGTGGTTTTAAGGAGTGGTGGCCGCCCATCGTCGTCAAGCGTCAGACCATGTTCGGTACGGGCCAGCTGCCCAAGTTCGAGGATGACGCCTATCACGTCTCGGGCGACAACTTCCTGATCCCCACCGCCGAGGTCGTGCTTACCAACCTACACGCCGGCGAGGTTCTCGATGCCGACACTCTGCCGCGCCGCTACACCGCCTTCACCCCCTGCTTCCGCGAGGAGGCCGGTTCCGCCGGTCGCGACACCCGCGGCATTATCCGTCAGCACGAGTTCGACAAGGTCGAGATGGTCAAGTTCGCTAAGCCGGAGGAGTCCGACGAGGAGCTCGAGAGCATGACCGCCGAGGCCGAGTGCCTGCTGCAGCAGCTGGGCCTTCCGTATCGCGTGATTAGCCTGTGCACCGGCGACTTGGGTTTCTCTGCCCGTCAGACCTACGACGTCGAGGTCTGGCTGCCGAGCTACAACGCCTACAAGGAGATCAGCTCCTGCTCCAACTGCGGTGACTTCCAGGCTCGCCGCGCCAACATCAAGTATCGCGACCCCGAGAACTTCAAGGGTTCGCGCTACCTGCACACTCTCAACGGTTCCGGCCTGCCGGCCGGCCGCACCATGGCCGCCATTCTGGAGAACTACCAGAACGCCGACGGCACCATCACGATCCCCGAGGTTCTGCGTCCCTACATGGGTGGTCTCGAGAAGATCGAGCCCGAGGCGTAAGGTCTCTTGCAAACATATCGCATGATGAGCGGCGGGGCCATGGGGCTCCGCCGCCTTTGTTTGCGCGCGGCTTGCGACGTTTTGACGCGGAAGACGGCCAAAACAAAAAGAGGCCCGATTCCGGGGGAAGCGGGAATCGGGCCCTGCTCGCGCGCTCGCGCTGCCCTGCGGGCTATTCTGCGCGTGGCGTCATGCCGGGTTTGGCGCTACTTTCTCGTTCCGGAGATGACAAGTCCGTTCTCCTCGCAGAGATCCTTGATGCTAATGTCCTTGGCCTCAAGCTTCTTTTCCTCAAGATCTTCTTCGCAGAACTCAATGGACTCGAGGAATGCCTTGCAGGCGGGGTCGTCGGTGGTCGCCATAAAGAGAGTGATCTCGACGCTTCTTCCGGAGTTGGGAATATCGGTCGCGAGGTGCATGCTCGGTGTCTTGTGCCACGTAAAGTTGACGGTCTTCCAGGTATACCGGCCGATGGTCACGTCTTCTCCACGCTCATAGCCATCGCGGGCCGAGTCGTTGGTGACAACCGTCTCGGCGTCCTTCGTGGAGCTTACGCCAAAGGAGATGACTTTGTTGCTATCCTCGATGCCGTTGAAGAGGATTTCAGACACATTGCCATCGCTTCCGCTGCGCGCCCATACGTCGTAGCCCTCGGGTGCGTAAGCCTTGAACCACGTAAAGTCGATACGGTCGTCGGCGGGCTTTTTGGACTCCTTCTTTTCGGTCGCCTGCTTGGGGGCGCTGCCGGCGTCGCTGCCAGCAGGCTTTGCAGAGCTACCGCCGTTGCAGCCCATGAGGGCCATGCTCAGGGCAAGAGCCGCAACGCATACCGCCAATAGCTTCTTAGTGATCTTCATGGGTTCTCGTCCTTTCTTGCTCGACCCTCTCCGTTTTCCTTACAGACCGTTGTGTGGAGCAACGTCTGTCGTACACAAATGAACTGCGGGGCTACTTTCCCGGCTTGTACTCAGTGAGGCCGTTTTCCTTGCAGAGGTCGGCAATGCTGATGTTCTTGGCCTCGTTATGCGCCTCTTCGAGGTTCTCGGGGAACTCGAGGGACTCGAGGAATGCCTTGACGGCGGGGTCGTCGGGAGTCGTCATGAACAGGTAGATAACGACGCTTTGGCCGGTATCGGGAATCTCGGAGATCAGTTCGACGCTCGGTGTCTTGTTCCAGGTGAAGTTGACGGTCTTCCAGGTGTACTTGCCGATGGTGATATCTTCACCTGCTTCGTAGCCGTCGCTCTCGGTTTCATCGGCAACGAGCGTCTCGGCGTCGTCGGACTCAACATCAAAGGAGATGGACTTATCGCTCTCGTCGACATTCTTGAAGCAAATGCTGCCGACGAAGCCGCCGTCGCCGCTGTCGGACCAGACGTCATAGCCCTCGGGCACAGAGGCCTTGAACCAGGTGAAGTCGATACGGTTGTCCGCGGGCTTCTTGGACTCCTTTTGCTCGGTAGTGCCCTTGGAAGCGCTCCCGCCACTGGAAGAGCTTGTGCCGCCGTTGCAGCCCATGAGGGCCATGCTCAGGGCAAGAGCCGCAACGCATACCGCCAGTAGTTTCTTGGTGATCTTCATAGGTCCTCGTCCTTTCGTGTGCGTTCTTTTCATTTCGACCCATGAGTCGCTGCGTGGATCAACGGATGCCGTCATGGGCCCTTCCTACTTACGAGGCTATCGGTCGGGGGCATTTTAGGAAGTGCCTTGGGTCCCAAAAGCGTCGTGCAAAGCGCTACAAGCGTCCCATTTTTGAATGTGGGGCAACAACATGGGGGAGGGGAAAAATATTTGGGCAGGCGCGAGCCATCTACCTGCTTTTCCGTTGCTTGGATGCGTGCGGCTAAAAATTTTTTTGACTTTAAGAGAATTTTTTCTTGACGCGACCTAGGGGCGGTGGCATTATGAATAACGCGCTGCGGCGTTACCTCAGCTGGATAGAGGGTCTGACTACGAATCAGAACGTCATAGGTTCGAATCCTATACGCCGCACC
>NZ_JBDMSK010000005.1:0-46763 GCF_039758815.1 Collinsella aerofaciens | reverse complement strand
GTTACCTCAGCTGGATAGAGGGTCTGACTACGAATCAGAACGTCATAGGTTCGAATCCTATACGCCGCACCAATTGAGTTTAAAGCTCCCGGCAACGGGGGCTTTTCTTATATATCGATACATCTGAACTAACCGCCCTGTCGCATACCAGGGGATACGGACTCGATCGATTCCTTCAAATGAGTAAAAATCCAATTCAATAAACTTTTTTGAAAAAATGCTTGACCTATATTCAGTCCATGTGCATAATAATCAACAAGTCGCGGCGTTACCTCAGCTGGATAGAGGGTCTGACTACGAATCAGAACGTCATAGGTTCGAATCCTATACGCCGCACCATTTGAGATTAAAGCTCCCGGCAACGGGGGCTTTTCTTTTACGTAAACACTGCATGGATTCGAACCTCGGTCGAGGCGCGGGCGTAAAGAAAACGCGGAGCGTTTTTAGCCCGCGGGCGAGCGCGCCGGCAGGCGGGCGAAGCCGGTGCGGATCCGCGCAGCGGATGCGCGGAATCCTATACGCCGCACCATTTGAGATTAAAGCTCCCGGCAACGGGGGCTTTTCTTTTACGCCAGATTGAGTGCTTTCGTCCAAAGGGACGATTTCCTGTCGACTCGTGTAAGATTCCGAGTAGATGTCGCGACTTATTCGCGACCACTCCTTCTTCAAACGACCGATCAGGGTGATATTTCGTGGCAGAGCGTCCGACATACAAGCTCAGGTTTCTCGATCCTAAGAAGCGCTTTCCGGCGATGCCCGAGCAGCCTGCGGGACGCTCATATGGCGTGGTCTGGAAACTCTTTGGCGAGGATCAGCATGAATCTTGTTATGTCGTCGAATTCGTTGGCAAAAGTCATGTGTCGCTTTTGGGCTACGTAAGCGTTTCGGGTGAGGTGTACAAGGTGGACCGCCCCGTCAGCGAGGCTCCGCTGCCCAACGATCCCGACATGGAACTGGTCCTTGACGAGTCGGATTCCGGTATTGGTGAGATCATGGTAAGGGAAGCCAACGGTGCAATGCGCGCGTGTGCGCAAACTGCCGGCTCTCCCGAAGGCCCCATGCGCGAGCAGTCCGACCACGAGACATGGAATTCGACCCGCGCCCTTCCTTACGGCGAGTTCATGGCCTCGATGTTCTTGCGTTACGTGATATTTGCCAACTCCGAAAGCGCTATTGTGAACACGGCGGACGCCGGCGGACTCGACGAGGGTATGCAAAACGTTGTCGACAAGATCAAGCTCGTAAAGTTGTCCGAGCCGGTCGAGGTGTTTTTGGGCTTTAACACGGCACCGCTCCCCGATGCTATCGAGACGCTGCTTTACCGCGTTGACCATGCCGAGAATCCGAGCGGTATCGAGCGCTATGCCGCCGCCCTTATGAGCGAAATTGACTTGCCCCGCCTGCGCACCATCGCTGCCAAGTCCGAGATGAGCCTGGCTCGCATTGATCGCTCAAAGATTTTCTATCTCAATTTTGATCGTAGCCTGTTGGACCAGGACGAGATTGACATGCTGCTTGCCATCGAGTGCCGTCTCAACCGCCTCTCCGGCATCCTTGAGCGCATCGGGGCCGGATTGGTCCCTGCGGCATCCTCGCCGAGCCTTGAGGGCTGCGCGCTCTTTGATGCGTGGCATATCGCCAAGACGACCAACGATGTTCCCCGACTGCTCGATACGGCTTCGAGCGATAACCCGTGGGCCAAGCCGGGAACGGTTTCGTGCCAGCCGGGCGGCGAGTGGGACGTGCGCACGCGTTTTGCGCGAATCGTTGAGGCGCTCAACGTGGTCACGCGGCTCGACTATACCTATCGGGCAAACGTTGCCGAGGGGATTATGCTCGTTCGGTTTGGGCGGTCTGTCGTTGATGCCATGCCGCAACGTGAATACGACGCTCAAGATGACGCCTGGCGCGAGCTGGACGAGGATACGCGTGCGATCTGGGCCGCGGAGCACGATGCGCGCGTGGCACTCACGCTTGCGGCAGCGTGTTTTGCCGCAGGCACCTGCATCACGCGCTGCTATGTGCAGATTGCTACTCCCGACAGTGAGCAGGGCGAGCGCGTTGTCGCAACGTATTTCTTTTGGCGCGCGGCCTATCTGGCCGATTGCGTGCCTGTCGCCAAGGATCTTGAGAGCATGGACATGGACGATATGTCGTGCAAGCGTGTACTTGAGGCGTATGAGTCAACCGCTCCGGAGACGATTGAGCCTGCGGAGGTTCATGCTCGTCCGCGTGATGACCATCGCACGCTGCCGCCGACGCTGCGCGATCTGCTGCTTGCCGATACGGCTGACGAGTTGGAGGTCATGGAAGAGGACGACGACCCATACGTGGCCCGTGTTGTTGAATTGCGCGAGCAGGCAAAAGTCGACCGTACAGGTGCTTTTGAAGGCTTTTCCCGTCTTGTCGAGGAGTTGGAGGCTAAGTGCGCCGTCGCCGAGCTTTTGGCGACAGGTCCGGTTCAAACGCAGTTTTGCGATAACCAGCTGGTGCGCATGGTGCTACCGGTGTTGGAAGAAGACCGCTCTGTGCGAATCCTTCGTGCGCCCGATGCGCTGTACTTTGCCCAGCACGAGATCTGCAGCTTTTACGCCGAGCAAGAGGACTTTGAACGAGCACTGCCCGAGGTGCGCCATCTTTACGATCTGGCGCGCTCGTCCATGCAATCGCACTTTGCGCTCATCAACGTGCTTGCGCGTCTGGAGCGCTTTGACGAGATTATCGAGGTGGCGCGCCACGGCCTACGTATTGCCAGCGATCGTTCTGCAATCGGCTACCTGTTCTATCGCTTGGCGTTTGCCTATTGGAATTGCGATCAGCTCGACCTGGCGCTGGCTTGTTACCGTCTGGTGCCGCGCGGCGAGGAGTCGGGCAGTAGCGCGCTGGAAGAAATGCAGGGCCTTATGAACGAGATGGGCGTCAGCGAGCCTCCGACGTTCGAGGAAGCGGTCGAGACCATCCGCAAGGCTGGACTCGAGCTGCCGCCAGTGTCCGCCGTGACGAATCAGCTGGCAGATGCCGCTGTTCAACTGGTCGACAACGGCTTCTTTTTCCTGGCACGCGGTTGCATCTTCCAAATGTGGCGCACCATGGGCAACGACGAGCTCGGCTCCCTCAACCGCTCGCTGGGGTAGGGGCGATATAGAGGGGCCGCACCGCGCTATTTGTATCGGCGCGGGCGGGAGGACCCGGCAGGATTGGTAAGGCATAAAGCCGCCGAGCCTGCTAAAACTGTTAAACTCTGCTAAAGTTGCTAAACTTTGTTAAAGTTGTTAAAACTAGCAGAGGAGGGCAGAATGACGAAAGCTGTTAACCCCTTTAAGCCAACGGCGGGCATGAATCCGCCTGAGCTTATCGGACGGGACACTGTTTTGGATGACTTTGCCGAGGCTCTTGAGAATGGTCCTGGTGCCCCCGATCGACTCATGCGAATCTCGGGCGTCCGAGGCACAGGTAAAACGGTGCTCCTTAATGCATTGGGTGACCTTGCACGCAAAAAAGGATTCGAGGTCGTTGACGTTGCCTCCAATGCTGGTTTTTGCAATAGAATCCTCGAGGCTCTGCAGCGAAACGTTCGTCTTGAATCAATCTCGATTTCCCCATCGATTTTAGGGGTCAGCCTTGGCTCCATGGAGATGTCGAAGTCGGCCTCTCATCTGGGCGAGGCGATGTACGATGCTGCGAAGCGCGGTGGTCTGCTCATTACGCTCGACGAGATCCAGGATGCCTCAACTGAGGAAATGCGCGAGCTAGGCAATGAGATGCAGCTCTTGATCCGCCAAGGAGCGAATGTCGCTTTCGCTTTCGCCGGGCTGCCGACATCGGTAGATGGCGTGGTGGTGGATGATACGTTGACGTTCCTTCAGCGAGCCAAACATGTTGAACTTACTCGGCTTTCCGATTTTGAAGTTGGCGGATCGTTTGAGGATACGATGAGACGAGCGGGCAAGGAGCTCGACAAAGGTGCCGCTGAGCTATTAACAAAAGCTTCGGCAGGCTATCCCTTTATGGTCCAGCTGGTCGGATATTACGCTTGGCAGGTTGCTGCGCGCAGTGGGGCGGAGAGCGTGAGCGAAGAGGCGGCTCGTAAGGGTATCCAGGCGGCTCTTGATAGCTTTAATGCTATGGTGATTGCCCCAGCGCTGCGCAGGGTGTCGGAACGGCAGTTTCAGTATCTCGCGGCGATGGCTCAATGCGAGGGCGTCGATATCGCCAACGGCGATATCGCCAAGAAGATGGGTTTGTCGGCGAACAAAGTTGGGTCATATCGCAAGCGTCTGATCGATGCGGGGTTGATTGAGCCCGCGGGCTATGGCTGTGTTTCGTTTGCAATTCCGTACATGCGCGATTATCTGTTGGAGACCGTTCGAGAGGACTAATAAAGAATGGGCTGTCCGCGCTGTCGCTGGGGCCGTCCTTGTATCTTTGTCTCAACCTGTAACATCTGGAGGGGATTACGGCCTGCAGATGTTACAGGTTGAGATGATTGACTGAGACGTTTACTGGTAAAAGAGAGGTAAAAGAGGAAACGCCTCAAAATTCCCCTTGCCCAACTTCGGCTGTTTGGTTACTATAGAACGGCTGTTACGGAGAGCTGACCGAGAGGCCGAAGGTGCTCGCCTGCTAAGCGAGTATGCCCCAAAAGGGCATCTGGGGTTCGAATCCCCAGCTCTCCGCCAGTATGACTTTGAAGAAGGGTCCCATTTGGGGCCCTTTTTTATTATCAAGAATGGCAGCTGGGGATTAGAGTCCGAAAGGGCGTGAACATTAGGCAAACACGGGGCGCTTGAAAACGGGGAGACCCAGGCGTGCTCGTGCACCCCGGTGTGGGGTTCCGAGGGGATGGAGTAGAAATATGGTAAAGGTCGGGCTGCGTAAGCCGAATCTAAAGACATCACTCAAGGCAAGAACGACCGGCAGAGCGAAGCGCGCGGTAAAGCGGGCGATAATCCCCGGCTATGGTAAGAAGGGCATGGGGTGGATCAAAAATCCGAAGAAGGCTGCTTACAATGCCGTATACAGCAGAACGACCGTCGGAGTTGGGGATGTCGCTCGCGCCGTTGCTAAATCAGGCGCTCGGAGCTCGGCGTCAAGGACGTCCTCAATTACTGTTTAATCGCATGAAATTACACCTTTGGCGAAGCCTGAACAGAAATCTCTCACTCGAGAGATTACGTCGGTTGACAGGGCAAGCAAGGCGCTTTTGCTATGCTTCCTTCTTGGGTGGTCGGGCGCTCATAGGGCGTATGCACGGATGTGGGGTAGCTTCTTTCTATATCTCTTTACCTTTGGCCTTTTTGGATTTGGTTGGCTGTTTGATATTGTGACACTACTGATGAGACGCTCCGAGCTAAGGCGTCTCGGCGACAGTGATCAGACTCAACAGCAAGCGCCATGTTCCGTTGATTCTACATTCGATCGAAATGTCGCCGACTCCGGAAATTGGGAACAGCGTGGAGATGGGGAGGCTGCGGCTCGGCTAGAGCTTCAACGTAAAAACCGTGCCTATATGGAAGAAAACGGCATCGACGTGGAGATGTTTACCGAGGAAAAGGTCGCGGCGGACGCCTTGCGAACCATTGAGTCGGTATGCCCGTGCATGCTTAGGTTTGACCGAGGCATGAGCGAAGAGGAGCCAAGCATCAGCTTTTGCTCTCCAACAAAGACGGGGAAGATGCCCAAGAATGTCGTCGAGGCCCGCATTTACCATCAGGACGTGAAGCTATTGATGGATTCCACGGCTTCGAATTGCCGGAGTATGGTGACAGCATCAATGTCATGATTAGTTATCTAGCTGATGGGCGCATAAATAAAGTCGATATCCATGGGTTCCATAATGGCCGCTCCGTTAGTGTCTCCATTCGCAGGCGGAGCGACGATCTTGTTATGACGAGTGCGGGCACCATCGGAGAAACGGGTGCCTGGCAATCGCTGTGTCCTGGGGCAGACCCCTCAGCTGGGGATCTTTTCAGGGCCTTGACCAAGGAGGTCGAAAGGATCTACTAGCATGCCCGGTGGACCCGTTTTCAAGGTCCGAAAAGACACAGCGAAGGTAAACGGCTAGCAATGTCGCTTTGGTGATTCTGACGCATCCCGTTTAAGAGGTATTCAAAAAGAGGCGCCCGTTGGACGCCTCTCCAATCTCAAATGTAATGTTCCCCCAGCCCTACATCTCAGGAGCCTTGGCTACGGTCTCGCTCTCTGCCGTGAGTGGCCGGTTGTCGATGCGGCGGCCCAGGCGGTCGAGCTTCACGAGGAGCCATTCAATGGGATTCGGCCCTGTGCCTTCCTCGTCGGCAACCAGGTCCATGACGGCGACCTTGGTGCCGTCCTGCTTGAGCGTAACGCTGCCTACCTTGTCGCCAACATGCACCGTGCCCGAAAGGTCATCGTAGCTAACTTTTTCGGTCACTTCGCCGGCGAGTGAGAACACCGTTGCCTGTGCGGCGGGGTCGGCGAGCGTGGCGTCGATCGTCTTGTCCGTCCAATCTGTCTGGCTAATGCGCGCCATAAGCGGGTTGCCGTTGGCGGTCTTTTCCTGCGTGTTGGCGATTGCGACCGTCACCTTGTGGCCGTAGTACCAGTTGGCAAGGGTGGCGGTATCGGTAAAGCGCTGATCGGTGGTGGTGGAGTTCAAAATAACGGTGTAGATCTCGTCGCCATCGCGGTTGTAGGCGCTCGTAAAGCAATAGCCCGCGTCGTCGGTGGTGCCGGTCTTGCCACCGATGTTGCCATCTTGGCCCAGCAAATAGTTATGCGTGTCCATGGAATGCGAATGGTCGGTGCCGTCGGCGCCCGTGACCTCGATCCAGGAATCCTCGCTCGCTACGACTTCGCGGATCGTGTCGTTTTTCATGGCCTCCTGCATCATCAGCGCTACGTCGTGTGCGGTTGAGTGCATATCGCCAGCCCACTCATCAAAGTCCAGACCATGCGGGTTTTCAAAAAGCGTGCCGGTGCAACCGAGCTTCTTAGCGCGCTCGTTCATGGCCTTCACAAATGTTGCCTCGGCGTCTTTGGTCTTAGGGTCGATCTTCTTGCCCACATATTCGGCGAGCACGATGGCGGCGTCGTTGCCCGAGGGAATCATCAGGCCGCGCAGTGCCTGCTCAACGGTAAGCTCGTCGCCTTCGAGCAAGCCGGCGGTCGAATTACCCACGGTGGCTGCGGCGTTGCTCACCGTGACCTTCTCGTCCATCTTGCAATTCTCGACGGTTAGGATTGCGGTCATGACCTTGGTGATCGAGGCGATTTTGACCTGCTCATCGGCGTCGCGGGCATAGTAGACGGTGCCGTCTTTGCCCATGACGAGGGCATTGGTCGCATCGATATCGGGCAGGTTTTCGGCCGTGATGCCGCGCGCATCGGCGGTTTTGCCGCAAACATTGTCGGTCGTAAGCACTTGGGCGCCGGCGACGGTGGGCACGCCAGCGGCAAGGGCGATAGCGCAGACAAAGCCGGCGGCAAGCTGGGCTGAGCGCTTTGCAAAAGAGGTGAGGGACTTCACGGATTTCGCTTTCGACGGGATGGTCTCTTCTGGAACAAGAGTATATCGTTTGCCGGCGTCGGCGATCATCGCGTGCGTGCGTGGCCCACATCCGCACCCGAACGGGCACAAGGGTGCTTAAGGCCGACTTAATCACCCACGCTTGTTGTGTGTGGCGTGCGTCGCCTCAGGCATAATGGAGCGCGAGAGGAGCACGCATGAACGAGCGCATTTTGGTAGTTGATGACGAGAAGGCCATCGCCGACTTGGTTGGCATCTACCTTACAAAAGAGGGCTTTGATGTCCAGATTGCCTATAGCGGGGCCGATGCTGCCAAGGCGATTTTGGAGCAGGAGTTCGATCTGGCGCTGCTTGATGTCATGCTGCCCGATATCGATGGGTTTGAGCTGCTGCGTACGATCCGTTCCAGCCATACCTATCCCGTGATCATGCTGACGGCGCGCGATGCCCAGCAAGACAAGATCGGGGGCCTTTCGCTTGGCGCGGACGATTACGTGGTTAAGCCGTTCCGTCCGCTGGAGCTCATCGCGCGCGTGCACGCTCAGCTTCGCCGCTACACCAGCTACGGTAGCCGTGCACAGGCGGCCGAGTCGCCGACCATTCAGCTCGACGGCTTGGAGATCAACCGCGATGCTCGTTCCGTGACAGTGGACGGTTCACCGGTTCGCCTCACGCCCACCGAGTATTCAATCTTGCTGTATCTGGTCGAGCATCGCGGCAGCGTGGTGGCCGTGGAGGACCTGTTCCGCGCGGTGTGGAACGAGGACTTTATGCCCGGCTCCAACAATACGGTGATGGTGCATATTCGCCACTTGCGCGAAAAGATCGGCGACGACGCACAAAAGCCACGCTTTATCAAAAACGTCTGGGGCGTCGGCTACATCATCGAATAACGCTTTTCGCTTGTGAGGATCTTGATATGACAAAAGACGATAGGCAAGCGTTCGAGGTGCCCGATCGGCTCTTTGAATACGTGAGGTCGGTCGTCGACAACCGCGCGCTTGCAACGGTGCTGCTCTTTTTGCTGAGCCTGCTGCTGATTGGCATCGACAACATCGTCGGAATCTTGGCGGTGCTGCTTGTCGGCTTCTTGCTGATCGATCGATTTGAGATCGTGCGCCGCTGCATGGTGATTGGCGGCGCCGCGTGGGCCATGACGTTGGCGATTGGCGCCATGGCGCTCGGCGGCATCGAAGGGCCGGTGCTGTTCGATGCCGGCTTTGTATTCAACATGCTTGGCTTTGTGCTGGCGCTTGCCGCGTGCGTGCTGTTCTTGTGTGGCCGCGCCCTGTACTATCAGGGCTACGAACAGGGCGAGCAGCGTGCCGATTGTGTGCTGGCCGCTCGTATTCAAGATCGTCTGATCGATCACCCCGACACCTGGGACAACATTGACGGTGACTTCTTGGAGGTCGAGGGCGCCCTTAACCGCGTGCGTGACCGTGAGCGCAAGGTGCAGCAAGCTCTGCGTGACGAGTCGCATCGCAAGGACGATCTGGTCACGTACTTGGCACATGACCTACGCACCCCGCTTGCCAGTGTGGTGGGCTATCTTTCGCTGTTGCAAGAGGCTCCTGAGCTGCCGGTTGAGCAACGTGCGCACTTTACGGGCGTGGCTCTCGACAAGGCGCACCGGCTCGATGCGCTCATCGAAGAGTTCTTCGATATCACGCGCTTTGACTTCCACGATATCGTGCTCACGCGTGGCTATGTTGATCTGGGGTTGCTGCTGGCTCAGGTGGCTGACGAGTTCTATCCCATCCTCAACGAGCAGCACAAAGATGTCCAAGTTGATGTGCGTGAGGACCTGACGGTGCTCGTGGATGGCGACAAGATGGCTCGCGTGTTCAACAACATCATGAAAAACGCCATCGCCTATAGCTACGAAGGATCGACCATTGCGATCGAGGCCCGACGCCAAGATGACGGTGGCGTGCGAATTCGCTTTATCAATCAGGGTGATCCGATTCCGGCGGCTAAGCTCAAGGTGATCTTTGAGAAGTTCTATCGCCTGGACGCGGCACGTGCGACCAATCGCGGTGGTGCCGGCCTGGGTCTTGCCATCGCCAAGGAGATTGTCGCGGCGCACGGCGGCACCATTGCGTGCGAATCGACGCCCGAGCACACGGTGTTTACCATTGCGCTGCCCGCTGCATAACCAGCGTGCCCTTACAAACACTTGACAATGCGCTCACGTGCATATGAGCCGCGATTCCTACTATCGATACTGCTGAATTGATATCGATATGGAGGTGTGCGGTATGACGGCTGCTGCGGCTGTGGAGCCCACGGAGCTTGAAGAACTCATGGAAGCGCAGGCCGAGGCCGCGCATGAGCGCGAAGTTGGGGATGCGACTCGCCCCACGGCGCAGGACCTTGCCGCCTCGCCGACGCGCATCGACGTCGAGGGCCTCGACCTGTTCTATGGCGACCACCATGCGCTCAAGGACGTGAATATCAAGATCCGTGACAAGCAGATCACCTCGTTCATCGGGCCTTCGGGCTGCGGAAAGTCGACGCTGCTGCGCTGCTTTAACCGTATGAACGACGGTATCAAGGATTGCCGCATTGAAGGCAAGATTGCACTCGACGGCCAGAATATCCTGGGCGATTACGATATCTGCCGCTTGCGCCAGCGCGTGGGTATGGTGTTCCAACGCCCCAATCCGTTTCCCATGAGCATCTACGACAACGTCGCCTACGGTCCTCGCGGCATGGGAGTGCGCGACCGCGTCGCGCTCGACGAGCTGGTCGAAGACTCCCTGCGACGCGCCGCGCTGTGGGACGAGGTCAAGGACAAGCTCAGGGAATCGGGTCTGGGTCTTTCGGGCGGCCAGCAGCAGCGTCTGTGCATCGCCCGTGCGCTGGCCGTGCAGCCCGACATTCTGCTGATGGACGAGCCGACCTCGGCGCTCGACCCCGTATCGACGCTGGTGGTGGAGCAGCTGGCCTGCGAGCTCAAGGAGACCTGCACGTTGGTGGTCGTTACGCACAACATGCAGCAGGCTGCGCGCATTTCCGACTCGGTTGCGTTCTTTTTGCTGGGCGAGCTGGTGGAGCATGCGCCCACCGCTCAGCTCTTCAAAAACCCGACCGATCCGCGCACGGCGGATTATTTGACGGGCCGTTTTGGCTGATACCATCTAGTGCAGGCGCCTTTAGGGTTAAGATGCGGTCATGCCGGCCGCAGAGGGGTTCAACATGATCTATTACGTCGAGGACGATGACAACATCAGGGATTTGACGGTCTACGCACTGCGCAAGCAGGGAATCGAGGCCGAGGGCTTTTCGTGCGATGGCGAGTTTAAGGCCGCCGTGGCGCGACGGGTGCCCGATGCTGTGCTGCTCGACATCATGCTGCCCGATACCGACGGCTTGGCGATTATGCGTCGCCTGCGTGCCGATCGCCTGACGGCGACGGTGCCCATTATGATGCTCACCGCCAAGGACACCGAGCTCGACAAGGTCATGGCGCTCGATGGCGGTGCCGACGATTACCTGACCAAGCCGTTCTCGCTTATGGAACTCGCTAGCCGTTGCCGTGCGCTGCTGCGCCGCGGCGGCATGGTCAAGCAGGCGAGCGATGTGCTCAGCGTGGGCGATATCGTACTTTCGCCCAGCCACCGCGAAGTGACTGTTGCCGGTGAATCGCTCAAGCTCACGCTGCGCGAATTCGACCTGCTCGAGTACCTCATGCGCAAACCTGGCGTGGTCTTTACCCGCGAGTCGCTGCTGCAGAGCGTATGGGGCTGGGACTTCGACGGCGGTTCACGCACCGTCGACGTGCATGTGCAGACGCTTCGCCAAAAGCTCGGCGAGCGTGCGAGCGCCATAGAGACCGTGCGCGGCGTGGGCTATCGTCTGGCCGAGCCTACGGCCGATGACGATGCCGAAGGAGCCGACAGCGCGGCTAGCGCATCGGAGGAGTAACTCGTGGTCTTAGCCCCCCAGGGAAAACGCACCCTGTCACATCGCGTGTTCGCGACGATTTTTCTGTGCGCTATGGCGGTTATCGTGGCGTTTACGGTGCTGGGCGCGTTCTTTGTGCAAAATACCCTGGCAGATGCCACGAGCGCCAACCTTTCGCAGGAAACCGAGCTTATTGCCGCTGCCCTCAACGAGCAGCAGGAGCCCATTGCCTTTCTGCGCAGTTTCGATCGCGAGGACTTGCGCATCACGCTGATCAACAAAGACGGGTCGGTTGCCTACGACAACGAGGCGTCGCCTTCTATGCTGCCCAATCACGGCGATCGTCCCGAGGTCGTCAAGGCTTTCGAGAGCGGCTCGGGTTCTGCGGAGCGCGCAAGCTCCACGCTCGACGAGATTATGCTGTACCGAGCCGTCCGACTTAACAACGGCCAGGTTGTTCGCTTGGCGCAGGCCCAACCTGGCGTTGCGGCGATTCTGATGTCTCTCGTGGCGCCGATGCTGCTCATTGCGGCGGCAGGTGCGGTGCTCTCGTTTTTCTTGGCGCGTCGTGAGTCCCGCGCCATCATTGAGCCGTTGCAGGAGGTCGATCTGGACCATCCTCGCCGCAGCTACGAGCATGCTTATGCCGAGATGGTTCCCATGCTCGAGCGCATTGAGTCGCAACGCCAGGAGCTCAAGCGCCAGATGGCGGTGCTGGCGGACAACGACCGCATGCGCCGCGAGTTCACGGCCAATATCACCCATGAGCTCAAGACCCCGCTTACGGCAATCTCGGGCTATGCCGAGCTCATTGCGAACGGCATGGTCGAGGGTGAGGACGACCTGCGCACCTTTGGCGGCCGCATCTACCGTGAGGCGGGCCGCTTGGCAGCGCTTGTCAACGACATCCTTACGCTGTCTAACTTGGACGAGGCCGAACGTGCAACTGAAGGCGAGGCAGTGCCCATTGGGTCCACGGAGCCTATTGAGCTCTCGCGTGCGATCTACGCGGTTGAGCAGCGTCTTGAACAGGTCGCCCGTCAGGCGAATGTGACGATAAGTCATGAGACCAAGCCTGTGGTCATCGAAGGCGTGTCGCGCTTGGTCGACGAGCTCATCTATAATCTGGCAAGCAACGCCATCCGCTACAATCGGCCCGGCGGTACGGTTACGCTGCAGTGCGGCACCAACGACGAAGGCCATCCGTTCCTCGCTGTCGCCGACACGGGAATCGGTATCGCGCCTGAAGAACAGGGCAAGGTATTTGAGCGGTTCTATCGCGTGGACAAGAGTAGGTCCAAGGCACGCGGCGGAACCGGCCTGGGGCTTGCCATTGTCAAGCATGCGGCCCTGTATCATCACGCCACGCTCGATCTGTCGAGCGAGTTGGGCGTGGGAACCACCATTACGGTGACGTTTCCCATACAGCAGGACGAGCCATTCGCATAGCGATACAACATAGATATTGATGTAGACGCCGCATTTGACTTTCGGGTGCGGCGTTGTTGTGCAATTTTACGATTGCTTCCGACATTTTTACAGGAGAGCCTGTTTCTTATGTATAGAGTTTGGTCTCGGTAAAAAGATGCGATAACATACGGACAGTTTTGTCAATCCGAACTGGGGAAATGAAAGGCAAGCTGCATGACCCTTCTCGAACTGTTCCAGCTGCTGAAGAAGCACCTCAAGCTGGTCATCACCCTTCCGGTGGTCTGCGCGATCGCCATGGGCATCGTGTCCTTCGTTGCGATGGACAACACCTATACCGCGACGACGAGCATGTACATTCTCGCCAAGACCGACGATAGCGGTCAGATGAGCTACAACGATCTCTCGGCGAGCCAGATGCTTTCCAACGATATCGCCACGCTGCTGGATAGCGATAGCGTTAAGAGCGGCGCCGCCAAAGAACTGGGCCTCACCGATTTGGATGACTACAAGGTGTCTGTTTCCTCCGAGACCACCACGCGTGTCATTACGCTTTCGGTTACCGGCACCGATGCCAAGGAGACGGCTGAGGTCGCAAAGGCCATTGCCAGCTCGGTGAGTACGGTCGCTCAGAACGTCGGCGCTGCCCAGAGCATCAACGTTATCGACGAGGCTAAGACCCCCGAAGCCCCCAGCGGCCCCAAGCGCACGCTGTATATTGCCGTCGCGTTCCTCGCCGGTATCTTTATCGCAGTTGCCTATGTCGTTTTGGCAGACATGCTCAATACCCGCATCCGCGGTGCCGAAGAGGCAGAAGAGCTCCTGGGTATTCCCGTTGTTGGCCGAATTCCGGCTATGAAAGGTGGTAAATAGGCATGGCTAAGGCAAAGAACACCGATAAGCTCGTTGTACAGAATGCCGCCAAGACCCTTCTGGCCAACATCCGCTTTGCGAGCGTGGACGACCCCATTCGCACCATCACCGTTACCTCCTCGATTCCCAACGAGGGCAAGTCTACGGTTTCCATTAACCTTGCTCAGGCAATCGCCACGAGCGGCAAGTCCGTGCTCCTGGTCGAGGCCGATATGCGCCGCAGGTCCCTTTCCGATATGCTCGGCGTTCGTTCGCGCGGCGGACTCTATGCGGTCCTTTCCGAGCAGATCTCCATTGACCAGGCAATTGTCGAGACGGGTCAGAAGAACTTCTACTTCCTCGATGCCGAGCCGCACATTCCCAATCCTGCCGACATCATCGTCTCCCATCGCTTTGCCAAGCTGGTAAAGGCACTGTCCGCCAAGTTCCAGTACGTCATCTTCGATGCTCCTCCGGTCGGCACCTTCATCGATGCTGTCGAGATTGCCAGCTTGACCGACGGCGCGCTGTTCGTGGTGCGCGAGGACTTTACCAAGCGCGAAGAGGCGCTCAACGCTATCGCCCAGCTTAAGAAGTCCGAGAAGGTCAAGCTCATCGGTACCGTCATGAATTACTGTGAGACCGAGACCAGCGAGTACTACTATTCTTACTACACCAAGGACGGTAAGAAGGTTAAGAAGGGCTCCGACGATCAGGGCACTTCCAAAAAGGGCATCTTCACCAACCGAGCAAACGTTTAGTTGATTAAGG
Organism: Collinsella aerofaciens; assembly: GCF_039758815.1. GTDB lineage: Bacteria > Actinomycetota > Coriobacteriia > Coriobacteriales > Coriobacteriaceae > Collinsella > Collinsella aerofaciens_BP. The sequence goes on along the minus strand of NZ_JBDMSK010000005.1, from coordinate 32,296 downwards.
CTGACCTATGCGTGACATTCATTGCCATATCTTGCCGGGTGTAGACGACGGCGCAGCCGATCTCGAAGAGAGCTTGGCGATGCTCGAGGCTGCCAAGCGGGCCGGTGTAACCAGAATCGTTTGCACTCCTCACTGCCGTGATCCCTATTTTGATTACGACAAGATGTGGGATGCCTTTGAGCTGCTGCGCGATAACGCTGACGGTTTTCCGCTCCAGATGGGCTTCGAGGTCAACCATCGAAAGCTCGTTGAGCTTGGTATCGATGCCGCGGATCACTTGCATTTCGATGGGACCAACGAGTTTCTGCTCGAGCTTTCGACGCATGCCGATGCGTATGCGTTTAGAGAGTACGAGAACACGATTTACGATTTGCAGTGCCGTGGCTACCAGGTGATCATCGCTCATCCTGAGCGCTATCGTGCGGTTCAAAAGGATGTAAGCGTGGCGGAGCGCCTGGTCGATATGGGCTGCAAGCTGCAGGCTTCGGCGGACTTTATTGCCGGCGGTCGCTTTGGTCGCGAGAAAAAGCCGGCACTGCGCCTGTTCGATCAGAACCTGTACAGCTTCATCGCGAGCGATGCCCATAACGTGGGTCATTACGACTGCCTGGCGAAGGCTCGCGCGAAGTTTAGCGTGCGCGGAGCTCACTTTCGCTAAAATCTGTCCCTAACGTTCGCATTGAATGAAAGGGCAGCCATGGATATCCAACTTAAGACGGGATGCTTTGATGACGCGGCGTTGGTGCGCCGCGTCGTTTTTATGGACGAGCAGGGCTACGAGAATGAGTTCGACGCTATCGACGAGGACCCGAACTGCATTCATGTGACGCTCTATGTAGACGGCGAGCTTGCCGGTTGCTCGCGCGTGTTTCCCGAAGAGCTTGAGTGCGCGACTGACGCAGAGGCTCCGGTGTTGTCGGCGTGCGACTTAGACGAAGGCGTCGCGGCGGGGGAGACCTACATTATGGGGCGCGTGGCCGTGTTGCCGAGCATGCGCCGTCGCGGTCTGGCGAGCAAGATTGTCGAGGCCAGTGATACGTGCGCGCGTGATGCCGGCGCCAAGCTCATTAAGCTGCATGCTCAGGAATACGTGCTGCCGCTCTATGTCAAGGCGGGCTACACGCAGATTGCCCCGGTGGACTACGAAGACGAGGGCCAGCCCCATGCTTGGATGGCCAAGCGCGTAGATGGCAGATAGGGACGTTCCTTTTCTGCCGGCAGTCGGGGACACTCCTTGGCAATCGGCGCATCAGAGCGTTTGGACATACAGTTTTTCGATACCGTGTGTATATATGCGCGCTAATGGGTTATAAAATCTAAGTATGAACATAGCAGGTCTGCGATGCGGCTCGGGCAACCGGGCCGTTTTTGCGGACGGGGGTAGCGCGAAAGGACTGCACATGCGTCAATTTAAGACCGAGAGCAAAAAATTGCTCGACCTCATGATCAACTCCATCTATACCAATAAGGAAATCTTCCTGCGCGAGCTTATCTCCAACGCGAGCGATGCCGTCGACAAGCTCAACTTTAAGAGCCTGCAGGACCCGAGCGTCAAGATCGATCAGGGCGACCTGGCCATTCGCGTCTCCTTCGATAAGGATGCCCGCACCATCACGATTTCGGATAACGGCATCGGCATGACCGCCGAGGAGCTCGAGCGCAATCTGGGCACCATCGCCCATTCCGGCTCCGAGGAGTTTAAGACCGAGAACGCCGAGCAACAGGGCTCCGATGTCGACATCATCGGCCAGTTTGGCGTGGGCTTCTACTCTGCCTTTATGGTTGCCAGCCACGTAAAGGTTGTCAGCCGCGCCTATGGCGAGGACACCGCTCACGTGTGGGAGTCTGATGGTCTTGAGGGTTACACCATCGAAGACGGCGAGCGCGCCGAGCACGGCACCGATGTCATCCTGACGCTGCGCGAGAACGAGAAGCTCGACGCCGACGGCGAGGCCGAGACCTACGATCGTTTCCTGACCGAGTGGGGCCTCAAGAGCCTGATTCAGCAGTACAGCAACTATGTGCGTTACCCGATCCAGATGATGGTGTCCAAGAGCCGCCAGAAACCCAAGCCCGAGGACGCCGGCGACGATTACAAGCCCGAGTACGAGGACTACCAGGAGCTCGAGACCATCAACTCCATGACGCCGATCTGGAAAAAGCGCAGCTCCGACGTTGAACAGAAGGATTACAACGAGTTCTACAAGTCCACGTTCCACGACTTTGACGATCCTGCACGCACCATCAGCTTCCATGCCGAGGGTACGCTCGAGTATGACGCCCTGCTGTTTGTGCCGGGTCGCGCCCCGTTCGATCTGTACAGCAAGGACTACGAGAAGGGCCTGGCGCTCTACAGCTCCAACGTTCTGATTAAGGAGAAGTGCGACGACCTGCTGCCCGACTACTACAACTTTGTCCGCGGCGTCGTGGATTCTGCCGACGTGTCGCTCAACATCTCGCGCGAGACGCTGCAGCAGAACCGTCAGCTCAAGGCCATCGCCAAGCGTGTGGAAAAGAAGATTACCGCCGACCTTGAGGATATGCGTGACAACGACCGCGAGGCCTACGAGAAGTTCTTTGAGAACTTTGGCCGCGGCCTTAAGTATGGCATCTACTCGAGCTATGGCATGAAGGCCGATGAACTCGCCGACCTGCTGCTGTTCTGGTCTGCCAAGGAGCAGAAGATGATTACCCTGGCCGAGTATGCCAAGGGTATGCCCGAGGACCAGAAGGCCATCTACTACGCCGCCGGCGATTCGCGTGAGCGCTTGGCCAAGATGCCCGTGGTAAAGGGCGTGCTCGACCGCGGCTATGACGTGCTGCTTCTGACGCAGGATGTGGATGAGTTCACGTTCCAGGCTATGCGTGAGTACGTTGCCGCCGATATGCCTAAGATCTACGAGGACGACGCCGCCCGCGAGGCTGCCGAAAAGGCCGTGGCCGACGGTGCCGAGCCCGAGGTCGAGGATCGTCATCTGGAGCTCAAGAACGTTGCGACTGGCGATCTTGATCTGGCGACCGAGGACGAGAAGAAGGAGGCCGAGGACGCCACCAAGGAAAACGAGGACCTCTTTAGCGCTATGAAGGAGGCGCTCGGTGACAAGGTCGAGAAGGTCGCCGTCTCTGCGCGCCTGACCGATGCTCCCGCGTGCATCACCACCGAGGGCCCGCTTTCGCTCGAGATGGAGAAGGTGCTCCAGAAGGGACCCGAGGGCGCGCCCGACGGCATGCCCAAGAGCCAGCGCGTGCTCGAGCTCAACGCCAAGCACCCGGTCTTTGACAAGCTTGTCGCTGCCCAGAAGGCAGGCGACGCCGACAAGATCAAGCAGTACTCCGGCCTGCTCTATGACCAGGCTCTGCTGGTCGAGGGCATCCTCCCCGAGGACCCCGTTGCCTTCGCGGCGGCTGTTTGCAACTTGATGTAGTTCGGGGATACGGCACCGTAACTAGATTAGAACGAGAGTGGATAATCTCCCACTTTTGGCTCGAATGCGGGCTTGAAGTGGGAGATTTTCCACTCTCGTTTCCTTTTGAATGATCCCTTCGTCCCCAAGGGATCATTTATTTGTGCGGGTTGTGGTTTTGTGACCTGCTGAAATTTGAGATACTGTACAACTGTACGTTAACTAATCTTCGTAGTATATTGCTACCCGCAAAACTCAATACCATTGTGCTTCGAGACGCTAAAGCGCCTACGTACAATGGTTGTTGATAGTACGATTTGATTCAACGACAGGATGGATGGTCCAAGCGTGAGTCTCGGCAGCAAACTATCCGACGCAAAGGTATCCTTTGCGATCTTTAAACGTGACATCAAGCGATTGCTCGTGAACCCCGTCGCCCTGGTGGTTACTTTGGGCGTGTGCGTTATCCCCTCACTGTACGCTTGGTACAACATCGTGGCTAACTGGGATCCGTATGGAAACACCCAGGGCATTAAAATCGCTATCGCCAACAACGACCAGGGAACCCAAAACGACATGGTGGGCGAGCTCAATGCGGGTGACAAGGTTGTCGATCAGCTCAAGGAAAACGATCAGCTGGGCTGGACCTTCGTCGACTCGGCGGCCGATGCCAAAGAGGGCGTCGAGAGCGGTGAGTACTATGCGGCCATCGTAATCCCCAAGAATTTCTCCGACAACCTCGTTTCGATGCTCGATGGCAATTACCATCAGCCGAAGCTCACCTATTACGTCAATGAGAAGAAGAGCGCCATTGCGCCCAAGGTCACCGATACCGGTGCCAACACCATCGAGGAGCAGATCAACTCGGAGTTTGTCTCCACGGTGGGCGAGACCGTAGCGGGCATCGCCAAGGATGCCGGCATCGATTTTAAGGATAAGACCGCCCAGGTTCAGGATTCGCTGACGAGTTCGGTGTCCGAGGCATCCAGTACCTTGAGCGAGGTCCGCGATTCGATCAACGACATGAACACCGCTATCGACAAAACGAGCGGTGCTATCGCCTCGGCGGATGGGGCGCTGGCCGGTTTGCAGGGTCAGACGCCTTCGCTGACTCAAGCGATCTCCCAAGGCAACGACCTGTTGGGCGAAGCACGCACCACCGCGGGCAAATCGATCACCTCGCTCTCTAAGGCGCTTTCGGAGGGAAGTGTTGCACTGTCCAAGACGTCGGCTTCGGCGAACGCTGCGGTCGGAAAGATGACGGGCGCCTTGACGTCTACGACCACTCGCATCGACAACTCGCTCGAATCGCTTCAAACGACAATTGACCACAACAACGCGCTGATCGACCGCCTGCAGAACTTGGCGGACAGCGCGCCGACGGGTTCGGAGGAAATCAACGCGCTCATCGCGTCGATGATCGATACGCTTCGAGGACAAAACGAAAGCCTCCAGGCCGTCAAGGACAATCTCTCGGCGCAGTCGAGTGCTATTGCGAATGACGCTTCGGCCGTTTCGAGCGCCAGCGACGCTATCAATACTGCAATTCAGACCGGCACGACCAACATTAGCCAGGCTCAGACGGATCTTGGTCAAAATGCGCTGCCGAAGGCTTCCAGCGCGCTTGACTCTTTCTCGGTTGTATCGGGCGACCTAACCGGTATCGTGTCGGGACTCACGCCTACAATCGCCAATGCGCGCGGTACGCTATCGCAGCTCGATGCCACGCTCAAGCAGGCCAAGACCACGCTGTCCCAGACCGATGCCTCGCTTGCCAAGGTCCAGGACAGGCTTGCAACCGCCGCTAACGACATCGCGGCGCTGCAGACCTCTGAGTCTATGGGCGAGCTGGCCGACCTGATGGGCGTCGACGTGGACGACGTGGCGGACTTTATGGCGTCCCCCGTTGAGCTGACGTCCAAGTCGATTTATCCGGTTAAGAGCTTTGGTTCGGGCATTGCCCCGTTCTATACCAACCTGGCACTTTGGGTGGGCGGCTACGTGCTCATCGCTATCTACAAGCTCGAGGTCGACCGCGAAGGCATCGGCAGCTTTACCGCGCGTCAGGGCTACTTTGGCCGCTGGTTGCTTCTGATGATCCTGGGCGCGTTCCAGGCCATCATCGTTACGGTGGGCGATTTGGTGATTGGCGTGCAATGCGTCAACCCGCTGCTGTTCGTGCTGGGCGGTATCGCCATCTCGTTTACGTACGTCAACATCATCTATGCGCTGTCCACCACGTTTAAGCATATCGGCAAGGCAATCGGCGTCATCCTCGTCATCGTGCAGATTCCGGGTTCGTCGGGCATGTATCCCATCGAGATGATGCCCGGCTTCTTCCAATGGCTGCATCCGCTGCTGCCCTTTACCTACGGCATCAATCTGCTGCGCGAGACCGTCGGCGGCATGTACTCGTTCAACTACCTGTTCAACCTGTGCATCTTGGGCGTGTTCCTTGCCATCGCACTCTTTATCGGTCTGCAGCTGCGTCCGCTGCTGCTCAACCTCAACCTGCTCTTTGATAAACAGCTTTCCACGACGGGTCTGATGATCTGCGAGTCCAATGACCTGCCGCGTCAGCGCTATTCGCTGCGCACGGCCATGCGCGTCGTGCTCGATTCGGATTCGTACCGTCGCGAGGTGCTCGATCATGCGGTCGCCTTTGAGCATCGCTACCCGTACTACATCAAGGGCGGTTTCGCTGCTGTAGTCGGCGTGCAGGTGCTGCTCTTCGTTCTGTCGACGGTTCTCGATATCGACAACAATGGCAAGATCATTCTGCTGGTTATCTGGATTATCTCGGTCATTGTCATTTGCGGCTGGCTGATCAATATCGAGTACATCCGCGCAAGCCTCAACACCCAGATGCGTATCTCGGCGCTTTCGGACGAGGACCTGCGCCGCGAGATGCGCGAGCACACAGCGGCGATCCCTGCCGCCCGTCGCATGTTTGGCCTGAATGCCAGCGAGCGAGGCTCTAAATCCAAGGATCAGGCTGCCGACCAGTCCATTCACCACGATATGCACCATGTGCCCGCGAACGGGGACGACACATTTGTGATGAATGAGGATGGCGCCCCGCTTGGCAAGCACTCAAAAGGAGGTGAGGCATAAATGAAGAACATCCTGCATCTGTTTAAGCGCGACGTCCAAAACGTGTCTCACTCCGTGATCGGCATGGTTGTCGTGATGGGCCTCATTATCGTGCCGTGCTTGTATGCATGGTTTAACATCGCCGGCAGCTGGGACCCGTACGGCAATACCGGAAACCTTAAGATTGCCGTGGTCAATACCGACGAGGGTTACGAGAGCGACCTGATCCCCGTCGAGATCAACGTGGGCGAAAACGTTACCGCCGCTCTGCGTGGTAACGAGAACTTTGACTGGGTTGTGCTCAACGATCGCGATAAGGCTATCGACGGTGTTAAGTCGGGCGCTTACTATGCGGCCGTCTTAATCCCCAAGAGCTTTAGCTCCGACATGATGACGCTCTTTTCGACCGACGTGAAGCATGCCGATATCGAGTTCTACGAGAACCAGAAGGCCAACGCCATCGCCCAGATCGTGACCGAAAAGGGCTCGAGTGCTGTTCAGAACCAGGTCAACGAGACCTTTACCGAGACCATCACGACGATCGGTCTTAAGACGGTGTCCAGCTTGCTCGATTACATGAGCACCGAACAGGTCAGCAACTTCATTGCCAACCTGTCCTCGACGCTTGGCGACTCGGTTCAGGACCTGCAGGACATTAAGGCCAACGCTACTTCGCTTGCGGGCATTTTGAGCTCGACATCCGATTCGCTGACGTCGGCGGGCGGCCTGCTCAAGCAGACCGGAACTACCGAGCAGTCGGTGAAACAGCTGATGGAGCATGCCGAGAGCGGTATCGGTGATTCGGAGCAAGCACTCAAGGCTGCCAGCGATGCCATCGATGCGGCGATTGATGGAAGTGCCGGGTCGTTCGATAACGTTTCTACCGAGCTCGCAAAGGCCTTTGACGCCGCGAACCAGCATGTCGATCTTACGGTGTCTCAGCTCAACGGCGGCGCAGCGTCGCTCAACGCGCGTGCCGATGAGATTGACGCTGCTGCCGATAAGCTCCGCAGCCTTGCCGGCCAGGTGGGTAACGACAAGCTCAAGGAAGGTCTCGAGTCTGTTGCGACGTCTCTTGGCGGAACTGCGGAAGAGTACCGCAACAATGCCAAGGAGCTGACGAGCATCGCGACGTCGCTCTCGGACAGCATGGCAAAGGTTAACGATGTCCGCGCCGAAACCGACCAGGCGATCGCCGACGCCAAGGCGGGTGTCTCGGGTGCCAAAATCGATTACGACTCCACGTTCTCGGCCAAGGCAAAGGAGCTCAAGAAGACCATCTCGGGCGTTTTGGATTCGCTGAACGGTATTTCGAACGATCTGGATAGTGCTGTTGCCGGCCTGACCGACGCATCCGGTTCGCTGGCAAAGGGCCTCTCCAAGGCTGCAAAGCTGGTCAACAAGGCTTCTGATCAGCTGGGCGAGGCGTCGGACAAGATCAGTGCGTTTAAGGACGAGCTCGACAGCGCCCTGATGTCGGACGACCTTGCCACGATCAAGACGATGATTGGCAACGATCCCGAGGGTTTGGCCGTGTCGCTTTCCGGCCCCGTCGCGCTCGATCGCAAGCCGGTCTATCCGATTCGTAACTACGGTTCGGCCATGGCACCGTTCTACACGATTCTGTCGCTGTGGGTGGGCTCGATCGTGCTGGCGGCCATGATGAAGGTCTCGGTTGACGATGAACTCATCAACGAGCTCATCCCCGTGCGCCTGCACGAGATCTACCTGGGTCGCTACCTGTTCTTTGGCGGTTTGGCTCTGCTGCAGGCGACGCTCGTATGCGCGGGCGACATCCTGTTCTTTGGCATCCAGTGCGATAACCCATTGCAGTTTGTGCTGGCGGGCTGGGTCGCGAGTCTCGTGTTCTCCAATATCGTCTACACGCTTACGGTGTCGTTTGGCGATATCGGCAAGGCGCTCGCCGTCGTGTTGCTGGTCATGCAGGTCGGCGGTTCGGGCGGTACGTTCCCCATCGAGATGACCGGCCCTGTGTTCCAGGCGATCTATCCGTTCCTGCCGTTCACCCATGGTATCAACGCCATGCACGCCGCCATGGCTGGCGCCTACCATATGGAGTACTGGATTGAACTAGGCATTCAGGCGAGCTATCTGATTCCGTCGCTGGCACTGGGTGTCGTCTTCCGCCGCCCGGTCATCAAAGCCAACGACTGGATCATCGAAAAGCTGGAGTCGACTAAGTTGATCTAGTTCAGCCAGGTAAACGCCGTCGGAACATCGAGATCTTCCAGTTTGATACTTTATTATGCTGGATTGCGATGCAACACCGGTTGTTGCTACAGTAGCGGGGCGTACCGGGGGTCCGGTGCGCCCCGTTTTATTTGACCATGAGGCGGCACGCGGCCATGCACGTGCGGACACCACGCCCAGACTGAGCGCGAGGATGCCCTATGGCCCAGAATGCCGTTGACGAAATCGAAAACATGCCCGATAGCCCTGTAGCGCGCGAAGACCTGGGTGCCGGCGGCACCTCCCGCGGCGCCGGCGCGCGTTCTCCGTTCTTCTGGAAGGTCTTGCTGCTTTCGGTGGCGGTCATCTGGGGCTACTCCTTTACCACTATGAAGGACGCACTCGACACCATTCCGGTGTTCGAGCTGGTCTATGTTCGCTTTCTCCCGGCATCACTGGTTATGTTTGCAATTTTCCATAAGCGCATCATCGCTCATTTCAATGCCCGCAACCTGATCGTCGGGCTTGGCATGGGTGCGCTCATGTGGGGTGCCTACGGTTTGCAGACGATCGGCCTGGCACAGACCACGGCGGGCAAGAGCGCTTTTTTGACCGGCACGTATTGCATCCTTGTGCCGTTTGCAAGCTATGTCCTGAGCGGTGAAAAGCTTACCCGGTATAACCTGGGTGCAGCGTTGTTGTGCCTGGCGGGTATTGGCCTGGTAGCGCTCGATAGCGTCGAGTTCAATGCCGGCGATGTTATTACCTTGGGCGGCGCGATCTTCTTCGCCATCCAGATGGCGGTGACTGCCAAGTACGGTCGCAAGATGGACATCAACGTCATCACGTTTTGGATGTTTGTGGGCAATGGCGTTTTGAGTTTAATCACGTCGCTGCTATTCGAGACTCAGGCGCCCCTCTCTGCATGGACGCCGGAGTTTATCGGTGTGGCTGTTTTCCTCTCGGTGGGCTGCACGTGCGTGGCACTGCTCGTCCAAAACGTCGGTCTGGCGCACGTCCCGGCCTCGACGGGCTCGCTGCTTCTTTCGATGGAGTCGCCCTCGGGTGTGCTGTTCTCGGTGTTGTTGATGGGGGAAGCGCTCACCTCGCGCCTGCTTGCCGGCTTTGCGCTCATCTTCCTGTCGATTATCTTGAGCGAGACGCATTTCGATTTCTTGCGCCGAAAATCACACCCGCAATTGTAAACAACTTGTTGCGCCGCCCTCCCAGGGCGGCATTTTTATGTCATGCCCTTACAGTTGTACCTTGCACTTTACGCTATCAAAGTGCGTGCTGCAAAAACGTTACTGGAGGGCATCTATGGCACCAGCTCTGTCCAATTTTCAACCGCAACCAGCGCCTCAGGCTACCACAACGGCGCAGACCGCTATCGGTGACGGTCTTGTCGCAGAAGCTCAGGCTTTTGCAGACGAGCTCGCTGCGTGGCGACACGATCTACACCAGATGCCCGAGCTGGGTAACAATCTTCCGCAGACGTCTGCCTATATCCAGGCACGTCTGGACGAGATGGACATCCCCCATACCACGCTCGTCGACGGTTCCTGCGTCGTTGGCCTGATCGGTGCCGGTGCGGCCGCGGCCGCTCAGGGCAATGGCACGTGCAAGGACGAGCAGGCCGGTACGGTTATCATGCTTCGCGGCGACATGGATGCCCTGCCCGTTGTCGAGGAATCGGGCGAGCCTTTCGCTTCCACCAACGGCTGCATGCACGCTTGTGGCCACGATATGCATGCGACGGCGCTGCTCGGCGCGGCCCGTTTGCTCAAGGCCCGCGAGGCTGAGCTTGTCGACGCCAATGCCACCGTCAAACTGCTGTTCCAGCCGGGTGAGGAGACCTTTGAGGGGGCACGCGCCGCCATCGCCGACGGCTTGCTCGAGAACCCGCGTCCTCAGGCGGCTTTTGCCATGCACGTCAACAGCCAGTCGCCACTCGGCCTAGTGCTCTATGGGAGTCCGGCGCTCTCGGGCGTGTACGGTTTCCGCATCACGCTGCAGGGCAAGGGTGGCCACGGTTCCAGCCCCGAGATTTGCATCGACCCCATCACGGCCGGCGTGCATGTGCACCTGGCGCTTCAGGAGCTTATCTCCCGCGAGGTGCCGGCGGCCAAGGAGGTCGCGCTCACCGTGGGTAAGTTCGCTGGCGGCTTGGCGGCCAACGTCATCCCCGACACCTGCGTGCTCGAGGGAACGCTGCGCGGCTTCGATGTCGAGCTCATGACTCATCTCAAGGAGCGTATCGCAGAGGTCGTCAACGGCGTTGCCGCAACATATCGTACGCCGGCAACCATCGAGACGCTTTCGGACGTTCCGCCGCTCGTGCTCGACAGCGATATGACCCAGGCCTCGCTTGGTTACGTGGGCGCGGTGCTGCCCAAGGCTGCCTTCCTGCCGCTATTCCACGCCATGGCGAGCGAGGATTTCGCACTTATCTCGAGCGAGATCCCAAGTGCGTACTTTACGGTGGGCGCGGCCGTGACCGATACGGACGAGCACTTTGCCCAGCACCATCCCAGGGCGCGCTTTAACGATGCCGAGCTTCCCCTCGGCGCCGCGGCCTATACCGCCGTCGCTTTGGGCTATATCGCCGACCACCGGTAGCACCCAACCTTGCCTTTCAAGCCTGCGGGCATGGCCGTAAGGCCTATGCCCTTGTCTTTCAAGGCAATCTTGGGCACTACCGGCGCCCGGCGCCGGCTATTCGTTTGTTAAATAAGGAGCAGTATGTCCCAGCAGCGTAAGTTCTTCCCCGGCTGGCTCGTGGTGGCCTCCGGCTTCGTGATCATGGCCACGTGCTACACGATTTTCGTCAACTGCATGAGCCTGTTCCAGCCGCTCATCGTCAGCGACCTCGGGATTACGCTTGCCCAGTACAACATCTCCAACGCTATCTCCACCGTGGTGAGCGTTGTGGGTTCGCTTGTGATCGGCCATGTCGCCGATAAGGTGAGCGGCCGCGTTTTGGGCTCCCTCACCGTTATCGCCACCTCTGCCGTTCTTGTCGGCATGAGCTTTGTCGGTGAGCTGTGGCAGGTCTACGTGCTCTTTGCCGTCTCGGGCTGCTTTGCCGTCGCCTCGACCCGCCTGCTCATCAGCCTGGTGACCGCCAACTGGTTTACGGCCAAGCGAGGCCTTGCCATCTCCATCGCACTTTCGGGCTCGGGCTTTGGCGGCGCTATTCTGTCTCCCATCGTAAGCTCGCTCATCGTGAGCGTTGGCTGGCGTTCCGCCTTCCTGGTGCTCGCGGCTATCTGCATGGTGGCGGCGTTGCCCATCACGGCCTATTCCTTCCGCACCAAGCCTTCCGAGATCGGCCTTAAACCGCTCGGCGAGAACCCGGGCGATCCGTCTGCTTCTGCCACGGGTGATAAGAACGAGAAGGCAGCCCCCGAGGTTAGCGTCGGCTGGTCTCGCATCAAGAAGAGCCCGGCGTTTTGGCTGCTCGTCGTTGCCTTCCTCTTTATGGGCTTGGTCAACGGCGCCATCCTGCCCAACCAGGTTACCAACATGACGAGTGTTACCGTCAACGGTGCCAAGATTGTCACGGGCGGCCACGATCCCATGTGGGCGGGTACCGTACTTTCGGCCTACATGGTCACCGTCGTTATCGCCAAGATTTCGCTCGGTGCGATCTATGACCGCTTTGGCCTGCGCTTTGGCAATATCCTTGGCTCCGTTGCGTGCATTATCGCCTGCGTGGCGCTGTGCTTCCCGACGACGGACCTCGGTCCCATCGTGGCCGCGGTGAGCTTTGGTATCGGAACGTGCATGGGCACCATCACGCCTACCATCGCCGCGTCCAAGCAGTTTGGCATGGCCGACCTCGGCAAGGTCACGGGCACCATTACCTCGCTCGAGATGGTCGGCGGCACCGTGGGCGCTATCGTCTCGGGCGTGCTGTTCGATGCCACGGGCTCCTTTGCGAGCACCTGGATCGTGTGCCTGGTGTGTTCTGTGGTCATGCTCGTATTCCTGCTGGCCTCGGAGCCCATCGCCGCCAAGCTGCGCGCAAGCGTGGCGGGGGAGTAGCGGGTCGCCGCCTATTCCTGTTTGCCTGTTCTGCCCGTGGCTGCCTTGGAAACCGAATCGATGCTCGTACCATCATTCGGTTTCCAAGGCAGCCACGGGCCTACGAAATGATCCCTTTTCCTCCGTCCCCAAGGGATCACGTGATCCGAAGGGGACGGAGGAAAAGGGATCACAAACCGCGGCGGCGCGTCTGGCCGAACGAGTCCCCATACCCTCGTTCGGTCAGGCGCGCCGCCGCGTTGCTGCTTTGTGCCGTATAATGTCCACTACCTATGACGCGATACAAAAGAAAGGTGTTTGCCCATGCAGGCACAGAAGGCGGAGGGAACCCGCGACCTTATCGGCGCCGAGATGCGCGCCTGGCAAAAGATGCAGCAGATTGCGGCCGGCGTGTTCGAGCCGTTTGGTTTTAAACCCATCGAGACGCCCGCGATCGAGCAGGTTGACGTGTTTGTCCACGGTATCGGCCAGTCGACCGACGTCGTGCGCAAGGAAATGTTCCGCGTGTTCAGCGGTGCCAACCTGGAGCGCGTCTTTACCGAGGGCACCGACACCAAACTCAAGCCCAAGCAGCGCCTGGCACTTCGCCCCGAGGGCACGGCCGGCGTGGTGCGCGCCGTCGTCGAGAACAATCTGGTGCCCCAGGGCTCCACGCCGTTTAAGGCTTACTACGCCGAGGCCATGTTCCGCGGCGAGCGTCCCCAGAAGGGCCGCCTGCGCCAGTTCCACCAGGTGGGCATCGAGTGGCTCGGCGCTCCCGATCCGGCGGCAGACGCCGAGTGCATCATCATGCTCATGGAGTTCTACAAGCGCCTGGGCTTCGATCTTTCCAAGCTTCGTCTGCTCATCAACTCGATGGGTGACGCCCAGTGCCGTCCGGCTTATCGCGAGCAGGTTAAGCAGTTCATCCTCGATCACGCCGACGAGATGTGCGATGAGTGCCGCGAGCGCGCCGAGCTCAACCCGCTGCGTGCCTTCGACTGCAAGAACGACCACTGCCGCGAGATCATGGCCGAGGCTCCGCTGATGGGTGACAACCTGTGCGATGAGTGCCGCGAGCACTACGAGCAGGTCAAGCGCTATCTGGATGCCGCCGGTATCGAGTATGTCGAGGATCCCACCTTGGTGCGCGGCCTGGACTACTACACCCGTACTGTCTTTGAGGTCGAGGCCCCTGGCGCCGGCGTCGGCTCCATCGGCGGCGGCGGCCGCTACGATGGCCTGGTCGAGCTCGAGGGTGGCAAGCCCACGGCGGGCGTCGGCTTTGCTGTCGGTTTTGAGCGCGCCCTGCTGGCCCTGCAGGCCTTTGGCAGCGATTTGGGTGCCGATGAGGCCCCGTGCGTCTATGTCGCCAACGCCGGCAAGGAGCTGCGTCAGAACGTCTTTGCCATTACGCAGGAGCTTCGCGCCGCAGGTATCGTGACCGAGGCCGACTATCAGGGTCGTTCGCTCAAGGCCCAGTTTAAGCAAGCCGATAAGGTAGGCGCCAAGCTCATCTTGGTCCTGGGTGGCGACGAGCTTGCCGCCGACAAGGTCAAAGTGCGCGACATGCAGAGCCATGACGAGGTGCTCGCCGATCTGGACAACGTCGTCGAGGCGGTTCGCGAGCGCCTGTAGCGCATCTTTTTGAGCTTCGGGCCTGCTAACGTGCCCTGCTCATGGAGAGCGATTGTTACGGGGGTGTTTCGCTTTTATGCGGAATGCCCCCGTTTACGTATGCCGCCCACCGAGAAATACGACCATTTAGGGCAAAAACCTTTGCAATGCAGAAAATACTTTTGTGTGGTAAAGCGCAATCAGTGTCGAAAGTATTTCTCAAGCGCCTATAATGAATACCGCATGTTACGTGCATAGAAGGAGGAATGGGAGGAAACGTGGCTGAGAACCTAAGCAACCAGTCTGTACCCGAAGCCGCGGCGCGCGTCGCTGCCGTGGTCAACCGCCTCGTTAACCGAATCGGCTCGAATGCCGAGTCCAGGGAGCGTCTCGCCGAGATCGAGATCCCCGAGGAGCTGCGCGACAATCTGGCGCTGTTCTTGCGCCTGGAGCGCCGTGTGCTTAGCGAGTATGATCCCGAGATCGCGGACCTGTTCGACAAGATTTTGACAGCCGAGATTGTGGTCAATGCCGGCAACCCCGGTACCTGCGCTGCCGACGAAGCCGTCGACGAGCAGGGCGTGCCCACCGCCGACGAGCCCACTGCCGTGGCATTTCGTGAGGTCGTCGATTTGATCGACAGCCTGCCGCTCGATAAGCAGCAGGTCATCGTTCGCGCCTTTACGAGCTTTTTCCATCTGGCAAACCTGTCGGAGGAGAACTACCGTGTGGCGCAGCTGCGCGAGCGCGAGGCCGGTGCGTCGACCGATACCGAGGTCGATCCTGCCAACGAGCTTACCGTTGCCTATCACCAGCTGGTGAATGAGCTGGGTGTCGAGGGTGCCAACGAGCTGCTCGACAAGCTCGAGTTCCACCCTGTCTTTACCGCACATCCCACCGAGGCCCGTCGCAAGGCCGTCGAGGGCAAGATCCGCCGTATCTCCAACCTGCTGGAGGAGCGTCCGCGTTTGGGCGGCTCCGACCTGGTGGAGAACGAGCGCCATATGCTGCAGGAGATCGACGCCCTGGTGCGTACGAGTCCCATCGCGCTCAAGAAGCCCACGCCGGTCGAGGAAGCCGATACCATCATCGACATCTTCGATAACACGCTGTTCGACGTTATCCCCGTTATCTATCGTCGTTTTGACGATTGGGTGCTGGGCGACAAGGCCGGTACTGTGCCGCCGCTGTGCCCGGCGTTCTTCCATCCCGGCAGCTGGATCGGTTCCGACCGCGACGGTAACCCCAACGTCACCGCCAAGGTGAGCCGTGAGGTCGCCGCCAAGTACTTTACGCACATGGTGCTCAAGCTCGAGGACAAGTGCCGCCACATCGGCCGCAACCTCACGCTCGAGGCTACCTACAGCAAGCCGTCGGCCGAGCTCATTAACCTGTGGAACCATCAGGTCGAGATGAGCCCTCGTTACACGGCCCGCGCCGAGCTGATCTCCGAGCACGAGCCGCATCGCGCCGTCATGCTCGTCATGGCCGACCGCCTGAACGCCACCGTCCGTCGTATCACCGACACCATGTACCACAGCGCCGACGAGTTCCTGGATGACCTGCGCGTCGTCCAGCGTTCGCTGGCCGCCTGCGGTGCCGTCCGTGCTGCCTACGGCCCGGTCCAAACCATCATCTGGCAGGTCGAGTCCTTCGGCTTCCATATGGTCGAGATGGAGTTCCGTCAGCACTCCGTGGTGCATGCCCGCGCCCTTAAGGATATCCACGAGAACGGTATCCATGGCGACCTGCAGCCCATGACGCGCGAGGTCATCGATACCTTCCGCGCTATCGGCTCCATCCAAAAGCGCTACGGCAAGAAGATGGCGCACCGCTACATCATCTCGTTTACCAAGAGCGCTCAGCATGTGGCCGACGTCTTTGAGCTGGCGCACCTGTCCTTTGCACACGAGGAGGATGTCCCCGAGCTCGACGTGATCCCGTTGTTCGAGCAGCTCGAGGACCTCGAGGGCTGCGTCGACGTGCTCGATCAGATGCTTACGCTGCCCGTGGTGCAAAAGCGCCTTGCCCAGACCAACCGCCGCATGGAGGTCATGCTGGGCTATTCCGACTCTTCCAAGGATGCCGGTCCTACCACGGCCATGCTCGCGCTGCACTCCGCGCAGGAGCGCATCGCCAAGTGGGCAGAGAAGAACGATATCGACCTGGTGCTCATGCACGGTCGCGGCGGTGCCGTGGGCCGTGGCGGCGGCCCGGCCAACAAGGCCGTGCTGGCGCAGCCCAAGGGTTCGGTCAACTGCTTCTTTAAGCTTACCGAGCAGGGCGAAGTCATCTTTGCCCGTTACGGCAACCGCACGCTGGCTCAGCGCCATGTTGAGTCCGTTGCCGCCGCAACGCTTTTGCAGTCGGCCCCGAGTGTCGAGAAGACCAACACCGAGACCACGCAGAAGTTCTGGGATATGGCCGAGAAGCTCAACACTGCAAGCCACGAACGCTATCTGGACCTGCTGAACACCGAGGACTTTACACCGTGGTTCTCGACCGTGACGCCGCTGACCGAGGTCGGCTTGCTGCCGATCGGCTCGCGTCCCGCCAAGCGCGGCTTGGGTGCCAAGTCGCTCGACGACCTGCGTACCATCCCGTGGATCTTCAGCTGGAGCCAGGCGCGCATTAACCTGGCCGCTTGGTACGGTCTGGGCACCGCCTGCGAGCAGCTTGGCGATCTTGACCAGCTCAAGGCTGCCTACCAGGAGTGGCCGTTCTTCCGCACCTTTATCGACAACATTGAGATGTCGATCGCCAAGACCGACCAGCGCATCGCCAAGATGTATCTGCACCTGGGCGACCGCGATGATTTGTCCGAGAAGGTCTCCACCGAGATGCAGCTCACGCGTAAGTGGGTCCTTGCCATCGTCGGTGATGAGTGGCCGCTGCAGCGTCGTCGCGTGCTCGGCTGCGCCGTTCGCGTGCGTAACCCCTACGTCGACGCTCTGTCCATCGCCCAGGTCCGCGCCCTTCGCGAGGTGCGCATGAATCAGGACGAGATGGCCGAGGAGAAGAAGGCCGAGTACATGAGCCTGATTCTTTCGACTGTGACCGGCGTCTCGGCAGGTTTGCAGAACACGGGGTAATCGATAGCCCTGTGGCTCTCACCGGGACCCGACGGGTTTCCCTCTGAATGCGTCCTCGCACTTGAAGCCCCCTTATCCTGCTCCTTCGGAGCTGCGGATAAGGGGGCTTCGTGCTGCGGAATGCATTCAGAGGGAAACCCGTCGGGTCCCTTCGTCCTCGGTCTTCAGGGATTAAAGCTGAGGAGAAGAATGGCGCGCTTCTCGCCTTACGACTGTAGCGGCTGCGGTTCCGTTTGGGATCGCGGCCGTTTTGTTGTGGGTCAAATATGAACGTTGTGTTAATGAGTCGGTGGACGGTGGTGTTTTTCGGTGAGCGGCGTATCCTTCCAACGGTTTATCTAGTGTGTCAGTTGAAAAGGAAGAGGGCGCTCGTCATTGTTTGAATGTGAACTGCCGTTTGACCACAAGACGTTGCATCTGGAGCTCGAGGATAAGAACTTTGCGGGTGTGATGGAAGGTCATCAAAACGAGTTTAAGACTACAAAATCGCAGGAAGAGCTGGTGGAGGAGTCGCTTGCCAACCCTTATGGCTCGCCTTCGCTCGAGGAGCTTTGTGCTGGCAAGAAGGATATTGTCATCATTAGCTCCGATCATACGCGTCCCGTTCCCTCGCGTGTGACGATGCCTATTCTGCTGCATCACATCCATTCTGCTGCGCCCGAGGCTCGCGTGCGTATTCTGGTTGCTACGGGTATGCATCGTCCGTCGACGCACGAGGAGCTCGTCAACAAGTACGGCGAGGAGATCGTTGCCAACGAGGAAATCGTTATGCACGTCGCGACCGATGACAGCATGATGAAAAAGATCGGCACCCTGCCTTCTGGCAGCGAGTGCATCATCAACAAGATTGCTGCCGATTGCGATCTGCTGCTTGCCGAGGGCTTTATTGAGCCGCACTTCTTTGCCGGTTTCTCTGGCAGCCGCAAGTCCGTCCTGCCTGGTATCGCCAGCTACAAGACCATCATGTACAACCACAACGGTCAGTTTGTGAACGATTCCCATTCGCGTGCCGGCAACCTGTGCCACAACCACGTGAGCGAGGACATGTTTGCCGCTGCCGAGATGGCTCACCTTGCCTTTGTGCTCAACGTGGTGCTCAACGGCAAGCACGAGGTCATCGGCTCCTTTGCCGGCGACATCCACAAGGCGCACGAGGCTGGCTGCGAGTTCGTGAAGAGCCTTGCCGCCGTTGAGCCCGTCGAGTGCGAGATTGCCATTACCACCAACGGCGGCTACCCGCTCGACCAGAACATCTATCAGGCCGTGAAGGGCATGTGCTCTGCCGAGGCTACGCTTCCCGAGGGCGGCGTGATCATCGACGTCGCCGGCTGTGCCGACGGTCACGGTGGCGAGGGCTTCTATCACAACATCGCCGACAACGATCCGGCGGAGTTTGAGCGTGCCTGCATCGACCGTCCTAAGGACGAGACCCTGCCCGACCAGTGGACGAGCCAGATCTTTGCCCGCATCCTGGCGCATCACCCTGTGATCATGGTCACCGACCTGTGCGATCACCAGATGATCAAGGATATGCACATGACGCCGGTCAACACCCTCGATGAGGCGCTCAAGCTCGCCTTTGAGATGAAGGGTGCCGATGCCAAGGTGGCCGTCATTCCCGATGGCCTGGGCGTTGTCGTCGCACAGCACTAGTACGCGGCCTAAACGAATCGTTTATAACCGACAAGAAAGATAAGGTTTTATGCTTACCAAACTCCTCTGCGAATTCGGCGCAACGGCCCTCATGATCATCTTTGGCGTGGGCGTGCACTGCGATACCGTGCTTAAGGGTACCAAGTATCAGGGCTCCGGCCATATGTTTGCCATCACCACTTGGTCTTTTGGCATCTCGGTCTGCCTGTTTGTCTTTGGTGGCGCCGTGTGCATGAACCCGGCTATGGTGCTTGCCCAGTGCATCGTCGGTCTGGTGCCGTGGAGCAGCTGCATCCCCTTCATGATTGCCGATATGCTCGGCGGCTTTGCGGGTGCCGTGATCGCATGGTTGATGTATGCCGATGAGTTCAAGGCTTCCGATGGTGTCATCGATCCCATTGCTCAGCGCAACATCTTCTCGACCAACCCCACCACCGAGGGTACGAACTATGCCCGTAATTTCTTCTGCGAGGCTATCTGCACCTTTGTGTTCATCAGCGCCATCCTTGCTGCTGCTAACCGTGCTGGCGAGAACGTCCTGATGCTCGCTATCTGCGTCGGTCTGATCGTTTGGGCTGTTGGCATGGGCATGGGAGGTATCACTGGCTTCGCCATGAACCAGGCCCGTGACCTTGGTCCTCGCATGGCCTATCAGGTGCTGCCGATTAAGAACAAGGCTGACAACAACTGGAAGTACGGCCTGCTTGTTCCTGGCATCGCTCCGTTTGTCGGTGCCGCTCTGGCCGCGCTGTTTGTGCACGGTTTCTTGGGCATGTTCTAGTCTGAGGCTACATAGTTGTCCGCTGGCCGCATGGGGTAACTTCCCAGCGCGTCCTCGGACATGCAAAAAGGCTCGCTGCGCACTTTGTGCGGCGAGCCTTATTGCGTCCTGCGGAATGCGCTGGGAAGTTACCCCATGCGGCCAGCTGCGGGGTCTTTGTTGCGTTCGTATAAGCAACCCAACATATATCTGAATTTGGATGGGAGGGGCTTGTTGCTGTTGGGGGGCATTGAAGCGCGAGTGATACTTTGGGATGCGTGGCGCCCTGGGTTGGGGCGATGCTTTGGGGTGAGCTTCTTACTTAGCCGAAGAGGGGTTTTATGGCTGAGAGGTAGTCTTTGGCTACGTCGGCTTTGTCTGCTTGGAAGTTGTGCCAGGCCCACCATTGGACGGTGGCTACGAAGCTTGAGGCTATGTGGTGTAGTAAGAAGCTGCGGTCCATGGTGCCGGCGGGGCCTGTGGGGTCGGCGGGGACGGTTTCGGCTGCTCGTGACATGATGGTCTTGCGGAGACAGTCGGCGAAGACGCGCGAGCCGGCTCCGGCTACGAGGGCTCGAACGCCCTGACGGCGTTCCCAGAGGTTGTTGAGGATATGCTCGACTTGCACGAGTGGGTCGTCGAGCGGCGTACCATCGTCGTCGAGGGCGTGGGTGCAGATGTCGTTCACGAGCTCGGACAGTAGGTCGTCTTTGCTCTTGAAGAGGCCGTAGAACGTGGCCCGACCAACATGGGCACGAGCGATGATGTCGCCGACGGTAATCTTGCCGTAGTCCTCTTCGCGTAGCAGCTCGGAGAACGCCGCAACGATGGCAGCGCGGCTTTTTTCTTTGCGGGCATCCATGGCTATGCATCCACGTGAACGAGCAGACAACGGAGCGTGCCGGAGCAACCCTCGTAGGGGCGCTTACCGGCGCCGTAGCCGACGGCCTCGATGCGGTAGCGGGCCGGTAGGTGCTCGGACGTGCGCAGTGCGGCGACGATGGCGGCGCCCGTGGGCGTCACGAGCTCGCCGGCGACCGGTGCGGGCGTGAGGGCGATATTGCCTGCTTGGCATAGGTTGACGACGGCGGGCACCGGGATGGGCATAAGGCCGTGGGCACAGTGGATGGTGCCGTGACCCTCGGAGAGCGACTCGACGACAATGTCCTCGATACCCAGGTCATCGAGACAGATGGCGACCGAGCAGATGTCGACGATGGAGTCGATGGCGCCTACCTCGTGGAACATGACGGTCTCGGGCGTTTTGCCGTGGGCCTTGGCCTCGGCGGCGGCGAGCGCGGTAAAGATGGCGAGCGCACGACGCTTAGCGCCATCGCTTAGCTGCGAGCCGTCGATGATGGCGGTGACGTCCGCCAAAGAACGATGGTGATGGTGGTGGGCGTGATGATGGCCCTCGTGGCCATGGCCGTGGGTCTCATGATCATGCTCATGGCAGTGTTCGTGCTCACCATGGTCATGATGGTGGTGCTCGTGCTCGTGCTCGGCAGCTGCTTCGTTGCCGTAGAGCCAGGCCATATCGTGATCGTGGTTCTCGAGCTCCTCTGCCAGCTGAACGTCAAAGTCGCAGGCGTCGATGCCATGCTTGTTTACGCGCGTGACGGCGATTGTAAAGCCGTCGACCGGCAGTGTGGCGAGCTGTTCGCGCAGGTGCTCCTCGCTGGCGCCCAGGTCGAGCAGGGCCGCGACGGTCATATCGCCGCTGATGCCCGAGGTGCCGTCGATGATAAGCGTGTGCTGATGATTGGACATGGAATGCTCCTTAGCGGGCGCGGGGTGTGCCGGCGCTCAGATGATTGATAAGACTTGCCTGGTAAGCGGCGCCAAAGCCGTTGTCGATATTGACGACCGATACGCCGCTGGCACAGGAGTTGAGCATGGCGAGCAGTGCGGCTACGCCACCAAAACTTGCGCCGTAGCCCACGCTGGTGGGAACGGCGATGACCGGACAGCTCACCAGGCCGCCGATAACGCTCGCCAACGCGCCCTCCATGCCGGCGATGGCGATGACCACCTGTGCCTGGGCAAGTTCCTCGGCATGCGCGAGTAGGCGGTGCAGGCCGGCGACGCCTACGTCGTAGAGGCGGTCGACCTCGTTGCCATAGAACTCGGCCGTCAACGCGGCTTCCTCGGCGACGGGCAGGTCGCTCGTGCCGGCGCAGGCGACGACGATGCGTCCGTTGCCGGTAGGGGAGGGCTTGCCGCCCACGAGGGCGAGCTGCGCGTCCGGGACATATCCCAGGTCGATGCCGTTGCCGAGGAGCTCCGAGGTGCGGGCTGCCTTTTCGGCATCCAGGCGCGTGACCAGGATGCGCTCCTGGCCGGCATCGCGCAGCGCTTCGATAATGGCGGCAATTTGCTCGGCGGTTTTACCGGCACCGTAGACAACCTCGCCGGCTCCCTGGCGCACTCCGCGCGAAAGATCGAGCTGCGCAAAGCCTAAATCGGCGGTCGGAGCCGTCTGGATGCGTGTGAGGGCGTCGGCAGGGGTGACTGATCCGCCGGCAACATCGCTCAGTAGCTGCTCTAGATCTCGCTTATCCATATATGTTCCCTTCGACGGCGCAAAGTCTAGCACTCAAAGGGTGTTTTTCCGAACACTAAGACAAAATTGTTCGGAAACTATAGGACAGACTGATTCAATTGTTAGACAGATCGGCTAGTCGCGCAGGATGATGTCCATGGCGAGCATCAGGTTGCGCTCGTCGATGGCAAACGGGGCTGCCTCGCGCGTCTTGGGCTTGGCGCAAAACGCGATGCCAGTGCCCGCGGCCTGGATCATGGGGATGTCGTTGGCGCCGTCGCCGATTGCCACGGTATGGGTCATGTCGACACCGCACTCAACTGCCCAGTCCAGCAGCTGGATGAGCTTGGACTCCTTGGTCACAATGTCGGCAGCCAACTTACCGGTGAGCTTGCCGTCCACGACCTCCAGGCGGTTAGCGAGGCAAAAGTCGATACCCGCGGCAGCCACGATCTTGTCAGCGACCTCGTGGAAGCCGCCGCTTACCACGCCGACCCTCCAGCCCTTGCTGTGCGCCGAGCGCACAAGCTCCAGCGCGCCGGGGGTAAACGTCACGCGCTCAAACGTGCGCTCGAACACGCTCTCGTCCAGGCCGGCGAGCAGCCCCACGCGCTTCTCGAGCGCTTGCTTAAAGTCCAGCTCGCCGCGCATAGCGCGCTCGGTGATTTGCGCAACTTGCTCGCCTACGCCGGCCTCCTCGCCCAACAGGTCGATGACCTCCTGGTTGATGAGCGTGGAGTCGATATCCATAACGATGAGGCGTGCAGTCATGGCGGGCCTTTCCGAGTGCAGTTGTATTGGGGCACATTGTCGCACGTGACGAGCGCGGGCGGGTGCCGCGGTGCGTCAATTGTTTCGTCTCCGTCAAGTCTTTGGGCAGGAGCTACTTTTCCGCGGCACATCGACACAGGTGCGATAAGATAGAACGCCATGTCTGGCTGCGCGGTTTACGCAGGCTGGGCAAATCTGTACGACGCCGCCCGGAACGACACGGGGCGGCACAGATCCATAAAGGAGGATCACTGGTATGAGCCAGACCCGTCCCATCGACGAGCATTCCATGCACACCCGTACCTGCGGCGA
This sequence comes from Collinsella aerofaciens, assembly GCF_039758815.1. GTDB lineage: Bacteria > Actinomycetota > Coriobacteriia > Coriobacteriales > Coriobacteriaceae > Collinsella > Collinsella aerofaciens_BP. The sequence goes on along the minus strand of NZ_JBDMSK010000005.1, from coordinate 8,836 downwards.
GCTTCGCCGCGAGAACGTGGGCGAAGAGGTCACCCTCACCGGTTGGGTGAGCCGTCGCCGCGACCACGGCGGCCTTATCTTCTGCGATCTTCGCGACCGCGAGGGCATCACGCAGCTCACCTTCGACCCCGAGCACTCCGACGGCGACGCCTTTAAGATCGCCGAGACCATGCGTCCCGAGTGGCCCATCAAGATCCACGGCGTCGTGCGCTCCCGTGGCGAGGAGACCACCAACACCAAGCTCGCGACCGGCGAGATCGAGGTCCTGACCGACCACGCCGAGGTTCTCAACACGTCCGTCACCCCGCCGTTCCAGATCGAGGACGGCATCGAGACCAGCGAGGACACCCGCCTGCGCTATCGCTATCTGGACCTCCGCCGTCCCGAGATGATGGCCAACCTCAAGCTGCGCTCCGACTTTACCTTTGCCATTCGCGAGGCACTGCACAACCGTGAGTTCATGGAGGTCGAGACGCCCTCCCTGTTCAAGTCCACGCCCGAGGGCGCCCGCGACTTCATCGTTCCCAGCCGCATCCAGCCGGGCAACTTCTACGCCCTGCCGCAGTCCCCGCAGCTTCTGAAGCAGCTGCTCATGGTTGGTGGCGTTGAGCGCTACTACCAGGTTGCCAAGTGCTTCCGCGACGAGGACCTGCGTGCCGACCGTCAGCCCGAGTTCACCCAGGTCGATATCGAGATGTCCTTCGTGGACCAGAACGATGTCATGAGCGCGCTCGAAGAGGTTCTTGCCGATGCCTTCGGCCGCATGGGTGTCGAGATGCCCACGCCGCTGCGTCGTATGGACTACTGGGAGGCCATGGACACCTATGGCTCCGACAAGCCCGATACCCGCTATGGCATGCACCTGGTCGACCTGACCGACATCTTTGCCAACTCCAAGTTCAAGGTCTTTGCGACTGCCGCAAACGAGGAGGGCTCCGTCGTCAAGGCCATCAACGCCAAGGGCGCCGGTGCCTGGGCACGTGCCAAGATCGATAAGCTCGCCGGCGTGGCCTCCACGTTTGGCGCCAAGGGCCTGGCATGGATCGCCTTCCGCGAGGACGGCTCCATCAACAGCCCCATCGTCAAGTTCTTCTCGGACGAGGAGATGGCCGCTCTGCGCGAGCGCATGGACGTCGAGCCCGGCGACCTTGTGATGTTCGCCGCCGGCCCGCGCCTGCTCTCCGACGAGATCCTGGGCGGCATGCGTTCGCACATGGCCAACGCACTCGAGATCAAGCGCGAGGGCCACGACTTCCTGTGGGTCGTCAATTTCCCGCTGTTCCATTGGGACGAGGACCGCAAGGCCTATGCTGCCGAGCATCAGCCCTTTACCCTGCCGACCGAGACCGACATCGCCAAGATCGAGGCCGATCCGCTGGCGGCCGGTTCGTGCACCTACGACTTTGTCATGGACGGCTTTGAGGCCGGCGGTGGCGGTATGCGTATCCACAACGCCGAGATGCAGATGTCCATGCTCAAGCTCCTGGGCTTTACCGAGGAGCGCGCCGAGTCTCAGTTTGGCTTCCTCATGGAGGCCCTCAAGTTTGGTGCGCCCCCGATGGGCGGTTTCGCTCTGGGCCTGGACCGCGTGTGCATGCTGCTCACCGGTTCCGACTCCATCCGCGACGTCATGGCGTTCCCTAAGACGGCCAGCGGCTCCGACCTTATGTCGGGCGCTCCGAGTGCCGTTTCCGGCGCCCAGCTCAAGGACGTCAGCCTGCGCCTGATGTAGGCAAACGGCTACATATTGCCTGTAACGAGGGAAGGACGCGTGCCTTCCCTCGTTTTTTATGCGCGGGCGTTGCGAGGGCATAGGTTGACTGGGCGTCGCGGAAACTGCGTCCCAGAATTTGCGTCCAAAACGGGTCGCAGTTTCCCAAACAGGGTCCTTTTGGAAACTGCGACCCAGAATCCAGCCAAATAACGGGACGCGCTTTCCGGTCGAGCTGTCTAACGGAAACTGTGCCCCAGAATGAGCGCTCAAACGGGACAGGCTTTCCGCAACAACTGTTTGGCGGAAAGCCTGCCCCAGTTTCTTATAGCGAGTCTCTCTGAACGAGCTGCATGTGCATGACGGTGGTGGTGGGCTCGGCACCCTTGATCATGTCGAGCGCAATGTTGGCGGCCATGTGTCCTTCTTCGCGCAGGGGCTGGCGGACGGTCGTGAGCGCGGGGACGCAGCGCGCCGCAATCTCGTGATCGTCGAAGCCGACGACAGAAACGTCCGCAGGAACGGATAGGCCTGCCTCGTTGAGTGCGGTGATGACGCCAGCCGCGATACGGTCCGATCCGCAGAGCACGCCATCGAAAGCAATCTCGCGCGCGAGGATCTGGTGCATGGCCTGATAGCCGTCTCCGCTGTTCCAGCCGGTATAGATAACGTTTGCGTCTGGGAGGTCTTCGCCCAAGACGGCGCGGTAGCCGCGCAGGCGGTCGACAACAGCGGGGTTGTCTTGCGGTCCCAACACGGCGACGATATCTTTGCGCCCGCGATCCTTCATGGCGAGTGCCGCAAAATGTCCGCCCTCTTCGTCGTCAGAGTAGACCGTCGAGAACACATCGCGATAGGGGTGGCCCTCGAGCTGGCCGCACAACACGGTGGGTACGCCCAGCTCGCGCAGCACCTCGAGCAGCTCGCTGCCTTTGTAGGGAGAGACGTCGATCACGGCGTCGAACGAGCGGCGCTCAAAGTGCTCGCGTGCGCGGTTGCGCTCATGCGTAGAAGACGCCTGCAAGATAACGGGCAGATAGGACGACTCCGACAGTTCCTCGGTAATGCCGCTCAAAAACTCGCTATAGGTGGGGTCGCTGAAGAGTTCACTCAGAGGCTCGGTCACGAGCACGGCGATGATTTCCGTGCGCCCGACAGCGAGCGCTCGGCCACGAGCGTTGGGGACAAAATTGACTTCCTTGGCCGCCGCGCGGACGCGCTTTTTGGTTTCCTCGCTAATGCGGGGCGAATCGTTGAGGGCGCGCGATGCCGTGGAGCGCGACACGCCGGCAGCTGCGGCAACCTCGGCAAGCGTAGGTGCGGTGCGAACTGGTTGTGTCATGGCGTCTCCTGGAAAATGCGGTCGATGTTGTCACTGATACGGGCTAGTGCGGATACAGCTTACTATAGTGCGCCTGAACAGCGTTCATGATATCCGGTGACCGGTGTCGTTTTGCAACCAAGCCGAAATCGAATACGTCTCGTGTGGGTGAGATATCAGCGGGCGTGGAGGTTGCCTACGAGCTTAAGAACGATGTCTTGTGCTGAGTTTCGATATTCAGGGTGACATAAGTGTTGCGATTGTACAACCGGTTGCACCGTTAACCCTGCCAAATCGACCGTTCAGCGGACAACCGGTTGCACAGTTTTTTACATCGCCCGTAAGATAAGGACAACCGGTTGCACAAGAATCACTACGATGATGAAGGAGCATCACCATGGACGCCATTAACGATTGGGAAAACCAAGCGCTCACCCACAGGAACCGCCTGGCACCCCATGCGTACTTTATGGGTTACGAGACCGCCGATCTCGCTGCAACGTACAGCCGCGAGCTGTCGCGCGGGTTTGTCCAGCTGTCCGGCTCGTGGCAGTTCCGCCTCTTTGAGGGCCCCGCTGCCGTCTCCAACGAGGAACTCTCCACGTACAAGCCCGAGTGGGATCACGTGGAGGTTCCGCACCTGTGGCAGGTGGACGGCTATGGCAACCTTGCCTACACCGACGAGGGTTTCCCGTTCCCGGTTGATCAGCCGTTCGTTCCCTCCGACGACCCCACGGGCGTCTACCAGCGCATCGTCAACCTTCCCGCCGTTCCTGCCGGCGCTCGCGAGATCATTCGCTTCGACGGCATCGAGAGCTATGGCGAGCTGTACGTCAACGGTCAGTATATCGGCATGACCAAGGGTTCGCGCCTGTCTGCCGAGTTTGACGTGACCGACGCGCTCGTCGAGGGCGACAACCTGTTTGCGGTCAAGGTTCTGCAGTACAGCGATGGTAGCTACATCGAGGACCAGGACATGTGGTGGGCATCGGGCATCTTCCGCGATGTGTACCTCATGCAGCGTCCCGCCGCGCATCTGGTCGACTTTAGGTTCCGCACGCACCGCGAGGGCGATGCCGCTCTGATCACGCTCGATACGGTTGCCGAGGGCGCAAGTCGCGTCGTGTATACGCTCAGCGATGGCCAGAATGTGGTCGCTACGGGCGAGTGCGTCGACGGCCATGCCGAGTGCAGCGTTGCCGATGCCCACTTCTGGAACCCCGAGGACCCCTTCCTCTATGACCTTACGCTTGAGGTCTACGACGGCGACGAGGTCAGCGAGTACGTTCCGCATCGCCAAGGCCTTGCCGAGGTGACGGTCGAGGGCAATCATATCTACCTCAACGGCACCTACTTTAAGATGCATGGCGTCAACCGCCACGACCACGACGATCACAAGGGCCGCGCCGTGGGCCTCGAGCGCATGCGCCGCGACCTGGAGCTCATGAAGCAACACAACATCAACGCGGTGCGCACGTCCCACTACGCCAACGATCCGCGCTTCTACGAGCTGTGCGACGAGTACGGCATCATGCTGGTCGCCGAGACCGATATGGAGAGCCACGGCTTCGAGAATATCGGCAATATCGCCCTGGTCACCGACGACCCTGCCTGGGAGCCGGCTTACGTTGACCGTGTTGAGCGCCTGGTGATGCAGGAACGCAACCACGCGTGCATCATCATGTGGTCGATGGGCAACGAGAGCGGCTATGGCTGCAACATCCGCGCGATGTACGCCAAAGCTCACGAGCTCGACGGTCGTCCGGTCCACTACGAGGAGGATCGCAACGCCGATACCGTCGACGTCATTTCCACCATGTACTCCCGCGTGTCGCAGATGAACGACTTTGGCGAGCATCCGTTCCCCAAGCCGCGCATCAACTGCGAGTACGGCCACTCCATGGGTAATGGTCCCGGAGGCCTGTCCGAGTACCAGGAGGTCTTCGATCGCTGGGATTGCATCCAAGGCCAGTTTATTTGGGAATGGTGCGACCACGGTTTGGCTGCTGTGACCGAGGACGGCGTTGCCTACGACATGTATGGCGGCGACAACGGCGATTACCCCAACAACAGCAACTTCTGCATCGACGGCATGGTGTTCCCCTGGCAGCAGCCGAGCCCGGGCCTTACCGAGTACGGCCAGGTCATCTGCCCGGTTCGCATGGCCTACGATGCCGAGGCGGGCGAGCTGGCCGTCACCAACAAGCGTTGGTTTACCACCCTCGAGGATGTCTGCCTGTCGGCGGAGACTCTGGTGGACGGCGACGTGGTCTGCCGCAAGACGCTCATGCCCGGTGCGGTTGCCCCCGGCGAGTCCGTCCAGCTTCCGCTGGTGATTCGCGAGGCCGCGGTAGGCGAGACCCTGCTGACTGTGCGCGCCTACACCATGGCCGCTCACGTCTGGTGCGAGCCGATGTTCCAACTGGGCGCAAACCAGTTTGCCATCGCAAACCATCCGGCGCCGGCCATTGCGGCCCCCACTCGTCCTGAGCTTACGGTCGAGGAGACCGAGCAGGAGATTCGCATTCACTCCCTCAACGGCGAGCTGACCTTCAGCAAGGTAAACGGCACCGTGAGCGAGTGGAAGGCATCCGGCCGCGACGTCATGGCCTCTGGCCCCCAGGTTGGTTTTTGGCATCCGCTCGTCGACAACCACGCCCAGGAGTACGACTCCCTGTGGAAGGACAACTTCATCGATGTAATGCAGACGTCCACCCGCAAGGTTTCTTGGAAGCAGGACGGCAATGCGGTCGCCGTTACCGTGAGCCAACGCATTGCTCCTCCCGTCCGTGCGTTCGGCATGCGCGTCGAGCTTGTCTACACCGTGCTTCCGAGCGGTCGCGTCGACCTCAAGGTTTCCGGCGAGCCCTACGGCGATTACTCGGATATCATCCCGCGCATCGGCATCTCCTTTGAGGTCCCCGGTTGCGATCGTGCCGTCGAGTGGTATGGCCACGGCCCGGGCGAGAACTATCCGGACTCGCTGCGCGCCAACCCGGTCGGTCATTACCGCACTACGGTCGACGACATGTTCACGCCGTATGTCATGCCCCAGGATTGTGCCAACCGCGAGGGTACCCGCTGGGTTGCCCTGCGCTCTAGCCACGGTGACGGCGTGCTGGTGACGCGTCCGGCTGACGCTGCCTCCAATCCGTTCTCGTTCTCGGCATGGCCCTATAGCTGCGAGGCCATCGATAACGCCAAGCACGTCTACGACCTTGTCAAGGGCGACACGGTTACGGTCAACATCAACGACCAGCTGCTCGGCCTTGGTTCGAACTCTTGGGGTTCCGAGGTGCTCGATTCCTATCGCACCCGTTTTGAGAGCTTCAGCTTTGAGGTGTCCCTGCGACCGCTGACGTCTGCCGATCTGGCTCAGGCACTGGCACCCATTAAGGAGGCATAAGTCATGCATGTCTTTAACTCGCGCGCCGATTTCGACGCTCAGATGAAGTCCGTCAAGAAGTGGATGCGTACCGGACAGGCGCTCGACGGCGTTTCTGAACTGCAGCACGATGTGGCGTACTCCATCGGCGACTCGCTGGTGTATTGGTGGGTGAACGCCCACGAGGCGGCTACCGCCGATCTGGTCGGTCACCGTCGCTATCATGCCGTGCTCGCCCCGCTCGACGGCGACCTGACTGTCGAGGTTGCCCCCAAGGCAGGCCTCACCTGCACCCGCGCCTACAGCGATATCGATGATCGCGAGCGCTTTGAGGGTACGGGGGAGACCGTGACGATTCCCGCCGGCGGCGTTGCCGTCGTCGAAATTGACGAGGCCTACCGTGTCGTGGCCGATGCCGCGGATCCCCGCGTCGTGGTACTGCACGTGACAGTCGAAGGTTATTCCTTCCCCAACAAGTAGTATTCGTCCGCCTGGACGTTTGCTTCGCGCCGTTAAGGGGGATGGCTTTGTTGACTCCCTTTTCCCCATTCCCCTTAGCAGGTGCGCCGTCCGTGTTTGCACTTGCAGCTCGGACGGTTTTAGATGACATTTAACAGATGATTGGGAGGGCTTATGAGCTCTGAAAAACGAGGAACGATTGGTTCGTTCGCTCTGCTGGGCATGACGGTCGCCGCCGTGTTCGGTATCAAGAACATCATCAACAACAACGCGGCCATCGGCTTGGCAGCTGCGCCGTCGTTCTTCTTCGCCACGCTTTTGTACTTTGTCCCCTATACCCTGGTTACCGCCGAGTTCGTCGGCCTCAACAAGGACTCCGAGTCTGGCGTGTACGCATGGGTTAAGACCTCGATGGGTGGTCGCTGGGCGTTCCTGACGGCATTTAGCTACTGGTTTGTTAACCTGTTCTTCTTTGCGTCCGTCCTGCCCAACGTCATCATCTACGCGAGCTACGTGTTCTTTGGTGCCAACGCCGAGCTTCCGCAGCTGTGGATCACCATTATCGAGATCGTCGTCTTTGCTATCGCCACGTGGGTTTCGACCAAGGGCGCTAAGTGGATCGGCTCCATTTCCTCCTTCGGTTCGACCGCGGCTCTCGGCCTGACCGCCGTGTTCATCCTGCTGTCCCTGGCTGCTGCCTTTGGCGGCGTTGAGTTCGCTACGGCTCCTACTCCCGCTAACATGGCTCCCGACATGAGCAACTTCGCAACTGCGTGGGGCTTCTTCGGTACGCTTGCCTGGATCATCCAGGGCGTTGGCGGCGCTGAGTCTGTCGGCGTGTTCCTTAACGACCTTAAGGGTGGCGTCAAGGCCTTCGTGCGCACCGTCGTTATCGCCGGCCTGACCATCGGCCTTCTGTATGCAGGCGCTTCGCTGCTGGTTAACCTGTTCATCCCCGAGGGCGGCGTTGCCATCTCCACCGGTATCTTCGACGTATTCGGCGCTGTCTTTGCCCACTTTGGCATTCCCATGGAAGTGTCTACGCGCGCCATCGGCTTGATCCTTCTCGCCGCCACGCTTGGCTCCCTCATGATGTGGACCTCCGCTCCCATCAAGGTCTTCTTCACCGAGATCCCCAAGGGCGTCTTTGGTAGCAAGATCGTCGAGCTCAACGAGCATGGCATTCCTGCCCGCGCTGCTTGGCTGCAGTTCGCCATCGTCGTCCCCATCCTGATCATTCCGGCCCTGGGCTCCGGTAACCTCGACGACCTGCTCATGATCGTCACCAACATGACGGCTCCCACCGCTCTGCTCCCACCGCTGCTGATTTTGCTTGCCTACTTTATGCTGCGCAAGAACTTTGACGCCGCTCCCCGTGGCTTCCGCATGGGTTCGCGCAGCTTTGGCCTGGTCGTTGCCGCATTCCTGCTTGTGGTCTTCTGCTTCGTGCTTATCTGCGGCACCATTCCGCTCGATCAGCCGCTGTGGCTGACGCTGGTCTACAACGTTGGCGGCGTGGTTGTCTTCTTGGGCCTTGCCGTGATGTGGTACAACCGCTACATCAACCGCCTGCGCGAGACCGATCCCGAGGCCGCCGAGAACGAGCTTCGCCCTTCCGTCCTCGATATGATGGAGTAGCGGCTAGGATTAATCTACGGCTGTGGAATAAATCGATTCCCTTTCCTAAGGAGGGGCCTTACGAGGCCCCTCCTTTTGTGTTTTGGGGCATGGTCTTGGCCCCCGTGGTCAAAAAATGCCAAATATGAGTACTGTTGCAAAAGAAGTGCCATATTTTTCGGCCTGCTCTGAGCGAAAATGGGCTCAAAATCGATTTATCTAACTCCCTTTAAAGGGCGTTTGACGGCTTTCAACCTCTTCGAATCGGTCGCGCGCGCAGACGTGGTGTAAGAGTGTCCTGAGGTCCGTCGCTGCAAGTCCCGATGTTACTCCTTCTTGAGGC
>NZ_JBDMSK010000004.1:0-100966 GCF_039758815.1 Collinsella aerofaciens | reverse complement strand
TGGCCTGGCGTCAGCATGCCGCGATTCAGTCGCGCGGGCAGCATTTCCCAGTTGACAAAACTATAGGAACACCCCCCGTTTTCACGAAACGGGGGGCGATTTTGTTGCTCCGGACGACTTTAAAATGATACCCAGAACAAGTTTTTTCAGATAATCGATAGTGAGGCTCCAGTCGCTAAGCACACCCGCTTTGATAAACAGCTTTATCAGGGACTTTAGTAGGTAAAAATCGGTCTCTATGTGCCGAATGTAAGTTGACTGTCCATTTTCCGAAACAACTTATTCTAGGTAGCATTTTTAAGGCCCTTCCAAGGCAAAATATAAGTATTTTGCGACCAAAACTCTAGTCCGCGCGACCGTTTTCCGCCCGCGCGGCTACATTCCCGCCCAATCGATAAAAATCTCCTCACGAAGCCGCCGTTCAAGCTCCTGCTGCCGCGGCGTCTTGTCTTTCAGCGGCATATCGAGATAGGACATGATGAGCTCCATCACCACGCGGAAGGCATCGGAGTCGGCCAGCTGGCCATAGGTCATCAGAACGACGGGATATCCCATCGCTTGCAAGGCCGTCGTTCGATCGGAGTCCGAGATCTTGGATTCTATGGATCCGTGTATGGCTTTACCTTGGCATTCAACCAGGCACTCTCGGCTGCCGTCCTTATTTGCCAGCAGGATATCGGCATAGCGCCTATCAAGCCCCGAAATCAGGCGGGCGCTGCGCGTCATACGAATCTCAACGTTATTGGTAAGGCGCAGCCCTTCGCCGCCGCGCAACCTCGTAAGGCCAAACAGCATCGAAGCCTGGACCTCGAGCGGCGATGCTGCCACCCCCGTAATGCATTTCGCGGCTCGTATGAACGATTTAGCGCCGCGGAGCCCCCGGACCTTATCGACGAACTCTGTAAGCTCAGAGAGCTCGATCAAGGGAGGTCGTTTCCACAAGTCCGTTGGATTCCCCGAGACATCCTTTACGTTTTCCCAGCCCGACCGTGCGTCACTCCATCGGCTCCCATATGCCTGCTCAAGTGCCGACTTTACCTGAGGCGCAATCTTGCACACGGCAAAGGTGCCGCACATCTCATACATGCACATGATTAAACGCTCGTTTGAGACCGAGGAAGCCAGGGTCAGCAGGGTAAAGAGCGGGGACGCGACATCGAGGCCAAACTCTGTCTGTCGCATGGAATCAAACGGCCTCTCCCCGTTCCAAACATGCCTGACAATGCGATCGCCCTTACGTCCACAGCTGCCCTGCGCCAACACGTGTAACGGGGTGCCCAGGAAATGCGTGACGAGCGGATGCTCACATAGGTGCTCCCTGCGCGGATCGTCCGCAGAATCGGGCAGGTCCGGCATTATTGCCAAGACCTGTGGAGGTATCCGGTGATACCGAAAGGCAGATATGTCGCACAGCATGTCGTCCATGAAGGGTACGTACCCGCTGCGTCGCTTGTGAACCCGCTCGGACGGCAAACGCGCTGGCTCGGCCTGCGAACGGTAAATACTGCCACGCCCACGTCGCGGATCTCTCAGGAGGCTTACAATCGGTTTGGAAAGCAAACTGATTGTGAGGTTGCATATGGTTGATGAGAACTTTGCCTGGCGGCTTGCGCAGGAGCTCGTGCGGATCGACAGCTCAGACCCGGGCGCGTATGAGGACGAGATCGAGCACTTCATTAAGAGGCTCATTGAGCAGCAGCTGGCGCAGCTTGATAGTCCTGCGCTCGATGCCGTGCAGATTGAGGAGCTCGAAGTACTCCCCGGGCGCCGCAACCTTATGATTACCGTGCCGGCCGTAAGCGACGAGGCCCGACTCGTCTACATCTGTCACATGGATACCGTCACCCTGGGCGATGGCTGGGAGGCAGACACGCCGCCGCTCGGAGCGATCGTGCGCGACGATAAACTCTATGGTCGCGGCTCCTGCGACATGAAGGGTGGCCTGGCTTGCGCCATTGCCGCACTGGTCCATACGCTCGAGCGCGTGGCGGCGGATGGCACGCTGCCCCGCCGCGGCTTTTCGCTCATCTGCTCGGTCGACGAGGAAGACTTTATGCGCGGCTCCGAGGCGGCCATCAATGCCGGTTGGGTCGGCTCGCGCGAATGGGTGCTGGACACCGAGCCCACCGACGGGCAGATCCAGGTGGCGCACAAGGGTCGCACGTGGTTCGAGATCGAGATGGCCGGCGTCACGGCGCATGCGAGCCAGCCTTGGAAGGGCGCAGACGCCGTCGCCGCCATGGCCGAGGTCGTGTGTTCGCTCCGTCGCGCGTTTGCGGCGCTGCCCGCGCACGATGAGCTGGGGCCTTCGACCATCACGTTTGGACAGATCGAGGGTGGCTACCGTCCCTATGTCGTGCCCGACCACGCTAAGGTCTGGGTCGATATGCGCCTGACCCCGCCGACTGATACGGCCGCCGCGACGCGCATGGTAGAGCAGGCCATTGTCGCTGCCGAAGCCGCGGTCCCCGGCTGCCATGGAAGCTATACCGTGACAGGCGACCGCCCCGCCATCGAGCGCGATCCAGCCTCTCCCCTTCTAGCTGCACTCAAGTGCGCAGCAGACGATGTAACGGGCACGGATACGACCGTCGGCTTCTTTACCGGCTACACCGACACTGCCGTCATTGCCGGCAAGACGGGTAACCGTAACTGCATGAGCTATGGCCCCGGGTCGCTCGCGCTCGCCCACAAGCCCAACGAATATGTGCCCCACGCCGACATCGTTCGTTGTCAGCAGGTGCTAATCGCGCTCGCCGATAACGTGCTCTGGGACGCGAGCGGCCAAGTTGGGGCATAATAAGCCGCGAACAAACCGACTCGTGCGTTAGGACCGCCCATGAAAGCACTTCCGTTTCCCTGCATCCGCCCGGCTCAGGACCGCGTGCTCGAGGCGTTGCCTGCAATGGGCAGCATCCTGAACGGCAACGATGCTCTGCGCGAAGCCATTGCCGATGGCCTGATGCTCAAGGATCCAGGCGCGGCGTATTACGTGTACGAATGCTCGGGCGAGCCGGGTCGCGCGACGGGTGTCGTGGCGATTTGCCCGACGAGTGTACTTGCGGGCGGCAAGGGCGATGCCAGCGCTGACGTGGCCGCCGCTGCGCACGCGATCGCCGAACTCAAAGTTCAGCCTCGTCCCGTGTCGCTCGCTTACGAGGCCTCGCCCGTCATGGATATCATCCTGGGCGCCGCCAAAGAGGGTGCGTCGCTCTACGCCGTCACCGACCCCGCGGGCATTACGCACCGCGCGTGGGAGGTCAAGCGCGAGGACGCCGTCGGGGCCATCCGCGCTATGCTCGACCAAGCACCGGAGCCGGCACTGGCCGACGACCCCGCCTACGCCGCCGCTCTGACCGGGGCGTCGCAGCTGCTAGCCGATGAGGCCCGTGCCGCCGGAACGTACACCGGCAAGGAGCCGTTCAACTTTACCGTTGCCGTGCTCTTCCCCGCCGCGCAGGTCAGCGGCGCCGCGCAGCGGGTCCCGATGGGCCTGCTCACCCACCAGGTCGCGCGGTTCTAGCAAGACCAGACCGCCCAGCACAAGAATCGGCAGCTCAACAAACAGGGGGCGGGAATGCAATACATGCACATGCATCCCCGCCCCTTTCGCATGGAGCAATTATGTCGGCGACCTGCGTCGCCACACCCACGCTACCCGCGTCGCGGACCCGCTGTCGCCACCAGCGGTTCAAGCCCCAGCTCGCGTGCGTAATCCTCCTGCGTAAAAATCTCAATCAGCTCAAACGCACCGGTCTCGTCGTCAAACACGAAATGCAGCACCGAGCAGTTGCCCGGCACGCGATCGCGCTCGTCGGCCGCAGCGCCCCTCGTGTGGTCCAAAAACTCCTTGATGGCCGATCCGTGGCTCACCGCAAGGACGCACTTGTGGTCCGGGCGTCGCATGAGCTCGGTCAGCGTCGCCACCATGCGCTTACGCACCTGCATCTGGCCCTCGCCGCCAAACTGGCGATAGAAATCGCGCCACGGGCGCTCGGGCATCAACATCACGCGCTCGGCTTCAAAATCGCCAAAGAACCACTCACGCAGGCCGTCCAGGCGCTCGTACGCCAAGCCCGGCCACAAGTTGGCGATAGTCTGCTCGGTGCGATGAAGCGTAGAGGTGTAGGCATGATCGGGCTCAATGCCGCGCGCACGTAAAAACATGCCGGCGCGCGCCGCCTGGTCGCAACCCAGCTGCGTAAGCGGCGAGTCACTCCACCCCTGAATGATACGCTTAAGGTTGAATATCGTCTGTCCATGACGGACCAGATACAGATCTTTATTCATAGGGGTCCTTTCGTTCGTTACCAACCCAAGAGCGAAAACGCCCCGTCGCAATAGCCAAAATGAAGCACGGCACCGTTGTCGGGTAGCTCTCCCCCGCCAGTCACATACTCAAGAAACTCCTGGCAGGCTGAGCCGTGGGAAACCGCCAGCACGCAGTCGTGCTGCGGCCGGGCCATAATACGGGACAGCGCCGCGACCATGCGCGACTGAAGCTGCACTTCCGACTCGCCGCCAAAGGCCACCGGATAATCGCCCCAGGGCTGCGGCGGCATCTCGCGATTTGATGTGCCCTCCAGCGAGCCAAAATGCCACTCACGCAGGTCATCGACCAGCTCAATGGAACGGCCCTCGCCAACGATAAGCTCGGCCGTATGCCGCGCCCGGCCCAACGGCGAGGAATACACATGATCAAAGGCCACGCCACGCGCCGCAAACGCCGTACGCGCCGTCAGCGCCTGCTCGCGCCCGCGCGCCGTAAGCGGCGAATCGTGCCAGCCCTGCAAAATGCTCTGCACATTGAGCTCAGTCTGCCCATGCCGCACCAAATACAGATCTGCCACACGCCCTCCCCTCGTACCACCACAAAGGGGACAGGCACCTTTGTGGTGGTTTACCGTCTGATCACGCCGCGGTGACGCTCAGCTACACCAGCACGTCGGCGAGCGAACGCTTGGGTACGTGGTGCACCTGTGCCTCGTCGCGCCAATAATTGATGGAGCCATCGGGGTTGGAATCGATCGCATCGATCACCTGTATCTCGGCCGGAACGCCAAAGGCCATGATCAGCTTGAGCTCATACTTGTCGTTATCGAGCCCCATGGCATCGATCGCATGGGGCGTAAAGGCCTTGAACATGCAGGCTGCCACCTCGGGCGTAGCGCTGCGGGCGGCGAGCATCATCGTCTGCGCGGCAATGCCCGTGTCGACCTCGGTAATGGGAGCGGCAGGCTTGCCCGGAACGGCGCGCTCAGCCAGAATCGCGATGTAGCCGGTCGGGCGCTCGCCCTCGGCAGGACCCGGCCAATCCTTGAGCGCACCGGCCCATGCAAGCTCGTCAAATACACGCGCGCAGTCCTCTGCACCGCTTACCACATGAAAACGCAGACGCTGAGCATTGGCACCGCAGGGAGCCAGGTGCGCCAGTTCCGCCAGCTCGAGCAAAAACTCGCGCGGCACGCGCATGGACTCGTCAAAGCGACGGCACGTACGGGCACGACGGACCAGCGCATCAAACGCTTCCAGACCGAGCTTTTCGCAGCCCTGCTTTGCCATCGATTCTGCGCTTACCGGCGCTGCGGGAACTGCTTCGTTCATAGGGACCCCCAATTCAAGCCAATTGTCTTTAGGAAAATCTAACCTAAAACGTAGGCAATAACGAACAGGGCTGCAATGTTCTACACCTGTTGAATAGAAAATCGCGACGTGGGGAACAACGGAAACAATTCGGGACCTTTGGGTTACGTTTCGCCCTCCCCGACCCATACGCCAGCGCCTTTAAGCGATACTGGTTGTAACGATCAAGGCTTACGCCGCACGGAAAGGAGACATTATGGGCATCTTTAAGAACGATGACCAAAAATCGAGCCAGTTTGGATTTGACGAGAAAAGCATGGCGGGCAAAGCCGTCAAGGCCGTACGCTGGATCTACGCCATCACGGGCGTCTTAGCACTCATTGCTGGTATCGCGCTGCTTTTTGCACCCGCCAAGTCCCTCGTCTTTTTGACGACCGTCCTGGGTTTTTACTTTGTAATCACTGCTGCCATCAGACTGTTCACTGCCATTTTTGAGCCGCTGCTGCCCACCGGCTGGCGCGTGACGAGCATCATCTCCAACCTACTCATTATCTTGGGCGGCGTCATAATCCTGCGCAACCAGGCCTTCTCGACCGCGACGCTCACCACGATGGTGGTTATCGTGGCCGGCTTTGGCTGGATCGTCGAAGGTGTCATGTCCATTCTGGAGTCCGAGCTTTCGTCCAACCGTGCCCTCGCCATCCTGAGCGGCGCGCTCTCCATCATCGCCGGCATGTTCGTGTTTATCTATCCGCTGTGGTCGGCCAAGATGCTCGTCATCTTTAGCGGCACCGCGCTGCTGGTGTTTGGCGTAACGCTGATTGTTCGCGCTATTCAATTTGGCAAACTGGTGCACTAGATGCCGCGAACGCTCTTTATTGATGCAGACGCCTGCCCGGTCACGCGCGAGTCGATTGACTGCGCGCGGCGGGCGGGCGTCGCCGTCGTTATCGCCGGCAACAGCACACAGAACCTGGAACGCCACATTCGCCGCGACGATCCGCGCGACGTCGAGCATGCGCGACGCGGATTTTGGGTCACGACGCTCGATGTGAGCGTGGGCGCCGACAGCGCCGACTTTGCCATTGTCGAACGCCTGCAGGCGGGCGACGTAGTCGTGACGCAGGACATTGGCTTGGCGAGCATGGTGCTCGGGCGCGATGCCGCCGCCATCGGCGTGCGCGGGCGCGTCTACGATAAGGCGACCATCGACATGCAACTGTTTATTCGCCACGAGGAAAAGAAGGTGCGCCGCGCCGGCGGACGCACTCGCGGGCCGGCGGCATTTACCAGCGAAGACCGCGCCCGCTTTAAACGCAACCTCACCGAGCTGCTGCGCTAACCAAGGTAGATTTTTGGGACATGTCCGGAAATCTACCTTTTTGTTTTGGCGATTGACGCGCATCCAACGCCCAAGTCATGGCGGTAGATTTTACGGTATACCCCAGTTTTTACGGCCTATCCCAAACATCTACTTAGAGGCCAAAGGCGGAAAGGATGAGACCCCAGCCCGCGCCGATGACGTACATCATAATCAGGAACACGGCATTTTCGCGGGCGCTGCGGTTGGTGCGGAACAGCACCAGATAACCCACGCCGGCGGAAATGAGCGTGCCGGCGAGCATCGGGGCCAGCTGCAGCGCGCCTTCCAGGTACAGTTGCGTGATGACGACGCTGGCCGAGCAGTTGGGGATCAGGCCGACAAGCGCCGAACCCAGGACAGCGAGTGTCTCGTTGCCGCGCAGGAACTGCTCGATCGCGGACTCGCCGAACGTCTCGAGCACGGCGACCAGAATCAGCGTCACCAGGAAAATGAATACCGATACCTGCACGGTGTGGGAGATGGCGCTGCGGATAATCGACAGGACAGGCGTCCCTTCGTGGGAATGGGAGTGACCGTGACCATCATGGTGTTCATATTCGCCCTCATGACCGTGATCGTGGCCATGTCCGTGTTCGTGCTCGTCCTCGTCTTCATCACAACCGCAATGGTCGCGCTCACACAGCTCGTGGATGTGGTCGGCGCTCACGCCCGCCTCGGCCACCTCGTCGATGATGTCACCGCCAGTGTGGTCGTCGTGCGCACAGTTCACATGGGCCGGGTTGGCCGCGGTTCCCAGCACGGTACGGCGAATCGCCGCATGCGCGCGAGCGTTACGACGCAGGCCGCGAATGGCGGCATCCACGATAAAGCCCGTAACCAGCGCGATCAGTGCCTTCGAGGCCAAAAGCATCGCCATGGTCTGCACGGGAACCTGCTCGGCAAGCAACAGCGGCAGCATCTCGTCTGAGGTCGAGAGGAAAACCGCAACCAGCGTGCCCAGCGTCACGACGCGACCGGCGTACAGCGTCGCCGCCATGGCCGAAAACCCGCACTGTGGCACCATGCCCAACAACGATCCGACAACCGGACCCGCGGCGCCGGCACGCTTGATAGCGCCGTTGACGCGGTCGCCCGCAACGTGCTCAAGTGTCTCGAGGGCAAGATACGTCACCAACAAAAACGGCACCAGGGACAGCGTGTCCTTGCCAGCGTCGAGCAGAATATCAATCAGTAAATCCATGACGGATGGAACCTTTCGTGTCTTTCGGCAGCATTGTAAAAGTCCTAGCGGTCAACTAGGGTATTGTAGTTGTCCTAGGCGCGATGCCAATAGTTGCCCATGGTAAACTATCATCTCGCCATAACTCAATGCCACCGAGCCGCGCGACACGGCCCGTCCAAGGAGCAGTTATATGAACGTTTCACAAGCACTCGAATACGAGCGCCAGCCGTTTATTCCCATGTTTATCTATGGCGATCACGGCGCCATGGAGTCCGAGCGCCAGAAGGGCGAGGAGGCCCTTAAGGTGCTCGAAACCGAGTACTTTACCGCCGAGGGCGACCCCAGCTTCGACTTTGCCACCGTGCGCGACCTGGCTGACCGCAACCGCGACCTGTGCGACCAGATTGGCGAGGCGCGCCTGCGCAACGTGACGCCCGCGACGCTTTCGCGCGGCCTGTCCGATGCCGACACCTGCGCCGCCATCGGCAAGATGCAAAAGCGCACCGCCGCGTCGGTCATGCGCGAAATCCGCGGCGACCGCGACGCGCTCGGCGTGGCCTACGCCCGCAAGCCCATCCAGGGCACCGTGCTCGGTATCGACATCGAGACCACCGGCCGTGCACCCGAGCGCGGTTATATCATCAATGTGGGCTGGGAAATCATGGAGCTCACCAGCGACGCCGTCCCGCACGACGCCGAGGCGCACTACTGTGGCCTGCCCGACATCTACCGCGGCGAGGATGTACCGCTGTCGAATATCCACCACATCACCTGGGACGACATCGACGGCAAAAAGCCGTTCCGCGAGAACAAGGAACTGCAGAAGCAGCTGCTCAAGCTTATGAAGAAGTACCCGTACATGGCGCATAACGCCGCCTTTGAGGACAGCTGGTTCAAGATTCACCTGGACGGTTACGCCGAGGCACGCCGCGCGGGTAAGATCATCGTCATCGACTCGCGCCAGATCTGCCGCAGCCTGGACGCCGACGTGCGCTCGCTCCCCCGCGAGTCCGCGCCAGCCGCGCTCGAGAACTGGGCACGCCGTCGCGGCACCCTCGCGCCCGACGCCAACGAGCAGCACCTGGGCCTCGACGACACCGACCTCATGCTCCGCACGGTACAGGCCGAGTTCAACCTCAAGAACCTATTCGCGAAATAGCAACGCCTGCGACAAACACTGCTTGCTCACGAGCGGCCTCGCAGCGGGAAACACCGCAGCGGGGCCGCCCTACGTTCCACAGATAGATCTGCCATCACAAATTCAGAACCCTCATTTTGAACGATTTCGGCCAATTCCCGACACGTAATTCGTTGTCGGATGGTGATGCATCGAAATCAAATGTGCAGCAATTGAGTTTTTATATGCTATAGCTAAGCTGCGAGAACATTGATTTTAGGCGTGCCAGCCCATAATCGCGTCAAGCTTTTGGACAGCATTTGGTTAGGCCCCTAAAACGGCTTTCCCACTCAGCGCCATCAACACGGCATTAGCTGGCACGATATATACCATGAGTATCGTATTGTCACATACCACTGCAAAAGCGGTCTACCAGGCCGCGCATTCGGTGTCTGCGAAAGGCATCGAGTCCTGTAACCCTGTCGCGATTTACGGATCATGTCCCACCGGAACGCTCCTTGACGCAGCCGCAAAATGGCTCACCAAACATGATGTTTCCCTCGACGCAAATGATTGCCTCGAGGTAATGGTGTTTGATCGCAGGAATGCGCGCTATGCAATGAACTGTCAATGCCACGTTTCGTCAAAACGATTCTCGAACTCACGCTTTATAGAGCTCAAAGATGGCATCTTCATTGTTGGCGTTGAGCTTTGCGCACTTCAGGCCGCCACCTATCTCCCTTTTCGCGAACTGGTGGAGTACTACTTTGAATTGTGCGGCGCTTACTCCCTTGGAACCGGCTCTTCCACCTCGTATAACGAGCGTTTCGCGCTCACCTCGACCGAAAGGTTAAAACAGTTCTTTAATTCCATTACCAGATGCGACGGTCTGGCCCTTGCCCGAAAGGCGATTCAATGTGTGCGCGACGGATGCCGGTCTCCTATGGAAACGGCCTTTGTCATGATGCTAACGCTGCCTAAAAGCGAAGGAGGGCTTGGTATTAAGGGAATTGAGACCGATTGCGAGGTGCAGGTCACCGCTGCCGCAAAGAATCTCACGAGACGCAAAAAGTTCTTTATGGATGCGTATCTAAAGAAATCTCGCACAGACATTGAATACAACGGGTTTTATCATGACGCGGAAGAAGACCGCGCCATCGATGAGGAGCGCAAGAATGCGCTTGCGTCCATGGGATACGGAATCATCACCGTCAGTCGTTATTCCTTTATGCATGCCAGCGCTTTCGTTAGGGTCATGGAGGTGATCCAACGGAAAGAGGGCATACGCCCCTCGCGTCTGCCAAAAGACTTTCAAATCATGCAAGAGGACCTGAGACAGTTTGTGCTCAGAAGGTTTATAGAAGAGAAAAAGCGAATTCAGAAGCAGCTTCGCCAGGATTCCGAAGATCGTCAACGAATCGACCTCGAAAAAGCAACACTCGAAGGCATCACGCTGGATGACCCGACAATAAATGAAGTTCCGGCAATCGATGACATGCAGACTGTCGAATCCGACAGCCCATCATTTGCCCAAATAAGCAGCCTCGCGCCCGAGGGCAGAATCTTCGGGGCCGGAAGCTAGACCGGCTAACAAGGTGGGTACCCTAGCGATGTGCAAAATTGCGAGTATTCAGCAGGGTCGGCCTTCCAGCACCCACAAGTTAATCCAAATGAGAAACAAAAACGCTATCGAACGGGAACGTTAGGCAACATTTGAGGAAGACCTTGTCTGTCTACCGCCCTTGGATAACTCTTGAGCGGCTTTATTTGGCCTGGAATAGATTAACGGACCCCCTATAGTTGCAGAATACTCCAATTTTTGCACGGCGCGGGGGCACCCACCCCGGCATCGGCTATCAAAACCGCTCAGTCCGGAATCTCGTCCACTATTCCCCATCATTTTGTGCGACGAATTACCTGAACGTCATTGACATATGAACATGCGCTCATATAATCGGAAGTAATTTATATGAGCGCATGTTCATATGAAAGGATATTGCAATGAGCATCCGCGTTGATGAAACGAAACCCGACATCGAGGCCACCGAGCCCGTGATCCCCACCAGCTGCTCGCCCGAGGACCTTCCCGACGAGGAGCTGTTGTACGACCTGGCCGACCTGTTCAAGGTCTTCAGCGACACCACACGCATCAAGATCCTCTATGCCCTCATGGGCCGCGAGCTCTGCGTGGCTGACATCGCCGAAGCGACCGCGACCTCGCAGTCTGCGGTGTCGCACCAGCTGCGCACGCTTAAGCAGTCGCACCTGGTCAAGTTCCGCCGCGACGGCCGCAACATTCTCTACTCGCTTGCCGACGATCACGTCTACACCATGCTTAACCAGGGCATGAGCCATATCTGCGAATAGCAATCAACCACGGTATCAGCGCGGCCGGCACCCAGACCGCTAACACAGGGAAAGGAACCCACCATGAAAAAGCAGTTCAAGCTCGACGAGATCGATTGCGCCAACTGCGCGCGTGAACTTCAGGACGAGCTGGCTAAGCTCGATGGCGTCAAGTCCGTTTCGGTCAACTTTATGACCCAGAAGCTGACGCTCGAGGCTGACGACGCCGAGTTCGACGAGGTCCTGGACCGCGTCGTTGAGTTCACCGCCGACGCCGAGCCGGACTGCGAAATCATTCTCTAACCCGCGCATACGTTGACCTGTAAGGCCGCGCTTGCCGCGGCCTTTGCTCGCGAAATTATATGAGCAAGTGTTCATACACTCAAATGGGAGGTTTGAATCATGGCAGCCGCCGATCCCAAAAAGAAAAAGAAGAAGCGCAAGAAGAAAGAGTCCCTTGAGCACAAGCGCAACCGCATCCTGGTAGCACTGGGCATTTTTGCCGTTGTTTATGCCCTCGACGAGCTCGGCGCCCTCACTATCGCATTTGGGGAGCCTGGCAACATCTACGCCAGCTTCGCGCTGTTCCTCGTGCCGTTTTTGATTGCCGGATACGACGTACTGCAAAAGGCATTCAATAACATCCGCCGCGGCAAGGCCTTCGACGAGAGTTTCCTTATGGCAGTCGCGACCATCGGCGCGTTTGCCATGGTGCTCTTCCCCGATACCGACCCGCACATGGCCGAAGGCGCCGCCGTCATGCTGTTCTACCAGGTCGGCGAGCTGTTCCAGGCATACGCCGTGGGCAAGAGCCGTAAATCGATCAGCGCCATGATGGACATCGCACCCGACTATGCCAACGTCGAGCAGCCCGACGGCACGCTCGAACAGGTCTTTCCCGATGACATCGCCGTGGGCACCGTCATCGTCGTCAAGCCCGGCGAGCGCGTGCCTATCGACGGCGTCATCGTCGAAGGCGAGACACAGCTCGATACCGCCGCGCTCACGGGCGAGTCAGTCCCCCGCCCCGCCAAGTCCGGCGACGATATCATCAGCGGTTGCATCAACATGACGGGCCTCATCCACGTGCGCACCACCAAGCCCTTTGGCGAGTCCACCGTCGCGCGCGTCTTGGAGCTCGTAGAAAACGCCAGCGAAAAGAAGGCGCGCACCGAAAACTTCATCACGCGCTTCGCCCGCGTCTACACGCCCGCCGTCACCGGCGCGGCCGCGGTACTCGCGCTCGGCGGCGGCTTGATCACCGGCGCCTGGTCCGACTGGATCCTGCGCGGCCTGACCTTCTTGGTCGTCAGCTGCCCGTGCGCGCTCGTGATCAGCGTCCCGCTGAGCTTCTTTGGCGGCATCGGCGGCGCCTCCAAGCTGGGCGTTCTCATCAAGGGTTCTAACTACCTCGAGACGCTCGCCGACGTGGACACCGTCGTCTTCGACAAGACCGGCACGCTCACCAACGGCACGTTCTCGGTCGTGGCAGTACACCCCGAAGCCGGCTATACCGAGCAATCGCTGCTTGAGGTCGCAGCCCTTGCGGAGTCGTTCTCCGATCACCCCATCGCGCAGTCTGTGCGTGTCGCCTACCAGGGCGAGGTCGACCCCAAGCGCGTAAGCGACTCCACCAACGACGCGGGCCATGGCGTGACGGCAACCATCGACGGCAAGCACGTCGTCGTTGGCAACGCAAAGATGCTCGCCGCGACCGGCGTCGAAGCGCCCAATTGCGAGGTCGTCGGCACGATCCTCCATGTACTGGTCGATGACACGTACGCTGGTCACATCGTGATTGCAGACACCGTCAAGGCCGATGCCGAGCAGACGATCAGCGACCTGCACGCCGCCGGCGTCAAGCGCACCGTCATGCTCACGGGCGACCGCGAGGAGGTTGCGGCGTCTGTGGCCAAGCAACTCAGTCTCGACGAGTTCCACGCGCAGCTGCTGCCGGGCGACAAGGTCGAGCGCGTCGAGGCATTGCTGGCAGCCGAATCGGGCAAGGGCAAGCTCGCCTTTGTCGGCGACGGCATCAACGATGCGCCTGTGCTTACGCGCGCCGATGTTGGCATTGCCATGGGCGCTATGGGTTCCGACGCTGCGATCGAGGCCGCCGACGTCGTGCTCATGGATGACAAGCCGTCCAACATTTCCCGCGCGATCCGCGTGGCACGCAAGACCATGGCGATTGTTTGGCAGAACATCATCTTTGCGCTGGGCATTAAGCTGCTGATCCTTGTGCTGGCAGCGCTGGGCATCGCCAACATGTGGCTTGCCGTGTTCGGCGACGTAGGCGTGGCGATCATCGCCATCCTGAACGCCATGCGCGCGATGGGTGTCAAGAACCTGTAGCACTCGTGGCCCCTCCAGCCGGGGTCGGGCTTGGCTTTGAAAACGTCCTCGCGCATGAGGCCCGTCTTTCCTGCTCCTGCGGAGCAACGGAAAGGCGGGCCTCGCGCTGACGCTCCTATTTGGCAAGGTGTTTTTTAGAATCCATTTTGCGCTCGGCCTCGAACGCCTGCCTGTCCCAATTGAGCGGGAGCCCCGCCTCGACCCACGCCTCGTAGGCCCTCCTTATGGGCTTGAGCTCCCTTTGGCCCCTCTCCAGCATCGAGATGTACTTCTCGCTGGTGCCCAGTATGGACGCCGCCCTCACCTGGCTGACCTTCGCCGCGCGCCTGGCCGCCACGAGTTCCGAGGCGTCCTCGGGCCTCCTGATCTCGTGCGGGCGCATCAGCGCCCGGTACGCCTCCCTGGCCACGTAGCGCTTGAGGCACCTCATGACCTCCCTGTCGCTCTTCCCCCGCGCCCTCGCCCTCTCGGCGTACTCGGCGGTCTCGGGGTCGCGCATGACCCTCTGCCTCGCGATCTCGTGCAGCGCGCTGTTCGCCTGCCGGTCGCCGCCCCTGTTGAGCCTGTGCCTCACGGTCTTCCCGCTCGAGGCGGGGATGGGGCAGGCCCCGCATATCGCCGCGAACGACGCCTCGGAGCGCAGCCTGCCCGGGTTGTCCCCGGCCGCGACCGCGAGCTTGGCCGCGCTCACGGGGCCGCACCCGTACATCGCCAGCAGCGCGGGGCAGTTCTCCTCCAGGGACGCCTCGATCGCGCGCTCCATGTCGAGCGCCGCGTCGCGCGCCGCCGCCCACAGGTCCGCCAGCGCGCCGAGCGCGGCGCCCAGGGCGCCCTCGGCGCGCACGGAGGGGAGCTCCTCCATCAGCCTCGGCCCCGCCATCCCGCGGAACCTCGACCTGAGCCCCTCCGGCGCGGTGGTGAGCAGCGACCTCGCGGTGTTGATCGCCGAGGTCCGCGCCTTCACCGCCCCGGAGCGCGCCGCGAGCATGCAGCGCACCCCGTCGACCCACCCGTCCTGGCTCTTGGGGGTCCCGAGCTTTGAGCCGGGCATCGCCGCGCGGGCGGCCCTCTCCGCGTCCGCCTCGTCGCACTTTCCCTGCCCCGGGCGCCTCCTCTGCATCCCCGCCGGGGAGAGCGCCTCGCGCACGGGCATCCCCAGCGACGCGAGGTGCCTGGTGAGGCCCGCCCCGTAGGACGACGTCCCCTCCATCGCGACGCAGGCCGGCTCCCCGGCCGCCGCGATCGCACCGGCGAGCGCCTCGTAGCCCGCCGCGTCGGCGGGGAACCGGCGGGGCAGGACCCTGCGGCCCCTCCAGTCCAGGACGCACAGCCAGTGCGAGTCGGCGTGGGTGTCGACCCCGCAGAAGACCGGCCCGCGGGCGCCGGGTGTCGATTCGGTTCTCATGTCTCGCTCCGTTCTTTCCGTGCTCGCCTGGACCGGGCAGACGGCACACTGACGGGGCGCGATAGAATGCGGTTGATCGGGTCCGCGGTATCGCTCCATGCTCCTATTAGGTCATGCGGCGGTCTCGGCTCGCCGCGGCCCGCGCGGGACATGTCAGGAAACGAGGGCAGCCCTGTGGGCGCCAGCGGAATGTGGGGTCACCGCGCGGTCCGCATCTGATGGTGTCGACGTCAATGGTATACGGGTGCATCATCGACGTCTTCAATACAGAAAATATCAGTGCGGAATGTTTTCAAAACCAAGCCCGGTCCCGGCCTGCAGTAACGTTGCTGGCGGTTCTTGGGCATCGCTTGCTGGCGGGGTTCTTTGTCTGAGTTGGACTTAGTTGGTGGGGCTACTGGTCCCGGTCGCTGTCCCGCGCTTTGCGCGAACTCCGCGCTACTGGGGGTTCGTTAGGATTCCGCCGCTTGGCCCGTCGCCTCGCCCCGGTTCAGCATCGCCCTCAGTTTCTCGAAGCTTTCCTCGCTCAGGCAGTGCTCCATGTGGCAGCCCTCTTGCGACGCGACCTCAGCCGAAACACCCGCATCCTCCAGCAGCCCCACGAAAAAGCAGTGACGCTCCCACATTTGGCGAGCGACCTCCAGCCCTCGCTCTGTCAGATGAACATCTCGTTTGCCCATTTCGACATAGCCGTTGCTTTCCAGCGTCGCCATGGCCTTGGAAACGCTCGCCTTGGTTACGCCGAGGTACTCCGCAACGTCGATCGAGCGCACGATGACCTGACGTTCCGACAGAACGTAGATTGATTCGAGATAGTCTTCTCCGGATTCACGTAGGGCCATGGGCCGCCTTTCGCGATGATTGCTAGTTAGCCTTTGGATACTTTCCACGGCTAACTTTACCGCAAAAGTTGCCCATGTCTTACTACTTTGTCTAAAAGTTAGCCGTGTTTCACAAAACGTGCGGGACGAAAACAAAATGGGAACACGCCCCGCAAGGAGTGTCCCCAAGTGCCGAGCCGCAGCTATAGCAGTCCAAAGTACTTCGCAGCGTTATAGATCCCGTCGTCGTCCACGGCGGTCGTCACATAGGTCGCCGCGGCCTTCACGGTGTCCTGCGCGTTGCCCATGGCCACGCTCGTGCCCACGGCGGCAAACATCGACAGGTCGTTCTCGCCGTCGCCAAAGGCGATCGCCTCGCTCGCATCGATGCCTAGGCGCTCCAGCGTCGCCGCCACGCCCAGGTTCTTACCGCCGTTGGCCGGAATAATATCGCAGAACAGATCACACCAGCGCGTAGTGAGCGAATGCGACACCGCATCGGTCACGATATGCTCGTCGGCCGGATCCACAAAGGCGCAGAACTGGTAAACCGGCGCATCGAAGGCATGGTCAAACGGCTCCTCGTGGTAGACGATTCCCGCGTTGCTACCGGCCGTCACCACGCGCTCGGACAGGCGGTTCACAAACGAGTTCTCGCCCTGCATGCACAGCGAGTCGTAGCGCCCCTGCGCCACCTGGTCCACAATCACCGCAACGTCGTCCGGATCGATCGGGCAGCTGCGATAAACGCCCTTGGCATCAAAACAGTGCTGGCCCGAAAGCGTAATGTACGCATCCCATCCCAAGTCGAACAGCCAATCCGGCATCTGGTAGGTCGGGCGGCCCGTGGCGATCACGCACGCAATCCCCTGCTCGCGAAAGCTGTCGAGTACCTGCTGCGCCGACGCCGGAATCTGGTGGGTCTTAAAGCTCAGCAGCGTGCCGTCGATATCGAAAAACGCGGCCTTAATCATCCTCGCCTACTCCTCGCCCTCGAGCTTCTCGCTCGCCTCGAGCCACGCCATCTCCAGCTCGTCCATGGCGGCGTGGGCCTCGTCGATCTTTGCCTGCTGCTCGCCGAGCGCCGTGTAGTTGGTGGGGTCAACCTGTGCCATCGCGGCCTCGGCCTCCTCCACGCGGGCGCGCTGCGTCTCCATTTTGCGCTCGAGCGAGCTCACCTCGCGGCGGAGCTTCTGGCGCTCGGCGTTGGAAAGGCCATTGGGCTGGCCGCTCGACTTGGGCTTTTCGGCCGCAGCCGCCGCAGCACCAGTGTCAAACGTGCCGGTCTTGGCGCTCGGCGCACCCACGGGCTCGCCCTCGGCGGTAGCGTTGCACAGGCGCAGGTACTGGTCGACGCCGCCGGGCATATGCGTCAGGTGACCGTCGAGCAGCGCCCACTGCTGGTCGGTCACGCGCTCCATCAAGAAGCGGTCGTGCGTCACCAGGATCAGCGTGCCGGGCCAGCCGTCGAGCAGGTCCTCGACAATCGCGAGCATGTCGGTATCCAGGTCGTTGCCGGGCTCGTCCAGGATAAGCACGTTGGGCTCGTCCAGGATCGTCAGCAACAGCGACAGGCGACGGCGCTGGCCGCCCGAAAGATCGCCGATGCGGCTCCAGAGCTGCTGGGTCGTAAAGCCCAGACGCTCGCAGAGCTTCTCGGGCGAAGTCTCCTTGCCGTCGATGACGTAGTACTTCTTATAGTTGCTGAGCACCTCGCGGATCGTGTCGCCCATGAAGGGCTCGAGCTCCTCGAGCTGCTGCGACAGCACGCCAAAGCGCACCGTCTGGCCAATCTTCACACGGCCGCGCATGGGTTCAATCTTGCCCTGGATCACGTCGAGCAAGGTCGACTTGCCGGCGCCGTTCTCGCCCAAAAGACCATAGCGGTCGCCCGCGCCGATGAGCCAGGTCACGTCGGAGAGCACCTGCTTGGGCGCGCCATCGGTATCCGCATAGCCGGCGTCCACGTCGACCACGTCGATAACCTGCTTGCCCAGGCGGCTCACCGCCAGGCGCTTGAGCTCCAGCTCGTCGCGCACGGGCGGTACGTCGGCGATGAGCTCGCGAGCGGCATCCACGCGAAACTTGGGCTTGGTGGAGCGCGCCTGGGCACCACGGCTCAGCCACGCGAGCTCCTTGCGCGCCATGTTGCGACGGCGCTCCTCGGTAACCGCGGCCATGCGGTCGCGCTCTACGCGCTGAAGGATATATGCGGAGTAACCGCCCTCGAAGGGATCGACCTGGCCGTCGTGGACCTCCCACATGCTGGTGCAGACCTCGTCCAAGAACCAGCGGTCGTGCGTGACCACGAGCATGGCGCCCTGGCCGCGCTGCCAGCGGGCCTTTAGGTGACGCGCGAGCCAGTTGATGGTGCGCATGTCAAGGTGGTTGGTAGGCTCGTCGAGCATAAGCACGTCGTAATCGCCGATTAGCAGGCGCGCGAGGTCCACGCGACGGCGCTGGCCGCCCGAAAGCTCGCCCACCGTGCCCTCCCAGGGCACATCGCTAATAAGGCCGGCCAGGATCTGACGTGTACGCGGACTCGACGCCCACTCGTACTCGGGCGTGTCGCCGACGACGGCATGGTGCACGGTGTCGGTATCGACAAGCTGGTCCTTTTGGCCGAGCAGACCGATCGTGGTGCCGCGACGATGCGTCACGCGGCCATCGTCGGGCTCCAGCGTGCCGGCAAGCACGCTCAGCAGCGTCGACTTGCCGTCGCCGTTTTTACCGACAATACCAATGCGGTCGCCCTCGCCCACGCCGAGCGTCACGCTATCGAAAATATGCTTGGTGGGAAACTCTAGGCTGACGGAATCGCATCCCAAAAGAATCGCCATATGCCCTGCTCCTTCGTAGAAATTCAACGTTGTCCATGATAGCAGCGAAAAGGCAGGCCGCACACGACACAAAAAGGCGGGCCATCTCCCGCAAGAGATGACCCGCCTCTCCAATCAGTCCCGCGGCAACCGTGGCCGCCGCGGGCCTCAAGCATGTCCCGGACTAGGAGAACATGCCGGTGAGGTAATCATTCAGCCGCTTGTCCTTGGGCCGCTGGAAAATCTCGTCAGTCTCGTCGTACTCGACCATATCGCCCATGTAGAAGAACGCCGTGCGGTTGGACACGCGCGACGCCTGCTCCATGTTGTGCGTCACGATGACGATGGCGCGCTCGGCAACGATCGATGACATGAGGTCCTCGATCGCCAGCGTCGAGATGGGGTCGAGCGCCGAGCAGGGCTCGTCAAACAGGATCACGTCGGGGTTGAGCGCCAGCGTGCGCGCGATGCACAGACGCTGCTGCTGGCCGCCCGAAAGCGCGTAGGCGCTCTTGTCGAGCTTGTCCTTGACCTCGTCCCACAACGCCGCACCACGCAGGCTTTCCTCGACCATACGATCGAGCTCGTCACGGTCGGTGATGCCGTGGCGCTTGGGCGCAAACGTGATGTTGTCGCGAATGGACTTGCGGAAAGGGTTGGGCTGCTGAAACACCATGCCAATGGACCGACGCAGCTCGTAGGTGTTCTCGGTCTTGGTGTTCACGTTGCGCCCGCGGTAGTTGATCTCGCCCTCCACGCGGCAGCCGCGAATCTCGCGATTCATCAGGTTGAGGCTGCGTAAGAAGGTCGACTTACCGCAGCCCGAAGGCCCGATGAGCGCCGTGATCTCGCCCTTGTGAAAGTCGAGCGACGTATCGTGCAGGGCATGGTGGTCGCCATAGTACACGTTGACGTCCTTGGTGGAGAGCACGACCTCGTCGCTCACGGCCTTGCCGCTCGCGCGCACGCGCTTCTCGCTCTCCCCCACGCTCGACAGGAAGTTCTGGATCTCGGACGGTGCCGCTTCGGCTGCGGGTGTTGCTTTCATCTCGCTCACTCGGCCGTCATCCTCCTTGCCAGTTGCTTGCCCACGATACGGGCGATTACGTTAAACAGCAGCACGCAAATCATCAGCAGTGCAGCGGTGCCCCAAACGATCTGCTGAGCCTCGGGGCTGCCCTCGCCATAGATCTTGTAGATGTGCACGGCGAGCGACTCGCCGGGACGGAACACGTTCCAGGCGCAGGTGGGGCTCGACAGGTTAAAGCTCAAGAAGTTCAGACGCACCGGCGAGCTCATGCCCGAGGTAAAGAGCAGTGCCGCGGCCTCGCCAAACACACGGCCGGCCGAAAGCACAATGCCGGTCACGATGGCGGGCATGGCCTCGGGAATCAGGATGTGCAGCGTGGCCTCCCAGCGGGTAAGGCCCATGGCCAGGCATGCATCGCGCTGGGCCTGTGGCACGTCCTCGAGCGCCTGCTGGATCACGCGCACCAGGATGGGGATATTGAACATGGTGAGCGCGACAGCGCCGGAGATGATGGAGTACTTCCAGCCCAGCTGCACCGAGAACACCAGAAAGCCGAACATGCCGACGACGATGGAAGGCAGCGAGGACAGCGTCTCGATGGCGGTAGAGGCGATGTCGCGGATAGGGCCGTTCGGCGCGTACTCAACCAGGAAGACCGCCCCGCCCAGACTGATGGGCACCGAGATGACCAGAGTGATCAGCAGCAGGTAGAACGAGTCGAACAGCTGGTAGAGCACGCCACCCTGGGTACCGTTGGCGCGCGACGGCTGCGTGAGAAAGCCCGGCTGGAACAGCGTCGAGATGCCCTCGAACAGGATATAGGTCACCATGGAGACAACGATGAGCATGACGATGGCGACGATCGCCGTCAGCACGCCCGTGGCGATGCGGTCCTGCTTTTGGACGCGCCCGAACCTCGCCTCGTCGATATGGATGCGCGTACTAGCCACGAGCCTTCGCCCCCTTGCGGCCGATAAGGTGGATGATCAGGATGAAGATGAGGCTCATGCCCATCAGCAGCAGACCGAGCGCCCACAGAACATCGTCCTGGGCCGAACCCTCGGCATAGACCGCCATAGACGTGGTAAGCGTGGTGGTGATGGTGGACGCCGGCGACAGCAGCGACGTCGGCATGGCCTCGATGCCGCCGATAACCATGCGCACGGCGAGCGTCTCGCCAAAGGCGCGGGTCATGCCAAGGATGACTGCGGTCATGAGCGACGGCATGGCGGATTTGAGCACCACGTGCCAGATGGTCTGCCAGCGGGTGTAGCCCAGCGCGAGCGAGCCCTGACGGTAGCTGTCGGGCACGGCGCGCAGGCCATCGACCGAAAGCGTGGTCATGGTCGGCAGGATCATGACGGCCAGCACGATGGCGCCGGGTAAGATGCCCAGGCCTGTGCTTACGTGGAAAACGCTCTTCATAAGGCCGACGACCACGTGAAAACCGATCAGGCCAAAGACGACCGAGGGAATACCGGTCAAAAGCTCAATGAGCGGCTGAAAGATCTTGGAACCAAACTTAGGCTGGATCTCGACCGCAAAGATGGCAGAGCCGATAGCGATGGGCAGCGCGATAAGCGTGGAGAGCACCATGACCGCAAACGAGGTGACGATCAGGGACAGGGCGCCGGTATAGGGCAGGCCGTTTTCGGCTGTGTTGGCCAGGTCCCACTTGGTGCCGGTGAAGAACTCGACGACCGAAACGCCGTCCTTGAGAAAAGCCGAGAGGCCCTTTTGGGCGACCATAAAGATGAGCGCGGCAACGACAAGCGTCACGAGCGCAACGCACGCGCCCGTGACGCCCAGGCCCACGTTCTCAAGGTCGCGCTTTGGCAGCTGTTTTGCCATTGCAAACCTTTCCGGGGGCGATTGCTTATTTAGCAGAGACCTTGCCGCTGGCGTCCTTGACGACCTTCATGGCAGAGACGGGGATAAAGCCCTGCTCCTCGACGAGCTTGCCCTGGACGTCGTCGGAGAGCATGAACTCAAGGAAGACCTTGGTAGCCTCGTCGGCGTCCTTGGAGCAGTACATGTGCTCGGTAGCCCAGATCTTGAAAGAGTCGTCGGTGACGTTCTTGCTCTTGGGCTCGACGCCCTCGACTTTGATGGCGTTGAACTTGGAGTCATCGAAGTGCGAGAAGTCGAGGTAGGAGATGGCGTTGTCGGTGCTGCCCATCTGAGTCTGGACGTCGCCGGACTTGTCGAGCTCGGCGTCGCCCTTAAAGTCAACGGCCTCGTCACCAAAGACGGCGGCCTCGAAGGTGGCGCGGGTGCCGGAGCCGGCCTTGCGGTTGAGGACGACGATCTTTGCGTCGTCGCCGCCGACCTCCTTCCAGTTGGTAATCTGACCGGAGAAGATACCCTTGAGCTGCTCGAGGGACAGGTCGTCGACCTTGACGTTCTTGGAGACGACGGGGCCCATGCCCACGACGGCGACCTCGTGGTCGACGAGGTTCTTGACCTGATCGGCCTCGAGCTTGGTCTCGGCGAAGACGTCGGAGTTGCCGATGGTAACGGTGCCTGCGGCGACAGCGGTCAGGCCCTTGCCCGAACCGTTACCCGAGCCGGAGACGGAGACGTCCGGGTTGGCATCCATGAACTTCTCGGCAGCGGCCTCGACGAGAGCCTGGAACGAAGAGGCACCGTCGTAGGTCACCTCGCCGGAGACGGACTCGGCAGCAGCGGCGCTACCCTTGTCGGCGGCGTCGGAAGCGCCGGAGCCGCCGCAACCAACGAGACCGAGACCGACGATGCTGGCAAGACCACCAGCGAGGCCGAGGAACTGACGACGAGAATAAGCCTGATCGAGCATGATCTTCCTTTCATACATGCGACTCGCGAGCACCCTGCCCGCTTTGCTGTTCGGAAAGATACGACCCCGATCAGGCGACAACCGCGTTATCTGCGGTTTCTTACGGGCATTTGATAGACCCTTACCGCAAGCCCGGCCCAGCCTTTACAAACGGATAACAAACCCGCCACCAAGCATGACCCGCCTTTTACACCAATAAAAACAAAGTTGCGGTGAAATAGTTCCTGCTTGGCCATCAAATGGCCCATTCTAGGAACTATTCCACCGCAACTTAGATTGGGAAACCGCGAAACCTTAAAGTTCGAGTTCGTTGAGGCGCAGGATGGCCACGATGTAGATTTTAAGCGCCTGCTTGAGCTGTTCCTCGTTGGCGCACTCGTTGGGGCCGTGCATCTGGCCGCCCCACGCGGGCAGCTCAAGGCCGGTCTCTTCGGGGCCAAACGACACGGCGCGCGCAAAGTTGCGCGCGTAGGTGCCACCGCCCATGGCAAAAGGCTCGGCATGCTTGCCGGTGAACTCGTTATAGGTATCGATAAGCGCCTTCACGGCCGGATCATCGGCAGAGACCGAGAACGGCACCTTCGCGCGACCCAGCTGGCACGTCACGCCGAAACGGCCCACGAGCGGGTCGAGCTGCTCGCGGATGGTATCGGCACTTGTGCTGTCGGGGAAGCGCACGTCGATGACCTGCTCAATATGGCCATCCGCCACGCGGATGACGCCAGCGTTGCAGGTAAGCGGGCCAAACGCCGGACTCGTCGCATCGATACCTAGGCCGCGGCCATAGGCATCCGCGTGCACAAAGGCCAGGAACTTGACGAACTCGTGCTCGGCAGGCGTCAGCAGGCGCTCGTCGCGTGCACCAAACGCGTCCTCGGCCTCGCGCAGATACGACACGATCAGGCCGACGGCATTGATCGTCCCCTCGGGCATCGAGGCGTGACCGCCAATACCGTGGGCGAAAATCTGCACATGACCATTGTCGAGAGCCGTGATCTCCAGGCGGTCAGCATTCTCGACCGGCGCCGGCAGCTCATCGGCGGCAATCGCGAGCTCGCAGATGGACTGCGACGGAATGGCATTGCTCGCCTCGGCGCCGCTCCACGACACGATGCGCCCGCCGTCGATCTTGGGACTCACGAACGTCGCCCCAAACTGGCCCTTCTCGGCATTGCAGACCGGGAACTCGGCATCAGGCGTAAACAGAAAGTCAGGGTTGGGGTAGTTCTCCAGATAATGGTGAACGTCGGACATGCCCACTTCCTCATCGCAGCCCAGCAGCGCGCGGAAGGTGTAGCGCGGAACAATGCCGTGCTTGAGCAAGTAGGCGCCGGCGTAGAGTGACAATACCGCCGGGCCCTTGTCGTCAATCACGCCGCGACCGAGCAGCCAGCCCTCGCGGCGCTCCATGGTGAACGGGTCGGTGTTCCAGCCAGGGCCGGCGGGAACCACGTCCACGTGGCAGATAGTCGCGAGCTGTTTGTCGCCGCGGCCCGGGATATCGGCGATTCCCACATAGCCCTCGTCGTCGCTCGTCTGATAGCCGAGCTTCTGCGCGATGCCGAGCGCACAGTCGAGCGCGTCACGGACCGGGCGGCCAAACGGCGCGCCGGGCTCCGCATCGGCAGAAACTGCCACGGACGGATAACTCACCAGCTGCTCGATATCGGCGACGACATCCTCCCAGACCTCGTCGACATACTCGGCAACGCTCTGCTCCACCTGATTCATGGACGACCTCCTTACCAATGAGCGGCGAGCGTGCCCGCCCCTCACATCAAATACCTATATAGCGAAAAGTTTAGCAAGCTCGGCCACCGAGTGCACCACTGCATCGGCACCCGCCGCCTCGTGCTCGCCCGGCGCCGCCGCGCCCGAATAGATACCAATGCACGGCACGCTCATCGCGTGCGCGCCCTCGACGTCGTTAAAGCGATCGCCGATCATCACGGCATCGCCCGCGGCCGCACCCAAGGCCGCCAACGCGTCGCGGACCGAATCGGCCTTGGTCTCGCGCCCCTGCGGCGGATTCATGCCAACCACCGCCTCAAACTGAGAAAGTCCCAGCTCTCCCACCATGTCAACACACTTTGCCTCCATGCGCGACGTCGCCACGGCCAAGCGCTTGCCCTGGGCGACCAACCCATCCAGCAGCTCGGGGATCCCGTCAAACACGGGATACTCCTCCGGTCCCAGCTCGTCAAAAAAGGCGCGGTACTCGTCGGCCACCACAAGCGACTCCTCGCGGGAGAAGCCATAAAAGTCGTGAAAGCTCTTCCACAGGGGCGGCCCGATCATGCGGCGCAGGTCACCCATCTGCGCCTCCGAAAACCCGCGCGCGGCCAACGTCTTGCGCGTCGAGCTCATCACCGCCCGGCCCGTATCGGCCACCGTGCCGTCAAAATCGAACAGCACAACCGGCCGCCTGTATATCTCCAACGCCTCCATCGGCATTCCTCTTCCCCAGTTGATGATTTCCACACCGACACTTCAAACTGTTGACTATTCAACAATTGAACCTAGAAATGTGGAACGACTCCACTATACTTGTCGCACTTTGCTCTCAGAAGGCGGCGCGCAAGCGCCCCAATGAAAGGTGCAATTATGTCTTTTGCCATCATAACCGACTCCACGTCGGACATCTCCCCCGCCCGTGCTCAAGAGCTTGGCATTTACGTCATTCCACTGCATGTGATTATCGAGGGCGAGGACCTGCTCGACCAGGTACAGATCACCGCCGAGGAGTACGTCGCCCGCATGGCCGGCTCCGAGCAGCTGCCGCACACCTCGCAGCCGAGTGCCGGCGAGTTCAAGGCACTCTTTGACCGCGTGCGTGCTGACGGCCACGACAGCGCGATCTTTATCTCGCTGTGCAGCGAATGGTCCGCCTGCTATTCCAACGCATGCCTGGTCGCCGAGACCCACGAGCTCGACGTGCGCTGCATCGATTCGCGCACCGGCTCGGGTGCCGAGGGCCTGCTGGTGGAGTACGCGCTCGCCATGCGCGAGGACGGCCGCAGCCTGGACGAGACCGAGGCACAGATCCGCGCGACCCTGCCCGACGCGCACCTGCTGCTGATTCCCCGCACGCTCGAGAACCTCGTTAAGAACGGCCGCGCGCCCAAGCTCGCCGGCCAGCTCACGCAGATGCTCAATATTCGCCTGGCCGTTTCGCCGGAGTGGCAGTCGGGCGAGATCAAGGCCATCAAGAAGGGCCGCGGCGCCAAGCGCATCGTCGCCAACACCATGGCAGACTGCCTCGCGTTTTTGGCCGAGCATCCGGGCTCCAGCGTGCGCGTGCTCACGACCGGTGCCGCCGAGGAGCAGGAGCTTGTCGACGAGGCACTCGCAGGCCAGGACTACGTAGACGCCGGCACCGGCCCCATCGGCTGCACCATCGCCACCCATGTAGGCGTCGACGCCATCGCCATCAGCTACTGCCCCCGCTACCAGCCAACTCGCTAGGGACGCCCACATCAGTTATGGTGAAATGGGGACTGTTTTTGGCTTATTAGCCGCCAATCAATCCCTATTCCACCGCAACTTAGAAGCAGTTCGTTTGGGACGGGGCTAAAAAGACTGGTATCAAACGTTTCAGACCAGTCTTTTTAGCCCCGTCCCATTTTAGCTACTCTACATCAGCCCGCTCAGGGCGATGTCGACGGCCTCGTTGAGGTCGTCAGTAATGTGTACCAGATCCGGATCGAGCGGGCTGATCATACCGGCGCTCATCACCGGACCGTTGGGCCAGTCGAACAGACCCCCTCGCGGTACCCACTGGACAAAAATGGCAAATATGAGTACTGCCACCAAATTAGTAGCAGCAAAATCTCGCCGGAATCGATCGTTTCGATTAATTTCACGCCTTGCCAAGGCTCAAAATGCCGTGTTTGGTGGGTTAGATATATAGAATAATGTCGAATTGGTATTCTATTCTTGCCAAATGTTATGAGACTACATTAACAGCAGTACTCACATTTGACGTTATTTGACCACGGGGTCATTCGAAAACCCCTCCCCACGCCGCCAACCCGCCCCATAGCCGTCAAAAACCTTTAACAACAGCCGCCGCACGTTTTGGCACCGGCTGATTGCCACTCACGGATCGGTACCCCACTATTACCGAACCAAAATCGAAGTCGCGTATCTCATAAAGCTGAAATGACGTACCCTCATCCCAATGAACGCTGATAAGAATGGCTTTCAAATGAGCAACGGCACGCATCAATACGCCCTTTTCGGGAGCGCCCTATT
Organism: Collinsella aerofaciens; assembly: GCF_039758815.1. Taxonomy (GTDB): domain Bacteria; phylum Actinomycetota; class Coriobacteriia; order Coriobacteriales; family Coriobacteriaceae; genus Collinsella; species Collinsella aerofaciens_BP. The sequence continues at coordinate 73,875 of NZ_JBDMSK010000004.1, read as the reverse complement.
CAAATTCAATAAAACGGTCGTCCACGCTTCGGATCCGCGCAAGCAAATCGTTATCTGCAGCAGCGGTCCAGACATCCGTTATACAACGCTGGAAGAATGGGAGAAAGCTGGCGATTCTTTCGATAGACGGGCGCAGATCGAAGATATCGTCACCAGCGCAAGCCCAGCGCGCGACAAACTCGAGCTCTTCCGCAATCTCTTTACTGGTCGCAAAGATGTCTACGCTCATGGGTACCGCAGAAAAGACGGAGGAATTGGCTATACGCCCGCCTGCGCAAATGAGTGGAAGTCAGGCATTTGCCCCAAAGCAAGCCACCAGAGAGTCAAATGCACGGAATGCAGCAGCCGCGTCTTCCCCGAGTTGAGCGATGCCGCGATCATCGCCCATTTCAGAGGCAATGACGATAGGCTTCGAGACGTTATAGGCCAATATGTGCTCGATAAAGACAGTAACACGAAAGTCCTGGTCATCGATTTTGACGGAGCCGATTGGAAAGAAGCGACGAAAGCCATTCGACATGTCGCAAAAAGCCACGGAATCGATGTCGCAGTTGAGCGATCGAGATCGGGCGACGGCGCACATGTCTGGTTTTTCTTCCTAGAGCTCGTCAGCGCAAAGACCGCACGAGATTTTGGAAGCAGCCTTATCACCGAAGCGGCGATACTGAACAAGACAATCACCTTCAAAGCATTTGACCGAATGCTGCCCGCGCAGTCCACCATTCCTGAGGGCGGCTTTGGAAATCTCATAGCGCTGCCTTTTCAAGGAAAAGCGCAGCGAAAAGGGAACAGCGTATTTGTTGACGAGCAATTTGAGCCCTTTCCCGATCAATGGCTTTACCTTTCGCAAATCCAGTTAATCCCGCGCGTGACGGTGCAAAATCTGATCGAGAGCATCGAAAATAGGTCACATGGAATAGCAGCTGTTGCGGCGGCAAACACCGGTGTGCCACATTCCCAGAGACTGCGAAAGCGGCTTCCGCTCACACCGCGGGACTTCCCGTCATCGCTGTCCGTCACGCAGACCGATATGCTCTATATCCCCGAAAAATCTCTAAGTCCCGCAGCTCAAATGGAAGTCCGCAGGCTTGCAACATTTGCCAACACAGAATTCTTCCGCGCACAATCTATGCATCAATCGGTATTCGGCAAACCGCGGTTCATAGACCTCAGCGAACTTAGAGATGGCTACGTCGCGATTCCCAGAGGCTGCAAGGTTCAACTTGAGCGGCTGCTTCAAGAAGCCGGCGTTTCTGCCCACTATTCAGACAAACGCAAGTCGAGCCATCCAATTGCGATGGCATTTAAAGGGACTCTTCGCCCTGAACAGCAAATTGTCGCTGAACAGATGCTCAGCTATGAAGACGGGATCATGTCCGCACCGACGGGGTTCGGCAAAACCGTCATCGGAGCTTATCTTATTGCTGCCATTGGTCTTCCAACGCTCGTCATCGTTCCTAAAACTGCGCTCATTGCCCAATGGAAATCCCAACTCGAACGATTTCTCGACATCACGGACAACAGAGAGCCCGTCCGAACCCCAAAGGGACGAATCAGCAAAAGACAGCCTCCGCTCATTGGGCAAATCGGAGGAGGCAAGACCGCCATAAGCCGTCTCATCGACATTGCTTCATTCCAGTCGCTATCCGGCAAGGATCCCCAAACCGGCGAGTCATTAGCCAAGGAGTTCGTTCGCGATTACAGTCTCATCATCTGTGACGAATGCCACCATGCGGCCGCGCCACAGCTTGAGCTTGTCCTCAAGTCCGCTCCTGCCAAATATGTATATGGCCTTTCCGCAACGCCCGAGCGTTCGGACGGACTCACGCGGGCACTCTCGATGCTCTGCGGCCCGGTTCGCTATGTCGTCGATCCAAAAACGCAAGCAATCCAACAGGGGATTCAGCGCATTGTTAGACCGCGTTTCACCGGAATTCGATTACCCACCTACGGACCAGGAGCATCCTTTAACCAAATTCTCGATCTCCTGTGTGTACACGCCGCGAGAAACGAAGCAATTATCGAGGACGCCCTCGAGGCCGCATCAAACGGCCGGCATCCGCTTGTGCTATCTAAAAGAAAAAAGCATGCCGAAGAGCTATGCAGGCTACTTCAAAGCCGTGGACACGAACCCATACTCTTAACCGGAGAAATCGACGCCAAAGAAAGAAAAGCAATACTGAAGAGTCTTCCCAGCTTTGAGCATGATCATCGAATCATCGTCGCAACTGAAAGTCTTCTGGGCGAGGGCTTCGACCTGTCTTACCTTGACACTTTGCTCATTGCCACTCCAATATCTTGGGACGGCAGCATAACGCAGCAGGCAGGTAGGCTACACAGAAGCCACGAGGGCAAACAGCGGGTTGAGATATTCGACTATGTTGACCTGTCGATACCCATGTTCGCGCGCATGTACCAAAAGAGGCTCAAGACCTACGCCAAGCTGGGGTATGAAGTCTTTGCGGCAAACGACAACAGACAGGACGATCGAAACATCCTCGTTAGGTCGGCAAGAGCCGTGGAGGCTTTAGTGAATGACATCGAGAACGCATCGAAAAGCATTTTTATTGCCGCACCCTACGCGTCCGCCGCATGCCTTGAAAAGCTCGCCGCTGCACTCGCGGATGCCGCTACCCGTGGAATTGCCCTTGAGATTTCTATTGCTTCAACTCCACGCGATGACGTGAAAGCGATTTTTGCCGAGATGAACGTCAACTATCTCATCAAAGCCGAAGGACGCCTGTGCGCATCAGTGATTGACGAGGAAACTGTCTGGTACGGAGCTATTCCGTTGCTGGCTTTCCCAAAGAAAGAAGACTGCAGCATTCGTTTCAAAAGCAGCGAAGTCGCAGCCGAGCTTTTGAGCGAAATTCAGCGAAAAGTGGAACCGGAGGCCGCGGCGACGAACGGGGTACCCCCAGCAGTTGCGGTGAAATAGGGACTGTTTTTGACTTATTAGCCGTCAACCAATCCCTATTCCACCGCAACTTAGAAATCGGCAATCAGCCCTGCGGGCCCTGGAACAGCTCCTCATGCGAGCCCATTCTGACCAGCCGGATCACAGGATTAGTCTTATGCGGTAAGTAGAGAACGACCACGTCGACCAAGCCATCGGATAGGTGGAAATCGATGTGGCCGTTGTAGTTTCCGCCCGGGTTTGAAAGCTCATGGGCGCCATATTCCGCGGGAAGCGAGCCGTGAGCTGCAAGCTCTGCGACTGCCGCCTTAAACTCACTCTTTAGCTGCGGATGCATGCGCATCGTTCGTTTGTAGTCCGCCCTAAATTGAGCCTCGACTTTAATCTCGAACATCGCTATTCCTCATCGAGGAATGACATAAGCTCATCAGCGTTGTTGAATGACGGGCTATCGTCCGGCAAAATCCCCAACTCATGAGCCTCGGCGATCACCATGGCACGCCTCGTCGCCTCGTTGGGCACCTCCGCCCTTCCTACAATCTCAAAAGGAATCTTTCGCTGATTTACAAGCTGCCGAACGGCAAGATTGAGATAGGAATTGAGGCTGAGGCCGACCGAATCCAAGAACTCAGTCGCCTGTTCCTTGAGCCCCTCTTCGATGCGAACCGTCGTAGGCTTAACCGTTGCAGTAGACATACGCGACCTCCTCGCCTCGTCTTTTGCATCAGTATACCCCGTTTTGATGGCATACTGATGTTAAATAGCATCAGTATGCCGTTCACATTACTATAACAACAGTCACAGCGCCCTACATCAGCCCGCTCAGGGCGATGTCGACGGCTTCGTTGAGGTCGTCGGTGATATGCACGAGCTCGGGATCGAGCGGGCTGATCATACCGGCGTCCATCACCGGGCCGTTGAGCCAGTCGAACAGGCCCTGCCAGTACTCGGTTCCCACCAAAACGAGCGGCATGCGCTTGACCTTGTGTGTCTGCACCAGCGTGAGCACCTCAAACATTTCGTCGAGCGTACCAAAACCTCCGGGAAACACGATGGCACCCGAGCTGTATTTGACGAACATGGTCTTGCGCACAAAGAAGTAACGGAAGTCCATGCCGAGGTTCACGTATTTATTGAGCCCCTGCTCGTGCGGCAATTCAATGCCCAGGCCAACTGACTTGCCGTTGACACTCGCCGCTCCCCTGTTGGCCGCCTCCATGATGCCGGGACCGCCGCCGGTGATAACCGCCACGCCGCGCTGGGCGATTTTGCGCCCGACGGTGCGCGCCGCCTTGTAAAGCGGATCGGTCTTGGGCGTGCGGGCGCTACCGAAGATGGTCACCGCAGGACCAAGCTCGGCAAGCGCGCCGAAGCCATCGACAAACTCGGCCTGAATGCGCAGCACGCGCCACGGATCGGCATGCAACCAGTCGGTCGACTCCTCGGGCGCCAGCAGGTTGGCGTAGGTGTTGTCCTTAGGAATCATGGGACCGCGCATGACCACGGGACCGCGTCGGTACGTCTCGTCGTAGGCCGGCTCGCCCTCGACGTTCTCATTCTTAATCATGGGTACTCCTATCGAGAAAAAGAAAAGCGGGCGGGGTCGACGCCATGCGCCAAACACCCGCCCGAACATCAACTATTCGGTATGGTACCCACGTTGCATCAAGCGCTTGCAAGGCATCGGTCAGCGGTCGCGCAGCCGGCGTCAGCGAATGTGACGAGCAGCTGCCGCTCAACCTTTGCCGTTGCCCACGCTCTGCAAGCGTGCCTGTCGCCCTTAGTAATCCACCGCAGCAGGACTGTTCATCCAGTCGCTCACGAATGCACCGTAACGGCCCTCGATAATGGCCTGGCGGGCACGCTGCATAAGGTTGAGCAGGTAGTAGATGTTGTGCATCGACAGCAGAATGCCGCCGAGCATCTCCTTCTGCGTGACCATGTGGCGAATGAGCGCGCGGCTGTAGCCGCCCGTGCACACCGGGCAGGTGCAGGTGGGATCGATGGGGCCGTCGTCGTGCGCAAAACGCGCGTTGCGGAAGTTGAGGCGACCCTCGCTCGAGAACGCTGTGCCCATGCGGCCGGTGCGCGTCGGCAGCACGCAGTCGAACATGTCGATGCCCACGCCCACACCGCGCACGAGGGTGGTGGGGTTGCCGACGCCCATCAGGTAGCGCGGCTTGTGCTTGGGCATGTACTCGCTTACGAGCGGTGCCAGGGTCTCGAACATGGTCTCGTGGTCCTCGCCCACCGAGTAGCCGCCGATGCCGTAACCGGGGAAGTCGCCGCACTCCTCCAAATGGCGCAGCGAGCGCAGGCGCAGATCTAGGTGCATGCCGCCCTGAACAATGCCAAAGAGCGCCTGGTCGTCGCGGGTATGCGCCTTATAGCAGCGCTCGGCCCACATACTCGACAGCTCAACGGCGCGCTCAACGTAGGCGCGCGTGGCGGGATAGCCCGGGCACTGGTCCAGCTGCATGCAGATGTCGGAGCCGAGTTTCATGGCGATTTCCATGTTGTCCTCGGGCGTCCAGAACACATGACGGCCGTCATAGTCGTTGACGATAAAGCGCACGCCCTCGTCGGTGAGCTTGACGGCATCGTTGTGGCTGAACACCTGGAAGCCGCCCGAATCGGTGAGGATGGGGCCGTGCCAGTTCATAAACTTGTGCAGGCCGCCCAGCTCGGCGATGGTGTCCTCGCCGGGACGCATGGACAGGTGATAGGTATTGGCAAGCACGATCTGGGCGCCGAGCTGTTTGACGGTCTCGGTAGGAATGCCCTTGACGTTTGCCTTGGTGCCCACGGGCATAAAGATCGGCGTCTCGATGTCGCCGTGCGGGGTGTGCAGCACGCCGGCGCGCGCATGCGTGGTCGGGTCCTCGGCGATCATGTCGAATTTAAAAAGGCTCTGGTCCATAAACTGGAACTCCTTGGTTGCGGTTCATACGCAAACCATTATACGGGCAACCCGCAAGAAGCACCGACTCGACAGAAACTGGTGCAAAGGAAACCTGCCCCCTGCACCAATGCACCAGGATAAAAATAATCCGTTTTCCTCCGTCCCCAACGGATCATTTCCGACAGACACTATGACCCAATCCGAGGGCGCTAAAAAGACAGGAGCCCCCGCTCGTGACCGCGGGTCGGGGCTGCGACAATGATGTTGAAGTGCCATAGGCGCAGCCGCGCCGCAACGAGGTTGGGAGGCTCCCATGCCAAAGTATTCTACCGCGTTCGGGATGGACGTCCACCTGAGGTCGACCACCGTCTGCGCCCTCGACGCGGACACCGGCGAGGCCGTGACGAGGAGGTTCCCCGGCAACCCCTGGGGCGAGATCGCCGGGTGGATGGATGGGTTCCCCGGGCCGTCGCTCGCGGCCTACGAGAGCGGCTACCTCGGCTTCGCCCCGCAAAGGGAGCTCGCCGGGCTCGGCGTCGAGTGCGTCGTCGCCGCGGTCTCGAAGATCCCCAGGTCGGCCGCCGACTCGGCCTCCAAGAACGACAGGAACGACGCCGCCAGGATGGCCAAGGCGATACTCGCCCACGACATCTCCCCCGTATGGGTCCCCTCCCCCGAGGTCGAGGGCATCAGGGACCTCGCCGGCGCCTACGACGGGGCGACCGCGCGCCTGGCGACCGCCAAGCAGCGGCTGCTCGCCTTCCTCGCAAGGCGGGGGTTCGTCTACGGCGGCACCACGCCCGCCGGCAACCCGAGGAAGTACTGGACCTACGACTTCCTGAGGTGGCTCGACAAGGCCAGGCCTGAGGACGATGGCGGGGTTCGGGCGCTCGCCGCCCTGAGGAACGAGGTCGAGGCCGCGGCGGAGGCCCGGGCGGACCTGCTCTCCGAGTACAGGGCCGCCGTGGATGCCAGCCCGATCGCCGCGGAGGTGGCCGCCCTCCAGTCGATCAAGGGCTGCGCCTTCGCGCTGGCCGCGGCCTTCTCGGCCGAGGTCGGCGACTTCACGAGGTTCCGTTCCGGAAGGCGGGTCACGGCCTATTTCGGCCTCGCGCCGAGTCAGAGGTCGAGTGGCGACTCCGTGCGGCTCGGAGGCATCAGCGGTGCGGGCAACGCGCTCGTGAGGAAGCTGGCCGTTGAGGGCTCATGGTGCTACGCCGCGGCACGGCACCAGCCGAAGCTCATGCCGAGGGACACGGGCGTGCCCCTCGAGATAAGGATGCACGGGAGGAAGGGGTCCGAGCGGCTCCTGCGGCGGCGCGAGGAGATGCTCGCCCGCGGCATGCCCGCGGCGAAGGCCAACGCGGCCACCGCGGCCGAGCTCGTGAGGTGGCTCTGGGCCCTCGGCATGATGTGCCGGGAGGGCGCGGAATAGACATGGCCCCCGTCCCGGCGAGCCGGGCGGCCTTCGGGGATACCCCCTATTTCGCTGTGCGCGCGGAGCCCTCCGCATGCGCCTCGACAGACTTGGGGAACCCCGCCGAAGGAATGGAGTGCGGGCCGACAGAACGGTATCCGCGGATATGAGACTGAGCCGAGGGCGTCGACGACATGCCGGGGCGGACCGGGACGGGTTCAACGGCAGGCCCCGCCGACCGATTGCAAGCGGTCGGCGGGGCCATTGTGGCTCTTGACAGCGGATTGGGTCATATGAGCGAAAGCCCGCCAGATCGAGCAAGGTGCCTTCAAGCAAAATGGCGCCGCAGGTTGAGCATAAGTCAGCGAGCGGGCCGCATTTGAGACAAGGTGATGTGAAACGAAAGGGCGCTGACCTTCTGGTCGCGCCCTTGAAGTTGAACGTCAGATTGTCCAAATGCGGCCCGCGCAGCGTCGGCTGGTCCGCCGTTCGTTAGAACGGCGGAACCTGAGACGTAACCCCTAAGGCCGCTGGCCCATACCGCCCTCGAGGATGACGGTCTCGCCGTTCATGTACTTAAAGTCGGGACCGCAGAGCTGAACGACCACGCGTCCGATTTCCTTCTCGACGTCGCCGTAGTGACCAGCCGGCGGCATGTGGACGTTGGCCTTGAACGCCTCGGGATAAGCATCCTGGAAGTTCTCGAGCGCAGCGGTCCAAGCAAGCTGGCACACGATGTTGACGTTGATGCCGTCCTTGCCCCACTCGTTGGCGGCAACGCGAGTCAGACCGCGGATGCCCTCCTTGGCAGCGGCATAGCTGCACTGGCCGTAGTTGCCAAACAGGCCGGCGCCCGAGGCAAAGTTGACCACGGAGCCCTTGGTCTCCTTCAGGTGCGGATAGGCCTTCTGCATATACAGATAGGTGGCATACAGACCGGAATAAATGGCCAGGTTAAACTGGTCCATGGTGTGATCGGCGATGGTCACGCCCGAGGCGCTGGCCTGAGCATTGTTGACGACGGCGTCGATGCGGCCGAATTCCTCAATGGCCTTGTCGATGACGTTCTGGACGACGGCTTCGTTGTCCTGACCAGCCGAGACATCGGCCTGAACAGGCAGAACCTTGACAGCGTACTCGGCCTCGAGAGACTCCTTGGCGGCCTCGAGCTTGGCGACGTTGCGGCCGGTGATGACGAGGTTCGCGCCCTCCTTGGCAAATGCGATATCGATGCCGTAGCCGATGGAGCCAGCGGAACCGTCCTTAAGCGTGGCCTTGCCGCCGCCGGTGACGATCACGGTCTTACCAGTGAAAAGTCCCATACAAAGTCCTTTCAAATCGCGACGGGCACGCCCGCCGACTGCGCGTATCCAACTTCACGCGCCAAAAGCTGAGATGCAACTTTAGCGTGTTCAAGCGAAAATAAAAGACCGCGGTAGGCGAACGGCACCACGTCGTTCGGCGAAGGGATTGTCAAGTAAAAATTGAATAGAACGGCCGAGTTTTTGTTAACGCGACGAGCCATCGAACACGTTTTGAAACTTTGCTGCGGCGCGCGGGATGTCGGCGCGAGACTTTATCATAGGGTGACAAACAACGATGAGGAGCACATGCCTATGACAGACGAGCTGGACCCCCAGACTCAACAGCATATTGATGATCCCGCAGACGTCACCGCAGATACTGACGCTGTGACCTGCGATGGTATCGACATCGACGACCCCATCTTGGACGAAAGCGCTACGGCGGAAACCCCCGAAACAGAAAACGCCGATGAGCAAAACGACGATGCGCCCGCTCAGGACGACGCCCCTGTACAGGACGACGTCCCGCAAGCAGCGGGCCCCATCGAGGTCTCTTCGGAAGAAGAGCTCGATGCCGTCATGGACTCCATGATGGATGCTGTCAAAGCGATGAAAGACGCCGTCGCCGATGCCGATATTGATGCCGAGGAAGAGGAGGCCGCCGAGGCGGCCTCGACCTTTGTGCCCGGCGAGACTCCGGTTGCCGACCAGGGCAGCACCATGCCCTCATTTCTGCAGCTCGAGCACCCCACGATTGGCGCCGATGCGGTCGATCCGCACGCAGCAGGCTTTTCTGTGGTCGAGGGCGGTACCGGCAATATCGCCGCGCCGCAGACTGCCGATGCGGACGCTGCCGACACCACTCGCCCGACCGTCCCCCACTCCCCCGCCGCGAGTCGCGATCTGGGGACCGCTGTCTCGAACACCGCGAACGCCGTGGGCACCTTTATCGCCCAGGGTGCCTCGGCCATGCGCGAGATGAACGCCGCGAAAAAGGCACTTGCCGATGCCCGCGCCCATCTGACCGAACTTGAGCAGCGCATTGCCGATCAGGCCGAGGAACTCGAGACGCGCCAGGATATCGCAGGCCGCTACGACCAGATCGTCGCCGACCAGCGCCAGGCGATTGCCACGGCCCAAAAGACTGCAGCGGCCGCCGAGATTGACCGTGATGCCCACGCCGCCAAAGCGACAGAGCTCAAGAGTCAGTTCGAACAAATGAAGACAGAGGATGACGCGACTGAGCTCCGGCTGAAAGCCGCGCTCGATGCCGTGGAGGCCCGCGAGGCGAGCTCGCGCGAGACCGGCAACCGCCTCATTCGACGTCTTGAGGATTCCAAGCGCATCCGCGACAAGGTGAAGGCCGAGCGAGACGCCGGCATTGCCGCCGCACAACAAACCGTCGACGCCACGCGCGCCCAGCTCGAGACGCTGCGTCATGAGTATGCCGAGCTGCAACGCAATCCCTCGGCAAATCCCGCCAACTATACGGTGCGCACCAGCGAGCTCTCGATGCAGATCTCCGACACGGCAGATGCCCTGCGTAAAGCCGAAGAAGATGTCCCGCGCATCACCGCCGACCTTGAGCACTCGCTTGCCGCAGCCGAGCAGGCCGTCGAGCAGGCTCAAGCCCCCATTGCCGAAGCCAAACGCGCGCACCAAGCCGTGACGACTGAGGCTGATGCCGCGCGCGACGAGCTGCAGACGGCGAAGACTGCCGCCGCGACGCGTCAGCGCGAACTGCACGAGAAGATCGCTGCCGAGGACAAGGCACGCCGCGACCAAGAGCAGAGCATCGCCAACGCCCAAGCAGATGCCGCGCATGCGCAGTCGATTATCGAACAGGCGACCGAGGTACACGACCACCCAAAGATCACTGAGTCGCTTGCAGGGTCCTTGGCCCGAGACAAAGCCGAACACGCCGAGACCGAGCGAGAAGTCGCCCAGCTCGAGGCCACCGAGGACGCGGTGCGCGAGCGTACCCGCGACTCACGCATCAAATTCACCGGCGCCATCGTCTGCATCGTCGCCGCAATCCTAGTGATCATCCTAGTCTGGCTGTTCGCAAGCAAGTAAACCGGCTGCCAAAAAACGCTCAACGCAGTTGCGGTGAGATAGTTCCTGTTTAGCCTCAAAAAAGGCCAGTTCAAGAACTATCTCACCGCAACTTATTAGATTGATGCAAGGTAGTCATTGGGGACGTTCTTAAACGACCAGTCGAACAAGAACGTCCCCAATGACTACATCGACAACCAAAGAAATGCCGATGTTATGGCAGAGTCAGCGAGCGGGTCGCATTTGAGACAAGGTGACGTGAAACGAAAGGGCGCTGACCTTCTGGTCGCGTCCTTGAAGTTGAACGTCAGATTGTCCAAATGCGGCCCGCGCAGCATCGAGCAGTTACGCGGTTCGTAGAACCGCGTAACTACAAAATGAGCATCGCGTCGCCAAAGCTGAAGAAGCGATAACGTTCTTCGATGGCAGCGGCGTAGGCATCCATGATCTGGTCGCGGGTGGCAAGCGCGCTCACGAGCATCATGAGCGTGGAGCGCGGCACGTGGAAGTTCGTGATCAGCGCATCGACCACGTGATAGGTCGAGCCGGGCATGAGGTAAAGCTGCGTCGTGGCGTTCTCGCGCACCACGATGTCACCGCGGCCAAGCGTATCGGCCCCATCCTCGCGGCCTTCAAAATAGCGCGCCGTCACGGCCGGATCGGACACCGGCGCGTCCGTGTCAAACGCGCTCTCGAGCGAGCGCACCGCGGTAGTGCCGACGGCGATCACACGATGACCCTCGGCCTTGGCCTTATGCACGGCGTCGACAACCTCCTGCGACACGTGGTAGCGCTCGGTGTGCATGACGTGCTGCGTGGGGTCGTCCTCCTCCACCAAGCGGAAGGTATCGATGCCCACCTCGAGCTCGACGGCGGCAAACTTGGCACCCTTGGCCTCGATAGCGGCCATGAGCTCAGGAGTAAAATGCAGGCCCGCCGTGGGAGCGGCAGCCGAGTGCTCCTCCTTCATGGCGTACACGGTCTGATATTTCTCGGGATCGCCCTCGTAATCGGTAATGTAGGGCGGCAGCGGCACGTGACCGGCAGCATGGATGGCCTCGTCAAGCGTGCGCGGCTCGCCGGCGGCATTGCAACCGGCCGGCTCAAAACGCACCAGGCGGCCGCCGCGACTATCGGTGACAAAGTCGACGACCTCGGCCGTCAGCACCACGGGAGCCCCCTCGGGCGCATGAGCGCCACCGGCGCGATACTCAATCTGAGCACCGGGCTTCAGGCGCTTACCCGGCTTGACCAAGCACTCCCAAACATGGCCCAGCGGGTCAACATCCTCGCGGCGCTTGAGCAACAACGTCTCGACCACGCCGCCCGAGCCCGTCTTGCGACCGATAAGACGGGCCGGCATCACGCGCGTCTGGTTGATGACGAGCACGTCGCCCGGCTCGATATAGTCGATGATGTCACGGAAGATGCGGTGCTCGACGGTGCCGCCATGCCCTAACGGCGTTCCTGTCTCGGAGCCTTTGCGATCAACCACCAGCAGGCGGCAGGAGTCGCGCGGCTCGGCAGGCGCCTGGGCGATGAGCTCTTCGGGCAGGTTATAGTCAAAATCATCGGTACGCATAGACACGTCGGATTCTCCTTATATAGCTAAAGTCCGCTCTACATCCTAGCAGGCTGACGTCCCAAGTGAACTACTTTTTGGCGGCTTTGCGCTCGTCGCGGATGCGGGCGCGGTCCATGGCCGCCTCGACGGCCGAGAAACGGCAGCCGCAGTAGTTCTGCCGATACATGCCCAGCTCGCGCGAACGACGTGTCGCCTCGGGGTAATACGTGCGAAAATCGCGAATCACCGGAGTGAGACCGCGGGCAGTAGCCAGACGCTCCAACACATCATTGCAGGTTTCGAACAACTGGTACGGCGAGACGGCGAGCGTCGTGCCCACAAACTCAAACCCGCGCTCCTGGGCCACACGGCACGCCTCGGCCAGACGCAGGGCATAGCATGAGCGACAGCGACGGGCTCGATCGGCGCCCAGCGGGGCCACGCCGGCCTCCCAGCGCTCCCGGTCCTCCCCCGCCTCGATAAGCTCGATGTCGCCATCGGCACACCACCGGCGCAGCTCGTCCAAACGCCGCTGCCATTCATCGTGCGGCTGAATATTGGGGTTTGTCCAGCAGATTGTGGGCTCAAACCCTTCCTCGCGCAGCAGGCGGACCGGCTCAAGAGAGCACGGCGCACAGCACGCATGCAGCAACAACGGCTTCATCGACATCTCCTCACCCGAAAAAGCGCACGCCAAAGGACGTATCCTCGCAGGCGACAATGCGGCGGTCGCGCAAAATGGTCCGCACGTAATACCAGTCGCCCACACAGCCCGACAAATGCAAGCCGGCCGCCAGGTAGCACAGCAGCGGATAGCCCGAAAACGCAAACCCCAGGGCAAGCGCCGCCGTCACAACAACCGTCGGCGCCAGGCAAACCGCCATGTACCGCCGGCGCGAATACACAACGCCCTCGGCGCAGGCATAGATCATCGCCGTCTCGAGGTTCGCCCCAAAGGTCACGCGCGCGCCCGCAGGAGCCAGCAGCTTAAAAAACACCGCATGTACCAGCTCGTGCACGGCAAACGACGCCATTGAGACCGCAGCCAAGCCGACTATCCAGCCCACGACAGCCATCCAGCCGCCCGCCTCAGCCGCGTCCAAGTCCGCAGGCCCGCCCAGCAGCATAAACACCGGCACCAGGCACACGGCAAACACGCCGACGACGACCATCCCCCACACGAAGCAAGCGTGCAGAAAATCCTCGTCTTCAAACGCATGTATGTTGGAAATCTCATTCATAGCATCTTAGGATAGCGCCCCTGCCACGCACCCGCCCGCATGTGCGATAATGTCGAACGATATGCACGAATTGACCACCGCGCCGCCGAACCCCGTGCCCGGCCGCGCTCTCACCATATGCGAAGGAGTCCCATGGCATCCAAATACTCCATGAACGACCGTCCCAGCTGGCCGCGCCGCGCCATCGTTACCGCCGGCGAGCCCTACGGCAACAAGGGTCTGCACTTTGGCCACGTCGGCGGCGTCTTTGTCCCGGCCGACTTCTTCGCCCGCTTCCTGCGCGACCGCCTGGGCCGCGAAAACGTCATCTTCACCTCGGGCACCGACTGCTACGGTTCGCCCATCATGGAGAGCTACCGCAAGCTCAAGGAGAACGAGGGCTACGACAAGTCCATCGGCGAGTATGTCGAGTCCAATCACTCCCGCCAGGCCGCGACCCTCAACAACTACAACATCAGCTGCGACATCTACGGCGGCTCGGGCCTTGAGCCGGCCGCGCAGATTCACAACGAGGTAACCGCCGAGATTATCAAGCGCCTGCACGAGCAGGGCACCATCTCCAAGCGCTCCACGCTGCAGTTCTACGATGCCAAGGCCGGCACGTTCCTCAACGGCCGTCAGGTGATCGGCCGCTGCCCCATCCAGGGCTGCAAGTCCGAGAAGGCCTATGCCGACGAGTGCGACCTGGGTCACCAGTTTGAGCCCGAGGAGCTCATCGCGCCCAAGAGCCAGCTCACCGGCGAGGTGCCCGAACTGCGCCCGGTCGACAACCTCTACTTCGACCTGCCGGCCTACCTCGACTTTATGAAGACCTATACCGCCAAGCTCGCCCAGAACCCGCAGGTTCGCTCCGTGGTCTCCAAGACCATGGAGGAATGGCTGCTGCCGGCTCAGCTCTACATCCAGAACAAGTTCCGCGAGGCCTTCGATGCCGTCGAGGATCAGCTTCCCGAGCACACCGTGCTGGAGCCCGAGGGCAACAAGAGCAGCTTTACCGTCACCTTCCCCAGCTGGAAAGAGCGCGACGACGCCCACGCGGTGCTCGCCAATGGCGGCGTGCGCTTCCGCAGCGGCAAGGCGCTCGTGCCCTTCCGCATCACCGGCAACATCGACTGGGGCGTTCCGGTGCCCGAGGTCGACGGCGTTTCCGACGTCACCTGCTGGTGCTGGCCCGAGAGCCTGTGGGCGCCCATCAGCTACACCCGCACCGTACTCGCACGCGATGCCAAGGCCGCCGGCGTGACCGAGGGTGTCGCCGCCCAGGATGCCGCCCTCATGGGCGAGCCCGCTGCCGACTCCACGCAGGTGCCCGCGCCCACCTACCAGCACAGCTCACTCGACTGGCGCGACTGGTGGTGCTCGGACGACGCACAGATCTACCAGTTTATCGGTCAGGACAACATCTACTTCTACTGCATCGCGCAGACCGCCATGTGGGAGGCCCTGGGCTGGGACCTCACGCAGAGCACCGTCAGCGCCTGCTACCACCTGCTCTACATGGGCAAAAAGGCCAGCTCGTCCTCGCAGACGCCTCCCCCGCCGGCAGACGACCTGCTCAACCACTACACCTGCGAGCAGATGCGCGCGCACTGGCTGTCGCTCGGCCTGTCCGAAAAGCCGGTGAGCTTTAGCCCCAAGGCATACGACACGCGCGTAACCGGCAAGGACAAGGACGGCAACGAGGTGCGCGCCTGCGACGACAAGCGCGTCATCGATCCGGCCCTTAAGGAGAGTGCGCTGCTGACTGGCGTGTTCAACCGTCTGGCCCGCAGCTGCTTCTACGGCGTCGCCGTCAAGGAAGGCGACGAGAGCCCCTACCGCAACGGCTGCATCCCCGCCGGTGCCGCCTCTGATACCGTGGTCGAAGCCGCCCAACAGGCAGCCCTCGCCTTTGAGCAGGCCATGTACAAGTTCGAGACGCACCGCGCGCTCGCCGTGTGCGACGACTACCTGCGCGCCGCCAACAAGCGCTGGAGCGATGCCTCCAAGGCCGCCAACAAGCTCCAGGGCGAGCCGGCCAATGCCGCCATGACGCAGGCCCTCGTCGACGCCTTTACCGAGCTGCGCGTGGCAACCGTCCTGATGCACGGCATCGTCCCGGCCGGCTGCGAGCTCATCTGTGAGTACTTCGACGTCGACCCGGTCGCGTTCTTTAGCTGGGACAACATCTTTACTTCCACGGACAAGTTCGTGGAGAGCCTGGGCGAGAAGCCCGGCGAGCACCGCGTAAAGCCGCTGCCCCCGCGCTTCGACTTCTTCAGCAAGCACGAGAGCCAGTACTAGGCAACCGCCAAGGCAGAGTAGTCAATTTGGGACGGGGCTATTTTAGCTACCCCGTCCCAAATTTAACTGCAACGCCTGCCGAAACGGACGGGCAGCTATAATAGCCCCGTCCCAAATTGACTACTTTTAATGGAATGGGAAGGAAAGACGGATGTCCAAGCCGCGTCGTCGTAAGCAGAAAAAGCAGGTTAAGCCCGAGCTCAAGCTCAGGCAGTTTGCCGCTACCGAGCTTTCCGACCAGCTTGCCGCCCAACACTCCGCCGTCGACCTGCCGCGCTTTATGGTCGACACGGTCGCCGGCGCCTATGCGCCCGCCGATGCCGAGCTCATGATCGAGGGCTTCGGCGCCGCGGCCACACGCCCGGTCACGCTGCGCGCCAACACGCTCAAGGCGACCGCCGAGGACATCGCTGCGGCGCTCGGTGCCGCCGGCATCGCCCACAACCCCGTCGCTTGGTACCCAGACGCCTTTATCCTGCCCGAGGCCCAGGTTTCCGATCTGTGGGATCTCGGCATCTACCGCGACGGCAAAATCTATCTGCAGAGCCTGTCGTCCATGATGCCGCCGTTGGTCCTGGGCGCTCAGGCCGGCGAGGACATCCTGGACATGTGCGCAGCCCCTGGCGGCAAGACAACGCAGATCGCCGCCCTCACCCAGGGCCAGGCACACCTCACGGCCTGCGAGATGAGCATTCCCCGCGCCGAAAAGCTCGAGTCAAACCTCCATCGCCAGGGTGCCAAAAACGTGCCCGTCATGCGCATCGACGCACGCGAGCTCGACGAGTTCTTCCGCTTCGACCGCATCCTGCTCGACGCTCCCTGCACCGGCACGGGCACCGTCATCAGCGGCAACGAGAAAAGCCTGCGCGGCCTCACCGAGCAGTTGCTGAGCAAGTGCGCCCGATCGCAGCGGGCACTTCTGGACCGCGCCATGGGTGCCCTCAAACCGGGCGGCACGCTCGTCTATTCGACCTGTTCGATCTTGCCGCAGGAAAACGAGGACGCCCTGCAAGAGGCCCTCGCCAAGCATATGGACTGCGAGCTCATCCCCCTCGACGGCACGCCAAGCGAAAGTGAAGCACGCCGCGCCCAAGAAGCTGGTGAGGAGCCGCGCATCGAGTCCAACGCCCTGACCGAGGCCATTGCCGCGGGTCAGGTATCGGTCATCGCCAACGGCCTGCCCGGCACGCTCACCATTCCGCCTAGCCGCGACTTTGAGGGCTTCTACATTGCCCTGATCCGAAAACGCAGCTAGCGCACGGATCCAAAACTCAACAAGCTATCTCTGTGCGCGTTTGCCCTGCTGGTCGCGATGCTGTTTAAGCATTGCGCGCTCTTTGCGTTCGGCCCTTTTGCCCTTAATGGCCGTGACCACAAAGTAGATGACCGCGGCGGCAACGATTGCGCCCACACACAGGCCAATCGAGCCAAACATTGCTGTCAATTCCATACCGCGTCACCTCTCTTTTAAACGGGACTTTCAAGATAGCACCTCGATACCCGCCACCACAGCTCCTTCACGTTCGCCGGCCCTTCGGTCTAACGGATGGCGCGGCGGGGAAAAATCAACTCGTCAAACGATTTAGCATTCGCAATTCCGGCTGCGTAGCGCCGGCCGTTATCACATAGAATCGAGCCTCCATGGATACCCTCAACGATCTAAATGAGCGCGTCGACGCCTTCGTCGGCACCAGCTCCTTCGACACGCCTGCCGCGGCAAACGACCAAGCTTCCATCGATGTGCCCGCCGAGGTTCACGAGGACATCGTCGCCTCGGTCGATTTCTCCGAGGTCGAGCTCGCAGACGAGTTCACCGAGCCCCAGGTAGCCGTGACCCCCAACGGACTGCTCCCCATGGAGCCCCTGCCCATCGACGGACGTCTGCGCAAGGCTGCCCTTCGCATGCCCGACGAGATCGAGGAGGCCAGCGGCTTCACGCTCTTCGGCCGCCGCATCAAGTCGCTCATTTACACCACCGATGTCGCGGTTATCCGCAACTCCAACGCCGATGCCGTTTTTGCGGTCTACCCTTTCACGCCGCAGCCCGCCATTACGCAAGCGCTGCTGACCGTCGCCGAGTGCCCGGTCTTTGTAGGCGTGGGCGGCGGAACTACGACCGGTAAGCGCTCCGTGCAGATGGCAGCCGTCTCCGAGATGCAGGGCGCGGCGGGCTGCGTGGTCAACTCCCCCGCCACTGCCGAGATGGTCGAGCACATCACCAACATCGCCGACATCCCCGTCATCGCCACGGTCGTTCGCTGCGACGACGATGCTCACGCCAAGGTGCGCGCCGGAGCCAAGATTCTCAACATCGCCGCCGGCAAGAACACGCCCCAGGTCCTACGCGAGCTGCGCGAGCACTATCCCAACCTGCCGCTCATCGCACCGGGCGGCAAGACGCCCGAGAGCATCCGTGAAACCATCGCCGCCGGCGCCAACGCCATCATCTGGACGCCGCCTTCGGCCCAGCAGCTACAGACCGACATGATGCAGCGTTATCGCAAAATGAAGGAAGACACCACACCTGTCATCTCGCGCGACGATGTGCCCATTATCGACCAGGTCGCCGCCGCCGAGGTCAGCCAAGTCGAGAACATGAATCCCGACGTGCCGATTCCCGACGAAGTCATCGAGCGCGTCGCTTCGATCCACGAGCGCGTCGAGGAGCATCGCGCCAATCGCGGCCTCAAGCCATCACTGCACGGCTTCTTCTTCCGCGGAAAGAAACGCTAGCCGCAACAGCAAGGCCCGCCCCACAAATGAGGCGGGCCGTTTTCGCTTGAACAAACATGCAGCGACGTGATGGGGCAAATTAATCCACGCGCTTGTCGCCCATAAAGAAGAGCGCCACCGTACCAGGTCCGGTATGCGAGCCAATCAGAGTACCGATGTCATTGATCTCAATCTTGCCTTTAAGCTGCGGAACCTGTTCCTCAATCAGCGCCGCAACTGCCTCGGCATCCTCACGGCACGCCGAGTGCGACATGATGCACTTACCCGAATAATCCACACCGTCCTGCACGTGTGCCATCATGGTCTTGGCCATCTCGGAAATCGCGCGCTTCTTGGTGCGAATCTTCTCACGCGGTGCCAGCTTACCGTCGCAATCGACCGTCATAAGCGGGCAAATCTTAAGCGCCGTGCCGATGATCGCACTCGCAGCCGAAATGCGACCGCCTCGTAGGTAGCTCGACAGATCGGTCGAGAAGAACCAGTGGTGCAGGTTGAGTTTGTGCTCCTCGATCCAGGAAGCCGTCTCGTCGAGTGAAGCCCCGCTATCGCGCACGTCGGCGGCATATTCCAGCAACAGGCCAAAGCCCGAAGACGCCGCCAGCGAATCGATGACGCGCACCTTGCCGCCCTGGGGATAGCGATCCGCGAGCATCTGCGCCGCAACGCAAGCCGAACCATATGTACCCGAAATACCCGAAGATAGCGTCAGGTGCAGTACATCCTTACCCTCGGCAACAAACGGCTCCCAAAACTCCTCGTACTCACCCACACTCACCTGAGACGTCTTGGGCATGGCGCCCGCGGCAATCTGGGCAAAAAACTTGTCCGGCGTAATCGACTGATACAGATCGTCCGTATGGACAACATCGTCGATCTCGTAATGAAAACACACGACAGGGATATTGCGCGACGCAAAGAACTCACGGGTTCGGTCGGCGGCGGATTCACAGGTCAGGACAAAATCACTCATATGAGGCTCCTTACTCATTGCTGCGCAAATTATCGCACAGTGAGCCTACATACGGTACATATGTCCACTATTTACCAAATCGAACCAAAAATAGCGAACATCATTACCACCATCGTCTCCACCGACCCCACGCATAAATATCTGAGAAAACACCCTCTGTCGTCTCCACTCAACCGCCATATCTACCTCAACTAAATCGATTTACCAAACCGTTCAGCCGACAATTCAGCCGCTGGCGCAAAATCGAAACAAAAGCGGCGCATACTGATAAACGTTTGACGCTGTTTATCAGTTTTACCAGCCCCATCGGAAGGTGTTTCATGGTCGCATTCGATCGCAACCCGCAAGACTTCAAGTATCTGCGCCTGCTGTCGAGACAGTTCCCCACCGAACAATCCGCGTTTACCGAAATTATCAACCTCTCGGCCATCCTCAACCTACCCAAGGGCACCGAGCATTTTATGAGCGACGTGCACGGCGAGTACGAAGCCTTCATGCACATCCTCAACAACTGCTCGGGCGTCGTGCGCGAACATATCGACGAGATCTTTGGCGACACGCTCTCCTTTGACGAAAAGGGCGAGCTGTGCACGCTCATCTACTACCCGCGCGAGAAGATCGAGCTGGTCCGCAGCCAGCGCGAGGACTCGCCAACCTGGTACAAAACGATGCTTGATCAGCTCATCATGGTCGCTCGCTCGCTTTCAAGCCGCTACACGCGCTCCAAGGTGCGCAAGGCCATCCCGCGCGACTACGCCTATATCATCGATGAGTTGTTGCACACGCACCCGGACGAGAACAACTATCGCGTGCGCTATCACGAGCGCATCGTGGAGTCCATCCTGGAGACCGCCAGCGCCGACGACTTTATCGAGTCGCTCGCTTCGCTCATCAAGCGCCTGGCCGTCGACCACCTGCACCTGGTGGGCGACATCTTCGACCGCGGCGGCGGCGCGGCCAAGATTATGGACCGTCTGCTCACCTACCATTCGCTCGACATCCAGTGGGGCAACCACGACCTGCTGTGGATGGGTGCTGCGGCCGGTGAGCCCGCCTGCATCGCCACGGTGTTGCGCAATAACCTACGCTACGACAATTACGAGATCCTCGAGAACGACTACGGCATCTCGCTGCGCGAGCTTGTCGCCTTTGCCGATGCCACCTACACCGCCGGTGAGTCCATCACCCCGCTGATCAAGGCCATCAACGTGCTGCTCTTTAAGCTCGAGGGCCAGATTATCCAGCGCCACCCCGAGTTCGATATGACCGACCGCCTGTTACTCGACAAGATCGATCACGACACCGGCACGGTCACGCTCGCCGACGGCAGCGTGTGGCCGCTCACGACCAACGACTTCCCCACCGTCGACCCGGCGGACCCCTATACGCTCACGCCCCAGGAGCAGCACATCATCGACAAGCTCGTTTCCGAGTTTGTCACCGCCGATCACCTGCATCGCCATATCGATTTCCTCTATTCCCACGGCTCGATGTACAAGGTCACCAACGGCAACCTGCTGTTCCATGGCTGCGTGCCGCTCAACGAAGACGGCACCTTTAGCAGCATGAACTGTCTGGGCACCTGGCACGCTGGCCGCGATTATCTCGATTTTTGCGACCACATCGCCCGCCGCGCCTGGCGCGTGGGCGACCGCGACGCCCTCGACTGGATGTGGTACCTGTGGATTGGCTTTAACTCGCCCGCCAGTGGACGCCTGGTGCGTACCTTTGAGCGCGCCTATATCGCCGATAAGAGCACCTGGGTCGAGCCGATGGACCCATACTTTACGCTTACCAAGTCGCCCTCGGTCTGCGACGACATCATGCGCGAGTTTGGCGTCGCGCCCATGGCATGTTCGCCGACCGGCCACATCATCAACGGCCACACGCCCGTTAAAACCACCAAGGGTGAGCAGCCCATCCGCGCCGAGGGCAAGCTACTGGTCATCGATGGCGGCTTCTGCCGCGCTTACCATCCCAAGACGGGCATCGCCGGCTATACGCTCATCTCGAGCTCGCGCGGCTGCCGCCTCAAGTCGCACCGGGCCTTTACGACGGTTGCCGAGGCACTCACGCGCAACGTGGACATCGAAAGCGAGACCAACCGTTTTGACCAAGCAGACCGTCGCCGCATGGTAAGCGACACCGATACTGGCGCCAAGATCCGCAGCCAAATCCAGGACCTGCGCCAGCTCCTCGATGCATATAGAAACGGTGCTATCGAGGAGCGCGCCTAGCACCACCCGCGGGGATTGGCTAAACTTGCTAAGTTTGTCATCCCCACGGCGCCCCGGCGCCGGCTTAAGGCAGGTACCATGCAAAAGCTCCTTGCGCAGATCATGAAATTTGGCGTCGTCGGTGTCATTGCCACGGTTATCGACTTTGGCATTATGAATCTGCTCCACTACGGTCTGGGCCTCAACATCCTAATCGCCAACACCAGCGGCTTTATCATCTCACTCATCTTTAACTACCTCGCAAGCATGAAGTACGTGTTTGCGCACAAGGAAGGCATGAGCCGCCGCCGCGAGTTCATCATCTTTGTCGTGCTGTCCGTGATCGGCCTGGCACTCAACGACGGTATCGTGCTGACACTCAACGCCGGTCTGGGGCTCGAGGCCAATATCGCCAAGATCTGCGCCACCGCGCTTGTCATGGTCTACAACTTTGTGACCCGAAAGATCTTCCTGGAGGGTGACGAGACCAAGTAACTCGCAACCTTACAGCCTTACGATGCCCACGGACAATGCGTGCTCAGTACAGTATCGCCCGTGGGCATCGTTCGTTTACGGGCAAATTTTCAACGTTTGCGGATTAGCTCTTGAAAATTTGGCGAGTTCGTATAGTTCTTGGCAAAGACCTTACGTTTCCCTTGCAAAAGCTCTAAAGTATCCTCTGCTCGATTCATCAACGCATTGGATGTGATTACGTGCGCAAGGCACTGGCACAACCTCATACCAAGCAATTCCTCAAGTTCGCTGTCGTGGGTCTTATCTCCTTTGGCATCGACTGGGGCATGCTCATTGCGCTCGTCGAGCTGTTTCACCTTGACTTTTTGAT
Organism: Collinsella aerofaciens; assembly: GCF_039758815.1. Taxonomy (GTDB): domain Bacteria; phylum Actinomycetota; class Coriobacteriia; order Coriobacteriales; family Coriobacteriaceae; genus Collinsella; species Collinsella aerofaciens_BP. Next base: position 51,429 of record NZ_JBDMSK010000004.1, on the reverse strand, counting down.
GAGCACCACGGTTTCGTTTATCACATCCGTCGTGGTCAACTACTGGCTCAGCATGAAGTACGTGTTCGACCACCGCGAAGGCATGAGCCGCAAGCGCGAGTTCACGATCTTCACCATCCTGTCGGTGATCGGCCTGGGCCTCAACGACCTGTACATGTTTGTGGGCGTCACGTTTTTGAGCATCGGCTACCAGGCCATGAAGGCCATCGCCACGTTCCTCGTCACTTGGTACAACTACTTCAGCCGCCGCTTTTTCCTCGAGGGCGCACGGTCGTAGTCGATTCGCTATTTGCTTGAATGTATAACCGGTTGGAATTCCCGTTCCAACCGGTTTTTTGTTTGCCGAGGCTGTCGAGGAAGACGTACGGGACGGGCCACGGTGCCGAAATGGGACGCGCCTTCCCCATGGGCGCCGTTCCGGAAAGCGCGTCCCAGATTGAGGCCTCAAAGCGGGACACAGTTTCCGCAACGCCACTCAAGCGGAAAGTGCATCCCGGAATCCGACCTCGGAACGGGACGCGGTTTCCCAATGGCCATCGAAGCGGAAACTGCATCCCGGAATCCCCCTCCAGAGTGGGACGCGCTTTCCGGTTGAGCCTTGATTGGGAAACTCCGTCCCATTCGCATCAAAAAACGGGCGGCCTGGATGTTTGTCCGAGCTGCCCGTTCCGTGCGTTATGTTGAGATCCCTAGCCTGTTACGTAATACCAGACGACGTTGTCGCCGTTGGAGAGAACGTAGTTGCTGCAGGCCGTCATGGGCGTCGAGCCGTTGACAGAGTACATCCAACCGCTCGTGCCGCCATACTGCTTCTCGGCCAAACCGCCGATCGCGGCGACATACGTGCCGTACGATGAGCCGTGTGCGTTGACGGAAAGCCCGAGCGCGCATAGGGCGTCGTAGACGGTGGCACCTTCGTTAAAGGTATAGGTGCCGCCGGCGGACACAGGATTGCCCACGGCGCTCGATGTGACCGCAACCGTCACCGTGACGTAACTGGGCTCCTGCGTGCCGCCCTGGCCGCCCGAGGAGGCGGTTCCGCCGTTAGAAGCAGAGGCGCCGCCAGACGATTGGCCGCCGCCCGAAGAGGTACCACCAGACGTGTTAGAAGTATCGGCAGTTTCGGTATTCTGAGCAGCCGATACATCGCCAGACTTCTTGCCACGCTGGTCTTCAGACTTTTTGCCATCCGAGTTTTTATCCGAGCTCTTGTTCGAAGACTCGGAATCGCCCTTGGCGTCACCCGAGTCCTTGGACTTATCTTTCGCATCGCCCGAAGCCTTGGAGTTCTTAGAGTCAGCTTTGCCAGAAGCAGCAGCCGAGGCAGCTCCCCTGGCGTCGTTGGCAACGACGCTCTCCCCCGTCACGGCCTGAACGATCCAGTCGATGGACCAGGCACCGCTTGTGGAGGGATGGACAAACCCCAGCGAGACGACAATCAGGGCAACGCAAGCAGCCGTAAAAACGCCGACAAGTGCCTTGCGCCGCGGGGCGGACGCCGCCGAAGCGGCGCCCTTTTGCTTTGCATCGTCGAGCTGGATAAACGAGGAGTCGGGCTGCTGCCCGTTGGTCTCCTTGGGCTTATCGGGCATTACCGTCACCCTTGCCGCGCTTGGTCAGCATGAAGACGGCGATGAGCGCGAGGCCGATCACGCCGGCCGCGATGCCGACAATAGCGAGCGGGTTGAGGCCAGACTCCTGCGCGGAAGCCTCAGTGGACTTCTTGGCAGTGGTCGTGGAAGCGGATGCCTTGTCGGACTTGGAGTCGGACTTCTTGTCGGACTTGCCGTCCTTCTTGTCAGACTTCTTCTCGTCCTTCTTGTCGGACTTGTCGGAGTCCTTCTTGTCGGACTTGTTGTCCTTGGTCCCGGTCTTGGTCGACACCGTCGTCTTGGTCACCGGCTTCTGACCCGGGGCGACAGCGCCACCCTTCGAGCCGGAGCCAGTGCCCGCGCCAGCGCCCGTGCCGGTACCAGCACCAGTGCCGGAGCCGCTGCCACCGTTAGAGCCAGAACCGCCATTGCCGTCAGGGTTAACGGCGTTCTTGGTCCACTTGGCATACAGCGTCATATCGGCCGTCACCGGCGTGCTGAAGTCATACGCCTCCGTGCAAGCCTCATCGGTGTACCAGCCACCGAAGGTGTAGCCCTCACGCGTCGGATCGGCAGGCTTAACCAGCTTGCCGTCGGCCGTAGTCTGGAAATCGACCTTGGAACCATCGCCAGTCTCGAACGAGACCTTAACGCCACCATTCAGCTTGAACAACGTGCCGGAATCGTTGATGTAGTAGAGGTTGCCCTTGGCGTCGCAGGCAATCGGCGAGTCGCAGTAGTTGTTGTGTCCCGTTGCGCTAAACGCACCGGTCGCCTGCGCGTCACCCAGCTTGTAGCGATAGACACCGCCGCCCGAGGTGTAGTTCACATAGTCGGAAGTCGCACCGTAGTTAACCGTGAAGTAGACATACGTGCCATCTGCCTGGGCGCTCACGAGCGGTGCACCCTTGATGCCGCCGATGGGAAGCGCGGAGCCATCAGCAGACGAAACCAACGTCGTAGCAAAGTCATTATCAAGGTCGACAATCGCCAGCGCAGAGCCACCGGAAACCTCGCCGCCGACAATCAGCTTGTTGCCATACAGCGTAGGCATGCAGGCGCATCCCGTAAGACCCAGGTCGACGACGCGCTCTTCGGAAATGCGCGAAGCGGCATCCGCACCACGCGAACTACCGTCAGAAATCGCCAAAACGTGCAGCTTGCCATCGCGCGAAATCAGATAAGCATGGCTACCGTCGGCGGAGAGCACACAGGAGGAGTTAACGATAGCCCCAACGGAAACGCTTCCAAGCACAGCGCCCGAAGACTTGCCGAGCATCTCAACGGTACCGGCGCTGGTGGGAACCAGAATAAAGCCGTCACCCACGGTAGCACCCGTCCAGTAATAACCCTCATCGGCGTTGACGTGCTGCCAGGAAACGGCACCGGTCAGGATATTGATGCGCGTCAGATGGCCGTTGTTATACACGCCCTTACCATAGTCGACATCAACGGTGCCGACGTAGAGGTAGTTGCCGTCGACCGTCAACTGAGAATTTGACTGAGCGGATTTGCTCACGGAGTCGGTAACCCAAACCGTCGTAAGCGTATCGGCCGTCAGAGCCTGGACCGCACCGCCATCGAGCGGCACGATAACCAATCCGTTTGCATAGATCGGACGCGTGGTGTAGCCAATCGCAGTCTTAAGGTTCGACTCGGCAAGCACCTTGCCCGACTCGGCATCGATCTTAAGCAAGCGCTTGTTGACGGCAAGATACACATTGCCGTTCACGACGATAGGCTCGCTCGCGTTGGGATACGTGGCACCCGAGTAGGCCTTCCAATCGAACGTCCAAGAGCTTGCCAACGCGCCCGTGGGCGTGGACACGTTCTCGACAACCGCATTGGAATTGCCACTCCAGTCGGCCTTCCAATCGGTCGGGCGCGAAGCGCTCGGATCGACTACAACTTCATCCGGGTTGGGAACAGTATCGCCAGCAGCATAAGCCCAGACAATCTTGTCGCCCGACTTGAGCACATAGTCGCTATCGAGCTGAGAACCGGGGACACCGTTGACAAAGAACGACCAAGCGCCAGACAGCTTGGTACCGTCAAGCGGGGAAACAAGGCTATGGACACCCCAATAGCCAAATTGGTCATACATCTTGGACTCGACACCAATGGCGTCAAAGTAGGCAGCAGAAGCGTCCTTGATCGTCGTGCCCTCGACAAACACCTGAGTCGAAGGATCGGTCCAACGTTGTGCCTTCTCGTCCTTCTTGCCGATGATCTCCATCGAAACGGAAACTTGGCCGGGCATGGCCCCATCAGAGCCATAGACCCAAGCGATCTCGTCGCCGGTCTTGAGCGTGTAGCCACCCGCACCAACATCAGTCGGCTTGCCATTGACAAAGAACTGCCAGTATTTCCAGGTGTTTTCGTTAACCTTCTCGCTCGAGAGCTTCACGCTCTTATCGAACGGCGAAGTCAACGAATTGAGATACCAGCCGTACGCACCCTTCCCCGTATCGGCGGCGATGCCGGCCTTTTTAAAGATCTGCTCGGAAAGATCCGCAGCGGTTGTGCCCTCGTCCACCAGAGCAATCGTAGGCTGTGCCCACGTCTGCTGAGCGCCCGAAGCATCCTGGCCGATAACGGTGCAGCTTACAGAAAGCTGATCGGCAGGAGCGGGGTCGCCGTCCTTCGAGTAGCACCAGACGACTGAGTCGCCGGCCTTGAGCGTGTAGCCGCCGGCGCCGACCATGGAGGACTTGCCGTTGATGAACAGCTGCCAATACGCTTTGGTCGCCGGATCGTAGGCGAGCGTGCGGTTGGAGTCGAAGGGCGACGTGATCGAATTGAGCGCCCAGCCCCAGGAGCCGTTGGGGTCGTAGTCAACCTTGAGGCCGGTCTGCTTGAACAGCTGCTCGGAGAGGTCGGCCGCAGTCGAGCCCTTCTTCAGCGTGATGTTCTGGGCTGCGGCCCAGGTCTGCTGAGCGCCCTTGGCGTCGATGCCGACGACCGAACACGTCGCGGAAACCTGCGTGGAAACCGTGCCCGTGGGATCCTCGTACACCAGCTCGAGCGTGTCGCCATCGCTCGGGTAGTAGCCCGTGGCATAAGAGTTGGCAGCCTTGCCATTAATATCAAAACGCCAGTACTTATAGCCGGACGCCGTGTTTTCCATCGCGAGCGTCTGGGACTTATCGGGGTTCGTAACCGAATAGGGAACGCCGCCGTCCGTGCTATAGCTATAGCCGGCCTCGTCAAGCACCTTGGCAAAGATGTCCCACGCAGACATTTTTTGAGTGCTCGACCAGTTATACGAGGTCGACGGCACCCAATCCACAAGGTCATAAGACTGACCGACATCGTGCTTGCTTACGCCTACAACCCTGACGTTAACGGAAAGAGACTTTTCGTCGGAAGAGTTAACGAGCCAAGCGGTGCTCTTGACATCGTTGTTGCCGGCGTTTGCCACGACATAGGCGTATTTGCCCTCGGCCGAGGCGGGAAGCGTGATCGCGCCGGTCGTTTCGTCGGCGCCAAACAGCTCGTGGGCATTTGTGCCCTCAGCGTCATCGGCGAGATACCAGCGGTAATCGACAAGGGAGCCCTCGGGGAGCGCCGTCTCGTAATCGCCCCAATCGCCCGTTGCCATGTAATTGGCAGTAGGGGTAAGCGTTCCGCCGACCTGTGCAAGGTTGCCGCTCGAAGCGACATTAACCGATGTCAGGGTATACGCCTTGGCATCTTCGCCCTTGACGATGGCATAACGCGTGGAGGCATAGTCGGTGTTGTAGCCACCGTCGACGATGCACTTGAGGTACTTGCCGACGTACTTTTGCGAAATTACGAACGACGGCCTGTGCGCGTTTTCATCCGTCAGCGTCGTGAACGGACCCTGGGCGCTATCGGCAATCTGCCACGTATACGTCAGTTGATCGGATGTAAGCTCGGCACCCTTTGTTCCTGCAGACGTTTTCTCGAATGCAGTAACACCGACCTTTTCGCCACTCTTGTAGACAAACCTGGCGTCATCGCTCTGGTCGCCGACGATCTTTTTGAGATACGTCAGGAACAGCTCGTGCGAGCCTGCGGCCTTAACGGCCACGGCAGTAGTCGCCTCTACGGTGTTATCGCCCGCAGTGGCCGACACACTCACCCAGCGCTTGGCGTAGTCATCGGGAATCGTAAAGCTGCTGTCGGTTTTACCCTCGACAACATGCCAGTCGGTCTTCGCATCAAACGCAGAGGAAGACGGGTCGACGGAGGACCAACGCCACGTGTAGGTAACGCCCTCGGTAACCGGTTCAGACGAGTAGTCGACCGCCTTGTAGGCGCACGCCTCAATCGTAGAGCCAGTGTCCTTAGCACCCTTGCTCGCGTTGGTAAACGCAACCGAATCAAGCGTTGTCGCGCCCTTGGGCAGAATGCGACCCGCCTTGGTTTCGCAGCTATCGGAGCCGGGGATGCCCTTCTTGGCCTTAGCGACCACCTTGAGGTAACGGTTCGCGCACTCCTTGGTAACCGTGTAGGTGTCACCAGTTGCAACCTGCTCGAACGAGCCGTCGGCGGAATCGGCCACCCACCAAGAAAAATCGACCTTGTCGGAACCGTAGAGGTCAGTCGGCGTGTCGTAGTTGAGGTAGTAGGCAGCAGCCTTAATCGTGTCGCCGACGTTGGCGTTGTGGACGTTCTCGTAATCGTCGCCAAATTCGGCGCCGTTATAGGCGAGAACGATATGGCCCAACGCGATTTGGCCGCTCGCGGCAACGGGGCCCGGGGTATTGTAGCCAACAGACGAGGGCGTGTTGAAAGATCCGCTCGGACCGTACAGCTCCTGGCCGTCGCCGACAACCTTAACGCGAATGTACTTGCCCGCAAGCTGCGAGGCGAGTTCGTCCGTAATCGTTAGCGACTGGCCGGTCTGACCGGGAATCACCCGATAGGCAGAGTCCTTGGCATCGCGCGTATCGGACGAAAGCCACTGATAGGCCCAGCCACCCTGCGCCGCAATACGCTTATTGGGGACCGCTTCGCCGTCATAGGCATTCGCCCAAAGTGTAGTGCCAGGGTTCAGTATCTCGGCCTTGACGGACGAATACGAGCTCGAATCGTCTGCCGAAGACTGGATGAGGACAAAAGACTTTGCATCCAGGGCCGTCTTAGTAGGAACGGGCGCCTTGATAGTGTTCGTCGCCGTCAGCAGCTTTTGGTTGGCGGCACTCTTAGCCGGACCGTAGACGACGTTACCGCTGGCATCGGTAATACGTACACGCAGGCACTTGCCGTTAAGCTGAGTGCGCAGGGCGTCGTCCAGAACGATCGATGAGCCCGTCTGGCCCTCGACAGCAACAAACGCAGAGTTGTCCGCATCGTTCCCGTTGGCGATATCGGCAGCAAGCCACTGATAGGTGCAACCCGAAACACTGGCGCGCTTGCTGGACGAAGTCCAGACATTCGCATAGAGCGTAGTATTGCTCTGGATAAAGCCAGTGAAGTTAGAGCCAACCCAACGAGTAGGGTTCTTGCTCTTTCCTACACTGACGCCATTATTCGAGGAAAGCGAAGCAGCGGCACGAGGTGCGGCCTTAGGCGCATTGGACTCGCTGACAACCGCAGCCGCGTCGTCGGTCTCGGCGGTGGTGTCGGACGCCTCATTCGCCGGATTGGCCGAAGCGGGGTCTGACGCAGCGGGGTCGCCTAGCGCGTCATTGCTCGCGTTGTCAGGCGCATCCGAACTCGTATCCCCAGTTTCGGAGGATTTGTCGGTAGCCGGATCGTTTGCGCCAGCAGCAGGCGCGGTATTATCGGCAGCGTCATCCGTGGCCTGCGCGCCCTCGCTCGGCGTCGTGGCCTGAGCCACGGCCTCGGCGATACCCTCAGCGCCATCGGCCCAAAGCTGGGCCGGCGTGGTGCTGAATGCCATCGCGAAGGCCAGGAACGCCACCAAACCGCGCTTGGCTACGCCGCGGGCAAGCGCTCCATGACGACGCCACGAGGCGCGCTGGCACTCGTCCTCAAACATATCCATTTGTCTCCTACTGTCTGCACTTGGAGCATTGCCCAGCGGCTGCCCCACGTCATCGCGCACATTGCGCTCGAGTACCCCCATCGGGGTCCTCCTTCCCTCCAGAGCCCAACGCGTACCGGCAGCATGCGCCGCGGCCGCGTGCAAGATGGGAGGCGATCCGACTTAACCTTAACGACCCGGGCGCGCCGTCCGATCTGCGACGCGACCATCCCGGACCAAGAGGAATTACGGTTACTGGTACAGCCGGGGACTTGCACCCCGATTCTCCCAAACGCGCAGGAAAACCGCGCATTCGTGCGTCTCCGCACCACCATCTAGGCCATCGATTATTACCGTCGATATGGTAGCACGCAAAAGGGCCCCGCACACAGGCGAAGCCCAAGGTAAAAGCTATTGTTTGCGATAGGAAAAAGCGGCGCAGGCCGCAGGCCCTAGTGCTTGCCGCCGTGGCTGTTGCGCCAGATCTCGCGCCCCAGCATCAACGCCAACACCAACGCGCTCACGTAACCAAAAAAGCCAATGACCGGAATGCCGAGCACGACCGGCTCGATGCGTGCGTAGTACACCACCGACGAACCGATAAACAGACCGGCGATAACAATGGCCATCGACATGCGGTCAACGATGCAGCCCACTTGGCGCAGCGCCTTTTCGCTGCTCATGAGCTGCAAGTTCAGCTTAAGTTGACCGCGCGTAAGCATCCGCGACGCCAGGCCCAGATACTCAGCCGCTTCGAGCGAACCCTTGGCCGCACGGTAACTACTCGCAGCGAAATCGCGACTCATGTCGCGCATGCGTGCATAGGTGCTCTTCTCGTTTTTGATGTGCGCCTGGATGATCTGGATCATATTGACGTTGGGCATGTACTCGGTCAGCAGGCCCTCGAGCGTCACCATGCCGCGCGCGAACATTGTCACCACGCTCGGCAGCTCGACGTCGTTTTTGCGCGCCAAATTAAGCAACGAGGTCAAAAACTCACCGATATCCAGGTCCTTAAGATCAAGTCCCGCAAAGTCGGCAACGATAAAGTCCAGGTCGGACAAAAAGGCCGAATGGTCAAGCTCGGCCGAATCGCCGCGCGTCACGGCGAAGCGCATGAGCGAGTCCTTGAGCTTGGGCACGTCGCCCTCGGCCACGGCGAAAATCATATCCTTGACGATACCGCGGTCGTGACTCGACATGCGCCCGACCATGCCCAGGTCGATAAAGTAAACGATGCCATCTTTGAGGATGATGTTTCCCGCATGCGGGTCGGCATGGAAAAAGCCGTCATCGAGCACCTGCGTCGAATAGTCCTCGACAATCGCCGAGCCGATCTTTTCCAGGTCATAGCCCTCGGCCACCAGGCGCTCGGGATCGGCAATCGAGATACCGTCAATGTAGTCCATGACCACGACGTGTTCGGTGCAAAGGTCCAAGTAGGATTTGGGACACGACACGCCATGGACGCTCTTATGGAACTCATAGAAATCGTTGAGGTTTTTGGCCTCGGCCAAAAAGTTGGTCTCCTCGCGAAACGAGGCCCACAGTTCCTCGACGACGGCATGTAAGTCAACAAACTGGTCGGTGTTGACGAACTTTGAAACGATGCGCACCACCGAGCGAATGATGTCGATGTCCTGCGCCATGACCTGCTGCGCGCCGGGGCGCTGCACCTTAACGGCCACGTCCTCGCCCGTCACCAAGCGGGCACGGTGTACCTGCGCGAGCGACGCGCTTCCGAGCGGGTTAGGGTCGATCGCGTCGAACATCTGCCCCAAGCGCTGGCCGTACTCCTCTTCCAGACAGCGGAGCACTACCTCATACGGCACCGGCTCTACGTCGGAGCGCAAGCGACGCAGCTCGTCGCAAAACCGCTGCGGCAAGATCTCGGACCGGTTAGCCAGAATCTGCCCCATCTTGACGAACATGGGGCCGAGCTCTTCGAGCAGACGACGCAGGCGCACCGGCGTAAGGTTATCCCATACGCGGTACTTTTTGATAAGGCGAACGATCTGCCCAATGCGCTCACGACGACCTGCCGGCGTGAGCTGGTATTCCTCGTCCGGCGCCATCGCGTCGGGCTCCTCGGGGACCATATCGACAGCGCGCGGCTTCTTGCGAGCGCCCGAGACGGCGGCCTCGACCTCGTCGACAACCGCCGCCTCGTCACCCAAGGGATCTAGATTGTTGTAATCGGTGGTGGAATCTGCCATCTGCGCTGCTACTCGGCCTCTTCGGTGTCCTCTGCATCGTCGGGCTCAACGGACTCGACGGGCACCGAGGTCACGTTGTCCTCGACCGAATCGACGATGTCGCGCACGTGGGCCAAGAAGGCCGTGCGCTCGGGAGCGGTCATAACGCGGACGCGGGCCAGGATGAGCTCGTCGAGCACACGCTGCGCCGCGGTCTCGCCCTGCATGCCCAGGCGCTCGGACAGATCGGAGATGGTGCCGCCGGCCTGCTCGAACATGTCGGACACGCTGCGGGCGATATCGGGGGTACCAGCATCCTTGCGGACCTGCTCGCCCTTGGTACCAAGGTCGTCAAGGACCTTCTTGCCGCCCTCGACGGCAACGGCGGCGGCGCCGAAGCCCACGTTGATGGCACCGTTAACAAGTTGATCGAGTTTCATAACCATGGTTGGCTCCAATCGTGAACAACTGCAATGGCCTTCTTGTACCCAAGATTGGGCGAACGACACAAATTCGTTTGTCGCCGGGATAGAAATCGAGCGGGGCAAAGCCTTTGACGGCGTTTGCCTCGCTCGCTGCAAGGTTGTCTTTACCTTACGTTGTCGTTCATCGCGAAGGAGTTCTTCATGGCACAGCTCGTGGTGTAAAGCACCTTGCCCAACAGGGCATCGGTCTCCACGCGTATGAGCTCGGCAAAGGCCTCGTTGGCGCGGGCGAGCTCGGCGGGCACTTCGGCCTCGGGCAGAGTGGCTGCAGCAGCGTCTACGTCGTGGATCTGCTTGTGGCCCATACCGCCGACCTTCTCCTGGTAGTCCTCCACCGCGCGGCCGCACTCATGGAAGCGGACATCGGCCAGGGCGCCAATCAGGCGATTCGCCCAATAGAAGTTCTCGGATGTCACGCGAGCCTGGGTGTCGGCGTAGTACTCGGGCATGGTCTCGACGTTGGCATACAGCGGGACCAGCGCGTTAAACGAGTTGGAGCCAAAGGCCATCCACTGCACGGCGCGGTATGCCGGCTCGGCATAGGGGCGCAGCTGCAGCACGGCGAGCTGGCTGTTGCGGTTGATGCCGATGGGACGATAGGCGCCGCGCGTGGCGGGTGTGCCCTTGCTGCCGTAGCAGTCGTACTCCGTGCCCTGGTAGTGGCTCGAAAGCACATACTTGATATCCTCGATGGTCACCTTGCGCTCGGGCACGCGGCTCCAGGGGATGTCGTCGCTCTCGGGCGTGTAGTCGGCCTCGGGACCGTCCCACACATCGCTGGGGTTGAGGCAGCGCTGCATATACCAGGCGCGCGGCGTGTTGTAGACGTGGTCACTGTCACTGTGCGAGCCAAAGGCCTCGCGAGGGTTAAAGACCGTTGCGGGACCGTCGCCCTCGACGCCCAGCGTCAAATCCAGATGCCACTCGGCCATCCAGGAGCGCAGGTCGGCGGAGCACATGTGGTCGGCTTGGGCGCCCTCGGCGTCGTCCAGGTCAAAGCTATCGATACCCAGCTGGTTGGGCATGGTCACATAGGCGTCATCGGGCACGCGCTTGGCAATCCAGTGGTGGCCGCCAATGGTCTCGAGCCACCAGATCTCATCCACGTCGCTAAAGGCGATGCCGTTGTTCTCGTAGGTGCCATAGCGCTCGAGCAGGTCACCCAAGATGCGCACGCCGTCGCGGGCGGACTTGGCGTACGGCAAGACCAGGGTCACCATGTCCTCCTCGCCCAGACCACCGGGCTGTGCCGGAACATAGCCGTCCTCGCCCTCGTTACCCTTGGCGGGCACGTAGTCCACGAGCGGATCGGCGCCGCGGACGCGCTCGTTGGTGGTAAGCGTCTCGGTTGCGGACATGCCAACGTTGAGCTCGTTGAAGCCGGCCTCGGCCCAAATGCCATGGCCCGGGACAACGTCGGGGACGCTTGTGTAACGCATGGGATTGTCGGGCAGCTCAACGGTCAGGTGGCTCAGAACACTCGTGTAGACACGCGGCTGCTCGTCGGGATGCACCACGCGCATGCGCTTGGGCTCAAACACCCCGTTGGACGAGTCCTCGTTGCGGGCGACAAGCGTCGAGCCGTCGTAACTCGCGTTCTTACCAACCAAAATCGTTGTGCACGGCATGCGCATCCTCCTTGAGCGAAGAAATCAAACGGCAACAGTGTATCGCTTCGGCGCAAAAAGGGCGAAACAGCCGCCCCGGCAACCCCTGTGGTCAAAAACGACTATTTCGATGCGCGCTCCGCCGACTCGATCACGTGCTTGGCGAGAATCGCCGTCGTTACAGCCCCCACGCCGCCCGGCACGGGAGTAATTGCGCCAACAATCGGTTCCGCAGCATCAAAATCCACGTCCCCGACCAGCTTGCAAGCGGCCTCGTCCCAATTAATGCCAACATCGATGATCGTCTGACCCCCACGAACCGCATCCGCGCCAATCGTGCGCGCGCGTCCAACGGCCGCAACCACAATATCGGCCACACGGCACTCGGCAGCCAAGTCGCGCGTATGCGTATGGCACGTCGTCACCGTGGCATTGCGAGCCGTAAGCATGGCGGCTACGGGACGACCAATCACCAGCGACCGACCAACAACCGCGACCTTGGCCCCATCCAGCTCAACGCCGTAATGGTCCAGCAATGCCAACACGGCTTCAGCCGTGCAAGGAGCAAAGCCCTCGCCGCGCCCCGAAAGCGTGGTGAGCAGCGAGGCCGGCGTCATGGAGTCGACGTCCTTGGCGGAATCGAGTGCCGCGGCAACCGCATCCTCGTCAAGCCCAGCGGGCAACGGACGAAACATCAGGCAGCCATGAACAGCGGGGTCGGCATTGATGTCTTTAATAGCCGCCAACAGCTCGTCCTGCGAAACATCGGCGGGAAGCAAAAGGCGGCGAACCTCAATGCCAACCTTCTCGCAGCGCTTGAGGGCGCCGCGCTCGTAGGACAGGTCGTCCTCGCGCTCGCCCACACGCACGATGGCCAGCGTCGGAACAACGCCGCGCTCGCGCAAAGCCGTGCAGCGAGCGGCGAGCTCCTCGGTCAAAGCACGGGCGACGGGAGCGCCCTTCAACAGCTCGGCCATGGCTACCCCCTCTTCCTTGCGGCGTCGGCAGCACGGCGCGCCAGCGCATCGGCGCGCGGCAGCCACGTATCCAGCAGATCGTCGCACGCTGCCTCGAGTTCCTCGGCGCGCGCCCGGTCTTTCATAGATGTGGTGTTGGCAAAGAGTGTCAGGCTCGCACCCTGCATGGCGGCGCGGCAGAACACGGCACCGCACGCCACGTCGGACAGCAGTTGGCGCGAGCCTTTGTCTGCCATGTCCTCGAGCAGCGCCAGCGCGCGCCCACAGGTGTCCATGATCCGATACGGAGGCATGGCCGCCACACGCAACGCGTCCTGAATCGCCACGGGTCGAGCCGGGTCATCACGAGGAATACCGTATGCCGCAGACACCTGGCCGTACGCACGAACATCCTCGGCAACCAGGCCCACTAGCTCCTGTGCCAACTCGTCTGCCTGGGCAAATGCGCGCGTCAGATCGTCTGCGCGATCGACAAGCGCGGGATTGGTTGCCCCGTAGCGTGCGACCATTCCGCACAGCGAGGCGCCCAGCGCGCCCACAAAGGCGCTCGCGCTGCCACCGCCGGGAACCGGCTCGCGCGCGGCCAGCGCCTCGGCAAACCCGCGGCAGGTCTTGTCCATCATCTCTTGGCTCATACGTATGCACCTTCAAGTCATATAGATCGGTCGGGCGGCAACCGCCGACCAACCGCATCAAACACGTAATAATGCTAAGTCTAGCCCATAAGCACATGAGCGTCAGCACACCTGGCCATCGCGGATTTCTATGACGAACGATAGGCGTCGGCGCCGCAAACATGGGACACATGGCCCACCTTTCGAGACTTCCGGACGTCACAGACTGGGGCATATCTATAAGTAAGGAACCCGTTGGGGCACGGCCGCGCAACGGCCACAAGCGATGAACGGAGGCATAAGCCGCACAGCACACAGAGACATCCGCCGCCAGCGCAATCAGTACCCCAACAGCATGCGGCGCCGTGATGTCACCGACAGACAAGGAGGACGCCACCATGAAGAAAAAGACTCTATCGATCCTTTCCCTCTGCATCGCCCTCTTTGCCGCGCTCGCCCTTGTGGGCTGCGGCGGGAGCGCATCGAGCGGAAGCCCCAGCGGCAGCGCCAAGAGCGAAAGCAAGGAAAAGGCCCCCGCAGCCGCAAAGACCGACTTTATCTGGTTTAAGGTCGAGATGCCCGAGAGCGTTGGCGTGAGCGACTCCGCCGGCAAGAACGCCGACAGGGTCCAGCTCACCTTCCCCGAGAACGAGAACACCACAGTCGACCGTTTCATCCCCGTTTGGCAAGAGAAGATGACGGCCGAAGAGTCCTTTGCAGAGCAGGCCGAAAGGCACACCGGAACGTTCCAGTGGGAGGATGGCGACCCCGTCGAGTACAACGGCAGAACATGGCTCACCGGAACGTGCAAGGACAACGGCGGCACTTATACCTACCTCTTTACCGACGTCGACACGGGAAGCATCTATATCATGATTAGGAACGTCGACCTTCACAAGAAAGAAGCCGAGACGCTCCTCAACTCCATCGAGTTCCCCGACGACATCAAGGCGGCCGTCACCGAGGCCCGCGGCGTCGAGATTTCGAGCATCGAGATCAAGTAGCAAGGGTTCGCGCACGCCCGCACGAACGCCCCATTAAATGAACGGGCGCCCAACCCGGGGAGGGCCGACGGCGCCGGCCCTCCCCTCTTTTGCGTCCGGACATATTGCCACTTAAAGGCGCAAATCCGGCCCTCAGAATGGGACACATGGCCCACCCTAGCGAGCCGTCCGCGCGTACAGTAAAGGCAGGTAATCCATGGGCGGTTACAGATCGAGGAGGACACGACCATGAAAAAGAAGGCCTTTGCGATTCTCACCCTCTGCATCAGTCTCTTTGCCGCGGTTGCCCTGGTGGGTTGTGGCGGAAGCGGCGGCACTACCGGCAGTGGCGGTGGCGGCGGAGCAGAAAAGCCAGCCGTGGATATGAGGACCGACTTCATTTGGTTTAAGGTCGAGGTCCCCGAGGGCGTCGAGATCACCGACGTCGCCGGCGACACGGCCGATAGGGCCCAGTTTAAGTTCACCGAGAGCGAGCACGCCAGCGATCGCTTCATCCCCGTCTTCGATCCTGACAAGAACGCCGACGAGCTGTTCGACTACGAGGCAAAGTGGAATGCCAGCTTTGAGTGGACCGAGAATGACCCCGTCAAGTACAACGGCAAGACTTGGCGCAACGCTTCCTATACACACTCGGGCGGCGTGACGACTGAGTACTTCACCGAAGCAGGCGGCGGCAGCGTCTACGTGCGCATCGACAACGTCGAGGAGCACAAGGATGCCGTCGAAACCATGATGAAGTCTCTGGAATTTGCCGATGATATCGCCAAGGCCAAGACCGAGGCAATGGACGTCAAGCTCGACGATATCGAGATCAAGCGCTAAAGCTCCAACGGCATGCAGCAGCGCCGTTTTAGCTCAGCCGGGATGCAAGGTGCGACTCCTTGCATCCCGCTTTTTTGTGTTCGAAAGCGCCCGGTCACATCACCATATTGAGCACGTTGACGAATTCCTGAGCCCGGGAGCGGCTGCTCAGGCAAAAGACACAGGCAGTTAGCAGCCTGTTGCGTAGGAAAACGTCGCGGCCCTTGATCCTGTTGACCCCCGTGATGTCCTTAAGGTAGACAATCTCGGTGTGCTTGCCACCAAAAGTGCCCTTCTTGAGCACCTCGATGCGGTTAGGGTAGATCTTGACGTCTTTAAACCTGCCTGAACCCTTGTCCTGGAACAGCAAGGTGTTGTTGTCCATGTGCGTCACTCCCATGGGGTTCGCTAAAACTGTCTCCATCGTCACATTTTAATCGCTCCAAGACCCCTACACGAAGGCACTCAGAAGGCATCTAGATTCGTGTCCGTGCGAGACTTTATGCTTGGGGTGATAGATAGATCGGCACAGCTGAAGGCCACTTAGGTGCGCCTCAAATCGCTCGACACAGAAGGAGTCCAACATGGCAGAGACATCAAAACCGACGCTGCGCGGCTGCATCTACGGGCTTGCCGTCGGCGACGCGCTGGGCGTCCCCTATGAGTTTAGGCCCCGCGGCACGTTCGAATGCACCGACATGATCGGCTACGGCACGCACGGGCAGCCCGCGGGCACCTGGAGCGACGACACGTCCATGACGCTTGCAACCTGCGACTCGATTAGGGAGCTCGGGCATATCGACACCGCAGACATGCGCGACAAGTTCGTAAGCTGGATTGCCCGCGGCGACTATACGATCGACGGCGTTTTCGATTACGGCGGCACGACCGCCCGCGCACTTCGCTCTGGCAAGGGCGGCTCCGGCGAGCGCGACAATGGCAACGGATCGCTCATGCGTATCGCGCCCCTGGCGTACACCGACGCGACAGACGACGAGATCCGCGAGGTCTCAGCAATCACGCACGCCCACAGAACGTCAACCGACGCATGCATCATATTTGTCGAGCTGATGAGGGGCGTGATGTACGGCGCACTCCCCTCGTGGGCACTCCACCTGAAAGACGTGTCCGAGCACGAAATCAGGTCCGGCGGCTTCGTACGCGATACGCTTAAAGCCGCTACCTGGTGCTTCGTCAACACCAACAGCTACGAAGACTGCGTGCTTACCGCCGTCAACCTGGGCGACGACACCGACACCACCGCAGCCGTCGCAGGCGCCCTCGCGGGCACAGCCTATGGTATGGACGCCATCCCACAGGAGTGGATTGATGTCCTGCGCGGTAAGGAACTGATTGAGAGCTGCCTGTTTTAGGGCGCTCCTCTAACTTAATCTCGAGAAGCATCCGTATCACACAAAAACGGGGCAGCTCGCACTCCTGCGAGCCGCCCCGTGCCCCTGACTATCGCATTACAACGCCAACCGGCAGTGCTCCCCTACTTCCCAAAGATCGCAGCGAACAATCCTTTGCGCTTGGGCTTTTCCTCTCGGTAGGAGCCCTCGGCTGCGGCTGCCACCTGGCGCGGTTGCTCGCCGCCTCCACGGCGCACGATCTGGTACAGGAAGGGCGATTTAACGTATTTGACCTCGACGGGCGTGGCGTGCACGGTGCTCTCACCGGACAGATGCAGGCTCGGGCTGAGCGGCGCCACGATATGCGTTTCGCGCTTGTCGCTAAACACCACCGCGGCCGCGCGGCCCGTCTGGCCGTTTACGGCAATGCGCACCTGCTCGCCATCGCGGCCGTCTGTCGCCGGACGATCGACAAAGTAGACCGGCACCATCACCAGGCCGTCCTTATGTTTGCGGGCCTTGCGCGCCCACATGCGAATGCTCTTTTTATTGAGCCCCAGTACAGCCTCGGCGTCGTTGCCCGCAACGTCGAGCGCCAACTTATCAATGACCACCTGGTCCTTGGTAGACGCATCGACTGAGACAACGCGAAAGTCACCTTCCTGCATGGCGGGATCGAACGGACCGACCTTGGCAAAGTCCCACGGCTCCAAAATGCCCATGAGGCGAACGTCCAGGTAGTTTGCCCTGGGGTATGCCCAGTCGAGCACCTCGTAGTACACCAAGGCCTCCTTGCTCAGGCCCTTGCCCGGGAAGCTCGCCATCATGCGCAAGTCCGCCAGCGCCATGGGGAAATAGAAGAGCATCATGTCGTTTTGGATCGCGTCTTCCACGTCGTGCCCGGCAAAGGCATCCGGATACTGGCGCACCAGCTGCAGCGCGTTGGCACGTGCCTGCTGCGGCGAGATTTCGCAGGGAATACCCTGCTCCGGCACATACTCTGCACCCACGCCCATGGTCAGACGCTTGCTGAAGGTACCGGGCTTGAGCAGGTCGGCAATGCCGATCTTGTTGCCGCAGGACGGGCACTCAAACACACGCTGCGTTGACTCGCCCTCAAAGGACGCTCCGCAGAAGGGACAAGGAATGCTCACGTGCGTCGCTTCTTGGAACTCCTGCGCCGTGCCGCGGTCCTCCCACAGCAGATGTTCCAGGACCGACTGATTGCGCCAGTGCGAATTGAAGAAATACCAGTCCGGGTCCTCCGGGCGCTCGAGTTGCGACACATGCGTGAGCTTGAGCAGTCCATCCACTACCGTCAACGGCGTATGGCGAATGCCCAAAGCGCTCTTGGGCTCTCCGGCGTCCGCCTGCCACGGAATGACCGCACCGCAATAAGCGCACTCAAAGCTGCGCTTAGCTTGGTGCGAGTACATAGGGCCGCCGCAGTTTTGACATTTAATGGCAAACATCTCGTCCATGGAAACGTCCTCCTTTGCACAGGGGCTGTCGACATTAAGTATGTCGAGCAAACAGGCACATGCCCATACCCATGTGGCCCAAAATGGACCACCCAGGCAGACGAGAAGGCTCGCTCGTTAGCACCGGCAGACTATTGCTGCATTTTCTGAGCATCGGTGCACGGCGCCCCCGCGCGAGCTACACTATCCCCTTAAACATGATTGTGAGGACGACCGCTATGCTATTTGTAAATCGGCTGGTACATACGCTTGTTCCCGGCAGCGAGAGCGAGCCGGTCGATGCATCTTGCCGCACCAACGCGGGCTTTTCCGCAGGCCTCGTCTGCATTGGCCTCAACATCACCCTGTGCCTGGCAAAGGGCATCGCGGGCCTGCTCGCCGGCTCCGTCTCCCTCATCGCCGACGCTTTCAACAACCTCTCCGATGCCTCGAGCAACATCGTGAGCCTGCTCGGGTTCCGCCTTGCCAGCCGCCCGGCAGACGAAGGCCACCCCTATGGTCACGGCCGCTATGAGTACCTAGCCGGCCTGTTCGTCGCCGTCCTGGTCTGCGCCGTCGGCATCAACCTGATCCTCGAGTCGGTCACCAAGATCATCAAGCCTTCCCCCACCGCTTACACGTTCATTCCCCTTGCGGCACTGGCTACGTCCATGCTCGTAAAGCTCTGGATGGCCGCGTTCAACCGCACGCTGGGCGACCGCATCGACTCGGAGACGCTCATCGCCACGGCGCAGGACTCCAAAAACGACGTCATCACCTCGGGCTCGGTCTTGGTGGCGGCGCTTATTTCGCAGACGACCGGCTTTGACCTCGATGGCTGGGCAGGCCTGGGTGTGGGCATCTTCATCTGCATCAGCGGCATGGGCCTAGTGCGCGACGCCATCAGCCCATTGCTGGGGCAAGCGCCCGACCCCAAGCTCGTCCAGGCAATCCGCGATAAGATCATGTCCTATCCGCAGGTCTTGGGCACACACGACCTGATGGTGCACGACTACGGCCCCGGTCGTCAGTTTGCCAGCGCCCACGTGGAGATGCCCGGCGAGGGCGACGCATTTGAGCACCACGAGATTTTGGACACCATCGAGCACGACATCAAGCGCCAAATGGGCATCGATATCACGCTGCACTGCGACCCCATCGCCACCACCAGCGACGACCTGCGCAGCTGGGTCAAGCGCGGCGTCATGCAGATCGATCCCGCGCTCTCCATCCACGACCTGCACGAGCACGACGGGTTCGTTTCGTTTGACCTGGTGCGTCCCGACGGCTTTGACATATCCGACGAGGAGCTGCTGGAGCTCGTCACGCGCATCGTGCACGAGCGCCGACCCGATGCCTCATGCGTCGTCACGTTTGATTCGGGCTTTAGCTCGCCCGAGCGTCCGGCCGAGCAGTTGTAGCCTGCTTAACAGCTAGTTTCCCTGCGCGCCCGAGATGCCGTTTTGCAGGGCGTTCCAGGCATCCGTCGCCAAGCCGCCCAAGTTCTGCGCGGTATCGCCCAGGTTTTGTGCCGTGTCGCCCAGCTCTTGCGCCTTGTCTCCCAACTCCTGCGCCTTGTTGCTCAAGTCCTCCAGCGTATTGGAACTCGAGCTGTCCGCGCCGCCCTGGTCGCCGGACGCGTTGCCCGACGAGCCGTCCTTGTGCGTGAGCTGAATTTCGAGGTTGCCGCTGTCGTTATAGTAGGCAGAAGTAACGACCCAGTTGGCATCGACGACGGGCGTTGAGCCATCATCAGTCAGGACCACGGCATTCGAAAGATCGGCGCCGCGCGACTTGAGAAGCTTCTTGGCGTTGGACCAATACTGCCCCGGGATATCGCTCAGATCGACGGTGCTAGACGAGGCGGACTCGGTTTGCTCGGCAGCGGTATCGGCCGTTGAGCTCCCCCGCTTGTTGAGCATGCCCGACACGATGGCAAACACAACCGACAGCGCAAAGAAAATCGCCAGCACGATGAGGATCTTCTTGATCACGCTCGACGAACGCGACGGCCTCTTCTCCTCGTCTTCGCTATATTGCGGAATCGACTTGGGGTACTCGCGATACGGCTCGCGCGACTCGTAGCGAGGCTGCGCCGTGCGAGGCATATACGTCGTCTGCTGAGGCTGCAGAATGGGATTCTGCGGCAGGTTGTCATAGGGATTCGGCGTCGAGGCAGCATAAGAATCCTGCGGCGTGTAATCAAACGGATCCGGAGCTGCGTTGCCATAGGGGCCTTGCGAAGATGCAGCGTAAGAATCCTGCGCCGTGTCGCCATAGCCCATAACCCGGGTGGGCTCGGCAGAAGGCTGCGTCGCGGCGGGGTCGGCATAACCGGGGTTGGGAACAACGCGGGTCGCATCGGCGCTATCGCCAGCCTGCGCGGAACCGTAGCCGCCCATCACGGTTGTCTTGTCCTGATCCATGCAACGATTCCTTTCCGTCGCGCGTGAGCCTCAAGTTATCCATGCATTCTACCCGCGCAAAAGCCTATGATGGGCAGAGTCCGTCGGTATCTACAAGACATGCGCGGGCCTAAGGATCAAAAAGCCCCGCCGGGCCTTGTGGGCACGGCGGGGCGGACAAGCAGCTATGGACAGCAGACTTAGAACAGGCCGGTGATGTTGCCGTCGTTGTCGACGTCGATGTTCTCGGCCGCGGGCACCTTGGGCAGACCCGGCATGGTCAGAACGCTGCCGGTCAGCGCGACCACAAAGTGGGCACCGGCGGAAACCTTGAGCTCACGCACGGTGATGCGGAAGTTCTCGGGAGCGCCCAGGGCCTTGGCGTTGTCGCTAAAGCTGTACTGCGTCTTGGCGACGCACACCGGCAGGTTGCCAAAGCCGTTCTCGCGCAGCTCGGCGAGCTGGCGCTTGGCGGCCGGCGTAAAGTCAACGCCGTCGGCGCGGTAGACCTTGGTGGCAACGGCCTCGAGGGCATCAGCGACATCAGCGCCGTCCTCATAGGCAAACTTGAGCTCGCTCGGCTGCTCAATCAGACGCATGACCTCATCGGCCAGCTCGAGCGCGCCCTCGCCGCCCTTGGCCCAGACCTCGGAAAGCTTAACGTTGACGCCGAGCTTCTGGCACTCGGACTCGATGAGTGCAAGCTCAGCCTCGGTGTCCGTCGGGAAGCGGTTGATGGCGACCACGCAGGGCAGACCATAAACGTTCTGGATGTTGTCGACATGACGCAGCAAGTTGGGCATGCCAGCCTTGAGTGCCTCGAGGTTCTCCTCGTTGAGGTCGGCCTTGGCGACGCCACCGTTGTACTTAAGCGCACGAGCGGTCGCGACGACCACGACGGCGCTGGGGCGAACGCCCGTCATGCGGCACTTGATGTCGAGGAACTTCTCGGCACCCAGATCGGCACCGAAGCCGGCCTCGGTAATGGCAACATCGCCAAAGCGCATCGCCATACGCGTGGCCATAATAGAGTTGCAGCCGTGGGCAATGTTGGCGAAGGGACCGCCGTGGACAAACGCGGGCGTGCCCTCGAGCGTTTGCACCAGGTTGGGCTTAAGCGCGTCCTTAAGCAACGCGGCCATGGCACCCTGGGCCTTGAGGTCGCGGGCACGGACGGGCTCGCCGGCAAAGCTATAGCCGACGACAATCTCACCCAAGCGTTCCTTGAGGTCGTTGATGCTCGTAGACAGGCACAGGATTGCCATGACCTCGGAGGCAACGGTGATGTCGAAGCCGTCCTCGCGCGGCACACCTTGGGCCTTACCGCCAATGCCATCGATAACATGGCGCAGCTGACGGTCGTTCATGTCGACGACGCGCTTCCAGGTGATGCGCTTAACGTCAATACCGAGCTGATTGCCCTGCTGGATGTGGTTATCGAGCATGGCGGCCAGCAGGTTGTTGGCAGCACCGATGGCATGGAAGTCGCCGGTAAAGTGCAGGTTGATGTCCTCCATGGGAATGACCTGGGCCCAACCGCCGCCAGCGGCACCGCCCTTGACGCCAAAGACGGGACCGAGCGAAGGCTCACGCAGGGCCACGGCGCTCTTGATACCGCGACGACGCAGGCCATCGGCCAGACCGATGGTCGTGGTGGTCTTGCCCTCGCCCGCGGGCGTTGGGTTGATAGCGGTCACGAGGACGAGCTTGGCCTGGTGATCAGTCGGCTCGTTGAGCAGTGAATAGTCGACCTTAGCCTTGTCGAAGCCGTACGGAATAAGGTGCTTAACGTCGACGCCGGCGTTCTTGGCCACCTCGGTAATAGGCAGCGGCGTGACAGAACGTGCGATTTCGATGTCAGTAGGCATGGGCGGTCCTTTCGTTACCGAATGAGAAAAAGACCAATTCAGCATAGCACGGGCGCGCAATAGTAAAACGCCCATAACCGATGAACGGCGATATGTTTACCCGATGCCCAGCGATAGTCCAACAGCCCGCCAAAACAAAACGCCCTAAACGGTAGGTTCAATCCCCAGGTGCTCAAAGGTGCGGAGGGTTGCCTGACGGCCCTGCGGCGTACGAATCATCAATCCGCACTGCAGCAAATAGGGCTCATAGACATCCTCGAGCGTGCCCGGGTCCTCGCCCACCGCGCTGGCAAGGGTCGTAAGTCCCACGGCGCGACCGGAGAACGTCTTGGCGAGCGTCTCCAAAATGCGAATATCCATCCAGTCCAGACCGAGCTCGTCGATCTCGAAGAACTCGAGCGCCTGGCGACAGATATCGAGCTCGATGGGGCCGTTGCCGCGCACCTGTGCGTAATCGCGCACGCGCTTGAGCAGACGGTTGGCAAGACGTGGCGTGCCGCGCGAACGCGAGCCGATCTCGAGTGCACTGGGATGGTCGATCGTCACGCCCAGGATAGTCGCCGAGCGCGTCACAATCTGCGCGAGCTCCTCGACCGTGTAGTAATCCAGGCGATATGAAATGCCAAAGCGGTCGCGCAACGGGCCGGTCAACATGCCTGAGCGGGTCGTAGCCGCCACCAGCGTAAACTTGGGGATATCCAGGCGAATCGAGCGCGCCGCCGGACCCTTGCCAATCACGATATCGAGGGCAAAGTCCTCCATCGCGGGGTACAGGACCTCCTCGACCGAACGGTTGAGGCGGTGGATCTCGTCGATAAACAGCACATCGCCCGGCTGCAAGTTAGTAAGGATGGCCGCCAGGTCGCCCGTGCGCGCGATGGCAGGGCCACTCGTGGTCTTGATCTGAGCGCCCAGCTCGTTGGCGATAACGGTGGCCAGCGTGGTCTTGCCCAGGCCCGGAGGACCCGAGAAGATCACGTGGTCGAGCGTCTCGCCACGGCTCTGAGCCGCTTCGATCAACACGCGCAGGCTCTGCTTGATGTGCTCCTGGCCGCAGTAATCGTCCAGGCGCTGAGGGCGCAAAGTGCGGTCGACATCGAGATCCTCGGCCGTCAGCTCCGAGCCCACCATGCGCTCGCCGTGCGCCATGGATGCCGCCGGCGAGTTACCGGGCGTCGCCCACAAGTCCTGAGAGTCATCGGCTTCCCACATCACGCATCCATTCCGAGTCGCTTAAGCGCCGCGCCGAGCAGATCCTCGACACGCATATTCTGCCCATCATACCCGCTCAGGGCAACATCGGTCTCCTGCGGGCTAAAGCCCATGGAAAGGAGCGCCGCACGGGCATCATCGATCACCGAGGGAGCGGCAGCGGGCACGGGCATCGCAACCTGTCCGGGAATCACGTCGACCGGCACAAAGCCCTTATCCTTGGCAAAGGTGCTCTTGAGTTCCAGGATCAGGCGCTGAGCTGTCTTTTTGCCCACACCGGGTACCTTGGCCATGCCCTTGTCGTCCTCGGCCATCACCAGCGAATACAGCTGTCCCACGGTATAGGTGGAAAGCACGGCAAGCGCCAGGCGCGGGCCAACGCCCGAAACGGACACGAGCCGGTCGAACATCATGCGCTCATCCTTTGAGGAAAAACCGAAAAGTGTCATGGCGTCCTCGCGCACCTGCATACGCGTGTAGAGGCAGACCTCGCCACCGGGCGTCGGCAACGTGGCCGCAGTGCTGCCCGAGATGCCGAGCTCAAAGCCAACGCCCGACACATCGACGACAGCAGAGCTCATCGTGGCCTCGACAAGCGTTCCGTGGAGCTGGGAAATCATCAGTATCCGGTTCCTCTCTGTTGATAGAACTCGCCACCGGTGAGGGCGCGGGTGCGGCTGAGGTTTACGTGGCAGATGGCGCAGGCCAGGGCATCGGCGGCATGGTCGGGATGCGGGTCGTGATCGAGCTGTGTGAGTGTGCGTACCATGTAGGCGACCTGCCGCTTGTCCGCGGCGCCAGTGCCCACCACAGCCTGTTTGATCTGCATGGGCGTGTACTCGCCAATCTCGAGCGCGCACTCCGAAAGCGCCACAAGCGCAGCACCGCGGGCATGCGCCGTGGGAATGGCCGAACGAACGTTGGCGCCAAAGTAGATGCTCTCAACAGCAGCCGTGTCGGGTCGATAACGCTCGACGACATCCTTAAGGTCACGGGCGATATGCGACAGGCGCACCGCGAGCGGGCTGCCCGCGCTGGTCTCGATGCAACCGTAGGCACGGCAGCGAACCTCGCCACGCCGCTCCTCGATAATCCCCCAACCCGTATGGGCCAAACCGGGGTCAATGCCCAAGATAACCAAGCCAACCTCCCCTCGTCACCAGCACAGCACAAGGCAAGGCCCCGCGCATCATTCACGAACGTCTGTTCTATAATAACACAACAGCGACCGTATCTAGCAAGCAAGGTTGAACCATAGGTTGAGCATAAGTCAGCGAGCGAGTCCCTGCCGTGGCAAGGTGTCACGAAAGAGGAGCGCCGCGTACTTCTGTACGCAAGCGACGGTTTGAGCGGCAGATTGCCCGGCAGGGGCTCGCGCAGCGTCGACTCGTTACGCGGTTTGGTAAAACCGCGTAACCTTGGCCCTATCCCAGAGTTAGTTCTGCGAGAAAAAGGGGAACTGCCTCGGATCAACCGGCGGGTGCGGCATCGGACCTCCCTGGGGCCCACCCTGTGGTCCGCCCTGGCCGCCCATCATCTTGTCGATGGCGTCCTGAACCTCGCCCTCGAACTTTTTCATTCCCTCGTGCAAACGACGCTGACCGTCCTCAGAGCGCAGCTCTTCCATCTGCTCAGGCGAAATACCCAACAGCTCGCCCAACAGGCCCATCATCTCGCCGCGCATGCGGTCACTCGTATCGTCGTCGGCAAAGCGGCGCACCTCGGCGCGTGCCAGCGAATCAACCGTCATGCGCTCCTTACCGTTGAGCCCCAGATCGGACCATGCAAGCATGTACGGCCAGGCGCGCTCGGCAAACGAACGGGCCGAGACGATCGGGGCCGTCGGTAGCATGCGACGAGCAGCCTCACCCTGGCGCACGAGCATCAGCAGCAGCGAGCAGGCCTCGGGCTTGGCGGCGGCCATCGGGATGTCGTCGAAAGGTCGATTGCGGTCTACGTGCGACTCGAGCGCACCATCGACCTCGCCCGGCTCAAGCCCGCCAAGCAGCTGCGCCGCGCGATCGAGCATATCAACCGGACCGGCGAGCGTCGAGAGCGCTTGCGCCAGCACGCGATCCATGCAATCCTCCACCGCGTTGAGCGTCACGAGCTCTTGGGGCACCACGGCCGAGACACGGTTGCGCACGCGTGCCACAAACTCGAGTGTCGACAGATACACATCGCCAAAGGGCGCAAAGTCGCCCTGGTAGCCACCGGACAGCGCGGGCGCCGCCAGCGCATACTCGGTCTTGGAAAGCGGGCTCAGCGCCATGGCGCCCAGCTCGAGCGCCGTATCCTCGAGCATCAGGCCCAGCGCACGCGAACGCAGGCGCTCGGCATCGCCCGCCGACACATCGCGGTCGAGTACGCGCGCCGCATCTGGCGCATCGCGCTCGACGGTGCGAATGTGCAGGCGCTCGGCGATTGAGCGAACAGCGGAACAGCGGGCAGCCTCTGCCTCCTCCTGCGCCGGTGTAAAGATGCGATTGCGCCCCAGCACCAGGCCAATCACATTACGCGGACCCAAGGCATCGACGGCGAGCGCCGCCAACAGGGACGACGGCAGATCGCCCTCGAGCGCCACCACGGCACGCGACGCACCGCGAGCGCGGGCATTGTCGCGCACGGCAAGCACCAGCGCCTGCCACAGCCACTCCTCGGAACGGAACTCGGGCAGTTCGTGATCCTCCAGGGCATCGAGCATCACGCCGCGCTGAATCTCCTGAACCAGCAGGCTCTCCTCAAAACACGGCGCCTGGGCCACCACGCGACCGCAGTCGTCGAGCACAAACGAACCGCCGGTATACACCGACTCGTCATAGGCACCGACCGGCGCCATGCAGGCAAACCACACGCTGCGCTTGGATGCGATCTTGCGGTAGGCACCGCTGCGCACGGCGGCAATGGCGGCCGTCTCGCGATCGGTCATGTCAAACGCGTTGAACTGGAAATAGGCGATGAGGTCGACGCCGGTCGGCAGCATTTCAAGCTCGCGGTCTAGGTCAAACACCACGGCGACGCGCACGCCGTCCACGTCAAACACCGGCGGTGCCCAACGCGCGTCGTTGCTCTCGCCACGCTGCAGGGCGATGCTTGCGCGCGCGGGCACCACGCGACCATCCTTAAGCATCATGTAGTCGAGCAGGGGCTGGCCCTCAAACGAAACCGCAGAGGGCACGATGCAGATCATGTCGAGCTCTTGGATGCGCTCGGCAACGCCCGTCAAGCCCGTCAGCATATCGTGCTCAAAATCGGCAGCGCCCACCAGGCTGCCCGGCATGGCACCCATAAAGAGCGGGGCCGGAACGCACAGCACGCGCGCGCCGCGCTCATGAGCCAGGCGAGCCTGGTCCTCGATGCGGCCGCAAATGCCCTCGATGTCACCCAGGCGCATATCGATCTGTGCAAGTGCGAGCTTCATGGCCCAGCCCTTTCCGTCGTAAATCGTCGTTGTCGTAGTAAAAGCGCCGGCCGCATAATGCAGCCGGCGCTCGCATGTGCATATGCTAGCTATGATACCCCGAGCGGGGGCGCGCTCCTAGAACGTCGCGGACCACAACCCGTGCAGGTTGCAGTAGGCATAGACGGTACCGGTCTTGGAGCCGCCAGCGAAAAACGTCGTGGGCTTCATGCCGGGCTCAAGGTAATGGACCTCCAGGCGCCCCTCGGCCTCAAGCGCAATCCACTCGATGTAGTGCTCGGGCAGCATAGGGTGCTCCGTCGAGCCCACGCGTGCGCGAATGACGTGGCCGTCGCGCTCGATCTCGACAACAGGCACATGCTTCTCGTGCGCCGCGTCCTCGGTGTTTGCCGTCAGCTCCGTGCAGCCGGCAGGGGTCGCAACGCCGTCGCCAAGGGCGGCAACGAGCTTGCCGTCGGAGTCCTTAAAGAATTTCGCCATGATGTTCTCCTTTGCTGATGTGCCAATATTCCTGATGCTTCTTATGCCCAAAGGCAGGCGAACCATCCACGGCATGGCAAATGAACACATAACGGGCGGGAAAGCGGTCGGGCCAGGACGAACCGGTGACCTGGTCCGACCCGGCAGCCCCATCCCGCGCGAGGCTAGCGACCGTCACCACCGAGCAGCGCCAGAACATCCTCGCGCGTAAACAGTGCCGACGAGATACCATCGCCGCCGAGCACGCTGTTGACCAGATCGCGCTTGGACTCCTGCATCTGCATAATGCGCTCCTCGATCGTATCCTTGGCGATGAGTTTGTACACGGTCACGGTGTGCTGCTGGCCAATGCGGTGGGCGCGGTCGGTCGCCTGGTCCTGTGCCGCCACGTTCCACCACGGGTCGTAGTGGATGACCACGTCGGCGGCCGTCAAATTGAGACCCACGCCGCCCGCCTTGAGCGAAATCAAGAACACCGGCACCTCGCCCGCCTGGAACTGCGCAACCATCTTGGCGCGGCTCTCCTTAGACGATGCGCCCGTAAGCTTAAGGAAGGCGATATCCTCCTTTGCCAGGCGCTTGCCGATGATATCGAGCATGCCCGTAAACTGGCTGAACAGCAAGATGCGATGACCGCCGTCGAGCGCGCCGTGCACGAGCTCCATGCACGTATCGAGCTTGGCGCTTCCCGCCTTGTAGTCCGCATAGTGCAGATGCGGGTCGCAGCAGATCTGACGCAGCTTGGTGAGCTCGGCAAGCACCTTGAGCTTGTCTTTCTTAAACTCGGATGCCTCGCGGTGCTGCACCTGCTGGGCGATGCGGTCCTGGTTGGCCAGGTAGAGCTTGCGCTGCTCTCCGGTAAGCTGCGCCATCACCGTGTCTTCGATCTTCTCGGGCAGGTCGGTCACCACGTCTTCCTTAACGCGACGCAGCACAAACGGCGACACAAGCGCCTGCAGACGAGCGGCGCTGTCGCCCTCGGCATGCTCGACGGGACTCTCAAAGCGCTTGGCAAATGAGTCGCGCGTACCCAAAAGGCCCGGCATCAAAAAGTCGAAGATGCTCCAGAGCTCGGACAGGCGGTTTTCGATGGGCGTGCCCGTCAGGGCAAAGTGCACGCCGGCCGGCAGGCGCTTGGCGGCGCGGGCCACCTGGGTGAGCGGGTTTTTAATGTACTGGGCCTCGTCGAGTACCACGCGGGCAAAGTCCTGCTCGACGTATTCGTCGATATCGCGGCGCATGAGATCATACGACGTCACGACCACGTTGTGCTCGGCGGCACCGGCAATTTGCACGCGACGCTGGGCCTTGGCGCCCACGATGGCACACACATCAAGCGAGGGGGCAAAGCGCTCCAGCTCGGCAGCCCAGTTGTACACGAGCGACGCGGGGCATACCACGAGCGTGGGCTTGGTATCCCCCGCCTCCACGCGCGCCAGAATGTGCGCGATCATCTGCAGCGTTTTGCCCAGGCCCATATCGTCGGCCAAGATGCCGCCTAGGCCCAGGTGCTCAAGCGAGCCGAGCCACTGGTAGCCGTCGACCTGGTAGCCACGCAGTGTGGCCTTGAGCGAGGCGGGCACCGTAAAGTCCATCTTGCCGAGCGTGTCCAGGCGCTCGACGGTACGGAGGAACGCAGCGTCGCGATCGGCCTCAAGCGCTGGCGTGCGCGCGAGCATGCTATCGACAAACAGGGTGCTCGACGCGGGAAGCGACATGCCGTCGAGCAGGTCGACGGCATCGACGCCCAGGTCCTCGGCAAGTCCAAACGCGGCGCGCGCTCCCTCGTCCAGGCGAACGATGTCGCCGGACGTAAGGCGCGCGAACGTCTGGTGGCGCTTATACGAATCGAGATAGATGGCAAGGTCGGCCGCCGAAAGCCCGCTCGCACCCAGCTCGACGTCGAGCAAGTTGCTCTTGACGGTGGCGCGCACCGAGAGCTTAGGCGCAGGGCGCACCGAGATCTGGCGCAGGCGGTCGCTGAGCATGACCTCGCCCAGCTCGGACAGAGCAGACAGGCCCTCGGTCAACAAGTGGAACAGGCTCTCGTCATCGCGCTCCTCAAATGCCAGGCCGCCCTCGTAAAAGTCGAAATACAGGGCAGCCGTGTCCATAACGCGAAACTCCGCCACCGTATCGCGGGGCGGAACGCCGGGGCGTTGCTCTTCGAAAGGACTGCCCGGAGCACCAAGACTAAAGAGATCTGCCGACCAATCGCCGTAGGCCACCGTAATCTTGCAGGTCACAAGACCATCGTCGACGCCAATCGCCATGGCAAAACTCGGCTCGGGCGCCACGGCGTCAAGTACGGCGGGAGCGGTCAGGTCGGTGTAGTCGCGCAAGATGGGCAGCGCCATGCGGCAGAACTCACCCACCTGGTCGGCAGCGATATGGACCGGCGTGCGGCAGGGCAACAAGTGCGATAGGAACGGCGCCGCATGTTGGGCAAACGCCGCGTCGGTACGGCGCGCGCGGCGCGTATCGACCAGATAGGCTGCGTCACCTGCGACAAAGCAGTACGTATCGGCCGGCAGGCGCAAGTCGTAGCTGCCTCCCGCCGCCGGTGCAATCTTGGCGGCAAGGAGCGGCGGGCGCTTAGCCGGGACTTCGCCCTCCCCCTGCGGCGACGGCTCGACCGCCACCTCGTAGGAGCGATGCGTCGTCGTCCCCCGCGACCAAGCAGGCTCAAAGGACATGGTCCTGCCGCGCAGCAGGTCCAGCACGGACACGATGGAATACTCGGATACCGGCAACTGACGCTCGGCAACAAAGCCGCTGCGAGCAAAGTCATACGATGCCGAGCGCGAACTCGTGATGTCGCTCAGGTAGGCGACCGTCATTGCGACAAAGTCGAGCAGCTTTGTCGACACGTCATCGAAAGCCTCGGGTACATGGGCAAACGTAAGCTTCTTGCCATAGGAGAACGTACCACCACGCACATAGGCATCGGCCATGCCGTCGATATCCTTAACCACGTAGGACACCGAACCGCAGCGAATGCGAAACTCGAGCGCCCAGTTAAAGCGATCGGCAAACAGCGGATTGTAGTACGGCACCAGCGAGGGCTCCAGCACCGCTTTGGGCGCATCGGGGTCAATGGTGCCGGCGAGCTTGCGACGCATGGCCGCGAGCTCGTCCATGCGCGCGTCCGAAAGATCGGAAAGCGCCGCCACAAGGCTCGGGCTCGTGGGGACGGGCGCAGGGAAGGGAAAGTTGGGGTTGACCGAAGATGCGCTAGGCGCGGGGCGTGCGGACTGTTTGGATTGTGCGGGCGGTGCCGTAAACGTGCGGACCGGCGTACGCAGGCCCTCGACAGGCTCGGCGCCACTGGCATCCAGATACGCCAACGCCGTGGCGATGGCGTGCTTGCACATGCCGGAATAGCGGAAGGCAGCGGGGCAATCGCAGTCGTAGTCAATAACCTCGTGCTCGTCCATATCGAGCGCCACGTGCGTCTTGTACAGGTCGCCGCGCGAGCCACGCACCGTGCCCTCGATGTTCACGTTTTTGGAGAAGCGCGAGCCGGAGTCCTCAAACGACAGCACGGCACCGTTGAGCATGAGCGAGCGCCCCTTCATAAAGGTGCTGCTAAGCGCCGCCTCCTTACGAAGCGCCTGCACAAACGTCCCCTGCGCCATCACTTCCTCCAATCTCACCCGGGGTAGCTAATTTGGGACGGGGCTATTTTAGCTACCCCCATATGTCGGTTGAGATGCATTCCGACCCCGACTCATTCGCCGTCAGTCAAAGGGTAGCTAAAATAGCCCCGTCCCAAATTAGCTACCCCGCCAACGCCGTCCTTAAATTACCGTCACTCTGCCTTGGTTACCCACAATCGCCTTTGCCTCTGCCAGCAGCGGAATCGAGCGTGCGTTGACCTTGGCCGGCACCTCGGCACGCAGTACGCGCCCGTCCACCTGCTCGATAAAGATCTCCACGCGGTCGCCGCCCGGGTTTGCGGTAAGCACCGTGGCAAGACGCGCCATATTGCCCTGGCTAAAGCGGCTGTTGGGCACCATGACCTCAAACACCTTGGGCTTGTTGTTCTCCTCGCTAAGCTCCAGCGGCACAATCTCCTGAGCGATGATCTGGTCGCCGCGGTCCGAGCGCTCGAGCTTGCCCTTAATGCGCACAAACGCGTCGGACAGCTGCGCGCCGGTCTCGGGATCGACCTCGCCGTACAGATACCCCTCGGCCTCCTTGTAGGTCTTGGGGAACACCACGACCGTGGCCTCGCCTTCCATGTCTTCGAGCTGCACGATGCCCATGGGGTCGCCGTTTTTGGTCACGCGCTTGGACACGCTCGAGACCATGCCGGCCCACCACAGCGCCTTGCCCTCGGGAATCTCCTGGTTGATGGTACCGCCCGTGGGGTTTTGCACTTCGTAGCCGGTGTCGATCTGCGAGAACGAGAAGTCGCGCGCCTTGGCTAGCGCATACTCAAACGGGCGCAGCGGGTGGTCCGAGACATAGATGCCCAGAACCTCCTTCTCTTGGCTCAGCTTAAGGTGGCGGTCCCACTCCTGGCCGTCCGGATCGGGCACGCTCACCTCAAAGCCCGAGCCCTCAACATCGCCGAACATGTCGAAGAACGACGTCTGGCCGCTCGCGCGATCCTTTTGGCGCTTCACGGCGGCATCGATGATGTTCTCGGGGTTGTTCTTGTCCACAAAGTGCATCATCTGGCGGCGCGGATACCCGGTGGAGTCGAAGGCACCTGCCTTGATCAGCGATTCGATCACGCGACGGTTGGCCTGGCTCGAGTCCACGCGCTCGACAAAGTCGTGCAGCGTCTTAAACGGGCCGCCCGCCTCGCGCTCGGCGATAATCGCCTGCGCCACGCCGGTGCCCACGCCGCGAATGCCGGCCAAACCAAAGCGCACGCCTTCCTTGGTAGCCGTGAACTCAGTACCGGACTCGTTAACATCTGGCGACAGCACGGGGATGCCGTCGTGACGGCACGCCGAGACGTAATGAACGATCTTGTCGGTCTTGCCCGTGTAGGACGTCAGAACGGCCGCCATGTACTCGTGCGGATAGTGCGCCTTAAGCCATGCCGTCTGCATAACCAGGATGGCGTAGCCGGCGGAGTGCGACTTGTTAAAGGCGTAAGATGCGAACTCGAGAACATCGTCCCAAATCTTCTGGGCGACCTCGCGCGTGTAGTTGTTCTTGATAGCGCCGTTCATCCAGTGGTCGTAGGTGGTCTCGTCCGAGCCATCCTCCCAGTGGAGCACCGTCGAGGTGAGCAGCTTGATCTTTTTCTTAGCCACGGGCTTACGGATACGCGAGTCCGATTCGCCCTTGGAGAAGCCGCACATCTCGACGGAGATGAGCATAACCTGCTCCTGGTAGACCATGGTGCCGTAGGTTTCGCCCAGGATGTCGTCCAGACGGTCGTCATAGGAGACGGCCGGCTCTTTGCCGTTCATACGGTTGATATAGGACGAAACCATGCCGGCGCCCAGAGGGCCCGGGCGGTACAGGGCAATCAATGCCACGACGTGCTTGTACTCGGTGGGCTTCATGTTCTTGATCGTGGCCGTCATGCCGGCGGACTCGATCTGGAAGACGCCGGCGGTGTGGCCGGAGCCCATGAGCTTAAAGATCTCGGGGTCGTCAAAGGGAATCTCTTCCTCTTTGATGTCGATGCCGAAGTTCTTTTTGATGTTTGCCTTAGCCTTGGAGATAACCGTCAGCGTGCGCAGGCCCAAGAAGTCCATCTTGAGCAGGCCCATGTCGGCAACGGTATGGCCCTCGTACTGGGTAATCTCGACGCCGCCCTTGGTATCGAGCTTGGTGGGCACGTGCTCGTTGACGGGGTCGCGGCAAATCAGAACGGCGCACGCGTGCACGCCCTCGCCACGGGTAAGGCCCTCGATCGAGAGCGCCGTGTCGATGATGCGGCGGGCGTCGTCGTCCTTTTTATAGGCCTCGGCAAAGTCGGGGTTAAACAGATCCTCTTTGCCGGGTTGTTTTTCGAGTACCTGCTTGAGCTTGACCTTGGGGTCGCTCGAGACCATCTTGGACAGACGCTGGCCCATGTAGACCGGGTAGTCCAGGACGCGCGCGGCGTCGTTGATGGCCTGCTTGGCCTTGATGGTCGAGTAGGTGATGACGTGGGTGACCTTCTCGGGACCGTAGAGCTGGCGAACGTGCTCCACGACCTCGAGGCGCCGCTCATCGTCGAAGTCCATATCGATATCGGGCATCTCGGTACGCTGCGGGGACAGGAACCTCTCGAACATCAGGCCGTTCTCGAGCGGGTCGAACGCGGTGATGTTCATGGCGTAGGCGACGATAGCGCCGGCGGCAGAACCACGGCCGGGGCCGACGCCGATGCCGTTGTCCTTGGCCCATTGCACGTACTCGGCAACGATGAGGAAGTAGGCGGCAAAGCCCTTGTCACAGATGACCTTGTATTCGTACTCAAAGCGCTCTTTGATGTTGACGCCACCGATCTCGCGTGTGGCCCAGTCGTCGCCATAGTGCTGGCGCAGGCCCTTCTCGCACTCACGGCGGAACTGGCTCTCGTGCGTCTCACCGGGATCGAGCAACGGAAAGCGCGGCAGGATGATAGAGTCCCAGTCCAGCTCAACGTAGCACTTGTCGGCGATCTCGAGCGTGTTGTCGCAGGCCTCGGGGCAATACGGGAACATCGCCCGCATCTCCTCCTCGGTCTTCATGTAAAACTCCGAGCCGGTCATGCGCATGCGGTTGGGGTCATCGACCTTGGCGTTCATGCCAATACACATGATGACGTCCTGCACGGGCGCATCCTCGCGGCGCAGGTAGTGGAAGTCGTTGGTGGCGATGACCTTGACGCCCACCTGCTTGGCGATATCGATGAGCGTGCGGTCCATCTGCTCGTCGGTCAGGCCGTTGTCGGTGGTGATGCCATGTTCCTGGATCTCGATGTAGAAGTCGCCGGGGTCGAAGGTATCGCGGAAGGTCTCGGCCCACTTGATGGCGCCCTCCATGTCACCGCGGTCGATGTATTTGGGGATGATGCCCGCGATGCAGGCGCTCGTGCAGATCATGCCCTTGGCGTGGCGGCGTAGGTTGTCGAGCGTCACGCGCGGCTTGTAGTAAAAGCCCTGCACGGCGGCCTCGGAAACCGTCTGCATTAGGTTGACGTAGCCCTCCTGGTCTTTGGCCAGAAGGATCATGTGGTAGAGCTCGGGCTTGTGGTCGCGGGCAAGGGTCTCGTCCGGCGTAAAGTAGACCTCGCAGCCAAAGATGGGCTTGATGACCAGAGGCGGCTTGAGCTCGTCGATATTGCCCTTCTCGTCCCACATGGCCATGTCCTTCACATACTGGGCATGCTCGCGCGGGTTTTCCTCGGGGTCGGGCTCCACCAGCTCGTCGCGGCGGTCCTTTTCCAAGAAGGCCTTGTCGTGGCTCCAGGTTTTGTACTCGGGCGTGTTGTGATTGACGGCGTCGCAGGCCAGCGCCAGGTCGGGCACGCCATACATGTAGCCGTGGTCGGTAATGGCCACGGCGGGCATGCCAAGTTCAACGGCACGATTGACCATATCCTGGATACGGGTTGCGCCGTCGAGCATGGAGAAAACAGTGTGATTGTGCAGATGGACGAATGCCATGTGATGAGCTCCGATGCGGGTTCGTGTTCTGACTGAACGATTTTACCGCACGGCGCGGACGGCACCCGAACCTAGCCAAACCAACACGGCTCCTCTTGCAGTTGCGGTGAAATGCGGACTGATTGGCGGATTTTCTGGCCAAAACAGCCCGTATTCCACCGCAAGTTATCTGAGGGCTAGAGATTGTAGGTGACTACTTGAGGTTCGGCGGGTTCGACGAAGATGGCTGGATTCGCCTGCTCCACGCGAACAAACTTGACCGTCACCGTCTCAAAGCCCGCCTTGTGCAACACGTCGGCGTAAACGCGCGCCTGCAGGGCGTGCTTCTCGAGCAGCTGGTCCGGCGTCTCATCCGGCGTGCCACCCGTCTTGTAATCGATGACCAGTGCGCGTGACGAATCGGCCGGGTCGGTCGCCAAAGCGTCGATGGCGCCTTCGGCATATGCACCGTAGCGGGCGATGTCCTCGTCCTCGCAGCCCAGCGAGAAGAACGGCACCTCGGCGCGAACGCACGGCCACGCGAACAGCTCGGCACGAACCGACGACTTGAGCCAGCGCTCCAGAGCGACATCGAAGCGCTCGCGCTGTTCTGGCGTCAGGTGCCACAGGCGAGCCAGGGCGTCGGCACGCTCAGCGGGCAGCGCATCGGCACCCATCTCGATGAGCCACTGGCAGGCGGCGTGGAAGGCCGAGCCCAGCGCCATGGGATTGCCGGCGGGCTCGACAGCGGCCACGTCTGCATCCGTCATCTCCGAGCCATCCGACTCTGCATCATCGCCGGACTCGTCCATGGGAACACGAGCCTCGGCGGCACGGTCTTCCGTCTCGGCATGGAGTGCCGCGGCGATTGACGAGTAGCTATACGAGTCACGCGCCGGGAACGGACAGATGCCCATGCGCACGCCCACTGCCTGGGGATACACAAGCTCAAACGAATCGGGCTTGGGGTCAGCAGGACCGGGCACAGTTGAGTGCGCAGCACTATCGGCGACATCGACATCGCCGCGGACAAGCCTGCCCTCGGCATCCAGCGAAGCGTTTGCCTCAAACGCCTGCTCGCCAAAGGTAAAGTCCGTGAGCGAAATGAGCTCGTAGTCGCCCGGCTGGGAGTTGTCGAACACCAGGCGGTCGCTATCGAGCTGCGGCGTGTCCAGAGCGTCGGTCGGCAAAATACGGCGCAGCACGTCGTAGGTCAGATCCGTCTCGACATCGAAGGTCGGCGCCGTCACCTTGCCACGGCTCACACCGGCATCCATCGCCAGAATGACCAGCTCGCGTGCTCGCGTCATGGCGACATAGAGCAGGCGGGCCCGCTCCTCGAGCGAGAGCTGCAGGTCGTCGTTGCGCAGGCGAGCAAATGCCTCGGCGGGAGAACCCGTCGCACAAACGTCCTCCATGAGCTCCGGCGGCAGCCACAGCGACGTGCCCTTGCCCTTAAACGCATGCTCAAACTGCTTTTTGACGTCGTCGCCCTTCACAAAGGTTCCGTCGGCGAGCCTAACGCCGTCGAAGCGTGCCGGCAGTGCCACGACCTGCGCTCCGCCATCGACGCGACCCATCTGTGCCGCACCCGAGGACTTACGCACGCCAAAGCACTCGGCGACCGCCACGACCGGATATTCCAGACCCTTGGAGGCATGCACCGTCATGATGCGTACCGCGCCGTCACCCTCCTCGTTGAGCGCGCCCGGGGCCTCCTTGCCCGCCAAGAAGCGGTCGAAGGCCAGCGCGATGGAACGCGGCGAGTTGCCGAACTCGGCCTCAGCCTCAGCCACGGCGTCGAGCGCCTTGAGCACGTTGGCGGCAATGGCCTTGCCCTCGGGGCCGCGCTGCGCCAGGCGCACAAACCAGCCGGAGGCGTTGACCACGTCGCGCGCGATGGCGGCGAACGAATCGCGGCCCGCGCGACGAAGCGCATACCGCAGCACCTCGCGGGCGCGCTTCACAAGCGGCAAGTCTTGCAAACCCGGCACGTCGGAATCGCTCATGATGCCCATGTCGATATTCCGGCGCGAGGTCTCCCCTGTCTCGCTATCGAGCTTGGTCGCCAGCGCCAGGAACTCCTGAGCGCCGAGCGCAAACATCGGCGAGGCGAGCAGCGGCATAAGGCCCCGCGCCGTATCGGCCGGATTGGCGAGCGCACAAACCAGGGCGCGCACCGTCTGCACCTCGGCTGCTTGGGCAAAGACCGAGCCGCCCGCGATGACGCAGTCGAGCCCCTGATCGCGGAAGGCCTGGGCGTAGACGTCGGCGTTGGTCATGCGGCCCAGCAGCAGTACCATGCCGCCCTGGGGCTGGCCGGCATCGGCAAGCGCGCGGAAGCGCTCGGCGATCGCACGGGCCTTGGCCTGTGTGCGCTCCTGCATACTACCGCCGGCAACAAAGAGGGCCTGGCGGCGCGAGGCGTCCGCCACCAGCGTGTCCTTGCGGCCGTCGCTCGCCTCAAGATCCAAAAAGCCCTGCATCAGGCCGCCGTCATCGCCGTCGAAGACGCGCGCCACGTAACGCAGCACCTCGTCATGGCTGCGGAAGTTGCGCACGAGTTTAACGAGTTCGCCGGCAGGGGCATCGGCCACGGCAGTCGCCTCGGACGCGGCAGACGAGCCCACCTTGCGCTCCTGGCGGCGAAACACCTCGACCTCGGCGCCACGGAAGCGGTAGATCGACTGCTGCGCATCGCCCACGGTGCACAGCGCGCGCTCCCCCGCGCCCGTCAGATAGCGAATCAAATCGACCTGCATCTGATCGGTATCCTGGAACTCATCGATCATGACCATCTTAAAGCGGCCCTCGTACGCAGCACGGATGGCTGGGTAATCGCGCAGGGCCTCGTAGGCCATACGCAGCAGGTCGTTATTATCGAGGGCGGACTGGGCAGCCTTCAATGCGCGATACTCGGCCTCGACGGAACGGGCCAGGCCCACCAGCGCATCGAGCGCCGGGCCACCGCAGGCAAGCACGATATTGATAAACGCATCGGCGGCCTCGGCCTTGAGCAGCTCGACCTGCTCCTTGGGGAATGCCTTGCCCGCGCGCGGCATGGTGCACGACATCATGAGTCGCGCCGCATCCTCCATGGTTTTGCCACTCGCCTCAAACGCGTCGATGGCATCGAGCGCCGTCTGCGCCTTCTCGGTCGCGGCCTTGCTTGCGCCTAGCGCCGCGCGATAGGCATCGGCGAGTGCCGAGGTATCGGCCTGGCCGCGCGCCACGCGCGCGTCGTCCATACCGCCCGGCAACTGGCTCGACAGCTCCAGCAGGTCGCGCACCAGACCCTTGATGGTCGTACCGCCGCCAAAGGAACCGCCCTCGCCCGCCATGGGATACCAGGCATAGAGGGCCTTGAGCGATGCCGCGAGCTCGGGGGCGGCATCGGGTGCCGTCGCGCGACCCAGCACATGCTCAACAGCCTGGTCCATGAGCTCGTCGGTATCGGTGAGCACCGTGAACTCGGGGTCGATGCCCAGCTCCAGCGCGTGCGCGCGCAGGATACGCGAGCACATGCCGTGAATGGTCGAGATCCACGCGTCGTCGACGGTCAGTGCTTCCTCGTCCATGCCCTCGTCGATAAGCGCACGGCGCACGCGGTCGCGAATCTCGGCCGCGGCATCTTTGGTAAAGGTAATGGCGAGCACCTGGTCCAGATGCTCAACGAACGGACCGGATTCGGGCGAGAGCGCATAGACGATGCGGCGCGTGAGGGTAAAGGTCTTACCCGAACCGGCGCCCGCCGAGACAAACAACGGGCGGTCGAGCGTTTTGACAATCTGCAGCTGTTGCGGCATCAAAGTCGAAAGATCCATGGTCTACACGTCCCTCCTTACAAACGTTCCTTCGTGGTTATACGAGCAGCGCGCATGCGCGGCCTGAGCCGACGCCGGGTCGACGGCGGCAACGTTGCCCGCCTCGAGCTCGCGCAGGCGCTCGGCGATGCCGGCCTCCACGCGATCGAGCAGGGCATCGAAGT
Organism: Collinsella aerofaciens; assembly: GCF_039758815.1. Taxonomy (GTDB): domain Bacteria; phylum Actinomycetota; class Coriobacteriia; order Coriobacteriales; family Coriobacteriaceae; genus Collinsella; species Collinsella aerofaciens_BP. The sequence goes on along the minus strand of NZ_JBDMSK010000004.1, from coordinate 12,429 downwards.
CCATGCTGCCGCCCTCGCCCGGGAAGCCCTTCTTGAGGCCCGGGATGCGACCGTCACCGCGCTCTTCCTCGAGCAACTCGGCGCTCGCCGCACCGCGCAGCGCGGGCTTGCCGCCCTTGGTCGAAAAATAGAGCGCTGCACGGGTATCCAAGCCCAGTGCCCGACGCATGGCCTGCGCGTAGATGAGCGTTTGGGTATGGGGCGGCAGCCAGCGCGGGTCGTCGATGGGAGCCTCGCCCGTCTCCTCGTCACGCACCGTGGGGTCGGCAAGCTTAAACTCCTCGACACCCGAACGATGCTTGTAGTCGATTACCACGGCGCGGTTCTCGGCGTCCACGTCCACACGGTCGATGCGCCCGCCGAGCGGCCAACCGGCATACTCGACCTGGAGCTCGTTGAACGCAAACTCCAGGTAGCGCGGGGCAAAGGGGGCAAGTGCCTCGGACTCGTAGGCAAGCACGCCCTCCAGCTGCGGCAAGATCTCGGCCACCTGGCGCTCCTCCACCGCAGAGAGCGGCACCAGCGGGCCCTCCGTGCCGCGCTTGCCGGCGTGCTCGGCCAACGTCTCGTCAAAGACCTCGTGCAGCAGCTCCTGAGCACGCGGCAGATTCTCGGGCGTCACGCGCTCCATGCCTTCTTGGGGCAGACGGGCATGCAGATGCTCCAGCACGTCGTGGACAAAGTTGCCCTTCTCCATGTTGCCAAAGCCAGCGTCGATCGACTGGGGCTTGACGCGATACGAGACGAACCAGCATAGCGGACAGGTCGAATAGGCCTCGATCTGCGAGGCAGACGTCAAGCGCGGCACCAGCGGCGCATCCTCGCCCTCGCCATCGCGACGGCGCAGGACCAAATACGGCACGGCCTCGGCACTCAGATGCTGAGGGGCTTCACAGGTCACGCGCTCGCGCTTGAGGCCTTCACCTGCCGCGGGATCAAAGTCGGCGATGATATCGCCCTCGCCCACGCACGTGGGCTTGGCAGCGCCAGCGGCCTCGGCATGTGCCCGCAGCTCGGTCCATACGGCTGCCGGGTAGCACTCGCGCGCCTGGCGATCGTGCGTCACGCGGGCGAGCGCGACCGGACCGCTCGCCGCCTGCATCGCACGGCCAAAGCGCACGCGCAGCAGGGCGGCGGGCTCCAAAGACACGCCGTCGCGGCGCAGCTCGGCCGTCAATGTGGCAAGCGGGCCCTCTTCGTGCGAAAGCGGATAGCTGTCCAGGTCGACATCGGCAAACAGCACGGCATCGTAGCCGCCAGGACGCAAAACCGACGCATCGGCAAGCGACACGAAGCGCACTTGTGCCCGTGGCGTGCGATCGACCTCGTAGGTCGCGTAATCGTAAGCGGTACTGCGCTTGTCCACCTTGGTTCGAACGCCGTCGAGAACCGGCACGGTCGCGGCCTGCGACACGTCGAGTGCGCGAGCATCGTTCATAAGGATGTCGATGGCATGGCGCAGCAAAGCCGTCTCTGCCTGGCGACGGGCCTGGCCGTCAAGGCCGCCTAGAGCGCGATCGGGCAGCGCCTCGGCAACGGCGAGCATGGCCTTGAGCGCCGTCACGGGTTTGTCGCGCCACAGCGCCTGGAACACGTCCGAGACCACACACGGCACGTTCTTAAACCAGTTTTCGTCGCTCGCCGCCTTGCGCGCGCCCCTCACCTGACCCTGGACGCTCTGCAGCAGGCTCTTAACGCCCGCAGTGGTCTTGTTGCGCGACAGGCGTATGTTCTTGTCGAAGCCGCGGGCGCTCGCGGCGTCGGCACCCGAAAGCGGGCTATAAATCCAGTCGGTAAGCTCCGGAGCGGGCCACCACTCGGTCTTGGAAGCGGTGCCCTCGTCGGCGGCTTTCATACGCTCGATCAGGTTGGCGAGCGCCGTAAACTGCCTGCCCGCGATGGACTGGGAAAACGCCGTGAACTCAGTCGTCTCGGCCGCAATGTGACGCGCCGCCAGACGGGCAGCGAGTTCGCCGAACAGCTGGGGCGCCCGGGCGGAAACTACGAGCACGCGCGCGGGGTCCGCAGACGCCGTGACACCGCCGTCGACCGCGGCGTCCTCACACGTTTTTACCAGCCCATCGATTGCATCCACATAGGCGTGGGCGCGGGCGTGAGGGCCGGCAACCTCTATAAAGGTAGGCTGAGCGGCGGACTCGGAGGCAGTCTGGGGCACAGTGGCACCCTCCCCCAGCGGCGCGACCTCAAACAGCACACCGCGGGCATCAAATGCCGTGGCAAGCTCCTCGCGCATCGCCGCCTGCTCGCGGGCAAGCAGCACGACGACCTCTCCCCCATTGTTCGCCACGGCAGACAGCAGCTCGAGCAGACCGTGCGTAAACGACGTGATACCGCGCACGCATACGGCGCGAGTGCACGTCGGCAGGCTATCGGCCAGGGCACCGGCCATAATGTCGGCTGCCTCGCAGGGCTCGACCATATCTCGACGGTCCAAGCCGCTCGCATAGGCGCTCAACAGCTCGAACACGCGGGCCTCAGCGTCGCTTTTGGGCTCGGGCTGAGCGGCGGCATCGCGGCAGCGTTCGTCGCCCGTCCCCGCCACGCCAGGCAACACATCGCGGGCCATACGCGCAAGCATGCGCACCGTGCCCTGACTGCGCGAAAGCGGCTGCAGGTCGGCATCGTCGAGACGCGTGACCATGTCCGAGAACAGCATCTGGCGCTGCAGGTTGTCGACGAAACCGCGCCCGTCGCCCAAAAGCTCCCAAAGCGAGCGAAGCCACGATGTAGGCGTCTTGTAGTCGATACCCAGCGAAACGCCGGCTTCCGCCGCATCATGACGGCACAGGTCGAGCTCGGCAAACGTTGGTGCCAGCAACACGGCACGCCCGTAACGGGCAATAAGGTCGGCAAGCAGCGCCGACTCGGCATCGCTCAAATCCGTGCCGGCATTGGTGGTATAGATTCGAACAGGCATGGTCCTCCGCTCAAACTGTTCGCAATAATCAATGCATCCATCCTACCCGCCCAAGCGGACACATTGCCACCGCAGCTCCATCTTTTGGTACAAAGCAACCTGACCCCAACGCACCAGCCGATTGCGGGCATATAAAAACCGCCCCCGGGAGAGCGGTTTTGCACAATTCGTTTTTGGCGCGGCCTACTCGCCATCCTCCAGTTTAATGAGGATCTTGCGGTAGCCACCGTACTCGCCGTTGAGCGCCTTGGACACACGGCTCACCGTGGTGGACGAAGCGCCGGTACGGGCCTGAACCTCAACATAAGGCTCGCCCTCGTCCAAATAGCGCGCAACCTGCAAACGTTGAGAAAGGTCGCAAATCTCGCGCGGCGTGCAGATATCGGTCAAAAACGCTTGGATATCCTTCTCGTCGTCCAAAAGGCTAAATGCGTGGACCAGCTGCTTGACATCAGGCTTGTCAAACATGTTCTCGATATTCATCGATCACCGCCAAACCCGCCAAAAGGCATCGAAGTTGATACTGACATCGGGCATCGTTCGCCCGTTCTATGCAATAGGGCAACGCCTGTGGCTTTTGCCCGTAGCAGTGTAGCACACCACCAAACTAAAGCGACAAGACTCTCTGTCAGCGGCGCGTTTTTCAGGACGAACGCCGTTTTGAAATCGAATGCGCACGTAAGCTCCACGAATATTTGCGACAATGGGCATCCAGGCAAGGCCCCGCGTTCGCGCAGCCGTCCAAGTCGCCACGGCAAGCTGCTTCACGCGTCACTAACTCTCCCCGCGCAAGAAAGGACCCCCTACCATGCGCTTTATGCTTAACTGGCTCTTTACTTCGATCGCCATCGCGATCGCCACGTTCCTCGTCCCCGGCATCCAACCCTTCGGTTTTGCCGAGGCCTGGGTCTGTTTCGCCTTTGTGGGACTGTTCCTCAACATCGTCGATTCGCTCGTCAAGCCGTTCCTGACGGTCATCTCACTGCCGCTCACTATTATTACGCTTGGTATTTTTCAGCTCGTAGTCAACAGCTTTATGCTCGAGCTGGCCAGCTACCTGTCGGTCAATCTGTTGGGCGCTGGTATCTCCATTGCCGGCTTTGGATCGGCCTTTATGGGCAGCATCCTGGTATCCATCATGCGCAGCATTCTCGATAGCATCGCCTAGGGCTAGAACTGTTCAATACGAACCGTCATATCGACCCAAAACGAAGGCCGCCCATCGCAAAAATGGGCGGCCTTCTTATTTGTCAAGTCTCAAAGGGCGAGAGAATCTACCATTTCCGCTCCGTCCCCAAATGGCGGGTATGGGTTAGATGACGTAGTCGTAGCCATGGTTGGGAGCGACAAGTTGATCAAGCGTCACGCCGTCGAGGTAGTCGTTAATGAGCTTGTCCAGGTTCTTCCACACGTCGAGCGTGGGACACTCGTCCGAACGCGAGCAGCCCTTGCAGTCGCCGTCTAGGCATGCGACCGGCGCCAGGCTGCCCTCGGTCAGGCGCAAAATCTCGCCCACCGTGTACTGCTCGGGCGGGCGCGTGAGCACATAGCCGCCGCCCTTGCCGCGCATGCCCGAGAGCATATTGGCACGCACGAGCGTGGCCAAAATGTTCTCCAGATATTTCTCCGAAATCCCCTGACGCGCGGCGATCTCTTTGAGGGGAATGCGGCCTGCCGCCTGGTGCTCGGCCAGGTCGACCATAACGCGCAGGGCATATCTGCCCTTTGTGGAAACCAACATATATAGTGCTGCCTTTCGGTCTTTTAATTCGTAGAAATTCTAGCCGAAAAATTGGTTTTGAAAATACCTATTCCCGTCAAGCTGGTTAATCGACTCGTAATAATCTTCTATTTCCTATTGCGTTACTAGGCTTTACTGTCTACTATGCTTGCCAACAGCAAAAAGAACAACCCATAAGGTTTATGGGTTTCGCTGCTACACACACCGTAAACCCACACGGTATCCAGTCGTTTGAACACTTTGGAGGTTCACCATGAGCAATGTTTACACGTCCATCGATCAGCTTATCGGCCACACCCCGCTTCTGGAGCTCACTCACTTTGAGGCCGATGAGGACCTCAAGGCCCGCGTACTCGTCAAGCTGGAATACTTCAACCCCGCCGGCTCCGTCAAAGACCGCGTCGCCAAGAACATGATCGACGAGGCCGAGAAGGCCGGCAAGCTCGTGCGCGGCGGTGACTACACCATCATCGAGCCCACGAGCGGCAACACCGGCGTCGGCATCGCCTCGGTGGCGGCGGCTCGCGGCTACAAGGTGATCATCACCATGCCCGAGACCATGTCCGTCGAGCGCCGCAAACTTATGCAGGCATACGGCGCACAGCTCGTGCTCACCGACGGCTCCAAGGGCATGAAGGGTGCCATCGCCAAGGCCGAGGAGCTGCAGAAGGAGACGCCCAACAGCATTATCGCCGGCCAGTTTGTGAACCCCGCCAACCCCGCCATCCACAAGGCCACGACCGGCCCCGAGATCTGGGATGACACCGACGGCGAGGTCGACATCTTCGTCGCCGGCGTTGGCACCGGTGGTACCGTGACCGGCGTGGGCGAGTTCCTCAAGGAGCAGAACCCCGAGATTCAGGTCGTCGCCGTCGAGCCCGCCACCTCCCCGGTGCTCTCCAAGGGCCAGGCCGGCCCGCACAAGATCCAGGGTATCGGCGCCGGCTTTGTGCCCGACGTCCTCGACACCCAGGTCTACGACGAGATCATCCCCGTCGAGAACGACGACGCCTTTTCCACCGGCCGCGCCGTGGGCCACAAGGAGGGCGTGCTCGTGGGCATTTCGTCCGGCGCCGCCGTGTGGGCTGCGCTGCAGCTGGCCAAGCGCCCCGAGAACGAGGGCAAGACCATCGTGGCGCTGCTCGCCGATACCGGTGAGCGCTACCTGTCCACGGCACTCTTCAAGGACTAAGGCCTGTCGCCCATAGGTTGAGCCCAGGGACGAGCCGGTCTCCTCTCTCTCCCGGCAGTCGGAGCCCATCCCATCAGGGCGCCCCACGAAACGTCCGAACTTGCTACAATGTCTGCGGCGCGGAACCAGCCTCCCGCGCCGCTTTTCTTTTTTGGCCACATGCCACCAAGGAGAACCTCCCCATGCACAACAAGCGCGTGCTCGTCGCCATGAGCGGCGGCGTCGATTCCAGCGTGACTGCCTACCTGCTCAAACGCCAGGGCTACGAATGTGTCGGTGCCACCATGTGTCTCACCTGCCCCGCGCCCGATCCCGCCACGGGCATGAGTAAGGTCGACCGCGACATCGCCGATGCGAAGGCCGTCGCCGAGCGTCTGGGGATACCCCACCATGTGCTCGACTTGCAGCAGACCTTCGACCACAGTGTTATCGAGCGTTTTGTGAACGCCTACCAGGAGGGGCTGACGCCCAACCCGTGCATCATCTGCAACCGCCACATTAAGTTTGGCGCGTTGCTCGATGCGGCGCTGGACATGGGCTGCGACTACATCGCAACGGGACATTACGCCAAAACGAGCCAGGCGCCCGACGGCACCTGGCAGCTGCATCGCGGCGAGGACCCCAAAAAGGACCAGAGTTACTTTTTGTATTCGCTCACGCAAGAGCGCCTGGCACGCACAATCTTTCCGCTGGCAGGCCTGGACAAGGAGCGCGACGTGCGCCGCATTGCCGCCGAGCAGGACTTCATCAACGCCAAGAAGGCCGAAAGCGAGGATATTTGCTTTATTCCAGACGGTGACTACGCGGGCTATATCGAGCGCCGCTGCGGACATGCCGCTGCACCGGGCGACATCGTATGGCGCGACGGCAGCGTGGTCGGGCGCCACAACGGCGCGTTGCGCTATACCATCGGCCAGCGCAAGGGTTTGGGCGTCGCGATGGCGCATCCCGTGTATGTGACGGGCGTCGACACCGCCAACAACACCGTGCATCTGGGCGAGGCCGAGGACCTGACCGCCGCGGCGCTCACGGCCGATGAGTGGATCTGGAGCGCCCCCGCCGACCGCATGGAGGCAGAACTCGATGCCGGCGGCATTCGCGTGGGCGCCAAGTACCGCTACCGTCAAAAGGACCAGGCAGCGACCCTTACACGTGGCGCCGACGGACAAATGCTGCTGACTTTTGACGAGCCGCAGCGAGCCATCGCCCCCGGCCAGGCCGTCGTCGTCTACCGCGGCGACGTCGTCCTCGGCGGCGGCACCGTTACTGCCGCCATCAAGTAGTCCCACCCCCTTCATAAGTTGCGGTGAAATAGGGACTGTTTAAGCGTTTCAAGCCGCTAAACAGTCCCTATTTCACCGCAACTTTGTTAAGTATTATGATGTTTGTGCTTGCTATATTTAACGATTAGAATGCTTAACGAGGTGATGCAGCAGATGAATACTTCCAACTATATAACCATGGGTGACGCCGCGCGCCTGCTGGGCGTTACGAAGGCCCGTATATCGCAACTGGCTGCATCGGGAACGCTCGCGTGCGATATCGTCGGTGGGCGGAAAATGGTTCAGTACGATTCCGCGATTGGTTATCAAAAGGTCCGTAAGCGTGGGCGCCGTCCCGCAGCTGACGTAGGGCGCAAGTTCACGTTGATGTCAGCCGACCACGAGGTCGCGCATGTCTCGTTTGATCCAACGCGCGAGTTTTCCTTTGAAATTGCCGACATACTCGATGCACGAAGGATGCCGTTTGGCACGTGCTCGAGTTCTTCTCCAACGGTGAATAAACGAGCACTCAACACGTGGTGGAGTCACCGGTCGGTGCCCGACGTCCGCCCCGGACTCATCTCGCGCTATCGCGAGCTGGGAATTGACAGCGGTATTGAAGTGCCCGTTCGTTGCCTGGGTTTTTCGCTTTCGGATTGCTATTGGCTAAGACCGGTCAACTGCGACGAGCTCAATTGGCAGCACCTCAATTACTTCGAAAACAATTTTGAACGGTCGGCACCCGAGCATCGTTCAGGCTGGCTTGAGGGCATCGGACTCAAAAATCCTGACAATACGTCCGAGGGCGAGCTCCCCAAATCCTGGATGATCCGCAATGGCGTTCGCATCCTGGTTAAAGGATGCGGAATGGACGATCAGCGACCGTTTAACGAGGCGGTTGCAACAGCTCTACATCGGCGTCTGCTATCCAAAGGTGAGTTTGTTCCCTATACGGTCGAGCGCATGTTCGACGGGCCCGTATGCCTATGCGATGACTTTCTTAATGGCCGTGAGGAATACGTGCCGGCCGCTTATATCAGGGACGCACTCGGTGGCCAGCGAGGAAACTCAACATACGATCGATACTGTCGCTTTCTTGGCAGACACGGGGCTGATGAAGCCACGGTAAGAAAATCCATGTCGCAGATGATTGTCTGCGATGCCCTCCTGGCCAACAGCGACCGCCACTGGCGAAACTTCGGCATCATCCGCAATGTCGACACGCTGGAAATGCGGCCTGCACCGCTGTTCGATAGTGGCAATTGCCTGTGGTACAACGTGCCAACCGCCGTGCTCATTGCCGGGGAGTTTGGATTTGCCGCCAAACCGTTTGGTCCGGACCCTTCCACTCAGCTAGCATTTGCTGACTCGCTCGATTGGTTCGATGCGTCGCATCTCGATGGGTTCGTCGACGAGGCAGTCGAAATCCTCTCACAAAGCGCATGGGCAACAGCAGGCAATCGCCTCAAGGCCATCCGCCGCGGTCTCGAGCGCCGCACGATAGAGGTAAGCGCCGCCGTTGAGGTGCTACGGCACGTGCAGAGATAACAGCACTGCCCCCTAAGTTGCGGTGAAATAGGGACTGTTTGGCGGTTTTAAACGCTTAAACAGTCCCTATTTCACCGCAACTTAGAGAGGACGGCCTCGGTCGGTACTGCCGTATCAGCCGAGGCCGCTGCATCGCTAGCGCTGTACGTAGGCGCGGACGAGCTCGAAGGTGTTGCGCACGCCGTCGATGTGGCTGCGCTCGTAGTTGTGGCTCGCGTACACGCCGGGGCCGATCAGACCATGGCGAATGTCGTAGCCGGCCGAGAGCGTGGCCTCAACGTCCGAGCCGTAATGCGGGTACACGTCGATGGCGTAATCGAGCTCAAGCTCGCGCGCGATATTGGACAGCGTGGTCACCAGATCGTAGTTGTAGGGGCCGCCCGAATCCTTGGCGCAAATCGACACCATGCGCTCGGTGCAGCCCAGGTCGTCGCCCACGCAGCCCATGTCCACGCTGATCATCTCGCGCGTGTCGGCCGGCACAAAGGCACCGCCATGGCCGACCTCCTCGTACACGGTAAAGAGCAGCGAAACCTTACGCGAAAGCGTCACCTCGCCAGCGGCGACGGCACGCGCCAAGCCCAGCAAAATGGCGGCCGAAAGCTTGTCGTCCAGGAAGCGGCTCTTGATGTAGCCGCTCTCCGTCACCGTGGTGCGCGGATCCATGGCGATGATGTCACCGGTCTGAATGCCCAACTCGAGCACATCGTCCTTGCCGTCGACGTTCTCGTCGAGCAGGATTTCCATGTTCTTCTCGATGGTCTTGACCGGCTCATCGGCCACATGCGCCGAAGGCTCGGTATTGAGGACTACACCCGTGTAGACATTACCATCGCGCGTGTAAACGGTGCAGTTCTCGCCATCAGCCGTGGACCACTGGTGCCCACCGAGCGTCGTGGGGCGCAGGCGACCATTGTCCTTAATGGAGCGCACCATGGCGCCCAGAGTATCGACATGGCTCGCCAGTACGAGCGGCTCACCCTCGCCACCAAGCTCAACGAGCACGTTACCCTTATTAGAACGCTCAGGCCCAAACCCCATATCGCGCAGGGTCTCCATCAGATAATCAGTCGCCGCACGGGTATAGCCCGTAGGCGAAGCGATAGAAGTCAGCGTCTTAAGCTGGTCAGTAATAAAACCAAGCGTAGAATCCATTTGGGGCACCATCCACAACTCCAAAGTCAACATCCCGTAATCAGTAAAAGCCCCAACAACGATACCACCACGCACAAAAATTTACCCAGCGAGACAACCCATCGAGCTTCTCAGAGCAGCGCCCGCCACGATAACGAGCCGGCGGCCCCCTGCCCGTTAGCCCCAGAATCTTTCCGCAGGACAGAAGGAGGCCCCGCCGCACGTAGTGCGCAACGGGGCCTCCGACATGTCCGAGGACGATTCTGGGGCTAACGGGCAGGGGCCCGCCGAACCAAGTTAGGCAGCCGGGCAGATCTTCTTGAAGAGCTCGATGACGTCGTCGAGCGTTGCCTCGCGCGGGTTACCCGGGAAGCAGGCGTCGGCCATGGCGTCCTTGGCCAGAACCTCGATCTCGTCGGCCTTCATAGCCTCGCAGACGTGCGGGATATTCACGTCGGCGGAAAGCTGCTTGACGGCGGCGATAGCGGCGTCGGCAGCCTCGTCGGTGCTCATGCCCGTGGTGTCAACACCCATGGCAAGGGCAACCTTGGCCAGGCGCTCAGCGCAAACCGGCTTGTTGAACTCCATGGCGATCGGCAGCAGCATGGCGCAAGCGACGCCGTGCGGGGTGTCGTAGTGAGCAGACAGGGTGTGAGCCATGGCGTGGTCGATGCCCAGGCCAACGTTGGAGAAGCCCATGCCGGCGACATACTGACCAAGAGCCATGCCCTCACGGCCGGAGCCGGGCTGGCCGGACTTGGCCTCGGCGACGGAGTCGCGCAGGTTCTCGCTGATCAGCTTAATGGCCTCAAAGTGGAACATGTCGGAAAGCTCCCAGGCGCCCTTGGTGGTGTAGCCCTCGATAGCGTGGGTCAGTGCGTCCATGCCGGTGGAGGCGGTCAGGCCGGCGGGCATGGAGGCCATCATGTCGGGATCGACGACGGCGACCTCGGGGGCGTCGTTGGTGTCGACGCACACGAACTTGCGGACCTTCTCGGGGTCGGTGATGACGTAGTTGATGGTCACCTCGGCGGCGGTACCGGCGGTCGTCGGCACAGCGATGGTGAACACGGCGTGGTTCTTAGTGGGAGCAACGCCCTCGAGGCTGCGGACATCGGCGAACTCGGGGTTGTTGATGATGATGCCGATGGCCTTAGCAGTGTCCATGGAGGAGCCACCACCGATGGTCACGATAGCGTCAGCCTCGGCGGCCTTGAAGGCCTCGACGCCGTCCTTGACGTTCTGGATAGTGGGGTTGGGCTTGATCTCGGAGTAGAGGCTCCAAGCGATGCCGGCAGCGTCGAGCTCGTCGGTCACCTTAGCGGTAACGCCAAACTTGACCAGATCGGGGTCGGAGCAGACGAAGATCTTCTTGTAGCCGCGACGCTGGAGCTCGCCGGGGATCTCCTTGATGGCGCCGGAACCATGATAAGAGATGGTATTGAGAACGAAACGATTAGCCATTGATAGCCTCCCATCGTGTGCGGGGCATCCATTACGCCCCACGCTATGAGTCCCATCCTAACGCTTTTGAAACAAAAAACGCGTGAGAACATCAAAAGTGTTAAAGCGTTTCAACAGATGATGAAAAATATTGCGGCAAAGGGACAACCCCTTTGCCGCATTCGGTTACTTTCGGCAGCCCTCTTTCCAAGCCTCGGCCGCAACCTTCCAGCGTAAGCGCAAGTCGCGCTCGCGGTCGATGAACATGATGGCAAACGCGACAAACAGCAGCAAGCTCGCCACGACGATGGCGTGCAGGCCCATGCGCTCAATACACCAGTTGCCCAACACGGCGCCAAACACAAAGGTAAAGATCACGCCAAAGTACAGCAGGCCGTTTTCCAAAAAGCCGCGCCTGTGGGTGATGATGTAATCGTCCACGTTTTGCAGCGCGTTGCGCAAGTTGCCGATGCACATGGTCGTAGCGATGCCGTGACCGTGGATCTTGCGGAAGCTCTCGACCTGCATGCCGCAGGCAAACGAGGTGAGGCAGTTGGCGAGCAGGTTGAAATTGCCGCCCGGGATAAAGCTCACGCCCAGCAAGATGACGGCTTCAAAGAACACCGTTACCTGGCGCCAGTGAATCACGCTGCCAAACCGCTCATGCACCAGGTCGGCAAGCATAATGCCCACGGCAAACGACACCACGGGGAAGAAGTAGCGTCCCGCAAGTGCCCAGTTGCCCTCCGAGATGCTCACGCCCACGAGCAGGATGTTGCCTGTCTGCGCGTTGGCGAAAACATGGTCGCGCCCAATGTACGAATAAACGTCCATAAAGCCACCGGCAAGCGCCAAGATGATGCCCAGCTCAATAGACTCCGATATCTGTTTGGCACGCTGCATCGCCGTGCATCCTCCTTGTTGACGACTCTCTCGTGCGTTGGCGGAAACATAACCGCCGTTCATACTGTAACCCATTGACAACATGGCGCGCGCGCGAGACGGGTTCTCCAACGCGCAGATACACAGTCTGGAAACAAACGATCCCCGCATCGACGCGCCGATCCCCAGCTCATGTACTCCCCCAGTCTTTTTAGCCCCATTACAGTTTGAGTTGTCCGAAAGGGCGGCTCTTTTCCGTTGCACGGCTATACGATTGAGCCGTACCGGT
>NZ_JBDMSK010000003.1:0-157117 GCF_039758815.1 Collinsella aerofaciens | reverse complement strand
GGGGGGGGCTCGTTCGGATGGGTTGCGCAGGACCGGCAAAATGCCAATACCCTACTTGCCGTCGTCCTGCTGCAGGCTGTCCTGTTCGCTGAGGCGCGCCTGCCTGCTGGCCATGCGTGCGGGCTTGTCGGGATCGGGAACGGCCGTGGGCATGGGCTCGTCGACATGACCGCCCCACCAGCCGCCCACAAAGTTGAGCGTGTGGAACACGTTGATCACGGCGCCGGGATCAACGTCGCACACCAACTTGATAATGTCCTGGCTCTCGTAGGTCGAAACAACGGTGTTCAGCAGGTACATCTTTTCGCGGCTGTATCCGCCGACGACCTCGGCGCAGCTAATGCCGTGCTGAAAATGGTTTACGTAGGCAGTCATGACCTCGTCTGCCTTGCGCGTCGTAATCTGCAGCGTCACGCGATCGTAGCGACGATAGAAACTGTCGATGGTCTTGGTCGAAATAAACTGGAACACGATGGAATACGCCGCCTTGTCCCAGCCAAACATAAAGCCAAAGATCGCCAGGATAAAGCAGTTGAAACCAAAGATGACGCCCCAGATGGTCTTGCCCGTGTGGTTGGAAACCCACAGCGCGATAAAGTCGGTGCCGCCGGTGGATGCGCCGGATTTAAGTGCGATGGCAGCGCCCAGACCCGAGACCACGCCGCCAAAAATGATGAGCATGATCTTGTCGCCCAAAAATGGAGCGAAGTGAAAGACGTTGAGGAACAGCGACGAGAGCACGACCTGCATCATCGAGAAGATGACGAAGCGCTTGCTAATGCCGCTCCAGCATAGGAGCGCCACGGGGATGTTGAGCGCGAGCATACCGAGCGAAATGTCGATGTGAACGCCGCCCAGCGAGGTAACGCGATCGAGCAGGACCGCAACGCCGGTGAGGCCGCTCGGAAGCAGGTCGGCGGGCTGAATGAACGCCTGGATCAGGAATGTCTGGAGGACGGCAGAAATTGTGACCGCCACGGCAGTAATGGCACGGCGGACGATGGTGAGGCGGCCGAGCATGAGCACGCGGTCCGTGAGCTGATCGATGGCGTTCGCCACGTAGGCTCCTTTCGAAGGCAGATGTGGTTGTGGGGCATGCCCGCGATTGTAGCATGGAGCGTGCGGGGGCGCTTCAATTCAACCTCCCTCGACAACCAAAACGGGACCAGCAACCCCCACGACCAAAGGGCAAAATTCCAAGTGAGTAGACTTTTTACGATCTGCCGAGCACACCCAAAACCGCCACCCCTGTGACCTGCGGTTTTACAAAGGAAGATATGCATTGTGCTCGGCCTGCGCCAAAAAGTCTACTCACTTAGTCCGAATCGAAGCCAAACGGATCAAAATCGAAACCAAATTGAGCCAGTCCACCGCAAAAAACGTTTGAACCCGTGCTTCTCGCGGCGGATTGACACTACAAAGCGGCCAAAATGTCGGTCAGATTATCAATAACGGCATCGGCTCGCGATTGATCGAGGTTGACGCCCTCGTGCGGACGCAGTGCCAGGACGCGGGCGCCGGAACGTTTGCCAGCCTCGATCCCCAAAGGCGAATCCTCGATAACCAGGCACTCGGCAGGCTCCACCCCCAGCGCCTCCATGGCACGCAGGTAGATCTCGGGGTCGGGCTTAAACGCGCTGCACTCGTGACCGCTGATGGTGTAGTCCAGCACGCCGGCGATACCGGCAATCCCCACCAGCTCGTCGATCAGCTCGCGATAGGACGAGCTCGCGATGGCGCACTTCACGCCGCGCTCGTGCAGCTTGCGCATCACCGGCTCCGTCTGCTCATTGAGCAGCTCGGCATACGGAACGGGATGGTCCGGGCTGTAGACCTGCTTATACTCCACGCGCAGGCGCTCGCGCAGCTCAACATCGTCGGGCACCAGCGCCTCCCAAATGGCAGGCTCGTTAGACCCCGAAAGATCGGGGATCTCGTCAAAGTGGAACCCCTTCTCTTCCATAAACGCCACGCGGCGACGGTTGTAGAACCACTCGGTATCGACCAGCACTCCGTCCATGTCAAACAGCACTGCCTTGATCATACGCATCTCCTCCCACCTGCCAAAAAGGGACAGGTTTATTTTGGTAGGTTTTATCCGGGGTTTTATGGCGCGACAGACACGCCTTCCCCAGAGCAAAAAAGGGGATGGGGCACAAACCCCATCCCCTCTCAATCAACCCGTAAGGTCTACTTACTTGTGATTAGTAGGAAAGCTTCCACATGTAGCGACGCATGGTCAGCGGGTGCTGACGGGCCTCGGCGATCTGGTTGCCGTACTCGCGCATAACGGCGAGGTGCAGCAGCGGGTTGAAGTAGGTGACGACGCTCGCGGGCACGGCGTCAGCCAGGCCGTAGTCCTTGGAGTCGATCAGAGCGACCTTGGCGCCCATGCGCTCAAGGAAGGTGAGGGCGCGGGCGTCCATCGGACGGGTAGCGCCATCGGACATGAAGAAGACGTAGGGCTTACCCTCGGTGGAAACCTCGAACGGGCCGTGGAAGTACTCGCCGGTGTTGTAGGCGGCGGCGTCGATCCACTGCATCTCGGTGAACAGGAAGGCGGCGTGAGAATAAGCCATCTTCTCGGAGGCACCGGAAGCCATGAAGTAGATCATCTTGTCGTCCTTGAAGTCCTCGGCGAACTTCTTGGCGAGCTTCTTGCAGTGCTGAGCGGCGTTCTCGCAGAGATCGAAGACGTTGGTGAGGCCGGTGATCATGTCCTCGTAGTGGTCATAGCCCTCGGTCTGCTGAAGGATCTCGACAGCAAGAGCGATGGCATAGCCGGGCTTCTCGCACTTGGCAGCGTAGTTGGCGTGGAAGCCGTGAACGATGACGTGGTCGGCGTCGACGGTCAGAGCGGAGCCAGCCTTGTTGGTGAGGGAGACGACCGGGCAGTTGTGCTTCTTGGCGGTCTTGTTGGCCTCGACGGTCTCGGGCGTGGAGCCACCGAGGGAGCAGGTGATCACGAAGGTGTGCTCGTTGACCCAGGAAGGCGTGTCGTAGTTGAACTCGTTAGCGGTGAAGATCTGAACGTTCAGCTTGTCCGTGTTGTTGGCCAGGAAGTACTTGGCGGGGTAAAGGTCGGACATGGAAGCGCCGCAGCCGACGAAGGCGACGCTGTGGATCTCGTGGTTGGACAGGACGTCAGCGACGATCTGCTTAGGGAGGTTAAGGTCGATCTCGTACATCTGACACATTCCTTTCGATTTTTGCGGCGCCACATTGCCGGGCGCTCGCAGGGTTACCGTGGTTTGGACCGAGTCGCCGGCCCGTTGAGGATGTGACAAAGAGACTGTCCCTTTGTCACATTTTGGGGATGGAAGCCTGCCTGGGGTATGGGATGCCAGGCAGGCCCCCGGGGGAAAGCGGTTAGACGCTTGGTCGCGACTAGGCCAGGATGCCGGCCGCGGAGAGGGCGATGCCGCCCACAATGGCGATCACGAGAAGCCAACCGGTGTTGACGTTCTTCTTGATGAGCCAGTACATAAGGCCGGTGAGGCCGAGGGAGATCATCTGGGGCATCATGCCGTCCAGGATGTCCTGGATAACGACGGTGCCCTCAGCGAACTGCAGCTGGGTGGTAGCGCCGATCAGCGTAGCGATCATGCCGCCCACGGACATAAGGCCCACGATGCCGCAGACATACATGAGCTTCTCCATGAGGTCGCCGCCCTGAAGCTTGCTCAGGTACTCGTGGCCGCCCTGATAGCCCATCTTGGCTGCGAACCAAGTGATCAGCACAGAGGGGACGATGGAGATGAGCATGGCCAGGATCGGGCCCATGATGGAGCCCTGCTGAGCCAGCTGAACGCCCAGGCCAAAGGCGATAACGCGGATGGTGCCCTGGAAGAAAGAGTCACCGATGCCGGAAAGCGGACCCATGAGGGAGGTCTTGACCGCGTTGATCGAATCGGGATCGAAGTTCTCGGGATCCTTGGCGTACTCCTCCTCCATGGAGGCGGAGAGGCCCAGGATGAAAGCGCTCGTCTGCGGGGTGCAGTTGTAGAACGCCATGTGACGGTGGTAAGCCTCTTTCTTAGCAGCGAGCTGCTTGGGGTCGGACTCATCCGGATAGAGGCGATCGAGCGTGGGAACCATGCCGTAGAGGAAGCCCATGTTCATCTGACGCTCGTAGTTCCAAGAGGCCTGGATGGCCCAGGAGCGCCAGAAGAACTGGCTGACCTTCTTGTTCAGGGACACGTCCTTGGTTGCGGTTGCCATAGTGTGTTCCTCCTTAGTCTTCGTCGTCTTCGAGCGGATCGTAGTCGGAATCGACACCGGCGGCTGCATGGGAACCGTTGAACTTGAAGCCCATGAAGACGACAGCCAGGCACACACCGATCAGAGCGACCGCGATGACGGACAGGTTGAGGTAAGCGGCGAGCAGGAAACCGATGAACAGGAACGGAGTCATACCCTTCTTGATCATCATGGTGAGCAGCAGGGCCAAGCCGTAGGCGGTCATGATCTTGGTCGAAACGTTAAGACCAGTGGACAGCCACTCGGGAACCATGTTGACGATGGCCTGAACCAGGTCGGTGCCAACAAAGACGGCGAGGAAGATCGGCAGGAAGTACATGACGGCGTACAGACCGGAGCCGGCGCAGATGTGCATACGGTAGGCGGTCTTGAACTTTCCGTTATCGATCGCGTTATCTGCCACATGGGTGAGGGCGGCGATGATGGAACGGAACACGATGCCGAGGAGCTGACCCAGGACGGCGACCGGGATGGCGATCGTCATGGCGGTCTCGGCGGAAGCATCGGTCAGGCACGCAAAGGCAGCGGCCACGATGCCGCCCAGGACCATATCGGGCGGAACGGCAGCGCCGACCTGCACCAGGCCCATGGACACGAGCTCGACGGCGGCACCGACGGCAAGGCCGGTGGGCACATCGCCCAGCAGCAGACCGACGAGCGTAGCGCCAACGAGGGGCTGCTCGAAGTTAAGACGACCGAGCAGGCGGGAGTCCCACATGCAGAACACGCCGACGAGGCCGACGAGCACCGCACTGATGAACGTATTCATACCCTTCTCCTTTCAGTCAGGCAAAAGCCTGGTTGATTACAGCTTGGCGTCGATGTCGACGCTCTGATACGTAGGGGTCTGCTGGACATAGAGCTTGATGCCCATGTCGAGCAGCTGGTTGACGTCGGCCTTCTGGGTGGCGTCGAGGAAGACGGAGCTGTCCTTGCCGCCAATCTGATCGGCACCGTCGTGGTTGGCGGTGGCGCCCAGGTTGATGGCGTCGAGCTTGTAGCCCTGGCAGAACTGCAGCATCTCGGCCGTGTTGCCAAAGACGAACATGACGCGCTCACCGAGGGTGTTGAGCTTGTCCATCTTGGCGAGGGCACGCTCGACGGTGAAGACGTTCAGGCGCACGCCCTGGGGCTTGGCCAGCTTAAGAGCGCCCTTCTTGATGTCATCGTTGGCGGCAGCGTTGTCGACGACGATGATGCGCTCGGCCTGAACCTTGGTGGTCCAGGTAAAGACGACCTGGCCGTGCAGCAGACGGTAGTCAAGACGTGCGAGGACGATCTTGGCGGGACCGGAGCTGTGACGGGATGCCTTGGCCTTCTTGGCGGGAGCCGCGGCGGCCTCGACCGGTGCGTTGGGGTTGGTCAGACCGGTGCGGGCCTCGTTGATGAGGGCTGCGAGCTCGGCACCCTTGACGGGAACGGGGCTCATAGCAAGCGTGAGCGCCAGCGGGATGTTGAAACCGCTGACAACCGTGAACTTCGTGCCGTTCTTGGAAAGCTCGACCATGTTGTTGTTGACCGAGCTGCCGAGCATATCGGTCAGCACATAGACGGTGTCGTCCGCGTTGAACGTGGCGATCATGGCGTCCACCTTATTGGTGATGGGCTCCTTGTCGTCACGAGCAAGCGACACAACGTGGACGTTCGACACGTCGCCGAGAACCATCTCGAGCGTGTCTTTGGCGCCTGCGGCCAGGCCGCCATGAGATGCGAGAATGATCTGATTCATCTTGCCTCCTCCTTTTCGTTATGGTCATTATAACGTCTTATACGTTGCGGATATTGCTAATTAGTATAAAGACCGTTCGCGGGTGAAAAACGACCGTTGACGGGTTTAACGTACTCGTAACGTTGGCGCAGGGAAGGCCGGCGCTGGCCAGGCGGTGCCCGATCAGACGCCGCGCCAATCCCTTATCGCACGAAGTACCAGGGGCTTTCCTGCACGGTGGGCTCCAGCGCGATGCCGGTGCGCTCCTTAAACAGATCCATGTCCTGCGATTTTTCGGTCCACCACGCATTGGGCTTAAAGGTCATGCTCTCAATGACATGACCGACAAACACACTGTTGCGCAGCTTGGAGAAGTCGGTGTTCATAATCAGGATGGACGCGAGCACCAGCACGATGCCCAGGACTTTGATCGCGCCGGCGGGCTCGGCATAGACACCAATGCCCACCAGTACGGTGACGACCGTCTCGAATGACATTACGACGGGAACTTTCGACGTCTCGAGCCCCATGGATAGACCCTGCATATATAAGATATAAGCCACGGCCGTGGGGATGAGTCCAAAGCCAAGGAACAGCAGCAGCAGCTGTGGCGACATTGCCGCGGCGACATCCGGCCACGGAGCCGCGATAGCCGCCATAACCGCACCGCCAAAAACAAAGCCCCAAAACGTGACAGCCAGCGGGTGGACCGTCTTGGTTGCTATTCGGCTAAACACCGCGAGCGACGCACCGCAAAAGCCTGCAATCACGCCCGACGTGACGCCCCAAACCGAAAAATGAAAACCGGAAAGGTCGCCATTGGTCACCGCAAGCACGCAGCCAACGATGTTAAAGACAATGGCAACGAGCTTGTTGGGGGTCACGTCCTCGCGATAAAGCACGCGGCCGAGCATGACGCCAAACACCGGCGAGGTGTAGAGCAGCACCGAGGCCGTGGACATGCCCACCTCGCCCATGCACTCGTAATAGCAGGTGTTGGCGGCGGCCAGACCGACGATACCGACAAGCGCGCAGGGAACAAGCTCTTTAGGGCTTGCCTTGAACAGGGCCAGCGGGCCCTGAGCCACGGTAGACCCCTCACCCGGACGGCAGCCCATAAACATCAGGACCGGCGCCAAGATAAGCGCTCCGACCAACAAGCGAAAGGCAGCCATGCTCTGGGACGAAACGCCCATGGCCGAGATGCCGTTTACAAAGATTCCGATGCTGCCCCACATAAGCGCGGCGATCAGCACCAGCACATAGCCCAGATTGCTCTTCTTCAACGCAGCCTCCTCGGTATTGTTTCCAATATGTTTCGTACTACGTTATAGTCGTTATATACATTTTTCAAGACACAAATCGGCGAGCGGATAAGTGATCCGTTTTCCTCCGCCCCCAGCGGATTACTGGGCGGTTGCGGTGAAATAGTTCCTAAATAGAGGCTTCAAGCCCCCAAGCAGGAACTATTCCACCGCAACTTATGAGGACATCGAGCTGTTAGGCCGCTCTATCCCCTAGTAGTCCAGCTTCCACATGTAGCGGCGCGTCATGTAGTCCTTGTGGGTGACGGCAGAGAGCGCACGCATGTACACGTTGTTGAGGATCGGGGCAAAGATCAGGTGATTGAAGTACTCGCTCACGCTGTCCTTGATGTCGTTGAGGCCGAGCTCCTTGGCGTCGAGCTGATAGACGCGCTCGCCACCGTACTGGTTGACGAAGCGGATGCCGCGCTCGTCGTTGCAGCGGCTGCGGCCGACGCTGATGAGCTGGAACAGCGAGGTGCGCTTGTCCAGGATCTCGAAGGGGCCGTGGAAGAAGTCGCAGGTGTTGATGGTGCAGGAGTCGATCTGCAGCATCTCCTGCACGTTGCAGATGCTAAAGACGTAGGCGGCACCAAAGAGCGGACCCTGAGCCATCACGTTGATGCAGGGCTTGTCGGCGTTTTGCTCGGCCCACTTGGCGGCGAGCGGACGGGTGTACTCGACGGCCTTGCGATAGATGGGGTCGACCAGGTCGAAGGCGGCCATAGCGGTCTCATACTCGGCATAGCCCTCGGTCTGCTGCGTAAGCTCCATGGCGATCATGGTCACGACGGCGGAGTTGGTACGGCCCATGCAAGACTCGTCGACGGCCAGGCTGTCATACTGGATCTTGTAGTCGCAGACCTCGGTGAGGCCGGACTCGTCGACATAGATGGCGATGGTGCTGGCGCCGTGGTCCTTGGCGACCTGGGCGGCGACGATGGTCTCCTTGGTGCCGCGCATGGACACGACGACGGCCAGGGTGTTCTCGTTAACGTAGGCGGGCGTGGCGTGCACGAACTCATTGCTGGTGTAGCTGGAGCTCACGACCTGCGTGGCCTCGTGCTCCATAAAGTACTGGGCAGGATAGTTGCCGCCGTTGGATCCGCCGGCGCCAATCCACACGACGCGCTTGATGCCGCCCTTGTCTGCCTTGTCGGCCAAAACCTGGGAGACGACGTCCTTAACCTGTTCCTGAGTAGTCATCGTGCATCAGCCTTTCTTCTCGTTTGATGCTCTCGATGGCATACAAGTTACATACATGTTTTGGTTATGTCGACTAGTTGTATGCTATATTTGTCTTAAAAAATTTGCTGATACGGTTTTCGATAACTTGATACCAGCGGTTTTGTTGTTGTATTGAATACATGCTTGATTAGATACGCATACAGGTTAGATACAGGTTGATCGCATGAACGCTTCATCTAAAAAGAGACTGACCCAATACGAGCGCTTGGCGGGCATGCTGCGCGACCGCATCGCCTCCGGCACCTACGCGCGCGGAGACAAGCTGCCGTCCGAGATGGAACTCATGGACGAATCGGGGCTGTCGCGTAGCACCGTACGCCACGCCCTTAAGGTGCTCGTTGACGAGGGCCTGGTGCGCACCGAGCGCGGGCGTGGCGCCTTTGTGGCCGACACGCCGGCGCTCCACGAGAACAACCTGGTGTTTTCGAGCTACACGACACAGGTCCAGGGTCAGGGTATGAAGCCCACCACGCGCACGGTGGACTCGGGCTTTGCCAAGGCCGCGGGCAATGCGGCCAAGTTCTTCGATGTCGCCGTGGGCAGCAAGCTCGTCAAACTTGTCCGCCTGCGTTATCTGGACGATGCGCCGCTGTGCCTGGAGACCACCTATCTACCACCGAGCTTTGAAGCACTCATCGATCGCGATATCAACGGTTCGCTCTACGCCACGCTGCGCCAGGAATTCCATCGCGCGCCGGCACAGGGACATAAGACCTTTGAGGTGTGCTATGCCTCGCAAAACGAGGCGTTTTTGCTCAACGTTGGGCGCGGGCAGGCGCTGATCCTGATCACCG
This sequence comes from Collinsella aerofaciens, assembly GCF_039758815.1. Lineage (GTDB taxonomy): Bacteria > Actinomycetota > Coriobacteriia > Coriobacteriales > Coriobacteriaceae > Collinsella > Collinsella aerofaciens_BP. The sequence continues at coordinate 147,803 of NZ_JBDMSK010000003.1, read as the reverse complement.
ACTACGTGTACGACACCGACGGCCGACCGCTCCATGTCTCCAAGCGCATCCAGCGCACCGACCGTGCCAAATACACCGAGCCCATCGGCTAACCTGCCAAAATAAACCTGTCCCTAAATGGTAGGTTTGGGGAGGTCGGGGAACCAGGTTGGTTTGGGTTGGTTGGGGACGCGCTCGGCTAGGACCAACTCCATCCAGCACATGTCGTACCAGCGGCCGAACTTTTGGGCGCAGCGGTCAAAGGCGCCCACCAGGCGATACCCCATATGGGCATGGAAGTCCTGGCTGTTGTGCGTCAGGTACTCATCGTCCTTGTCGTGCGGCACGGCGATGAGGGCGCACATGTTGGTGATACCCATCGCGATCAGGCATTGCTTAAGCGCGTCATGCAGCTTGCGGCCCAGCCCGCCGTGGCGCACATCACGCGCCAGGTAGATCGATGTCTCGACCGACCAGTCGTATGCCTCGCGGCTGTTGAGCGGACTCACATAGGCATAGCCTACCGGACGCCCGTCCAGTTCCATCACCAGATACGGATAGCGCTTGAGCGTGCGCTCGATGCGCCCGGCGAACTCCTCAACGCTCGGCACCTCATATTCGCAGGTAATCGCCGTCTGGCGCACATACGGCTCATAGATGGCAAGCAACGCCGGCGCGTCTTCGGGCGTCGCCAGGCGAATCGTCGGCTCGGACATCTCGGTCATACAACCCTTCTCCCCCAAAAGCAAAGGCCGCCCTGCGCCAAGCTCAGGCGCAGGGCGGCCCCTTGTCATTACATCAGGCTACAGGACAGCCGCCAACGCGTCGATGTCCTCCCGCGTCGTGGCCCAGCTGGTGCAAAAGCGCACCACCGTGTGGGTCTCGTCGTACTTTTCCCAGTACTCGATCGCCGCATGCTCGCGAATGCGGGCCATGTCCTCGTTGGGCAGAATCACAAACTGCTGGTTTGTGGGCGTCTCCAAAAAGAACTGGTAACCGCGCTCGTGCAGCACACGACGTAGCGCCCGGGCCGTCTCAATCGCCTGTCGACCAATCTCAAAATACAGGCCATCGGTAAAGAGCGCCTCAAACTGCACACCCGTCAGGCGGCCCTTGGCGAGCAGTGCGCCATGCTGCTTAATTCGCGGAATGGGGTGCGCCGGGGCGTGCATGCCACAGAACACCACAGCCTCGCCGCAGAGCGCACCACACTTGGTGCCGCCGATGTAGAACACGTCACACAGCTGCGCCAGCTCGGGCAGGGTAATGTCGCACTCATCGGCCGCCAGCGCATAGGCCAGGCGAGCACCGTCCACAAACAGCGGAATCTCGCGCTTCTGGCACACCGCGTGAATCGCCGCGAGCTCGGCCTTGGAGTACAGCGTGCCGTACTCGGTCGATAGGCTCACATACACGGCACCCGGGAACACCGTGTGCTCGTAGCTCTCGTTTTCGTAGAACACCTGGATATAGTTCTCGAGGTCCTCGGCGTGCATCTTGCCCTCGTAGCCGGGGATGGTGAGCACCTTGTGGCCGCCAAACTCGATAGCGCCCGCCTCGTGACAGGCGACGTGGCCAGTCTCAGCAGCAACGACGCCCTCGTAGGGCGCAAGCAGCATGTCGATCACCGTCGCGTTGGCCTGCGTGCCGCCCACCAGAAAAAACACGTCGGCATCAGGGGCCTGGCAGGCCTCGCGAATAAGTTGCTTGGCGCGCTCGGTGTGCGCATCGGTACCGTAGCCGGGCTGCGGCTCCATATTGGTGTCGACGAGCGCCTGCAGCACTGCCGGATGTGCGCCGTGGGAATAATCGTTGTTAAACGCGAGCATGGCAATCCTCTCTTACCGGGTATCGGCCAGATGATTCAAACGGAGCTATTGTACGCCGTTGGGATAGGCAATGCGCGCGGCAAGGCACTCAAGTGCCAGTACCAGGGCAAAACCGCAGCTCACGTCACTCAAAAAGTGCGCACCTATCACGATGCGCCCAAAGGCGACGAGCGCCGCGATCACAGCCGCCGCCCAAAAAATCACGCGGCGACGCGACGGTTTTTCCTTAAAGGCTGCCGCGGGAAGCCCGGCGAGCATAAGGCCGATCGCCGCATGCGCCGTGTGTCCGCTCGCAAACGACTTGAACCCGTCCTTGATCACGCCGGCGGCGATATAGGTCCACTTGTCGGGATTGCCGATCACCCACCACGGCTGAAAATTGAGCCCCGGCGTGACCTCGATCACGCGCATGCGCGGGCGCGACCACAGTGGCTTGACGATCACGTTGAGGATGATGGCCTGAGCGATCCACACGGCAAGCACCATCAACGCCCAGCGCGTGAGTTCGTCGGGCTCGGTCGTGCGCGTGAGGCGATAGACGATAAGGTTGGCAGCGATGACCAGCACAAACGTCAGCACCAACTGAGCCGCAATGAGTTTACCGCCAACCCTCAGGGACGAAACGATCTCGTAGCCGGTCAGGCCAACGTTGACGAGGATGCCGAGCGCGGCAAGCCATTTGCTGCCCCTGGAGTCGGGACGCACCGCGCGCACGAGCATAACGCCCGCGATGCTCGCCGTCAGCTCAAACGGCAACTCGCCAGCGGCCTCGATAAAGCGGCCGTACATGCTGCCGATGTTGAACAGCGCGCTCGAGATCTGATAATCGAAGAAACTGCCCACGCCCAGACAAAGACACAGGACAACCGCGATAGCGGCGGCGTCTTTCTTGTAGATGTACCCGAACATGCTTTCCTTTCGATGGGGCTGGAATCAACCTGCGAGGTGGCGGGCAAAGAACAACTGGTAGCTCTGCCCCGCCACGCCCCTTACTTGTTAGTCATCGTCGCTCGCGCCTAATTGCTGCAGCAGCATGAGTGCCGCGGCCACGGGGCCGGTGCCGTCGTTGGCGTCGAGACCGCGACCCAGGCCGCTGCCCGCGCCGGCGCCCGCCTTGTAGGGCACCGACAACTTGCGGCTCTTGGGGAAGTTCACCGCGCCATAGCGGGTCTTAAGCTCAAAGGCCACCTTCTTGGGCACGTCGACGCCCAAAAACGTGATGCGACCGCCGCTGAGCGTGACGCTCTCGAGCCCCAGGCGCTCGCCGCGAATGCGGATGCGCGCGCGATTGAACAGGTTGAGTCCCGCCAACGGCAGCTCACCATGCGCGGCCTCGGTCTCTTCCTGCACCTCGTCAATGCTCTCCAGGTCCTCGGCCGCTGCGAGCTTACGGTACACGAGCACGCGCTGGTCCACCGCCGGCAGGTACTCCTCGGACAAGAAGTAGTCGGCCGGCAGGTTAATACCCACGCTCGCCGCCTCCACACCGGCGTCGTCATCGCCGCGCGCCTCGGCCACGGCCTGGCCCAGCATCTGCGTAAACAGATCAAAGCCCACGCTCGACAGGTTGCCGTGCTGCTCGGCTCCCATAAGCGAACCGGCGCCACGGATCTCTAGGTCGCGCATGGCGATGCGCATGCCGCTGCCCAGGTCCTGGAACTCGGAAAGTGCGGTCAGGCGCGCCGTTGCCTCCTCGGTGAGCGGCAGCTCGCCGGGGAACATAAAGTACGCGTAGGCCTGCGTGGCAGAGCGGCCCACACGGCCCTTGAGCTGGTAGAGCTGCGCCAGGCCAAGGCGCTGCGAGTCCTCGATGATCAGCGTGTTGGCCGTTGCGTTGTCGATGCCGCTCTCCACGATGGTCGTGGCGATGAGCACATCGATCTTTTTGGTCGCGAACTCAATCATCACGTCCTCGACCTCGCGCGGGCTCATCTTGCCGTGTGCCACGCCCACGCGCGCCTCGGGCGCGGCCTCATGCACGCGCGCCACGGCGTCATCGATGGTCTTAACGCGGTTGGACACGTAGTACACCTGGCCGCCGCGGCCCACCTCCAGGCGAATCGCCGCGCTCACCACATCGGGGTCGTACTCCCCCACGTGCACGATCACGGGACGACGCCCGGTCGGCGGTGTGGTGATCAGGCTCATGTCGCGCACGCCGCTCGTGGCCATCTGCATGGTTCGCGGAATAGGCGTTGCCGAAAGCGTGAGCACGTCGATTTGCTCGCGCAGGTTCTTGAGCTGCTCCTTGTGCTGCACACCAAAGCGCTGCTCCTCGTCGATGATCACCATGCCCAGGTTCTTGGGGTTCACGTCGGCAGAAAGCAAGCGGTGCGTGCCGATGAGCACGTCGATCGTGCCCTCGGCAAACGCCTTAAGCGCGCGCTTTTGCTGCGCCGGGGTGCGGAAGCGGCTGAGCACTTCGACCTCGAGGCCAAACGGGGCAAAGCGCTCAAAGAACGTCTCATAGTGCTGCTGGGCCAGAATGGTCGTGGGGCAGAGCACCATGACCTGGCGGCCGGAGTCCACGCACTTAAACGCCGCGCGCAGGGCAACCTCGGTCTTGCCAAAGCCCACGTCGCCGCACAGCAGGCGGTCCATGGGCTTGGGCGCTTCCATGTCGGCCTTGATGTCGGCAATAGCCTCCAGCTGGTCGCGCGTCTCGTCATAGGGAAAGCTCTCCTCCATCTCGATCTGCTCGGGCGTGTCGGGCGGGCAGGCGATACCGGTAATCGACGAGCGGCGTGTATACAGGTCGACCAGGTCAAACGCCAGCTTTTTGGCATTCTTGCGCGCCTTGTTGGTAGCCCGCGTCCAGTCGGCGGTGTTGAGCCTGGTCAGGCGCGGCTTGTCGCCGTCGGGGCCAACATAGCGCGTGATGCGGTCGACCTGCTCGAGCGGCACGTAGAGCTTGTCGCCGTCGGCATATTCCAGCAAAAAGTAGTCGCGCTCCTTGCCGCCCACTTCCTGGCGCGCGATCTCGCTAAAGAGCGCGATGCCGTGAGTGGCGTGCACCACGTAGTCGCCCGGCTTAAACGGAAACGTGATCTGCGTAATGTCCACCTTGCGGCGGCTGCGCGCGCGGTTGGCATCCATACGGGCGTTGAGGTCGGCGATCGAGAACACGGCCAAATTGGCGTCGGGCACCACCACGCCCTGCGGCAGGGCAGCGTCAACAAAGGTCACGCGCCCGCGCGAGATGGTGGGCACGGCAGCGCCGGCGGCAGCCTGCGCGGCGCCCGCCTCGAGCGAGCGGGCGTTGAGCGCGTCGGCCTTACGCTCGCGAATGGAAGCATGGGCCTCCTGGCGTGCGGCACGGTCGGCGGAATCCGCCGCTGCCACGCGCACGCGGTCGCCGATAGCGCCGACATTTTCGGGCGCCGCGGTCAGCGATTCCTCAAAGGTAATGCCCTCGTCGCCAAAGGTGAGCTCCATCGACTCGCGCGCACCGCGGTCGGGGATGGCAAACACGCAGGCGTAGCGCTTGCCCACGACTTCCTGAATGCGCGTCATAAAGCGATTGTCCGAGCCCGCAATGGCCGGCTGCTCAATCTTGAGCTCCGCCGTCACCGCGCCGCCGGCACGGATCAGGCTCACGTAGTTCAGGCGCTGCTGGGCACCAAAATCGAGCTGCTGGGCACGTACATACAGGCCATCCAGCCGGTCAATCCCTGCCTCGCCAGCACGCGCCTCGATATCCTCGTAGGCACGCAGGCAATCGTCGAACAGCGAGCGCGGCTCGGACAGAACCACGAGTGCCTTGCCGCTCACGTGCGCCAACGGGCTTACGGTCTGGCCGTACATCACCGGCAAAAAGCGGTCGAGCTCGGGCGTGACGATGCGCGTATCCACCATCTCGAGCAGCGCCGCCAGCTTGCTGTCGTCCTGGCTGGCACGGTAGAGCGCCACGTGCATGTTGTGGACGGCATCGTCGGTAAGCGCCAGCTCGCGGCAGGGGAAGATCTCGATACTGTCCTCGTTGCCGATGGTTTGGCCCGTGGAGCTCACCATACGGCGGATGCGGTCAATCTCATCGCCGAAAAACTCAATGCGCACGGGCGCCTTTTCCTGCGCGGGAAACACCTCGACGGTGTCACCGTGCACGCGGAACAGACCGGGCGCATCGGCGGCACCGGCATTGGTGTAGCCCATGCCCACCAGGCGCTGCGGCACCTCGTCAAAGGGAATCTCCTCGCCCACCGCAAAGGTCGTGGACTCCCAATAGTGGCTCTCGACCGGCGGCACACAACGCAGCAGCGCGCGAGCCGAGGCGACCATGATGCAATTGTCTCCGCGCACGATGCGTCCCAGTGCCTCGCAGCGCTGCGCCACCACGGCATCGTCGGGCGCCTGCTCGCGCCACGGATAGTCCTTGCGCTCGGGAAAACGGCACACGTGCGCTAGGCCCACGTAGGCGGCAAGGCTGCGCGCGGCGCGATCGGCCGCATCCTCGCCACTCACAATGTAGACCGTGGGACGCGGGCGGCGCGCAAACTGGGCGGCCGCCATAAGCGTGCGGCCCGACTGCGACACAGCCAGCGTCACGTCCTCGCCGGCATCGAGTCCGGCCTCGACGGTCTGCAGCGCCTCGGCAGTGTAGAGCTGCGCGGCTATACGGTGAATGAGCATGCTGTTCCTCCGGCATTGCAACGCCAAAAGCCCGCCGGGGCAAGCTCGGCGGGTCGTACGTCAAATACATTGTCTGTCATGGTAGCGCATGGAGAGGACTCCGGCTCAAGGGCAAACCCAGCCCCGCAAAAAACGCCAGACGAAGATGCGTTCCGCCCTACCCCGCTACGCGCACGCTGGGGCACAAATCTGCCAGCGGGCACTCGTCACACTTGGGTTTGCGGGCGTCGCAGATCTCGCGACCGAAGGTGATCCACTGATGGTTAACCGACTCCCAATACTCGTGCGGCAAAATCTTGAGCAAATCCTGCTCGGTCTTGAGCGGCTCCTTTGCATGCGTCTTGGGACTCAGCATCAGGCGGTGCGCAATGCGGTTGACATGCGTGTCCACCGCAATGCCCTCCACGATGCCATACCCCACGTTGAGCACGATGTTCGCCGTCTTGCGTCCCACGCCCGGCAGCTTCACGAGTTCCTTCATGTCGGCCGGCACCTCGCCGCCATAGTCGGCGACGATCATCTGCGCGGCCTCGACGGCATGCTTGGCTTTGCTCTTGTAGAAGCCGAGTGACTTGATGGTGTCTGCCACGTCAGCCACGCTCGCCCCGGCCATGGCCTCGGGCGTGGGCCACTGGGCAAACAGCCGCGGCGTCACCTTGTTGACCTGTGCATCGGTCGTTTGCGCCGAAAGCAGCACCGCGATCAGCAGGCGGAAGGGATTCTCGTGGTCCAAAAAGCACTCGACCGGGCCATAGCGACGGTTGAGGCGCTCACATACCTCGATGGCGCGCTCGCGCTTGGCGGCATTGGTCTCGCGTGGCATAACGACTCCTCGGCTCAACGGCACAATAAACTTATGGGCACAATTGTCCCACGTCCGAGACGCTTACGCCTCCAAGAATGCGCCGGTCTGACGGCTCCACAGGCTCGCGTACTCGCCACCCGCCTCGACGAGCTGCGCATGCGTGCCGTCCTCGACGATCTCGCCATCGGCCAGCACCACAATGCGGTCGAGCGCCGCCACGGTGGACAGGCGGTGCGCCACCACAATGGAGGTACGTCCACGCATCAGGTTTTCGAGCGCCTCCTGCACCAGCGCCTCGGACTCGCTGTCGAGGGCAGAGGTCGCCTCGTCGAGCACCAGAATCGGCGCGTCGGTTAGGATGGCGCGGGCGATAGCCACGCGCTGACGCTGGCCGCCCGAGAGCTTGACGCCGCGCTCGCCCACCATGGTGTCAAAGCCACGGGGCAAGCGGTCGATAAACTCCAGGGCGTTGGCCAGGCGCGCGGCCTCGCGAATCTGCTCATCAGTGGCGTCGGGGCGGCCGTAGGCAATATTCTCTCGAATGGAGCGGTGGAACAGCAGCGCCTCCTGCGGCACGTAGGCAACCTGGCGGCGCAGGCTCTGCTGCGTACAGCGCGAGACATCCTGACCGTCCACGAGCACGCGGCCGCCCTGAACATCGTCCAGGCGCAGCAGCAGCTTGGTGAGCGTCGTCTTACCCGAACCCGATTTGCCCACCAGGCCCACGCGCTGGCCCGCCGCCACATGAAGTGTCAGGTCATCGAACACGCTCTCGCCCGCCGCAGCGTCACGGTACGCAAAGCTCAGGTGCTCAAAATCAATCGCGCCCTCGGTCACTTTGAGCTCAGGGGCGTCCGGGTCATCTGCCACCAAACGTGGCTCGTCCAGCACGCGCGTCATCTCGGCCGCATCGCCCAGCGCGCGGTTAATGCGCTGCATCATGGAGCTTACGTAGTTCAGGCGCATGGTGAGGTTATAGGTGTAGGTAAAGATCATGACGAGCGAGCCGGCCGAAATGCCAAACCACGCGTTGCCGCCCGCCACGAACACACTCACCACGGCCATGGTGATGACGATGAGGCCCGAGGTCGTAAAGTTGCGCTGCATCATGGCGTGCATCGAGACCGTCTCGGCGTCGCGCGCGGCACGATCGGCGGCGTCGAACAGATCGCGTTCAAAGTCCTCGCGCCCGCAGGTCTTGACGGCCAAGATGTTCGTGACCGCGTCGGAGAGCACGCCCGAGAGCTTGTTCTGCGCGGCGGACGTCGCGGCCGAAAGCGGCATGATGCGCTTGTACATAAGCCAGACAAACGCAATGTAGACGACCATGATGCACACCAGGATCACGGTAAACGTCGGTACCACCGGGGCGAGTGCGGCCACGGTGCAGATGACCGAGGTGATGGTGGGGATGAGCGAATACACCGTCACGTCGACCAGACCCGTGTAGCCGCTCATAAAACGGCTTGTCTGGCTCACAAGCGATCCGCCAAAGCGGCTGGTGTGAAATGTCATGGATTGATTGGAGAGCGTGTCGAAGCACAGGCGCGCCAGGTGATAGTTGCCCGCAATCTCGAGCTTGTAGACGGTGTAGTCCTGCAGCTTGGAGAGGATTTGGCCCACTAGGTTAACGAGCACGAGCGCCAGAATGTAAGGACCAAAGACCTCAAACACCTGGTCGCCTGCCACGGGACCGGCCTGGACGCGGTCGACGATGAGGGCCATCACATAGGTGTTGGCAAACGTGAGCAAAAAGATGTAGCCCGCCGACGAGAACACCGAGAGAAAGACGATCAGCGGCTGCGTGCGCGTGACGTCCCAAAAACGCTGCAGCGTGCGACGCACGGTGGAGCGTTTGAGCGGACTGGTGTTTCTCTGAGACATGGGCTTCCTTTCGCGTCTGATAGGGCGAAACGCCATTGTTGCACACTAAAGCGCACTTCAGGCAAGTGCGACGCGAAAAGCGCCCGCGCCCCGCGCTTGCGCAGGCGCCCCGCCGTCAGATGAAGCTAGTCCTCGTCTTTTTGGTCTGCGAGCAAGCTCGCAGACGTAAGCCCCAAGATCTCGTCGGCCTCCTCGGCATCTTCCAGGGCGTCGATGTCCTTGAGCTTGCGCTCCATGACGTTGGTGCGCGTGGTGATGATGCCCTCGACCGTTTTGCCCGCGGTCTCGATCTGCTGCTGGGCGCGGCGCAGCGCCTTTTGATAGCGCGGCAGCTCGGCCTTGACAGCGGAGAGCACGCGCAGTACATCGTCGGTGCGTTTTTGCAGCTTAAACGTTTGGTAACTCATCTGCAGGCTGTTGAGAATGGCCGCCATGGTGCTGGGGCCGGCAACGTTGACGTGATAGTCGCGGCCCAGGGTCTCGATAAGCCCGGGGCGGCTGACGACCTCGGCGTACAGTCCTTCAAACGGCACGAACATGATGCCAAAGTTGGTCGTTGCCGGCACACTCAGGTACTTTTCGCAGATATCCTTGGCCTCGCGCTTGACCATGGTGTCGAGCGTCTTGCGCGCAGCCGCCACGGTCTCCGCATCGCCCGACTCCTGCGCGTCGAGCAAATGCTCGTACGCGTCGCCCGGAAACTTGGAGTCAATCGGCAGCAGCACGGGATCGCCCTCGTCCACCGGCAGCTTGACGGCAAACTCAACGCGCTCCGAGGCGCCGGGCTTGGTGGCGACGTTTTCCAGATACTGGTCGGGTGTAAGAATGTCCGCCAGAATTGCACCCAGCTGCACCTCGCCCAAAATACCACGCGCCTTCACGTTGCCCAGCACGCGCTTAAGGTCGCCCACGCCGGTGGCGATGGACTGCATGTCGCCCAGGCCCTTGTACACGGCCTCGAGCTGGTCGCTCACCTGCTTAAACGATGCCGACAGGCGATCGTTGAGCGTGCGGGAGAGTTTCTCGTCCACCGTCGCGCGCATCTGATCGAGTTGCACGTTGTTGTCTTTGCGGATAGCACCCAGCTGGGCATCGACCGTCTCGCGCACCTTGTCCAGGCGGTGCTCGATGCCCTCGCGGTTGGCACCGAGCTGTTGGGCCGTCTCGCGGCGAAGGTCATCCATCCGGTCACCAGCTTGCGAAAACTCACGTGCAATGGTCAGGTAACGTTGCTGCCCCACGGCCGCATCTGTCGTCTGCTGCTGCGCGATGGCGTTGGCCGTGCGGCGAGTTTCGGCCAGCGCGACGTTCAGGGCATCGAGCGCGTTGTTGGCCTGCTCGAGTGCTGCCAGCGTTTCCGCGCTACTGTCGCCACGCTCCCGCAACTCGGCACGCAGGCTCTTGAGCTGGAGGGCGCAAGCCACAGCAACCCCCACCGCCACCAAGGCGATCACAACAAGCACGATATCAATAGCAGACATAGACTCCGCCCAACAAACTCAATCGGTCATCAATCAAAACCGCGATCAATCTTACCCCGCCACACGCACGGATCACCCACTGCCTTGCAGACAAATTTCTCTTAGAGCCGCGGACGCTAAAACGCTAGCTCTCCCAGCCGGTGCGAATGGTTGTCATGACGTCGCCTAGGCGCTGGCCCAGGGCTGACAGATGTTGGAGCACTTCGCCGGGCGAAGCACCGTTGAGGATGCAGGTGAGCGCATACGAGACCAAGAAAATCGCCGCAAGTCCTAGCGGAATGAGCACGATCATCGCCAATGTGCGCAGGCGCTGGCCCACGCGGCGACGACGCGTGCGGCGTTTGTCGAACGCAAGCTCCTGCGCATATGAATCTTGTTGTACGGAATAGTTCTCTGGCGCCGATCCGCCCGCAGGCGAAACCGCAGGCGTGGCATTTTGCGCAGGGGGCTGGGCGGCTACCCCTTGCATTTGCATCTCCATAAGCCGTTGCTGTTGGCGCAACATGCGCTCGGCTTGTTGCTGCGGAGTCTCAAGAAACAGATCCATGCTGGCCTCCAAAATCGGAGCATTCGACGCTTACGACCAGCATCCCGCACCGCCATGACCGCGACAACGCAATCGCCGGCAATAGCCACAAAGTTTCTTCTGCTCAAAAGCTGTCGAAAAGCTCAACAACTCCCCTACCAGCACTTTCTCTGAGCTTTTTTCGCCAGCAATCTTTTGGCCTTCCACCCTTACGCCAACTGACCAAAATCTAACCAAAAGCTTGACGAAAATTGTGGAGACCGGGACCCCACACAAAAAGTGCCGCCCCAAAGGGGCGGCACACAAACCAATCTATTAGCCAAAACTCGTTGGCAAGCCCGCGTCGTCAGACCCGCGGCGCATGCCTTTGCCTCGCGTGACTCTGCGAAGCCGTGAGCGAGAGGGAAAGGGATGCGCCGCGGGTCTGACGTCCGGAGCGGTGAAACCAGCAGTTGCCCTGCGCTCCGTGGTCGGTGAGGACAGACTACATGCCCGCGAGACCGCGGGCGGCGGTGGCGCACATAAACGCCAAGGCTAAAATCACGAGCGAGCCCGCAATGTCTGCCAGCACGCCCATTGCACGACGCTCAAACAACCAGCTCTCAAAGTGCGGGGCGACGTTGCGCCAAACACGCCACAGCAAGATGCCCATACCGATGACGCCTGGGATATTGAGCAGTAGGATCTCGGAGCACAAAAGACCGATCAGGTTGCCGGCGGCAAAACCAGCGTCGCCCTCGCAGTATTTGCGATAAATCATGTACAACATGTACGCCACAAACGGCTGCAGGCACGCAGAGATAAACGTAACCACCATCGAGGGGTCCTGAGAAAAGACATCGGTGAGTTTATCGACACTCGTGGCATCTTTCGAAGCCAAGAACAAGCCAATGACCACCACGGGCACCACGCCCAAGATAACCTCGACCAGAGTAAACAACTTAGCAGTCAGATCCTCGCTAGCCGTATTGAGGTGAGGCGCCCACTCAGGATGAGCATGCGCGCCAACCTTCTTGTCCTTCTCGACACGATCGACCTTTTTACCCTCGGCAACCCGACGACCAGGATCCTTGCGAGTCCCCGCCGCAGCAACCCGAGCCCGAGACTTCTTACCCATAACCAACACCTCACAAGAGGAAACGAATAGCCAACGCTACCCAGTGTACCCTCTAAGCAACGTCACCGCCCCAACCGGCCCCCACAAAAACGTGCCGCCCCATAAGGGGCGGCACACAAACTTTTTTATCAGCTTTTCTGTAGCGAGCACGCGACGACCCAAAGCGGGCCGGGAGGGCCGGACTACCTTCCCTCAACGCGACCCTGCGAAGCCGTGAGCGAGGAGGGAAGGTAGTCCGGCCCTCCCGGCCCAGCTCACGCTAGCGCCACGCGCTAGTAGTTCACCACCTGCTCCTCAAAGTACGCCTTCGGGTGGTTACACACCGGGCACACCTCAGGCGCCTCGGCACCAACGTGCAGGTGCCCGCAGTTCAGGCACTTCCACACCTTCACGCCCTCACGCTCAAACACCTCGCCCGACTCGATGCGCTCGACGAGTTTGTTGTAGCGCTCCTCGTGGGCCTTCTCGACGGCGGCGACACCACGGAACTTCTCGGCGATCTCGACAAAGCCCTCCTCCTCGGCGGTCTTGGCAAACTCGTCGTACATCGTGGTCCACTCGTAGTTCTCGCCCGCAGCGGCGTCGCGCAGGTTGTCCAGAGTGCCCGGAACGGCGCCGTCGTGCAGATACTTAAACCACAGCTTGGCGTGCTCGGACTCGTTGCCCGCCGTCTCGGCAAAAATATTCGAGATCTGAACGTAGCCGTCCTTTTTGGCCTTGGATGCATAGTAGCGATACTTGGTGTGTGCCTGGGACTCACCGGCAAAAGCGGTCTCGAGGTTCTTCTTGGTTTGGGAATTCTCAAAATCCATAGGTGTACTTCCCTTCAACGCATGCCGCCCACAGACTTTGAGCGGCCTTGCTTTAAGGATGCCCTCATGCCGAGAATTTAAACCTTACAATCCCGTTCTTCAGATTCGAGTGAGCTACACACTCAGCCAACGATCGCCCTCGGAGCCGCAAAAGCCCTCGCGCTCCAGATCGGCAAGAATGCTTGCGACCAGCTCGCGCTCGACCGGCTCTCGGCCGGCTGCCGTCTCCATCTCGTTAACGCCTGCAACGGCTTCATCGAGCGTAATACCTGCCGGTTGTCCATCGCGCGCCGCCAGCAGCATGCGCACAATGTGGGCGCGCTTTTGGCGACGCGAGCCCTCAAACTTGGACTGACGACTATAGCCCGCCGACCGCCTGGACGGATTGGGCAGCGTCTTTTTAAGATACGCGCCGTAATCCAGCAACGCGTAATACCATGCGCGCGGCGTGTCGGCATCGTCTTGAGGCACGGCAAAGGGCGCAATCTCATCCGCCGCCGCACCAGGGGCCGCCGGACAGGCGGCTTGAATCAGCGGCACCAGCTCGCGATCGGGAACGGCCGGCACATCGGGAAAGAAATGATGCAAAAAGACCGTGCGCACATTGGTCTCTAGATACACGCCTGGAAGATCAAACGCAAACGAACGGATGCCCTGCGCCGTTGCCGGGCCAATGCCGGGCAGAGCGACCAAGTCACGCGTCTCACGCGGAAACTCCCCGTCCCAGTCCTCTACAACGCGCTGAGCGGCCCCATGAAGCGCCAGAGCGCGTCGGTTGTAGCCCATGCCCTGCCAAGCGTCCAAAACATCGGAAGGCGCGGCCTGGGCAAGCGCCTGCACAGTCGGAAAACGATCGAGCCACACCGGCATGCGCGCCTCCACACGCGGCACCTGCGTTTGCTGCAGCATGACCTCAGAAAGCCAAATGATGTACGGATCGCGTGTGCGGCGCCACGGAAGGTCGCGATAACGCAGGACCCCTTCCGAACGAATCATCGAACGAAAGGGGTCCTGAATCATGGCTATGCTCCTTATGCGGCGCTATTCCTCCCGGTAAGCGCACGCGCAGGTGGCGTACTCGGGAAACGCTTCGCGGTCGGCGAGCTTGGGATCGACGGCCGGGAACTGGCGGTGAGCGACGATGTCGCCGAGCGAAACGGAATCGAGGTAGTCGCGCATCAACGCCTGGGCTCCGGCCCACAGGGGATGATAGCAGCACGCGCCCATGCGCGCACAGTCACCATCGGGCGCGGTGCAATCGTTCATAACCATAGGACCCTGAACGGCCTCGACGACCTGGCGGATAGTGACGTCGTCCGGACTGACCTTGAGACGCATGCCACCGTGGACGCCACGCAGGCTCTCCACAATACCGGCCTGGACCAAACCGTGCTGAATCGAGCGGGCAAACGAATACGGGACATTGACCTCTTCGGCAGCGGTGCGAACAGAAAGCAAACGCTCCGGATCCTCGGCAAGCATCGCCAGCATGCGAAGGGCGTAATCAGTCTTCCTCGATATGTCCATTTTTCCCCTTTCAAGGAATACGAACAGCTCGAACGAGCTCCGGGGCCGAGCTTGTGTCGAGACGCTAAATGACCGCCAGGACATCCAAATGGTAAATCGGATATCCACTGAGTGCCGCGCTTGGAGCGAAATGCATCAGATGCGGCGCACAGTGCAATTTAGTATAACCTAACCCCCTGTCTCGTAGAACAGGTGTTGCGCAACAAAGCTGTTGTTCAGACAGATATACTTATTAGATTTTACTTGCGTTCCCGAAGGCGCGGGGATTCTGGGCGAAGATGCACCAGGGCGATCGTTCTATCGAAACAAAGTGCATCAAACGCAAAAAGCCACGTCCGAAGACGTGGCTTTAATTGCGTTGGCGGGAAGTACGGGGCTCGAACCCGCGACCTCCGACGTGACAGGCCGGCGCTCTAACCAAACTGAGCTAACTCCCCAGACAGACGTTCGCGTTTGTTTCCGCTCGCGTGCGCTGCGGGGATTAGTATACACAGAAGTCTGTCCGGCGCGCAACAACTTTTTTGAAAAAATTTTTCGGGGTCATCCGGGAGGGTCTCCGGGGCTGAGGGCGGGGGTTAAGTTTGCTGCTCTACAGTCCTGCGCAAGACGGAAAGCACATTAAGTGCTTTCCTTTGCGTGCGGAACTCGCGACAAACTTAACCCCCGCCCTCAGCCCCGGAGACCCTCCCTGCCGTCACTTTGTCCAAACAGTTCTTGCTCCTCGCCGCTTCCGCGGCTCGAGGTCCCCGTTCTCCTCGGTGGGGTTGGTCTGATTATTCTTGTTGAAACTCCGCCTTTGGCTCATAAAAAACGGGAGATGCGATTTTACATCCCCCGTTTTTGTTGTGATTACTCTAGGTCAATAAACTTAGTGCTTAGGATCTTGCCGTCTTTTACTAGCATTCTGGCCATGGTGGGGCCTCGGGTGCCTCTGGGGTAGCTGGCGCTGCCCGGGTTGAGGACTAAGCAACGGCCCACTTGGGCTTCTTTGGTTACGTGGGTGTGGCCGTTGATGGCTACGTCTACGGATCCCACCGGAAGGTCTTCGCGGTAGTGGGCTACGGCGAATTTAAGGCCTTCGTAGGTAAAGAGCGCAAGACGGTCTACATCGGGGCCGTAGTCGCGGTAGTAATCGTTGTTACCCAGTACGGCCCGCACGGGGGCGATGGTGCATAGGTGCTCGTAGTCCATCTCTGACGTGAGGTCGCCAGCATGGATGATCAGGTCTGCGCCTTCAAGCTCATCCAGGAGCGCAGGCGATAAATAGCCGTGGGTGTCCGAGATGATGTCGATACGCTTGGCGCTTGCACTGTTCATGGGATCCCTTCCGCAAAAAACGATTCGGCAGATACATACAAAAAGGCCCCACGGCTCCGCAGACGATGGGTCTACAGGGCTGCGGGGCCAGTGTGCTAGAGACTCAGAGCCTTCTTGAGCGGCACGACGCGGCGGCGCGAAACCGGCACGCGTTCGTCGACGCCCGTAATGCCCAGCTGGATGGCGCCCGAGGGCACCGTCTCCACATCCGTGACGCACGCCAAGTTGACGATATAGCGGCGGTGAACACGGAAGAAGCCAAAGTCGCAGAGTTTGGCCTCAAACTGCGCCAGCGAGGTCGTCGACAAAAAGCGATCATCGACGGTATAGATGCAGGAGTAATCGTCCTTGGCCATGATAAAGCGAATGTCGTCCACGGGAATGAGCACCTTGCGGCCGCCCTTTTCCACCGGGATACGCTCGATGGTCACCTTGCTGTCCGTAACCGGCTTGGTGCGTTGCATGACCTTCTCGATCGCGCGATCCAAGCGAGCTTCCTCGACCGGCTTCATCAGATAATCGACGGCATCCACGTCGAATGCCTCGACCGCATGGTCACTATACGCAGTCACAAACACGATCGCCGGCGGATTTTTGAGCTTATGCAGCGCCTCGGCAAGTTGCAGGCCCGAGGCACCGGGCATCGAGATATCGAGAAACACGACATCCACGCGACTTTCCATAAGCATCTCGATGGCGGAGCGGACGCTCGACGCCTCCGTGATCGTGCCGATCTTGCCCGTTTGCTCGAGCAGGAAGCGAAGCTCCGAGCGAGCCGGCGCCTCATCATCCACAATCATCGCACGCAGCATAGGGATAAAACCTTTCGTCAACTAACTACGCCGGGCATCCGTCGCATGACGTTGAGCCCGTAGCCTTTTATTTTACTCTTGAATGTCGAAGATGCTCTCTGACAAATCAAGATGAAGGAGTACTTTGGTGCCCTTGCCCGGCGCCGATTCGACACGCGTATAGGAGTGCGGCCCATAAAAGCGATGGATGCGCTCCGAAATATTGTGCATGGCCACACCGGCGCCGCCACCCTGGGGAGAGCTGGCGTCGGGACGGGCAGAACGCTCGTCAAACAGTCTGGCGGCGGTACCCTCATCCATGCCCACGCCATTATCGGCCACGGCAATCAAGATTGCATCCTCGCCGTCTTGGTGAACGGTCACGTCGATCCTCAGGGCGTCGTCATCGCCCATACCATGACGTACGGCGTTCTCGACAATCGGCTGGATCACGAACGCCGGCACCAGCGTATCTTCCACGTCCTCGGACACATCGAACGTCGCAAGCACGCGGTCCTCGCCAAAGCGGGCCTTCTCAAAGGTAAGGTAGCGCTTGGTCTGTGCGACCTCACGCGAGACCGGAATAAGCGATCCCGAGTTGTCGAGCGTGGCACGATAGAACGATGAGAACTCACGAAGCAGTTCGCGGGCCCGCAGCGGGTCGGTGCGCGTAAACGATGCAATGGTGTTCAGCGTGTTGAACAGGAAGTGCGGGTTAATCTGCGCCTGCAGCGCACGCACCTCGGCGCGCGCCGTGAGTTCCTTTTGCACCTCGAGCTCGTGGATGGCGAGCTGTGTGGACAAGATCTCGGCAAAGCCCGAGGCAAGCGCATACTGGGTACGGTCGACGGCGCGCGGGGTCTTGTAGTAGAACTTGAGCGTGCCGACGGTACGATCGCCCACCTTGATGGGGGCGATAATGCCGGCGGGGACTTGGTTGTGCGAGCCGTCCGAGCCCACGACATCCACCATACGGTTGAACGACTGCACGATGCCATGTTCGATAACGTAGCGTGTGGCAAGCGTGTGGATGGGAGTATCGGGCAGCAGTTTTTCCTCAAACTCGCCCGCGCAGGCAAGCACGTTGTCCTCGTCGGTGATGGCCACCGTCATGGCGCGCGTCTCGGGCAAAATGCGCCGGCACACCAAACGTGCCGACTCCTGCGTCAGACCGCCCTTAATGTCCTCGAGCATGGCCGAGGCCACCGAGAGCGTCTCCTCGGTGTACTGGGAACGCACCGAATCGGGATTGAGCGTCAAAAAGATAAAGATGCACAGAAAGATGCATAGCAGCGCGCAGGCAATCACCGTGGCGATCGGCTCGATACCGGTCACCAAGGCAAAAATAAAGTACACCAGCACGCAAATGGCGCAGGCGACGGCAATGATGCGAAAGATTGATATTGAACTATCGCGCTGGGCGCGGCGGTCGATCATTCGGCCCCCTCCAGGATACTGATCAGTTGTGCGTCACGCCAAAGCCCGTCCATGATCTTGGGCCAAAAGCTCTGGAAACGCAGGTAGCTTGCAGCGTTTTGGCGCGCATAGGCCTTTGCCTCGCCGATACCATGGCGCCAAATGCGCAGGTAGCCCTCATGCTCGCGGGTAAACACGCTGCGGACCATAGCGGTCTTGCGCACGCGGTCGTCGAGCTCGCGCGAAATCCACGGGCCCGGGTAGGGCATGAGCGATGCCGCCGTAACGGGAATGAGCTCCTTTTGATGCGCGGCGAATGTCAACTTGGCCCGTTCGTAGTACCAACGGTATACATCCTGCATAAAGCGCGGTGAGCGCTTTTCGGACTCCGGAGGCAGATGGCGCACGGTCCACTCGTTATCGAACCACACGTCGTAGCCAAACATGCGCATGTTAAAGAGGTAATCCAAGTCCTCGCCGCGGGTGATAAACGGGTCAAAGGCTACACGCGTAAAGGCGCGGGCGTGCAGGGCCATCAGGCCGCCGCACACGTAGTTGGATCGCGAGATGCGGGTGCCCGAGAGCGCCTTTTTCATCCAACGGTTGAACTCGATGCGCTTGGTCCACCAACGATGGCAGATGCCCGCCTTGTCCGTGGGAGCCAGCGGCGAGCCGTCGCGATCGTAGAAATAGCCGCTCTTGACCAAGATCGGCAAGCCCTGACGCGTCTGCTGCCCCAACGCATAGGTCGCGCGCTTCATAAAGTCGGCGTCGATGACAGTCTCATCGTCATCCAAAAAGATAACCGCGTCATGACCCAGCACAGCGGCACAGGCTAGCCCCATGTTGCGGATGGCACCGTAGCCTCGCAGGCTCACGCACTCGCCCGAACCCTTGGGCGCGATCTGAGCAACCCGGTCTGCGATGCGCGAGGCCTGGGTGTTGGTGACAACGGTGACCTTGAGCGTGGGATGCGCGTCGACAATCTCGCGCACGCGCAGCGACACATCGGCTGTGGCAGAAACGGGACAGACCACCAAAAGGATGATGCGCGGGATGTCACGTACCTGCTCAAGCGAGGCCAGACAGCGGTCGAGTTCGGGATTGTCGGAGTTGAGTCGCGTCGAATGGTCATAGGTGCCAGGGGCGTTTGCGCAAGCGTCATCGCCCGCCCAATACGTTGGAATCACGACTGTGGCGTTCATGCCTTACCCTCCCTGCAACACAAAAACGGGACGCCGCCAAACACAGGCGACGCCCCGCGACCTAGCTGATTCCATCATACCCACTTGGGCAAATCATTGCTCGCAAGTCGCAATGTTTATTGCGGATAACCCCAAAAGAGTACCGTGGACAGGCACAATAGCCGCTCGCTCCTATGCGGCATGCTCTGCTGCCCGAGTCATGCGGGACAGGCGAACCAGCAGCATAAAGCCAACGATCAGCAGCACGCCAATAGAAAGGACGCCCAGCGACGGGTTGCCGGTCAGCGAGGTAACGACCGACACTAGGAAGGTACCCATGACGCTTGCATAACGACCAAAGATGTCAAAGAAGCCGTAGTACTCGTTGGACTTTTCCTTGGGGATAATGCGACCAAAGTAGCTACGGCTGAGCGCCTGCACGCCGCCCTGGAACAGGCCGACCATAATGGCAAGCACCCAGAACTCAAAGGCGGTCTTTAGGAAGAACGCGGCGAACAGCACAATGCCCATGTAGGCGGCGACCGCCACCAGGATCATGTTGAGCGTGCCCACGCGTCCGGCGAGCTTGCCGTAGATGATGGCGGACGGAAAGGCCACGAACTGCGTAACGAGCAGCGCCAGTACCAGCTGGGTCGAATCGATGCCCAAAGCCGAGCCGTAGCTGGTAGCCATGGAAATGACCGTGTGGACGCCATCGATATAGAAGAAGAACGCAATCATGTAGACCAGCACGGTCTTGTTGTGGGCGATCTCGCGCATGGTGTGTCCGACCTCGGAGAACACACCGCCAACGATGTGGCCGATGGTGTCCTCGGGACCGCGCTCACGACCATACTTTTGCTTATAGGTGTGAATGAGCGGCAGGGTAAAGATGAGCCACCAGGCACCAGTGATGATAAAAGACAGACGCGTTGCCAGCATGGTGGGGACGCCAAGAGCGGGGCCACCCATGATGAGCGCCAGGCAGATGACGAACGGCACGGTGGAACCGATGTAGCCCCAGGCATAACCCGAGCTGGACACGGCGTCCATGCGCTCGTCGGTGGTAACGTCGGGCAGCATGGCGTCGTAGAACGTCATAGAAGAGTTAAGGCCGATGGTGCACAGCACGTACACGGTCAAAAATGCCATGGCGGACATTGGGATAGCCTGCGCCAGGCAAAGAACCAGGCCCGTGAGGAAAAAGCCCAAGAAGAACTTGATTTTGTTGCCAGCGTAGTCGGCAAGTGCGCCCAGAATGGGCATGAGCATGGCGATGACCAGCGAGGCGATCGTCTGTGCATTGCCCCAGGCGACCACCAGGTCGGCCGAGGAAGCGCCGGTATTGATGGCGTTAAAGTAAATGGGCACCACCGAGGTATTGAGCAGCACGAGGGCCGAATTGCCCACATCATACATAACCCAGTTACGCTCGAGCTTGGTGTATTTCATGGACAGGGACCCTTCGTATTCGCCCGATATGCAGTTAGTTCATCGTACCCCAATTGTCCAGAACCGCCGGTAAGGATTCGGCAAAGGGGCACGCACGGGCCCTATTCCTCGCGGTCGAACTCCTCATCGGCATTGAGCACGCGACCGCTGTAGTTGACGTGACTGGTCACGGCATCCATGTCACCGGTCTCGATAAAACGTGCGACCGTGCACTCGTAATCGCCCAGCGCGCGATCAAAGACCTCGGGGAAACTCTCGTTCGAGACCTCGTCGGTAAAGGGATTCTTCCATGTCAGATGGCCCAGGTTACCGGTGCGCTCGGGCAACTCCGTCGTCACGCGATGAGCAAGGCCGTCGAGCAGCGAGTAATCGTGCACCAAGCCCTCAACCAGCGAGATCGCGCGCGTCTTTGCGGAGCCGGCCGGCTCAATCGCGCGGTAAAGTCGCTGCATATTGGCAACGGCAGCACCGTACTCCCCCGCCGGAATGTCAATGCCGTACACGCGTCCGGCAACATAGCTCATCAGCACGCCGGCCACGCGATTGATGCGATCAGTGGTGACGATCTCGCCCGCCGGCGGGTAATCGTCAACCGTAGCGCCATCGCGGTTAAGCTGCAGCATCAGCACATCCAGGTCGCTCTCGATCACGGCATGGACCTGACTGCTCGAATCCTCAAGCTCTGAATCGGACTCGACAATGCCAAACTGCTGCTCATAGACAAAAGGATGGGCGTTGCGGTCGAGCACGTAATGAGACAGCAGGCCCAGCGCAAAGGCGCGACCCAAGCTGGCGTCGCGCGGCAGCAGATGCGACACGCCGTCGCGCAGGCACGCGAACTGGCGAGACATGCGCGACCGATGCATGACCTGCGCCAGCAGCGTGCAGTCGGAAACACGCGGTGTCAGAATGTGAAAGAAAAACGGGTCGGGGCCTTGGTTGCCCAAGATAAAGGCAATGCGCTCTTCATCGGACGTGATGACGCCCTGCGGAAGACGGTCGATGCTTTCCTCGCCAAACAGATGATGGGTGATAAGCGCGGGCATAATGATCCTTTCGATTTCATTCGATGCCACCCAT
This sequence comes from Collinsella aerofaciens, assembly GCF_039758815.1. Classification (GTDB taxonomy): domain Bacteria; phylum Actinomycetota; class Coriobacteriia; order Coriobacteriales; family Coriobacteriaceae; genus Collinsella; species Collinsella aerofaciens_BP. Next base: position 125,974 of record NZ_JBDMSK010000003.1, on the reverse strand, counting down.
TATGCCCACCGCGCGCCCATGCCAAACCTGCTATGGTAAACGACGGCACGCAGACCGTCTACGCAAGCCCCAAGTGTGCTTTAACCTCGGCGGCACGACGACGGGACACCGGCACCGTCGAGCTCACGCGGTCAAGCCTGAGCTCCATCAACCCCGTGGAGCCAATCTCAACATTGTGCACGTCTTCCAAATTGACCAGATAGCTGCGATGAACGCGAATAAAGCCCTCGGAGACCAAGCGACGCTCGAGCGAAGAGATCGACTCATTGATCAGGTACGTTCCCTCGGCGCAGATGGCATTGCAAAAATCGGCACGCGCCTCAAAGTAGCAGACGTCTGCGGCGGGAATGAACACCTTTTTGCCCCCGCGGTCCACCGTCAGACGCAAAGGCTGGCGCGGAGCGTGGATAACACGACGGACACCCAAGGCTGCCTCGATCTTGTCGAGTGCCTTTGACAGGCGTGCGTCCTCGACCGGCTTGACGACATAATCGACGGCATCGAGGTTATAGGCATCAGCCGCATACTCGGCAAACGCCGTCACAAACACAACCACCGGCGGCGTCTTTAGGTTCTGCAGCGTCTCGGCAAGCTCAATTCCCGAGCGACCGGGCATGGTAATGTCTAAAAACAGCACGTCGGGCTTGTTCGACAGAATCGACTCCACGGCTTCGGTGACATTGCCCGCCTCGGCAATCTGGCCCACACGCGTATCCTTTTCCAACAGATAGCGTAGCTCAGCCCTAATGGGAGGTTCGTCATCAACCACCAAGATGTTCCAGCCTTCGGACATATGTGCTTCCCCTCTTTTTCTCTCAATCCAACCGCGTGCTACGCCGTCAACGGCGCGGGCTCATGCGGCTCGCCGTTCAGCTCGACGATGACCTGCGTTCCCACGCCCTCCTGGGACTTCACGCGCATGCCGGAATCTTCTCCGTAAAAGAAATGGATGCGCTGAAGCACGTTGAAGAGCGCCAGGCCGCAACCTCGCTTGACGGAGCCGTCGGCGGTAATGCTCTCGGGCTCCTCCAGGCGATGTTGCTCAAACAGATGCGCGCAGACCTCTTCGCTCATACCGATGCCATCGTCCTCGACGATGATCTCCAAACCGTCATCGGTCTCGAAAGCCCTAACATGAATAGAAAGCGGCTCGGTCTCGCGCTGCGCATGCTTGATGCAGTTTTCGAGCAACGGCTGCAAGATAAACGGCGGCACCATGCAATCGCGCACCTCAAAGTCGATATCGACCGAGACGCGCAGACGGCCGTCGCCATAACGAGCCTGCATAAGATTGATATAGCGAGTGCCCTGTTCCACCTCGTGCTCGAGCGTTGTGAGGGTATCGGAATCAGAAAGCGTCTGACGGTAGTAGTTGGAGAAGTCGATCAGCAGCGATCGCGCCTTGTCGGGCTCGGTTCGAACGAGCGACACGATCGTGCTAATGGTATTGAATAGAAAATGAGGATCGACTTGCGATTGCAAGGCGCGCAGCTCCACGCGGGCCGTAAGCTCGTCCTGGCGCTCGAGCTCAAAGCTCGCAAGCTGCGTGGAAATGAGGTCGGCAAAGCCCGAGGCAAGCGCCGTCTGGCGCATATCGATGCTGCTCAGACGGGGATAATACAGCTCGAGCGTGCCCACGCAATGCCCGCGCACGGTAAGCGGTGCGACAATACCGGCGCGCAGGCGCGGAAAGTAGCCACCTGTCTCGGTCGAGGCATCGCGCGAGAACACGCTTTGCTCACCGCTGTTGATTACGTTGAGCGTAGTCCGCAGTACCACCGGGGTGCCCGCGGGGCATTTTGCCGAGTCCTCGCCCCAGCTCGCCAACACCTGCCTGCCGTCGGTAAAGCAGATGGCAGAGGCGATAGTTTCGGACAGGATGATCTTAGAGGCGCCCAGAGCAGCTTCGGGCGTAAGGCCGCGCGACGTGTAGGCGAATATTTTTGATGCGATGGCGAGCGTGCGGTCGGTTGCGCTCGATGTGAGGTCGTCGGGAACGACAAAGACGTACGAGAAGAAGAAGCACAGCATGACCAAGCCGGCAATGACGACAACGGCCGGAACGGGATTGGGATTATCGGTTAGATCCCAGATGAGCAGCAGGATAAGCAGTGGAACGACAATACCGAGCAAGATGGCTTGAACCACATGCTGAGCGGTACGAAAGACCTTGGTAGAGTTGTAGCTCTTGCCCAGAATCAGCCTATTGAGATCCACTGTCATCCCCTTCTTACTGACGCACCCCATAGCAATAAAGAGGGCCGCAAGCGACCCTCTCCATTGCATTATGCAATCAAATACTGTGTTTTACATCAAGCCATCGATGAACGGTAGCTTAGGCGCTGTACTTGTTTGCCTCGCCGAAGGTACCGGCCTCGACAATCCAGCCGTCCTTCATGATGACGTCCATGTTGTCGGTGTTGAGCACGTGGATGTCGGCGGCGACGTCACCGTTGACGACCAGCAGGTCGGCGCACTTGCCGGCCTCGATGGAACCGGTCTCGTCCTCGATGTGGCACATCTTGGCACCGTTGAGGGTGGCGCAGGTGATGGTCTCGACCGGAGTAAAGCCGATCTTGTCGACGAACTCGTACATCTCCTCGATGGAGCAGGTGCCGTACGGGGTGACGAAGGAGAAGGAGTCGGAGCCGATCGTCATGACGACGCCGCGCTTCTTGGCCTCGCGCAGGCAGTCGTAGTTGCGCTGCAGCTCCTTCTCGACCAGGGTGCCCTCGTACTTGTCGTGCAGCTCGGGAACGTAGACGGGCGGATAGGTGGCGTACCAGGTGGGCAGGAAGGCGATCGTCGGAGTGAAGAAGGTGCCCTGCTCGGCCATGAGGTCCATGGTGCGCTCATCGATATCAAAGCCGTGAATCAGCTGCTCGCAGCCAAAGCGAACGGAATCGTAGGCAGCGGCGTGGTTGTTGTAGCAGTGGCTCCACACGGGGATGCCGACCATCTTGGCCTCTTCGACCACGGCCTGAATCTCCTCGGAGCAGTAGTGCTGGTCGCGGCCGGAGTCCCAGCGCCAGATGCCGCCACCGGTAGCCCAGATCTTGATGGCATCGGGGTTCTCGCGCAGGCGACGACGGACGGCCTTGCGCAGATCCCAAGGACCGTCGACCTGATCGCCCCAGGGGTGCGATTCCTTGTTGAGCTCCTGGCTGCAGTGGTGAGAGTCGCCGTGGCCGGCAACGCGGCAGAAGCCAAGGCCGGTGGCCAGAACGCGCGGGCCCTTGAAGACGCCCTTGTCGATGCAGTCACGGATCTGGATACCAAAGCGGCCGATCTCGCAGACGGTGGTGAGGCCGTGGGTGAGGCAGTCGTAGGCCTGCTTGACTGCGACAGCCTGCTTCTCGAGGAGCGGCTGCATGACCCAGTCGGTGTCATCGTCGGTCAAGTTGCCCGAGAAGTGCAGGTGGGTGTCGATCAGGCCGGGAAGGACGGTCTTGCCGGCGGCGTCGATAACCTCAACGCCCTCGGGAAGGTCCTGCATAGCACCGGCGTACTCGATCTTGCCGTTGTCGTCGACGAGAACGAGGGAGTTCTCGACCGGCTCGGCACCGGTACCGTCGATGAGCTTACCGCCAACGATTGCATACTTAGTGGACATGGTTCCTCCTTATGGATCCATATAGTGGGCGAGGCCGTGTTGGGTTAAGGCCTCACAAAGCTACCCAAGTGGCGCCGGGTTCGGTGCGCGGAAGAGAGGGTCCCGCGCACCTGATCCGCCCCGGCTAGGCGTTACTTTTTGCGGGAATTGGTGAAAGCCATGAGGGCCAGGCCAATAGCCAACCAACCGATCACGATGCTCCACTCCACCATGTTGAGGGAGGCGGGAGAGAACGGAATCACGAGCAGGCCGATGATGATGGCGCAGGCAGCGATAGCGAGGCCGATGCCAAACTTGCCGCCGGGCACCTCGTAGGGACGAGGCAGGTCGGGCTCGGTGAAGCGCATACGCAGGCAAGCGAGGGCGACCATGCCGCAGGAGAAGATGAAGGCGAGAGCCGACACGTTGGTCAGAGGGATGAGCATGTTCTTGCCCAGGAACGGACCGACGACGGTGATGACGCCCAGAACGACGCAGGCGAGCTTGGGAGCGCCGGACTTGGGGTCGACCTCGGCGAACTGCTCGGGCAGCTGGCCCTTGCGGCCCATGGCGAGCATGATGCGGCTCGTGGCGCCGTAGAAGGAGTTCATCGGACCCATGGGTCCAAGCGTGGCGATGACGAGCATGGCCAGGTACAGAAGCATGTTGATGCCCTTGAGGCAGGCAAGCGCGGGAACCGGGCTCTTAACAAACTCATGCCAGTCGAGGATGGTGCCAAACGAGTAGATGCAGACCATGTAGAAGCCGCCAGCGGCCAGCAGGGCCAGGGAGATGATCTTGCCGAACTTGTTCCAGTTGAGGCCCTCGGCTGCTTCCTCAGCCTGCTGAGGAATGGTGTCGAAGCCGGCGTAGAAGAACGGGGTCAGAACCAGGACCGACACGATGCCGGCAAACAGGCTGGTGCTCTCGGTAGCGGCCTTGCCGCCGCCAGCGCCGGTGACCTGGGAGAACACGGGCATGGCGTTGTCCGGCGAGCCGGTGAACAGCGAGACGCCCATGGCGAGCAGCATGCCGCAGAGCAGAGCCTTGGTCAGGAAGGCCTGGAGTTTGGCGGCCGAGCTGGCACCGCGGAAGTTGAGGAAGATGACGTAGACTGCAAAGCCGAGCGCGATCAGCGTCGGAAACAGGTAAACGTCGGCCCCCAGGATGGTGTAGAGCTTGATGGCGCGCAGCCACTCAAGGCCGGGCAGGCTACCGAACATCTCGGACACGAGGGTCGAAATGGCAATGGCCTCCCACGGGCACAGGATGCCGTTGCCCAGGGCCAAAAGCCATCCGGTGATGTAGCTCAGCGTACGGCCAAAGCTACGATCGACATACTCGACGATGCCGCCCGAGATGGGGATAGCAGCCGTGAGCTCACCGAAAACAGCTCCGACGGGCACGAGGAAGATTGCACCCAAGAGGAATGCGATCATAGCGGGAACGGGACCGCCGCCCACGACCATCCAGTCACCGACCTGCAGAACCCAACCGGTACCGATGATGGCACCGAAACCGATGGTGAAGAAGTTCCAGAGCGAGAGCGTTTTCTTCATGCCGCCGTTATCCTCGACTGCAACTTCTGCGTTCTTGTCCGCCATTGTTCCCCTCCTTTCCTATTTGACGCCCTTGGCGTCACCCCTTGCGCGGTCCGTTTTGCCGCGCGCTTTTATTCCATGGCTTTAAGATACGGCCTTGGCGCAGCAGCGCCGCTCGCAGCTCGACCGAAGGCAGAACTGCAAAACGAGCGGCGCTGTTTTTGGGACGAACGGCGGGAGACGTCATTCGTCTTGGACGCCTTCATCTTGTCTGCTTTTGAATACCTGTTGCCGTGACGCTTGGCGCGCGGCGCGGCAACGTTCATACCATTTGTCAGGCTTTTGGCGCACATACCCATGTGTCGTGCATCTTTTTATGTAGGATAGACAAGTTACACATGAGGCAAGGTGATTCGAATGGCATACGGATACAATGACGGCGGCCAACGGCCACAAAGCGTGCGCCTTGCCGGCCGCACCACGCCAACGCCCAGAAGCACCTCCGACAACGACAACCCGCAGCGCCCCCAAGAGCAGCCCGGGGCTTCTTCGCGGCAACAAAGCCGTACCGCGCAGCAGTCAGACCGTGTGAGCACGAGCACACGCCAACGTCAGACCGACACATTGCAACCACGCCGCTACGATCGCCGTAAGACCGACTACTACGTCAAGCGCTCCTTTTCGCGACCTCAACGCGATCGCGGCAATTCCGCCCCTCACCCCGCGTCGCACACCACAAGCCACGCGCTTCCGACCCGCCGCCTACGCCTTGCGCTTTGCTCCATCGCCGCCTGCCTCGTCTTTGTGTTTTTGGGATCCTGTATCTCCCACGGATCAGCCGGTCTTGAGCCCACTGCCGAGGACAAGCTGCTTAAAGCTCCCGTCGCGCCCGGTTACTCCTTTGCGTTCTCGACCCCACGCTCGCAATGGCAGGCCGGCGCCATGCCCCACATCTACCAAATTGACCCCGCATGGTCGGAGCTGCCCTATGCCGGTGGCACTATTCGCGAAAACGCTTGCGGTCCCACTTGCCTCACCATGGTCTATATCTTTAAGACCGGCCACACCGATAAGACGCCGGTCGATATATGCGCACTGGCCGAAGCCGGCAACTACGCCCCCACTGGTGCCACCGAGTGGTCGTTTATGACAGGCGGTGCGTGGCAGCTAGGGCTCAACGGAACACAGCTCTATAACGATCGCGAATCGATTACCCAAGCACTTCGCTCGGGTGCGCCCGTCATCGCCGCAGTGCGCCCCGGTACGTTTACCAACGTAGGCCACTACATCGTGCTCTACGGCATCGACGATGCCAATCAGATTGGCGTCTACGACCCCAACTCGGCCAGCCGCAGCGCCCGCCGCTGGGGCGTCGTAGAGGTCCTCAACGAAGTCGAAGCCATGTGGGCCTACTACTAGTCGTTTAAGAATGTCCCCAATGACTAGGTGAATAGCAAAAGCCCCGCAGCCGGAGCGGACTGCGGGGCTCATGAAGAGAGGCTAGTTTGCGGGCGCTTTGCCTGGCGCCCACGAGAGAGGCAACAGAGTAGAGACTACTCGTGAATGCGGGTACCGGAGAGGCCAGCCATGGTCTCGGCGGCCTTGTCCAGGGCGCCGATGATGCAGGTGCGGCCCTTGCGGGAACGTGCGAACTTGATGGCAGCGCGGACCTTGGGCTCCATGGAACCCTTGCCGAACTGACCCTCGTCGGCCAGGCGCTCGGCCTCGTCGGCGGTGAGGTCCTCGAGCTCCTCCTGGTTGGGCTTGCCAAAGTTGATGGCGACATGCTCAACGGCGGTCAGCAGGAACAGAACGTCGGCGTCGCAGTCCTCGGCCAGCAGCTCGCCGCCCAGGTCCTTGTCGATGACGGCGGGAACGCCCTTGTAGCAGCCCTTGTTCTCGTAGTCGCGGACGACGGGGATGCCGCCGCCACCGCAGGCGATGACGATGAACTCGTTGTCGAGCAGGTTGAGGATGGAGTCAGCCTCGACGATCTTCTTGGGATCGGGGGAAGCGACGACGCGACGCCAGCCGCGGCCGGAATCCTCGACGAAGACCTTGGAGGGATCCTCGGCCATGAACTCCTTGGCCTGCTCCTCGGTGTAGAAGGGGCCGATCGGCTTGGTCGGGTTCTTGAACGCGGGATCATCCGGATCGCACTCGATCTGGGTGACGACGGTGGCGGCGTGCCAACGCTTATAGCGCTTGTGCATCTCGCGGCCGATGCCCTGCTGCAGGTGATAACCAATGTAGCCCTGGGACATGGCGCCGCACTCGGGCAGCGGCATCTCGGGGGTACCGATGGCATCGTGGGCAGCGGCGAAGGCGTTCTGGATCATGCCGACCTGCGGGCCGTTGCCGTGGGTGATGATGATCTCATTGCCCTGCTCGATGAGACCGAGGAGAGCGTGAGCGGTGTTGCTCACGGCCTCGATCTGCTCGACGGGGTTGTTGCCGAGGGCGTTGCCGCCAAGGGCGACGACAATACGATCGGGCTTGCCAAGAGGCTTAGACATTGCTGGAATCCTTTCTGTAAAAGGCCTACAACCCATTAATAACCCGCGTCCGTGCGATACGCGAGTTTATTAAGGTTTATATTCTCTTTATCGCTCATTTTATTCATTTTGAAAATAGCGGAACGGTGAACGGTCGTTTTTGTCCGCTCAGCGTACAGAACTCCAGCTTAGACATATCTACGTAATTTACGTGCGACTTTATTTAAATGAAGCGAGGATTATGTTGGATTATGCAAACTACATCTCTGCTAAACACAAAACGGACAGCGCAATATCTTACTCGCGCTATACGAGATTCTATGCACTTATAAGTCGAGTATGCACCCCTGCAAAAACAAGGGGCTTTTCATCCAGCATAAGGAATAAAGAAGGGCTCAGAAAAGGCGGCAACAGCCAAGTCCCCCATCCATCCCCAAAGTGGCGCGAGGTTTCGCGGCAAAGCCGCGAAACAGCGAAGGGAACGGAATACCCGGCCAGCTACGTCCTTCATCCGCCCACACAATCCGAGGACGTAGTCGTAGCAGGATCTGAGGGCTAACCTTCGCGGACACTCCGCAGGACGAAAGAACCCCCGCCGCACGTAGTGCACAGCGGGGGTTCTTTCATGTCCGAGGACGTCCGCGAAGGTCAGCCCTCAGATCCTGCGGTGAGAGACCTAGGCCTCGTTGTACACCGTCTTGAGCTTCAGCAGGTGAGCATAGCGGTCCATAGCGGCCTGCTCGTTCTCCTTGAAGAGCTCCTCGGCGCGCTCGGGGAAGGAACGCGTCAGCGAAGCGTAACGGGCCTCGTTCATCAGGAACTCCTGATAACCGCCCGCGGGCTCCTTGGAATCGAGCGAGAACTTCTTGCCGGCAGCAGCCTCGGGGTTGAAGCGGAAGAGGTTCCAGTAACCGCACTCGACAGCCTTCTTCATCTCGGCCTGGCAGTTCTGCATGCCGCCCTTCTTGATGGAGTGCATCTCGCAGGGGCTGTAGCCGATGATGAGGGACGGGCCGTCGTAGGCCTCGGCCTCGTGAATGGCCTTGAGGGTCTGAGCCGGGTTGGCGCCCATGGCGACCTGCGCCACGTAGACGTAGCCGTAGCTCATGGCAATCTCGGCCAGGGACTTCTTCTTGGTCACCTTACCGGCAGCGGCGAACTGAGCGACCTGGCCCAGGTTCGAGGCCTTGGAGGCCTGACCACCGGTGTTGGAGTAAACCTCGGTGTCGAAGACGAAGACGTTGACGTTGTGGCCGGAAGCCAGGACGTGGTCCAGGCCACCGAAGCCGATGTCGTAGGCCCAACCGTCGCCGCCGAAGATCCAGAAGGACTTCTTGGTGAGGTAAGCCTTGTCGGCGAGGATCGCCTTGGAAGCGTCGCAGCCGCACTTCTCGAGCTCGGCAACGTAGGCAGCGGCAGCGGTCTTGGAAGCCTCGGCGTCGTTGACGGAGTCGATCCAAGCCTGGCCGGCAGCCTTGAGCTCATCGGACGGGCCATCGGCAGCGATGATGTCCTGGGTAGCGGCGATCAGCTTCTTCTGGACGGCCTCGTAACCGACGGCCATGCCCAGACCGTGCTCGGCATTGTCCTCGAACAGGGAGTTATTCCACGCCGGGCCGTGACCGTCCTTGTCCTTGCAGTAAGGAGCGGTGGCAGCGGGGTTGCCCCAAATGGAGGAGCAGCCGGTGGCGTTGGAGATGAACATGCGGTCGCCGGCAACCTGGGTCACCAGACGTGCATAGGCGGTCTCGGCGCAGCCGGCGCAGGAGCCGGAGAACTCCAGGTAGGGCTGCTTAAACTGGCTGCCCTTGACGTTGGCCGCGATGAGCTCCTTCTTCTCGGAGACGTTCTCGACCATATAGTCCCAAACGGGCTGCTGATCCATCTCCTGCTCGGTGGGAACCATCTCGAGGGCGCCCTTGGGGCAGACCTTGACGCAGTTGGTGCAGCCCATGCAGTCGAGCGGGGACACGGCCATGGTGAACTTCATGCCCTTGGCCTTGGGGCCCATGGCGTCGAGCGTGCGGGTAGCCTCGGGCGCGGCGGCAGCCTCGTCCTCGGTCATCGCGAACGGACGGATGGTGGCATGCGGGCACACATAGGCGCACTGGTTGCACTGGATGCACTTGGTCTCGTCCCAGTGAGGAACGACCACGGCGACGCCGCGCTTCTCGTATGCGGAGGCGCCCAGCTCAAACTGGCCGTCGGCACAATCGACGAAGGCGGAAACGGGCAGGCTGTCGCCATCCATGCGATCGATGGGCTCGAGCAGGTTCTTGACCTGCTGGGCAATGGCGGACTTGGTCTCCTCGGAGAGCTCGACGGGAGCGGCATCCTCGGCAGTTGCCCAGTCGGCCGGAACCTCGAACTTACGGAAGGCGGTAGCGCCGGCATCGATGGCCTTATGGTTGGCGTCGACGATGGCCTGGCCCTTCTTCATGTAGGACTTGGTAGCCGCGTCCTTCATGTACTGCAGGGCGTCCTCGGCGGGCAGGACCTTGGCCAGCGCGAAGAAGGCGGACTGGAGCACCGTGTTGGTGCGCTTGCCCATGCCGACCTTGGCGGCCAGGTCGATAGCGTCGATCAGGTAGACGTTGACGTTGTTGTTCGCGATGTAGCGCTTGGCCACGGCGGGCATGTGCTCGGCGAACTCCTCGTCGCTCCACTGGCAGTTGACCAGGAAGGTGCCGCCCGGCTTGACGTCGCGGACCATCTTGAAGCCCTTAACGATGTAGCTGGGGTTGTGGCAAGCGACAAAGTCGGCCTTGGTCACGTAGTACGGCGAACGGATCGGGGAATCACCAAAGCGCAGGTGCGAGACGGTGACGCCGCCGGTCTTCTTGGAGTCGTACTGGAAGTAGGCCTGGACGTACTTGTCGGTGTGGTCGCCGATAATCTTGATCGAGTTCTTGTTGGCGCCGACGGTACCGTCGCCACCCAGACCCCAGAACTTGCACTCGATGGTGCCGGGGGCTGCGGTGTTGGGCGCATCCTCGGCCTCGGGCAGGCTCAGGTTGGTCACGTCATCGACGATGCCGATGGTGAACTCGCGCTTGGGCTCGTCCTTCTTGAGCTCCTCGAAGACAGCGAACGCGGACGCGGGAGGCGTGTCCTTGCTGCCCAGGCCGTAACGGCCACCGACGACCTTGATGCCCGTCTTGCCAGCCTCGTAGAGAGCGGAGACGACGTCCTGGTAGAGCGGCTCGCCGATGGAACCCGGCTCCTTGGTGCGGTCCATGACGGCGATCTTTTTGACGGTCTCGGGGAGAACGTCGACAAAGTGCTTGATGGAGAACGGACGGAACAGGCGGACCTTGACCAGGCCGACCTTCTCGCCGTGAGCGTTGAGGTAGTCGATGACTTCCTCGAGCACGTCGCAGAAGGAGCCCATGCACACGACGACACGATCGGCATCGGGAGCGCCGTAGTAGTTGAATAGGCCGTAATCGGTGCCGAGCTTCTCGTTGATCTTCTTCATGTAGCCCTCGACGACGGCGGGAAGCTCGTCGTAGACCTTGTTGCAGGCCTCGCGGTTCTGGAAGAAGATGTCACCGTTCTCGTGGCTGCCGCGGGTGTGCGGGTGCTCAGGGTTGAGCGCGTGGTCGCGGAAAGCCTGGACGGCGTCCATGTCGCACATCTCGGCAAGATCCTTGTAGTCCCACATGGCGACCTTCTGGATCTCGTGGCTAGTGCGGAAGCCGTCGAAGAAGTTAAGGAACGGGGTCTTGCCCTCGATGGCGGCAAGGTGAGCCACCGGCGAGAGATCCATGACCTCCTGGACGTTGCCCTCGGCGAGCATGGCGAAACCGGTCTGGCGACAGGCCATGACGTCGGAGTGATCGCCAAAGATGTTCAGGGCGTGCGAAGCGACGCAACGCGCGGAGACGTGGAAAACGCCCGGGAGCTGCTCGCCTGCGATCTTGTACATGTTCGGGATCATCAGGAGCAGACCCTGAGAAGCCGTGTAGGTGGTGGTCAGAGCACCGGCACCCAGCGAACCGTGAACGGTACCGGCTGCACCTGCCTCAGACTCCATCTCGACGACCTTGACCGGGGTGCCGAAGATGTTCTTGCGACCCTGGGCCGCCCACTGGTCGACATGGTCGGCCATCGGGCTGGACGGCGTAATGGGATAAATTCCCGCTACCTCGGTGTACGCATACGAAACATATGCGGCCGCCTCGTTGCCGTCCATAGACTTAAACTTACGCGCCATATACCCCTCTCCTCTCATATAGGTATACAGGCCCCGGCGATCGCCGGGATATTGGCGTGATGGGATTTTCGTTGTTGCTTCCAATCATCTGGCAGGCGGACTCAGCAGCAGGTACATGGCGTGGAGAGAAGGCATGCCGAGGCGAGGAGGGCTGCACGCGCTCCACAGGCCCAGCTACCCGTCTTGCACATGACCGAGCGCCGCAAAGGCCGCATGCCGGATGCTCCCGGGCACGCCCCGGCGATGGGAAGCGCCCGCAACGGAAATCCGCATGCGGGTTTATTGTACCCCGCCGTCAAGCCATATTTCGGCAAATATAGGTGGCCGGTAAAGGTTTACCTCGGGTGACTATTGTGCGCCCGGCACCGACGAATACAGTCCCCTGGAACCCCACAGCAGTTGCGGTGAAATAGGGACTGTTTTTGCTGTTAACGGCCTTAATCAGTCCCTATTTCACCGCAACTCATTGGGGGGATGAGCTAGAGGGCGCCGAGGAGGATGGCGTAGGTGGTGGATTCGCCGAGTTTGAGCTCGTCGCCGGGGTTGAGCTGGGCGGAGCGGCCGGGCTCTACTTGAATACACACACTCGTGGCCCCGTTTACCACCACGGTGCCGTTCGTGGACGACAGGTCCTCGACAAACCATGCGCCAGAATCGTCGCACCAGATATGGGCATGGCGGGCCGAGACGTCGTCACCGACATCGGTGATGTCGCCCTCCCCCGTTGCCAGCGCGCCGATCTCGACGCCTTCCTCACTCGGCTGAATCCAGCGCGGGGCGCTCACCACGTAGCCGTTTTGCACGCGCAGCAGTCCCAGCGGATGCGCCGGCGCGACCTCGCGCTCGCCCGCGACCGAAGATGTGCTCAGCGAGCGCGGCGTCGACGTGGCGCCGCCACAGGTCGCATGAGCGTAGTCGATGGCATAGGTCACCGACGAGCGGACATCTGCCGAGCAACCCACGGCGACAAACAGCACCAGGATGGCCTCGGCACGTTCGGCGGGCATGAGCTCAGCCGCCTGCGACAGGCGCTCGAGCGCATTGCGATAGAGATTCGTGTCCTGATGGCATTCCTCGAGTGCCCGCACCATGGGCTCGCCAGTGGGGCCGCACACCATATTGGTCACGGCCGCGGCGTCCATGGGATTGCGACGGCGCAGGGCCAGCTGCGACATAATGCGCGCGACCGAGGTGCCGTAATCGGCAAAATAACGTTCCTGCAGCGTGCCGACCGGCGCGCGCACGATAAAGCGCGAAACCCAGGAGCGATCGGCGGCACGGCTCTGCGGACTACGGCCGTCGGCGAGCGGGCGGCTCGAGAGCACCAGGCCGCACAGTTCGATATGGCTCAGGTGCGCTGCGCGCTTAAAGATGTCAAACATTGCCCCGCACGGGGTGAGCTCAGCTTGAGAAGCCATGGCTTAGCCCTCCTTGGTCGCAGAGATCGTGTCGGATACTTCGGCCGGCCCGCCAAAGGCGCGGACAGCCGCGGCTCCGCCGGCAAGCGGCGTCGCCATGGGAATTTTCGCACGTCGTGCTGACACGACGGGAAGCTCAAAGGCAAACCCCATCGCCAGCAAAAACCACGTGAGCGCATAGGTTGCAATTATGGCGGCCACCAGGCCACCCGCCACGGCATGCTGGGAAAACACGGCACATGCGAGTGCGGCCAGAGCCGGAACCTCGCAGGCGGAAAGGGCCAACACACCCTGCAGGAATCCCACACGACGGTCGCGCGCCAAGGCCCCGGCAGCGATGCCCACCATGCCCGGCAGCGCCAACGCCAGTGCCGCGATAATGGCCGGCAGCTTCCCGGACCACATAAGCGGTCCCACGACGAGCGTCACATGGGCGCCCGACGCCAACAGCGCCGCCGATACCACGACCACAGTCCAAAGCACGCCGCTTGCCGCCGTCGCACCAACCATCGCCGCACGCCGGGCTGTGTGCCCCGATGCCTCCATCGGGCACGGCATGAGCGGCTCGGCGCGAAGCGAGCGGGCGACATTTTGCGCATAGTGGTCGCAAAATGCCGAGAGCGCCGCCTCCACCGCAGCCGGCTCGGGACGATCTTCCTGATGGCAGGACAGGCAGGCCATCAACACATCGAACAGCTGAGCGTCGACAAACGCCAACGCATCGCGCAGATCCTCGGAATTTGGATCGAGCCCCAGCTGCTGAGCCTGTTCGGCCGCGGCAAGTGCCACATCGGGCTCGCGTCGCAGCAGTTGCGTCAAGTCGCAGCCGGGCGCGTGGGCGCCGACGGGATAATCGGGCAGCGTATCCATCTTGAGGCGATAGGGGCTGGCGATATCTCGTGTCTTTTTGCGCGAGCCCGAAGTACCCGACGCACCCGGCGCCACTTCGTACGGCGCGACACCGGCGATGAGCTCGTAGACCGTACTCGCCGCTGCATAGACATCGATCGCCGGCGACATGCGAAGCATGCGCAGGTCGGGGATATCGTCGGTGAGCATCTCGGGCGGGGCGTAGGCCACCGTCGCGCGGCGCAACGTGGCATAGCGCTCGGTAAACGACGCCTTGCCGCCGGTGCCGGCCACCGCAGAGGCGGGCTCGAGCGCCAGCGACGAGCCAAAGTCAATCAAGCACAGGTCGAAGGTGCCTTCGGCAAGCTGTCGGTCGAGCGGCAGGCGCGCCGTGCGCACCATTATATTAGCGGGCGAGATATCACGATGGACGAACCCCTCGCCTACCAAGCTCATGCGGCAGAGCAGATCGAACAGGTCGCGACCCAGGCGCGCCGCCACGAGCGGCGACAGACGTCCGGCATCGTCCACGGCGAGTCGCGAACGCAAGCGGGCGAGCGTCTCGCCCTCGACCCATTCCATGACAATTGCAGGCACACCGTCGACCTCGCCCCAGCCATAGAGGCGGGGAAAGCCCTTAAGGCCCGAAAGGGCGCGATGGCATTCGTATTCCTCGCGAAACGCCGCCTTGAACTTGGCGACCAGCGCCTCGTGAGCGGCATCGTCGTCAAACTCATCGCGCGTCGGCAAGATGAGCTGCTTGAGTGCCACGGCCTCGCCTTGGGCGTTGACGGCACGCGTCACGCGGCCGATACCGCCACGGCGCATGGTGGCATCGTCGGCAAACAGCATCGTAAAACGACGCAGATAGGCAGGCAGTTCGTCCTGACCGAGCGCAATGGCCGGCTCAAACCCGTCGACACGCGCCAGGCGCAGGCCGACCATGGGATCGCGACCGAGCGATTGTGGTGTGGTGGATGCAAGATCGGTCATCATAGGGCAAGCGCCGCCACGTTATTGTTGAAGTTACCGAGCGCGACGTCATCATCGCCGTAATGGCCGACCCATTGACATAGGTTGGTGTAACAGCCCCACAGATTGGCATACTGCTGATACCACTTTGACCGGGGCGAGAATGTCTGACGACCGAACTCGGCTCGAATGACAAACATCTCCCCGACCAGGCTGTCGCACGGTCTGGGATCTCCCGTAGAGTTATAGGTCGAGACCACGTCATTGGCACGAGAAACATAGCCGTCGAGCATGTTGTACTTGGTCACAAGCCAACTGTGAATGCTCTCTTCCTCGGCAGCGGAAAGGCCACCGGAGTTTGCATCGTTGTCAGTGTTGCCGCCCATCGAGCCGCCGTTTCCAGACCCTCCGGTAGAGGAACCCGACCCAGAGCCGCCGCCCGAACTCGATGAACCCGAGCCGGAGCCAGAAGTATCCGAGCTACCGGGCTTTCCGGACTGCTGGGCGTCCTGCTCCTTTTGCTGCTCGACCTTATTCACCGTTGCCGCCACGCTATTGTTGGACAACCGATCGATGATCTTGGTGTTGGTGAGCACGATGGTTTTGCCATTGGCAAGCGTGACTTCGTTGTCCGGGGCCTCGGCGCCGTCCGCATCGTCGGTGCCAAACACAATATGCCCGACCACACTTGCCCAAGCATATCCAGTCGTGGTGCCCAGATCGCTTTTGACCTCATGCCCCACGCGCGGTTCGCGTGCGGCATGCGCCTGCATCATGGACGGCACGGTCATGCCATAGGCAGAAACGCCAGCTATGACCAGCACCAGCGAGCACGATAGCAGTGCGTACGCCCGCGGCGCCAAGCCCAGTCGGCGTCGTATGCGCACCGCGGCGCCGCGCTTTGTCTGAGTGCCACCGGGCCGCATGCGTTCTCCTCCAACAAAAACACGCCGCTCGGGAGCGGCGCATTCATTCGAATCCATATTTGAGTGTATCAGCGAACCAAAAAGGTTGCGCAACGAATGGACAAATTAAGGATGCGAGCGGAAGCATCCATGCGATAAGCGGATACGAAGCATCTTTGTTGCACAACAAACTCACAGTCGCACGGGGAAATTATGACTACCCCGTGCGTCGCGAGGAAAACATACGGCAGGAGCAGGCTCGCCACCTAAATCGCGCGGCGGGCCTCGATGGCGCGGCCAAGCGTAAGCTCGTCGGCATACTCCAAGTCGCCGCCCACGGGAAGGCCGCTTGCCAGACGCGACACCTCGACGCCCAACGGCTTGATGGTACGGGCCAGATAGCTCGCCGTGGTCTCGCCCTCAATATTGGGGTTGGTGGCGATGATGACCTCGTGGATGTCCTCGTGGCCCAAGCGTGCCAGCAGCTCTCGAATGTGCAGCTGCTCGGGGCCAATCTTGTCCATGGGACTGATCACGCCGCCCAATACGTGGTAGAGGCCGTGGTAGCTGCCCGTGCGCTCGATCGCCTGGACATCGCGCGGCTCGCCCACCACGCAAATGCGAGTGGTATCGCGCATCGGGTCCTGGCAGATGGAGCACTCGTCGGCCGTGGCGTAGTTAAAGCAGCGGCTGCAAAAGTGGACCTCCTGCTTGACCTCCAGGATGGCCTCGGCCAGGCGGCGCGCCTCCTCGGCGTCGGCCTCCAACAGGTAATAGGCGATGCGCTGGGCCGACTTGGGACCAATGCCCGGCAGACGGCCCAGCTCATCGAGCAGTTTTTGCAGACTGTGGTTGGCACTCATATATATGCGTGTCTTAGAACGGCATGCCCGGGATGTTGAGGCCGCCGGTGATGGCGCCCATCTGCTTGTTGGCGAGCTCGTTGACGCCGCGGACGGCCTCGTTGACGGCAGCCATAATCATGTCCTGCAGCATATCGACGTCCTCGGGATCGAGCGCATCGGGATCGATGGTGAGGTTGACGAGCTCCATCTCGCCGTTAACGGTCACCTTGACCATGCCGCCGCCGGCAGAGGCGTCGACGGTCTGGGACTTGAGGTTCTCCTGCGCGGCGGCAAGCTGCTCCTGCATCTTGCGAGCCTGCTTCATCATCTGCTGCATGTTCATACCGGCCATGATGGCTCCTTTACGTGCGGCCGCACGCCGAGCTGCAAGGGCAGCCGGAGCACGGCGGGACTTTCAAACTCAAAAATCGTACCACGGCGCGCGGCGAGAGAGCGGGGCGGACGTGTTACCTCAGTCGATATACATGTCCTCCAATACAAACCGCACTCAAAGATTATGCAAGGTCGAATTATGCAAGGTTGCATAATATCGCACACTCAATCTAGTAGAGCCGAATCCGGCATTTCATGTGCGCCACTAAATAGCTAAATGCCGAACCGCTGCTCGAGGCGGCGCACATGGCGGCAGGGTATAATTTGATTGCCATAGATAGTAATTTGGAGGTGCCCCATGAATGCCCCCAACGCGCTCCAAAACATCCGCTCAAAACACCCCGTTGCATATGTGGTTCTCTATCTCTTTGTCGGCTGGGCATTGCTGGTTGTCATCACCCATGCCATAGCTTTTGGAGCAGAACTGCTGATAGCCAGCTCGGACCAGCCCGTCGTCAAATGGGAGACGACCGATGAGTGCACCGACGGAACCCGAACCGTCTACTACAACAGCCCGTCCCTCTATCAAGAGTTCAAGGTCAAGATAAAGGACTTCAAGATTGTCGATGCCGAGCTAGGCGTTTATTTGGCAATCGGAGCAACCATTAACGCCGAGCAAGTCGAGTACACGGACAGCCATGCGACGTATCGTATCGACCTCAGCATCCTAGGCCGACCGTCACGCACCTGTCTGCTCGAATGCGATATAAGCGGCACCACATTACACATGTCCGAAATACAGATGCGCCCGGGCAAGGGG
This sequence comes from Collinsella aerofaciens, assembly GCF_039758815.1. Lineage (GTDB taxonomy): Bacteria > Actinomycetota > Coriobacteriia > Coriobacteriales > Coriobacteriaceae > Collinsella > Collinsella aerofaciens_BP. Next base: position 107,988 of record NZ_JBDMSK010000003.1, on the reverse strand, counting down.
TTCTCTTCTTGAGCAGCATACCCGCCCACACGGTTACTCCACCGGCTTGAAGATGGTGGCCTGGCCAAAGACGCTGCGGATGAGGGCCTTGGCCTCGTCCTCGGTCTGCGGGATGCTCGGGGCTGCGCCCTGATGGCCGAAGGGGCTGCCAGCACCGGGATTGGATTCCCAGGGAGCGGCGGGGACGTCGTCGTTTGCAGAGGCTGCGGGTGCCACAGCAGCGGCCTTGGTCGCGGACGCCGCACCCGGCACGTCGAACGGGGGCAGATCGTCCCCGCCGGCATCGGCAGCAAAACCACCGACCATAGCATCGTCGTAGGGCACCTGCTCGGATTCCCATGGCGCAGCCTGCGCAGGCGGCTGAGCCATGGGGACGGACGCGCGCTCGGGCGCTCGGGGCGCGGGCTCGGTCGGGAGCTTGCCCGTGGCAGGAGCACCGGCAGGGTTGTCGGAGCGCAGCCAAGGGGCCTTGGCCAGGTCGGATGACTTGGGCGCAGGCGCGGCAGCGGACTTGGGCGCGGGGATCGGAGCAGCCGGTTTGGGCGCAGCGGGTTCAGGCGCCGACGGGGTCGGTGCCGCTACCGGCGCCGCTTTTGGCTGCGTCGCGCTGGCGCTCGAGAATGCAGGGGGCACCGAGGACACGGGTTGCGGGTCCGCAGATACCGCAGCCCGTGCAGATGGAGAATGCTCCTCATGTTGAGGAGCCGGCGTGCCACCCCCATCCAGGACATAGTCGACGGTACGACGACCGAAGACCGCGCAGACCGTCGGCAGGACCACCGACTGCGTATCGGCGCGACCGAGCATCTTGATGGCAAAAGTCGAACCCGCGGGGAACGAGACCGTGAGCTTGGAGCCGTCGTCGGCCGTGGCGCGGGCGTTGAGCAAAAGCCCTGCGTAGGAGGCCTGACGAGCCTTGACGCGCTCGACGACCTCGGCCCATTTGCGCTGGAGCTCGCCGGCGTCCTCAACCGCGGGGGTCTCGGCAGCACCGGCGGCGGCAACCTGGGCGGCGTTGTTGGGCTTGGACACCGACACGGTCGATGCAGCAGGCGCGGAAGCCGGAGCCGCAACGGGCTGAGGTGCAGGCGTTACAGGTCTGGGCGCCGGCGCAGGAGCCGCGGACTTGGTCGCAGGCTGGGCAGCCGGAACAGCAGCGCCGCGGTCCCAAGGCATACCGCCCTGGCGCGCGGACGTAGCAGCGGGGGCAGCGGATGCCGCCGGAGCGGCAGCACGAGCGCCCGAAATGAGCGTCGGCTGTTGGGCAGCAGCGGGTACGGATGCTGCAGGCGCGGCGGCCTGAGCAGCAGCCACGCTCGCCGGCACGGCGCCGTTGGCAATCATGGCCTCCAGGCGTGCCACGCGCTCGGCCAATGCCTCAATCGTTAAATCGGCCTCGGGACGTGCCAGGCGCGTGCAGGCGATCTCGAGCACCAGGCGCACGTCGCTCGCGCCCCTCATCTCCAGCGCGGCATCGTCAAGCACCGTCAGCACGCGGGCCAGACGGTCGGTCGAATGCTCGCCAAAGGCAGCAGCCTCGGCAGCAAGCGCCTCGGCCTGCTCGGCCCCGCCCTCAAACAGCTCGGCACGGGCACCGGCAACGCAGGCCACATACACGTCGCGCACATGCGCCACCAGGTCGCGCGTCAGCTCAAGCAGATCATTGCCCTCCTCGACCTGTGCGCGAATGAGCCCATAGAGTTCAGCAATATCACGCTCGGCAATAGCGCGGGCAAACTCGCCCAGGATCTGGTCCGAAACCTCGCCCAAAAGCGAGCGGGCATCGTCCGCATGCACGGCGCCGTTGCCAAAAACGCTCAGCTGCTCCAGCGTGGAAAGCGCGTCGCGCATACCGCCCTTGGCATGGCGCGCCACGATGGTCAGCGCCTCGTCGTCGTAATCGAAGCCCTCCTGCTCACACACGTAGGACAAGCGATGTTCGATATCCTCGTTGCTGATGCGGTGGAAATCGAAGCGCTGGCAGCGCGAGAGGATGGTCTCCAGAATCTTTTGCGGGTCGGTGGTGCACAGCACGAAGATCACGTGTGCCGGCGGCTCCTCGAGCGTCTTGAGCAGCGCGTTGAACGCCGCCGTCGTGAGCATGTGAACCTCGTCGATGATATAGATCTTGTACTTGCCGCGCACCGGGGCAAAGTTGACGGAGTTGATGATCTCCTCGCGCACATTGTCCACGCCCGTGCGGCTTGCGGCATCGAGCTCGTAGACATCGGGGTGGTTGCCCTCGGCGATGAGCTCGCACTCCTCACAGGTGCCGTCGGGCATGCACCCGCTTGCGCCCTCGGCGCGCGCTGCCTCGGCATTACGGCACAGCAGCGCCTTGGCAAGGATGCGCGCCATGGTGGTCTTGCCCGTGCCGCGCGGTCCGCAGAACAGGTATGCGTGGGACAGGCGCCCCTCGGTGATGGCGTGCTCGAGCGTCGAGACGATATGCTGCTGGCCCACCACGGAGTCGAAGGTGAGCGGGCGATACTTTCGGTACAACGATTCCATGGGTGCTCCCCCGGGTATACTGAGTCTTGTTGCCGCGACGGCCATGCGGTCGCACGGCATACTGCATTCATAATAACCCGTACGGCGAGCCCGCCGCGATAGGAGTCCAAAGAGCATGGCAGACGCAGAGAGCAACCTCGTCCCCTCCGAAGCAGCCGACCAGGTCGAGGTCGCGCTCGAGGAGCAGGCCGCAGCCGACGACGGCATCCTGTACCTCAACGAGTACCAGTACGAAAACGACCTGGTCACCGACTTCGCCCGCCTGGTCGCCTCGCCCAGGCGTCGCGGTTCGCTGTATGTCGCCGCGGCAATTGCCGCGCTGATCGGCATTGGCATGCTGGTGGCCGGCGGTAACTGGATCAAGTTTGGCGTCGTCCTGATCGTATTCGGCGCCTTTTTGGCCTGGTGGAGCAAAAACCTGCACCACACGCTCGCCCGTGACTTTATCGACGCCGTCGAGGCCGACGAGTCCATGGGTGGCCGCTATCGCCGCGTCGCTGCCAACGAGGACGGCCTGATGGTTTGGGGCAAGAGCGGCAAGTCGCAGTTCTTCCCGTTTGAGAAGCTCGACCACGTACTCGACGGCGAGCGCATCTTTGTAGCCATGTTCGCCGACCAGGGCGTGACTATCCCTAAGGACACCTTTATCCGCGGCGATGCCGAGCAGTTTGGCCCCTTCCTTAAGGCGCGCATCAACAAAAAGCTCCGCATCGAGACCAAGAAGAAGAAAATGAAGGCCGAGAAGGCTGCCGCCGAGGCCAAGCGGGGCGACAAGGCCGACAAGCCCCAGGACAACAAGGGCAAGCAGCGCAAGCAGAAGAAGAGCAAGAAGAAGCGCTAAGGCCAAGCCAGACAGGCAGCCTCGCATCCCGCCATCCTCGCCATCCGCCTGAGCGTGCTACACTAGCAGCATCTATGCCACCGCGAACGGCTCGGCCCCGCGCCCGCCGCTCGCAAACGAACTTTAAACGCACGAGGGTTGGCCATGCCGCTTTTCTCGCAACATACCGCCCGGTTCTCGCCGGACGTTCCCTTGGAGGGCACCAGCTCTCGCGAGCTGCTCAAGCGGTACCAGCCGCTCGAGACGCTTGCGACCGGCGGTTTTGGCTCCATCGAGATTTGCCGCGATACGCACCTGCGCCGCCGCGTGGCCATTAAGCGCATCCCCCTTATCAACGGTGCCGGCATGCCCGCCAGCGACATCATGGATGTCCTGCGCGAGGCGCACACTGCCGCCATGCTTCAACATCCCAATATCGTGCAGGTTATCGACTTTACGCACGATACCGCCTATGCCTACCTCGTCATGGAATATGTCGATGGCATGTCGCTCGCCGACTTTTTGCATCGCGTGGACGGCCATTCGCTCACCTTTGACGAGGCCGCGGCCATTGCCGACGCGCTGGGCCAGGCGCTCACCTTCGCCCATAGCAACGGCGTGCTCCACCTGGATATTAAGCCCGCCAACGTGCTCATCGACCACTCGGGCAATGTTAAGCTCACCGACTTTGGCATGGCGCGGCTGTCGTCTGCCGGCGGCTTTGGCGGCTCGCGCGGCGGCACCATCGGCTACATGCCACCCGAGCAGCTCGACATCGAGACTGGCACGGTTGACGAGCGCGCCGATGTCTTTGCCCTCGCCTGCGTGATCTACGAGGGCCTGTGCGGCAGCGCTCCCTTTATGGCCGCCACGCCCGGCGACTCGCTCGGCCGCATCATCGGCGGTGCCACCTACCCCAGCGAGCTCATCCCGCACTTTCCCCCAGGAGCCGAGGCTGCGCTCATGAGCGCCCTCTCCCCCATGCCGCAAGACCGCCCCAGCAGCATCGAGGCATTTTGCGACCAGCTGCTCGCCAGCTTGGGCAGCGTGCGCGAGGGCCGTCGCAGCCTGGAGCAGATGGTGGGCGAGCTGTCGGATGACGAGCGCGCGGCAGACGATATCGAATCGTTGCCCTATGAGGACGACACCATCGAGGTCGACCCCGCACTCGGCTGGGCCGGCACGCGCTGGAGCCACGCGCGCGATTACACCATGCGCGCCATCTCGGCGCTAGCGTGTGGCGCCTTTAGCTTTTTGATCATGCAGACGGCTGGCGTCGCGGCGCTTCCCGGACTTATTGCCGCGGCCATCGCGATTGGGGTGGCCGCCGGCCTGGCCCCGCAGATTGGCTCGGCTATCTCGGCCGTGGGCTTTTTGGTACTTATGGCCAACGCCACCATGCAGGCGCAGGGCATCCTGTCGATGCTGCCCGTCGCGGTGCTCTTTGCCGCCACCATGTCCGGTTGGTGGATCGCCTGGGGCCGCACCGAGGCTGCCGCGAGCGCCGCGCTCACCTGCGCGGTAGCACTTGGCTGTCTAACGGGTGACGTCCTCCTTGCCGCCGGGGTCGCCGCCGGCATCGCGGCCTTTTGGCTCGGCCCGGCAAGCGCCGCGGCCGCCACGGGGATGGGCGCGCTTTTTGGCCGCCTGGCTACGGTTGCGCTTTCCGCCGGAGGCGTGCTGGGGCTCGGCAATGTTGCCGCGGCGCTGGGAGACATGCTCTTCTGGGCTGCCGTTGTGCTTGTCGCGGCGACAGCTGCACTGACATCTCTGCTGCTCAACGCCCATGCCAGGCGTGCCGAGCAGGGCTCGAACCTGGCTGCAATCGCTGCCATCGCCGGCTGCGGAATAGGCACCGCGGCGTCGCTCTGTCTTGCACACCATATGGAAATTGCCAGCCTTGCGGCCGCGGTCGTCGTCAAGGCGGCGGTTGCGGGAACCCTATCCTCTATAATCGTTGGGATATGCCTATATTTGCTCGGATACCAAAGAACCTATACGGAGAGTGATCTTTCGTGAACTTCCTGAACATCTTCGAGGACCACGTGGCCGGCATCTTCGGTGCCACCCGTGCCCCGTTCTCCTTTAAGAAGCTTGCCAAGCAGGCCGCTCGCGACATGGAGGATCAGACTCTGGTGATCAACGGCGTCAACACCGCGCCGGCACTCTATACCATCCTGATCGCCGCCGACGACGATCCCATGCTCGCCCCGTTCTACCCCGAGCTTTCGCGCGAAGTCCGCGAGTTTGTGAAGGCACAGGCCGAAAAGCGCCGCTATGTGTTTGTCGGCGAGCCCCTCGTTCGCTTTATGATCGACCCCCAGCTGCGTGCCGGTAAGTTCTCGGTCTTTGCCGAGAACGTCGACGCCCCCACGCTCGGTCGTCTGTACGAGGAAGAGCGCGCCTACCAGAATGGCCTGGGCCAGAACAACTCGGCCGCAAGCCGCGCCGCCAGCGCCCCGCGCGCCGGCCAGCAGCAGTTTGCCGCCCCGCAGCAGCAGCGCCCCGCCGCCATGCCCCAGCAGCAGCCGACGCCTCGCGCCGCCGCTCCCGACCCGCTTGCCGTGGCAGACCCCTTCGCGCCTAGCGTCCCCGACCCCGCCGCCGCACCCATCCCGGTGCCGCAGACCGTCTCGCGCGACGCGCTTGCCGGCATGGGCGGAGCCGCCGCGACCGGTGCCGCCGTGGGCCTAGGCGCCGCAGCCGGCATCGCCTCCAACATGGCGAGCACTCGCGCCCCGCAGCGCCCGCTCGCCCAGCTCGTCGACGTCGTGAGCGGCGAGAGCCATAGCATCACCTCCGCACAGGTGACCATCGGTCGCGAGCGCTCAGTTTCCGACATTGCCCTGCGCGACCCCAACGTGTCGCGCCGCCACGCCCAGCTCACCTTTACGGGCTCGGATTGGTCGATCGAGGACCTCAATTCCACCAACGGCACGCTCGTCAACAACCGCCGCATTACGCGCTGCCCGCTGCGCAACGGCGATCTGCTGACGTTTGGCCTGAGTACCTTTGAATTTAGGGGATAGTCGCTTATGAACATCGATATCGTCCTTTTTGCAGGCCGCATCGTCCTGGTCGCCCTGCTCTATATCTTCCTATTCGCCGTCATGAAGACCGGCGTGGGACTTGTGCGCGGACAGCGCCGCGACTCGGCTATCTGGACGATCGATGTGGACAAGGGTCCGCGCGGTATCCGCGGCATCCACGTTGACATGCTCGGCCCCGTCATCGTCGGTCGCTCGCCATCTTCGGACATCTGCATCAACGAACCATTCGTCTCGGCCTCGCATGCGCGCTTTTCGCTGCAGGGCCCGGCGCTCATCATCGAGGACCTCAACTCGCTTAACGGCACGCTCGTCAACGGCCGCCAGCTGGTGGAGCCCGCGACGCTGCGCGAAGGCGACGAAGTCCAGATTGGCGACGTGGTCATGAAGGTGAACCGTCGATGATCGACGAGGAGAACAAGTCCGCAACTATGACCGAGGCACCGGCCGCCGCCACAGCTGCGCCGGCCCACGCCGCTCCAGCGGGCTCCGCACCCGTGGAACCCGAGGACACCGTGTTCTCCCTGCCTCTTTCGCATGTAACGCATGATATTTCGGATCTCGCCGATAACGAGGACGAAGATGATGCCGCAGCGGCGCCCATCGGCGCACATGCTGCGGAACAGCCCACAGCGCCCGAAGCAACCCCGGCGCCAGCTCACTTTGCAGAGCCCGTCGCCGCGGCAATCAACGAGAGCGCTGCGGCGTTTGCGGCACCCGAGCCCGCCGCGCCGGCGTTTCCCATAGCCCCGGCATCCGAGGTTGCGCCCGCGTCTACGCCGGCGCCCGAGCCTATAGACGTCAGCCCGCAAGACGACGAGTCGACCGCCCGCGTTTCCAAGGAGCCCGACTCCCCGGACACCGGCGATTCCGAATCAAACGCCGAGACCGACACCGTCTCTCCCGGTGACACCGCCGAGATCGACGTTGCCGCCGTTGAGGCCAAGCTCAAAGACCCCGGCTCGACCATGAGCTTTGAGCCCCTGACCGAGGAGCGCATCGAGACCGACTCGACCTATGATGCCGGCACCACCACGCAACTCATGTGGGGCGCCCGCTCCGACGTTGGCTGCGTGCGCCCGCACAATGAGGATTCCTACCTGGTGCAGTCGCCGCTCTTTTGCGTATGCGACGGCATGGGTGGTCACGCTGCCGGCGAGGTGGCCTCTTCTATCGCTGTCGAGACCATCGCCAAGACAGCTCCTCAGTCTGCCGACGCCGCACGCCTGGCGGCAGCCGTCGAGGCAGCCAACGCCGCCGTAATCGAGGCGGCCCTGAACGGCCTGGGCAAGCCCGGCATGGGCTGCACAGCCACCTGCGCCTATATCGAAAACGACACGCTCGCCATCGCCCACGTGGGCGACTCTCGCGCCTACCTGCTCCACGAGGGCACGCTCATCCGCGTGACCCGCGACCACTCCTACGTGGAGGAGCTCGTGGACGCTGGCGAGATCACGGCAGACGAGGCTCGCGTCCACCCCAACCGTTCGGTCATCACCCGCGCACTGGGCTCGGACCCCGCCATGTATGCCGACCACTTCACCCTGCATATCGAGGAAGGCGACCGCCTGATCCTGTGCTCCGACGGCCTTTCGAGCATGATTCCCGATAGCGATATCGAGAACATCGCCACGCAGTCCTCAACCGCGCAAATCTGCGTCGACAACCTAGTGGACGCGGCGCTTGCTGCCGGCGGCCACGACAACGTGACCGTAGTAGTCGTTGACCTGGTTGACGATGGCGTTATGCGCGAGGCGCAGCGCGTGCGTCGCCGCAACGTTACTATCGCCGCCATCCTGGCCCTCGTCTTTGTGCTGGCAGCTGGCATCTGGGCCTACACGGGTGTCACCGGCTCGTACTACCTGGGTACCTACCAGGGCAATGTCGCCGTCTGGCGCGGCCTGCCCGGCAAGCCACTCGGACTCAAGCTCCACTGGCTCGAAAGCGAAACCAGCATCAAGCTGTCCGACCTGCCCGAAGACACGCAAAACCGCCTCAAGGCGGGCATTCCGCAAACAAGTGTCGACGATGCGCAGGACACGATATCCAAGTACCGCCACCAGATCGACGAGGAGCAGACCCGCCAGGTGATCGACGCGCAAACGATTCGCGACAACACCAATCAGGGATCGACCTCCGAATCAGATTCCGAGAAAACCGCCGAACAGTCCGCCGAGGCCGAAGCCTCCGATAAGAATTAGAAAGGGAGTGCCGCTTATGAGTCGCCGCAACACCGAGCTGCTCTTGCTCATCGCCTCGGCGTTCCCCGTCATCCTGCTGTATGCGATGTACGTCCTCACCGCGGGCGCTGCCATCTCCTTTGAGACGCTCGCCGTACCGATCGGCCTCTTTGCCGCCTTTGCCGCGGCCCACATTGCCGTGCGCATCTTGGCGCCCGGTGCCGACCCCGCCATCCTGCCCATTGTCTTTGTGCTTTCGGGCATCGGTATCACGTTCGTGACGCGTCTCGCACCCGCTCTCGCGATCTCACAGCTCATCATCCTGTTTGTCTCGGTGGCCCTGATGGTGGGGACGCTCGCGTTGGTTAAGAACCTCGACGTGGTCATGCGCTACAAGTACACCTTTGGCATCATCGGCATCATTCTGCTGATGCTGCCCATCTTTATCGGCACCACGATCTCGGGTTCCAAGCTCTGGATTCGCATCGCGGGCTTTACCATCCAGCCCGGCGAGTTCGCCAAGGTCTTTATCGTCCTGTTCCTGGCCGGCTACCTGGCCGAGAACCGCGAGCTGCTCTCCATCTCCAACCGCAAGATTCTGGGCTTTAAGATCCCTCGCCTGCGACTGCTGCTGCCGCTGTTTGCCGTGTGGGGTGTGTGCCTGCTCGTCGTCGTCTTCGAACGCGATCTGGGCTCTGCCGTACTGTTCTACACCATCTTCTTGCTGATGCTCTACGTTGCCACGGGGCGCTTTTCGTATGTCGTTATCGGCCTTGCGCTCTTAGCCGTTGGAGCCGTGGGCGCCTACAAGTTCCTGTCTCACGTTCAGGTGCGTTTCCAGGTTTGGCTCGATCCGTTTAAGGACGCCCAGGGCCAGGGCTACCAGATCGTCCAGTCGCTCTTCTCGCTTGCCGATGGCGGCCTGGTCGGTGTTGGCATCGGCAACGGCATGGCCAACAACATCCCTGTCGTCGAGTCCGACTTTATCTTCTCGGCTATCGGCGAGGAGATGGGCCTTTTGGGCGGCGGCGCCGTGCTCATCCTGTTTATGCTCTTTGCCGTGCGTGGCCTGACCACAGCTGCCCGCGCAAAGTCCGACCTTGCCGCCTTTAGCGCCACCGGTCTTACGGCAGCCATCAGCTTCCAGGCCTTCTTGATCGTTGGCGGCGTAACCCGCCTGATCCCGCTGACCGGCGTCACCCTACCCTTTATGAGCCAGGGCGGCTCCTCGCTGCTGGCGAGCTTTATCATCGTCGCGTTCCTGCTGCGCGCCGGTGACGAGGCGACCGGACGCGAGGCCGAGCTTACCGGCACCGGCACCATGGCCGCCATCACCGATGATCAGGTCGCATCTGCCGCCGCCCCGACGGGCACGCGCTTTGCCACTTCGTCTTCCTACGGCAGCGGCAGCCATTCCGTCGGCTCGCGCATGCGCCGTCGCCTGCTCGACACGCCTGAATCCGGTGTGCTCGGCCGCGTTGCGCTCGCCAACCGTCTAACCCGTGCGGTGCTCGCCTTTACGGCGCTGTTCGCCATCCTTATCGGCAACCTCACCTATGTCCAGGTCATTAAGGCCAAGGACTATCAGGACATGCCGACCAACAACCACACCATCGCCCGCTCCAAGTACATCCAGCGCGGCTCCATCATCACGTCCGACGGCGTGACGCTGGCCGAATCGCTGCAGCAGGAGGACGGCACCTACGTACGCTCCTACCCCAACGGTAACCTGGCAGCGCACGTGGTTGGCTACGTGAGCCAGCAGTATGGCACCACCGCCATCGAGAGCGTCATGAACGACACACTCACCGGTTCTAAGGACTACTCCAGCTGGAACAACGCCATCGCGTCGCTCGCGGGCCAGACCCAGCCGGGCAACACCGCCAAGCTCACCATCGACTCGCGCATCCAGACGGCTGCTGAGCAGGCGCTCAAGGGCTTTAAGGGCGCTGTAGTGGTCATCGACCCGCGTACCGGCGCGGTGCTCGCATGTGCCAGCTCGCCCACCTACGACAACACCAACATCGATGCCCTGCTGCAGACGGGCGGCGGCGAGGACGGCTCCATGTACAATCGCGCCATGGACGCGCTGTACACGCCGGGCTCAACGTTTAAGGTCGTTACGCTTTCCGCGGCACTCGAGACCGGCACCGCCAGCCTTACCAGCACCTACCAGGCGCCCGGCTCCATGGACATCGGCAACGCACCGGTCACCAACTATGCCAACGAGAGCTACGGCACCATCAGCCTGCAGCAGGCCTTTGCCGTGTCCTCCAACGTCGTCTTTGGCCAGGTGGCAAACGAAGTTGGCGCAAACACGCTCGTGCAGTTTGCCAACGCCTTTGGCTACGGCCAAAAGCTCGGCCAGGACCTGACCTCCGCGGCCTCCATCATGGCCGACCCGTCGCTCATGACCGAGTGGGAGACCGCCTGGGCCGGTGCCGGCCAGCCTGTCGGCATGGACCACACGCCCGGCCCGCAGACCACCGTCATGCAAAACGCCGTGATTGCCGCCGCCATCGCTAACAGCGGCGTGGTCATGGACCCGTACTTTGTAGCCCAGGTACTCGCCCCGGACGGAACCGTGGTCAAGACCACGCAGTCCCGCTCGCTGGGTCAGGCCGTCAGCTCCGCCACGGCCGACCAGGTCAAGCAGGCCATGCTTGCCGTCGTCCAGTCCGGCACCGGCACCGATGCCCAGATCCCCGGCGTCAAGGTCGCCGGCAAGACCGGCTCGGCCGAGACCGGCGGCACCAACGTCAACTCGATGTTCGTTGGCTTTGCACCTTACGATTCACCCACGGTCGCCATCTCGGTGGCCTTGGAGGATTTCGACAAGCATGACGTCGAGGCCGCCAAGATTGCCGGTATCGTCCTGACCGCGGCGCTTGCCGCACAGGGAGCGTGATGCCCATGATCGAATCGGACACCCGAGGCGCGCCGCGACCGAAGAGTTAGCGGCAACACGCCACACGGCCCCAGCGGCCACATCGTAGGTACTACACACATCGTTGAGCGAATAGTTATGTTAGGAGCAGGAATGGAACAGAGGGTCCTCGGGGGAAGATACCTCCTCAAGGATAAGGTGGGAACAGGCGGCATGGCGACCGTCTACCGTGCACAGGACCAGGTCCTCGACCGCACGGTTGCCGTCAAGATCATGCTGCCGCAGTATGCTGGCGACGCAACCTTCGCCGCACGCTTTAAGCAGGAGGCCCAGGCAGCAGCCGGTCTCTCCTCCCCCTATATCGTGGGCGTCTACGATTGGGGCAAGGACGGCGACACCTATTACATCGTCATGGAGTACCTGCGCGGCACCGACCTTAAGAGCGGCATCAAGAGCCACGGCGCCCTCGACCCCAAGAAGGTCGCCCAGATCGGCTCGCAGATTAGCTCTGCGCTTTCGGTCGCCCACAAGCACGAGATCATCCACCGCGACATTAAGCCGCAGAACATCATGGTGCTGCCCGACGGCAACATCAAGGTGATGGACTTTGGCATCGCGCGTGCCAAGAACAGCCACCTCACGCAAGACAACAACGTGCTGGGAACCGCCCACTACGTCAGCCCCGAGCAGACCCGCGGCCAGGACCTCGGCCCCACCTCGGATATCTACTCGCTGGGCGTCGTGATGTACGAGTGCGCCACCGGCCGCGTTCCCTTTGACGGTGACGACGCTATCTCGGTCGCACTCAAGCAGGTCAACGAGCTGCCTATTCCGCCGAGCCAGATCAACTCCGGTGTCGACGCCGACCTTGAGCGCATCATCCTCAAGTGCATGGAGAAGGACCCGGCAAACCGCTTCCAGACCGCCGACGAGCTGCGTCAGGTGCTCAACAGCTACCTGTCGGGCCGTGCCGTCAACGTCTCGGAGCCCACGCGCATCATCGGTGCCCCCGGTGAGCTGGGCGCCACCAAGACTCGCGAGCTTTCCGATCAGACGCGCGCCATGGTGCGTCCCGTCTCGGGCGTGAGCGGCCAAAATACCGCCCGCAGCTCGGTTTCGGGCTCCACCGGCTCCTACGAGGTCGAAAAGCCCAAATCCAACAAGAACAAGATTATCGCCGCCGTGGTGGCAGCCGTTGCCGTCATCGGCATCGTGGTGGCCTTTGCCACAGGACTCTTTGGCGGCGAGCAGGTCACTGTGCCCGATGTGCTGGGCAAGGACCAGCAGACTGCCGTCGAGCTGATCAAGGAAGCCGGCCTCGAGGTCGGCACCATCGACCAAAGCTACAACGACGATGTCGACGAGGGCAAGGTCGCCGAGCAGACGCCCAACGGCAACACCAAGAAGACCAAGGGCACCAAGGTGAACCTGGTAATCTCCAAGGGCCCCAAGCCCTCCGAAAAGGTTGAGGTTCCCAAACTTGTCGGCCTAACCAAGGACCAAGCAGAAGCCGCACTGGCAAGCGTTGGCCTGAAGGGCAACGCCTCCGAGGAGGCCAACGAGGCTGATGAGGGCCAGGTCTTTGAGCAGGGCACCGAAGCCGGTAAGGAAGTCGCGAAGGGCACGACCATCTCGTACAAGGTCTCGAGCGGCCCGGATACCACGTCCGTCCCCGACCTGACCGACATGACCGAGGCCCAGGCGCGCAACGCCCTCGATATGGCAGGCTTTGGTGTCGACGTGAGCTACCAGGAGAACGACTCGGTTACCGAGGGCACCGTGATCAGCTGGAACCCCAGCGGCAAGCAGAAGCCCGGCGCCACGATTACCGTCGTCATCGCCAAGAAGTCCGGCAAGGCCACCGTCCCGGGCAACCTGTACGGCAAGAGCATTTCCGCCGCTGTTACCGCGCTCAACAACGCCGGTTTCTATAACATTGGCTTCTGTGACCAGAACGGCAATCCCGTAAGCGGTAACGAGGATGCCACCGTTACGGGCGTCTCCCCCACCGGCAAGCAGTCCACCGACAGCACGATTACGCTGACGGTCGCACTTTCTGGCTCGGGTTCGGGCTCTGGCTCGGGCACGGGTGACGATTCCGGTACGACCAACTAGCCGCCACCCTGCCGCTCATCACGGCTCTCGCCGCAAACATATTCGCTCACAGGCGCCCGCTTGCTTCCCCAGCAAGCGGGCGCTTCGTTTTTGACATGACATGAACCAGAGGAGCCCGGCACCGTAGCGGTACCGGGCTCGATATTCCTCTGGTGCCCCCGGGCGGATTCGAAAACTCCCCCCGCGGGGAAATGAGTGACGCGGGTGCCGACGGTCCGAATCCGCCGACAGCTCCCACAAACCAGAAACGGCGCCGCTCTCGCGACGCCGTCATAATCTTCTGGTGCCCCCGGGCGGATTCGAACCGTCGACACCCGCTTTAGGAGAGCGGTGCTCTATCCCCTGAGCTACGGAGGCATGTTGTACTAGTGTAGCAGATTTACTGCATCGCAATACGTCGCATGACTAGACTTCGAAGTTGCGGTGGAATAGTTCCTGTCTGAAGCATCTAAAGCCGTATTTAGGAACTATTTCACCGCAACTTATGAGGAGCTAGTTACCTTTGTGGAAGAGGTTTTTGATAACGGAGGGGATGCTCTTGGCGCCCTTGGCCGTCACATCGATAAAGTCGGGCGAACGCACAAGCTTATCCTCGTCGACGTACTTGCGGACAGCACGAAGCGTCTCTTTGTCGTCGCGCGTCGAAAACGTAAAGTGACCGTTGTCCTTGGTGAAGATGGCAAAACGCGTGATCTTCTTGGTGCCGCGTAAAACCTCGGCGGCAATATAGTCGACCTCATCCCACGGGATTTGAATATAATCCTCGGGATTGCGCTCGTTGTAATACTCGAACGCCTTATTGCCCACCATCACGTTGCCGTGGCTGGTAAGCCCCATCAGGCAGGTTGCCGGCGTTGCCAGATCGACCGTGCTGTTCTGAGATTGCGCCATGCGCGCCTCGCCCTCCAAATAAAACAATCGGACCGCATCCAGTGTACCCACCGGGTGCGGTCCGTTTCAATGGCTCAAAAGCCCTTGCCTAGCAATTCTCGGTCTTAAGCCGAAGCGTGCTTACATGAAGCCGCAGAAGCGACCGATGATGCCGACGGCGAAGAGAGCCAGGATGATGACAATCGGGCTGACCTTCTTCTTGAGGAGCTTGCAGACCAGCAGGGTCAGGCACACGGCGGCAAGGCCGGGGATAAGCTGATCGAGGTTGGCCTGAAGCGTGGTGACCTTCATCTGATCAAGGGCGGTAGCACCGACGGAGTTGTACATCGTCAGCGCTTCCTTGATACCCTCGGAACCGGAGGGCAGGCTAGCCCAGTCGATAAAGGCGCCAGCAGACTGCTTGACCGTGGAGACGATCGGGGTGAAGGAAATGGACACCCAGCGCTCGACCAGGGCGCCGATGATGAACATACCCAGGATGGAAGCGCCCTCGGTGACCTTGCCCATCAGACCGCCGGAGAGGTCCTTGGCGATAGAGGAGCCGACCTTGTAGCCAAACTCCTGTGTGTACCACAGGAAAGCGTAACGGATGATGTTCCACGCGAAGAAGAACAGCAGCGGACCGACGATGCTGCCGGACATGGCCAGGGAAGCGCCCAGAGCGCCCAGAATCGGGCGAAGGGTGAACCAGAAGACGGGGTCACCGACGCCGGCGAGCGGGCCCATCATACCGACCTTGACGCCCTGGATGGCGACGTCATCGATCGGAGCACCGTTGGCGCGCTCCTCCTCGAGGGCGAGGGTAACGCCAATGACGGGGGCGGAAACATAGGGGTGGGTGTTATAGAACTCCAGGTGGCGCTTAAGAGCGGCAATCTGGTCATCCTTGCTGGTGTAGAGCTTCTTGATCGCAGGGATCATTGCGAAGCACCAGCCGCCGTTCTGCATACGCTCGTAGTTCCACGAGCCCTGAAGGAACTGATGACGGAAGCAAACCTTCTTACGGTCAGCCTTGGTGAGCTGAATCTTGTTCTCTGCCATATGTATCACTCCCCTCCTACTCGTAATCGTTCAGAATGTCGCCGAGCGGGTCGCCGGAGCCACCGCCCATGCCGCCACCCTGCTTGGACAGATCCTTAAGGCCAAGGTAGATGAGGGCAAGGGAGATGCCGATGAGGCCAAGGGCGATCAGCGTGAGCTGAGGGATGGCAGCAAGGACAAAGCCGAGGATAAAGAACGGCCAGGTCTCCTTGGTGGCCATCATGTTGATGACCATGGCGTAACCGACGGAAGCGACCATGCCGCCGCCGACGGCCATGCCGCCGGACAGCCAGTCGGGCATAGCGTTAAGCGCGTTGGTAACAGCCTCGGCCGGGATGACGCACAGAAGTACTGCCGGGATGGCGATACGAAGGCCCTGCATGAGGATGGCAGCGTACTGCCAGCGCTCGATGCCGGAGAAGTCGCCCTTCTCGGCGCAACCGTCCATGGCGTGAGCGATAGCGGTAGCAATGGTACGGCAGATCATGGTCAGGAACAGACCAGCGACCGACAGCGGGACGGCGACGGCGATGGCCGCGGTAACGGCCTTGGCCGAATCAGTGGCGCCGCCGTTGAGGGCGAGCACCATGATGATCGAAGAAGCGACCGAGGCCAGAGCGGCGTCAGGCGCGACGGCGGCGCCGACGTTAGCCCAGCCAAGGGCCATCATCTGGAGCGAACCGCCCAGGAGGATGCCCTCCTGAAGGTGACCGGTTACGAGACCGATAAGCGTGCATGCCACGAGCGGCTGATGGAACTGGAACTCATCCAGAATGCCTTCCATACCGGCAAGCAACGCGACAATCGCAACAAGCAGAATAGTGATTGCAGACATGTATCGGACCCTCCTTTACTATGCTTGAGCGGCCAGTTCGGCCTTAGCTTTCTTCAACATGGCGTCGAGATCCTCGGAGGCATCCGAAGGAACCTTGCGGACCTCGAACTTGACGCCCTTGGCCTTGAGGGCCTCGAGGGTCTTAACGTCGTCATCGCCCATAGCGACGGCGTTGGTGACGACGACCTTGCCCTTGGAGTGAGCCATGGAACCGATGTTGACTTCCTTGATGTCGACGCCGGCCTCGATGGCCTTGAGCAGATCCTGCGGGTTCTCGAAGAGCAGCATGGCCTTGGTGTCACCAAAACGCGTGTCCTTGACGACCTCAGCCATCTTCTTGATGGGCACGACGTTGGCATGGACTCCCGGAGGGGCAGCCTGCTCGATCATGGTCTTGCGGAGCTCGTCGTGAGCAACGCCGTCGGAAACCACGATGATGCGGTTGGGGTTGATCTGCTTGGTCCACGTGGTGGCCACCTGACCATGAAGCAGACGGGTGTCGATACGGACGTGGGCGATCTTGATGTGCCCATCGCCGATGACCGTTCCCGGAGGGATGGCGCCTGCAGGAGCAGCGGCGGCCGCAGCCGGCTTCTTCTCCTCGGGCTCCAGAGACTCGGGCTTGACACGCACGCCAGCCTTAGCCTCAGTCACGAGATGTTTTGCGATCGCATGTGCAGTGTTCTTTGCGTCAAAGCGCTGCGAATATGCCTCGATGAGCATAGGCAGGTTGACACCGGTGACGATAGCCCAGGAATCGTGGCCCTCGATGAGCCCGCTGATCTGGTTGAACGGCGTGCCGCCCCACAGATCAACGAGGAAGAGCACCTGCTCCTGGTCTTCGAAGGAAGCGATTGCTTCCTCGACCTTGGCACGGAAGTCGTCGGGGCCCATGCTCGGCTCGAGCGAGACCACGGCAACAGACGGCTGATCGCCAAAGACCATCGAGCCCGTCTGCTTGATTCCAGCTGCCAAGTCCCCGTGGCTAGCAAGAACAATACTTACCATCACATAACCTCCTTTTTGTCTACGTATTTCCTACACGACATGAAAGGAGTATAGCTGTTTGGTTTGTGGAATTATAGCTAAATCCGCAAAAGGTTGGATTATTTGTTTAAACGTCTAGGTTTGTTACAAGTTGATTACGTTACTGCTTTTTGACTCATTACACGACAAGGCGTCGCTCATCAAGCCATGCATTTTACAGATACAAGCAGGCTGTTCATTAATATCGATTTTAGGCAAGCGCGAATGCGCTTGTACTGCCGCTATTTTGTTTAAACAGACATGACTTGACTATTATCGTGACTTATGTTCTACGAAACCACTCAAAATAGTTGCGGTGGAATAGTTCTTGTTTAAGAGCCAGAAGGCTGGATTTAGGAACTATTTCACCGCAACTTATAGGGGGTCCTAGACGATGCGGAGGGGGTTGGCGGCGTCGACGGCGTCGGGGGCGTCGGAGAGGCCGTCAGGAGCAGCATCTGCCGGGTCCTCGTCGGGGGTCTCGATCTGCTTGATCATGACCTCCTGGCCCTGCAGCAGGTATGTCTCGCCGCTGCCGCAATGGGGGCAGGTCTTGCCGTGCTCGACCGTCGCGTAGTCGCAGCCGCACGCCTCGCAATGCGTCACGGCCTCGACAGGCTCCACAATAAGCTCCGCACCCTCGGTGATGGACTTTTTATCTGCCGCCCAGCGCCAAGCGTCGAGTAGCAAGTCGGGAACGACGCCCGAGACCTCGCCCAGCAGCAACGTCACGCTCGAAACGCGACGCACGCCATGAGCGCGCGCCACATTCTCGACATCGCGAATGATGTGGTAAACGATTCCGAGCTCGTGCACTTTTTCCTCCGCCGTTCCCGTTATGACTACTTACTTGCGACCGAACTTAATCTTGATGGCACGCTTGAGCGCGTACTTGCCGAGGCTTGGGAGCTTTTGCTCGTATTTGACCATCGTTGAGCACTCGGGGCGGTCGCGATCCAGATGGATGGCGTCGAACGCGCACTTGGTGGTGCACAGGCCGCAGCCGATGCACTTGTTGGGGTCGACGATCGAGGCACCGCAACCCAGGCAACGGGCGGTCTCGGCGCGCACCTGCTCTGCGGTAAAGGTCTCGACGTACTCGCTAAACGGCGCGGCCTTCTCGCGCTCGCGGTCAACGTGGGCAACCTCGCGGCTCGCGTTGTCGTAGCCCTCGAGCACAACGTCGTCGCGGTCGAGCGCGGTGTAGCGGCGCTGGTTGCGGCCGATGGTGAGCGTGGAGCCCGGCTGCACAAAGCGGTGGATGGACACGGCGGCCTCGTGACCGGCAGCGATGGCGTCGATGGCAAAGCTCGGACCGGTGTAGACGTCGCCGCCCACAAAGATGTCGGGCTCGGCGGTCTGGTAGGTCTGGGGATCGGCAAGGGCACCCTGGCCACGACCAAGCTCCACTTTGGAGCCAGCCAGCAGGTCGCCCCACACAATGGACTGGCCAATCGACATGACCACGCGGTCGGCATCGACACGACGCAGATCGTTCTCATCGTACTCGGGCGCAAAACGGCCCTCGTCGTCAAAGACGCGCGTGCAGCGCTTAAAGGTGATGCCACATACGCGACCGGACTCGTCCAGGTGAACCTCCTTGGGACCCCAACCACAGCTGATGTGCGCGCCGTCCTCGATGGCCTCGCGACGCTCTTCCTCGCTGGCGGGCATCTGGGCCTCGCTCTCCAGGCAGAACATCTCGACGTGCTCGGAGCCCAGACGGCAGGCGTTGCGGGCCACGTCGATGGCCACGTTGCCGCCGCCCACCACGATGGTGCGGCCGGGCAGCGCGTCGATCTTGCCGCTGTTGACCTCGCGCAAGAAGTCGACGGCCACGGTCACGTCCTCGGCATCCTCGCCCGGAATACCGGCAAGGCGGCCGCCCTGGCAGCCGATGGCAACATAAAAGGCCTTAAAGCCCTGCTCGCGCAGCTCATCGAGCGTCACATCGCGACCGACCTCCACGCCATAGCGGAACTCGGCACCCATCAGGCGAATAACCTCGACCTCGGCCTCGATAACGTCCTTCTGCAGCTTAAAGCTGGGAATGCCGTAGGTAAGCATGCCGCCCGGGCGCTCGTTCTTCTCGAACACGACGGGCTTGTAGCCCTTCTCGGCCAGGTAGAAAGCGCAGGACAGGCCGGCCGGACCGGCACCGATAATGGCGATCTTCTGGTCGAAGCCGCCAGCGCGCGTCGGCGTCACCACGGGCGGGACATAGCGGGTCGCGGCATCCAGATCGCGCTGGGCGATGAACTTCTTGACCTCGTCGATGGCCACGGCGGCGTCCACACGGCCGCGGGTGCAGGCATCCTCGCAGCGGCGATTGCACACACGGCCGCAGATAGCGGGCAGAGGGTTCTCGCGCTTAATGAGTGCTAGGGCCTCGTCATAGCGGCCCTGCGCCGCGAGCTTCAGATAGCCCTGAACGGCAACGTGCGCGGGGCAGGCCGTCTTGCAGGGCGCGGTGCCGGACTCGTGCGTCTCGATGCGGTTGTCGTTGCGGTAGTTGGGCGACCACCTGGTGTGGTCCCACTTGGTGGCATCGGGCAACTCCTGGCGCGGATACTCGGGCACCTGTCCGCCCGCCTTCTTGCTGCAGAGCTTTTGGCCCAGCTTGGCGGCGCCGGCCGGACACACCTCAACGCAGCGACCGCAGGCCACGCACTTATCCTTCTCGACCTTGGCGACATAGGCCGAGCGCGACAGGTTGGGCGTGTTGAACAGCTGCGAGGTGCGCAGGGCGTAGCACACGTTGACGTTGCAGTTGCAGATGGCGAAGATCTTGTTCTCGCCGTCGATGTTGGTGATCTGGTGCACAAAGCCGTTGTCCTCGGCCTGGCGCAGGATGTCGTAAACCTCGTCGCGGGTCACGTAATGGCCACGATCGGTCTCGACCACGTAGTCGGCCATATCGCCCACGGCGATGCACCAATCGGCCGGGTCGTCGGCGCAGCCCTCGCGCATCACGCGACGGCTTGCGCGGCAGCTGCAGGTGCTAGCGGCATATTTGCCATCATATTTGTCGAGCCAGTGCTCGATATGCTCAATAGGCACCGAGGTGCTCGCGGCGTCGATGGCCTTCTCGACCGGAATGACGTGCATGCCGATGCCGGCGCCTCCGGGCGGCACCATCGGCGTAGCCTTGGACAGCGGGCCTTTGGATGCCTGCTCAAAGAACTTGGCGTAGACCGGGTGCTCTTCGAGCTGGCTCACGCGCATGTTGAGGAACTCGGCAGAGCCCGGCACCAGCATGGGCAGCACCCACTGCTTGGCGCGCTCGGGGTTTTCCCAGTTGTACTCGAGCAGACCCGTGTAGCTCATGTCGTCGAGCATCTTCTCGATATCGGCCTCGGGCATGCCGGTGAGCTTGGCCATCTCGGGCAGCGTATAGGGACGGCGCATCTTCATCTTGCAGAGCACTTCGGCCTGCTCGTCGGTCGCGGCCTCGGCAAACGACCAGTACTCGTAGCCCAACAGCTCGTCGCGATGCAGCAGACGGTTGGTGCAGTGCTCGCACAGCTTGACGATGGCCTCGCGCGGATGCTCCGGCAGCGGCGGCACGAACTCCGAACCGATGTCGGGCTCGGTGTAGCTAATCCCCGGTCCGTTGAGAATCATGGTTGTCCCTTCTCTTGCCACAGCCCGACGAGGCCGCAGCGCCCCTCTTTTTTTGCAGGCCGGGCATGCCCCATGCCGTTCACCCGCCATTGTTGACATTGTGTCAAAAATAGTATTGACGAACCGTCAACAATATTCAAGACTGTTAGGCGAACGGTCAGGCAAAAGAGGATGAAAGGCGGCAAAACATGGGCAACAACACAGCAGGTACCTCTGTGGTCGATGCCGTCCCCGCATCCGATAGCGCGGCAAAGCGCCTGACGGGCGACGAACGCCGTCGCGAGATCCTCGATGCCGTGCGCACCGTAAGCTCCGAGCTGGGCGTGTCCCACCTATCGGTATCGGCCGTGACCAAGCGAGCCGGCTGCACGCGTTCATTGTTCTACCATTACTTCGCCGACATGGACGCCGCCGTCACCGCTGTTATGGACGAGGCGATCGACGGCTTTATCTCCGAACTCGAGCGGTGGAACGCCGACCGCACCGTCGGTGATATCGAGGGCGCGCTCGACACCGTCGCCCCGCTCTTTAAGCGCCTGGTCGCCAGCGGCCACGAGCTGCCGAGCACGCTTACCTCGAGCAGCGGCGCGCTCTACGGCGGCTTTTTGCACAACGTGGTCCAGCGCGTGGCGCAGTATATCTGCGACACCACCGTAGTGGATTTTGTCGCCCATCATGAGCTACGCATCGACCATGTCTACGAGACGTTCTACACCCTCATCATGGGTCTTTTGATGTATATCCGCACGCACCCCGATGTGCCCGACGAAACGGTCAAGGAAATCATCGCCTCGACACTCCACATCGAGGGCTATACCGCCAAGTATCCGGAGCGCAAGCCCCAGAACTGACGACATTTGGCCAAACTGCCCGCGATCAGAAGAGGGGCCGCGGGCGTGTGAAAGGAGAGCAGCATGCTGTTCGATGTTTGGGGTAGCGATACCCTTATCCACTGGGCCGGCTGGGCCATGGTCTTTATTGGCCTGATCGTGCTCAACGAGGTCGGCCGCCGCACTAAGCTGGGCGCGGCAATCATCTTTGGCGTGGCTCCGCTGGCCATGACCATCTACTGCGTCGCCATCGCCGTGGGCGTTTCGCAGGGTGCCGAGTGGGCGCTCACCAACCCCACCCATGTGTACCAGAACAGCTGGTTCCACTACGCCAAGGTATACGCTGCGCTGGCCGGTTGCTGGGGCTTCATTGCCATTAAGTACCAGTGGGGAAAGATCGGCAAGGCGCATTGGTTCCGTGCGTGGCCGTTTGTGATCGTCGCCATCAACATCATGATTGCCGTCGTGTCCGACTTCGAGAGCGCCTACCACTTCTTTGTCCTGGGCGAGTCCACCTGGGTCACCTCCGAAGGTGCTACGCAGCTGGCCGGCTGGAACAACGTGTTCAACGGCATCGCCGGTATCATCAACATCTTCTGCATGACCGGTTGGTGGAGCGTCTACGCCTCCGAGGATCAAACCGACATGCTGTGGCCCGACATGACCTGGGTCTACATCATCGCCTACGACATCTGGAACTTCTGCTACACCTACAACTGCCTGCCCACCCATTCCTGGTTCTGCGGCTTTGCGCTGCTGTTGGCGCCCACCGTCGCCGCCTTTATCTGGAACAAGGGCGGCTGGATCCAGAACCGCGCCTTTACGCTGGCCATTTGGTGCATGTTTGCCCAGGTGTTCCCGTACTTCCAGGAGGAGTCCGTCTTTGTGACCCACTCCACGCTCGACCCCGGCGCCGCTACCGCGGTCTCGATCGCCGCACTGATCGCCAACGTCGCCGCGATCATCTACATCGCCTACCGCGCCAAAAAGCTCGGCCGCAATCCCTACAAGCAGGATGTCTTTGAGGGCACCAGCGATTGGGAGAAGGCTACCGCTCGCCGCGCCAAGGTGGATTACGCACACGCCGAGTAACGCGCCTGGCGCAGACATCGCTTGAGCACGAAGCAGCATAGCCGGCTCCGCGCAACTCAACGCATTGTAGAGCCCCCGGAATGTGATTCGTTCGCGTTCCGGGGGCCTTTTGCCGCCGCGAGGATGCGGCCGAACGATGCGCTCGAGTTAAATCGGATCTTATATTTCGCACGCGCTTTATATGGCTCCATTTTTGGGTACAGTGTTGTCCCGATATTGAGCTTGGGGGATATATGAAAGATGAGACGATGGGCCAAGAGGATGCGGCCCAAGATGCAGAAGCTTGCGCTGAGGCCTTGGAGAGCTTAGACCGGATTTCACTCGATGAGATTGCGTTTGACGATTCGGGCGTTGATGTGCAGGATGAGCCGGAAACCGAGGCGCAATCCGATGATCAGGATGCAGGCGACGTTGAGCCTGCCGAGGATGAGGCAGATCACGAAGACACCGAAAGCGAGGCCGGCAACCAGCCCGAATCCGACACGGGCGAGGAAACCGTCTTGCTCGACAGCTTACCGGCCGAGGATTCGCTGACCCGCGAGCTTCCTGGCCTGGGTTCCGCACCAGCCGTGGACGAGACCATCGCCATGGGCGATATTCCCCTACCATCCGTTCCCTCGGCACGCGAGGCCGAGGTTCGCCATCGCAAGATGTCGCCCAAGCGCCGCAACCTGATGGTTGCCGGCGTTGTGGCCGTCGCGCTCGTCGCCGGCGGCGCAGGCTATGCTGCCTGGAACGGATATCAGCAAGAGCAGGCTGCCACTGTCGCCGCCAATGCCCACACGATGATGTCAGTGCAGATTGGCGTGCAGGCCGCGGGCCTCGACTGTTCCACTGGCTCAAAGATCCCCGTGCAGGTGAGTGGCCAGGACTCCGACGGCTCTTCTGTGAGCGAAACACTCTACGTTGACGAGCACGGCCGCGGCATCAAACTGCTGCCCGGCGATTACACGCTCTCCATCGCCGCCTCCCCCATCGCGGCCGACGGCACCATCTATACCGTCCCGACCACCAAGACGCAGGTCACCGTTAAGAGCGATGGACAGGATTTAAGTGCCCAGGCCACCTTTAAGCTCAAGGTGCCTTCGGCCGACACGGTGACTGACGACCAGATCGATGCCGCCGCCAAGTATGCCGAGGAGGGCGGTGCGAGCTCCGCCGCGGCTGCCAAAGTGCTCCAGCAGGCAGCAACCGCGCGGCGCGACGCCGCCGTCAATGCCGTGAGCGCGCAAAAGGCACAGGCGTCCCGTGATGCTGACGCTCGCCACAAGGCAACCGACCTCTACCAGCTCGATATTCCCGTCGAGTGGTACGGCAAGGTCGCAACTTGGCAAAACGGAAGCACGCTATGCATCTATCTGGGCGACGACGCCAATACGCCGCTCGTGACGCTCGTTGCGGTGCGCGAGGGCGAGAGCTTTACGCCCGATGAAGGCGATACGGTTTTGGGCGCGGCCAATCTAGGCAACGGTTATACCGTCTACGCCAGCGGCCCCGTCTATCCGTACGTGGTGCCCCAGACTATCAACGGGCGCACCCAGGATCCAGTGTCGACCTACCCCATGGACACGGCCATTGAGCTTGTCGAGCTGACGACCGGCAACCGCTATACGTATAGCCAGATCAAGAACGACCTGGTGGGTAAAGACGGCAAGGCCGATGGTGCCACTAAGCTCGAAACCGACTACCTCGCGCAGATCCTGCTGCCGAGTATCAAAGCCCAGGACTAGCCTGGCGCAGCAAGGTGCTCCCCAACCGTGATGAAGGAGCCAGGAGGTCCTGACCCCACAGGCCCATAGATGATTAGGCAAGGAGCCACTTCCATGCGGGCATAACGTGTACCACACCGTGCTCGCATGGAATATCGGTCTGTTCATCCATGGTAACGATTGCCGACTCGCCAAGATCAAACTGGGCCATCGAGGCATCAAGCGCGGCAATTTCGCGCTCGCGCGTTTTCTCACTTGCCATATCCGCACTCACCTGAATCAGGCTATAAGCCCGCATGAGAAGCGCGTCCCCAGCCACAAAGTCTACCTCATGGCTTTTGCTCTTCTCTTTGATTAGCAGGCGGCAGACCGAGCCGGTCCTCACCGCGGGAGTCCTTCTTCTTAGCGCATTGAACACTGCGGTCTCGAGCCTCTGGCCCTGGTCCAATGCCGATGCGGGAGAGAATGCTCCAAACATCGCAGGGTCGACAGCGTAGACCTTAGACGCAGACCGCATGTTATTTGCCAGTGAACGCGTGAACTCCGGCACAGAAAATAACAGGTAGGCGTCCTCATAATACTCAAGTAAATCGCTGAGCGAATTACGACTGACGGGTATCTGTCTGCTCTTGAACTCGTTGTACACTTTGTTCACTGACAGCTCTCGTCCCGAAGATGCCATACACCGCGTCAAGAACAGCGATGCCAGGCGAGGGTTCTTGACGTCGTACCGTTCAACGACGTCCATGGCGACCGTTCGCGAAGCATATTCCTGTAGCAGCTGAATCGCGTCTGCAGGCGTCTGCTCAAGTGTCGCGATGAATCCCCCTCGTTCAAGATACCCGATCAGATGATGTCGAAGCAGCGCTGCATCGCTCGGGGAAAAGGTCGCATCTGGCTCGAAAACGTTCCCCGTCTTATATCGAACGTATTCCGAAAAACTCAACGGAAAAAGCTCCCGTATAAGAGAACGACCCCTGAACTCGCTCTTAAGCTCTGAGGACAGCATCTTAGAAGAAGATCCCGTCACATAGACGGTCGCTTTCTCCGTATCGACTACACGACGCAGAAACGCACCCCATTCGGGAATTTCTTGGATCTCGTCAAAGAAAATGTAAGCGCCCTCGATTCGAGCAACAGGATACAGCGCATAGAACGTGTCGAGCACGTCCGCCAGCAGCGATGGCTCATACGGGCGCAAGCGCTCATCCTCAAAATTGAAGTAAAGCATCCGGTCAAGCTTGACGCCCCGGCACTGAAGCCGCTGCATCTCCTGATACAGGCGATACGTCTTTCCACAACGGCGGGCCCCCACAATCACATTTACGATGTTGTCGCGCTTTGGCTCCTGTGGGTTTCCTAGATCAAGGTCTCGCTCAAAGACCTGCGGAACCCCCTGCTGTTCAAAGTCCTTTATTTTCTGGGCGATCAAGTCGTTGAATGCCATGATTCTCCAATCTTGCTCTCTAGCTAATCAAAATTATAGCGATTCTTGATTAATTAGAGAGCAAGATTGTGTGTAGCTTGATTAACACTTAAGCAAGTTTATCACCGTTATTGCTCCGAAGGATATCGAGTGGCTAAGAGGACAACCGAGCTCGAATGCGACTCCCCGAGCAGTCAATTTGGGACGGGGCTTTTTTGACTACCCTCCCCCTGTAGAAAAATCCCTAACGCAGTTGCGGTGAAATAGGGACTGTTTTTGCTGGTCAAACCGCAAAACAGTCCCTATTTCACCGCAACTTATTGGTGGCACTTAGCGCCACGGATCGGCTTCGAACATCGGCTCGCGCTCGGGGCGTCGGTCGCTGTAGGGGTCGTAACCGTCATCGTCCTCGTTCTCGGCACGGATATAGGGGTCGCGCGGCTTGGGCGCCGGTTTGGGAGAAGCCTTCGGTGCGACCGGCGCGGCGGGCGCTGCCTCAGCCGCCGGTGCGTGCGTCTTGATCTCGTCTTTCATCTGCATAGCTCCTTGCATCGCATCCGTTCAACATCATCTATTGTCGCACGAAAAAGGGCGGCGGACCCAATTGGATCCGCCGCCCTTGGCGTTTAGAGACGACTGGCAGATTTTAAGGCATGTCCCAAAAATCTACTCGGCGTCGGGGACCTCGTAGGTGGCCGCCGGCGTGTTGTCGCAC
Organism: Collinsella aerofaciens; assembly: GCF_039758815.1. Classification (GTDB taxonomy): domain Bacteria; phylum Actinomycetota; class Coriobacteriia; order Coriobacteriales; family Coriobacteriaceae; genus Collinsella; species Collinsella aerofaciens_BP. The sequence goes on along the minus strand of NZ_JBDMSK010000003.1, from coordinate 81,239 downwards.
ACGACGGTAAAGCCGCCGTCCTTGTCGACATCGACCGTCACCTGATCGCCCTCGCGCACCGTGCCGTCGATGATAGCGGCAGCAATGGCATCCACGACCTCGCGCTGGACCAGGCGCTTGAGCGGACGGGCGCCGAACACGGGGTCCAGGCCACCCACGGCGAGCATCTGCTTGGCCGCCGGGGTGATGGCAAGCGTCATGCGCTCCTTGGCCAGGCGTGCGCGAACGTCGGCAAGCTGGATGTCGACAATCTTCTCGATCTGCGCCATGCCGAGCGGATGGAACACCACGATATCGTCGATACGGTTGAGGAACTCGGGGCGGAAGGTCTGAGCCATGGCGGCGTCGACCTGATGGCGCATCTCCTCCTCGTCCTTACCGGACAGATCGGCGATGGCCTTGGAGCCCACGTTGGACGTCATGATGATAATCGTGTTCTTGAAGGACACCTGGCGACCCTGGCCATCGGTCAGACGGCCGTCGTCGAGCACCTGCAGCAGCACGTTGAAGACATCTGGATGGGCCTTCTCCATCTCGTCGAGCAAGATCACGGAGTACGGACGACGGCGCACGGCCTCAGTGAGCTGGCCGCCCTCGTCGTAACCCACGTATCCCGGGGGCGCACCGATCAGACGCTGGACGCTGAACTTCTCCATGTACTCGGACATGTCGATACGCACGAGCGCGCGCTCGTCGTCGAACAGGCACTCGGCAAGTGCCTTGGCGAGCTCGGTCTTGCCCACGCCGGTGGGGCCCAGGAAGAAGAAGCTGCCGATGGGCTTGTCCGGATCGGAGAGGCCCGCACGGCTGCGGCGCACAGCCGCGGCGACGGCGGAGACGGCCTCGTCCTGGCCGATGACGCGCTTATGCAGCTCACCCTCCAGGCCCTTCAGCTTGTCGAGCTCGCCCTGCATCATCTTGGACACGGGCACGCCGGTCCAGGCACTCACGACCTCGGCGATCTCATCGGAGGTCACCTGCTCGTTGAGACCCTCGCCGTCCTTCTGCTTTTGTGCCTCGAGCGCAGCCTCGGAATCCTGAATCTGCTGCTGCAGACCCGGAATCACGGAGTAGCGCAGCTCGGACGCACGGCCCAGGTCGCCGTTGCGCGTCGCGCGCTCCTCTTCGCTTCTGGCCTCGTCGAGCTGTCCCTTAAGCTCCTGCACGTGGTCGATGGCGTTCTTCTGGTTGAGCCAGCCGGCCTTTTGCACGTTGAGCTTTTCTTGGACCTCGGCGATCTCTTGGCGCAGGGCCTCCAGACGCTCCTTGGAGGCGTCGTCGGTCTCCTTCATGAGCGCCTGCTCCTCGATCTGCAGCTGGGTGAGCTGACGCGTGGTGGCGTCAATCTCGACCGGCATGCTGTCGAGTTCCATGCGCAGGCGGCTTGCGGCCTCATCGACCAGGTCGATGGCCTTGTCTGGCAGAAAGCGGTCGGCGATATAGCGATCGGAGAGGTCAGCGGCGGCCACGAGCGCGCTATCGGTGATGTGCACACCGTGGAAGATCTCGTACTTCTCCTTGAGGCCACGCAGGATCGAGATGGTGTCCTCGACGGTAGGCTCGCTCACCATAACGGTCTGGAAACGACGGGCGAGCGCCGCGTCCTTCTCGATGTACTTGCGGTACTCGTCGAGTGTGGTCGCGCCGATCGCATGCAGGTCGCCACGGGCGAGCGCCGGCTTGAGGATATTACCGGCGTCCATGGAGCCCTCGGTGGCACCCGCGCCCACGATGGTGTGGAGCTCATCGATGAACAGGATGACCTTGCCTTCGGACTTCTGTACCTCCTTGAGCACAGCCTTCAAGCGGTCCTCGAACTCGCCGCGGTACTTAGCGCCGGCGACCAGCGCGCTCATGTCGAGCTCGATAAGGTCGCGGTCGCGCAGGGTACTCGGCACGTCGCCGGCCACGATACGCTGGGCGATGCCCTCGACGATGGCCGTCTTGCCGACACCCGGCTCGCCGATGAGCACGGGGTTGTTCTTGGTGCGGCGGGACAGGACCTGAATGGTGCGACGGATCTCGTCGGTACGGCCAATGACCGGGTCGAGCTTGCCGGCACGGGCAAGGTCGCAGATATTGCGGCCGTACTGTTCCAGCGCCTCAAACTGGGTCTTGTCCTCGGCGGACGTCACGCGGTCATCGCCGCGCAGCTCCTCGTAGACCTGCTCGATGCGCTCCTTGGTGACGCCGGCGTCGCGCAGCACACGGCCCGCCTCGCCCTTGTCCTCGGCAAGCGCCATCAGCAGATGCTCGGTCACCACAAAGCTGTCGCCCATCTTGGTGGCCTTCTTCTCGGCCTTCTCGATGACGCGAACGAGCTCGTTGGACAGGCCCATCTGCTGGCCCTCGCCCGAAACCTTGGGCGCGCGGTCGATGGCGTCCTGTGTGGAGCGTGCGAGCTGAGCCGGGTCGGCACCGATGTGCTCGATAATCACGGAGATATTGCGCTCGCCGGCACCGAGCAGGGCAGACAGCAGATGAATCGGCTCCACCGCGCCAGCCTGCGCGTCGGCAGCCGTGCTCATGGCGGTCTGCAACGCCTCGCGCGACGTCATTGCTAGCTTATCGATTCTCATGGAATCACCTCTCTTGGGGCGGCCGCCCTACGGGGCGGCTTCACGTTGTTCGAGAAGTATTGTTGCCAGCTTTGTACGATCTTATACATAAATCTAAGTCTCTATATATAAGATTTTATGAGTGATTAAGAGATAAGGGCAGGCCCGCTCACCCGCTGCGGCCTCGTCCCCTCACTATCTCAATCTGTAACATCTATCGACCGTTTCCGGCTCCAGATGTTACGGATCGAGACGAATTGTTCAGCGGCGCCCGTTTGTCTCAATCTGTAACATCTAGTCGGCAAATAGGGCTCTATCTGTTACAAATCGAGACGAACAGAAGACACCTGAATCGAAAATCTAAATCTGTAACACCAAGCCCACTTTTAGCGGCCAAGATGTTACAAATCGAGATTTAGTGAGAAGAGTATCGCTCAAAACTCGTGGACTCAATTATTGACCTCTCGCCCAGAATGAGTGGGGCAAATATTCCTATTAGAGGTCAAATCGAAACCCAATAGGGCCTTTTCACCCCGTCATTTCGATCGATCGCTTTCTTTTGAATATTGTCGTAAGCTGGTATCACTTATCTTAATGAATGCATACTGTTTGCGAGGTACCCGCCGTGAAACGCTCCACCTATATCGGCCTGCTCGTCTTAGCGTTTGCGATTACCGCAGTCGGCGTAGGAATTATCTATCTCGCATTTCTCCCCGCCTCTGCGACGCAGGCGGCGGTTGAGACCGTAAGCTATCCCATCGAGGTCCTCACCGATATCGTCAAACCCGATTCGATCACCGTCGATTTTGACGGTACGCCCGCAGCGCTTGGGGTCAGCAACTATCCCCGTATCGAACTTGGGGCCAGGCGCTACACCAAAGATGAGCAGCTTATCGGCAAGGCAACCAGTTTACTCAAAGGCAAGACGTTTAAGCGGTGGTACGGTGCCGCAACATATCGAGCCAAGAACGGCCAAATGGTTGGCGGGTATTATTCGACCCTTGAGCTCGATGCGGCAAACGGGAGCAAATTGTGCAACGTCTCATACGACCCCGGCTGCGTGGACAATGAAGGACCGGGGGTCTATATCTCGGATGGCGACGTAATCTACGTCATGGAGGGCGACCAGACGGCAGTCGTCGATTTTATGGATCGGTGTACCGAGGATGCCTACGAACAAACCTGCGAGCCCGATCCGCAGACAGCGCGCAACAGTGGCTCGGCACGCACTTGGCTATTTGACGATGAAATAACCTGGACCCCATCGAAATAAGGTCCCGCCGGGCAGGCACCTTTGTGGTGGTTTCGGCTCCGATGTTCCACTGTCTCGATCTGTAACATCTAGCGGCCCTTTTCGATCCTAGATGTTACAGATTGAGATGAAATGATCGGCGGCGATCGTTTGTCTCAATCTGTAACAACCGCTCGTCAAATAGGGCCCAGATGTTACAGGTCGAGACAAACGGGACCACCACAAAGGTGCCTGTCCCCTTTGTGGTGGTTCTCGACAAAAAGAAGCCGCCCCGATAACAGAGGCGGCATCAAGCAAGCCTATTTATTAGCGTCCCTCAAGACCCAACGAAAACGTCGCGATAGCCCCTGCCACACCTTTCCCTCGGGCGACCCTCGCGAAGCGCGTGAGCACGAGGGAAAGGTGTGGCAGGGGCGTACAGCAGAGTTACTCGGCAGCGGCCTTGAACTTGTTGTAGTTGATCAGGCAGCCAGCCTTGACGATGGCACGCTCCTCTGCCGTCATATCGGCAATGTAGAGCTCAATCTGCTCGACCGCACCATCGGCGCGCACCACGTAGGCGGCGATGCCCTTCAGGTCGCCATCGAGCGCGGCGCGGATACCCGGCACAAAGACGTAGTCGCCCACCTCAAAGCTGGGCTCGGCCTCCATCTGGAAGGGCACCATGCCCCAGTTCATCACATTGGAGCGATAGCGCTTGGTGGCGTACTCGTGGACGATGTTGGCCAGACCGCCAATTACGCGCTGGCAGCTCGCGGCCTGCTCGCGGGCAGAACCGTCACCGGGCTTCTTGGCATAGAGCATGGAGCCGTACTCAGTCGCCTTGGCATCGGCCGCGACACCCGCGCCGGTCAGCGCCTCAAACACACCGGCAAGCTCGGCATCGAGTGCCGCCAGGTCGCCTGCTGTTTCGCCGGCAACGCGGCGCTTTTCCACCGCGTCAACCTCCTTGGAGCGGCCCACGTAGGCCGGATCACGACGGCTCAGCGTAAACTCTGCCAGGCCCAGCGGATTGGAGCGGAAGGAGCTCGTCTCGCCCGAAGGAATGAGCTCGTCAGTCGTGGTGACCGGGTCCATGATCTTGGAGCACACCTTGAGCAGGATATCGTCGCCGAGAGGCTCCATCGCGGGCCACGGCTTGATGTTGGGGCCTTCGACCAGCTCGTCGGCCGGCTCAGCCTTGCCAAAGCCCCAGTACACGCGCTTCTTGTACGGCGCGTCGTCAAAGGTGTACTCGCAGGCCTCGTCCCAAGTCTCCTCGGGCAGGTCGGTCGCCGGCGTCAGGACGCCGCCGTTGGCAGCCGTCGCCGCAATGGAGCGGGCGTCCATCAGGGCCACGGCGCTCAGCTGACCGTTGCCCGGCTTGGAACCCTCGCGATTGGGGAAGTTGCGCGTGGTGTGGCGGATCGAAAGGCCGTTGTTGGCAGGCGTGTCGCCGGCGCCGAAGCACGGGCCGCAGAATGCCGTGCGCACAATCGCGCCGGCCTCCATAAGGTCGTAGATGTAGCCGCGGCGTGTAAGCTCGAGCGCCACGGGCTGGCTCGTGGGATAGACCGACAGCGAAAACTCGCCGCAGCCGGTGTTGGCGCCCTTAAGCACGCGGGCAGCCTGGACCACGGAGTCGTAGTTGCCGCCCGAGCAGCCGGCGATGACGCCCTGCTGCACGTGCAGCTTGCCGTCGACGATCTTGTCGAGCAGGCTAAAGTGCGTCTTACCCTCGCCGATCTTGGCGGCCTCGAGCTCGACCTCATGCAGGATGTCCTCGAGGTTCTCGTTGAGCTCGTCAATCTCAAAGCCGTTAGAAGGATGGAACGGCAGCGCGATCATGGGCTTGATGCTCGACAGGTCGACCTCGACGCAGCCGTCGTAGTAGGCGACATCGGCGGGCTTGAGCTCGCGGTAGTCGTCGCCGCGGCCGTGCATGGTCAAAAACGCGCGCGTGTCCTCGTCGGTGGCCCAGATGCTCGACAGGCAGGTGGTCTCGGTGGTCATGACGTCGACGCCGTTGCGATAATCGGTCGTCATGCTCGCAATGCCGGGGCCCACGAACTCCATGACCCTGTTCTTAACGTAACCCTTGGCAAAGACGGCGCGGATGATGGCGAGCGCCACATCGTGTGGGCCAACGCCGGGGCGCGGGGCGCCCGTGAGGTAGATGGCAACGACGCCGGGATAGGCAACGTCGTAGGTGTCGCGCAGCAGCTGCTTTGCCAGCTCGCCACCGCCCTCGCCCACGGCCATGGTGCCCAGAGCGCCGTAGCGGGTGTGCGAGTCGGAGCCCAGGATCATCTTGCCACAGCCGGCGAAGTTCTCACGCATAAAGGAGTGGATGACGGCGATGTGCGGCGGGACGAAGATGCCGCCGTACTTCTTGGCCGCGGAAAGGCCAAAGACGTGGTCGTCCTCATTGATGGTGCCTCCCACGGCGCACAGCGAGTTATGGCAGTTGGTGAGCACGTAGGGCAGCGGGAACTGCTCCATGCCCGAGGCGCGCGCCGTCTGGATGATGCCAACGAAGGTGATGTCGTGGCTCGCCATGGCGTCAAAGCGAATCTTGAGTGCCTCGGGGTCACCCGACGTGTTATGTGCCTGGAGGATCGAATACGCGATGGTGCCGCGCTTGGCATCCTCGGGCGTCTGCGTAATACCGCGCTCGGCAGCCTCGGCCGCAGGCACAACCTCGCTGCCGCCGCGCAGGTAGATGCCGTCCTCGTACAGCTTGACCATACTGTCTCCCACTCTGCCCAAAAGATTTGGGCGCATAGCATACATTCGTTCAATATCGTGCCATAGAACGGTTGCGAGTGGGTTACGAATCTACACGTTCACTTTATCTCGGTAAAGTACAGGACGAGTCCGGCGAGGGCCTGCAGATTTAGTGCAAGAGTGTCCCTTTCGACTAGTCATTTAAGAACGTCCCCAATGACTACCAACGACTACCGCATCCGGAGCAAGGCAACGCCGCAGGTAGAGGACGGACAGCAAGCGACGTCCAGGGCGAACAAGTTGGCATGAAAAAGGCAAGGCATAGACCTTCTGGTCATGCCTTGCCTTTTGAATGACAAATTGTCGCCCTGGGCGGCGCGCAGCGTCGGCCCGTTACGCGGGTTGGTAAACCCGCGTAACTACAAATCCCCGCCTGCGCCCAGCAGCTTGCGCATGACCTGTTCGGGGTTAACCGAGCCGTCGCGCGGGGCCAGGGCGGTGATCTTCTTCTGCATCTTGTACTCGTGCAGCTCGTCCTCGAGCTGGCGCACGCGAGCACGGAGCTTTTCGTTCTCGCGCTCGCGCTCCTCGGCACGCTCCTTCATGTCGAGGATGCGCACCACGCCGGCAAGGTTGATGCCCTCGTCGGTCAGTTGGTTGATGAGCTCCAGGCGCTCGATATCGGCGCGCGAATACAGACGCGTGTTGCCGCCCGAGCGCTGGGGGTTCACCAGGCCCTTGGACTCGTAGACGCGCAGAGTCTGCGGATGCATGCCGGTCAGCTCGGCCGCCACGCTGATCATGTACAGCGGTTTGTTCCTATTGTCCTCGGCCATGCTACCTGACCCCTTTCCGTCTCGTTATCGTCCATCATAAGCCCGCGAGCGCGGGCGTGCGCCACGACCGCCCTAGTACGTCGCCTTGTAACGATTGACCTTCTCGCGATAGTCGCGCGTGTCGGCCTCGCGCAGCCTGGTCATGGCATCGCGCTCGTCATCAGACAGGTTCGTGGGAACCTGCACCTTGATCTCGACGAGCAGCGCGCCCGTACGGCCACGGTGCTTAACGTCGGGCGCGCCCATCTCTTTAAAGCGGAATTTCTTGCCCGTCTGGGTACCCGCGGGCACCTTCAGACGAACAGTCGCACCGCCGGGCGTGGGCACGTCCACCGTGCAGCCGAGCGCCGCCTCATAGACCGAGACCGGTACCTCCATGGTCACGTCGGCACCTTTGCGCTTAAACAGCGGATGCTCCTCCACGTGCGTGGTCACGACCAGGTCGCCGCGCTCGCCGCCGGCAACGCCGTACTCGCCGCGACGCTTGTAGCGTAGCTTGCCGCCGTCGACCGCGCCCGCGGGAACCGAGACCGTAATGGTCTGCTGCTCGCCCGTCGAGGGAATGCGATAGGTGACCTTGTGCGTCACGCCGCGAAACGCGTCCTCGGCCGTCACATCGACGGTCAGCGACAAGTCGCCGCCCTTGCGCGCGCGGCTGCGACCCGCGCCGGCACCGGCATTACCTGCAGCCCCGGCAAAGCCCGAGCCCCAGTCGCTGCCCCAGGCGCCGTTGCCGCTAAAGATGCTGTCGAAGATATCGCCCCAGCCGCTGGCGCCCGCGCCGGCACCGTAGCCGCCACCATACGCGCCGCCCGCGCCCGGCATGCCGCCAAACATGAGCATCTGGTCGTACTCTTTGCGCTTCTTCTCGTCCGAAAGCGTTTCGTAGGCCTCGCTGATCTCCTTGAACTTGGCCTCGTCGCCGCCGGCATCGGGGTGATATTTTTGCGCGAGCTTGCGAAACGCGCTCTTAATCTCTTTGTCGGAGGCGCTCTTGGATACGCCCAGGATGTCATAGAAGGTTTTGCCTGCAGCCATCGTAGCTCCTCTCCTGTTACGTCCGCCGCCCATGCAGACGACGGCTCATGCTGTCATATGGCACTAGGCCAGAAAGGGCCCCGGGTGTTGCCCCGGGGCCCTTCTCAATTACTCCTCGGTGCTCTCGGCCGTGTCGGCCGTAGCATCCTCGGGTGCCGCTTCGGGCTCCGGTGCGGGGCGCTTCTCGCCACCGTAGGTCACCGTCACCATCGCGGAACGCAGGATGCGATCCGCCATGCGGTAGCCCTTCTGGTACACGTCGTTGACGGTCTCGTCGTACTGCGATGCGTCCTCGACGCGACCCACAGCCTGGTGCTCGAGCGGATCGAACGCCTCGCCCTTGGGGTCGATGGGCTCAACGCCCTCATGCGCAAACACGTCGAGCAGCTTGGCATGTACCGCGTCAACGCCATCGACGAACTGCTTAAAGTCGTCGGAAATCTCTTGACTGCGGGCATGGTCGATCGCGCGCTCGATATCGTCAATCACCGGCAACAGCGCGGTGACAAGCTTCTCGGTCGCGCGCTCGCGCTCGGCGATGCGCTCGTTGGCAGTGCGGCGACGGAAGTTCTCCCAGTCGGCCTGCAGACGAGCGGTGCGCTCGGTAGCGTCCTTCGCCTTGTCCTCGGCGGCCTTCTGAGCCTCTGCCGCAGCATCGAGCTCATTGCGCACGTCGGCAAGCTCCTTTTGGGCCTGCTCGAACTTGAGCTTAAAGTCGTTGTCGGCGGCTTCCTCACCGGCGCGGATAGCGGCTTCCACCATCTCGTCCTCGGTCATCGTCGCCTCCTTGTTGGAATCCTCTACCTGGTTCTCGGCAGCCTCGGCGGCCGGGGCCTCATTGACCTCGGTATCGTCTGCGGCCTCTACGGGAATCTTCACGTCCTTCTCCTCAGAGTCAACGGGGGCGGCGCCAGCGGCGGCCGCCTCCGTGCGAGCTTTACGGGCGGACATGATTACTTGTCCTCGTCGTCCACAACCTCGTAGTCGGCGTCGACAACGTCATCGTCGGCAGGCTGGGCACCGGCGGCACCGTCGGTCTGCTGCTGTGCGTCGGCGTAGACAACCTGGGCCAGCTCGTAGGCCACAGACTGCAGGGACTCGCCGGCGGCCTTGATGGCCTCGACGTCAGAGCCCTCGAGCGCCTTCTTGGCGTCGGCGATAGCGGCCTCGGCCTTGGACTTCACGTCGGCGGAAACCTTGTCGCCCAGCTCGTTGAGGGTCTGCTCGGTGGAGTAGCACAGGCTGTCGGTCTGGTTGCGGACCTCGACCTCTTCCTTCTGCTTCTTGTCCTCCTCGGCATGAGCCTCGGCGTCCTTGACCATACGATCGACTTCGTCGTCGGACAGTGCGGTGGAGCCGGAAATGGTGATCTGCTGCTCCTTGCCGGTGCCCTTGTCCTTAGCGGAGACCTTGACGATGCCGTTGGCGTCGATGTCGAAGGTGACCTCGATCTGCGGCACGCCGCGGCGGGCAGCCGGGATGCCGGTCAGCTGGAACTTACCGAGCGACTTATTGTCGCGGGCAAGCTCGCGCTCGCCTTGGAGCACGTTGATCTCGACGCTGGTCTGGTTGTCGGCAGCGGTGGAGTAAACCTCGGTCTTGGAGGTCGGGATCGTGGTGTTGCGGTCGATCATCTTGGTCATGATGCCGCCCATGGTCTCGACGCCCAGCGACAGCGGGGTAACGTCGAGCAGCAGGATGCCCTCGACGTCGCCGGTGAGCACGCCGCCCTGGACGGCAGCGCCGTCGGCAACGACCTCGTCGGGGTTCACGGACATGTTGGGCTGCTTGCCGGTCATGGTCTTGACGAGCTCCTGGACGGCGGGCATACGGGTGGAGCCGCCGACGAGGATGACCTCGGTCAGATCGGAGAGCTTAAGCTTGGCGTCGCGCAGGGCGTTGGTGACAGGCTGCTTGCAGCGCTCGAGCAGGTCGCGAGTGATCTTCTCGAACTCGGCGCGGGTCAGCGTGTAGTTGAGGTGCAGCGGGCCGGACTGGTTCATGGTGATGAACGGCAGGTTGATGGTGGTCTGCTGGGCGGCGGAGAGCTCCTTCTTGGCGTTCTCGGCGGCCTCCTTCAGACGCTGCAGGGCCATGGGGTCCTGACGCAGGTCGACACCGTTCTCCTGCTGGAACTTATCGGCCATCCAGTCGATGACGCGCTGATCCCAGTCGTCGCCGCCCAGGTGGTTGTCGCCCGAGGTGGACAGAACCTCAAATACGCCGTCGGCGAGGTCGAGGATGGAGACGTCGAAGGTGCCGCCGCCCAGGTCGAAGACCAGGATGCGCTGGTCGGTGCCCTGCTTGTCCAGGCCATAGGCAAGAGCAGCAGCGGTCGGCTCGTTGACGATACGCTTGACGTTGAGGCCGGCGATCTTACCGGCGTCCTTGGTGGCCTGACGCTGGGCGTCGTTGAAGTAGGCCGGGACGGTGATGACGGCGTCGGTGACGGTCTCGCCCAGATACTTCTCGGCGTCGGCCTTCATCTTTGCGAGCGTCATGGCGCTCACCTGCTCGGCGGTGTAATCCTTGCCCTCGATGTCGACGACGGCACGGCCGCCCTGGCCCTCCTTGACCTCGTACGGCACGGTCTTGATCTCAGAGGTGCACTCGGAGTACTTGCGGCCCATGAAGCGCTTGATGGAGAACACGGTGTTCTTGGGGTTGGTGACAGCCTGGTTCTTAGCGGCCTTACCCACGACGCGGTCACCGTCGGCACGGAAGCCCACGACGGACGGGGTGGTGCGATCGCCCTCGGCGTTCACGATGATGGTCGGAGAACCGCCCTCGAGAACGGCCATTGCGGAGTTAGTAGTACCAAGGTCGATACCAAGAATCTTGCCCATTAGAAATTCCCTCTCTCTTGTGCGTTTGCACCGACTCGGCGGTCTGCCGCACGGTGTTTCGGCTTGTCTTTCAGGATGTAGTGTATCCCCTTATGGGCCGGAATATACAAAATCTAAGTCAATTCATATAAGATTTCTTATTGCCGAGAGTTTAGGTTCGCAAATGCGCAGGTAGACGCACTGTTTGAGTTCTCGACAAATCTATTGAGATCTATGTAGAGATGGCTGAGGTTTGGGCCGGAGCCACACGGAGTGGTCTTGGGGCTACCCCGAGGAAGGCGTGACCCGTTTTGAGCGTCGATTCCGGGACACGCTTTCCAAAAGTTCGCTCAATCGCTCATTATTACGAGTCACCTTTAGCTAACATTTACGCAGCTCAACGGCCCCACCTGCACGTTTTTTAGTAAACCTTGGCATACTCGGCGAACGGTATGAAGATGCCGGCCAGAGGGTATTGCAAGCAGTCGCTCCCGTGGTATCTTTTTGCCCGAATCAAACCGGCGCGCATCGTCTGTAGCGTCGGTCAACAGAGAGGAAACTACCATGGCTCATCCCGTAATTGATGCCGACGAGTGCATCGCTTGTGGCGTTTGCGTCGACACCTGCCCCGCTGGCGTTCTGGAGCTCCAGGACGTCGCCACCGTCGCTGACGAGGACTCCTGCGTCGCCTGTGGCGCTTGCCAGGACGCTTGCCCCGCTGGCGCGATCACCGAGATCGTCGAGGAGTAACAACTCCCCCACTTGCACACTCAAAAGTACACCGTGCACAAAAAAGGAGGCCTCCGCATCGCCGCGGAGGCCTCCTTTTTGTGCGGATAGCTAATTTAGCACCGCCGCAGGTTGAGCTCACGTCAGCGAAAACGCCCCTAAGCGAGCAAGGTGACGTGAAAGAGGAGGGAAGCGTACTTTGGGTACGCGACCGACGATTGAACGTCAGATTGCCGCTTAGGGACGTTTGCAGCGTCGGCTACGATAGGTCATCTTCGTAGGGCATTAGATCCGCCAAGTAGCCTTTTTCCTTGAGCATGGCCTCGATCTCGTCGAGGGTCTGTTCGTCCTCCGCCGCAATGCGATGGAAGTGATAGCCGCTCGTCACCGTTAGCAGCGGAAAGCTCTTGCCGCTCTCGATATCGCGCAGATAGCGCTCGACATCGCGGCGGTTGCGGATGTCCAGGTCGGCCGTGATCTTGCCGTACACACGATGGTTGACGATCACGTTGAGCACGGCGCCACCCGCGTCGACGATACTCGTAAGCTCGTCGCCCGCCTGCTCCACGCTGTGGCGCACCTTAACAAGACGCGTGGGCACGGCGGGGCTACTCGCGGCTTCCTGCAGCACGTAGCCGCGGTTGGTCGCCACGATATCGTGCCCGTCGGCGCGCAGCAGAGCGATGTCTTGCACGACAATCTGGCGGCTCACACCCACCTCGCGGGCAAGTGCGCTGCCCGAAACGGGCTCCTTGGCTTCCTCGAGCACGCCCATGATGGCACGGCGACGCTCGCGGGCGTCCATTATTTACCGTCCAACAGACGCAGGTGCTTGAGCGAGAGGTCGAGAATCGGCGCAGAGTGAGTCAGCGCCCCCGAGCTAATAAAGTCAACGCCCAGGTCGGCGAGCGCGCGGATATTGCTGGCGTCCACGTTGCCCGAGCACTCGGTCTTGGCGCGGCCGGCGATAAGCTCAATCGCGGCAGCCATATCGTCGTGGGTCATGTTGTCGAACATGATGATGTCGGCGCCGGCCTCCACAGCCTCGCGCACCATGTCCAGGTTCTCGCACTCGATCTCGACCGTCGTGGTAAACGATGCGTGGGCGCGTGCCATCTCGATCGCACGCGTCACGCCGCCGGCGGCATCGATGTGGTTGTCCTTGAGCATGACAGCCGTCGACAGGTTATAGCGGTGGTTGCTGCCACCGCCGATCTCGACTGCAGCCTTCTCGAAGACACGCATGCCCGGCGTGGTCTTGCGCGTGTCGACAAGCACGGTCTTGGTGCCCTCGAGCGCAGCTGCCATCCGATGCGTGTAAGTAGCGATGCCGCTCATGCGCTGCAGGTAGTTGAGCGCCACGCGCTCGCCCGAAAGCAGTACGCGCGCATCGCCGCGCACCTGGCCCACGTGGTCGCCGGCGTGCACCTCGTCACCATCGGCAACATCAAACAGCACCGAGCTCTGCGAATCCAGCAGCTCAAAGGTGCGGGCAAACACATCCAAGCCGGCGATGATGCCATCGGCCTTGGCGATAAGCTCCACCGTGGCGGGACGCGCCGTGGGGCACACGCTCGCCGTGCTCACGTCCTCAAAGGTAATGTCCTCGCGCAGAGCCTGCAGAATCAAATCATCGACGACGAGCTTCATGGTAATGGGATTCATGGTCTACTCCTCCACGGCCTGCGTGCCGGCGGCACGGGCCAAATCATCGATTGCCAGGGGGTCGGCGCTCAGGGCGCGGTGACGCCCGTCAAGCGCGGGCTCACCGGCCTGCTCCACGGCCAGCGACTCGCCGGTGCGCATGTGCCACGCGGCGCGGCGGCCCCAAACCAGAGACTCGAGCAGGCTGTTAGAAGCCAGGCGGTTCTTGCCGTGAACGCCGTTGCAGGCTGTCTCGCCCGCGGCGTAGAGCTCGGGCATCGAGGTGCGGCCGTCCTTGTCGACCCACACGCCGCCCATAAAGTAATGCTGCGTGGGTGTGACGGGAATGGGCTCGTCCAGGATGTCGCGGCCGTCCTCCAGGCAGCGTGCGCGGATGTTGGCGAAGTGCCCGGTCACCACGTCGCGCTCGACGGGGGCAAAGCTCAGCCACTCGTGCTCGGTACCGTCCTGCTTCATCTGCTCGCGAATGGCGGCGGCGACCACATCGCGCGGCTGAAGCTCATCGGTAAAGCGCTCGCCGGCGGCGTTGAGCAAAATCGCGCCCTCGCCGCGGCAGCTCTCGCTGATCAGGAAGGTGCGGCCCGGTTGCGGCGAGAACAGCCCCGTGGGGTGAATCTGCACGTAGTCCAGGTGCTCCATCTTAATGCCATGCTCCTGAGCAATGTAGCAGGCATCGCCCGTGAGCTGCGGGTAGTTGGTCGAGTGGTCGTACACGCCACCGATACCGCCCGTTGCCCACAGCGTGTGGCGGGCATGGATCTTAAACGGCTCGCCGGCATGCACGCCCTCGGCGGCGTTTGCCAGCTCGTCGGCGGGACGAACCGAGTTGTCCTCATCCACGGCGACGGCGACGACGCCGGTGCACACCGTGGCGTCATCGCGCTCGGCGGTCAGGATGTCGGTCATGGCAACGTGTTCGAGAATCTGCACGTTGTCCAGCTTGCGGACAGCCTGGAGCAACTTGGTCGTAATCTCCTTGCCCGTAACATCGGCATGGAAGGCGATGCGCGGGCGGCTGTGCGCGCCCTCGCGGGTAAAGTCGAGGCTGCCGTCGGCCTTGCGCTCAAAGTCCACGCCCATGGCCAGCAGGTCGTTGATGACCGAACGGCTCGAGCGAATCATGATGTCAACACTCTCGCGGCGGTTCTCGTAATGGCCGGCGTGCATGGTGTCCTCAAAGAAGGCATCGTAGTCAGAGCCTTCGGGCAGCACGCAGATGCCGCCCTGCGCGAGCATCGAATCGCACTCATCGACGGCGCCCTTGGAGAGCATGATTACGCGCGTGCTCGTCGGCAGATTGAGGGCCGCATACAGGCCCGCCACGCCGCAACCGGCAATGACGACGTCACACTCCATATCGGGGTATTGTTTGGTTTCCACAGGAATCCTCTCCCTTGTAATGTGGCATAAGGGATGGTCCCTCATGTCACATTGGCTTAGCGCGCCGCGTACTCGAGCATGCGGTCAAGCGTGAGCTTGGCCTGATCGGCGGCCTCGTCCGACACGCCAATCTGCACCTCGCCCTCGCCCGTCTCCAGGCAGTGCACGAGCTTTTCGAGCGTGATGAGATCCATGTTGACGCAGGTGGGCTGCACCGCAGGGAAGTAGAACTTCTTGCCGGTGCCCTGGCAGCGGCGCTCGAGTTCGTAGAGCACGCCGCGGACCGTCACGATGATGAACTCGTTGGCGTCCGACTCCTCGGCATACTTGATGATGCCGGCAGTAGAGCCGATGTAGTCGGCCTCGGCCAGGACGTCGGCCTTGCACTCGGGGTGCGCCAGCACGAGCGCGTCGGGGTGCGCCTCCTGCGCGTCGACGATCTGCTCGACGGTGATGATGTGATGACGCGGGCAGTAGCCGTTGTTGAGGATGACGTGTTTTTGGGGCACCTGCTCGGCCACAAAGCGGCCCAGGTTTTGGTCGGGAATGAACAAGATGTGCTGCTGCGGCAGCTCGGACACGATCTTGACGGCGTTGGAGCTGGTGACGCACACATCACTCCAGCTCTTGATCTCGACCGTCGAGTTGACGTAGCACACCACGGCCAGGTCGTCGCCATACTCGGCGCGCGCTGCGTCGACCGTCTCGCGCTTGACCATGTGCGCCATGGGACAGTCCGCGCCCGGCTCGGGCAGCAGCACGGTCTTGGTGGGATTGAGCAGCTTGGCGCTCTCGCCCATAAACTCCACGCCGCACAGCACGATAGTCTGCTGCGGCAGGCTTTTGGCGAGCTTTGCCAGGTAGAAGCTGTCGCCGACGTAATCGGCAACGGCTTGGACCTCGGGCGCCACGTAATAGTGCGCCAGGATTACCGCGTCACGTTGGGTTTTTAGTTGATGAATGGCCTCGACGAGCTCTGCGGGCACCAGTGCCGCACGCTCCGTTGCCGTCGTTGCCGATGCCAGGCCGGCCGCGATATCGCGTGCAAGCTCCGACGCATCCATGTTCGCGCTCTGTGCCATCAAGGCCCCTCTCTTTTGGCGAATCTTGGGGCTTTAGTATGACACCTAGGTTTACAGCTGACAAGACAGCTGTAAACCTAGGTGTAAAGTTGAAATAAAGATTCAATCATGTGGCAAGTCCATTTTCGAACTGGCAAGCTGAGGATAGCTGAGCTCTCGATAGCGCAGGAGGCATCTTTCGCCACCGCAACACCGCTTGGCGCGAGCTGCACGCCGTGGGGCGCAAACGGTCCGCACCCCCGCAAGCGGCGCGTGCCCGATGTGGCAAAATCGAACTACTTAAGGGGGCCGAATGCTCAAGATTATTGCCTGCGACGATGATGTCGCTTTTCTAGATAGACTGCACCGGATGATCGACCGTTGGTCGACCGAGACGGGCACGGCGGTCGATGTTGCGCTCGTCACGCGCGGCGAGGACCTGCTGGCCCGCCATGCCGCATCGCGCGCCGACATCATCTTGCTCGATATGATCATGCCGCTCGTCAACGGCATGGACACCGCACGCGAACTGCGCCAGGCCGACACCGCCGTGCGCCTGGTGTTCCTCACCTCGTCGCCCGAGTTCGCGCTGGAATCCTACGAGGTCCGCGCCTTCGACTACCTGCTCAAGCCCGTGACTTACGAACGCCTGGCGCAGTTACTCGACGAGCTTTCGAGCATGCGCCCGGCGGCAACCGACGAGCTCGTGATCAAAACTTCCTTTGGCTACCACGCCCTGCGCCTGTCCGACACCGAATATGCCGAAGCGCGCAACAAGCACGTGGTCTTCCACCTGCGCGACGGACGCGATATCGAGGCACTCGAGTCATTCCGCAGCGTCGAGGACCGTTTGGTGCAAAATGCCACCTTCTTTAAATGCCACCGCAGCTACCAGGTCAACCTGCGCAATATCGATCACTTTGACCGCACGGACATCGTCATGCGCTCGGGCGCGTGCATCCCGCTTTCGCGCAGCTGCAAGCAGGGATTCCAAGACGCCTACTTTGCGGCGCGCTTTGAGGGTGGGAGACACTGATGGTCTCCTCGGTCGAAATGGTCCTTTGGGCAATCCACCACGCCACGACGCTGCTCTTTGGCGTCTTTGCCTCGGCGGCGCTGTGCGGTGTCGAGATCAACCGGCGTCATGCGCTTGAACTGGTGCTGGTCGGTGCCGTAACCGGATGCGCATTTGGCCTCGCCAATGCCGTCGGCGGCGAGCTTTTCGCCCGCCAGGTATATCCGATCGTCGTGCATCTGCCGCTCGTCATCTATTTGTGCGCGCGCTACCGCCTGAGCCCGCTGCTTGCCGTGCTCGGCATTACGAGTGCCTATCTGAGCTGCCAGTTCAGCAATTGGATGGGCATCGCCGCATTTGCCGCAACCGATTCTCAGATCGCATACTATCTGGCGCGCATCGCGACCACGCTCGCCGTCTTTGCCGTCCTGTTGCATTGGGCCGGCGACATCGGTCCGCGCTTGGCGATTAAAAGCACCACCGAGCTGGGCATCCTTTTAATCCTACCGCTCGTCTATTACATCTTTGACTACGCCACCAACGTCTACACCACGCTGTTCCACTCGGGCTCGGTGGTGACGGTTGAGTTTTTGGCCTTTGCGCTCTGCGCGTTCTACCTTATGTTCCTCGCCGTCTACCTGCGCGAATACGAAGAAAAGGAAACCGCCGAGCGAGAGCGCTGGATGCTCGAAACCCGCGACAGCGCCGCCATTAAAGAGCTTGAGGCCTGGCGTCAATCTGGTCGCGAGCTGTCGATTCTTCGCCACGACATGCGTCACTTCCTACGCGGCCTGGCCGCTTTAATTGAGGAGGGCCACACCGACGAGGCGCTCAAACGCATCGACGAACTCTGCGAAGCCGGCGACCGCACTGCCGTACGCCGCTTCTGCGCCAACGAGACCGTAAACATTGCGCTTTCGTCATTTAACTCGGAAATCAATAGAAACGGCATTACCGCCAACCTGCGCGCCGCCGTGCCCGAAACCATCCATGTAGGTGACGCCGACCTGTTTAGCGTGCTCTCAAATGCCTTGGAAAACGCTATCACCGCCGCAAGCGCCGCACCCCAAGGAAAGCGATTCGTCGACTTTGACCTGCGATTAGAGGACAGCCAGCTGCTGCTGTTAGTTTCCAACACGTTTGACCGCGCGCCGCGCATGGTCGACGGCATGCCCGTGACCCGGCATGCGGGCCACGGCTTTGGCACCAGGAGCATCAAACTTGCCGTGGAGCGCATGAACGGCAACTGTCAGTTCCGCATTAACGGCGATCGGTTTGAGCTGCGCGCTGTGATGTAGAAGTGCGGCGCCGATCTCGAGGCGTGCCTTGCCCGCCAGACAATCGCTCGCCGGCGCCAATCCGCTACAGCGGAGCGGCCGCCGGGGTCAGCTGCTTGATGTAGGCCCACATGCGCTGCTTAGCGGCCTTGTCGGTGAGTGCCGCCTCAAAGCCGTCGAGCGCGAGCACGCGGCGGCCCTGCACATGGGCGACCAGGCCGGGCTTGAGCATGGCAGTGTCGAAGTCATCGATCGCCACGAGCATGTCGGCGTAGGTCTCGCGCATGGCGTCAGCCGCGTTGTTGTCGAGCAGTAGTACCGCCTCGGGGTCCAAGGCCTCAAGCGCCTCGCGGAACAGCTCGCACGGCAGAGTCTCGCCCACCGCGACCGCTCCGTCACCCACGCCGGCGACGCTTGCCAGCACGCAAAAATCCTCGGGTGCGTAGCCGATGGCCCCAAGCGCCTTGCGCAACGCCGCGCCATCCGGGCCGGCAGCAAGCTCGCCACCCGAACGCTCGGCCTCGTCCAAATCGCCTTTGACCAGCACGATCGGCGAGCACGCGTTGCCCGCGATACGCACGCCACGGACCGCAAGCGATGTGAGCTCTTGCTCGGCCGCCTGGGCGATGGCTTCTTTTTTCTGGCTTTGTGACGTGGACATGCGCTCTCCAATCGTTTGCGTGCCCACCATTATATAAAAGAGCTGCCCGCGAGTGGTTGCTTTGCTGGCGGCTGGGTATAAGCACGGTCGTACTGAGTTTTACGCGGCCGAGCCGCGTCGCATTATGGAGGTCACCATGGCTGACATTAATCAGATTACCCCCGAGAACTTCGATTCCATCGTTAACGACAGCCTGCCCGTGCTGGTTGATTTTTGGGCACCGTGGTGCGGGCCCTGTCGATCCCTCTCGCCCATCGTTGACGAGGTTGCCGATGAGCTGGCGGGCAAGCTTGCCGTTGCCAAATGCAACGTCGACGACAACCAGGACCTGGCCATGAAGCATGGCGTCATGAGCATCCCCACGCTGATTGTGTTTAAGAACGGCGAGGAGATTGACCGCTCGGTTGGCGCTCTACCCAAGGCGAGGCTGCAGGCGCTGCTGGAGAAGCATCTGTAATACGCTTGTTACTTACTCGCCGTCTATGAGCGCTTTTGCACCGCTCGCCGGACTTCTTGATGCACCGAGTGCAACCACGGATAGTATGGTAGTCACAAACAGCCCCCAGTGAACGGGTGCGGGTCGCACAGACTCGTACCCGTTTTCTTATGCAACTGCGCGCAGAGCGGGCGTAGTAAAATCTGAACCACTGAACTGCCCCATACAAAAGGAGATTTCCCATGCATGATGTTGGAATGAACATGAGCCAGCTTGCCATGAGCGTCAAGCAGGTCGACGACACCATCGAACTCGCTCACGAATGGAGCCATCAGCTGCTCCATGCGACCGAGAACTTTGATATGGAGCGCATTGGCGCCAAGCTCGAGGCCGCCATGGCCGCGCTGCACGAGGCGCATGACGCGCTCGAGGGCTACGAGGAAGCCATCGAGGCCGACCACAACTCCGTCGGCTCCGTGAAGCTGGTGTAAGGTGGCCGAACACGAGCACGGCTGCGGATACGAGCACGAGCATCCGCACGGGGCGGACGGTGACGCAGGCTGCCACTATAGTGGCTCCGGCTCCGAGCTGGTCCGCTTTTCGGTTACCGCACCGGACGACCTGCTGCGCCGTTTTGACGAACAGATCGCGCGCCGCGGCGACGTGGCCAACCGCTCCGAGGCCGTGCGCGACCTGATTCGCGCCTCGATCGCCAAGGAGCAGATGCGCACGCCCGATGAGCATGTTATCGGGTCGCTCACCATGATCTACGACCACCATACCGGCGACCTGACGCGCCGTCTGGACGAAGTGCAGCACGACTACACCGACGAGATCGTATCGACCATGCACGTGCATCTGGATCACCACAACTGCTTGGAGATTCTGGCGCTCAAGGGTCGCGGTGAGCGCGTCTACGAACTAGCCGACCGCCTGCTGGGCCTGCGCGGCGTTAAGCACGGCGAGCTCACGTGCGCCGCCACCAAGCAGAGCCTGGGGCTGTAGCGGGATTTCCCGCAGCGCACCTGCCAAAAAGGGACAGGTTTGTTTTGGCAGGTTTAGAAGTTTTACCTACCAAAATAAACCTGTCCCTTTTTGGTCGGTTTTGATGAGGGGTGTCGCATGCGGCATGTGCATATTCATGTGACGGGCATTGTGCAGGGCGTTGGCATGCGACCGTTTGTGTATCGCGAGGCCATGGCGCATGGCATTTGCGGATGGGTGCTCAATGCGGGCGACGGCGTGCATATCGAGGCGCACGCTCCGGCCGATGCGCTCGATGCTTTTGTTGTCGCGCTTTCTGAGCATGCGCCTGTGGCAGCCCGCATAGAGTATGTCGAGGTTGTGGACCTGGCAGCCAACGGTTGGGATGCCGCCGATGAACAGGGCTTTCGCATCGTAGCATCGCAGGACCAGACCGCGCACACGACGCTCGTCTCGCCCGATATCGCCACCTGTGACGATTGCCTGCGCGAATTGTTCGATCCCGCCGACCGACGCTATCACTACCCCTTTATCAACTGCACTAACTGCGGCCCACGCTTTACCATCATCCGATCGCTGCCTTATGACCGAGCGGCCACATCGATGGACCGTTTCCCCATGTGTCCCAGGTGTGCCGCGGAGTATGCCGACCCACTCGACCGGCGTTTTCACGCGCAACCCGATGCCTGCTTTGATTGCGGGCCGCATATTACGTGGCGCGAGGCTGTGAACGGCGATGCGTGCGGGAATTCGTCCGCGACACCGGCCGTCGGCACCACACGCGAGGCCAGCGACGCTATCATTGAGCGCTGCGTTGAGCTGCTGGCCAGCGGTGACATCGTCGCCATCAAGGGCCTGGGCGGATTCCATCTAGCCTGCGACGCTGCCAACGAGCAGGCGGTAGCCGAGCTGCGCCGTCGCAAACGCCGCAGCAACAAACCACTTGCCGTCATGGTGCGCAGTCTTGCTGATACCGAGCGCCTGTGTCATATCGACGATGCTGAACGCGATCTGCTCGCTGGCAGTATCCGCCCCATCGTGCTGCTGCGCCGGCGTGCTGTTTGCGGGAGCGACGGCGATTCTCCCGACGCCCTCGCACTCGCACCGTCCGTCGCGCGCGACCTGCCCGAGCTTGGCGTTATGCTCCCCTACACCCCGCTTCAGCATCTTCTGCTTACAGCCGCCGCGTCGCACGGTATGCACGCGCTCGTCATGACCAGCGGCAACCTGAGCGAAGAGCCCATCGAGACCGATGACGATCTTGCCTGGGAGCGCCTCGTTGCCGCCGGCATTGCCGACGCGTTGCTCGGTAACGACCGCGCGATCCTCTCGCGCTACGACGACTCTGTAGTGCGCGCGGCGAACGGCGCCGTTATGCCCGTTCGCCGCGCTCGCGGATATGCACCCCAGCCGCTGCCGTTGCCGGCGCTCGACGGCGCTCCGTCCTGCGTACTCGCCTGCGGGCCGCAACAAAAGGCCACGATTGCGCTCACGCGTGAAGGGACGAACGGCGAGGCAACCTGTTTTGTGTCGCAGCATATCGGCGATGTTGAAAACGGCGGGACCTTCGATGCCTGGAACGCCGCGCGCACGCGCTTGGAAGATCTCTTTGACTTGGCGCCCGCTGCCTTGGCCTGCGATGTACACCCCAGCTATCTATCGGGCCAGTGGGCGCGCGAGCAGGCGCGAAAATGCAATCTGCCGCTCGTCGAGGTGCAGCACCATCATGCGCATATCGCGAGCGTAATGGCCGAGGCCATCGCCGCGGGCCGGCTTACAACCGACGCGCGCGTCCTTGGCATCGCCTTTGACGGCACCGGCGCCGGCACCGATGGGACCATTTGGGGCGGCGAGTTTCTTGTCGCCGGCCTTGGCGGCTTTGAGCGCGCCGCGCATTTGCGCACCTGGGCGCTCCCCGGCGGGGCGGCCTCCGTGCGCGACGCCCGCCGCAACGCCTTTGCCCTGCTCAGTGAGCTCGGTCTGCTCGAGCACCCAGGTACCGCTCGGCTTTTGAACAGCCTTGACGAGCAAACGCGCAGCATAACGGCAACGATGATCGAGCGCGGCATCAACAGTCCGCGCACCAGCAGCATGGGGCGTCTCTTTGATGCCGCAGCCGCGATTTTGGGCATTTGCGGCCAGGCAACCTACGAGGGCGAACCCGCCATAGAACTCGAAGCCGCCGCCTGGCGCGCGCTCGGCGGTAAGACCGTTCGTTTCGACGGTAATCATGCAGGCGTATTCACGTCTGCCGACGACTCCCCCATCTTGGACCCCCAACCGCCCATCGAAGCTCTTCTGAATGGAATCGAGGCAGGCACGCCGGCCGACAGGCTTGCCCTCGAGTTCCACATCGCCATCGCGCACGCTACGACCCATATCGCGCGCAAGATTTGCACTCGCGAAGGCATCGATACCGTCGCGCTCTCGGGCGGCGTGTTCATGAACCGACTTTTGCTTCAGCTCCTCACCCGCAAGCTTAAAGACGCAGGCCTTACGGTCTTGATTCCCCAAACCGTGCCCGTTAACGACGGCTGCATCGCCTACGGTCAGGCGGCAGTCGCACGCACTCGCCTCGCACAGGTCGCACCGCAATAGGCTGTTCGGCCAGCCCGCAAGCCGCCGTCTCACAGGTGTAGCGCGTTTGCCCGCAGCGCCCGCGAGCGCTACCATCAACTGATGGATTATTAAGCGCCCATCCAGCGCAAAGCGTATAAAAGGGGAACAATATGTGCCTTGCCGTTCCCGGCAAAGTGGTCAAACGCGACGACGACCTCAAGGCCACCGTCGACATGATGGGCATCGAGCGCCCCGTGTCGCTGCGACTCGTGCCGACGGCGCAGGTTGGCGACTATATTCTCGTACACGCCGGCTTTGGCATCCAGATTGTCGACGAGCAGGAAGCGCAAGAAACGCTCGAGCTCGTTAACACCATGACTGAGCTGGTCGAAGAAGACCAGCTCGCCAGCAACCCGGCGGAGGCTTACTAGTGGCGCCCGAACAGCCGGCTCGCTCCGGTATCGACTTCTCGGCATTCCGCAATCCCAAGCTGGCTCGCGAGCTCATCGAGCGCATTCATGAGCTTGTCGGCGACCGCGCCATCAACCTTATGGAAGTCTGCGGCACGCACACCGTGAGCATCGGCCGCTATGGCTTTCGCTCCATTATGCCGGCCGGGCTCAAGCTGCTGAGCGGACCAGGCTGCCCCGTCTGCGTTACCGCCAACCGCGACATCGACCATGCAATCGCGCTCGCCAACATAGACGGCGCCATCATCACCACCTTTGGCGACATGATGCGCGTGCCCGGATCGTCTACCTCGCTCGCTGCGCAAAAGGCGACAGGGCGCGACATCCGCATCGTCTATTCCCCGCTCGATGCGCTCGACATTGCCGAGCAAAACCCCGATCGTCCGGTCATTTTTATGGGCGTGGGCTTTGAGACCACAACGCCCACCATCGCCGCCGCCATCTTGGAAGCCGAGGCGCGCGGGCTTTTGAACTTTTCGGTCTATTGCGCCCACAAGACCACGCCGCCGGCGTTGCGCGCCATCGCCAACGATCCCGAGACCACCATCGACGGCTTTATCCTGCCGGGCCACGTCGCCACCATCACGGGCTTGGCGCCCTTTGGCTTTTTGATCGACGAATTCAATACCCCGGGCGTGGTCACGGGATTTGAACCGGTCGATATCCTGCAAGGCATCTGCATGCTGGTCCAGATGGTTGTCGAGGACAGGCCCGCGATCGGCAACGCCTACCGCCGCGGCGTCAACGCAGACGGCAACCCCGTGGCGCGCCAGCTCGTCGAGCAGGTGTTTGAGCCATGCGACACCACGTGGCGCGGGCTGGGGCCGATTGCCAACTCGGGCCTTTCCATCCGCCCCGAGTTCTCGCGCTTTGATGCCCGCACTCGCTTTGACGTGCCCGTTGAGCCGACGGTCGAGCCGCGCGGATGCCGCTGCGGCGACGTGCTGCGCGGGGCCATTGCACCGAGCGGCTGCCCGCTCTTTGGCCGCACCTGCACGCCCGAGCATCCCGTCGGCCCGTGCATGGTGAGCTCCGAGGGCAGCTGCGCGGCTTACTACCGCTACCGCAACTAGCCCGGACGCACCCGCACACTGGCACCACCCACGATTGGAGTTTTGGATATGTCCCATAGCATCACTGACAGCACCGTCCTGTTAGGCCACGGCTCTGGCGGTCAGATGATGAAACGCATCATCGATGAGGTCTTTTTGGACGCCTTTGGGTCGCCCGAGCTGCTCGAAGGCAACGACGCCGGCGTCGCCGCGCTGCCCGCGAGCGGGCGCATCGCCATGTCGACCGACAGCTTTGTAGTCTCGCCGCAGTTCTTCCCCGGTGGCAACATCGGCCGCCTCGCCGTGTGCGGAACCGTCAACGACGTCGCGACCTCGGGTGCCAACGTGCGCTACCTATCGTGCGGCTTTATCCTCGAAGAGGGCTATCCCATGGATAAGCTCCGCCAGATTGTGCAGACGATGGCCGAAACGGCGCATGAGGCGGGCGTGTCCATAATCACGGGCGACACCAAGGTGGTCGAGCGCGGCGGGGCCGACGGCGTCTACATCAATACCGCCGGCGTGGGCGAGGTTCCCACGGGCGTGGCGCTCAGCGGCGCCAACTGCCGCCCCGGCGACGTCATCCTGGTGTCGGGCACACTGGGCGACCACGGCATCGCCATCATGAGTCAGCGCGAGGGTCTGGCGTTTTCGAGCACCATCGAAAGCGACGCCGCGCCGCTCAACCACCTGATTGCCGATGTGCTTTCCGCAGCACCCGACACACGCTGCTTCCGCGACCCCACGCGCGGTGGCTTGGCGTCCACACTCAACGAGTTTGCCCAGGCCAGCAATGTTGCCATGGAGGTCGACGAGGATGCCGTGCCCGTGCGTCCCGACGTGCAGGCCGCCTGCGAGATGCTCGGCTACGATGTGCTGCAGGTGGCAAACGAGGGCAAGATGGTTGCCGTCGTGCCGGCCGAGCAAGCCGATGCGGCGCTGGCCGCCATGCGCGCCGCCCGCTACGGCGAGAACGCCGCGATTATCGGCCGCGTGTTGCCACTTGCCGAGGGCGCCCGCCCCGCCGTGCGCGTGCGCACCGGCTGGGGTTCGACCCGCATCCTCGACATGCTCGTAGGAGAGCAGCTGCCGAGAATTTGCTAACGACAAAGGCTCAGGGCTATTAAAGATATTCAGATTCCAAACATGCCCGGCACGCATGCCCAGTATCATGGGGTGCGTTTTACAACTCAAGCGGCAGGAGCACCCATGGCAGCAGCTTTTTCCCATGTGATCTTTGACCTGGACGGCACCATCCTCAACACGCTCGAGGACCTGGCGGCCGCCGGCAACCATACCTGCGAGGCGCACGGCTGGCCCACGTTTGCCGTTGACGAGTACCGCTACAAGGTGGGAAACGGCATGCTCAAGCTGGTCGAACGCTTTATGCCTGCCGAGTATGCGGGCGACAGCCGTATGTTTGAGCAAACGCTTGCCGAGTTTAGGGCTTACTACGGCGAGCACAAGGAGGACCACACCGCCCCCTATGCCGGTACGATCGAGATGCTCGACCGCCTGCGCGCCGCGGGCGTGCAGCTTGCCGTGCTCACTAACAAGGACCACGTCTCGGCGGCTCCGCTTATCGAGAATTATTTTGGTTCCGAGCGCTTTGCGCTGGTGCAGGGCCGCATCGATGCGTTTCCCCCCAAGCCCGAGGCGCCTGTTACGCTGCATGTGATGGAAGAGCTGGGCGCCAATCCGGCGACCACGCTCTATGTGGGCGATTCCAATGTCGATATCCTGACCGGTCACAACGCCGGCCTTAAGAGTGCGGGCGTCAGCTGGGGCTTCCGCGGCCGCGCAGAGCTGGAAGCCGCCGGCGCCGACTACGTGGTGGACACCCAGGACGAGCTCGCAGCGCTGATCCTGGGCGAGTAACGAGCGACACTGCTTAACGCAGCTGCGACAATTCTTCCGCGCAGAAAGCGCATCCCGTTTTGGAGCTCCGGAATGGGATGCGCTTTCCGTTTGAGGCACATCAGGGAAACCGCATCCCGTTTCAGAGCAATATTCCGGGTCGCACTTTCCGCAACCCACCCCATCCGGAAAATGCGACCCACTATTCGGCCAAAAACCGGGTCGCGGTTTCCCAAGCACTCGATGCAACGCTGGCACAAGGAGTGTCCCCAACTGCCGGCAGAAAAGGAACGTCCCCAAGTGCCGCCCCAATGACCACCATGGCAACGCCGCAGGTAGAGAACGGACAGCGAAAACGCCCCTAAGCGAGCAAGGTGACGTGAAATGAAAGGGCGCTGACCTTCTGGTCGCGCCCTTGAAATTGAACGTCAGATTGCCGCTTAGGGGCGTTTGCAGCGTCGAGCAGTTACGGCGTTTGGTAAAACGCCGTAACGAACTACCGCGTAACCCCCTAGTTCAGCATTGCATCCATCATCTCGGAGTTGACGGAGTCGTCGGCAGACCACTCGCCGTCGTCGTTGCAGGTGTACTTGAAGATAACCGTGGTCTTCCTGGGCTCGGTGGCCTTGGTCACATCGACCATAACCTGACCGGCCATCTTGTACAGCTCGTCATCGGAAGGAACCGTGTCAAGCGCGGCGACCTTCTCCTGATACTGGGTGGAGAAGTCCTCGACGATCTTGTTCATAGACTTGCAGGTGATAGAGACCTCGGCGGTCGCGACACCCTTGTCCTCGTCGACCGTCACGTCGCCGATCTTGTAGTCAAAGCCCTCGAGATAGGTCTTGGCATACTCCTTGGGATCGATACCCAGCTGCTCGAACTCGTCGCCCGAAGCTTCCTCCAGACCAGAAAGGAAGTCGTCGCCACCGTTCTTGACCTCGTCAAACTGCGTCGTAAGATCCTCGGTGATGAGCCCCTCAACCGAAGGACCTCCACAGCCGGAAAGCACGACCACGCATGCAACCAAGACGGCCATGAGGGGCGCAAGCAGCAGCTTCTTTTTCATGTTGTTCCTCCCAATGAGCGGCACCGCGCTTCCCGGACGCGGCACACGTTGTAATAAGTAAGCCCATACTATCCACTTATGAACACCCTCGGCAACGCGAAGGCGCGGTCGGTTCGTTTTAGCGTCCGAACGGTTTGCAAGCCCGCCCAACGCGCAATAAAACGCTTCCCCACGGTGCAATAAAAAAGGTGGCCGGAAAACCCGACCACCCTTGCACATCCTTTGAACGCCGCAGTTTACTTGCGAACGACCTTAACGATGGCGTCACCGGCGGCGACGGCGGACTCTGCCTCAACGGTGAGCTCGACGTCGGCAAACTCGGCGGTGTTGGACACGGCCACCACGACGCAGTCCTTGTAACCGGCAGCGGCGATCTTGGCGCGGTCGATCTTGAGTATGGGCTGGCCAGCCTTCACAACGTCGTCGGCCTTGACGAAGCCCTCGAAGCCATCACCGTTCATGTTGACGGTATCGACGCCAACGTGCACCAGAACCTCGATGCCGCTATCGGACTGCAGACCCACGGCGTGACCCATGGTGACGGTCACCTTACCGTCGCAGGGAGCGTAGACCAGATCGTCCTCGGGCCACACGGCACAGCCCTTGCCCAGAACCTCGCCACCAAAGACGGGATCGGGCACGTCGGCCATCTTGATGACCTTGCCCTTGACGGGCGAGCACAGCACGTCGGCGCCGGCAGAAGCAGAGATGGAGGCCGGAGCAGCGGCAGCCGCGGGCTCAGCCTTCTTCTTGAACATGTCAAACAGACCCATACGTTTTCTCCTCTTGATTAAGCGCAACGTTGTGCGCATGCCTATGGTGATTATAGTGCCAAATGGTTCAAATGCTAAGGTGGGGACTCGAATCGCGAGCCCATCCCAACGCTTTTCCCCGGTGGCACTCATATTGTCGATTAATCCAGGCCCTCGGCACCGTTGGACTTGATGATCTTCTGGTAGGCGTAGAAGCTGTCCTTGCGGCGGCGCTCGTAGGTGCCGGTGCCGTCGTCGTACTTATCGACGTGAATGAAGCCGTAGCGCTTGCGCATCTCGCCGGTGCCGGCGGAAACCAGGTCGATGGGGCCCCACCAGGTGTAGGCGATCAGGTCGACGCCGTCGGCAATGGCCTCGCCCATGGCCTTGACGTGGCTCTGCAAGTAGGCGATACGATACGGGTCGTGGATGGAACCGTCCTCCTCGACCTCATCGTAGGCGCCCATGCCATTCTCGACCACCATCAGCGGAATCTCGTAGCGGGCGTAAATCTCGTTGAGGGCGATGCGCAGACCCAGCGGATCGATCTGCCAGCCCCAGTCGGTGGACTCCAGATAGGGATTCTTGCCGCCAAAGGTCATGTTGCCCTCGGTCATCTCGTGATCCTTGTGGGTGCCCACAGTGCCGGACATGTAGTAGCTAAAGGTGTAGAAATCGACCTTGCCGTCGGCGATATCCTGCAGGTCACCGTCCTCCATCACAAGCTCGACATCGTTCTCGGCCCAGAAGCGCTTGGCATAGAACGGATACTTGCCGCGCACCTGCACGTCGGAGCAGTACCAGTTCATGGTATTCATCTCCTGCTGCGTGGCGAACACGTCGGCCGGATCGCACGTGGCGGCATAGGAGAGGATGAAGCAGTCCATGTTGCCCATCTTAAACTGCGGATAGTGCTCGTGGGCATAGCGCACGACGCGGCCGCTGGCGACAAACTGGTGATGCAGGGCCTGCATACGGGCCTGCGGCGTGGTGTGGACCGCCGAAGCCGGGCCCTCAAAGCCCTGAATCATGCTGGTCTCAAAGAGGTTGCCCATGTCCTGAGTGCCGCAGTTGATCTCGTTGAAGGTGAGCCAGAACTTGACCTTGTCCTGATAGCGGTCGAAGACGGTCTGGCAGTACTTCTCAAAGAAGCCGATGAGCTCGCGGCTCGCCCAGCCGTTGTATTTCTCGACCAGGTGATAGGGCATCTCGTAGTGCGACAGGGTCACGAGTGGCTCGATATTGTGAGCGCGCAGGCAGTCGAAGACGCGGTCGTAGAAGGCGAGGCCGGCCTCGTTGGGCTCGGCGTCGTCGCCGTTGGGGAAGATGCGGCTCCAGGAGATGGACATGCGGAACATGTTGAAGCCCATCTCGGCGAACAGCGCGATATCCTCCTCGTAGTGATGGTAGAAGTCGATACCGTCATGGTTGGGATAGAAACGGTCGGGGTCGATGTCGATCGTGATCTGACGCGGCTCCTTGTAGCTGCCGCCCAGGAAGTGGTCGTCGACGGAAGGGCCGCGGCCGTCCACGTTCCAAGCACCCTCAAACTGGTTGGCGGCGGTGGCGCCACCCCAATAGAAGCCCTCGGGGAACTTGATGTTTGCCATGAGCATCTCCTTTGCATCGCGGTTCGATAAGCCGAGTATCGCCCACGCACGCGACAGGCAGGGGCAGGGGTGCCAAACCCGACACTTCTTTTCGCAGACGCGCGCTGCAACAGCGCTGCAGCTGAAACTTTTTGACACCGAAGGAGCGAAGACGATCCGCCCCGCGCTTACCGGCGGTATGCCGCGGGGGTGCAGCCATACTTGTCGTGAAACTTACGGTAGAAGAAGCTCATGTTTTCATAGCCCACCGCATGCGCAGCCGCCCCGGCCGTGGCGCCGCCGCGCAGAAGCTCGGTCGCACGTACCAGGCGTCGCTCCTGCACAAGCTGCCTAAAGGTCTTGCCCACATGGCGCTTGAGAAGCGCCGTCGCATAATTAGGGCTCAAGCCAAACTCCGCCGCCATCCCCTCGAGGGAGCATGCAGCGAATTCGCGATCGATATAGCCAAGCATTCCCGTCACCAGGGCAGTGGGCCCCGCCGTGCCGTCCGCCGCGCCGCGCACCAGCTCGCGCTCGTAGCAATCCATGAGCTCGGCCAAAAACAGCTGAAACAGACGCAAGACGATCTCGGGACCGTTGGGGCTCGGGTCGTACAGCTCGCAGAGCATCTCCTGCATGTAGCGCCGAATCCGACGGCTCTCGCCGCAATGAAAACGGACATGGCCCCGATGGTCCGTCTCGCTGTTGAGCGCGTTGAACAAAAACCGCGAGACCGCGCTCTCGCGCGAGAGGCTCGACTCGAGACTCCGGCGCAAAAAAGAGCGTGAAACGGTCATGCTTAGCATGATGTCGTCCTCACCAAGCGCCGCCACGGCATGCGGGCAGAGGGCGTCGAGCAAAAGCACCTCGTTGCGGCCCAGCTCGAGCCTCTCCCCCGCCACCGTCTGCGGGCAGCGTCCGCGATACACATAGCTCAGCTCCACGTAATCATGCACGTGCTCGGGAACTGCATTAAAGCGCGAGTTTTTCCTTATCGTCAGGCCACGCGGCATGCCGGGCTGGGCATAGGCAAACCCTGGCTGCCCAATCTTGCGCACTGGGCATCCGTCGATTTCGACATGCTCGGTCATAATCGACCAATCAAATGCCATGCCGTCTTTATAAGCGATCTCACTGGTGCTCAGTTCGCTGAGCCTACGCTCGAGCTCGTCGATCTCCATGGCTTGCCAATCGTTGATTTGGTCATAGTTCGTCGTGATTCAGATATTAGCAGAACGCGCCGACGCGTCCATAATCTGTGCTATGCAGCAGATCGATCGAGCCAAGGAGGATCCATGACCGCGTACTATCAGCAGGTGCTCGAGGGCACATACGACAACCACGTGCTTCCGTTTTTGTGGATGAAGGGCGAGAGCCATAAGACCATTGCCGAGTATCTGGAAAAGATCGCCGGCGCCGACATCCACGAGGTCTGTCTCGAAAGCCGCCCACACCCCGATTTTTGCGGCGAGGGCTGGTGGCGCGACTTGCGCTTTGTCATTGACGAGTGCAGGCAGCTGGGCCTTAAGCTCTGGATCTTGGACGACGCGCACTTCCCCACGGGCTTTGCCAACGGCGCCGTCAAGGAGGCCGTGCCCGAGCTCCGCAAGATCGTGCTCACGCACCGCACGTTCGACATCGTGGGCTCCACGTCCGCCGCGAGCATCGCGCTCGCCAACATGCTCGACAAAACGGAGCGCTTCTACGGCGTGACATTTATGCAGGACGGCAGCCCCGTCGACGTCGCTTACCGAGTAATCGACGATGCAGACGGCAACCCCAGCCGTCTGGTCTTCGATGCACCTGCGGGCCTCACGCAGGCATGCGTGATGTTCACGAGCGGCAAGACCTCCTACAACGAGGACTACATCAATATGGTCGACCGCGCCTCGGTGGCGCAGCTCATCGATGCTGTCTACGAGCCGCATTTTGAGCATCTGGGCGATGAGTTTGGCAAGACGATCCTGGGCTTTTTCTCCGATGAGCCCGGATTTGCCAACGAGAAGGGCACCACGGGCCCCGATGGCATCTCGGACACGCTCATCGGCAAGGCCACCGCGCCCCTACCCTGGTCGGCCGAGCTTGAGCGTCGCCTACGCGCGGCACTGGGCGAGCGCTACCTGGCCGAGCTCCCGCACCTGTGGGACCGCGAGCCGGCCGGCGCGCACGTACGCCACGTCTATATGGACATCGCAAGCACCCTCTATAAGGAGTGTTTCTGCGACCAGCTCGGCGACTGGTGCCGCGCGCGCGGCGTGCAGTACATCGGCCACGTTATCGAGGACAAGGACTGCCACGCGCGCCTGGGCGTGGGCGCCGGGCACTACTTCCGCGCCGTGGGCGGTCAGGACATGGCGGGCGTCGACATCGTGATCAACCAGCTGGTACCCGGCATGGACCGCGGCCTTCACAGCTACGGACGCGGCGTGTGGGACCTCGAGTTCTATAACTACGTGCTGCCCAAGCTGGGCTCCTCGGCAGCACACCTCGACCCCAAAAAGCAGGGGCGCTGCATGGCCGAGGTCTTTGGCGCATTTGGATGGCACGAAGGCCTACGCGAGATGAAGTGGATCGCCGATCATTTTTTGGTGCGCGGCGTCAATTGGTTTGTGCCGCATGCCTTTAGCATGGCCGCCTTCCCCGACTGGGACTGCCCGCCGCATTTCTATGCGCATAGCCAAAACCCCCAGTTTGCACACTTTGGGCAGCTCATGAGCTACATGAACCGTACGGCGAGCCTGCTGAGCGGCGGGCGCGCAACGACCCCGGTGGCGCTTCTCTACCATGCGGACGCCGAGTGGGCAGGCAAGGCGAACTTTATGCAGCATGCCGCCTCCGAGCTTTTGCGCGCGCAGGTCGACTTTGACATCGTGCCGGCAGAGGCATTTGAGGACGCAGGGCGCTATGCCGTTGAAATTGCCGCAGACGGTAGCGGCTTTAGCGTGAACGGCCAGGCATACCGCTGCCTGGTGATGCCCGGAGCCGAGTTTGTCGGCGGAGCCGTGCTCGACTTTGCCGCGCGTGCCGCAGCCGCAGGTGTTGCCGTGCACGCGCTGGATGAGTTGCCGAACAAGCGCTACGACGGTGACACTGCAGGCCGCGAGGGCTTTGCCTCCCTGGATGCAGCCGCGGTCGCCGACATCAAGCTCCTGGCGACCACCGAGCTCGCAGACACACTTGCCAATACCGGCATGCAGACCGTGGTTTGCGCCGAGCCCCAGCCCTGGCTGCGCGCACTGCGCTACGAGCGGGCGGGCGAGAGCTATCTGATGCTCGTCAACGAGCATCCCAAGCAGGGTATCTCCACTCAGATTGCGCTTGCCGACGGCACACCCGTTGCAGGCGCGCGCCTCGACCTGCTCAACGGCACCGAGCCCGCCGCCTTTGACGGCACGCTCGAGCTGGCTCCCTACGAGAGCTGCATCGTGGTCCTTGGGGCTACAGGTTCCGTTGCTGTGGCAACCGCCGAAGACGAAGCCACATGCGTCGACGGGCCCTGGACGGTTGCCTTCTCTACCCCTGGCACCGATGCCTTTGGCGAGTCTGTTGAGCTTGCGGACCTGCACGACCTTTCCTCGGCCGAGTTCCCCGGCAAGGCCGGCACATTCCGCTACCGGGCTTCCTTTGTCCTGGGCGAAGCGGCCAGCCGCACCGTCATCGACCTTGGGGAGGTCTTTGAGACCGCAACCGTCACCCTCGACGGCAAATCCCTCGGCACACGCATCTGTCCGCCTTACCGCTTTGAGGCCGGCGCGCTTTTGGCCGGTGAGCACGCGCTTACGATCGATATCATCAACACCCTCGACCACGCCGTCCCCGACATGTTCGGCATGACCGAGCCCTCCGATCCCAGCGGCCTCTTGGGGCCCGTACGCGTGCTCGGGTAACGCCCCGGGCGCAAACGGCCCAACAAGGACAGCGCCCCTATGTTGGCCCCGCGCAGCGTCGAGCGGTCCGTCGTTCATAGACCGGCGGACCAAAACTCCCAGCCAAGCCGAACGTTTTATTTATCGCTATGATTGGTTTATCGCGACGCAAACGCATAGGAGCCATATGGATATCAGGCGGAAGATCACGCAGGGCAAAAGCCTCACCCCCACCGAGCAACAACTTGGGCGAACGGCCCTCGCCATGGGTGAGGATGTGCGCGGGCTTTCCATTAAGGAATTTGCCGCGTGCGCCAACGTTTCGGTCGCGAGCGTGCACCGCTTTTGCAAAAAGCTCGGCCTCGAGGGATTCAAAGACCTCAAGGTCGAGCTCATCCGCCAGGCGACCGAGGCGGGCAACCGGCGCGACGTGGACATCAACTTTCCCTTCGATGCCACCTCCACCCCTGCGCAGGTGATGGAGCGCATGGAGGGGCTCTACCAGACCACCTTGGCCGAAACGCAGGAGCTGCTCGACCCTGCACAGCTCGACCACGCCGCCAAGCTCATCATGCGCGCCGGCACCGTGGACATCTACACGGGCTCGCATAACCTGTATCCAGCGGGAATGTTCCGCGATCGCTTGCTTTCCGCCGGCAAAAGCGCGACGTGCCACGACAGCGTCGAGGCGCAGGTGCGCACGGCGCTCGCCTCGGGTCCCGACCATGTGGCAATCGTCATCTCCTACAGCGGCCTTGCCCCCAACCTCAAGGAGATCTTGCCGATCCTTAGCAGTCGACATGTCCCGGTCATCGTCATCGGCACGCCGCACTGTGCCCGCATTCACCCCGGCTTTGCCGCCTATCTCACGGTAAGCGACCACGAGAGCATAACGCACCGCATCACGCAGTTCGCCAGCCATATCGCCGTGCAATACGTACTCGATTCGCTCTATAGCAGCTACTTTGCCAAAGATTACGCCCGCTGCTCCGAGTTCCTAGAGCGCTCGTTCCCCTACACCCGCCTGCCCGGACTCAAGTAGCGACGAGCGTGGATTTTCGGACACTAGCCTAACGAGCGTGGATAATCTCCCATTTTGAGCCCGCACACAGGCCAAAACCGGGAGATTATCCACGCTCATTTTGGGTCCCCCGGGAACGCATGAGGAGGGCGGATAGACAGCCGTTATTTGCGAGGCGTCAGCGACGTAAAGAGTCCGTGTTGGTTGCAGTAAAGATATATCCTGCCGCGCCCGGTAATATGGAAGCGCGGCTGCACCGATTGCTCTGGATAGAGCTTCTTAAAGCAGATGCCGTCCATAGTCGCATATGCCACAAAGCTAATGTAGTGATCCTTGGTCATGGGATGATCGAGCGTGACGTACCAATCGTCCTCGATGCGCTCGATGGAAAAGGCGTGGTCCGCGTCCGGCTCTTCGGCCTCCTGGGGAAACATCGTGGAGCCACAGCAGCTAAAGCTGCCTTCTCCGAGCGCGTGCACAACGTTTCCGCAGATAGGGCAAACGTAAAAGACGCCTTTGAGCATATTGCCTGCACGGTTGGCGTTGGCCCGAATGTCACCAGCCAAAAGCTCGGCCACGCTTATGCCGAGTCTCTGGGCCAAAGGCTCAACGAGGGAAATGTCGGGAAGGCCGCGGCCGGATTCCCACTTGCTGACGGCTTTATCGGTCACGCCAAGGCTTTCCGCCAGGGCGCGCTGGGTGAGGCCGCGCTCTTCGCGCAGCTGCTTGATGGCATGCGCTGCCAAAAAAGTATGGGAGGCATTGGTTTGCCGTGTCTGGTTCATGGGCTGTCCAATCAAATTGAAGAAATGGAGTGAACCGGTTCGACAGTCAGTATCCATTTGAAGGCCAGGCTCGACAACCTACGCTGCGCAGACATGCGCCAATCGAACGAGCGCGGATTTTTGGACGCTCATCCTGAGTAGTCATTTAAGAACGTCCCTAATGACCACCCCAACAAGGAGTGTCCCAAACTGCCGGCAGAAAAGGAACGTCCCCAAGTGCCACATTTGGAGCAAGATGACGCCGATGTTTTGGTAGCGACAGCGAAAACCCGCCAGAGCGAGCAAGGTGCCTTGAAACGAGGCGGCATTGACCTTCTGGTCATGCCGCCGAAGTTGAAAGGCAGATTGCCGCTCTGGCGGGTTTGCAGCGTCGAGCTGTTACGGCGTTTGGTAAAACGCCGTAACTACTCTCGGGCTCCGTACTGCTCGTAGTAGGCGTCGATGGCTGCCTTGAGCTCGTCATCGATGACGACCTTGCCGTCGATCTCGTGGTTGTAGAGGGTCTCGACGACCTCGGCCATGGAGACGATGCTCGCGACGGGGAAACCGTACTTGGCCTCAATCTCCTTCTGCGCGGTGGTCACGCCGCCCTTGCCGACCTCCATGCGGTTGAGGGAAACGATCAGGCCCTTAATCTCGACATCGGCAGCAGCCTTAACCTTGGGATAGGTCTCGTCGATGGACTTGCCGCTGGTGGTGACGTCCTCGACCATGACCACGCGGTCGCCGTCCTGGGGCTCATAACCCAGCAGGTTGCCCTTATCGGCACCGTGGTCCTTGGCCTCCTTGCGGTCGCAGCAGTACTTGACCTCCTTGCCGTACAGCTCGTGGTAGGCAATCGCGGTCACGACGGCCAGGGGAATGCCCTTGTAGGCCGGCCCAAACAGCACGTCAAAGTCGTCGCCAAAGTTATCGTGGATAGCCTGGGCGTAATACTCGCCCAGCTTCTTGAGCTGGTAGCCCGTCACGTAAGCACCGGCGTTCATAAAGAACGGGGACTGACGGCCGCTCTTGAGCGTAAAGCTGCCGAACTTAAGGACGTCGGACTCGACCATAAACTTGATGAACTCTTGCTTGTAAGCCTCCATGCGGGCTCCTCTCGTAATCGCGTACGTGCTCTCCAGTTTAGCGCAGGCGAAGCGTCGATGCGGGCGCGCTTTGAGGCCACGGCATTCTGTAAAGGCTTTGTCAGAGGGAATGGTTTTCCGAACAATGGGGTTGACATGTCAAACCCCCTCATCAAGAATACGGGCGGATTAAAAAGGGGTACGAGATACCCAAAGCGCGCTGCGCTCAGCCTTTAGGAGGTGTGCCATGGAAGGCAGTCCTAGTCGAAAAACCTGCATGTCGCCCTCGGCACGCCGCGAGGACTCCGCACACGCATAAACGCCACCGACAGATCGTCAACCCCCCACAAAGGCGCCTGCCCCCTTTGTGGTGGTTCGTGAGCTTGACGTGAGCGACATCTAGGTTTTTTGCAACTCAATACGACACGTACGCTAACTCCCTTCAACAAGGAGGACCCTATGCTGATGCTCAAAACCGCCACGGTTCTCGAAGCCATCTCCAAGCGCCGCCGCACGGCACGCCCTGCCGCTCACACCGGCCTGTCCAAGAACACCATATTCGCCACCACCCATAGTGCCGATGACGCTCTCGTACTGCTTGACGCCACGGCAAACGGCCTCACCGCCGAGCAGGCAACCGAGCGCCTGTACGCCTCCGGCCCCAACACCATCGAGGCACCGACCAAGACGCTCGCCCGCCGCATCGCCGACGCGTTCATCGATCCCTTCGCCGGCATCCTCGCCGCGCTTGCGCTGGTCTCGCTCTACATCGATGTGCTCGCCGTGCCCGAGCCGCAGCGCGACCCCTCCACGGTCATCGTCATCGGCATCATGCTGCTGGTATCGGGCGGTATGAAGTTTATCCAGGAAGCCCGCAGCGGCAATGCGGCCGAGGCCCTCAAGGACCTGGTCTCCAACACTTGCACCGCCCTGCGCGACGGCGAGCACATCGAGATCCCCTTCGACGAGCTCGCCCCCGGCGATGTGATCCGTCTCTCTGCCGGCGATATGGTGCCGGCAGATGCCCGCATCATCACCGCGCGCGACCTGTTTGTCATCGAGTCCGCACTCACCGGCGAGAGCGAGGCAGTCGAGAAGACCGCTGCCGTCACCGTCGTCGAGGGCGCCGACGGCTCCGCGCTGCCACTCTCTGCCTGCAAGAACATCGTCTTTACCGGCACCTCCGTGCAAAATGGCACCGCCATGGCACTTGTCGTTGCCACCGGCTCGGACACCTACCTGGGCGGTATCGCCAAGATGCTCAACGGGCGCAGCGAGAAGAGCGCGTTTGACCGCGGCGTCTCGAGCGTCTCCATGCTGCTGGTGCGCCTGATGCTCGTTATGGCGCCGGCCGTCTTTGCCATCAACGCCGCCACCAAGGGCAACGTCATCGACGCGCTGCTGTTCGCCACGAGCGTGGCCGTGGGCATCACGCCGCAGATGCTTCCCGTCATCGTGACCACGAGCCTGTCACAGGGCGCCAATGACCTCGCCCGTCGCCAGGTTATCGTCAAGGAGCTGCCGGCGATTCAAAACCTGGGCGCCATGGACGTCCTGTGCTGCGACAAGACCGGCACCCTCACCGAAGACCGCATCGTACTCGAGCGCTACCTCAACACCAACGGCAACGAGGACACACGCGTGCTGCGCCATGCGTTTTTGAACAGCTTCTTCCAGACCGGCCTCAAAAATCTTATCGACCTGGCCGTAATCGACCGTGCCGATGTGACACCCTCGACCGTCGCACCCGATTCCATGCTGGGCCAGAGCCTGCGCGACCGCTATACCAAGGTCGACGAGGTGCCCTTCGATTTCTCGCGCCGTCGCCTGAGCGTAGTTGTCTCCGACGCCCAAGGCAAAACACAGATGGTTACCAAGGGAGCTGCCGAAGAGATGCTCGAGATCTGCTCCTTTGTCGAGGTCGATGGCATCGCCCGGCCGCTCGCCGAAGACAAGCTCGCCCAGATTCGCAAGCAGGTCGCCGATCTTAACGCCGAGGGCCTGCGCGTGATTGCCGTGGCACAGAAGACCGATCCGCGCTGCGTGGGCGAGTTTAGCATCGCCGACGAATGCGACATGGTGCTGATGGGCTTTTTGGCCTTCCTCGATCCGCCCAAAGCAAGTGCCGCGGGAGCCGTCGCCACGCTCGAAGCCAAGGGCGTGGCGGTCAAGGTCCTGACCGGCGACAACGACCGCGTCGCCGCCACCGTCTGCGAGCAGATTGGTATCGATGCGAGCAACGTCTTGCTCGGCTCCGAGATCGATGCACTCGATGACGCCGAGCTTGCCGAGCGCGCCGAGAAAACCCACCTCTTCGCCAAGCTCTCGCCACTGCAGAAGGCACGCCTGGTGCGCGTCATGCGCGAGATGCTCGACCACACCGTGGGCTTTATGGGCGACGGCATCAACGACGCCGCCGCCATGCGTGCGAGCGACTGCGGCATCTCGGTCGATTCGGCCGTCGACATTGCCAAGGAATCCGCCGATATCATCTTGCTTCAGAAGGACCTGGGCGTGCTCGAGCGCGGCATCATCGAAGGCCGCCGCACCTACGGCAACCTGCTCAAGTACCTCGAGACCACAGTGAGCTCCAACTTTGGCAATGTGTTGTCCGTGACCGTCGCGAGCCTGTTCTTGCCGTTTTTGCCCATGAGCGCCCTGCAACTGGTGCTGTTGTCGCTGGTCTACGAGATCGTATGCATCGCGCTGCCGTGGGACACCGTCGACGACGCCTGGACTGCCCGTCCGCGCGCCTGGGACGCCGCGTCCATCAAGGGCTTTATGCTCGAGCTGGGCCCCGTGAGCTCGCTGTTTGACATCGTGACCTTCGCCGCGCTCTTCTTTGTGGTGTGCCCTGCCACCGTAGGCGCAAGCTGGTCCGAGCTTGCCGCCGCGGGCAACGTCACGGGCATGGCAGCCTTTGCGGCGCTCTTCCAGAGCGGCTGGTTTGTCGAGTCCATGTGGTCGCAGACGCTTGTGATCCACATGCTGCGCTCCCCGCGCCTGCCGAGCCCGCGTGACCACGCCGCGCCGGCACTGTGCGCTCTCACCGTGCTGGGCCTGGCGCTCGTCACCTGGCTGCCAGCAAGCCCCATCGCCGATGCGCTCGGTCTCATGACGCTACCCGCGAGCTTTTTCGCGCTGCTCATCGGCATCGTCACCGCCTACATCGCGCTCACCCAGCTGGCAAAGCGCCGCTACATCGCCCGCCACGGCGAGCTGCTGTAGCACGGTGAACCGCCTCAGTAGACAGCCCAAGGGCAAAACCACCACAAAGGTGCCTGTCCCCTTTGTGGTGGTTTTGGTGCGCTATGAGGCGTTAGTCAGGCGGCTCCAGAGCTCGTCGATATCGATTTGGTCGCCGCCGCTCAGATAACCGGTGTGAATAAAAGACTCACTATAGATATAGATGTCATGCGCGCTGTCGCCATCATCTTCGGTGTCGTAGGCCGAAATCACGTAACGGCTGCCGTCGAGCGCCTTGACCAGCCAATACACGGAATCGTCGATTGTGCACTTCTCCTGCACTATCGCCGCATCGCCGATTGCGCCGGTGAGCGCACGATCGCCCGTCGTATAGCCGCCCACCGAGAGCAAAATCGCCACGCTATCATCTCCGCCGCCCGGCTCAAGTTCCTCGTACTCGGACTCCGAAAGCGGTATCGCGCTGTTCGCAAGTTCGTCCACGTCATCC
The DNA here is from genome assembly GCF_039758815.1 of Collinsella aerofaciens. Taxonomy (GTDB): domain Bacteria; phylum Actinomycetota; class Coriobacteriia; order Coriobacteriales; family Coriobacteriaceae; genus Collinsella; species Collinsella aerofaciens_BP. The sequence goes on along the minus strand of NZ_JBDMSK010000003.1, from coordinate 41,035 downwards.
GAAATCTTAGAAAAGGTAAAGGCGAAAAGCCCCGCGTCATCGGCGGCACCGTAGCCCACGCTCTCGCCTTGCCACTCATAGTTTTGATGCTTGAGCAGGCGCACCAGGTCGGCGCCGTCCAAGTTGATCGCAGCATAGACCGTCACGTTGGCGTTGTCGTCTACACAGGCGGCGTCCGCCGTGGTCGCCTTCTTGGCACCGCCCGCGCCGCCCAATCCGCCCGAGCAGCCAGCCAGCGCACAAGCCAGCACGCCCGCGCCTGCCACAAAGGCCGCACGGCTCATCACCACTTCATTCATCATGTTCGTCCCTCGCTATGGTATTGGCCACGTCGCACCTAGCCGAGCGCGCGTCCAGTCTTTTCCTGCCAAAATTCGTCTATCGTCGGAGCACCGCCGCCCTGGGTAAACCTACCGGTCTTGATAGCCTCCTCGGTAATGAGATCCAAGCGGTAGTCACCGTTTTCCATCGGGCTCACCATGGCAACGTGCCGCGCCATGTTGGAACCGTATACGCACGCGATCCATGAGCCCGAAGTAATCTGCGCCCGGTCCTCGACCGGCACGGAAAAGCCCGCGATAACATCCTCGCAGCTCGAATAGCCCGAAAGTTGCAGCGTGAACATCACGGTGCTTCCGGTGCCGCCCTTGTCGAGCTTTCCGATTTCGTCCTCGCCGAGCCATTCGGTCGCGCCGTCCTTGCTGATATTGCAGACGCTGAGCACGTGTCCCGCCTCGTCCTCGTACATCTCGAGCGCGTCTTGCCAGGTATAGCCCTGCTGCGAGGCAAACTCCTGCAACTGCCAGCCCTTAAGCTCGAGGAGTGCCGAGATGCTGATGTTGCGGTGCGCATCCCAGCAATCATCCGACCACGTATCGAACGCATCCGCCGAGCCGCTGTCCGCGCCCGAGCCGCTGTCCGCGTCGCCGGAATCGCCCGACGTCGCACCCGCGTCCATCTTGTCCTTTACCGGGCGGTCGTCGTTAAAGCCCGTCGCATCCTGCGTCCGCTGTCCGCCGCACCCCACAAGCGTCAGCAGCGCCGTTCCCGCCGCCGCGACAAATGCCGTGCGCGAAAGTACCGTCTCCCTCATCATTGTTCCTTTCCCGTTCTTTATCACCATGCCGAGAAACACACCCGGCATCGATTCACACATAAGCCGCCTCACGCTATTGACGAGGCAGCTCCGTCCAGCCAAAACCGGGTTCAAAACCATCGCGTGTACCGATCACATCGCCCGAACCGTTGACCCAGGCCTGGTCGGCCATCACCGAGACCTCGACATCGGTGCCGTCGGGTCTGGCGTAATGGTTGACCCCGCGAATGGCATCGGAATACGAGGCAGCGCCCGTCCCCACGCCCGCGCTGGAAAAATTGGCGGCGCTGGCAGCCATATTCGCGGCGTGCTGACGGTCGCTGCGATCGAACCACGCCTGCTGGTAGCTGTCGAACGCCGCCTGTTGCGAGGCATGCATCTGTTGCCAGGCTGCAAACTGCTGTTGCTGCTGGGCAATGTTCATCTGCGTGCGTTGGCGCTGCTCAAGCACCATCTGCTGCTTTTGAGCGCACGCTTCGCGCGCAATCGACGGGTTGAGCCGCAGAGTCGACGCCATTGAGGCAAGCGCCGTGGAGGCCGCCTCGTCCAGACGGCCTTCCGGCGCAACCAGGCAGAAGCTGTCCCTGATACGCCACTGCAACAGGTCTGCCGCGCCCAGCTTGAACGGCGCCCCGTCTGGGCAATCGCCCTGATCCGGAGCCTGATCTTTCGCGGCGCGCTGACCCGCCGCCGCAGCTGCCTGGCGCTCGCGCAGGCGCTTACCCAGAACGCCACCGATCAGTCCGCTCGAAAGGCCCGCGCCCAGCAGCGCCTCGGCCCCGGCGGCAACGCCTTTACCCACAGAACCCGCGACTCCACCGATCGAGACTACATAGCCCTCGACCTTTGCCGCCACTGCAAGCTCGGTAGGCGCCGGGACGCCCGCGAGCCGATATCGACGCATGCGGCACTCATAGACCACATCGCTCGGTTCCATCGAAAAGCCCTGAATCGCAAAGTCGTTTGCAGCCTCGCGCTTTACGCGAGCACGCTCATGTTCAATATCGCCTGCCGCGCTCGACGGATAGGGTTGCTCGGCCACAACCTCCGCCCGTGCGCCCAATTGCGCCGCGCAGGCTTGAGCTAACTCGTCGCACGCCGCCTCCACGTGCACAAACGCCTTGCGCTCGGTTTGCGTGGGGATACGCTTGGCAACGGCGCCCGCGTCCACGTAGCAGAGCTCGGAGCGATACATGATGCGTTCGCCCGCCGGGCCTGCCGCCGTCACGCCAACTGAAATCGGGCAGTCGAAACTACTGCTGCGCTCAAGATGCGCCTCTTCGATACGCCAACCCCGCGGCAGCGCCACTTGCGCGAGCGCTTGGCCGCCAGAGGCATCGCATGCGGTGTGGAGCTCAAGGTCGCCGACGCGGGGAGCATCCGCTGCGGCCACGTCGCGGACCGGCGACGCGGCGTCGGCATCCTGCATCGGCACATCGACCGGCGCGTTCGCGCTCGGCTCACAACCTTCGCCCGCGCCATCATCGGCAGCCGCCCCATTTGCGTGTTCCGCGACACCCGGGTCATCCTCAACGCTCTCAAGCCGAACACCGCAGCCCGGGCAAAATCGCACCGGCACGCCGGCGACCCGCGGCAGCTGCATCCCGCACGCCGGGCAGAATCTCAAATCACTCATCCCGTACACCCCTCATTTCATTGGCTGTTCTTGATGGCGGCTAGCTGTCGCCACAGTTCATCGGCACCGTCAAGGCGATATGCCGTCTTGTCGAGCACGATATTCCCGCCCTCGAACTCCACCGATTGCTCCGAGCCGTCTTCATAGACAAAGACGAGCGTGCGACCGGCATCGCTCATCCGCTCATCCACCGCACCTCCCACGGTGCAGCCATCGAGCGCGGCAAAAGCCGATGCGACCAGTTCGGAATCGTCGGTCTCATAGACCGTCCGCGCCTCCCCGTCCTCGACAAGCTTGACCGCCACCGGAACGGCAGCGCAATCGTTGAGCGACACTTGCGCGGCAGTCTTTCCTTGAGCGCCATGGTCGCCGGCAACGTAAACTCGCATAAGTGTCACCGCCGCGGCAAAGACCACCACGGCGATAAGCGCGCCCGCAGTTTTATTAGACGCGCAACCCCGAGACGCCATAGGTGCACCCCCTCCGTTCTGCTCTGCTCAGCATCACATTCATATGCCTTTGAGCACCAAAACGGCAGGTGACAAATGTCTCATATTCATATTTTTGCAGATAAAAAACCACCACAAAGGTGCCTGTCCCCTTTGTGGTGGCTAGCTAGTCTTGGGGTGTCCAGGACCAGAAGAAGTTGATGAGGGCTACGCGCGAGGAGGCACCGGTCTTTTTGTTGATCGAAGCGATGTGGCGATAGAGCGTGGAGCGCGAAAGGAAGAGTGCCGCCGCCACGTCCTGCACGCTGTCGTCCGAAACGACCAGTGCCTCCAGAACATCGCGCTCGCGCTTGGTGAGCCCAAAGGCGGCAACGAAGCCATCGAGCCGATCGTCAAACGAAAGCTCCGGCGCCTCCAGGGGCACCGTGTCGGCCCGGCCGGGCTCACAGCTCACGCCAAGATCGTCGGTGGCAAGCGCTAGCCCGCCGTGCGTCGCCTCGCCCTCACCGTCTTGTCCAAACTGTCCCAACAGCGAAATCGCGATGCCGACAAACAGCACGAGCACGACGCTCACTGCCGCCAGCACGTTTTGACTCGAGACAATCGCCACCGCCGGAGCCGTCACGAGTATCGAGCAAACGTTGTTGATAACACGGCCCATGCACGGCCATAGATACGCCCAGCGGGCATACATCGAAATCGCGGCGAACTTCGCGGTGAAGAACACCACGAAAAAGCCCGTGCCAAGGTAAAAGATAATCGTGGCGGCAAGCGTGTTGCCACCGTTGCCATCGGTGATAAGCACAAAGAACGAGAGCGTGGACAGCATGGCGGCGCACGTCATGATGATATTCATATACGAACGCCCACGCAGGTCATACAGGACGCCGGCGGCAAGGGCGCTCACAACCAGCAGCAAGCGCGGCCAGTCGCCCAGATCGATAGCGCCAGCGGCATGCGAGGTCGTAAGGCCGGCATTGAGGGCCGCGAACACGCCGGTGAGGCAAGCGGTCGCCACCGTCAGACGTACCACGGCACCCTGAAAGGCCGCCTTTGCCTCGGGGTCATCGTGCCACCTGGCGCCACGCTCCGACGCATCGACCGATAGCTCGGCAATCTCGAACTCGGACGCAGGCTCATCACGCAATTTAGCGCGGCGGGCACCGTGAAGCAGCCCCACCAGCGCAATCGCACAGGCAATGAGAACAGACTTCTGGGGAATGCCCGCAGGCATCACCATATGGTTGAGCACCTGCACCAAAATGCCCGCAGCATAGGAAACCGCCACGGCGCGCGCCAGGCAGGGCGTCTGCGCAAAACGCCGCGCAAGATTGGCATGGGCGGTCGATCCGCAATAGCCCAGCGCACAGCACGCCACCAGGCCGCCGGCAATTAGCACCTCAAACCGCACTGCCATAATCATCAGCAGCAACGCCGATACCAACAGCACGCCTGTAATATCGCTCGTCGCATCGATCGTCTGGGGACGGCGATAGTACAGAAATGGGCGCACGAAAAAGCCAATCACGCTCGCGCCGACGACGATACTCTCGTAGATAACGACCTCACTCGATGGCACGAACTCGGCTATGCGCACATCAAAGAGATACTCGCACGTCAAAAACGTGAAGAAGAACAGCGCCAGGCATATAATCTCCCGAATGCCCCGACGCAAATATGCGGTTGTGTCTCCCAGGTCCCTCATGGTAACCCCCACCCGCTTAGATGTCCGGAAAACCATTTTAATGGAGAATGGGTCTTAGTATCCACGCAATGCCCGAACTGTTACGCATCCGGCGCAAATGCCCCAACAGCAGTTGCGGTGAAATAGTTCCTGTTTGACCCCCCCCGGGCTGTCATTTAGGAACTATTCCACCGCAACATATAAAGGGGACTGGGTTGTTGATATCGGAAAAGGGAGGGAGGTGCCCGGGCCGAGGGAGCAACTCGGGATCGAAGCTCGAGCGTTAGTGCTCGGGCGTCAGGATCACCAGGGCGTCGTGCTCAAAGGAATGCTGAGCCACGCGCACGGTGCCGTCGCCATTGTCGCGAACGGGCAGCTTGGCGATACGCTTGGCCTCCATGTCGAGGGCCGTCGCCGACCAGCCGCGCACACTATCGAGCTTAAACTTGAGCGCCGTGGTGCGCGGCAGGTACGTGACGACACGATCGCCAACGCGCGCCACACGAATGGCCTCGCGCGCGTCATCGAGCAGCTCCTGCGCCGGAACCACGGCAAGTGCGTCATCGCCAGCCGTAGCGCCCAGGCCGGCAAGCACATGCTCGATCGCGCCAAAGTCCCAAACGCCCGCAAACTGCAGGCACTCCTGCCAGCGGAACGGCATATCGAAGCCCTCGCCCAGCACCGAGCCCTGGCTCTTGCTGGTCTGCCAGTTCCAAACGCCGTGCGCGCCATAGGTCACACCTGCACTGGCGCCGGCGAGGATCGACGACCACACGCTCGCGCGGCAGTCCTGCGCGGTGAACCGCCAGTACACGTTGCGCGAGGCGCCCATCTGCTCGTAACAGGGCTCGGAGTTGACCATCGGCTTTTTGGGATAGTTGGCGATAAAGTCCTGCGGCAGGCGCCAGGCCTCGGGCTGGCCCTCGTAGTTGTGGCCGGGCTGGAACATGTAGAAGTCCAGGCGGTCCAGGTACTGCAACGGAATGGTGCGGTTGCCGCGGTTGATATGCATGGTGCGCAACGCTTCGGGCGCGCGCTTGACAACTTCGTCGAGGGCATCCTCGTAATAGGCGATCGCCTCGTCGCTGGTAAAGTCGGTATCGCCCGTCACCACATAGACGGGGTCGAACTCGCCCAGGTTCTCGACGACGCGGGCAACGTGGGCACGGACCTCCTCGCGCGGCATAACCTCGGCACCGCAACGCTCAGCAATCTTGGCGCCCCAGGTACCGGGCACGTAGTTGCACCACATAAGCACGAGTGCCGGACGAATGCCGTGCTCGACGGCAGCGCGGCACATGGCAGCAGCACGGTCCCAGTACGCCTGGTTGGGACGGGACCAATCAAAATGCACGCCGTCCTCGCTGGCATAGGGCCAAATGCCCAGATCGGGACAGCAGCGGTCCCACTGCGGCAGCGTGTTGATCTGCAGCACGTTCATGCCCTGCTCGGCGCGACGGGTCAGATAGTAGTCCCAATCGGCCTCGGTAATGCTCGTAAACGCGCTCCAGCACGTATCGGCAAACCAAAAGAACGGTTTGCCCTCGCACAAAAAGCCGTCCTGACGACCGTTAACGGTCAGCTTTCCCAAACTCATCTGCATGTCCTTTCGTTTGATAAAGGAGTTGCGAACCGGCAGATTCTTTCGCGGTAACCCTGCGCGAAAGCCCCTGGCGCTTAGCAAGCCCCGGCGAGCAGACGCCACGCGCCCCAATCAGTCTACCTTGTAAGAAGGGCCCCGCCGGGCTTGCGCCTGACGGGGCCCTGTCGTGTAGGTAAGGTCATAGACGACCGAATGGCTTGGCCTTAGGCCTCCATCTCGGCGAGCTCCTCCTTGGAGAAGCCAGTGGCAAAGACGACGGCAGCGGCGATGACAAAGGAGATCGCCATACCGACGATAGCCCAGACGGTGTTCATCTGGCCACCCTGCAGGTAGTTGGTGAAGACCAGGAAGTTGGAGGCACCGCCGGCCAGGTAGTAGGTAACACCCATGAGGCCGGAGAACACAGCGCCGATGGCACCGCCGATGAACATACCGAGCATGGTGCGACGGAAGCGCATGAGGATACCGAAGAGTGCGGGCTCGGTGACGCCGCCGGCGATGGCGGAGATGACGTAACCCAGGGCAAGACCCTTCTCGTCGGGGTTCCTCATCTTGAGGAAGGCACCGAAGGCGCAGCCCCAGACAGCGGCCATAGCGCAGTTGGTGGAAACGAAGACGAAGGGATCGTAGCCGGCGGCGATGATCTGAACCTGAGCGAGCAGGATGACGGGCATGTGCATGCCGCAGACCACGAAGAGCTGCCAGAAGGCGCCGAGGATGGCCATGACGATCAGGATACCGATGCCGCCAAGGTCGGCAAGACCAAAGAGGGCGTTGGCGATGAGGCTGCCGATCTCGTTGCCGATCGGTGCAAGGACGATGAAGGCGATGGGGATGGTAACGATCATGGTGCAGAACGGCGTGAAGACCGTGGACAGCACGTCGGGCATGACCTTCTTAAAGAACTTCTCGACAAAGTACAGGACGGGCACCGAGAGGATGATCGGCAGGACGGACTGCTGGTAGTTGGCAGCGGCGATCTGGATGCCGTAGACGGAGATGATTCCGCCACCCTCCTGAGTCGCGACACTCACGACGGACGGGGCCATGAGAGCGCCGCCGAGGAGCATGCCCAGAACCGGAGAGGCGCCGAGCTTCTTAGCAGCGGCATAGCCCAGATAGATGGGGATAAAGGTAAACGTGGCCTCGTACAGGGTGGTGTAGAGGAACGTGTAGGTCGGATCGGTATCGGAGAGAACGCCGAGCATGGTGGGACCAAGGACCGCAGCGATGGTGCGGAACAGACCGCCGGCCATGAGCAGCGGAATCAGCTGGGTCATGGAGCCCGACAGATAGTCGAGGATGATATTGGGCAGGTTCTTGAGCTCGAACTTCTCCTTAGGAGCGTCGAGGTTCTCGTCGACCGCGGCACCCTGCTTGACGCCGGACATGGCGACGAACTCGGCGAGCACCTTGGGCACGTTCTGGCCGATGATGACCTGGAGCTGGCTGCCGGCGAACTGGCAACCCAGTACACCCTTGACCTTCTTGATCTTCTCCACGTCGGCCTTGTTGTTGTCCTTGAGCGTCAGACGCAGGCGCGTCATGCAGTTGGTGGCGACGGAAACATTCTCCGCACCGCCCACGAGCTCGAGGACATCGGTGGCAATCTGCTTGTTATCTACTGCCATGGGACCCCTCCCCATATCATCGTGTGCCTACTCGTTTGGGCGTAGGCACGCCTTTGGCTCGGCGACTATAACCCCTTACGGCCACCGAACCCTTGGATACGCTGTCGTAAACAATGTGTTTACTGAACGTTTACGGGCTTTAGTTTACACGGAACGTCTAATTTGTGGCAATTTTGCCGTCTGTAGTCCGGTGAACGGTAGGAAATCGGGGGTGAACGTACTTGAACGGTAAGGGATTGTCTATTTGACGCTCTGCTGCTAAATGCCTATTTACGTGGTCTTTTAATTTGGTAAACACCTCTATTCTTTGTTGACCCATAAACAAAAGCCCTGCTAAATGGTGATAAACGAATGTTTAGTAATTTGTTGAGTGTTCATTTTGACCGTTTACCGAGTTCATCTGCCTGTTCTGTAGCTCTGCATTAAACTAAACATGTTTAAGTTGTATTGCCGCTGATGTTTACCACTCGCGGCGCAGAGGAGGCAGCTCATGGAACTCAAATCGTGCACCTACGCAACCGTCACCACGCTGGGAGACTTTGGCCCCTGGATCAGCAAAGTCGTGCTCGACCTGCCGTGCACCGTTCACGCCAACGATATCGATGCGCGCACCTTCCATATATATGTAGAGCGCCATGAACGCACGGGCGAGATCCTGATGCGCAAAGAGCGCGGCGCCGACCACGCCGCACCTTCCGTAGGCTATGTCGACGTCCTCGCCGCCTATCCGTGCGATGAGTGCGGACGCAAGCTCGCCTTTGGCACCCATGTGGCGCTCGAGATCGCCGAGCAGCGCCTGACCAAGAAGATCGAGGGCAGCGTGATGGGCTCGCGCTTGCTCGACGACCAGCTGCGCATCACGCAGCTCGCGGCCCTTCCCGGCAATGACGGTGACGATCCAACCTGCGGCCTGGTCTTTGACACCTGCCGCGGCGACATCTGTCCCGCGCTCAAGGGCTGGAGCAATGCCACGCAAAAGACCGCCGTCAACGGCATCGCGCTCGAGTACGGCTTCTTTGAGCCCAGCTTTAAGGCCGAGGACTCCGCCTGCTTCAACCCCTTCGCGCCCGAAACGACAGTCGTGCCCCAGAAGGCCCCGCTCGTGGTGTACCTGCACGGCGCTGGCGAGGGCAAGGGCGCTACGCAAGGCGAGGGCGCCACGCGCGCTTATATCGGCAACCGCGTGACGGCCATCAGCCAGGCGCAGATCCAACGCTACTTTGGCGGCTTTGCCTGGGTTCTCGTGCCGCAGTCGCCCACGTTTTGGATGGACAACAGCACTGAGCAGCTCGGCCACTCCAACCAGAGCATCTACTCCCCCGTCATTAAGGCGCTCATCGACGAGTTTGTCGCCGAGCATGCCGACCGCATCGACACCGACCGTATCGTGGTCGCCGGCCTTTCCAACGGCGGCTTTATGACGCTGCGCCTGTGCGCCGACTACCCCGATTTCTTCGCGGCGGGCCTTCCCTGCTGCGCGCCGTGGTACAACGCCACGGACGAGGACGTGACCGCCCTTGCCAAGACGCCGCTGTGGTTTACGCACTCCAAGGGCGATGAGCTCGTGATCCCGCAGGAGACCGTGCTGCCGCTCACGGCTCGCCTGCGCGCTGTCGGCGCCAACGTGCACCTCACGTACTTTAGCCATGTCGAGGACCTGACCGGGCGCTACCGCGAGGCCGACGGCTCGCCCAAGAAGACGTTCAACCATGGCGTGTGGATCCACCAATTCAACGACCTGTGTTATCAAGACTTCGACGGGGGTAACGTACTCATCGACGGCGAGCCGGTGGGCTGCTGGGAGTGGTCGGCCAGAGTTTCGAGGTAACCATCCCATCGGGGGCCCTGACCTTTAGTTTTGTAAACGTCCTCGCGCCTGAGCCCCGCTTATCCTGCTCCTTCGGAGCATCGGATAAGCGGGGCCCGCGCTGCGGAATGTTTACAAAACTAAAGGTCAGGGCCCCCTAAGTTAACGTTGTTCGAAACGCTGGCCGGGCGCTTCCGGCAGCACGCCGGGTCGGTGGCGGTGAGGGCGTGGGTCCCGTCTTGCCTTGCGCGTAACTGGCTAAATTGATTTTGATTGGAGCTGTTCCTATGTCCCAGAAGTTGACTCGGGTGATTGTTACTACTGATATGGAAGTCGATGATATGAACTCGCTCGTTCATTTGGCTCTGTATCTTAACTTGCTTGATGTGCAGGCTGTGGTGTATACGGCTTCGCAGTATCACTTTCTTGGGGATGGCGTCCATACGCTCGGCGAGGTGAATCCGCATTGGCGGACTAAAGGGCGTCGCTCTTATGAGTGGGATGTTGTGCCCCATGAACCTGATCCCACGGCTGGGGAGCTTCGTGAGTATCGGCCGTTTCCTGAGCATTGGATTGAGAGTCTCTGGAGCAACGAGTACGCCCAGGCTTGGCCTCAGTTGCAGGCCAATGCGGCCGCTGCCGGCGAGCCGCCATTTCCCACGCCGGCTCAGATGATTGAGCGTACGTTTGTGGGTAATGTTGCCTTTGAGGGCGATGTGTGTGAGGAGACTGAGGGTTCGCGCGCAATTGCTCAGGCAATCTTGGACGATGACCCGCGCACGCTTTGGCTGCTCAGTTGGGGCGGTATGAATACGATCGTTCGTGCGCTCATGAGTATTGCTGAGCGCTATCGCGATACGCCCGAGTGGCCTTCCGTGCAGCAGCATGTCTATCAGAAGGTGCGCGTGATGGGCGTTGCCGATGGCGTGGGGCAGGACAATTCTTGGCTCGACCATGGGCGTGAGCTCTTCCCCGATCTCATCTTTTGGTGTGTGCCCTATATGTATGGCGGCTATGTCGATGCCAAGATGGCTCAGCCCGATACGCTGCCGCTCTTTCAGGCTCCCTGGCCCGAGCAAAATCTCACGCAGGGCAACGGTCCCCTTATGGCGCGCTATATGCTCTATGGCGATGGCAAGGTGTACGAAAACGAGCCCGAGAGGTTCCAGTTTGGCAAGCATGCCCGCTTGGATTGGGGCTTAGAAGGCATGCCCGCGATGCAATTTGAGCGCGGCGATTTTATGGCCGAGGGAGACTCGATGACCTATATTCCGCTGCTGCCGTTTGGCCTGCGCGGCATCGATAACCGCGACTTTGACACGTTGCTCGGCCGCATGTTCCTTGACGGGCATCCCGACTCAGATGCGCCTGCCGGTTTTGCTGCCATAGGTACGCCGGTGGACGGCAACCCCAACCCCTATCTGCGCGCCTACCAGGAAGACTTCGCCGCTCGCGCGCAGTGGTGCGCCCATGAGCCCGCGGCCTGCTCGCATCCGGCGTATGTTGCCGAGGTCACGGGCGACATGAGCGCCGCGGCCGGCGAGCGCGTTGCTCTTGCAGCGACCATCGTCGACCCCGATGGCAGGGGCTTCGATGCTCATTGGAATGTCACCATGGGACCGTCGCGCTATGCAGGCGCTCAAGATCTGTCGCTATGGCAGGAATGCGCGACGGACGCCACGTTCACCGTACCCGCCGACGCGCAGCCCGGTGACCGCTTCGTGCTCACCCTCAGCGTTAAAACCCGCGCCGAGCGCCCCTGCACCCGCTACGCCCAGGTCGCCATCGCGGTATTGTAAGCATTCCGTTACTGCGGCTTTCTTTACCACGCAGCCTAAAAACAGCGATGACAACCACGGCGTAGCCGCGTGCACCCCCTCAGCGCAACGTCCGCCGGACGCCCTGGCTGTGAAATGATGTATCGGCATCCATCGCCAAAACGATATTCACGTCAGAGACTCGTGCTCGAGGGGGCAGCAGGCCTAGCCGAGAAACACCGTCGCAACCGCCATCACCACGGGCATGGTGACGAGTGAGGCAAGGGTGCTCAGGCACACGCAGCCGCTAGCATAGGTGTAGTCGCTATCATTCTGCCGCGCGAAAATCGCTACGTTCGTCCCGACCGGGGCAGCCGCCGCAAGCAATAGAGACAGCTTGAGATCGGTCCCGCCCGGAGCAAACGCAAGAAGTGCGACGCTCAGGAGCGGGACAACGAGCAGCCGTTCCATCGCCACCGAATACAAGTTCCCTGTAGAGAGCAGCATCCGCAAATCGCTCTCCGCGAGGTAACAGCCGAGAACTATCATCGCCAGCGGCGAGTTGAGCGCCGCCACGTCGTCTAGGACCGTACCGACCAGAGCCGGTAGGGGCATTGCCATGCCGTAGAGCGCAAGGCCCGCAACCATTGCGATGAGCATGGGGCTCAGCAGTATGGAACGAATATCGGGTCGATTGCGCGCGCCCGAGAGCAGCCTCTGCCCATATGTCCACTGCAGCACGTTGAGCAACGCGATAAACGGTGCGATGAAAAACACTGATCCATCGCCGAGTACAGCGCGGGCAAGTGGAATGCCTATGAAGCCCGCATTGGAAAAGGCGACTGAGAAATCGCCCACGGGATGTCGAACCTGCAATGCACGGCCGACCGCCATCGCCAATGCGAGCAACACCACCGAGATGGCGAACGACTGGACGAGCTCCCCGCCTCGCCCATCGCCCGCCGCCGTCCAAAACGAGCGCACGACCACGGCAGGCAGGACGGCATTGACGAGGAGCTTTCCCAAATCCCCAGATGATTCAGCACCGAGAATGCCACCTCGACGCAGTAGATATCCTATCGCCATGAGGGCAAACATGACGATAACCTGTTGGAAGAGCGCAACTGCAATCTGCATCGTTCCACCTAAAGTGCCGCATGCACGGCATCTATAACGCGCTCGACAAAGCGATCGGCCTGCCCGCGTGCCGTGCGCGCATTCATAGTCTCGAAGTACTTGCCATAGTCTTCCTCGGGGACCAGGTAGTTGCAATAGGTGTTGGCATACCCGATAACGATAACCTCACGCCCGGAGAAAGCGTGCTTAATCTTAAGGCCGAGCGCGCTGCAGGTGTCGCACGGCATCGTGACGACAACCAGGTCGCCCATAACGGCATAGCGCGATATCAGCGTCATCTCAATAGGGCTAATCTGCCGCTTGAAAGCAACGCGCTCGATAATGAACTTATTCCAAGGAACGTCCGGATCGGTTTGCGCCCTCTCCAAGGCAGAAGCGCAATCGGCATCGATGCGCGCGTCATATACCACCGGCATGCGGATCTCTCCGCTCACCGGCAAATCGAGATCAATCGCGACAGGCGTGAGCTTCGCGACAATCTGCCCGGCCAGCTCCTCGGCCGTACGCTCGAGCTCCGGAACTCCGGAACCCTGGCGGTAGAACCTTGTGGACACGTCTCCGCATATGCCGTTGGCACAGACAACGGACACGCCCCACGCGTCCTCTAGACGCATGCGCGCTTGCCCGATCAAGTCCGCGGAGAGCATGAGGTTGCTTCCGCTGAGGATGGTCGGGTGCGTCGATATATTAAGCAACTTGCCCAAAACCTTGCCGTCGTCGCCGGTGAACGTCAGCACGGTGCAAGACTTATCAGCCAGTCCGCCCTCGATATTGCGGTTGCCGTAGAGACCCTCGACCTCCATACGTTCCATCGTGCACACCGCAGGCCGTAAATCCGCCACGGCATCAATGCAGAGCCGCGTCGTACGGTCGAGCAGCCGCTCGGTCAGCCCCCCCTCCGCCGGGGTCTCCTCAAAGGCGAGCTTGAAGAATGCCGGGGCCGAGTGAGTATGAATCGCACAAGCGACGATGTTCGCGCAAGGAACGGCGCAGGCCTCCGCGACGCGCGCCTGGAGACGCCGGGCAAACTCCTCGGACACCATGATCGAATCGAGCACAGCGAGGACAAACGGCACGCCGCCCACCTCAGCCGCGACAACGTTCACTTCAATGGGGTCAAGCACTCCCTCGGAAAGTTTTTTTCGGTTATATCCGCCCATGCGGCACGGGCGATTGGGGGTGACGTCGGCGCGCGCAAACGCGACCCTCAACGATTGGCTCCCCATGATTCCTCCTCGTTAAAAGAGGCCACCCGTCCCAAGGCGGGCGGCCGAGATAGCCCCTATCTTATGGACGACAGCTCTACTGGCGCTCGAAAACCGGGCCGTTCTCGAGCTCGTCCTCGGTGAAGCCAAAAAGCATCACGAGCACGAAAGCCGTAACAAACGTAACCGCAGCGACGCCGACCGCGCACATGAAGTTCATCGGATCCTCGCTGATATAGGACACGATGCCGAGGAACGTCGAGTTGCTGGGCATGTAGAGCGTCACATGAAGCATGGCGCCAAGGATGCCGGCGATGAAACTCATGACGAACTGGATCTTGAAGAGCCTGCGATATCGGAGCATGAGGCCATAGATGCCCGGCTCTCCGACGCCGCCCACGAAGTTAGCGATAAAGTAGCTGAACGCGTTGCTCTTTTCCTGCTTGTCGCGCAGCTTGATGGCCGATGCGAGCCAGATGGCATAGATGCCCCAGACGCGAAGGTTCGTGGCGACGAGGATGAAGGAATCGGAACCGACAGCCATGAGGTTGGCGAAAGCGAGCATCACGATAGGCCCATGCATACCGGTAATGATGATGGGCAGCCACAGGGCGGAGAGGACACCGGCCGCGAGAATCGTCGCGACACCGCCGGCGTTACCGGCCGCATTGAGCACCGCGGCAATCGCCGTGCCGCACCACTGACCGATCGGGCCAAAGAGACAAAGAGCAAGCGGCGTGGCAACGACCATGGTGAGAAGCGGGGTGAACACTGTGGCCAAGGCCTCAGGAACATACTTGCGGAAGAACTTCTCAATCACGCTCATGCCCGCAACGGACAGCAGGATGGGAAGCACGGTCTGGGAATACACCTCAGGCATGCAGGGAATGCCAAACACTGAGAACGATGCCCCGTCTTTTGCGAGCTGCATAAACGTGGGCTCGATCAGGATGCCGCCCAGCAGCGCACCGAGCATCGGTGTGACGCCGATCTGTCTGGCCGCGCTGTAGCCGAGATAGATCGGCATGAAGTAGAACGACGCGTTGTAGACCATGGTAAGGAACACGTAGAGGTCGCTCGTGTCGGAGATGACGTTGAGCATCGTCGGCCCCAGGATGCAGGCGAAGCACTTGAACAGGCCGCCCGCCATAAAGGCTGGGATAAGTGGGACCATCGAGCCGGAAAGATAGTTGAGGACTTTCTGTCCCACCAGTTTGGGCGTCAGCTTCTCCTGGGGTGTATCGAGGTTCTCGTTGATTGCCGCGCGCTTGGTGAAGCCGCCCATATTGCAGACCTCGTCATAGACCTTGGGCACGTTCTGCCCAACGATCACCTGGTACTGCCCGCCGGATTCCTGAACTCCGATAACGCCTCTAATCTTTTTGACCTTGGCGGTATCGGGAATCCCCAAATCCTTGAGCGTAAAGCGCAGACGTGTCATGCAGTGCGTAACGCTCGTGACGTTTTCCTTGCCGCCGACGGCTGCTAGCACGTCCTCGGCAATCTGCTTGTTGTCGGCCATAAAGACCTCCCTTTTTCTACTGGCGAGGCTTGCCCCGCCTAGTGCACGAGGCACCGAGTCAAACCCGTCGCCCGGTTGCCGCGAGGATAGGGGTTGGGGTCTCGCTGCAGCCTCAGGCCGGTTTACCTGCGACGATAACCGTCGTCGCCACGGTATCGCTACGCCCGCGGGCGTGAGATCCGCATGATATGCATAAGCACGTAGAGCTTCTCAGAGTCGGTGATCTCCTCATCGAACTCAGCACGAATCAAATCTACCGTACTGTCTAGGCAAGCAGCGCCGATTTTGGACTGCGAGCGAACAACGCCGTAGAGCTCGGAGCCATCGGTACTCATGGGCTCACCCTTGCGAATGCGGCCGAGGAGATAATGAATATGCGTGGCGAACCGCGCAAACTCAAAGCCCTTGCGGTCAACCTCGATACCATATTCATCCTCGATAATCCTGGTGATTCTATCGACGATCTCGTTGTCCTTCTCCGCCTGCGCAACGGTGTCATCTTCATTCGCGGGCGTGAGAGAGGCATTGAGCAGGGCCATCGCAATGCCGACCGCCTCGCTCTTAGGCAGATCGACCATGAGTTTGCGTGAAATTTGCTCAACGGCGTATTCGCCCAGTCTGTACTCAGCGGAATACATTTGCGCCACATCGTAGGCGAGCGGCATCCGAATATCGATGCCTTTCTTGGCGCGTTGAATAGCAAAGGTGATGTGGTCGGCGAGGGCAAGTACGGCATTGGGGCTCAGCTCGTAGGGCAGCTCAAAGTCAGCAGCCTCGATAATGTCGGCAGAGAGCGCCAAAACAGGAGGATTAAGCTCCTCAAGCAACGCCAGATAATGCTCGTCAACATTGTAAAAGGTGCGCTCGATAACAGAGAGCTTGAGGTCGCCCGTCTCCTTGTCGATGGCAAAGGCGATTCCCTTGCCGAAGGCGACAACGCTTCGCCCCTTGGAGTCGATGCACATCACGGCGTTGTTGTTGATTCGTTTGACGACTTTCATAGACTCCCCTCGCAGCTTCTGCACGGCATGATACCGTGGATAATGTGAGCTGCTCGATCATGCCTCACGGGGAGTCGCACTCAAGCGTGCTTACGCATGCTTTATTTAAACACCCACGCCCCGCACGCTCGAGTTGAAATCAGTTTTAACCCTGAGCGGTCAAATTACTCGGTAAACGGCGGATTGCTTATCGCCTAAACGCACCGCTCCATGTTCAACAAAGACTGTCCCCCACGACTAGTCGTTTAAGAACGTCCCCAATGACTAGTCAAAAATGGGCCATGTGTCCCAGTTGTGGAGACCTCTTGAGCCGTCTGGGTATCGTGAAAGATCGTGCGCTCCCCCATCATCAAAAGTGACACACGCTACCTGTTGATGGGAGGCAGCCATGGGCTTCTTTGACAAGATGTTCGAGAAGAAAGAGTGCGCGATTTGCGGTACCGAGCTGGGACTTCTAGGTAAGACCAAGATCAACGAAGGCTACCTGTGCAAAGAATGCGTCGGCAAGCTCTCTCCCTTCTTTGGCGGTTATCGCTCTAGCACCGCGGACGACATTCGCGAGCAGCTCGCCTATCGCGAGGCTAACGCCGAGCGCCTGGCATCGTTCAACCCCACGCGCACGCTCTCGGCCGGGCGCACCAATATTATGCTCGACGAGGACGCGGGCCTGCTGATCATTACCTCGCAGACGCGCTGGCGCGACGCCAATCCCGACATCATCGAGTTCTCGCAGGTACTCGGCTGCGATATGGATATCGACGAGCATCGCACCGAGATCTATCGCGAGACCAAGGACGGCGAGCGCGAGAGCTACAACCCGCCGCGCTACGACCTGGATTACGACTTTAATCTGACCATCCACGTCAACACGCCGTACTTTACCGAGATCAACCTGCGCGTGAACGACTCCACCATCGATCAGCGCGGCTCCATCGAATACCGCGAGGCCAAGCGCCAGGCAACCGAGGTCCGCGACGCGCTGGTGCAGCTGCGTCAGGAAACGCGCGACAGCGTCGTGGCCGCTAAGGCCCCCAAGACCGCGGTCACCTGCCCCTTCTGCGGAGCCACCACCATTCCCGATGCCAGTGGGCGCTGCGAATACTGCGGCGGCGCCATCGGCGCATAGCCTCCGGCACGGAAAGGACCGATCATGGCCTTCGAGAGTGTCAACTATCAGTGCCCCGCGTGTGGCGGCCCCCTTCACTTTGCCAGTGCCGAGCAAAAGCTCGTCTGTGACTACTGCGACTCGCGTTTTGAAGTCGAAGAAGTCGAGGCCCTCTATCGCGAGCGCCAGGACAAGGCCGATGCCAAAGCCGATGCCGCAGCCGCGGCCCCCAAGCCTGCTGTCGACGATGCCGTGCAGGAGCTGGCTCAAAACGCCGGCTACATCTGCTCGTCGTGCGGTGCCGAGCTGGTCTCGGACGGCACCGTCGCCGTTACCACCTGTCCATACTGCGGCAACTCCGCCGTGGCACCCGGCCAGCTCTCGGGCGACTTCTCACCCGACCTGGTAATTCCGTTTAAGCTCGGGCGCGACGACGTTATGGCCGCACTCAAGGAGCACTACAAGGGCAAAATCCTGCTACCCAAAAGCTTTGTCACCGGCAACCATATCGACGAAGTCCAAGGCGTTTACGTGCCGTTTTGGCTTTACGGTGCCCACGTGGACGGCGAAGTGCACTTTGATGCGACCAACGAGACCGTGACTGAGGAATCCGACCGCACCGTCACGACCACCGACCACTACGACGCCTACCGCAAGGGAAACATCTCGTTTAAGCGCGTGCCCGTCGACGGATCCTCCAAGATGCCCGACGGCCACATGGACGCCATCGAGCCGTTTGACTACGACGCGCTGCGCCCGTTCTCGGTCGCCTATATGCCCGGCTACATCGCCAACCGCTATGACGAGGATTGCGAAACCTGCAAAGCGCGCGCCGAGCGTCGTATGGAAGAGAGCACGATCTCGGCCCTGCGCGAGACCGTCGTCGACGAATATGACGATGCCACGGTCGAAAGCAAGCAGCTCGACTACACCTGGGAAGACAGCGACTACGCCCTGTTCCCCGTCTGGATGCTCTCCACCTCGTGGAACGGCAAGAGCTACCTGTTTGCCATGAACGGCCAGACCGGTCGCATGGTCGGCGAGCTCCCCTGCTCCAAGCCCAAGCTCGCCATCGCCTCGGTGCTGTTCTTTGTGATCGGGTTTGTCCTCTCCCAGATTCTCTTTATGGGTGGGAATGCCTTCGATCCGGACTACCTCACCTTTGATGTCGAGGGCATCCTCATCAACATCGTCGCGCCGTTGATCATCGTGATTATCGGAGACGTGCTACTGGTAGGCCAGCTCAAGACGGCCAACGAAGCAACCCATGCCGATGAGTATTGTGGCGAGCTCGACCTGACCGAGAAGCACGACACCTTCAGCCACACCGAGACCACCGTTGTCATGAAAGACGACAAGGACGACTAAGCAATCCGACCAATACCACCCAGCCTTTGACGAGAAAGGAAGATCACCATGGGACTCTTGAAAGCTGGATTGGGAGCTGCCGGCGGCGTCATGGCCGACCAGTGGAAGGAATTTATCTACTGCGAATCGATGCCTGCTGACGTCTTGGCCTGCAAGGGCAGCAAACGTACCGGTGGCCGCAGCTCCAACACGCGCGGCGAGGACAACGTCATCTCCAACGGCTCGGTCATCGCCGTCAACGACGGACAAGGCATGCTCGTGGTGCAAAACGGCAAGATCATCGAAGTCGCGCTGGAGCCCGGTGAGTTCGTCTTCGACACCGGCAGCGAGCCGAGCGTCTTTAGCGGCAACCTGGGCGATTCCATCAAGGAGACCTTCGCCAATATCGGCAGCCGTTTTACCTTTGGCGGCGATGCAGGCAAGGACCAGCGCGTCTACTTCATCAACACCAAGGAGATCATCGGCAACAAGTACGGCACCGCCTCGCCCGTGCCCTTCCGCGTGGTCGATAACAACATTGGCCTGGACGTCGACATCTCCGTGCGCTGCAACGGCGAGTATTCGTACCGCATCACCAATCCGCTGCTGTTCTACACCAACGTGTGCGGCAACGTGACCGATAGCTACACGCGCGATAAGATCGACAGTCAGCTTAAGTCCGAGCTGCTCACCGCCCTGCAGCCCGCCTTTGCCAAGATCTCGGAGATGGGTATCCGCTACAGCGCCATCCCCGGCCACACCACCGAGCTCGCCCGCGCGCTCAACGAGGTCCTCTCTGCCGACTGGCGTGACCTGCGCGGCGTCGAGATCGTGAGCTTTGGCGTCAACTCCATCGCCGCCTCGCAAGAAGACGAGCAGATGATCAAGGACCTGCAGAAGGCCGCGGTCATGCGCGATCCCACCATGGCGGCAGCCAACATTGCCAGCGCCCAGAGCGATGCGATGCGCGCGGCAGCCGCCAACCCCAACGGCGCGATGGCAGGCTTTATGGGCATGGGCATGGCAGGTGGCATGGGCGGCATGAACGCCAGCCAGCTGTTCGCCGCCGGCCAGGCACAGCAGCAGGCCGCTCCGCAGCCGGCTCCGGCTCCCGCCCCCGCACCGGCTCCCACCGCCGCACCGGCTCCCACCGCCGCACCTGCGGCCGGCGCATGGACCTGCAGCTGCGGCGCCACCAACACCGGCAAGTTCTGCTCCGAGTGCGGCAGTCCCGCACCCGCCCCGGCACCGGCCAAGTGGTTCTGCCCCAACTGCGGCAGCGAAAACGGCGGCAAGTTCTGCAGCAACTGAGGAACGCCTAGGCCCTAGCCCCTCTATCTGGTAATTGGCGGGGGGTCCGCCACCCCCGCATTTGCTTCTATGGGTTTCGTTCGATAAAGGAGGACACCATGAAGACAACGTTCAAAAAGTCCGTGCTCGCATTTCTGACATGCGTCCTGGCGCTCGCCTTTGCCCTGACGGGCTGCAGCGGCGGCGGCAAAGACCCCAAGGCCAACTTCGTCGGCAGCTGGCAGTACTCGGGTGGAACCTTCGATGGCGAAGAGCTCACCGATGAGTACATGGACATGCTCAAGGAGTGGGGCGTCAACTGCATCCTGATCCTCGATGAGGACGGCACGGGCACCCTTGACTTGTTCCTTGAGGTCGACGACCTGAAATGGGAGGCCAAGGACGCCACCACCGTAACGATCACCGCCGAAGACGAGTCATACGACCTGAAGCTCAAGGACGACAAGCTCGTCCTGGAGGTGGAAGGCGACAAGCTCATCTTCACCAAGTCCGACAAGGATCTGTCCGGTACGGTGAAGAAGGATCGCGAGAACGTCGAGAAGGAAGAGGAGATCGATGAGGCCGTCGAAGACGACGATGTCCAGAGCGTCGAAATCTCCCCCGCCGTCACCGTCGCCGATGACGATCTGTGCACCATCACCATCACCGAGAAGTTCAAGGACGACTGGGGCGACATCGGCTTTGTCGTCAACATCACCAACAAGAGCGACAAGGACCTGACCTTCTACGCTCCTTCCGGCAAGACCAACGTCAACGGCACCATGAAGGAACCCTGGTTCTCGGCTCACCTGATGCCCGGCACCAACGCCACCGAGGAATTCACGTTCTCGAACGGCGAGCTTGACAGCCTTGACGACCTGGTCAACACGACCATCGGCATCGACGCCTATCTGACCGATTCCTACGAGGACGTCGCCTCTTACACCGCAACCATCGCGTAACGGCACGTAACATCAGCCGCGGATTGGCGGACACATCCGCGCACTTGCCAGGCGGGGCCGCAGGAGTTAATCCTGCGACCCCGCCGTTTTTATGCCGATGCGCGACGAGCTTTAGCGCTCCATGTTGGGAACGATGCTGCCCTCGGTCACCGCGTGCACGGCCAGGCGCATGATGTTGTCGTAGCCGGTCTTGCTCAGGATCTCCGAGATGCGACGCTTGATGGTGCCCTCACTCATAAACAGCTCGGCCGCGATCTCGCGACGGCTTTTGCCCTCGCAGGCAAGGCGCAAAATCGATAGCTCGACATCATCGAGTGCCGCCGTACCCGAAAAAATGCTCTCGGGCGGCTTGGGAAACGTGCAATAGCCCGCCAACGTGGAGCGCATCACGGCGAACAGCTCGTCGATACCGACGTTCTTGTACACAAAGCTATCGACGCCCGCCTCGCGAGCCTGATCGACAAAGGTGATCTCGGGCATGCCCGTCATGATAATGATGCGACACTCGGGCAGCTGCTCCTTGATGCGCGCCGCCGCCACGATGCCGTTTGAATCGTGTTCGGTGCACACGTCCATCAGTATCATGTCCGGGCGCTCCCTGAGTGCGACGCCCAAGGCCTCGGAGGCATCGGCAATCGCGGCGACGACGGTCATATCGGGCTGGTCACCAACGGAGCGTGCCAGGCTCTCGCGCAGAATGGCCTGGTCTTCGACTATAAGAACGCGGATCATGAGCTTCTCCTTTGGGACGTGTCGTTGGCGTTAAGCGGAATGGACACCGCAAGCGTAAAGGGCGGGGCGGCGTGGACCTCTAGGCTGCCACCCAGATCTTGTGCGACATGCCTCATACCTGGGATACCCGTTCCCTCGCGATACGATACGGGGGCCGGGGACCCGTCGTTAGAAATCGTCATGCGCGCGACGGCTCCAGCATCCGCCCCCTCCTGCCACAGACGCACGTGGACCCGATGTGCCTGCGCATGCTTGGTGGCATTGGTCGAGGCCTCGCGGATAATCTGCAAAAATGCGGCGGCGACACGCGCGTCCTCGGGCAGCACACCCTCAACATCGATCTGCACACTCACCAGGCCAAAAGCATGGACGATATCACCCAGCTGCTCTGCAGGCTCGCTGGCACCGCCACTGCGCAAATCGGCGGCGATTGAGCGCAGCAACGGGTCAATCTGCTCGAGCGACTCATCGTCCAGACGTCCCTCCTCCAAATAGCGATGGAGAATGGACAGGCGCTGCCCGATCACGTCGTGCACGCGGGCACGCATACGTAGGTAGGCCGCATTGTCGGCAACCTTTTTAACTTCTTCGATCTGGGCCTGGAGCTCTTGGCCCGCGAGCTCAAGCAGGTGGTTGGCTTGCGCCAGGCGGTCGTAGGCGTGTGCGTATTCCGTCACGTCCAGGCCGATAATGCGCTCAAAGAGGCGGCCCGAAACCATAACCTCGTCGTGCACAAATAGGCGAATCTCGGCGGGAGAAATCTCGATCACCGCGCGAGCCTCACCAAAACGGTCCAAGTTAATCCGCACACGGTTCCTACTGCTTTCGGGCATTTGCATGCTAAGTTTGCGCAGGTCGTTCCAAGTGCCGCTCATGTCACCTAGATCGGTGGGCATATGAAGTTCCACCAGGTTTTTGCGCATGCAGCGGTTCATGAGCAGCGGACGGCCCCTCGGGTCCAGATACAGGATGCCCACGGGAATCACGTTGATGGTTTCGATCGTCGAGAACGCGGTGACATCCTCCTGGCGGTTACGGACGTCCATCAAGAGTGCCGCGATGGAACGGAACAGGAAGAACGCTCCCTCTGCGATAAGGACAACGGCCCACGCCGAGCCCATGGCAAAAACCATCGGCGGTGTAACGGCGACAACAAGCAGCAGCTCGACCAGCATGACGGGGCGACGATAGTGCACCATAAGTACCACGCCATAGGCAAAGATCGCGGCATTGAGCCACAACGCTCCTCCCATTGCCCTGGCGCAAACGTCAAGCGGCGCCACCAGATACGAGCCAGACGACGCGAATAAGATCAGCGCCGAAATCATCAGGTGAAGCACAAGACTCGCCTCGTAGGCGCAAATCACCTTACGGTTATAGGACGAGCGGCGCGATGCGATGAGCGGGACGTGGATCGTCTGCAGGCACGCAGCCAGGGCAAAGACAACATCGAGCGCAACGATTTGGGGAAGAATGAGCGAAATCTGCATCGTCACTCACCCGCCCTCGGCATCAAGACGATCATGCGCAGCTGACCGGGCTCGCCCTCAAGGCGGTATGCCACGTTTCGCCCTTGCAGAGCGCCTTCGAGCTCTTGCGCAGCGGGCGTCTGCGAAAGATCTTCATCATCGTTGGAAAAAAGCGTGGCGCGCAGCTCGACACTGCATCGGTCATGGTCGCCCAAGTGAT
Organism: Collinsella aerofaciens; assembly: GCF_039758815.1. Classification (GTDB taxonomy): domain Bacteria; phylum Actinomycetota; class Coriobacteriia; order Coriobacteriales; family Coriobacteriaceae; genus Collinsella; species Collinsella aerofaciens_BP. The sequence goes on along the minus strand of NZ_JBDMSK010000003.1, from coordinate 17,382 downwards.
ACATAAGCGCCGGATGGTCGGTGGTGTAGGCAAAAAACGCAAAGTCATACACGCAGTCGTACAGGGCGCTTACCGTACTGGCGTGCAACGGGCGCCGTATGGCGATAATCGAGGCGCAATCGATATCGATCGTGCGCAGGTCGCTTGCGAGCTCGTTGGCGATGAGCTGAATGCGGTCGCGATCAAAACCGCTCTCCCCGTGCTGTGCCAACGTGAGCGACCCTTTGCGTTTGCAATAGGCGACGAGCATCTTGGCGCGCTGCAGCATGCGGTAACGCTCGTGCGAAGACGCTTCGTCGGTCAACGGCGGCAGCGAGCTCAGCAGGTCGTACATCCCTTCGAACGCGCGGGCAAGCGCTTGGTCCACGTCTTGGACCAGCAGGGTCTCGGCCTCTTGATCTGCCAAATGCGTCTTAAGGTCGTAGTCGGCGGCGAGCAGCTCGTTTTGGCGCTGCAGCTCCATGCGACGATGTGCCAGTTCACGGTTAAGCTCGTTGAGCTCCGACACGTCTTGGGCAAGCAGCGCCGATCCGCCCAGCAGTGGAAAGGCACGGTACATTACATCGGGATCGGACGCCACGGCAAAGGCATGAGCGCGCCCGTGCTCCTGGGTCCGCAACTCCTCGCGCACGCCTACCGGCATTGGCTTTGACACCGGCGTGGCATAGGCCTCCTGCAGGTCGCGCGTTAGAACTTTGAGGTCGAGCGGCAAGGTGTCGAAGATGCCAGCGATGTCGTGATATGACGGAATGACACCGCAATCGAGACAGATTTCCATCGCCACCACGCACAGGACGCAATAGACGAGCGAGAAGTTGAGCCTCCATGCCCAGGGCACGCGCAGAGCATATGAGATGGCAAAGAATGCGCCGCCCAGCAGTACGAGCGCCGCCGTGCCCGAGAAACGCTGGATGCGAAAGGACGAGGACCGGCCAACCAGGATAAAAAAGGCCACGAAGTTAAAGGCCGTCCACACGAGGACGGCGAAATAACCCCAGCCGTACGTGTAGTCGTTGCTCCAGGTGTCGCTTGTGCGGTCAAAGCGGAAGACCTGCTGGTGAAAATCGTTGGTGAGCACAAATCCGATAAGCAAGATGGCCACAATCCACAGCGCAGCGCAGTAGCGGCGACCCAGGCGGTGCTGCTCCAGGCCCGCAAGGCGCAGACCACACAACTGGTAGAGCAGCGGAATGAGCGTCATGGGCACGTAGTACAGGTACCACAGCACGGTGGCATAGAACGGCGTGAACGACTTGTACTTGAGAATGACCTCGATCATCCACAGGGCGCAGATGGTGGCGATGGCAACAAGGCGGCGGCGCAACACATAGTCCAAACAGCGCAGATAGACCGATACGCCCCAGATCGAAAATACAATTGCGGCGACAAGCAACGGCAGAGAGCTCGAATGGACGAGCGCATCCACGACCTCTTCGGACACCTCGCTATAGGCGGGCACGGTGTTAGAAAGTTTGGGGTCGAAGGCGAACAGCGCCGGCAAGACTGCCAAAAGCATGAGGAACAGCGCGGTGATGGCGCCGGCGATAGCAAAGACGCGGTGACGGTACACCTGATGTGTTATGCCAACAAGGAATCGCGGCATGGCGAAGAGCCTGCCGCCCCTGGGATCCGCCACGGGTGCGGATCGGGCGGCCGCGTGGCCGATATGTCGCTCGCGGGTACCCATAGTGCTTTTAGTGTAGCGACAGATGGGCTCAAAAAACGGGCCGCATGTCCCAAAATCCGCCGACGGCAAGGCTCGGCAAAGAGTGTCCCCAAGCGCCGGCGGAAAAGGAACGTCCCTAAGTGCCAACTCCGACAACGGGCGATGGGCGCATTCCCTTGCCAAACGCAACGAAGCTTCGCCCCTTTGAGTCAGCAGACATGAAGCGGCGCGGGCCGACCCGCACAGCGCATCGACCCGCAGCATCAACAAATTACGCAAAGGGATTCTCAGTCGGATACGGCAACCCGGCCGGTTGGTTGTAGGCGATGTCTTCGATCCCCAGATAACGGAAGACATCAAAGAGGGCACGGCCGTTGTGGCCAAAGGTTACCGCGCCATGGTGCGGGTAGCGCTTCTCGATGAGCACGTGGCGGTAGAAGCGGCCCATCTCGGGAATCGCGAAGATGCCGATGCCGCCGAAGGAGCGCGTGGGCACGTCGAGGATCTCGCCCTGGGCGATATAACTGCGCAGGCATCCCTCGCTATCGCACTGAAGGCGGAAGAACGTCACGTCGCTCGCAGCGATGTCGCCCTCGAGCGTACCGCGGGTGAAGTCGGGCTCGCAGCCGTCCTCGAGCAGGCGGTTCTGGATGAGCTGATACTTGACCGCGCGGCTGGCGCACATCTTGCAGCTGGGGGTGTTGCCGCAGTGGAAGCCCATAAAGGTGTCGGTCAGGCGATAGTCATACTTGCCCGCGATGTCCTCGTCGTAAATGTAGCGCGGCACGGAGTTGTTGATATCGAGCAGCGTCACCGTGTCATCACTCACGCACATGCCGATGTATTCGGAAAGCGCGCCGTAGATATCTACCTCGCAGGCCACGGGGATACCGCGGCTCACCAGGCGGCTGTTGACGTAGCAGGGCTCAAAGCCAAAGGTCTCGGGAAACGCCGGCCAGCACTTGTCGGCAAACGCCACGTACTTGCGGCTGCCCTTGTGATCGCACGCCCAGTCAAGAAGTGTGAGCTCAAACTGCGCCATGCGCTCGAGCAGGTCGGGATAGTACTTGCCCTCCCCCATCTCGGCCGCCATGTCGGCGCACACGTCGGCGATGCGCGGGTCGCCCTTATGGGCCCTATAGCTTACGAGCAGATCGAGCTCGGAGTTCTCCTCGACTTCGACGCCCAGCTCGTAGAGCCCCTTGATGGGAGCGTTGCAGGCAAAGAAATCCTGCGGGCGCGGGCCAAAGGTGATGATCTTGAGGTCGCGCACGCCCATATACGCACGTGCCACGGGGATAAAGTCGAGCATCATCTGGGCGATATCGACAGCCGTGCCCACCGGATAGCTCGGGATATGTGCCTTGAGATGGCGCATCCCCAGGTTGTAGCTGCAGTTGAGCATGCCGCAGAAGGCGTCGCCACGACCGTTGACCATATCTCCGTCACCCTCGGCGGCGGCAACATACATCACGGGGCCGTCAAAGCGCTGGGCGAGCTGCGTCTCGGGCGTCTCGGGGCCAAAGTTGCCCAGAAAGACCGTAAGCGCGTTGACACCCGCGGCGCGAGCCTCCTCCAGAGCCGCGAGCATATCGGCCTCGGACTCGACGGCGCGCTTGACCTCGACGACCACAAGGCCGCGCTCGGCACAGGCGGCGACGATGGCGGCGCGGCGACGCTCTGCGAGCTGGACGGGGAAGCAGTCGCGCGAGACGGCGACGATGCCGAGCTTGACGGTAGGCAGGTTGGACGATTGCAGCATGGTTTGATCCTCTCTTATTGCGGGCACCGGCGTTGTGCCCTGGTTATCCTTTTGAGTACGTAAAGGCGGTACGACAGCGGAAGCGACGCGCAGCGTCAGCACCTACAGGTAGGGCGCGATGTCGATGTTCTCGCCCGCAAGGCCCACGCGGGCGCCCTGGGCGGCCTCGACGGAATCGGCGTGTGCGAGCAGCCACTTGTCGGCCGCCCAAAGATAGGGGGCGTCACCTGCCGTCGCGGCCTTCGGAGGCAGCTGGGGCAACGGCCCGTTGGTACCCGCGGGCAGGGCCACCAGCACGCGAAAGCCCTCCGCATCTACCATGCAGGGCGCATAGTGAAGCGTTGTGGCAAATACCTCCACAAGCACCCCCGCCGGCGCGCGAAAGGCCTTGACGCGCGCGGTGTCGAGCACGCCTCCCTCAACCTCGTCGAGCTTGGCGAGGAGCAGGATAAAGTCGCGCGAACCCAGGTTGAACTCACTCGCGCGGTGGTACTCCAAGCAGTTGAGGCGCGTGTTGTGCCCATTGCACCACCCAAGCTGAGCCGTGCGGCCGCCAAACAGCAGCATCTTGAGCCCGTCCGCAATGTCGAGCCCCTCGAGCGCGGGCTCACTCGCCACGTAGTCCGTTGCCTCGGGCAGAGGCGTCGAAGCATCGAGTGCCGTCGCGACGGCATCCGTGTACGCGGCGGGCGCGTCGGCCCAGACACGACCGTATGCCGCAAACTCCGGGTCCAAAACCGAATAGATCTTCAAAGTTCCTCCTTAGATCACATGGCCTGCAAACGCATGGGTCGGCCTTGTCGTGCAAGACGGCCCCGTGCTAAGCCGGCACCCCGCGACCGGGATGCCGACTTAGCTATGCAAGGCGCATTTAGCGCGCCATCTGCCGATAGATGGGCTTGAGCGCGGGATACATCTGGCGCCAGATCTGGTAGCGCTCCTCGTAGGCGGCCACCGCCTGGGGGTCGGGGACAACACTGCCGCGCATGCGGACGATGCGCCCGACGCAGGCCTCGACACTCGGAGCATCACCCGCGGCGACCATAGCGAGCATGGCCGCACCGTAACCCGGCCCCTGCTCGGTCTCGGGGAGGTCGAGCTCGATATTTAAAACGTTTGCAAGGGTCTGGCGCATGAGGGCGCTCTTGGAGCCGCCACCGCAAAGCGTGCTCCGCTCGATGCGGATATCCTCGCCGCGCGCCACCTCGACGCAGTCGCGGATGGCAAAGGCAACGCCCTCGCGCACGGCGCGCACCATTTGGGCACGCGAGGTATCGGCGCGCATGCCGACAAATGCCCCGCGGGCGGCGGTGTCGTTATGGGGCGAGCGCTCGCCCATCAGATACGGCAAGAAGTATGGGAGGTCGACGGTTGCCACGGCGGGGTCGGAGGCCGCCTCCTCGGCATCAAAGTCCTCGGCCTTGAGCACGTCACCCACGAACCAGCCCGAGCAGCTCGCGGCCGAGAGGATGCAGCCCATAAGGTGATAGCGCCCCTCGACGTAATCGAAGGAATGGAGCGCGTTGTGAGCGTCTACCCTAAAGCCGTCGCTCGGGATAAAGATAGTGCCCGAGGTGCCCAGGCTGATATTGCAGCTCCCGGCGGCGACGGCACCGCACCCCACCGCCGCGGCAGCGTTGTCGCCCGCACCCGCAGCGACCACGGTGCCCGCCGGCAGGCCCAGCTCCTGAGCCGCTGCGGCGCTAAGCGTGCCCACGGCCTCCGCGCCGTCCATGAGCCGCGGCATCTGCGCCTCGGAAACACCGCAGATCTCGAGCATCTCAGCACTCCAGCAGCGATGCTCCACGTCGAGCAGAAGCGTGCCCGAGGCATCCGAATAGTCGGTTGCGAACTCCCCCGTCAAACGAAAGGTCAGATAGTCCTTGGGGAGCATGATGTGGGCTATGCGCGCAAAGTTATCGGGCTCGTGCTTGCGCATCCACAAAAGCTTGGGCGCCGTGAAACCCGCGAAGGCGATATTGCCCGCGAGCCCGCTTAGGCGCTCGCGGCCGATCGTCTCGTTGAGAAAGCAGACCTCTTCCTCGGTGCGCCCATCGTTCCAAAGGATGCAGGGGCGGATGACCTCGCCTGCCGCATCGAGCGCCACGAGCCCGTGCATCTGCCCACCCGTACCGATGGCGCGGACCTGCGCGGTGTCGACGCCGGCCATGAGTTCGCGAGCGCCCGCCGTTACGGCCTCCCACCAGTCGGCAGGATTCTGCTGGCTCCAACCCGGACGCGGGTACTCGACCGCATAGCTTTTGGAAACGGTGCTCGTGATCGAGCCTTCCTCGTCCACGAGCAAGAGCTTGACCGCCGAGGTTCCCAAATCGATTCCGATGTAATACATCGCATGCTCCTTACTGCTGGCCGTGCGAATCCGGCGCCATGTGGCTCTGCAAAACCGCAGGGGCCCATCCGCCCCGGCGCGCCCCAACTGTCTTCTTTGCGGCCCTAACTTCTGTAAGGCTATTTTATAAATGTTTTTATAAAAGTTGTTGATAGAATTAAGACATTGGAAAAATATCGGTAAACGGTCGCTTGCACTAGATGAACGAAGCTGCGACCGCGCTCGCGCAAAGGAGAACCATGGCAGCACCAGAGCAACGCGGCGCCGTTGCGCCCTCATGCGCTTCAGCCGTTTTCACTCAGCTGTTCAATGCGACCCCCCCCATGACCAAACAAGAGGTTGCAGCCGCCGTGGGCGTGAGCCTGCCCACCGTCTACCAGGCATTCAACGCACTCGATGATCGCGGCCTTCTGGCCCCAGGCGAGGAGCGCGGCAGCACCGGAGGCCGGCGCGCGGCAACGTTTCGGATCCCACATGACGGCACGGGAGCCATCGGCATCTCGGTCACCGGATCCGAGATGCGCGCCGTCGTCTGCAACCTCTACGGAGAGCGATACACGGGACTCGTCATCGATACGGAGCTCGCCGCGTCCTCAAGCGCCGCCGCGCTCAACACGGCCCTGCGCAAGCTCGTGGATGAGCTTTTTGCCAAAGCGGAGAGACGCGGCATCGAGATCGTAGGCACGGGTATCGGCCTGCCGAGCGCCATCGAGCCCGCGACCGGCAGGCTCATCAACACCAAAGTCCTGCGTCTCACCGACAGCACAGTCCTTGCGCGCGACATCACCGCGGGCATCCCGGGGGCCGTGGACGTCTTCAACGACGCCGATTGCGGTGCCTTTGCGCAGTTCTGCCCTGCCGGGGGCGAGGGCTACCACGCGGACGGTTGCGGGTTTGTCGGATCCGCCCGCACCATGGCCTACCTCTCCCTCGAGCGCGGCGTGGGCGGATCCATCCTCATCAACGGCACGCCGTTGCATGGCGTGCGCAACCTGAGCGGAGAGTTTGGCCATATCTGCGTTGAGACGGGCGGCCGCGCCTGCACATGCGGGCAGCATGGCTGCCTCGAGGCATACTGCTCGACAGCAGCGCTCGCAGAAGAACAGGGTTGCACCCTCGAGGACTTCTTTAACCGCGCGGCCGAACGCGATAGGCGCGCGCTCGAGGCTCTCGACAGCTACCTCGGGCACCTGGCACGCGGCATCCATGCCATCCGTATGGTGCTCGACTGCCCCGTGGTCATCGGCGGCATCACGTCGTATTACCTGCAACCCTATATCGGCAGGCTCGATGCGCTCGTGCGCGACCTCGACCCCTTTGCAAGCGCGGGACAGCAGCCCGTCATGACCTCGCTCCACCCCTTCCACGGCGTTGCCTTTGGAGCAGCCCTGCAGATGGTCGAGCGCTTCATCGCCACGCTATAGAAAGCCGCGAACGAGCTCGCCCCCGCCTCCCGCCTTGGGACAATCCCCAAGGAGTGTCCCCAGCTGCCGGCAGAAAAGGAACGTCCCTAAGTGCCACCCTTTGGCAAAGAGTGTCCCCAGCGATCAGTCGTTTAAGAACGTCCCCAATGACTACCTAACCAAAGCGCCCGGCGGGCATAGCTGCTCGTCGGGCGCTTTGGTTAGGAAGCTATTGCTGTTGGGAATCCCTAGGCCAGATCTTCGCCGTTCGTCTCGATGACGTGCTTGTACCAGTCGAAGCTCTTCTTCTTGGTACGCTTGAGGGTGCCGTTGCCCGCGTCGTCGCGGTCGACGTAGATAAAGCCGTAGCGCTTGGACATCTCGCCGGTGCCGGCAGATACCAGATCAATCGGACCCCAGGTGGTGTAGCCCAGAAGGTCCACGCCGTCCTCGGTCACCGCATCGCGCATCGCGGCGATATGCTGGCGCAGGTAGTCGATACGGTAGTCGTCGTTGATGGAGCCGTCCTCCTCGACAACATCCTTGGCGCCCAGGCCGTTCTCGACCACAAACAGCGGCTTCTGATAACGATCGTACAGGTCGTTGAGGGTGATGCGAAAGCCCAGCGGATCGATGGCCCAGCCCCACTGGCTCTGCTGCAGGTAGGGGTTCTTGGCGCCGGCGAAGGCGTTGCCCTGGGTCCTCTCGACATCGGGGTTGTCGGCACCGGCAGAGCAGCGGGTGCTATAGTAGCTAAAGCTGATGAAGTCGACGGTGTTGGCGGCTAGGACCTCGCGATCCTCTTCGGTCATCCCGATGTCAATGCCCAGGCGCTCGAGCTTCTTTAGCGCATAGGCCGGGTAGTAGCCGCGGCTCTGGACGTCGACAAAGAAGTAGTTGTCCTGATTGTCGAGCTGCGCCTGACGCACATCGCTCGGACGGCAGCTGTAGGGGTAGTAGCTACCCGCGGCGAGCATACAGCCGATCTTGACCTCGGGGTCGATCTCGTGGGCAATCTTGGTTGCCCAGGCGCTGGCGACGAGCTCGTTGTGGGCGGCCAGGTACTCGACAGCCTCCTTGTTCTCGCCCTCCTCAAAGACCAGACCGGCACCCATAAACGGCAGGTGCAGGATCATATTGATCTCGTTGAAGGTGAGCCAGTACTTCACCAGGCCCTTGTAGCGGGTGAAGATCGTGGTTGCGAGGTTCTTGTAGAAGTCGATGAGATTGCGGTTGCGCCAGCCGCCGTACTCCTTGATGAGGTGGATCGGGCAATCGAAGTGCGTTATGGTCACGAGCGGCTCGATGCCGTGCGCCTGGCACTCGCGGAACACATCCTCGTAGAAGGCCAGGCCGGCCTCGTTGGGCTCGGTCTCGTCGCCGTTGGGGAAGATGCGCGTCCAGGCCAGGCTCATGCGGAAGGTCTTAAAGCCCATCTCGGCAAAGAGGGCGATGTCCTCCTTGTAGTGGTGGTAAAAGTCGATGCCGGTCTGCGCGGGGTAGTAATAGCCGTCCTCGAAGTCGAGCATCTTGCGCTGGCCGGAGACCACCGCGAAACGCTCCGAGCCGTGCGGCGCCACGTCCACGTTGGCCAGACCGCGGCCGTCCACGTTGTAGGCGCCCTCGCACTGGTTGGCAGCCGTCGCGCCGCCCCACAGGAAGTCATTACGGAAAGCCATGCATCGATCCTTTCATACGCTGCTTGTCGTGGTTTCAGTATCCCCCACAAACAGCGCGCCGCTCAACGACAACGGCACAGGTCGACACTTCTTTTCGCCCCAACGGCCTCATCCGCCCGCAGCGACTGACACTTCCTGATACCTCGCTTCCTCCCCTGGCAACAGGTTCGCCTCTCGAAGTCTTTCCTCCACAGGAACCCGTCCCCGGGGAGGAAAGGAAGTGAGGGGCCGGGCGGCAATGACTGCGGCTAAGCGTACGTGATGGCCTCCAAACGAAGAAGCACGGGAGAGCTATAGCGCATAATGGCGACCTCGTCGCCGTTGAGACGGCAGTCGCGCACCCACGCGCCGTTCTCAACGGTCCCCGTCTCGAGCGACGCCACATCCACATGCGGCTCACCCGCCGCGTGCGACTCGAGCGCCAAGCCGCAACGAAGCGCAAGCAGGTACACGGCGCCGTCGGCGGCGCGAAGGGCCGCACACGCACCGGGCAGGGCACCCTCATCAAAGCTCACCTTAATTGCTATGGAACCCATATCGAGCAGGCCCTCGGCTGCCACCTCACTCGTCACGGCATCGAGCGTCGCGTACGCGGCATCGTCCTCGGCAAGTTCAAATAACTGAGCCAGCCCACGCGTGACCTCCGCATATTCCTCCCGGTCCTGAGGCGTGAGCAAAGCGGGGTCGCTCGTATCCATGCCAAAGAGAATACCCGCCGAATCGCCAAAGGGCTCGCCCATCTCCTCGTAGCCAAAAGGAGCGAAGCACAGGGCATGGTGATGGGCCACCGCCCAGACCTGGCGCGCGGCGGCGTAGGCGTGCGTCGCGGTCTCGGGGATAAAGAGCGGGTTGTCCTCGCACGCATATCCGTCGCAGACCTTGCAAAACGCCGGGATGTAGATATCGGGGCCCAGCATGTCGATGCTCGGGGCGGCATGCTTCCACACGCCCATCACGCGCAGGTTGGGACCGCCCGTGGGAAAGCGCCCAGGCTTGTGACCCTTGTCGAGCCAGCAATTGCAGGCCGTGGGCAGCGGATGCTCGGCGCGGCCCGCTGCGGCGACCGCCTCCACGTAGCGAGCCATGTGGTAGGTGGTAAACATCTCCTCGGCATGCTCGCCAAAAACCTGTTCCCACGAACCAGAGCCGGCGCCCGCTTCAAGGGCTTCCGCAAGCTCAGACGCCAGGGAGGTAGGATCGACCGCAAGCGTCTCGATCAGCTCCGTAGGCACGCTCTCCGCAAAGGCGGCATCCGCCCAAGGCGAGTGCTCACGTGCCGCGACCATCTGGCCGCACTCGTTTTCTACCTGCACGAGTATCACCGTATGATCTTGCGCATCCACCTCGCGCAGGTGCGCCATCAAAGCCGCGTAGGCGCCGGCATCCGCCGCGCGCGTCTCCTCGCAATAGAGCGAAAGCGCCGTGATCTCAAAGTTATGGAACTCGGCATAGCGAACCTTGTTCTGCCCGGGCACCATCTGCGCACGGCGAAAACGCTCGATATCGCGTTTGACCCACGCGGGCGCATAGTAGCACTGCGCATTTTTGTACGCGCCAAACCACAGCACGCCCAGGCGCAGCCCGAGCTCGCGGGCAAGCTCGAGCATCATGTCCACTTGGCCAAAGTCAAACTCGCCCTCTGCGGGCTCCAAAAGCTCCCAGGTAACCGGGGCGAGCACGGTATTCATACCGAGCACCCGCGCGCGATCGAGAGCATCCGCAAAAGCGCGGCGCCCACCCGAGGCGGAGTTATGGCACTCGCCCGCAAACAGCGTATAGGGCCGGCCGTCCACCATCAGGCGTTGCCCGCCGCCAGCACAGGCGTACAACTGCGGAATCTCCGCCATGGCAACTCCATTCTTCCGTTTTGTTTCAACCCCCTGAGGGCCGAGCCCTGTTGAGAGCACCGGACTCGCGACCAGGACCTACCTGTCGTCCGTGCGAGCCCGCCCCTCCGATGGGAGATGGGTTAAAGGACGGCAAACGAGGCGAGATCGACCGAACCGACGCCCTCGATAGCCAGGTAGAGTGCATGGTCACCGGCAACGGTCTTCGTCAGGGATGCGACCACCGTGCACCAGCCCTCGCCTGGCACGAGCTCGACGCGCGTCAACTCAGCGCCATCCGGCGCGTCCAAGCGCACACTCACCACACCGGCAAGATCCCCGCGCACCTCGAGCTCCACCGTGCGCTCCGCACCGGAAAACGCCAGGTATTTGTAGCCCACGCCCGCTCCATCGCAGAGGTTGGCCACATGGGTACGTGCCGAAGTCACACAGCCCGCATCGACTTCCTGGGTAATCACCGGATGGTTATCGGCGATTTCCAGATTGCCGGAATAGTGAACCGCGCCGGCCGGCCCCACCAAGTAGCAGCAAATACTCGCCGGGTACGCGCGCCCGCAAGGAAGCGCTCCGCCATTGAGCCCACAGCTCGTTATCTCTACTTGTTCGATATGTCCATCGGAAGCAATCTCGATGGGCTCAGCGCACCCCTGGCGCGCGTGCTGCGCACCGTGCGTATGACGGTGATAGAAGATGTAGTCGCGCCCGGCAATGCGCGCCATGCCGCCATGGTTGTTGCCCAGGTCCATCACAGCGGCGTCCTCGGCCTCGTGCCCGGGCAGGCCCACATCGCCGTTGGAAACGAGCACGCCGCCGTAGGTTACCGGACCTTCCGGCGTTGGCATCGTGGCCCAGCAGAGCTCATGTCCGTTTTCGCTCGAGTAGACAAAGTAGTAGCGCCCGTCGAGCACGCGGATGCTCGAGGCCTCAAAGAAGGCATGCCCTTCAAAACCCGTGTCCGCCGCCTGCGTCACTGCCGGAGCCAGATGCTTGGGTGCCGCAGCCATCGTGCGCATATCGGCGCCGAGCCGCACCACGTAGCCGCCCTCCATGGAACATGCGGGCATGCGCGAGCTCGGCTTCTTGGCGCCAAACCCATAGTAGAGCCAGCAACCCCCGTCCCCGCAGGGAAGGACTGCCGGGTCAAAGGGCATACCCCAGCCCTCCTCGCCCGCAAACGGCGAGCCGTCGGGCTTGGCAATAGGGCCCAGATAGCGGTAGCGTCCCGCCGGCTCATCGCACACGGCGACCGACATGATGCAACCGCTCGTCATGCTTAGCGTGAAGTAATACAGATAGAACCGCCCGTCGGCACCCTGGCACACATCGGGCGCGCCGTACCCGGTTCGATCGACATTGGCCGGGTCATCCTCTTTGCGCCAGATGGTCCCCTCAAACGTCCAGGAGCCCAGATCGTCCACCGGAGCTGACCAGCACACGTAGTCACCCGGGCAGTATGCGGTGCCCTCGGGTGCGTCATGGCTTCCATACACGTAGACTCGGTCACCAAAGACATGCGGTTCGCCATCGGGGATATACTCCCATCCCGGCAGATACGGATTGGTTGCGATATGAGCCATGTCAGACCCCTCCTATCGATATCGGGCGCGGTACCGGACGGACGCCGGCGACAAGACCGAACGCCTGCCGCGCACCGCGTGCACCATTCGTTAAGCAAATGCAGCTAGACGAGCTCGAACACCCCCACCAACAGGTCGCGGCTGTTAGGCCCCGCCATGACCTCAAACGCGCCGGGCTCGCTTGCCCAGCCGTGCTCGGGCGTCCAAAAACGCAGGGCCTCCTCGCGCAGGATAAACGTCACCGTGCGGCGCTCACGCGGCGCAAGCTCAACACGCGCAAAGTCACGCAGTTCGAGCATGGGGCGCACGCGCGTTGCCACCTTGTCGTGGATATAGAGCTGCACGACCTCAGTACCAGCAATATCGCCCTCATTGGTCACGTCGATTGAGACCTCGAGGACACCGTCCGCCGTAAGCTCGTCCGCACTCAGGCGCAGGTTATCGTAGCGCGCCGTATGATACGAGAGTCCGTAGCCAAAGGGGAACATCGCATCGTTAGGGCAGTCCATATAGCGGCTCACAAAGCGACCGCTATGCGTTGATGTCTTAGCGGGACGTCCGGTGGAGAACTGCGCATAGTAGAGCGGCTCCTGGCCCACGTTATGCGGGAAGCTCACCGTGAGCCTGCCGCTCGGATTGACCGTTCCAAAGAGCACGTCGGCTACCGAACGCCCACCAGCCGTACCGGGGAACCACGCCTCTACGATCGCATCGCAATCATCGATCACGTCAGTGAGGGAAAGAGGACGCCCGTTAAAGAGCACGAGCACCACAGGCTTGCCGAGCGCGCGCACGCGCTTGAGCAGGCGCTTCTGCGGAGCCGGTATGGTAATGTCCGTACGCGCTCCGCCCTCACCGCTCTGCAGCATGTGTTCTCCGAGCGCCATGACCACCACGTCGCTCGATGCGGCCAGCTCGAGTGCCTCGGCAGCCATCGTCTCTAGATCCGTGCCCTCGCCCGTCGGCGCACCGAACGCGGGAATCTTGCCAAACTCCCCAAGCTCGCTGTAGTCGTCGAGCGTGGGACAGCCTTGGGCCCACGCAAAGCCGTCGTCGCCCAATACCTCGGCAAATGCCTCGGCAAGCGTTACGGAATGAGTTTTATCGGCATGAATCGCCCACATGCCGATGATGTCTCGGCTGTTGGCATAGGGACCGATGAGCGCCACGCGCGGAGCGTTGCCCCAGGTCGTAAGCGGTAGCAGCCCGCCTTCGTTTTTAAGGAGCACGAGGGCCTCGTCGCACGTTTTACGCGCGCTCTCAAGACGCTCCGGCGTGCACGTGACCTCCGTACGGCGCTCGGGCGAGCACGTACGATACGGGTCCTCAAACAGACCGAGTCTGTTCTTGAGCTCGAGCACGCGCATGCAGGCGGTATCGATCTGCTCGAGCGAAACCTCACCCGTTTCGATGAGGGCCTCAAGCTCATGTGCGTAGCAGGGCGTCTTCATGTCGATGTCCACGGTGGCATTCATGGCGAGCTTGGCCGCCTCGCGACGGTTTGCCGCCACACCGTGTGCCCTGAGCTCGTCGATCGCCGCGTAATCGGTGATGATGGGACCGTCAAAGCCCCACTCGTCGCGCAACACGTCGTGCATGAGCCAGCGGTTTGCCGTGGCGGGGATGCCATCGATGGTGTTGAAGCTCGTCATCACCAAATCGCAACCAGCCTCGACCGCCGCACGGTACGGAGGCAGGTACTCGTTGCGCAGGCGCCACTCGCTCATATCCACTGTGTTGTACTCGCGACCCGCCTCGGGCGCACCATAGCCCGCAAAGTGTTTGACGCAGCTGGCCAAGCTCTTCTGCGGCGTACCGTCACCCTTAAAGCCCTCGACCATCGCGCGAGCGAAGCGGCTGCTTAGGTACGGATCCTCGCCCGGCATCTCCAGGCAGCGACCCCAACGGGCATCGCGCACCACGTCCACCGGCGGGCTAAAGGTCACCATGCAGCCATCGGCCACGGCCTCTTCGGCAATAAGGTTGTAATCCTCGCGGATAAGCTCTGGGTCCCACGTGGCTCCCAGGCCCAGGGGGATTGGATAGCAGGTTTGATAGCCATAGATCACATCGGCCATAAAGACGAGCGGGATCTTAAGACGGCTGCGCTCAAGATATGCATCTTGGATACGATGCACTTCCTCGGCGCCCAACACGTTGAGCACGCTGCCGCATACGTCAACATCTTCTTGCGTCACGCCCAGCTTGGCACGCGGACCAACCGCTACGGCATCGGTGCCAAAGCACCCACCGTCAAGCTGCACCAACTGCCCGATCTTCTCGCGCAGGGTCATACGCCCCAAAAGGTCAACGAGCTCGGATTGCTTCATGGCTACCTCGTTTCTGCTGTGTGCCCTTATGGGAGGACGCCGGATTCGTGTAGGGGTCAGCGCCCTCCCATAAGGGCACACGGGGCGCATCTGGCGCCGCGCCCCGTGTGCTGGCGTCCAAAGACGCCGGTTTCCCAGAACTAGTTGTTCTCGAGGATCATGTCGTCGTTGAAGCCGAAGGTCAGCGTGCCCACAAAGGTGAGGACGGAGGCGACGGCGAGCGCGATGACGTCCTCCATACCCACCGAGCCGATGATGGCCGGGATGGTGATGAGCGAGGTGGTCATGAGCGCGGGCTGGTGCAGGCCAAAAGTGGCAGCAATGGCACCGCAGATGCCGCAAGAGACGATTGCGATCACAAACGGGCGCTTGTACTTGAGGACGGCGCCGTAGATGGCGGGCTCGGTGATGCCGGCGAGGAGCGCAGAGATGGCGGCAGCGCCGGCGAGCTCCTTGAGCTCGGTGTTCTTGGTCTTGAGGAAGATGGCAAGGACCGCGAAACCCATGGCAAAGTTGGTGCCGACGGTAATGGGCAGGATGACGTCATAGCCGAGCATACCGATGTTCATCTGGATGATGGGGATAAAGGCCCAGTGCATACCAAAGATGATGAGGCAGGGCCAAAGCAGACCGATGAGGAAGCCTGCGGGCAGCGGGGCAACCTCAAGCAGGGAAGTCAGGCCGTTAGCGATGAGACCACCGATGAAGTCGGTGACGGGGCCGATGATGTAGAGGGTGAGCGCAGTAGCCACGACGAGGGTCGTGACGGGAACGATCAAGCCCTTGAGGATATCGGGGACGACCTTATTGAGGCCCTTCTCGATCCAGGACTGCGCGTACACGGCAAAGATGATGGGGATAACCGAGCTCGTGTAGCTGATGAGCGTTACCGGGATGCCAAAGAGGTCAACCGGGTCGCCGGCGCTAAAGAGCGTGGAGAGCGTGGGGTAGCACAGCGCAACGGCGATGGCCATGGCCGTCCAGTCGTTGCACTTGAACTTCTTGGCCGCAGTGCGGGCAAGGAAGACCGGCATGAAGTAGAAAAAGCCGTCGCCGATGGCGTAAAGCAGCTGGTAGGTGGTGGACTCGGCCGCGAGCCAACCAAAGGAGTTGGCCATGATCACAAAGGCCTTGAGAAGGCCGGCGGCGGACATGGCGGGAAGCATCGGCATAAACATGCCGCTGATGAGCTGGATGGCGCGGTTGACGATGCTGCCACCGGCCTCGTCCTCGACCTCGCCGCCAAGCTGGATGTTGGAAACCTTGGGCAGGGCGTCATACACGTCGGTAACGTGATTGCCGATAACAATCTGGTACTGACCGGCGGCCACTAGAACGGAGATAACGCCCTCGGTCTGGTTGAGCCTCTCGGTCTGGGCCTTCTTCTCGTCGTTGAGGGTAAAGCGCAAACGGGTAATGCAGTGGGTGACGGACTTGACGTTGTCCTCGCCACCGACGAGTTCAACGATGGTACGGGCGAGAGCCTCGTAATCGCGTGCCATGTGAAACCTCCTTGTTTCACTCGTTACAAAGATATCTGCAGCCCCGGCGCCTTGGAGCTTAACAGCAGGTTGCGCGGCGATGCCGCGATGTCTGCCGACGCAAAGCCGGCCAGTTGGGCAGTTAGACGGGTGCCCGGCCTCCGTATCAATGTCCCGGGCAAAGCCGGTTGATATGCATCATCAGATAGAGCAGCTCTTCGTCCGTGCAGTGCCAGCCGCAGGTTGCCCTCATGTATTCGTCGATTGCGCGTGCACAGGCGTACGCGTCTGAAAACTCGCTGGTCGCTCGTTTGAAAAGATCGCTATTGCGCGTCTCCTCGTCCTCACCCTTGATAAGGCGGCTGATAAGAAAGCGCATATGGGTCACAAAGCGCGCATAGCTATATGAGCAGCGGTCGATGGTCTCGCCAAGCGTACGCTCGATAATCCCGGTAACCGCATCGATGACCTCGGTACTCTTTACGACCAAGTCCATGTTGCCCTTTGCGCCCGCGTTCTCGTCATCGACCATCTCGGCGTTGACGATATGCAGCGCAATCGAAGCGGCCTCGGTCTCAGGAAAAACAACGTCCTCGGCCACAGCCATAACGAGCTTGACGCCGCGGCGACCGACCTCGGCCTCGCGCGGATAGACGAGGCGGACTTCCTCGTAGAGCGGGTTCTTGATCGAAGCTCCCTTGCGGGCGCGGTCGATGGCAAACTGAAGGTGGTCGGCGAGCGTAAAGACTAGATTGGGATTGAGCGTGCAGTTGAGCTCGTTGCGTGCGATATCCACGATACCCGACGCGATAATGATGACATCGTCCGAAAGCGATGCGACAGCATCGTACATCTCAGGGCTGATATCGCGGAAGCTCCGCTGGATGGAGCTTTCGTCCTCAATATAGGAAGGGGCGCCGCGAAAGCCAAGGCCCTTGCCAAACAACACGAGCTCGCGCCCGGCATCGTCCTCCGCAAGGACAACGTTGTTGTTTATTGCCTTGGTTATCAGCATGAAAAAACTCCCCTGGGCTCCACTTGGACATCTCGCCACACCGGCTCTCGAGTCGGCGGTTGCTATGACATGTGCTCGTGGCGCCTCCCGAGGAGTAACGCGGTGCAGTTGCCAGTATAGAGGTTTTGCTGGGTTATTAAAGTGATTTTATAAAAGTTACCGTTCGCCCCTGTTTTTCTACCGTTCATCCCTTGACCCATTACAGTCTGAAATAGGCCATCGATAAATTTCGATGGCGAGCATTCGGCGCATTGCCTACGATACGGGCAAGC
>NZ_JBDMSK010000002.1:155806-343955 GCF_039758815.1 Collinsella aerofaciens | reverse complement strand
TAGCGCTGCTCGCCGTTCCTCGATTTGCCCTTCTTCACGACCGCGGCGGACCCGCAGCGCGGGCAGCGCTCGACCTCATAGGTTGAGCCGGCAGCGTCGTCGAACGCCGCCGCGCGGATAACGTCCCTGACGGACTCGATTGCGCGGCGGCGCTCGGTCCTGCTGAGGCTCGAGATGTCCTTCTTGAAGTTGAGGACCAGGTCTTCGGCGTTCATGCTGCCCCCATCCGTCGCGGTCTACGGGGCTAACGATATGGCACCGTGGGGACACATGTATGTCAATCCTGGTCTAACAGAGCCTTACGTTTTTGTTTTGCTCCATTTCAAACTCGGCTGCATGGACGAACGTGCGAAACAGATTCTTGGCAGGCGGGTCGAAGAGACGCGCAGGGACCTTGGTATCTCCAAGGTTGATTTTTGTGTGGCGACAGGAATCAGCCGGCCCTACCTCGACCGAATCGAAGATGGGACGGCAAATTTCACGCTCAAGGTTCTATTTAAGATCGCACCCGCACTCGGCATGACGGTGTCAGAACTTCTCGAGGGCATCGAGTAGGCGATTTTGCTAGATTTGCCGTTTGTTGAACGGGTTCCCCCGACGGCGGCGTGCAAAAACGCGAGTTTTCAGCATCCCTCAATAATTTGACGGCGACCGGATCCGCAAATCCGACGCATGCCGTTTAGGATTATCCACAAAATTCAATAATATGAGGAAAAACATACGCGTGGAACGAGTCGGTCGAACCGAAAAACGATTTTCAGTCAGCGGTTTTAACATTTCCGTAAGGGGCGGATGCTGAAAACTTCGCTTTTTGCACGTTCCGAGGGGTACCACGTGCCCTACTAGGCCCAAAGAGGCGGATTTTGTTTTTTGCTACACCATCGGGATACGGTCGTGGTTGACTTGGCTGTAGAACAGGCGCTGGATTTCGGCGGCATCGCGTGACTGGCCGAGTGCCCACATGGTTTTGGCCACGAGCGTCTCGGTGGTCATGTCGTCGCCGCGCAGAATGCCCGGATGATCGGCGTAAGCACGGCCGACCTCGTAAACGCCCAGATCGAGGCCCTCTTCGGGGACCTGCGTGGTCATAACGACGGTGCGACCCGAATCGACCCAGCGGAAAATTGACTCTTGGAACGACTCGCCCGACTCGCCAAACTCGGGGATACCGCCAATGCCAAAGGTCTCCAGGATAACGGCATCGTAGCTATCGGCTAGGGCGTCGAGGATACCCGGGTTCACGCCGGGCGTGAGCTTAAGGACAAACACGCGCGGATCGATACTGTCGTAGAAACGAACTGGGCTCTCATTCTGATGGGTGCCGTGAAGCCCGTTGCGCACAATGCGGTCGTTGCGGATATAGGCGATGGGCGGATAGTTCACACTAATGAACGCATTAAAGCTCATGGTGCGCTGCTTGCGGGCGCGCGTACCGGCAATGGCGACGCCGCCAAACACGATCGAAACGTCGTGCGAGTGCTCGTCGAGCGCATAGAGCAGGCTCTGGTACAGGTTGAGCTTGGCGTCGGTAAAGGGATTGCCCATGGGCTTTTGCGAGCCGGTGAGCACGATGGGTTTGGGGCTGTCCTGAATCAGATAGGAAAGTGCTGCTGCGGTGTAGCTCATGGTGTCAGTGCCGTGCAGAATCACGAAGCCGTCGTGGTCGGCATAACCCTCGACAATGACGTCGCGGATACGCATCCAGTCGCTCGGGCGCATGTTGGTGCTGTCGATGTTCATGGGCTGCACGACGTCGAGCTCGCAGAGCCCCGAGATCTCGGGGACGCTCTGGGCGAGCTCCTCACCGGTCAGGGCGGGGGAGAGGCCGTTGCCGTCCTCGGTCGATGCGATGGTGCCGCCCGTGGCGATGAGAAGGATGCGCTTCATGCTGGTATTCCTATCGTATTTGCCGCCGCGAGGGCGGAGTCGTTCGGCAGTATTGTGGCACAGGGCGTCCAATGTTCAAACGTATTACATCATCTGTAACGTTTGAAAACACTTCAATTGCTGTCAAATAGGGGCCCAGGTCGTGCGTTTGCCGTGCGCTGATGGCTGCGAGGGGCGAGAAACCCCATATAACGTGTACACTATGGAGGTTATTTTCGTTCATTCACGCGGGTGGGCACCGGCTCCCCGCCAACAAGAGGGGGAACCATGGATCAAAAGGCTTCCGCAAAGGTCCTCGTACTCGACTTTGGTGCGCAGTACGGTCAGCTCATTGCCCGTCGCGTCCGCGACCTCAACGTGTATTCCGAGATTGTCCCCTGCGACATCTCGGCCGACGAGATTCGCGATATGAACGCCTCTGCGCTCATCCTTTCCGGCGGCCCGGCCTCCGTGTACGCAGAGGACGCTCCGTCTATCGACCCCGCCATCTTTGACCTGGGCCTTCCCGTCCTGGGCTTTTGCTACGGCCATCAGATCACGGCTGTGACGCTCGGCGGCAAGGTCGGCCACTCCGAGGTGGGCGAGTACGGCCGCGCCACCATCACGCGCACGGCCGGCGCCAAGCTCTTTAACTCCACGCCCATGGAGCAGACCGTGTGGATGAGCCATCGCGATGCCGTTTCCGAGGTGCCCGAGGGCTTTACCGTTACCGCCAGCACCGACGTGTGCCCGGTTGCCGCCATGGAATGCGTCGAGCGCAAGATCTTCACCACGCAGTTCCACCCCGAGGTCAAGCACTCCGAGTACGGTCAGCAGCTGCTGAGCAACTTCCTGTTTGAGATCTGCGGCCTGGAGCCCAACTGGAGCATGGATAACCTGGTCGAGACCATGACGGCCGAGTTCTGCGAGAAGGTCGGCGGCGACCGCGTGATTCTGGCCCTGTCCGGTGGCGTCGACTCCTCCGTCGTGGCTGCGCTGGGCGCTCGCGCCGTGGGCAAGCAGATGACCTGCGTGTTCATCAACCACGGCCTGCTGCGCAAGGGCGAGCCCGAGCAGGTGGAGGAGGTCTTCACCAAGCAGTTCGATGTCGACTTTATCCACGTCCACGCCGAGGATCGTTATGCCGAGCTTCTGGCCGGCGTGACCGAGCCCGAGGAGAAGCGCCGCATCATCGGTACGCAGTTCTGGAAAGAGTTCTTCGCCGTGGCGCAGCAGCTCGAGACCGATGGCAAGCCGGTCAAGTACCTGGCTCAGGGCACCATCTATCCCGACATCATCGAGTCCGGCGCTCGCAAGACGGGCGGCAAGACGGCCACCATCAAGAGCCACCACAACCTGATCCCGTTCCCCGAGGGCGTGCACTTCGACCTTATTGAGCCGCTCGACCACTTCTTTAAGGACGAGGTCCGTGCACTTGGTCTGGCGCTGGGCCTGCCGGGTCACATCGTGTTCCGCCAGCCCTTCCCGGGCCCGGGTCTGGCCATCCGCATCATCGGCGCGGTCGACAAGGAGAAACTTGAGATCCTCAAGAACGCCGACGCCATCGTGCGCGAGGAGCTCGATGCTTACAACCAGCGTCTGTTTGAGCAGACCGGTGTGCGCAACTCCGAGCACAGCTGCTGGCAGTACTTTGCGGTCCTGCCCGACATTAAGTCTGTGGGCGTTATGGGCGACGAGCGCACTTATCAGCGCCCGATTATCCTGCGTGCCGTCGAGTCCAGCGATGCCATGACCGCCGACTGGGCCAAGCTGCCCTACGACGTGCTGGCCCGCATCTCCGGCCGCATCGTTGCCGAGGTCCCCGGTGCCAATCGCGTGTGCTACGACATCACGTCCAAGCCGCCCGCGACGATCGAGTGGGAGTAAACGATATTCGTTGATTTCAAGCCTCTGACCTGCGAAAACAGGTCGGGGGCTTCTTATTTTGCAACCTCTGTGCGACCTTTGCGGTTTCGCGCCCCGTGAACAGGGGACGTAGCACTGTTCACGTCTGGGCCCATGTCGGCACCGATCAATGCCCGCGCTGCTTCTGCTTGCGCTTCAGCTTCCGCTGCTCGAAGCACGTCGCCCGGGATTCCTCGCCAGAGGAGAACTGACCGTTCCTTGCGAAACCGCGAGACCAGCTATATCCGCTTGTTGCGGGCTTGCTTGAGCCAGCTCCTCTTGAAAGAGCCTATACCTCCGAAGAACTTGTTGTACGTCTCACCGTTCTCCTTGGCCTCGTACTTGACCAAGGCAAGTTCGATAGTGTAGAGGTAATCCGCCACTTGCTCGAGGCGGTAGTCGGTCATCGAGGTCTTGCGGCGTCGGACGACCCCTTTTGAGAGGACCTTGCCCACCGAGTCGTCTCGCCCGCGGAACAGAAGGAGCGCATCCTCGCGACCTTCGGCGACCTGTGCTGCGAGATGGAGGGCTGCACCATCGCGCAGGGCCCTTTCCAAAGCGAAGTGTCGAGCCGAAGTGTTGAGCGTCGGCCCTGAATGTTCAATGGCCGTTGTTTTCTGCCCCTCAAGTGGTGAACTTCTCCTCGGGGCTGTTGATTCCCCCACGCGCCCCCTTCCGTTCTCTGTGTTCCCCTTATACTCCTTGTACAAGGAGGTAAGAAGTCATGGACAAGACCGCACAGGACAGCTTGGCAAAGAAGCCCGTCGACATGAGGGACAGGATTCTCGAGCATCTCGAGGCCCTCACCTCTGCCGTCTCGCTCGACGACCTTGCCCGTCTGTCCACCTCCGACATCGCCGAGACGCTCATCATCTCCAGGAGTCTGGCGAGCCAGTACCTCAACGACCTTGTTCGCGCCGGCCTTGTGGTTAAGGTGGCGGGCAGGCCTGTCCGTTTTTTTCATCGCCGCGCGTTCCAGAAGCGTTTTCAGGTAAAGCTCTCTGCAAGCGAGTACGCCTCGCTCGCCGACCTCATCCAGGCGACGGGAATCGCCGATCACCGTGACTTCGCGCGTGCCGTGGGCTTTGGCCTGAGCCTCAGCTCCGTTGTCGAGCAGTGCAAGGCTGCGGTTCAGTACCCTCCGTTTGGCCTACCCATCCTCTTGAGCGGCGGCGTGGGTGTCGGCAAGTCTTTCCTTTCTCGTCTTGTGTACG
Organism: Collinsella aerofaciens; assembly: GCF_039758815.1. Classification (GTDB taxonomy): domain Bacteria; phylum Actinomycetota; class Coriobacteriia; order Coriobacteriales; family Coriobacteriaceae; genus Collinsella; species Collinsella aerofaciens_BP. The sequence continues at coordinate 338,970 of NZ_JBDMSK010000002.1, read as the reverse complement.
AGTACGGCAAGAACCAGGGCTTGCTGTCCCGCGACTCCTCCTATGTGCGCATCGACTGCGCCGGGGTCCCGGACGCCGCCTCGTTCAACGGGCTTCTTGACGAGTCGATCGCGAAATCGCGCGGGGGTGTGGTTTTTGTCAACGGCATCGAGGCACTCTCTCCCTCTGCGATGGAGCACTGCCTTGCGACGGCCCTCGGGCTCGATGCCTCCCAGGATGCGCCGCGCGCTCGCCTCGTTCTTTCGACGACGCTTTCCGCCGATGACCTGAAGGTTTCCTCGGCCTACAGCAAAATGCCCATCTGTGCCCGCGTCCCCTCACTCAAGGAGCGGACCCCCGAGGAGCGCGAGGATCTCATCTTGAGCTTCCTGCGCAGCGAGGGGTGCCGAATCGGTTCTGATGTGAAGATCAGCCGCGGCGCATACCGTTGCCTCGTGAACGCGGACTTTTCCGATAACATCGCCGGCTTGCGCGCCTGCGTGACGAACTGCTGCGCCAAAGCGTTCCTCAATCGCGAGGGCGACTACGTCGTCGTTCGCCCGTATCTTCTTCCCAGCGGGCTCCTCTCCTCCGCGCAGATCGATCAACAGCCCGACGATGGCGTTCTGATCGACGCGTCCCTGGATGCCGCCGAGAGCACAGGGCCGGTCGAGCAGGCGCTCGATGCCCTGTGCTCTCTCGATGAGCGATTCTGCGCCGGGGAGCTCTCTGTCTCCGAGCTCGTCTCGCAAGCTGTCTCCGCTGTGCGCGGCGTTGAGGATCACTTGATCTTCGGCCGCGGCGTTACCTCCTCGAGGTCGCGCGCCTTCGAGCGCATCGTGGGCGCGGTCCTTGCCGACGCAGGCTCTTCTTATGGCATCGAGCTTTCGAGGAAGGTCGCTTTTCTACTGGCCCAGGAGATTTGCCTGCAGTTGTGGCCGGGCATCGGCCTGGCTAAGCGAAAGTCTGCCTGTGCGGAGCAAATCTCCCATCTCCTCGGTGCCGTGACCTCCGAATTACCGTTTGCCTCGAGCGTCTCCGATCAGGTCGCCGCAGACGTGGAAGGGGCGCTGGGAATCTCGCTCGATCACTTCACGAAGACGCTTCTGACGCTGTGCGTCGCATCGGAGTCTCGCGATGCGAAGGCCCTTCGGACGCTCTGCGTCATCTTGTCCCACGGCTACTCAACGGCGACGAGCATCGCCGACGCGGCGAACCGTATGCTCGGCATGCATGTGTACGAGGCTGTCGACATGCCCTACGACCAGCAGCTGAAGGACATCGTCGGTCCGCTCCAGCGCCTCGTCGACCGCCATTCCTACTGCACCGGGGTCGTGTTCCTCGTCGACATGGGCTCCTTGGAGGAGGCCTATAAGGCCCTCGAGAACGTTACCGACTCCACTATCGGCGTGGTGAACAACGTCTCTACCGGTCTTGCGCTCGAGATCGGGGTCGGGCTGCTCGGCGGCAAGTCCATCGCCGAGGTTCTTGGCGATGCGACCGCCGCGTGCGTGACGCACTGCAAGGTGATCGAGCGCGTCAACCGTGAGGACGCCATCGTCTTCTGCTCCGAGTCCGGGGTCGACGCCGCGGAGAGGATACGCCAGCTCGTCTCGCAGAGCCTCCCGCGCACCATAGGCGCGCGCCTGCTCACGAGGCCCTTCAAGCAGCTCGTCGCGAACGGGTCGAATGACGCCGTTTTCTCCGAGCACCGCGTCTGCGCCGTCATCGGCACGGGAGACCCCGGGGTCGCCTCCGTCCCCTTCGTCGCCCTCGAGGACATCATGTCGACGGCGTCCGCCTCTAAGGTTGATGCCGTGTTCGGCAGGTGGCTTGACGCTTCCGAGCTCTCTTCTTTCCACGAGAAGCTGCTCTCGAACATGACGCTGCAGAACGTCATCCGCTCCATCACCATCCTCGACCCGGAGCGGCTATTCCACGAGATCGAGAGCGCCGTGCACGATCTTCAGCGCAGGACAGGCGAGAAGATCGGCAGCAACGCCATCATTGGGCTCTACGTCCACCTCTGCTGTCTCGTCGAGCGCCTTGTTACCAGAAACCCCATTGAGACCTACGTTGGTCAGGACCGCTTCGAGGAGGAGCGTGCCGATTTCATCGAGTCCTTCAGGCAGAGCTTCTCGAGCATCTCGACGCGCTATCGCGTAGAGGTTCCCGTAAGCGAGATCGCATATGTCTTCGACTACATAAGCGTGAGCGCCGCCCCGGCGCGAGAAGAGCGCCTCGGCTCCTCGGACCTCCTGCTCGACGAGTGACCTTCCCCGCGCCGCCGCAAGCTGACTGCGCGTCCTCAATAATCCGATAACCCCTTGCCCGGCGCGAATCCGGATAGCGCCGAGGCAGTACCGAACGTAAAACTTCATTTGATAGGAGCAAACATGAGTGTTGTTATGGCACGAATCGACAATCGCCTGCTTCACGGCATCATCGTGACGCAGTGGGCCCCGGTGTCGGGCGCGACCCGAGTCATGGTCATCGACGACAAGGTCGCCGGCGACGAGGTCCTGAAGTCCACTATGAGGATGGCGCGCCCCGCGGGCATGGCCGTCTCGATCATCTCCGAGCAGACCGCGCTCAAGAACTTCGCGGCGGGCAAGTACGACCGCGAGAAGGTCTTTGTCATCGCCAAGGAGCCCGAGACGATCCTTCACCTGGTCGAGTCGGGCATCGAGCTCCCGTCGCTGATCGTCGGCGGCTCGCTCGTCAAGGAGGGCGGCGTCCAGCTCACCCAGCGCGCCTATGCCTCCGCCGAGAACGTCCAGAGCTACAAGGCGCTCATCGCCCGCGGCGTCAAGGTGACGGCACAGTTCGTGCCCGCCGACAAGCCCGTCTCCGTCGCCGACCTCATCTAAGGAGGGATCATGGTTAACTTCACTATCCTGCAGGTCGTCCTTTTGACCCTGCTGGCCTTCATCAAGCACGTGGACTACTACGGCATCCCGATGATCTTCGTCAACTATGCCGTCTTCTGGGGCCTTATCACCGGCGTCGTCATGGGCGACTGGCAGACCGGCCTCGTCATCGGCGGCACCATCCAGCTCATGCAGCTCGGCGTCGCGGGCTTCGGCGGCTCGTCGATTCCCGACTACGGCACGATGGCCATCATCGCCACCGCCTACGGCGTGACCCTGGGCGCGGACACGGGCCTCGCCATCGGCCTGCCGGTCGGCATGCTCGGCATCCAGCTCGACGTCATCGTCAAGATCCTCAACGGCTTCGTCGTCGAGAAGTCCCAGAAGTTCTGCAACGAGGGTAAGTTCAATCAGATGAACGCCATCCTGTGGGTCTGCCCCGCGCTCTTCGGCCTGTGCGCCGCCCTGCCCGTCTTTGTCTCCGTGACGCTCGGCCAGCCCGCCGTCAACTGGCTCCTCGAGGTCATGCCTCAGTGGTTCCTCTCCGGCCTCACCCTCGCCGGCAAGATGCTCCCGGCCATCGGTATCGCCATGCTGCTCCGCTACATGCCCACCGGCAAGTACTTCCAGTACCTGCTCGTCGGCTTCTTCCTCTCGGCCTTCCTGAACGTGCCCATCATCGGCGCCGCCATCGTCGGCGTTGCCCTCGCGATCGCGTTCTACCAGCGTGCCGAGAGGGACACCGAGCTCGCCGCCCACGCTTCCGCAGACGCCTTCATCGGAGAGGATGAGTAACCATGGAAAACGAGAACATCACCGCCGTCGCCGAGGGCAAGCCCTCCGGCTACAAGGTCACCAAGAAGGATCTGCGCAACGCGAACTGGCGCTGGCTCATGAGCGTGTGCACCTTCAACTACCAGACCCAGCAGGGCGCCTCAGTCGCCTACGCCCTCTCGCCGGTCCTGAGGAAGATCTACACGAACGACGAGGACTATAAGCAAGCGCTCAACAACCACTTCCGCTACTACAATACCCAGCCTTGGCTCGCCGCCATCATCCTTGGCGCCTGCGTGGCCATGGAGGAACGCGACGGCCTAGCGGCGGCGGACGCCGTCCAAGACCTGAAGATCGGCACCATGGGACCGCTCGCCGGCGTCGGCGACTCCCTGCTCATGACCATGATCCCGACCATCATGGGCTCCATCGCCGCCTACATGGCCATCGAGGGCAACCCCGTGGGAGCCGGCATCTGGTTCGCGCTCATCCTGGCCATCTTCTGGGTCCGCATGCACGCCCTCGAGTTCGGCTACAAGCAGGGCGTGAAGCTCGTCACCGACTTCAGCGAGAAGCTTCCCAACCTCACTGCCGCCGCCTCCGTGCTCGGCCTCACCGTGGTCGGCTGCCTCATCGCCTCGGTCATCGGCGTCACCTGCCCGATTAGCTTCAGCTTCGGCGACGTCTCGATGGAGATTCAGCCGCTGCTCGACAAGATCCTGCCTGCCATGATCCCCGCCGCCATCACGGGAAGCGCGTATTACCTTCTTACCAAGAAGAACGCGAGCATGACGGTCCTCATCCTCGTGGTGATCGTCCTCGCGATGGTCGCCTCCGCCGCTGGCATCCTCGCTTAGCTTCGACCCAAGAGATTGGTGAATCAATGAGAAAGATAGTTGTGGCGAGCCATTCCCTTCTCGCCCAGGGCTTCAAGGACACCCTCGAGTTCCTTACGGGTAAGAGCGACGCCGTCAACGCCGTGTGCGCCTACGTGAACGACAACGGCGAGGGGCTCGACGCGGCGGTCGAGGCGGCTCTTTCGGGCACTGACGAGGTTGTCGTCCTCACCGACGCGCTCGGCGGCAGCGTGAACCAGCGCTTCTCCCGCTTCGCCTCCGACCGGATCCACGTGATCGCGGGTGTCAACCTCCCGCTCGCCATGACGGTCGCGCTCGCGCGCCCCGACGAGAAACTCGACTTCGACGCCCTCGTCGACGAGGCGCGCCAGCAGATCGTCTACGTGAACGGTGCCAGTTCCGCCGAGTGCGAAGACGACGAATAGAGGAGGTCGACGATGAGAGAGTTCCTTAAGGACGTGTGGATGCACGGCGGTGAGGAAAGCCGCGCCATCACCCCCGAGAACATCACGGGCGAGAAGGGCCGTGCCGCCATGTCGGCCAGCCACCTCGGCGTCGGCCGCAAGGGCTCGTGCTGCGTGCCCCTTGAGTCCGGCGAGACCATCACGCTCGCGGACATCGAGGGCCCCGGCATCATCCGCCACATCTGGATGACCGTCCCCGACAAGACCGCCGCCGGCAGCTTCGTCATGCGCGACCTCGTGCTGCGCTTCTACTGGGACGACGAGGAGACCCCCTCGGTCGAGTGCCCTGTCGGCGACTTCTTCTGCAACGGCTTCGGTGAGCGCGCCATCGTCAACTCGATGCCCATCTGCGTGAACCCGACGGGCGGCATGAACTGCTACTTCGAGATGCCTTTCAGGAAGCACGCCAAGGTCACGCTTACGAGCGAGCACCCCGGGTTCATTAAGTACATCTTCTACACGTTCAACTACGCGCTCACCGACGTGCCGGACGACGCCATGTACTTCCACGCCCGTTTTAACCGCGAGCGCAGCACCCGCAGGGGCGTCGACTACACCGTGCTCGACGGCGTGCGCGGTAAGGGCTACTACGTCGGCACCTACATGGCCCTGTGCGCCCTGGAGCGCTATTGGTGGGGCGAGGGCGAGATGAAGTTCTTCCTCGACGGCGACGAGGAGTTCCCCACGGTCACCTCGACGGGAGCCGAGGACTACTTCGGCGGTGCCTGGGCCTTCCTCGACAGGCCGCCCCACGCGCTGCCCGAGGCGCAGTGCTTCAACACACTGTTCGCCGGCTACCCGTACCGCTCGACGCGCGACGCCACGCGCGACCGCTTCAGCGCGGGCAAGCCGAACCCGAACCCGATGCTCGCGACCAACGACGACGCGCTGCCCAGGCATGGCCTCTACAGGTGGCACCTTCCCGACCCGATCTCGTTCAAGGAGGACCTGCGCGTGACGTTCCAGGACCTCGGCAACGACGACATCAAGCTCTATGAGCGCGAGGACGACATCTCCACCGTCGCCTACTGGTACCAAAGCGAGCCGCACGCCGTGCTCGCCCCGTTTGCCGCAAGGCAGGACCGCGTGCCCAGGTAGGGTCGCCTCGAAACAAGCCAACGTTATGGGCGCCCGCGGTTGACCATGACTGCGGGCGTCCCTTTGTAAGGAGGATCACATGAGCGAAAAGCAAATGAGGCTCGGCGCCCTCGAGGCCGGCGGGACCAAGATGGTCTGTGCCGTGGTGTCCGGCGACGGCGAGGTCCTCGACCGTATGGAGACCCCGACGCTTATGCCCGCCGAGACCGTCCCACAAATGGTCGAGTGGTTCACCGCCCGTGATGTGAACGCGTTGGGCATCGGCGCCTTCGGCCCGACCTGCGTCGACCCCAACGATGAGCGCTACGGTTCCATCCTTCAGACGCCCAAGCTCGCGTGGCGAGGCTATGGTCTTCGCGCCGCGTTCGCCGACGCCCTCGGGATTCCGGTGGCCTACGACACGGACGTGAACGTTGCCTGCCTCGGCGAAGTAGTCTTCGGCTGCTGCAAGGGGCTCGAGGACGCCGTCTACGTGACCATCGGCACCGGCGTGGGCGCGGGCGTCATGTGCGCGGGCAGGCTCCTTCACGGCATGCTGCACCCCGAGGCCGGCCACATGCTGGTAAGGACCCGTCCCACCGAGGAGGGACGCTGCGTCTGCCCGAGCCACGCGAGCTGTCTCGAGGGCCTCGCCTCCGGCCCCGCCATCGCCGCGCGCTGGGGAAAGCCCGCGGCCGAGCTCGCGGACAACGCTGAGGTGTGGGCGCTCGAGGGGGATTATCTGGGGCAGATGTGCGCGAACCTCGTGCTCATGTACTCGCCTCGCCGTATCGTCCTCGGCGGCGGCGTGATGCACCAGGAGCAGCTCTACGGCATCGTCCGCAAGAAGACCCTCGAATATCTGGGTGGCTACATCCAGACCGCCGAGCTTAAGGACATAGAGAGCTACATCTGCGCCCCGGGCTGCGGCGGCGACCAAGGAATCCTTGGCGCGGCCGAGCTGGCAAGAAGGGCGCTCGCGTAACTTGCGCTCTCTCCGCCATACAACGCGTTAAGAAAAGACGAGCGCTTCTTGCCAATTGGGCGGCAAGAAGTGCTCGTCTTTTGCATTTTTGCCTCTCAAAATCTTATTTTCACGATTTGCATTTTCATCCCGTTGTCACCGACCCTTGCGAGAAACCGGAAAAAGCCGCTGACGGAAGGGTCTCTCAAATCGTTGTAACCCAGCATATAGCCGCGACTTGTGACCTGCAGACGGCTGTCCCACGCGCCGATTTCCTTGGCGGCATCCGAAACCGCAAAATATGCCCCCACATCCTTGATTTTTGCAGTCTTAAGCCATGTTTTTGCGATCATCTTTACTGCCGTCCGATTGGCAGCATCAAAGACCAGCACACCGCCGGGGAAAGCGTCCGCCATCTCCCGCACCAGTTCCCGGACCTGCTGGGTCAGAAAGTAATAGAACACCCCGGAGGCAAAGAACACCACCCCGCCGGAGGCATCGATTTTGCTAAACCATGCGGTGTCTTTCAGGTCACAGGGGATATTTTGTTCTCGATCCCCGGCGGGCAGTAGCTGCTGCCGCAAGGCAATCACATCCGGGAAGTCCAGATTGTAGATCTTGCATCTACCGTTGTCGCAGGTTCTGCCGGTGTTGTCCAGCCCGCAGCCCAGATTGACCACCGCCGCATTGGGGTGGCCTTTCAGGTAATCCCGCACCTCGAAAGCAAGATCACTCTGCCGTGTGGCCACCTCCAGCGCACCAAAGCGCTGCATCAGGCTGCGGGAGTTTTTCTCTGCCTCTGAAAAGTCGTAGTCGATCTGGTCGAGCAGGCGAACCGCTGTTTCATCCCTGTAAAGGTTCGGGTACAACTCCGTACACAGCTTCCGGGAATACAGCGGGAGGATCAGCGTCTCCTGCACGGTGTTTTTCTCAATTTTACATTTCATAGGTTTCTTCCTCAGTGAATAAAAACTGTCATAATTGCCGCCAGCATAGCCGCTATGACCGTCATGCCTATCGCCATGTGCAGGATGGATGCAAAAATACCCGTGCTTGATACCCCTACTTCCGCGCCGTGACGCAGAGCCACTTTTTCTTTTTGTGTATCTGCACCTCGTGAAAACCCGCCTGCTCCAGGCACGCCTTTAATTCAATGTCCTTGTAGATGGTCATGCCGCCGATGATCTGCGTCCACTTCTCGTCCTTGTCCGTATCGCCATTGCTCTCGTTGCAGATAAGAATTGTCCCGCCTGGCTTCAGCGTCCGCCAGACCTCACGGAAGCATCGGGGCAAATCAGGCCAAAAATAGACGGTCTCAAAGGCCGTGGCAGCATCGAAGTAGCTATTCTCAAACGCCATATCCGCCACACTGCCTTGCAGAACGGCGCAACGCCCCTCCTGAATTGCAGTTCGGTTGAGCTTTCTAGCCTTCTCCACGCTGACGGGCGAATAGTCGATGCCCTTGACGATGCCATGCGAGTATTTTTTCAGCAGCCGTTTTATGTTCGCCCCGCCTCCGCAGCCGCAATCCAGCACCTTGGCGTTTGGCGCAAGTCGTAGAAATCGAAGCCCCCACCGCGCCACAGGGCTGTGGCCCAGATTCATCATGGCAACCATAAGTTTTCCGCCGAGGCCCACGGGCTTGCGGGTGTTTTCAAAGAACGACATCTGGCCCCTCCGATTTCGTGCATTCCGCATAGGTCAACGGGAACGAGGCCTTCAGCACTGCGCTTTTCTGCACCGCCCAGCCGTTTTGACGCAGGAAACGTAGGTATTCCTCGCTTGTCCACCTGCTGTGGAGGGGGAATCCCGCCATACTCATGAAAAAGGCTTTTGCCTTGCCGGAAACCGAGCTCCCCGCGTGAGTGAAGGTTGGCGCGATGAGCACGCCGTCGTCCTTCAGCACCCGTCTGATTTCTTGCAGGGCCTTTTCCGGATGCGGCACTATGTGAAGCGCGTTGGACACGATCACCACTTCGAAGGACTTCTGTGCATAGGGCAGGCGGAACATATCTTGTACGGAAAAGTGCAGCTTTGCGGATTGATTGTCTCGCTTTGCTTCAAGGATCATCTGTGCAGAAGCGTCCGTAGCCTCGATATGCGCCGCTGTATTCACGATGCTCTTTGCGATAAGCCCCGTGCCGGTGGCAACCTCCAGCACGGTTTTTGCTTTCACCACCGGCCTGATCAGCTCATACATCTTCTCATACGCCGCCCGGTCCTTTCGCATGAAACGGTCGTACCGACTGGCATTCTTGTCCCAGAAACCCTTGCGTTCGTGCATGGCTGTCGCCCCCAAACAGTTAGAGCCATCTAACTATAACACACGAATCATGCAGCAAGATAAGGCTAACCTTATTCTCTTGGCTAAGACGCATCTCTCCGACCCTTTGAATCGCCCCTTTTCACGCCACCCGCTACGAACCCCGGCGGAAACCAGGGAGTGATTAAAGGAGCGACCTGCGGTTTTGCGAATCAATTGAGTCATTCCCGAAACCGCGAATCAAGGGCCTGATTTGCTCAAATTGCGCACGAATCAACCATCGGGCGGTACGACGCGACACGCATCGACAACACTCGGACTGGATTAGTCATCGAGTGGGAGTAGTAATAGAACATTTGCTCTTGTTTTTCATACGGTTTCGTACGGTTCCGATGGCGACCGATGGGGACGTTTCGCAACCGCCGCCGCACCTGCAAGCCACATGGTTTCACAATCGGGCAAAAACTCAGAAGGCTCCTCGTGAAAAACGAGGAGCCTTCCTGTTTCCTTCAGCGCGGGCGGATTGGGACCCGCTGCTGATCTAGAGGCACTCGGTCAGAATCTGGAACACCTCGCTGCGCTCCAGTTTCTTGGCGCAGCCGCCGGTGAGCACGCAGGTGTCCGCGACCTTGTGCAGCGTCTCGTCGGACGCGTCGGAGCCCATCTCGGCGAAGCTCGTGGGAAGCCCAATCTCGCCGATGAACGTCTGCAGGCGGTCGATGCCTTCGAGCGCCACCGTAAGGTCGTCTTTGCCCTCGCCGTCGACGCCCCACACCTCGCGCGCCCAGCGGGCGAACTGCGCGGGCGCCTCGGGGGCCAGGTGGCGGTAGAGCGCAGGGTGGATGACCGCGAGGCCCATTCCGTGGTTGGTGTGGGTGTACGCGCCGTACTGGTGCTGGATCATGTGCGCCTGGAAGTCCGTTGACTTGCCGATCTTGAGCACGCCGTTCTCGGCCATGGCGGAGTCGTATACGAGCTCGCTTCTGGCATCGAGGTTCTGGTCGTCGTCCGCGATAATCCGCATGTTGCGGATGACGTTACGCTGGATGGCGAGGTTGATGTCGTCGGTGACATTGCACCCGCGCGGGCTTCCGAAATAGCTCTCCATGCAGTGCGAGAGCGTGTCGAACGCGCCGCTCATGAACTGCGCGTGCGGTACGGTGAGCGTGAGTGCCGGGTCGAGCGCCGCCCACATGGGCATCGCCCCCAGATAGGCGCCCTTCACGTGCGTCTCCTCGTTGGTGATGACGGCGCCGTTGTTCTGCTCGGCACCCGTGCCGGAGAGCGTAACGATGCAGCCCATGGGGATGAACGAGCTCGGCATCTTGCCGTCGACGTGCTCGAACGTCTCGATGTCGTCGTCAAGCATCGCCTGCGCGGAGACCACCTTGCAGCAGTCGAAGACCGACCCGCCGCCGACGGCGAGAATGAAGTCGACCTGCTCCTCGCGTGCGAGCGCGGCGCCTTCCTGGCACTTCTCGTAGGTCGGGTTGGGCATGATGCCGCCGAAGTCCACCACGCGCTCGCCCACGCTCGTGAGCTTATCGACCACGTGGCCGTAGACGCCGGTTCGTTTGACCGAGCCTCCGCCGTAGGCGAGCATCACTGTCTTGCCCATGGCACCCATCTCGGCGTCGAGCGCCTGGTCCATGGCCCCCTCGCCGAAGTAGTTCCTGACCGGGTAGTCGTACGTGAATGAGTTCATGGCAATTCCTCCTAGTAAGTTATCAGTGCGGTCTGACCGCTCGGCTACACGTTGCGCACGAGCCCGGACATCCATTCGATGGTGGCGGGGTCGTGGTGGTCGAAGAACGCGCTGCGCCCGGTGTCGAGCGCGGCGATGGCGACCATCTCGTCGTCGCCCAGCGCGAAGTCGAAGACGTCGAAGTTTTGCTCCATGCGATCGCGGTGCGTGCTCTTAGGGATACAGACCACACCGCGCTGCAGCAGCCAGCGCAACACGACCTGGGCGACCGTCTTGCCGTGCGCCTCGCCGATGCGAGCGAGGACCTCGTTGCGGAAGAGGTCGTTTCTGCCCTCCGCAAAGGGCGCCCAGCCCTCCATGGCTACCTCCTTGCCGACCATGTACTCCTGCGCCTCGCGCTGCTGGAAGAACACGTTGCACTCGACTTGGTTCACGGCGGGGGCGATGCGGTTGAACGAGATGAGGTTTGCGAGATGATCGGGGTAGAAGTTAGCTGTGCCTATGGCGCGGATAACGCCCTGCTCGTAGAGCTCCTCCATGGCGCGCCACGCGCCGAAGACGTCGCCGAACGGCTGGTGGATGAGGTAGAGGTCGACGTAGTCGAGCCCCAGCCGCTTGAGCGACGCGTCGAAGCCGCGCTTGGCCCCCTCGTAGCTCACATCCGACATCCACAGCTTGGTCGTCACGAACACCTCGTCGCGCGGCAGGCCGCTCGCACGAATGGCGGCCCCGACCGCCTCTTCGTTGCCGTAGCTCGCGGCCGTGTCGAGCAGCCGGTAGCCGACCGAGAGCGCGTCCTCCACGGCGCGCTGACATTCCGCGGCGTCCGGGATCTGGTACACGCCGAAGCCGAGCTGCGGCATCCTGACGCCGTTGTTCAAGGTGATGTAGTTCATGGTGCCTTCCTTTCTCGCAACTTGACGTATCCACCATACGAGGGGAGCCGCGTCGGCGGAAGTTTCCGTTGGTGAGGGTTCTATAACGCTGGGGTGCGCACGGTGTTATAACCCGCGGGTTCTAAGTGTCACCTCAAAGAGATCGGCGCCGAGCTCGTCGGCGATGGCCTGAGCTACGACAGCGGTGTGGCCCTGTGCCGAGTAGTAGGCCACGAGGACGTTGCCGTCTGCAGCGGGCACTGCGGCGGGCTCGTCCTCGACAGCCGACTGGTCCTCGGCGGCGGCTTGGTTGGTCCGTTATCGTCTGAGCGCTACTCCTGCGCGTCGAAATCGGGGCGCATGGCCAGGTAGCCCTCGAGTGCTTCCTCAGTGGCGGTGTAGTAGGTCATGGTCCCGTCGAGCTTGGCAATCTCGGCCATCTCGTCTTCGGTGAGGGAGAAGTCGAAGATGTTCGCGTTGTCGGCGATGTGGGCGGGGTTCTTGGAGCCGGGGATGATGGAGGTGCCCATCTGCACGTGCCAGCGCAGGATCACCTGGGCCGGGGTCTTGCCGTGCTTCTCGGCGAGAGCGACGAAGACGGGCTCCTCCAGAAGACCTTTGTCGCCGTGGCCGAGCGGGTACCACGCCTCGATCACCGTGCCGTACGGCGCGAGGTAGGCGCGCGGGCCGCGCTGGGCGTGGTAGGGGTGGCACTCAACGGTCACGAGCTGCGGCTTGATGTCGGCGACCTCGATGACCTCGGCGATCTTGTCTTGCGGGAAGTTGGAGAGGCCGAGGGCGCGCACCTTGCCTGCGCGGTACGCCTCTTCCATCGTGCGCCACGCGGCCAGGTAGTCGCCTACCGGCTGGTGCAGGATGAGCATGTCGACGTAGTCGAGCCCCAGGCGCTGGAGCGTGGCGTCCACCGCCGACATGCCCGCGTCGTAGACGCTCGGCCAAAGCTTGGTGGAGACGAAGATCTTGTCGCGCGCGACGCCGCTCTTGGCGATGGCACGGCCTACGGCGCGCTCGTTCATGTAGGCGTTGGCGGTGTCGATGTGCTCGTAGCCAGCCGTGAGCGCGGCGGTTGCGGCCGCCTCGGCCTCGGCCGGGGTCATGAGGAAGGTGCCCAAACCCTCGATGGGCATCTCTACGTCGTTGTTGAGCTTCAGATACTCCATGGTCTCCTCCTTAATGGTGACTTTTCGAATACAAGGCTACGGCGTTTACTGACGTGCGAGAAGTTCACGTTGGAATGATGGATATAACCATGGGGTATATACGGCACATAATGCGTGACAGGAGGATCGATGTACAACCCACAGCTTGACACTTTCATCCGCGTGGCGGAGGCGGGCAGCTTCTCCAAGGCGGCACAAGAGTCCTTCATCACGCCCACGGCCGTCATCAAGCAGATGAACCTGCTGGAGTCGCGGCTAGGCCTTACGCTGTTCCACCGATCGCATCAGGGGCTTTCGCTTACGCGAGCAGGCAGGTCGCTGCTCGCCGACGCCCGCCATATCGTGCAGTACTCTCAAGAATCAATCGCACGCGCCCGCGTCGCCGAGCGTGGAGAAAAGCGCATCATCCGCGTGGGAGTGTCGCTCATGACGCCCAGCACGCCGCTCACGAAGCTGTGGCCGAAGGTGAAGGAACGTTGCCCTGGCATGAGCCTTCAGGTGGTCACGTTTGAAAACACACCCTCGGCGGCGCGCGGTTTGGCGAACCTCGGGCAAGACATGGATATCGTGGCGGGGATTTTCGACGATGCCTTTCTTAAAGAGCGCGGGTGCCTGGGCCTCGAGCTTTCGCGCGAGCCGCTCTGGTGCGCCGTTCCCGTCGACAGCGAACTCGCCAAACGCGACATCGTCACATTCGACGACCTCCACAATCACAGTCTTATGCTTATACGCCGGGGCTGGAACGCCGAAATCGACCGCGTGCGCGACGAGATACTCTTGCATCATCCTCAAATCGCGCTCGTAGACTTCCCGCAATATCGGGCGGAGGTGTTCAATCGCGGCGCGAACGAGGACCTCGCGCTTGCGACGCTGCCGTTGTGGGCCAACGTCCACCCCATGCTCAAAACCGTCCCTACCGATTGGGACTGTCTCGTGTCTTACGGGCTACTTCATTCGTCGCACCCCGCAGACCATGTGCGGGAGTTCCTCGATGCGGTGTCTGCCGTGCTCGAGACAGAGCATCGATAGGCAATCGCGAACAGATGCGCTTATGCCTATGGGAATAACGGGAACTGGCTTCTGAACTCGCGTTTTGATACCGTCGAGTACCGCCTGATGCTGTTTCGGCGTCGCCATAGAGCAAAGCCATCAGCGAAATAACGGGAATAACGGCCTCCGAACCTTCTGGTTCGGAGGCTTTCTTTTTGCATGTCTGCCTAAAACGACTCCTTGCCAAAGCCCCTTGAGCATCGGGCGGCATTATTGAGTGTGGGCGTTATCGTAGGTATCTTTGATTTCTTCCGGCAAATTGTCGGGAATCAGCGCCTTCACTCTATCCTCGTTGCCATCTTGGATCGCCTGCTCGTAGTACCAGCATTTGAACTTCAACATATCCAGCGCACGGTTCATGTTCGCGATCTCCGATTCCATGTGGGCCTTCCGCTCCTCGAACATGGCCTTGCGCTTGGGATATGTCGATGGGCCCTCCGCGCACCATTCCATGAACAGCCGGATGTCCTTGATCTCCACCCCAGCCTTCTTCAGGCATTCGATGACCCGAAGCGCCTCGAGTTCCGTATCGCCGAATCGGCGAATGCCGGACGTTCGCTCCAATTCCGGGAACAATCCCTGCTTGTCGTAATAACGCAGCGTGGAAACGGGCAGATCGAACATCTCCGCCACCTGTCCGATTGTGTACATGGTCCCTCCGGACAAATCTCGAATTTACTCCTTGACCTAAAGTTAGGTTTAGGTATTACCTTTATTTTCGTCAATACAAATCGGGAGCGCAAGGGATTTTCGCCAAAGGCGCACGCTTGCCGGAACGGTATTCGCCGGCGGCTTGAACGGCGTGGGCGAAATCGGCGGGCATCCCGCTCTTGAGCAGGCGCGACGAATGGGCACAGGAGTCTAGGCGCGGCTTAGCTGGACGGAAGCAGTTTTGCACTCAAAACCATCGACAGGAGGAAATCGATCATGGCAATCAAACAGACAGCGGGCAGAGATGCCCTGGGGGACTTTGCTCCCAAATTCGCACAGCTCAATGACGATGTGCTGTTCGGCGAGGTATGGAGTCGAGAAGACGGGCTTTCCCTTCGAGATCGCAGCATAGTGACGGTGGTTGCCCTAATGGCGCAGGGCCTGACGGACTCTTCGTTTCAATATCATCTGATGTCCGCAAAGAACAATGGCGTGACCAGGGCTGAGATAGCGGAAATCCTTACGCATGCGGCGTTTTATGCGGGATGGCCCAAGGCGTGGGCGGCCTTTCGCATGGCGAAGGAGGTCTGGGCGGATGACAATGCCGCTGATGCAAGAGCTAAGCATCAAAACGAGATGGCCTTTCCCATCGGTGCCCCCAACGACGCATTTGCGAAGTACTTTATCGGGCAAAGCTACCTCGCGCCCCTTTCCACCGAGCAGGTCGGCATTTACAACGTTACGTTTGAGCCCGGCTGCCGCAACAACTGGCACACACATCACGCCAAAAGCGGTGGCGGACAGATCCTCGTCTGCGTGGCTGGTCGAGGGCTTTATCAGGAATGGGGCAAACCGGCACAGGAGCTGTGCCCTGGCGATGTAGTAAATATTCCAGCGGGCGTAAAGCACTGGCACGGTGCGGCGCCCGACAGCTGGTTCTCCCATCTCGTGATGGAGGTTCCGGGCGAGGAGGCCTCCAACGAGTGGTTGGAGCCCGTGGATGACGAGCAGTACCTTAAAGCGACTGACAAGGAGGCTTAGGCATGGAGCAGTTGAAACTGACGCAGGAATGGGACAAGGTGTTCCCCAAAAACGACAAGGTTGAGCACAGCAAGGCGACCTTCAACAACCGATACGGCATCACGCTGGCTGCTGACGTGTACGTGCCTAAGAACGCGGATGGCAAGCTGCCCGCCATCGCTGTTAGCGGCCCGTTTGGCGCTGTGAAGGAGCAGTCCTCCGGTCTGTACGCGCAGAAAATGGCGGAGCTGGGCTTTTTTGCAATTGCCTTTGACCCGTCCTATACCGGCGAGAGCGGCGGCACGCCCCGCTATGTAGCATCGCCGGACATCAACACCGAGGACTTCTGCGCAGCGGTGGATTTCCTCTCTGTGCAGGAAAGCGTTGACCCGGAGCGTATCGGCATCATCGGTATCTGCGGTTGGGGCGGCATGGCGGTCAATGCGGCGGCCATCGACACCCGTATCAAAGCTACCGCGGCTATGACCATGTACGACATGACCCGTGTGACCGCCAACGGCTATTTTGACGCCGAGGATTCCGAGCAGGCGCGCTTTGAAAAGCGGAAAGCGCTGAATGAGCAGCGCACCGAGGACTATAAAAACGGCAGCTATGCGCTGGCGGGCGGCGTGGTCGATCCGCTACCGGAGGATGCGCCGCAGTTTGTAGCGGACTATTACGCCTACTACAAAACTCCGCGAGGCTATCATCCCCGCAGCCTGAACTCCAACGGTGGCTGGAATGCGACGTCTTCGCTGTCATTTTTGAATATGCCGATTTTGCAATACAGCAGCGAAATCCGCTCTGCTGTGTTGCTGGTGCATGGCGAGAAGGCGCACTCCCGCTATTTCAGCGAAGCCGCGTACGGCAAGCTGACGGGGGACAACAAGGAATTGCTCATTATCCCTCGTGCCAGCCACACCGACCTTTACGATCAGATGGACATCATCCCGTTTGGAAAGCTGAAGGCATTCTTTGAGGAATATCTGAAATAAGGCGTGCCTTGATTCAATACCAAGTTTCCAGCGACGATTCTTCTAAAGAGTGGGAGTAGCTGAAACGAGGCGATTGATTAACTCCATTCGTTTTGGCTACAAGAAAACATGCCGTGCGCCTGCGGCATGAAGGAGGGAGATTTCTATGAATATCGTTGTATTGAGTGGTAGCCCGCGCAAGGGTGCCAATACCGACACCATGGTCGAGGCGTTTGCCGAGACCGCGCGTGAGGGCGGCAATACGGTCGAGGTCGTTCGCGTTGCCAGCAAGAAGATCGCTGGTTGCCTGGGGTGTCAGTATTGCTTCGCCCACGAGGGCACCTGTGTGCAGAAGGACGACATGGCCGACGTGATCGAGTCACTGAAAGACGCCGATATGGTTGTCTTCGCTTCGCCTATCTACTGGTTTGATATCACTGCGCAGGAGAAGGCCGCCATCGACCGCCTGTACGCCTTCGGTGCCACGGGATTCCCGTTCACCAAGACGGCACTTTTGCTCGATAGTCACAGTGAGGGCGTCTATGATGCGGCGATCGCTATGTACAAGTCGGCCTGTGCGTACTGCAAGTGGGAGGACCAAGGCATTGTCACCATCAGCGGTATGACCGAGCGCGACAGCATGGTATCGTCGCCCAAGTTGGAAGAGGTGCGAGAGCTCGCTCGCAAGCTCGCCTAAGGGCAAGAAGAACGCATGGCAACCAGCGTTATTTGAAGCACTTGCCGTCCTTGCCAGGTGAATCGTTGATTGCCGTGCGCCGTTGCCCTTGCGGACAATCTTGGCGTGCTAAAACGCCTTCTCGTTCAAGAATTCCCTGAACGCGGGAATGTCAAAGCCAACGAGGCCACGCCCGCGCTCTCCAATGACGCCGTCCTCCAGGAGGCGGCGTTTGTATTGGCTTGCGTAGTTGCTGGCGACGCCCATGCGTTTGGCTATCTCCGAGACCCTGCTGGGGCCAGAATCGGGTAGCATCGCGAGCAAAAACTCAATGTCTTTATCGGAAAGCTCCCGATAGGTCGTTTCGAGAATTCGATCGCGCAGCTCCATGCGGGCAAGCAGAGAACCCTGCTGTACATCAGGTGCACTGATTTTGGGCGAGTTCTCCGAAACATCCCATGTGCGATATCCGACGAGCTGCATCATATAGGGAAATCCGTCGACGGCCTTCACGGCATCCTCGAGCGCTTCTGGCGTGATTGAGCGGCCTCCGGCCTCAACGGTTTTGCGGAATGCGTTTGCAATTTCAACGTCAGTGATTCGTCCCAACTGATGATATTGGGAACGCCTGAGGAACGAGACGGAATCGTTACGCAGCAACGCCGATACTTTGTAGGGCAGTCCTGCCATGAGTAGGGCAACTTTTTTACCTTCGCGTACAAAGTGCTGGTAAACAGAGGCAAATTGAAGCATTTCTTCGAGATCGACGGTGACTTCATCGATGGTGATGAGAAGTCCGATGTCATGTTTTTCGAGTTGCTTAAAGATGCCATTCATGCGCGTGCGCCAGTTGCCCTGAGCCTCTTGAGCATATGTCCAATCGATGCCCACTGGGCCAATTTGAACACCGTTTATGCGCGCGTGAGGCTGTGAGAGGTAGCTATCTGCGGCTTCTTTGGTTCGCTCGATAATATCTTCGAGCATGCCTGGCATGGCGGAGACATTTGCTGCGATCCAGCCGTGTTCAAGCGCCGTTTCTGAAAGGAGCGAGAGAAGCGCCGTCTTGCCCGTTCCCCTTGCGCCAGTAAAAATGGTTGACAGGTTGGGATCTCCCGGGCCGTTGATAAAGCCACGGTTGATGTCACGCAGGATATGCTCGCGACCCGCTAGAAAGGGAGGGACGCTTCCGAACGTCGGGGTAAAGGGGTTCTTGCTGTACTCCATGGTAGCTCCTTTGCAAGTTTTGCTAATTTTTGCAAGTTTTGCTAACTTTTGCAAGTTTTGCTAACGACTGACCAAAGGGCATCGAAGCAGTGGCGCTGACATTTTTTACGCAGAAAAATAAGCAGAAATCAATTTATCTGCGTTAAGAAATAGTTGAGAAGAAAAACGACGAGTCCCGGGCGCAATGCCGTTGCGCTCCGGGCCTCGTTGCTTTGCGAAGTATCTAACGGTCTCGTTGCCGTGGTACCTAGTCAAACAAACTCGGCATGTCGTTTTCTTTCATGAGGGCACCGGCAGAGGGTAGGCTCTGCGCGGTGAACTTCTCGGCCGAGACGCCGGCGCCAAGGATCTCCTCGGTCGTGCCGACGGTGGTGACCGAGCGGCCCTTCTTGGCCGTGAAAGCCTGGACGCCCTGCGTGTTGGTGGTCGTCTTGGTCTTGAGCAGCGACGTGTTGAAGTTCATCAGGCGGTAGTCGCTCGAGACCAGTGCGATGTCGCGATCTTCCTTGAGCACCTGCGCATATAGCAGCTTGCTGCCGCCGTAGATGGCGTTCTTGAGGCGCTTGCGGTTGGTCTTGGTGACGTATCCGGCAAGTGCGACGCGCACCACGCGGCCGTTCTCAAAGACGAACAACACGTCGGCCTTGTAGTCCTCGGGGTCGATGACCCAGATGACGCTCTCGTCGGGTTCCATCTCAAGATCGGTCGGCAGGTACGAGCCCAGCTGGGCCGACTTGGTGTCCTCAAACGCGGCAACCTTGCACTTGTACACCTGGCTCTTGTTGGTAAACACGAGCAGCTCGTGCGCGTTGGAGGACGGGAACTCGATAAAGGGTTTGTCACCGTCCTTGTACTTGAGCGTGGTCGCCTTCTTGAGCACGCGGTCCGTCATCTTCTTAAGGTAGCCATCGCGCGAGAGCATGATGGTGACCGGGTACTCCTCGACCTCGGGCTCCAAGCTTACCTCAATAACCTCGTGGGGCTCAATCCTGCCCGTGCGGCGCGGCATCACGTGCTTCTTGTTGACCGCGGCCAGCTCGTCGCTGATGACCTTCTTGATGTTCTCCTCGCTGGAGAGGATCTCCTCAAGCTCGGCAATCTCGCCCTCAAGCTTGGCAATGTCCTTGGTGCGGTTGAGGATGTACTCCTCGTTGATGTTGCGGAGCTTAAGCTCGGCAACAAACTCGGCCTGGGTCTCGTCGATGTCGAAGCCGCGCATAAGGTTGGGCACGACCTCGGCCTCGAGCTTGGTGCCACGGATGATGGCGATCGCCTTGTCGATGTCGAGCAAGATCGCCTCGAGGCCGTGCAGCAGGTGCAGGCGCTCGGACTTTTTGCCCAGGTCAAAGTTAATGCGGCGACGCGTGGACTCAATACGCCACTTGACCCACTCGTGCAGGATCTGGCGCACGCCCATGACACGGGGATAGCCGTCGACGAGCACGTTAAAGTTGCACGAGAACGAATCCTGCAGCGTGGTCGAGCGATAGAGCTTGGCCATGAGCTTGTCGGGGTCGACGCCGCGCTTAAGGTCGATGGCGATGCGCAGGCCCGAGAGGTCGGTTTCGTCGCGGATATCGGCGATCTCCTTGACCTTGCCCTCCTTGGAGAGCTTGACGATGCGCTCGATGATGACATCGGTCTTGGTGGTGTAGGGGATCTCGTAGACCTCGATGATGCGCTCTTCGGGAATCCAACGCCAGCGGGAGCGGATCTGGAAGCTGCCCAGGCCGGTCTCAATAATCTTCTCCATCTCCTCGCGGTGGTAGATGATCTCGCCGCCGGTCGAGAAGTCGGGCATGGGCATGTACTCGAGCAGGTCGCAGTCGGGATCCTGCAGGTAGTGCATCGTTGCGGTACAGACCTCGTTGAGGTTGAAGCCGCAGATGTCGGACGCCATAGCGACGCCGATGCCCTTGTTGGCCGAGACGAGGATATTGGGGAACGTGGTGGGCAGCAGGCGCGGTTCCTTCATGGCGCCGTCGTAGCTGTCGACGAAGTCGACCGGGTCCTTGTCGATGTCCTTGAAGATCTCGGCGCTGATGGGGGAGAGCTTGGCCTCGGTATAACGTGAGGCGGCGTAGCTCAGGTCGCCCGAATAGTACTTGCCAAAGTTGCCCTTCGACTCCACGAAGGGGGCAAGCAGCGCTTCGTTGCCCGTCGCCAGACGCACCATCGTCTCGTAGATCGCGGCGTCACCGTGCGGGTTGAGCTTCATGGTCTGACCCACAATGTTGGCGCTCTTCTGGCGCTCGCCCTTGAGCAGACCCATCTTGTACATGGTGTAGAGCAGCTTGCGGTGCGAGGGCTTAAAGCCGTCGATCTCGGGGAAAGCACGCGAGACGTTGACGCTCATTGCGTAGGGCATGTAGTTGACCTCGAGCGTCTGTGTGATCGGCTGGTCGGTGACCTCGGAGTGCAGGCCGATGACGTTCTCGGCGTTGACCTGCTTTTTCTTTGGCTGGTTCTTCGTCTTCTTCTTTGCCACGATTTCCTCTTGAACTTCTTATGGGCCGTCGTTATCGATTTGCTGCTATTGCAGGTCCAGCTGGTCCAGGTATTCCTTGCCATGCTCGGAGATATGGCGCTTGCGGCCCGCCTCGTCGTTGCCCAGCAACAGGTTGAACATGGTCTCCATCTTGGTGACGTCCTCGGGCTCCACCTTGATCAGGCGACGCGTCTCGGGGTTCATGGTGGTGAGCCACATCATGTCCGGATCGTTCTCACCAAGACCCTTGGAGCGGTTGATGGAGCACTTTTGGTCACCAATCTCCTTGAGGATGCCGTTCTTCTCGAGCTCGGTGTAGGCAAAGTAGGTCTTCTCTTTGCAGTTGATCTCGTAGAGCGGCGACTCGGCGATATACACGTAGCCTTCGTCGATAAGCGTGGGCACCAGGCGGTAGAGCATGGTGAGCACGAGCGTGCGGATGTGATAACCGTCGACATCGGCGTCCGTACAGATGATGACCTTGTTCCAGTTGAGGTTGTCCAGGTCAAAGGCGCCGAGGTTCTTGATGCGCTTGTCTTTGATCTCCACGCCGCAGCCCAGCACGCGCATGAGGTCCATGATGATGTCGGACTTAAAGATGCGCGGGTAGTCCTCCTTCAGGCAGTTGAGGATCTTGCCGCGGACGGGCATAACGCCCTGGAACTCGGCATCGCGCGAGGTGCGAATGGCACCTGCTGCCGAGTCGCCCTCTACGATGTAGATTTCGCGGCGGCTCTTGTCCTTGGAGCGGCAGTCGATGAACTTCTGCACGCGGTTGGCCATGTCGGTCTTCTGCTGCAGGTTGGTCTTGATGCTCTGGCGCGTCTTCTCGGCATTCTCGCGTGAGCGCTTGTTGATGAGCACCTGCTCCATGATCTTGTTG
This sequence comes from Collinsella aerofaciens, assembly GCF_039758815.1. Taxonomy (GTDB): domain Bacteria; phylum Actinomycetota; class Coriobacteriia; order Coriobacteriales; family Coriobacteriaceae; genus Collinsella; species Collinsella aerofaciens_BP. The sequence continues at coordinate 316,995 of NZ_JBDMSK010000002.1, read as the reverse complement.
GCGGCGTCTTTGTTCTCGATCAAGTAGGTCGAGAGGCGTTCCTTAAAGAATGCCGTCATGGCCTGCTGGATAAAGCGGTTATTGATGGCCTTCTTAGTCTGGTTTTCGTAGGACGTCTGGGTGGAGAAGCAGTTGGTCACCAGCACCAGACAGTCCTGGACGTCCTGCCATTTGATGCCGCTCTCGTTTTTGTTGTACTTGCCCTGTTGCTTAATGTAAGCATCGATGGCGCTGGTCAGAGCGCTACGGGCCGCCTTCTCGGGTGAGCCGCCGTTCTCGAGCCACGATGAGTTGTGGTAGTACTCCTGCATCATGAAAGTGCGCGAGAAGCACATGCACGCGGTGATTTTTACGTTGTAGTCGGGCAGGTCCTCGCGGTCGCGACCGCGACGGTCGGCCTCGATAAAGAAGGGCTCGGTAAGGTAGTCGGTACCGACCTTCTCGAGCACATAGTCCTCGATGCCCTTGGGATAGCAAAAATCCTCTTCGGAAAACTCGCCATCGTCGCCCTCGATACGCAGGCGGAAGGTCACGTTGGCGTTGACCACGGCCTGACGGCGCATGGTCTCGCGATACCAATCGTGGGGAATACTGATGGAGGTAAAGACCTCAAGATCGGGACGCCACTTGATGGTGGTACCGGTGCGGTTCTCGTCGCTGGGCTCAATCTCGAGCGCCTTCTTTTTGGCGCCGACGACCTTGCCCTTCTTAAAGTGCAGGGAGTACTTGTTGCCGTCGCGCCAAACCGTGACGTCCATGTACTCGGAGGCGTACTGGGTCGCGCAGGAGCCCAGGCCGTTGGTGCCGAGCGAGAAGTCGTAGTCGCCGCCCTGGTTGTTGTTATACTTGCCGCCGGCATAGAGCTCGCAAAAGACAAGTTCCCAGTTAAAGCGTTTCTCGGAGGGGTTCCAGTCGAGCGGGCAGCCGCGGCCGTTGTCCTCTACCTGAATGGAGCCATCGCGAAAGGCGGTAAGGGTGATGAGCTTGCCGTAGCCCTGGCGCGCCTCGTCAACGGCGTTGGACAGAATCTCGAAGGCAGCGTGTGCACAGCCATCGAGTCCGTCCGAGCCAAAGATAACGGCAGGGCGCAGGCGTACGCGCTCCTCGTCCTTGAGCTGGCGGATACTGTCGTTACCATAGTTTGCGGTGTTTTTTGCCATACTCGCTCTCTCGGTGCTCCCTTGCTGCGTTTAAGTCATATAGATAGTCAAGGTAGCATAGCCCAGCCCACAGACGATTCCAACCAACACGAAATCCATCGAACAATCGTTCGAACTTAGGCTGAAAAGAGCTCACTCGCACAAAACCGAGTCGGTTTTGTCCGAGTAAGTTTGAAGACGGCCGAATGTGTCTTGCTGCGTTTGCGGTTGGATACGTTGTCGAAGACGTGTCGTGCGGATTGTTGGCGAAAAGACGGCGTGCCAAGCTCGAGGCAGAACTCGACTCCACTGACGATATCTAATGCGTAATGGGCTGGCTCTGGGTATCCAGAACCAGCCCATTTGATGTTCGATGAGCCGAGTCGGCGTCTCTCACAAAAGTAACTAGGAGCTAGCGAGGCTTATCCGAATTGACCTCATCGGTGGTGTCTTTTTCGAGCGCCGTGCGGCGGGCGCTGTAGGCGACGAGGCCTGCGCCTGCCGCGGCGAGTGCTGCAGCGGCTGCCGTAAGGGGAGCGCTGGCATCGCCCGTGCCTGCAAGCGCGCCCGCTTTTCCGGAGCGCTTGTTATTGCCGTGATCCTTGCCGCTGCCGGAGCGGCTTCCGCCGGAGCCGCCGCCCTCGTCGGTACCGCCGCCACTCGAGCCGCCACCGCCGTCCGCCGTCATCGGTGCATCGTGAAGCCCCGTCGTATCCGCTTTGTCGCATACGCCGACCTGAACTTCTGAGCGTTCGCATGCCGCGTCGGGCACATGAAGCTCGTGCAGTACGGCACCCAGCGCCGAGTTTGCGCCCGGTCGAATTTCCTCGAGCGTTACGGGATCGAGCGCCACCAGATTACGCGCCTTCGCATACAGCGTTACGCGTTTGCCCACTTCGTCGCTCCAACTCTCGGGGATAGCGAAGCTCATGCGGAACTGTGCCGTGCAACCCGGTGCCAGCACGGCGTTGCCGCTGTCGGCTACCAGCGGGTGCGTTGCAAAACGTGCGTCCAGCGTCTCGAGCGCGTACTTCACGTGTGCCATGTCGTTGGCCGAAGCATCCTCGGCAAGCTCCGGATCGTAGATCGAAGCCATGCGTGCGTTTGCTCCGAACCCGATGGATGCGCTGGAGAACGGCTGGCTGGAGCCCTCTCGGTACAGATCAATCGTGCCGGCGGTCAGCAAGGTGTTACCGTCGTTTCGCACCGTGACCATGAAGGATTCGCCTGCTGCTCCGGGCACCACCGCGCCCGAGGTAGCGACTGCGCCCGTCGGAGTGGCACACGCCACCAAGGGCACTTCGATGCCGTGTAGTTCTGCCTCGCTCTTCTCCGCGCTCACAATGTGCGTGGCGAGCGCGGAGAGCATGCCCCCCGACGTCAAAAATGTCGTTATCTGATCGATGGGATGGTCCAGCTCGCACATCACGAACGGCTCCGTGAACAGATCGCCTGCCAAGGTGCTGGCGAAGATGCGGAAGTGCTTGCCCATCACTGCTACCGGGTTGCCTTCTTCGTCGTAGGTTTGTCCCACCTTGCCATCGGTGTTCTCTACATAGAGCACGCACCTGCCGTTGTTGCTTACGCTAAACGATGCCGGGCCACAGCCTGCGGCACCCACGGGCTGCGTTGCAAATGCCGATGCGCCTCGTGCCCAAGTAATATGCTGCAGCTGCTCGTTGACGGTAGCCAAAAAGCCCGTGTGCTGCGGCCACGGCACCGCGTGGGGTACTGTGGCATCTGGCGACATAACGCCCCAGCCCGCAATGGACTGGCCGATCACGGCGTACGATGCGCAGCCGCAACCGTCTGCGGTCTCGTACGCAACGGGCACCACCATTTTGCCGTTGATATTCTCGGGCTCGCTCAGCTCGATACTCGACGGTGCCTGCGGAAAGCGAAGAACTTGGCGGAACGTCAGGCTGTCGCCCAAATCATCCGACCACAGGGTAAAGCATTCCAGCGCAACCTCGGCCTCGCTGCCGAGCGCCTTCTCTGCGGTGGTTCCGCGGCGGTGGAGGTAGGCACCCGACAGGCGTCCGTCGACCAGCGTCTTGCCTACCGTGATGCGCGGGCACTGCAGGCAATGGTAGCCATCCTCCTGAAGGCGGCCGCGCGAGATGCTGCGCCACGACGTGTGCGATATCACGCGAACTCCGTCGTTGCTTATGCGCAGGCGCACAACGGACAGTATGCCGGATGTGCTCGCCGTATCGAAAAGGGTGTTGTCGCCGGCGGGGCGCTCGCCCGAGACCAGCAGCACGTAGGCGTCCTGGTTTCCTCTTCCGTCCGTATATTCCACCACGTCGAAGTCGTAATCGAATATGCCGTCGCGCTCCACGTCGCCCTCGCCAAACCCAAGGGGAAAGTCCACGGGCGTGGGAGCGGACCACGTGCCGTTTGCCTTTGTGTGCACCACCAGGCGCGAGCGGCCATTGTCGCCGTAGCGCACCGAGGCGATACGGAACAGGCATTCTACGCCGGCAATCATCGTTAGCTTCATGTGGGCTTCGCTGAGCACGCCGGAAAACAGCACGTTGTCGCTCGAGGGTTTTATGCCGCCACGCTCGTCCTCCGACACGCCGGCAGAATTGGCGTTCGGGTCCGCAACGGCGTTCGTTGCCTGACCGATGTAGGTGTACTCATACATCGGCGCGGCATTTTCGTCGTTCTCCATCAGCGCGTGGACGAAATGTTCGACCTGTCCCGTGTCGTCGCTCTCCGCGTTCGTCTTGAGCTCAATGCGCGTGACCGCTTGATCCCAATCGCGCACGACAGGCGCGGCGTTTACGGCAGTGGCCTTAACCTCGGCGCGTGCGAGCAGCTCGGCGTTGGTGACGATGGTGGCCGATGCGATAAACTGCGGCACACCACCTGCCTCGGCGTTGCCGGCCGAGCCGAAGCAGGCATCCAGCGTATAAGGCGTATCTCCACCCAATGCCAGCTCAGAGCGTTGGAGCACATACTGGTCGCCATTGTTCACCGACATATTCCACGAATCGATGAGTGTGGGCCACGACCCCGACCAAGCCTTGGTGGTCCACTTGAACATTACGAACTGGAGTATCACATCGACATCGACGTCTGCACCTACGCGCAGCCGCGGAAGCTGGTGTCCATCTGCCTTCTCGTACCCAATGAACAGCGTGAGGGATGCGGCACCGCGCACGGCAGACGAAGCGACGCCTGCAACGCCGGCTCCAAAGGTGACGGCAAGCCCGATCTGGATGGTGAACGAGCCCGACGTGTTGGAATAGCCGAGCGAAATGTTCTTGAAAAACGCCGCGCCGCTGCCGTGCGTGTGGGCACCCACAGCGAGCGCCAGCTTCGCCAGCACCCAAGGGTTGACGTTTAGGAAAAATGGCACCGGTCCTAGGGTAAACTGCTCGGTCCAATTGAGGTCGGTTCTTACCTGGAAGAGGGCCTTAATATTGCCGTATGCGGGGTCGTTGTTGTTACCCCAGGTTTTGCCCACCCAATCGTAGGCAAGCGAGCCGTACAGCTGTGTGGCGATATCCATCGTGAACAGCGGCGTGCAATGGTGGCGAAGGAGCTTGGTGTTTCTTGGATCGGTGCCCGAACCGGCACTCATACTCTTGTACTGATTCCACTTCCCCTCCATCTCGTCGAGGTAGCGGTTTGCCTGCTTGGCGCCCGACTCGCGCGGCGATTTCTTCCAGTATTCCGGATCAGGGTTGCCCGAATCGTTCATATAGCTGGCTGGTTTGTATCCTCCACCAAACAGCACGTATCCAGCAAACGAGAAATCGAAGAGGATCGGAAATGTGGGCATCCAGCACGTGAACTTATTACCACCGATGCCGGGAAACGATGCGGGGAAATCAAACGGAGTGATCTCTTGGTCCATAGTGGTGGGGACGATAGTGGTCGATCCGGATTCCGCCTTTGCCGCCGGCGCGGTAACAACGGCCATGGGGGAGGAGAGCGTGTAAGTTTTGCCCTGGTAGTCGAGGACAAAGCGCAGCTTGCATCCTTCTTCCAGAAGGCTCGACGCTGCATCGAGGAACTTGTCTTCGAGTGTGAACGTCGCCAGATTATCCGCGCCCGATGCGCTGGCCTTGATCTGACCAATCTGCGTGACGGTTTCGGTTGAGTTGCCCGCAGCGGGCATTACCTTGTTGATGTGCAGCGTTGCCTGTCCACCCTGTGGCAGATGTGCCTGTACAATAAAGGCATGCGTGTCGGGTTGGTCGTTTGCCGCGTCGTCCTTCGGCAATGCCATGAACGTGGCATCAGCGTACTGGATGTCCCATTCGTCGAATGTGAGCTGGCGGAAGTACGGCTCGCCGTCGGACAGCGGACGCGTGGGCGCGGTTATGGCGGTGCCGCCCTGGATACGCGCAAGGGGAATCTCGACATCGCGGTAGCCCGCCATGCTAATGGAGATGCCGCCGTTAAAGTCGTACGCGTCGAGAAGCGTTGCCTCGTCCACGTAGTCTTCCGAAAGAGGGGCGACCTCAAAGATGGCCGTGCCTTCGTCATCGGTCGTGGCGGTGAGCTGCTTGCCTACGGCATAGCGCGATGTGAGCGTGACCTGGGCACCTGCGATGGGCGTATTCTTGTTGGCGACGTCGACCACGACCACACCAAACATGGTGCGCGAGAGAACGAGCACCTTGAAGGGATCTTCTTCGTCGGCATAGGCCGCGGTGGGCGCGAGCGGCAGCAGGAAGGCATTTTCGCTTCCCGGCACGCGAGGCAACATAATGCTCGCCAGCGAGGACGCTCCAGCAACAAGTAACGAACGGCGATCAAGCATCTTGGGCTCCCATCCCGCAAATATCGGTGGAAATAATCCAATTTTGCGAGAAGACGCTTCGTGGCGGTAGTGCCGTTCAAGGGTCAAAATGTCCAAATTGATCGAGCGAAGCGCCGGGTTCCGGAACGCGTTCGATGCGCTTGGCAGCCCGGTCGCTAACGCAACATGTGCGCGACCAGCTCGGCGCGTGTGCCGATGCCAAGCTTTGCGTATACGCCGGATAGGCGGTTTTTGACGGTGCCCGGCGATACTCCCATATGGCGTGCGATTTCGGCGTTGGTCCATCCGCGGCAGGCGAGCATGGCCATGGTGAACTCTGTGGTCGTTAAATCGTCGGCAACGTCCTCGCCCGAATCGGGGTTGTGGATGCGCCGCCAGCCGTAGCTGAAGCGGTACGTGATCTCGATGATGCGTGCGAAGTCGTCAGGGTATTGCGTTTTTAGGCATGCCTCGATGAGCCCCTGCAAAAGGCCGTGGTGCTCGCCGATGAGCTCGATAAGGCCGTCGGGACGCGCAATGTTCCAAGCAGCTCCGAAATGCGTTCTTGCGGCGTCGACGTCTTTGAGACTCATGCAGGCCATGGAAGCTGCCAGGTGCAGGAACAGTTCCGAGATGGGATAGCTTCCCTGTTTCATGATCAGGGCGTTTTCCGCCATGCCCAGACTGCGGCCATATTCGCCGCGCAGGTACAGGGCATGCGCCATCACGTAGCTGGCGAACAGGCGCAGGCCTTCGGGCAGATGCGCCGCAAGCGGATAAAACTCTTCGGCGGAATACGGGGAAGGCAAGTGCAGCAGGACGCTCGCGGCCGAGGCGAACAGGATATGCGTGGCGTGGACGGCGGGTGATTCCTCGTCGGCCGGCGTATCGAGGATGCCAGCAAGGCAACGGCGGGCATCGGCGATACGGTTGAGCGACAGACTGGCATATCCGCAGATAAAGCATGAGGAATAGCGCAGTGCGGGGTCGGTGGCGTCAAGATAGGGGCGTGCTGTCTTGGCGGCGAGTGCGGCCTGTCCGCGAAAGTACAGCGCTTCTGCCGTGGCGATGGCGCGTGAATCGGGGTCGGAAATGCCTGCAACCGCAGCGTCAATCTGCCCCGGCACAAAGGCGGTGCACATCAACGGCATGGGAACGCATGGGTAGCCATCGCAGTCCATCTTCCATCTCCCAACAGCTGGCAACACTAGCAGCAATTGTACTCTTGTTGCTCGGGACTGGAATTTGTGGGTATCGCCTACGATTGTGCCGAACGTATAAAGGGAGGTCCCCGGTATCTGCCGCGTGTGCTACGACCTCACGCCTAAGCCTGTCGGCACGGTCGAGTGGGAGTAAACTTCTACTCTTTTGGGCGAATTGCATTGACGGAGAGGGGTCCCGCGCAAACGTGTGCGGGACCCCTTTCGTTTTACTGTTCGGTTAATGCTGCGGATCGTTTTGGAAGGCTTGCGAGCATAGTGGTCCCGTCCTCGGAACTTTCTTCGACCTCTACGGCGCCACCGTGAAGCGCTGCAATCTCCCAAACGAGCGCTAGCCCGAGTCCTGCGCCGCCGTATGCCCTGCTGCGGGATTTATCCAGGCGAAAGAACGGCTGGAAGATGCTCTCTCGGTACTGCTTGGGTATTCCCGGGCCCTGGTCCTCGACTCGCAGGAACACGTGGCTGTCGTTGTCGCAGATGGAGACGTTGACAGTCGAGCCGGGGCGGCTGTAATGGATGGCATTTTCGACCAGGTTAAACACCAGCCGATAGAGGAGCGTGTCGCTCCCGATTACTAAAGCGTCTCCAGCACAATTGAGGGCTATGCCCTTATTTTCGGCAAGTGGCGCAAGGTCGGTGAGGACCTCTTCGGACAAGGGACCAAGTTCCACATCGTCCTCGCAAGGAACGCTGCGCAGCTCACTCATCTCGAGCAACACCTTGGTCATCCGCGACATGCGCTCGGTTTGTTCTTGTAGCAGGCCGAGCAGCTCGGCTGTTTCGGGTTGCAAACCGGAGCGCTCGGAAATGAATAGTTCAATCTGTGCTTGCATAAGGGCGAGTGGGGTGCGCAGCTCGTGTGCGGCGTTGCCGGTAAACTGACGCTGTGCAGAGAACCCTTCGCCAAGACGAGCGATCATGTCGTTGAAAGAGGCGCTGCATCGTTGTAGCTCGGTGGGCACATCTTCATTGAGTCTGATTTCGCTTAGGTTGTCAGGTTGCACACGCTCAACCTGAGCTGCAAAAGCCCGTAGCGGTTTGAGTGCACGGCCGCTCACAAAGTATGCCAGCGCGCCGCCAAGGAGTGTGACTCCAGCCGTGATGTACCAGGCTGTCGTGCCAAAAGACTCTTGTGCGTCGTTTACGACGATCGTGACCTTGTCATCGAGGGCTGCTTTCGTTGGGTCGAACGCCTGGAGCGAATCTTCGCCGGTTGCGTTAAAGGCCGAGATGTCGCTGCCGATGGCATCCATGTAGCGCATGCCCGTATAGCCGACCAGGCAGTTCGTCAGCACGCATGCCGCACACGTGAGCAGTGCCGTCATAATCGTTATGCGCCATTGCAGAGAAAGCCCTTTCATTCTCCATCCTCCATAACGTAGCCCTCTCCAATCCGATTGCGAATCGGGTCGTATCCCAAAGCGCTGCGTAGCTTTTTGCGGAGCGACGAGATATGAACGCGGGTTGCGTTGCTAAAGCTGTTCACGCTGCTATCCCAAACGTGCTCGATAAGCTCCTCTTGACTTACCGGACGCCCCTGATTAAGCATCAGGTATTCCAAGATTCCCGTTTCCTTGCGCGTAAGAGATAAAGCCTCGCTGTCCACGGAAGCGATGCGCGCCTTGGTGTCAAAGTTGAGCTTTCCGCAGGTTAATACTATGTCGCTTTGTGCGAAGCGCCTGAGGGTAAGGCTGCGGATCCTTGCCGCAAGTTCGTCCAGATGAAACGGCTTGGTAAGGTAATCGTTGGCGCCGGCATCGAGTCCGGCGACTTTATCGGATACTTCGCCACGTGCGGACAGAATCAGTACCTTGGTCTCGCAGTCGGTTTTCCTAAGTTCCCTGAGCACGGTCATGCCGTCGATACGGGGGAGATTGAGGTCGAGCACCACGAGGTCAAAGACTTCGACGCCCAGCAGGTCGAGCGCCTCCTGTCCATCGTGACAGCAGTCGACGCTGTACGCCAAGTTTCGCAAGCTGCGCGCGATTGCATCGCACAGTGCTCGCTCGTCTTCGACGATCAAAATACGCATAACAGTCTCCTTGCACATTCCATATCGCGCTTAACACGGATTTTATAGCCGATATGGTCCAATGGTCGCGTAACGAAAGGAGTGGTCGTGTTGTTCAAAGCGGTAAAACCCGTGGTACAGGTCGCTTTGTTGATCGTCGGAATTACCATGGTGTGCTTTGGTGTTATGCGTGGCGAGGCGGATGCCGTGCTGGCCAAAGCGATTAGGCTGTGCTTGGAGTGTATCGGAATTGGATAAAAGAGAAAACACTGCGTCGCATGTTTTGGCCCGATTTCGCGGATTCATTCAGGCGGCGGCGACGCTGGTCACCAATATTCACCTGCCAAACTTTGCCAAAGGCGGCATCTATCAGGGCGCGGGAAAAACAGTCTGCGTACCTGGGCTTAATTGCTATTCGTGCCCCGCGGCATCGGGTGCGTGCCCCATCGGGTCGTTCCAGTCGGTGGTAGGTTCATCCAAGTTCAACTTTTCTTACTATGTTACCGGTACGCTCATTTTGCTCGGCGTGCTGCTGGGACGCTTTGTATGCGGCTTTCTGTGCCCGTTTGGCTGGCTGCAGGAGCTGCTTCATAAGATTCCCGGCAAAAAGTTCTCCACGAAAAAGCTCAAGCCGCTCACGTACATCAAGTACGTTGTGCTGCTGTTTGCCGTGGTGCTGCTGCCCGTCTTGGTGGTTAACGACGTGGGCATGGGCGACCCGTTCTTTTGTAAGTACATCTGTCCGCAGGGTGTGCTCGAGGGCGCCATTCCGCTGGCCATTGCCAATGCCGGCATTCGATCTGCGTTGGGACATCTCTTTACTTGGAAACTTGCCGTTCTCATTGCCGTGGTAGTGCTGAGCGTTTTGTTCTACCGCCCCTTCTGCAAATGGATTTGTCCACTCGGCGCATTCTATGCGCTCATGAATAGGGTGTCCTTGCTGGGGATTCAGGTTGACGCGTGCAAATGCGTCTCGTGCGGCAAGTGCTCAAAGGTTTGTCAGATGGACGTTGATGTGGTCCGCGCGCCCAATCATGCCGAATGCATCCGGTGCGGAAAGTGCATCGGGGCCTGTCCTGTCGATGCCATCAGCTATCGCTATGGCCTGGATGTGTCGGCGGAAAAACTTCCCTTGACCGCCGATAAAAAGTAAACAAGCTTCGACAAAACGGAGGAATGACTATGAAGCTTTCTAAGATTGCGGCCCTGTTTATGGTGCCGGTATTGGCCTTGTGCCTTGTGGCATGTTCGGCGCCCGGTGGCAATGTGAGCGAATCTGCGAGCTCCGATCCTAAGATCGCAGAACTCACTGCGCAGAAGCCGGCCAATGCCGACGAGGCCGCCGAGCTGTATGCGAAGCTCATGCAGAAGGAGAACGAGATCTTTTCGAGTGATAACGCGCTGTGGGAAAAGGTATTCAATGCGGCAAATAAAGACTCGGCAATGATTGAGGACGGCAGCAATTACGGCGATTTCCTGCTCAAGACCATCGACGGCGCCAAGGATGAGTTCACGGCGGATGAGCTTAAGACACTCAAGGTCGGTGCACAGCAGATCAAGGAGATCGAGGACAAGCTCGAGAGCCTGGAGAAGGAGTTCCCCGGCTGTGGAAGCACGCCGAGTGCAGGCGAGAGCGTCGACGCTTCGACCGCTGGCATGACGGCTGGTGCCAATGCTTCGAGCGAGGCGACGAAGTTCCCCAGCTTTACGGGCAAGGACCTGGATGGCAACGACGTGAACAGTGACGAGCTGTTCTCTAAGAACAAGGTCACCGTCATGAACTTCTGGTTCACTACTTGCAAGCCGTGCGTGGGCGAGCTGGGCGATCTGGAGAAGCTCAACAAGGAGCTTGCCGAGAAGGGCGGCCAGGTCGTGGGCGTCAATTCCTTTACGCTCGATGGCAACAAAGACGAGGTGGCAGACGCCAAGGACGTACTTTCCAAGAAGGGCGTGACGTACAAGAACATCTGGTTCAAGTCGGATAGCGAGGCCGGCAAGTTCACCTCCAACTTGTACTCGTTCCCGACCACCTACGTGATCGACCAGAACGGCAACATCGTGGGAGAGCCAATCATGGGCGGCATCAACTCCGCCGAGCAGCGAGAGGCGCTCAACAAGCTGATCGATCAGGCGCTTGCTAAGAGCGAGCAGTAAGTCCGAATGTGACAAAGGGACATTCCCTTTGTCACATCGTCGATGTTATGTGCGGGATGGTGCGCCACATGGCGTGCCGTCCCGTTCGTTATTTGGGGCGGTTCGTTACATTTCTCACTGGTACCGGCAGAAAACGGGGATAGAGTAGGACAAACGCGTCGAATACGAACGGCGGGGGAGAGCGGGCAGGGTGCCTGCGCAGGAGAGGTTGCCGTCCATGCTGGAGCTCAAAGGAATTTGCAAAAGGTACGTCACGCAGTCGTTTACGCAGGTGGCGCTCGACAACGTAAGCCTGTCTTTTCGCGATAACGAGTTCGTGGCCATTCTGGGTCCCTCGGGCTCGGGTAAAACTACGATGCTCAACGTTATCGGCGGACTCGACCACTTTGACTCGGGCGACCTGCTGATCGACGGTATTTCGACCAAGGATTTTCACGATCGCGATTGGGATGCCTACCGCAACAACCGCATCGGCTTTGTGTTCCAAAGCTATAACCTCATTCCGCATCAGACCATTTTGGAAAACGTGGAGCTGGCGCTCACGCTCACGGGTGTGGGGCATGCCGAGCGCCGCCAGCGTGCGCGCGAGGCGTTGGAGAAAGTCGGCCTGGGCGAGCACGTGAACAAGCGCCCGAGCCAGCTTTCGGGTGGACAGATGCAGCGCGTGGCCATCGCCCGCGCTCTGATCAACGATCCCGAGATCGTGTTGGCAGACGAGCCGACCGGCGCCTTGGATTCCACAACGTCCGTGCAGGTCATGGATTTGCTCAAAGACGTTGCGCGCGACCGTCTGGTCATCATGGTCACGCACAATCCCGAGCTGGCGTACCAATACGCTACGCGCATCGTCAACCTGGCGGACGGCAAGATTACCGACGATTCCGACCCTTTTGATGTTGCCAAGGCCGCGCGTCGCGAGGCTAAGCCTACGCGCAAAACCTCGATGAGTTTTGTGACGGCGCTGGGGCTTTCTGCTCGAAATCTCATGACCAAGAAGGGCCGTACGGCCATGACTGCCTTTGCGGGCTCGATTGGCATTATCGGTATCGCGGCGATTCTGGCGCTGTCCAATGGCGTAAACGGCTACATCAAAAAGGTCGAGGAGGATACGCTCTCGAGCTACCCGCTCACCATTTCCAAGCAGGATTACGACCTGTCGTCCATGATGGGCGGGCAGGGGGCTGCGGATGATGACTCGCCTGAAAACGTGGATTCGTCCGACGACAGTGCCGGCGGCAAGGCTAAGGGAACCGATAAGATTCCTGTGGTCACGGCCGTAAAGGATATGTTTGCGAGCGTTAAGTCCAACGACATGACGAGCTTTAAGGCATGGCTCGATGCCGGTGGCGACGGCATCGATGAAGAGGTCAACGCCATTCAGTACGGCTACGGTGTATCGCCGGTTGTCTATCGTGCCGGCAAGGGCGATGAGAAGCCTGTCCGGCTGGTGCCCAACGCCATGACCGAGGCCATGAGCGGAGGCGCGAGCTCGGCAGCAACGGTGAGCATGGAATCCATGGGAACCTCGGTCTTTAGCGAGATGATTGACGACCAGAGCCTGCTCGACAGCCAGTACGATGTCGTCGCCGGTCATTGGCCCACGTCTGCCAACGAAGCCGTGATGGTGCTTTCGAGTCGTGGCACGGTGGGCGACTATACGCTCTACAGCATCGGTGCGCTGGATATCAATGAGCTCAACGACCTGGTTAACAGCGCTATGACGGCTGACGGTGGCGTCGAAGCGCCCGAGACCGGTACCGACTTTACCTACGACGATGCGCTGTCCACGACGTTTAAGGTGCTGTCGCCGGCCGATGCGTATCGCAAAAACGAAGAGACCGGCATGTGGACTGACATGTCTGGCGACGCCGACTTTATGACGGCCAAGGTTGCCGACGGTATTGACGTGCGTATTGTGGGCGTGGTGCGACCGAACGAGACGGCCAACGCGAGCGCGTTGTCCCCGGGTATTGCCTATACGCACGCGCTGACTCGCCAGCTTATGGAGCGCGCCGCCAATTCGCAGATCGTAAAAGAGCAACTTGCTCATCCCGAGACGGATGTCTTTACGGGCAAAACCTTCGACGAACTGCAAGGCGAGGCCAAACAAGGAGTGGATCTGGGCAGCATGTTCAGTGTGGACGAGGCGGCGCTCAGGAGCGCGTTCTCGTTTGATACCTCCGCGCTCTCGGGTGTCGCCGGCGGTATGGACCTGTCGGGTCTTGACTTGTCCGGGTTGGATATCGACCTTTCGGGCGTTGGGAAGGACATCGACTTTAGTGACATCATGGCCAAAGCGCCAACCCCAGATTTTTCGGGTATCTTTGACGGTCTGGAACTTGCGCCCGAGCAAATGAAGCAGGTGGGAACACTAGCCAACCAGCTGTTTGAGGGCTTTTTGCGGTCTGATCAGTTTAAGGAGCTGACACCCGATGATCTTAAGGACGCGTCAAAGCTTGCCGCCGCGTTCTCGACGTATCTTGAGAACGATACGGCAGCTCAGCAAATCCTGGCCCAGCTCAAAGCGCTCGGCGGCGATGCCCTGGCCGAGCACCTGCGGCAGGCGATGACCGACTATGTGCAAAAGCAACTGGCTCCGTATCTGCAGCAGGCTATGGATCAGGTGATGAAGGCAATCAGCGAGCAGATAGCGTCGACGGTATCGTCCCAGATCAAGGCGGGCGCGGCAGGGCTCATGGACCAGATGGCGACGCAGATGTCTTCGAGTTTTGCCAACCTGGCGAGCGCCATGCACGTGGATGCGAGTGCCTTTGCTCATGCTATCCACTTCAACATGGACGCCGAGGACCTGAGTTCGCTCATGATGAGCTATGCCAAGGCGTCGAAGCTCACCTACGATAACAATCTGACCACGCTGGGCTATGCGGATGAGGCAGACCCCATCTCGGTTAAGATTTTCCCGCGCGACTTTGAGGCCAAGGAGCGCGTGCTCGATCACATCGATGCGTACAACAAGCAGGTCAAAGCTGCCGGCCACGATGAACAGGCAATCTCGTACACCGACTACATGGGTATCATCATGGGTTCGGTGACCGACATCGTGAACACCATCAGCTTGGTGCTCATCGCATTCGTGAGCATCAGCCTGGTCGTGAGCTCCATCATGATCGGCATCATCACCTACATCAGCGTACTGGAGCGCAAAAAGGAGATTGGCATCCTGCGCGCGATCGGCGCGTCAAAGCGCAACGTGGCCAACGTATTCAATGCCGAGACCTTTATCGAGGGCCTCATTGCCGGCGTCTTTGCCATTGTCGTTGTGGTGCTCGTGAGTTTTCCGGTTAATGCCTGGGCGCTTGCTGCCAAACAGGTGCCCAATCTGATGAGCCTGCCCGTGCAGGATGCGCTGGTGCTCATCGCGATTTCGGTGTTGCTAACGGTCGTTGCCGGCCTGCTGCCTGCTCGCAGCGCATCCAAAAAAGACCCCGTAGAAGCCCTGCGCTCCGAATAATGTGACAAAGGGACAGTCCTTTGTCACATTCATCTCCCTACACCTAGTTCGTTTTGCTCATCAGCGTAATGCGGATGGTTGGATGGGTGTACTCGTCAAACTCGTCCTTAGGATCCGTATCAAACGAGTAATACGCTTTAATGGGGTCGTCACTCGTCCTGATAGAGATTCTCTCGTAGAGCGAGCCGTTCAAAAAAGCCTGCCTAAACTCTTCGGGGAGCTTCTGCGCTGCTAGGAGCTCGGGGCTTGTGGTCTTGACGTCTATGGTTTGGACGGCAGAGGAAAGCTCGTCAAGGTCGAGTTCGATACGGGTAAGGTTGTCCTCGAGGCTCGCGCCGGGGTCGACTTCTGCCGCGTAGCTCACTTCCGCGAGCGTCCCCTTGTTGTCAAAATCCAGGTACGTATAGGTCTTCTGGGCATCGGAGTCGCCGTCGTGCAGATAGCCGCGGACGTGATAGCCGTAGTCTTGATATCGCTCGTAGGGGTCATCGGCGGACACATACTCGCATGAGGGCTCGAGCGCCTTGCGAGCGATGGCGATCTGCTCGGCCGCGGCCGCGGCGTTTTCTTGCATCTCGATGTTTCCCTGCGCCAGCTGTGGGATATAGGCGCCGCACACGATTGCGAGGGGCAGCGCCACAAGCGCGACGATCCACTTTTTTGCATGGGGGATAGGTACGCCACAGGCCTCTGCCATGGCCTTCGCGTTGGCAAAGCTTTCGGCAAGCACGTCTGCTGCGGTGGCGACGGCGCCTACAGCAGCGGCGACTTCTGCCGCGCCGCCCAGGTTGCGTGCAGCCTCGTTGTCGCTGTTCTTGAGCAGGTGTGCGGCGGCCTGTGTGCCAACAACGCCTGCGATTTGTGCCGAGCGGTCTTTCTCGTTCTGCTCGACGGCGAGCCGGTACTGCATTTCCTTCCATTGCTTGCCACGCATGCCAAAGCGCGGGGCGAGAGCGCAATAGCAGAATATGACGAGCTTGATGGCGGTGAGCACCAAGGCGGTCATCATGCCCGTCTCTTGAAAGCCTTCGTGATGGAAGACGATGTCGTCGATCATTTCGAAGGGAATGATCGATAAGGGCAGCACGAATGCCATGGCAAGCGCCGCTCCGGCAACCTTGGGGCAGATGCAGTATCGCTGGATGCGCTTACGTTCTTGTTCGGAGAGTGCTGCCATGGCTGGTCCTTGGTGTCGTGGCGGTCGTTGTGGCGCGATGCCGTCATATGTGACTCAGTATAGAGAATCCCGCCATCGGTGAGCGCAGGTCATACGGCAAAAGTGCCACGACAGCCCTGGTTTAGAGCGGCTGCTCCTGTGCCCACGCGATGATGCCGCCCGATACGTATGTGTGCCAAAATAAACAGCCGAATGATGATTTGCAAATGTGACAAAGGGACAGTCCCTTTGTCACATTGATGTGAGAATGGATGTCGATGTATTTATCGCTGGCCCCTATGGAGGGGATTACCGGGCATGTGTTCCGTTGCGTGCATGCGGAGTGTTTCGGTGCGCTCGATTGTTATTACACGCCGTTTTTGCCTCCGCCACGGGTGGGCAACCGCTTTGGCGGCAAGGCGTTTAAAGAGGTCGATCCCGCCAATAACCAGGGGCTTAACGTGGTGCCTCAGCTGATGTCCAAAAACGCGGACGAGTTTGTGTGGGCGGCGCAGGTGCTCGCCGACATGGGTTACCGCGAGGTCAATCTCAACCTTGGCTGCCCCTCGGGCACGGTTGTCGCCAAGGGGAAGGGTTCGGGCTTTCTGCGCAACTTGGATGAGCTCGAGGTGTTCTTGAGCGACGTGTGCGAGCGCTCGCCACTGCCCGTCTCGGTCAAGACCAGGCTGGGACTGGAGAACGACGAGGAGTACGAGCGCGTGCTCGACCTCTATTGCCGCATGCCGCTGGCGGAGCTGATCGTGCATCCGCGCGTGCAAAAGGACCGCTATGCGGGTTCGCCGCGCAAAGAGTTTTACGGCGAGACGCTGGAGCGGGCGCCGTTCCCGGTGGCCTACAACGGCGACATCTTTGATCTTGAGGACATGGATGCGCTGGTGGAGGCCTATCCCGGAACGCGCCACGTAATGTTGGGACGCGGCCTGCTTGCGAACCCCGCGCTGGCTCGCATGGTTGCCGGCGGCCCTGCTGCTACGGCAGCTGAGCTGCAGCGCTTCCACGACACACTGTTTGCGGCCTATGCGGACGAGATTGGCGGCAACGCGGTTTTTCGCATGAAGGAGTGGTGGTTCTACGCCAAATGCGCCTTCGCCGATCCCGCCACCGTCCACAAGATCGTGCGCAAGACCAAAAAGGTCGACGAATACCGCGCCGCCGTCGAGCGCGTCTTTCGCGAACAGCCACTTGCGCTCATAGCCCGCTTTCACGGCTAAATGTAGCCGTTGGGGACGTTCTTAAACGGCTAGTCATTCAAGAACGTCCCCAACGGCTATGTGAGACAGCATCGCCTTTGCTATCTGACGGCTTGGACGGCAAGTGCATCCAATACGCGCTCTGCGTCGGCGTCGATTAGAATGCTGCGATCGGCGATTTCTGCCGGAGCGACTGCCTCGCCAAAATTGACGCATGCGTACGTTGCGCGCTCGTTTTTGGCGGTCATCTGCCAAAACGGGTACTTGATGATGACGGGCGTGTTGCTGCCTACGCCAAGCTCCAAGAACAGGATGCGCATATTGTTGTGGCGGCGCAGGAAATCTTGGTAACGGTCGGCTGCGGCATACCAGCCCTTATCCTGCACAAACGTATCGTCGGCGCGCAGGTTCATCGTGAGCGGAGAGCCACAATGGGGACAACGAGGCACTAGCGCAGACGGAATGCGCAGGTCTTCTTGGGCGGCGGCCATGTAATGTACGAGCTCTTCGTTGTCCCAAGTTTCCTGACAGCAGGGCTTACTGCACTGGAATAGACCATAGTCGCCCTGCGTGTAAAAGAGTCGCTTTTTATCGAAACCGGCGCGTTGGAAGCAATGGTCTACGTTTGTGGTCAGCACAAAGTAATCTCGGTCGCGCAGCAGGCCCAAAAGCTGCCCATAGGTCGGCTTGGGTATGGGGTCATATCGGTTGCACTTGATATAGCGGCTCCAAAACGCCCAGTATTCCTCGAGCGAGTCATAGGGGTAGAACCCGCCGGAGTACATGTCAGTAAAGCCGTAGCGTGCGGCGAAGTCGCCAAAAAGTTTCTCGAAGCGCTCTCCCGCGTAGGCGTAGCCAGCCGCGGTGGAAAGACCCGCGCCGGCGCCGATTATCACGGCGTCGGATGCATCGAGTGCGGCTCGGAGCTTAGCGATCTGCTTGGAGAAGGTCGCGGTAGATTGACTCGTCAGACGCGAGAAAAACATTGAAGATCACCTTAAGGTTGGGGTCGTTATGGTCTAGATGATGACGAACGGCATCGATGGCAACGCGCGCGGCGGCTTGTTGGGGATAGCCAAAGACGCCAGTCGAAATGCAGCAGAAGGCAAGCGTGTCGAGCTTTCGACGTGTCGCTTCTTCCAGGCAGCTGGTGTAGCAACGGCGTAGCAGTAATTCCTCGCGCGGGCCAGGCTTATGGCTGGGCACGATGGGACCGACGGTGTGGAAGATATGGCTGCTCGGCAGGTTAAACGCTGGCGTGACCTTAACGCGTGCGGTCGGTTCCTCGTGTCCTTGTTTGCACATGAGGCCGGCGCATATTAGGCGCAGCTGCATGCCGGCGTATGTGTGGATGGCATTGTCGATGCAGCGGTGTCCCGGCACAAAGCAGCCGAGCATTTGGCTGTTGGCGGCGTTGACGATGGCGTCGGCCTTAAGCAGCGTGATGTCGCCACGCCAGACGGCAATGCGATTGCGGTAGGGGAGCGTGCTGGCGTCGGTCGCTCCACCGCGCTCAACAAGCCGCTGCTGCAGGTAGGCATCCTGGACGTTGAGCACCTCTGTCGCGAGCGCTTCGGGCGACCGCACGTTCATAAGGGCCCTGAGTAAATCACGCTGCTCGCCGGCTCCGGCGGGAACGGCAATGCCGCGTCCGTCCGCTCGCTCGTTGAGCAATGCATTGATAAGCCGAATACGACGCTCGGCTTGATTCATGGCTGACCTCCTGTCCAATTGAGTTGGGCGTGTTTGACAGCAGTGTGCAACCCGGACCGCTTCTTCAAAAGAAGGCACAAAAAGGTAAGCGCCGTGGAGCGGTATGCCCCACGGCGCTCAATTTGCAAAAGCCCGTAGCTGCTAGGAGCTTCGCACAAGCTGCTGGTAGTCGGTGCCCCATTCCACAAGAGAATCGATGATGGGCATAAGGCTTTGACCCAGCTCGCTCAGCGCGTATTCGGTACGGATGGGCGTTTCGGGAATGACGGTGCGCGTGATAAGTCCCGCGGCATCCATTTCCTTTAGGTTTGACGAGAGCACCTTTTGACTGATGCCGGGAATAGAGCGATGTAGCGCGTTGAAGCCCAGGGGCTGCTCAATGAGCTGCTGGATGATATAGATTTTCCACTTGTTGCCAAAGAGCTGAAAACACGTAGCGACGGGGCAGGGAGGCAGTTCTTCTTTGGTGAGCATGGTAACCTCGCAATCGGGTAGGTTGCTTGCATTATCGCAGCTGCTGGCACCCGCGGCTACAACTTACTTTTTGGTAACTGGCTAATAGATTAGTGCCTTCTTTTGGGTGGGGTGCATTCCTCGCATGATGTGCTTAGGCGCAAAAGCGTCTACGTCCGGGCGGCTTCGCCCAGCCGCCCCCAATCGAAAGGAATTGCCATGTCCGAGAATCTCGAGAACGTTGCCGCCTTCGCTTCTTGCGGTACCTCCGATCCCGCGCCCGCCTGCGGCTCCGCCGATCCCAAGGCCGCGCCGGCCTGTGGCACCGCCTGCGGCTCCGCCGATCCCGCGGCTGCTCCTGCTTGCGGCTCCGTCGATCCTGCTGCCGCTCCTGCCTGCGGCTCTGCCGATCCCAAGGCTGCTCCGGCCTGTGGTACCGCTTGCGGCGCTGCGGACGCTCAGTAAGCAATCGCTAGAAAGGGACTCGTAATGGATGCTCAGACTTGCCTCAAAAAGATGCAGCTTGCCGGGACGCTCTCGCTGGCAACTGTGGACGAAAATGGCGCGCCGCAAATTCGCTGCGTGAGCGCTGTACATTACGAGTCCCGCGCCATCTACTTCCTCACGGCGCGCGGCAAGGAGATGGCCCGCCAGCTTATGGCCGATGGGCGCGTCCAAACGCTCGTCCACACGCGGTTTAACGAAATGATCCGCATGTCCGGCGTTGCCACTCCCGCCTTGGATTCCGAGCAAGTTTACTGGCGTGACGTTATTTATGCCGAGCAGCCGTATCTTGCCAACGTTTATCCCGGTGATACGCGTGATATCAACATTATCTTTAAGGTCGAAAACATCGTGCTCGACTACTTTAACCTGGGGGTTCGTCCTATTGAGCGCGCTGTCTTTACCCTAGACGAGGACATGGCGTCCGCGCCTGTTAAGGGTTTTCGTATTGATTCCGATGCGTGTATCGGTTGCGGTACCTGTCTTGAGCACAGTCCGCAGAAGTGCATCGAGCCGGGTGACTCGTATCGCATAGAGCCTGAGCACTGCTTGCACTGTGGCGCCTGTGAAGAGAATTGCCCCGTCGGCGCCGTTGAGCGCCTGTAGCCCAATATCGTCATCAATTTGAACATCGACCAAGGGAGTCCCACGATGCAAAAGCCCGCGTTTGCCTTCCAGTGGCATATTACGGATGAATGCGATCAGCGTTGCAAACATTGCTATATCTTCGCCAACGGTGCCTGCGCTGGTTTTAAGCGCATGCCGTGGGAGCAGATGGTCGAGGTCGTCGATCAGGCCCAGGCCCTCTGCGAACGCATCGGTCGTCAGCCGTACTTTTACGTTACGGGCGGTGACCCCATACTCCATCCCGATTTTTGGCGCCTTGCCAAGCTTTTGCACGAGCGGGGTTTTATGTGGTGCGTGATGGGCAATCCGTTCCATCTGACCGACGAGGTCTGCGCCCGCATGAAAGAGTTGGGATGCCGCAAATACCAGCTCTCGCTCGATGGACTCGAGAAAACGCACGATTACTTCCGTAAGCCCGGCTCGTTTGTCGAGACCTTGCGTGCGATTGGGTGCCTTAAGCGCGCGGGTATCTGGGTTGCCGTTATGAACACGGTTTCGAGTATGAATGCCGCCGAGCTGCCGCAGCTCATTGACCTTGTGGCAAGCCTCGAAGTCGACGTGTTCGCTTTTGGACGATACTGCCCCACCTCGGGCCAAAAGCGTGATGAGTTCCATCTGGAGCCGCTGGAATATCGCGACGTGCTGCTGGCCGCGCAAGAGCGTATGGAGTTTCACCAGGCTGCGGGCTGCAAAACGTTCTTCCAGCTCAAAGATCACCTGTGGACGCTTCTTTTGTGGGAGCAGGGCAAATTCACCATCCCCATGAGCGCCAAGCCTGGCATGATCTATGACGGCTGCCATTGCGGTACGGGCCATATGACGGTGCTGCCTACGGGCGACGTCTATGCATGTCGCCGCATGGAGAGCAAGGTGGGCAACGTTGCCGAGAACACGCTCGAGGAGCTGTTCTTTTCGCCGCAGATGGAGGCAAAGCGCGACTTTAAAAAGTTCAAGAAGTGCTCCAAATGCGAGCTTTTCGGCTGGTGCCGAGGCTGCCCCGCTGTGGCGTATGGTTACACAGGCGATATGTACGAAGCCGATCCTCAGTGCTGGAAAGAGATCGAGAAATAGGGTAGTCACTGGGGACGCACTTAAATGAGTGGTCATTCAAGGGTAGTCGTTGGGGACGTTCTTAAACGGCTAGTCATTCAAGAACGTTCCCAACGGCTGTGTTGTTGAAGAACGCCCCCAACGACTATGTTGCAAAAAGCTGTACGCCAGCATCCGAAGATGTCGAAAAATGTCGACTTTGGATGCTGACGTACACGTTTGGGTTCGGCGGGGGACTAGGCAATCATTGCATCGAGCGTAATGAGCTCTCTGAGTCGCTCCGTGCGTGTTTGTCCATGACGCTTCGCCTTTGCGTCAAACGCTTCAAGAACCGATTCACCCACACGTGCCGACAAAACAACGCTTGGCTCATCGGAGATCGGCGGCCTTCCCAACTTGATGGTGCGACCCTTTGGCCACTCATCTTTTTCGTATGCCTCCGAGGCCTTTTCCAGCTCTCCGGGAGCAAACCCCATCATCTTCTCGAGCTGCTTAGCGTCCATAGCGCCTCCTATCGATCGATCCCGATTTCTCTGAGCACCTTGCGCGTAGGAGGGACAAGGGCGTGGTAAATGATGTAACCATCTCGATCGGGGCAACATCGAGCGACGAGCTCCATGAGACGACTTCTTCTATCAAGTCCAACGAGAACGTAATCGATGCCTCCATTTTCAAGATCACGCCTGAACCATGCGAAAGCGGAGTTCCAGGCGCATCTAATATCCGTCTCCGTCAGCCCGTGTTTGAGGGCATGGGGGTGGATCGCAATGAGCTCCATAAGGGCCTCTCTTTTTGTATACAGTTTTGTAGACAAAAATGCAAGCAGTTAATACTGCTAAGCAGCCTGTTTTGATTGAACTTTTCGATGTATGGTCGTCATCGGAGGTTCCAGCGCTTTTTCACTTTTCAGCTCGGAATGTGAGCGTCCGTTGAACTCCCAGAGGGGAGCGTCTTCATAGACTATTGTGAGGAGCTTGGAGACCTTGATTATCTTCGCTTGTTCGTAAAAATCGGGTCGTACGACGATCAATAAAAATTCGGCATCTTCGATTGTTTGTTGTGCTGTCGGCATGCCATTGAGACCAATAGAGCGCAAGAGCTTTGCCATGATGAAATCAAACTCGTCCTCTCTTGCGTGAAGGCTTGCGGCGCTCAGTTTGGAATCTTTCAAGATATACAGTTTGAGATATTCAACTGCCCGTGTGTAACTGACATATCCGCAAACGACGTCCTCATAATCGAGCAGTTTAATCGAATGCTGCTTATGGCCAGCGAATATAGCCGTCTTTCTGCCCTGAACACGTCGTTCGCGCAGTGAACGCATTTCCTTGGTGTACTCGCTATGGCGTTCGTATCTTCGATAAGAATATCCGTAGTCGTCGTAGTAATAAGGGTTATCTTCGATCGTGTCGTCTAGTTCTGGCGCTATGAGGTATAGCTCTCCGTCCTTGGATAACATACAGGGGTTGTCGATGCGTCCCGATTCATCTTTGATTTTCCAAACGGTTTCATTTACTTCGAATATCGAGACTGGTTTGGGAGCGTATGAATTGTAGAGTTCAACAAACTTCTCGAGCGAAATGATTCCGCAGGCATCCGTATAAGCGCGGGCAAAGCGCCAAACTTCTTGGTTCGATTCGAGCTCGCGGAATTCCCTGTTGCTGGGAGCATCTTGCGGACTCTGGTATCTGGCGTGAAGCGCGATGTGCGATGAGGACCACCTGTTGTCGGCCGCGACGTTCATGAGCTCTAGGCGCAGGTGCTCGTTTGCGACGCGAGCGAGCGACTCATAGTGAGTTAGGTCAAGCTCTGATCGAAAAGGAGCGCCTTTGGGAACAGCGCGAGCGAGCTTAATGCAGCGTGTGAGATAGGATTGTCCTAGGCGGGGGCCATAGTGCTTGTGTAGATGAGCGCCGACGGGGGAGAGCAGTCCTTTGAGATTGGTAACGGGATATCCAGCAGTCTCTTGTTCGAGACGGCGCCCGATGAGCAATGCCCCCTCAAGCGAAGTCTCATGATCGATGCCCTTTTGATTGAGACTCTTGGCTTCAACGATTCTGCTGATATCTGAGCGGGCGCTTGAAACGGTGTCGGACGTAAAGGTGGGGATCTTTTTAGCCATAACAATGCACTCCTGTGTGACTCACGGATAACGGAAACGTTTGATTGTGAGTGCCGTTCTTTGATGGCGACGGCGAACAGGAGCGCAGCCTGTCTGAGATGGACGAGTGCGGTAACCACCGATCTTACTTACCGAGCTCGCTCCAGCGTGTCATTGGGGACCTCCGCGGGAGCTCTCGACCAGCCTCATGCCTTGAGGCGAGTATAGCATATAAGCAAACGTATGTTCTATAAACTGAGAAACTGAATTCCTACCTACTCATTTAAGTACGTCCCCAATGAGTGAAACTACTCATTTAAGTGCGTCCCCAATGAGTGCTAGAGCAGGTTCTCCTGTACCCATGCGATGATGTCGCTCGACTCGTAGAGTGGCTTGCCGTCGATGAACAGGCAGGGAACCTGGCGTTTTCCGCCGACGGCGATGAGCGTCTGCTCGGCATCGGAGTCGATCGAGATGTTGCGCTCAGGGATGGTCACGCCGTTATCGGCCAAAAAGCGCTTGACCTTTATGCAATACGGGCAGCCAGTCATAACGTAGAGCGCGAGTTCATGATCAGTAGCCATGGTGTCTCCAATCGGTTGCGGTTTTGATTGAAATACCCAAAGCCGCCGCAATCTATGCGCGGGCCAGCGACGACTCGATGGCCTGTACCAGAAACGCCGTAGCTCCGGTGCCGCAGGGCTTGTCGTAGTAGTCAACAAAGCGCTGATCGGCAAGATAGCCGTGGGCGAGGCCCAGGTATGCTTCGTCTTGGGGTTCGTGTCCCCAGTTAAGGCCAATCCATCGACGGTGCATTGCGACAAGCTTGCGCGCCTCGCTTCCATCCGGTTCGCCGTCGCCCATGGCGATCGAGAGCTGGCCCAGAATAGCGCGTTCAAGTTCCTTCATGTCGTTCCATGTCTCGGGGTCCATGTCCAGCAGTGCCTCGTTTGCTGCATCGACGGCCTCGTCGCCATAGCGCGCCCGCGCCTCGGCACCGTAGCGCTCCTCGTTTTCCTGCACGGTGCGCCAGCGCTCCAATTGCGGCAGCACGGCGCCCATGAGCGAGACGGCTTCGTCGAGCGACATACCGGTGTTTTGTGCCAGGCGCGGGGCGCAATCCTCAATCATGGCCTCCATCGTGGTCTCGTAGGTGTACTTGCCGTGGTCGTAGCACCACTTGCAGTAATGGTCGGTCGTTGCGCCGTGAGCATCGGTGCCGCAGTCGTCGGGCGTGAGTATCATGCCGCAGCTCTGGCAATAGTGCTCGGGCATTTCGAGCAGGTGGGACAGCGGTTCTCCGGTTATGGCGGCAATGAGCTTCATCATGTCGATGCCCGGCGTGACTTCGCCGCGTTCCCAACGGCTGACGGCTTGGCGTGTGACGAAGAGCTTGGCGGCGAGTTGCTCTTGGGTGAGATTGTTGTCGCGGCGGATGGCGATGAGCTTTTCTGCAAAGGCCATGACGGCTCCTTTCTGCTGTTTGTTGCTTTAAGCATACGCGGCGGCCGGCACCCTTCCAAGCAACCGTTGGTTGCACGACGGGGACCGCGGCGAAGAATTGCGCGCAACACCCCACGCCTCCATGCCGTACAATGACCGGCATGGAACCTATTGCACACATACATACCGACCTGCCGCAGAAGTTCGGCATCCCACGCAACAGCTTTTTGGCGCCCCATCTGCAGGGACGCATCGTCTTTGAGCCGGAATTTGCCTCCAACGCTGCAGTTGAGGGTCTGGACTCCTTCTCTCACCTATGGCTGCTATGGTGCTTCGAAAACGGAACGCCCGGCGGCACGGCTAAGGACATAGCCGCCGATGCCAAAACGCAGGACAGGTCCGGCACCAACGCAAAATGGTCGAAAACCGTGCGCCCACCGCGTCTGGGTGGAGCCGAACGCGTGGGCGTGTTTGCCACGCGCAGTCCGTTTCGCCCTAATCCCATCGGGCTCACCTGCGTCAAGCTTGATCGTGTCGAGCTCACCGACGATGGTCCCATCATCCATGTGCTGGGGGCCGACCTGCGCGACGGTACGCCCATCTACGACATTAAGCCTTACATTCCGTTTGCGGACTGTCACCCGGATGCGACGGGCGGCTGGATTGAGGACGCGCCATGGCAAGAGCTCGATGTCGAGCTCCCGCAAGCGCTGCGGGACATGGTCCCGGACACAAAGCTCCCCGGCTTGATCGAGGTGCTCCGCCAAGATCCGCGCCGTGCGGGCAGCAAACACGAGCCAAACCGCGTTTACCATTTGGCTTACGCTGGGCTTGACATATCGTTTACGGTCGACGGAACCAGGTTGACGATAACCGCCATCAACGACGCGCGAGACTAACCAGCCATTCGTCCGCACCCGTCAAATTAAGCGCCAAACTCCGCTCCAAAACCGCCCACGCTGGTGGACAATAACGCCTACCGAAACAATCCGCTTTGCACGGGAGCTCAGCATGAAATACGACTTTACCTCGCTTATCGACCGCCACGGTATGGACGCCATCGCCGTTGACTCCTGGGGAGAAATTCCCGACATGGCTCCGAACGCACCCGACGAGGGCTTCGACCGCATCCCCATGTGGGTGGCGGATATGAATTTTGCCACGGTGCCCACGGTTCAGGAACGCATCATTCAGCGCGCCCAGCATCCCATGTTTGGCTATTTCAATCCGCGTGACGAGTACTTCGACCGCATCATCGAATGGCAAAGCCGTCGCAACGGCGTTGAGGGCTTGGCGCCGGAGCATATCGGCTACGAAAACGGCGTGCTGGGCGGTGTCGTGTCGACGCTGCGCGCATATGTCCAGCCGGGCGATGCGGTACTGGTCCACAGTCCCACCTACATCGGCTTTACCAAGTCTATCGAAGCCGCGGGCTATCGCATTGTCCACAGCCCGCTTAAGCTCGACGATCGGGGCGTGTGGCGCATGGACTTTGAGGACATGGAGCGAAAGCTCGCCCAAAACCACATCCATGCCGCGGTGTTCTGCTCGCCGCACAATCCCTGCGGCCGCGTATGGGGGCGCGACGAGATCGAACGTGCCATGGACATCTATCGTCAGCACGATTGCGTGGTGATCTCGGATGAGATTTGGTCCGATATCATCCTGTCGGGTCACAAGCATATCCCGACGCAGTCGGTGAGCGAGGACGCCCACATGCGCACGGTTGCCCTCTACGCGCCCAGCAAGACGTTTAACCTGGCGGGCCTGGTCGGCAGCTACCACATCATCTATAACGAGACGCTGCGCGACCGCGTGTGCGCCGTGTCCAACAAGACCCACTACAACGAGATGAACGTCCTTTCGATGCACGCGCTTATCGGTGCCTACCAGCCGCAAGGCTACGAGTGGGTTGATGAGCTCAATGAGGTCATCGAGGGCAACGTCGACTATTTCTGCAATTACGTGGACAAGCATTTTGCGGGCGTGTCCTATTCGCGTCCGCAGGGCACCTACATGGTGTTTCTGGACTGCACCGAGTGGTGCCGCGAGCATGGCCGCGATATTCAGTGGCTGCTCGACGAGGGCGCTCGTGTGGGCGTGGGGTATCAGGACGGCCGCCCGTTCCACGGGCCCTGCCACATTCGCGTGAATCTGGCACTGCCCCTTTCGCGGGTAAAGGAGGCGTGTGAGCGCCTGGACCGCTACGTTTTTGGGGTATAGGGGGGCGCTCGATTCGAGTGCTGCCCCATGCGCCCACGCCGTCAAAATGCGTGGGCGCATGGGGCGCAGAGGGTAGCGAGCGCGTTTTTCGCATTCGCTACTTTTCCTGAATCTGCTTGCCGCAAAGATGCTCAATTGAAATCTCGTAGAGTTGGACGCCCTTGATGTCTTTGGCGATTTCTTCCTCGACTTCTTCGGCAGAAGGGTAGTACTTAAGCGCGAGCTGGCGGACTTTGTCCTCGATAAACGCAGGCGCTTCATCTACCAGGCGGCAACGGCCAAAGACCACAGTGCTCATGACGTAAGGAGCCCAGTCGCCGTCCTTGTACCACTCGTTGCCGTAAACGGTAAAGCAGACTTTATCATCATGCCTGAGTGAATCGACCTTGTGGCCGGCCTTGGCGCCATGGAAATAAATCTTGTCGTGCTCGGCGTCAAAGAAGTAGTTGACGGGAATGGCGTACGGGTAGCCATCATCGCCGTTGACGGCAAAGACCCCGCGCTTGCAGGTAGCGAGCAGTTCGCGCGCTTCCTCGTCGGTGATGGCGCGTTTCTTTCGACGCAAGGGCCTAAACATCGTTGGCTTCCTTTCTACTGCGCATGGTGGTTGAGCACAAACTATAGCGAAACAGCCCCGTTTTTCTTGATACAGGCGAGTATGTTTTTGAGCTTGTTAAAGTCGAGCGGTTTGGGCAGATGGGCGTTCATGCCGGCGTCGTGTGCCGCCTTGGCGTCTTCGGCAAAGGCGTTGGCGGTGAGCGCGATGATGGGGATGTCGGCCGCATCGGCCTTTTCGCTCAGGCGGATCGCGCGGGTTGCCTCGTAGCCGTCCATGCCCGGCATCATGATGTCCATTAGAATCGCATCGAAGCTACCCGCGGGACGGCCAACGTATAGGTCGACCGCTTCGTTGCCGTCGGCGGCGCGAGTTACGACGATGCCCTCGCTTTCGAGCAGAGCCTGGGCAATCTCGGCATTGAGCTCGTTATCTTCTGCCAAAAGAACGTTCATGTCTGCAAGCGAGCAACTGTATGTCTGCTTGGACGCACGTTCTTTTGCCTGAGGGTTCTTGTCGATATCGAGCGGTATCTGGACGTTGAACGTGCTTCCCACGCCAACCTCACTCGAAATCTCAATCGTGCCGCCCATCATATCGATGAGCGATTTGACGATAGACATGCCAATGCCGGTTCCTTGGAACTTGCTGCGCGCATCGTCGCCTTCCTGGGCAAACGGCTCGTAAATGTGTGCCAAAAACTCGGATGTCATACCAATGCCGGTATCCGAGACGCTAAAGCAAAACACGGCGTGCTCGTCGTCGACCGGTTTGATGGTCGATGAGAACGTGACGGTGCCTCCGTGCTTGTTGTACTTGATGCTGTTGTCGAGCAGGTTGACAAGGATCTGCCGAATATGGGTGGGGCTGCCGATCATATATTGGTCGACAGCGTAGGGATCGCTGGTGTCGAGCATGGTTATGCCGCGGTCCGATGCGCGGAGCTTGCACAGTACGAGCGCATTGTCGCACAGCTCTTTAAGGTTGAATGATTCGTGCTCGAGCGTCACTTTGCACTCCTCGATCCTGCCCATCTCGAGGATGTCGTTAATCAGTGACAGCAGGTGATTGGCGGCAACGCGCGCCTTGGCGCGGCTTTCGCGGGCGACCTGCATGTCGCCTTCTCTCAATTCCTCAATTTCGATAAGGCCCAGGATGCCGTTGAGCGGCGTGCGGATGTCGTGGCTCATGCGCGTGAGGAAAGCGGTTTTGGCGGTGTTGGCGGCATCAGCTTTCTGCCGTTCCTCCTGTGCGCGGTAAAGCGACCAGACAAGGATGGCGATGCTGGTGAGCAAGATGCAGATGATAACAGTCGCAATGGCGGTGCGGTTGCGATAGAAAAACTGGAACGTGTCCGATTCTTGCGCCGAGTACGATGTGGGGAAATAGCTGTTTGCAGAGAGCGATTCACCTGCATTGACGATGCCCTTATTGATGATTCCCAGCAGCTCGGGCTTGCCGCGCGAAATTAAACACGATAGCTGCGCCGTGTTGGTGAGTTCCTGTGTTTCGAAATCCTCGATGTCGTAGGTGTCGCGGAGAGTTTCCAGGCGCGTGCTGGGGACAATGATGCAACGTGCCTTCCCCTCATTGAGGGCTTTGAGCACCTCGCCGTCATTCGAGTACTCGGTTACTGTTGCGTTCGGGAAGAGACTTTCGAGCTCAAAACGGTTAACGATTGTGCTCTTTGTACAAGCGATGTTCTTAAGGTCGCTGTTCAGGTTTTTGCCACTGTGAATGGCGGTCAGCGAAACCGTTCCCATCGAGTTTGACTGGATGACCCCTGTCTGCTCGGCGAGCCAGTAGTCGCGAAACAATGGCAGGGCGACATCGATGGTTCCGTTGGAAAGGGCTTTGATCATTTGCCTGTTGTTCGAGAGTGCGATTGTTTTGACCGTAATACCAAACTTGTCGTGCAACGTCGTTGCAAGCGAGGCGAGCGATCCTTCCATCTCGCCGTCGTCATTTTGCGTGCAGTAGGGAAGTTGGTTTTTAAGATAGCCGAGCGTGATGGTATTGCCGTTTGCTTTGAGCCAGGTGGTCTCGGGGCCGGTGAGCGATGACGAGCCACTGTTTTGGGTCGAGTAACTCGATTTGACTTCCTCGTTATAGCGCGGGTTATCGCGGGCGATGGTCGTCATGGCGGCGTTGATGTCGTTCATCAGATCGGGGCGGCTTTTGGGAACGGCAAAATAGTAGTCGCTCGAGCCTACGTAGAACATGGGTGACGCATCGGGCGACGAAATGGTATCGTTCATGATGACGGCGTCGACCTCGCCGTCTGCAAGCGCCTCAAAGAGGGCACTGCCGGTGTCGATTTCTTTATAGGTGCAGGTGACGCCTTCGTCGGCGAGCCACTGCTGGCCGACGATAGTTTGCATAACGCCAGAGTTGCAGCCGATGGTGAGGCCTTGGAGCGCCTGGGGGTCACCCTTGGCCAGATCGTCTCGGTCGGGCCTGGCGTAGATGTAGTAGCGCTCGGTGCCCTCGGGGTTCGAGGAAAAGAGCAGCTTCTGCTCGCGCTCTGCCGAATACGAGATGTTGGGCATGAGGTCGATTTCGCCTGCTTCGAGCATGTCCATAAGCTCGGAGAAGGTGCCGCTAACGTATTCGTATTGCCAGCCCTTTGTGTAATACGAGAGGGTCTGGAGGTACTCGTAGCCCCATCCCGAGAGTCGCTCGCCCGGTATGCCTTCCTGGAAGCCTTTGTTGTTGACGAGCCAGCCAACGCGGACCGTCTTGACCTGCTGGTCGGAGTCGGCGGCAAAGGCGGGGGCGGGCATGACGGCGCTCAGTACGGCGAGCGCGGCAAGCGCGACGGCCAGGGTGCGATATAGAGTCAAACGAAGGACGGCGGAAGGTTTCACATGAAATCCTATCGAGTCGAGACAGTTTCGCATAAGGATACCAGCTCAGCCTGCCCACTCAGCCGCCGCACCGCTAAACGGTTAGGTAGTCATTGGGGACGTTCTTAACTGACTAGTCGTTTAAGAACGTCCCCAATGACTAGTTCCGTTTGCGGGGGAGGCGTGGGACAATACCGAGCGAATGTGATTGGGCGTCTGGGAAAAGGGGTCGCGATGAACAAGTTGAGGACGCTTGCCGACGTGTTGCGCCAGGCTGGCTTTGCGCGCATCACGGGCCTGTTTCTCGTCTTCTATCTGCTGTGCTCGACGGCCGTCTGGTTGTCCGAGCCCACGACCCTTACGTTTGGCGACGGCCTCTGGTTTAGCTTTGAGACCGTATCGACGATCGGCTTCGGTGATATCCCGGCCGAGACGCCGGTTGCCCGCGCTATCACCGTCGTTTTGAGCGTCATCAGCATCTTCTACATCGCCATGCTCACGGGCGTGGCGGTGAACTACTGCAACACGCTCATCAAGATGCGCCAAAAGGACACCATGGCGCGCTTTATGGATGATCTGGAGCATTTGGAAGAGCTCGATCGTGACGAGCTTGCCGACCTATCGCGCCGTGTGCGCGAATATCGCCGACGCCAACGCTAGAGGGGGCGCCGCGCGTCACGACGAGGGGGACTGAATATGAATATCACGGTATACCTGGGCGCCAGCGTCGGCAACGACCCAGCATTTCTGCCTGCGGTGCAAGAGCTGGGCAACTGGATTGGCTCCAACGGGCACGCGCTGGTATACGGCGGGTCCAAATCGGGCCTGATGGGTGCGCTCGCCGATAGCGTACTCGATGCTGGTGGACACGTGACGGGTGTTGAACCGAGCTTTTTTATCGAGGCCGAGTTTCAACATGACGGTATCGACGACCTCATCGTGACGAGCGACATGGCCGAGCGCAAGGCCAAGATGATCGAGCTTGGTGATGCCTTCATTGCCTTTCCCGGCGGGACGGGTACGCTCGAGGAGATTGCCGAGGTCATGTCGGCCGTGTCGCTGGGGCATCTGAGCGCGCCGTGCATCCTGTATAACCTGGACGGTTACTACAACGATCTCAAGGCGCTGCTCGGACACATGATTGATAAGGGGCTTTCGAGCCCGAGGCGGCAGCACGGCATCTACTTTGCCGACGATTTGCGCGAGATTGCCTCGATTATTAACGGATAAGTCTTGAGCCTGCCCCACTATGACTCCCAATGGTGCCGTTTGCGGCGCAGACGGTTGGCTCGTTCGGGCAACGCTCGCTCTACAATAAAACGTATCTTTGTCGATTTTGACCACGGGAGGTCCCGATGGACAACCTTGCAAAACCCAAAAACCGTGCGCTGTTTTTAGTGAGCGTGGCTGTGACCGGTGCGTTTGCAGGCGCCGCGGTCTGGCTGTTCTTCTTTGCGATGGAGCACGGTATCGACTATTTATGGACCGAGATTCCGCACGCGCTGGGCGTCGATTCGCCTGAGCTCGCGAGCGGCCCGTTCGGTTTTCTGCCGTACCCGTTTTTTGTCTGCTTGCTGGGCGGCCTGCTGATCGGTCTGTACGAAAAGATTACGGGCACCAAGACCGATGACCTCAACCAGGTGATGGCCAAGGTTAAACAAGACGGTCGCTACCCGTACGACAACCTCGGCAAGCTTTCGCTTGCGGCATTGCTGCCGCTGCTGTTTGGCGGAAGTATTGGACCGGAGGCCGGCCTGACCGGCGTTATCGCGGGTCTGTGCAGCTGGGTCGGCGACCGCATGCGTCGCTTTGGCGCCGAGTTTAGGGAGCTCACGCTGCTGGGCACCCAGGCTGCCCTGACGGCGCTCTTTACCGCGCCCGTGTTTGGCTTTGTGGCGCCGCTCGCCGGTAGCGCCGACGGCCAGGGCGCTGGCGAGGACTCCGCGTCCGATGAGATCACCATCAAGCTGCCCAAGGCGCAAAAGACTGTGGTCTACGGTATTGCGATTGCCGGCGGTCTGGGTGCCTACCTGCTGCTCGGCCAGCTCATGGGCGGCGGCATGGGCATGCCCAGGTTCGAGTCCGCTCAGGTGGGCAACCTGGAACTTGTCTGGCTCATTCCGCTGGCGTTGGTCGGCACCGTATGCGGCTGGCTGTACTTTGTCTCTGAGCATGCAAGCGAGGCACTGTCCCATGCCATAGGGGAGCGCCCTGTCGTCAAGGCCATGCTAGCCGGTCTGGCGCTCGCCATCTGTGGCACGGTCCTGCCCTACACCATGTTTGCCGGCGAGACCCAAGCCGACGTGCTCATGGAGACCTATCTGACCATTCCCGCCGGCGTGCTTATCGCGACCGGTCTTGTTAAGGCTATGCTGACGCCCGCCCTCATCAACCTTGGTTGGCGCGGCGGCCACTTCTTCCCGGTTATCTTCTCGGGTGTGAGCCTGGGCTATGGCCTTGCCATCCTCACCGGCGCCGATCCGGTCTTCTGCGTCGCCGTCTGCACGGCATCGACGATGGGTGCGGTCATGCGTCAGCCGGTCATGGTCGTGGGCCTGCTGCTCATGTGCTTCCCGCTCAAGGGTATCGTCTGCATGATCATCGCCGCAGTCATTGCGGCAGGCATTCCGCTGCCCAAGCCGCTGCGCAAGTAGCGTATTGCGCTTTGCGTTTGTTCAGGACTCGTTTTAAAGAAGCCGCGTGAGGCCGCATGCAAGCGGCCTCACGCGTTGCTGTTTAGAGCTTCCTCAGCACAATGGCGATGGTGTTGAGGTATTCGAGCGCGCCGGCTTCAACGGCAGCGCGGTCGCCTGCTGCGTACTCGTTGTCGCAGGCGAGCCAGTCTTCCCACGCTTCGTCCGTGCAGAGCATAGGCTGCATCGAGACAATCTCGACGCCGGGGGTCGGCTCGATCATGGCGCGCCACCAGGCTATGTCGTGCATATAGTCGAGCTGCTCGGGTGTCCAGGATTTGAGCAGGCAGGTGGGCAGGTTGTCGTGGCAGTCGCGAACCATGCCGGGGATGCTTAAGTAGAGCATCCCGCCTTGCTTTACGTAGGGGAGTAGGTGCTCGTCCAGATAGTGCGGGTCCCGGCCGTAGTAGTTGTACGAGTCGATGGTCACGACCGCATCAAAATAGCCGTGCTCAAATGGTAGGCCCTGTGAGGCGTCCGCCTGAACGGGATGAATCGTGTCGCGCGAGATACCGAGCGAATCAAAGAATGTGCGGTTCTCGACGGGGTCGCTCCACAGATCGACGGCGTAGGTGTCAAACCCGTATTCGCGGGCGAGCAGGGCGCTGGTAATGCCGGTGCCCGACCCAAGGTCGCAGACGCGGGCGCCGCGGGGAATGCTCGCATCGCAAAGGAGCTCTTCGCAAAGCTTGAGGGGGTTCGGCCCCATAATCTTAGAGCGTACGAGCGCCGCGTCGAAGCTGGTGGCTTTTGGGAAGGATTGAGATTTCGCAGAGTTCATTGTTCTTTCCTGTCAGGTGCATATGTGGCAGATGACGGAGGCGGAACGGCGCAACAAACCACGGCCGCAAGACGGCCGTTTTCAATTTGTATGCGATTGACCGTTCCCTAAAGAACAATGACCAAAAAGACATCCCCTTGGATGATCGAAATTGGGCCGAGGCCCGTGACGCTTTGATTATAGAACGTTGCGCACGGGCCGGGGACATGCCATTTGTCACGGATTTGAGGGGCGCGATTGTGGCCGATTACGACCTGCGTGGGTCGAGATTCGCTTGCCTACAGGTCTCGTGCCCGATAGACCTTGGTGCTGACGGTGCAGCTGATTGCACATAGCGCGAGGGCCAGTACGGCAATTCCTGCGCACAGGCAGCCGAGGACGGCAGGATCGGGATTCGCCCCAGCAATCGACATGAGCCAGTTGCTGATGGGGTTGGAGGAGCTCAGCGTGGCCATGGCAAGGCATCCGAGCAGGGCAAACAGGCCGACGGAAAGGCGCAGCGCCTCCATGTGTCCAAATCGAAAGAACAGCGGCTGTGCCAGAAACACCATCATAAGGGAGATGAGCATCGATGCGGCGGAGGCTATTGTGGTCTCAAAGACGATCTGTCCCGTCGAGGGCATGCCCGTGTGATCGAAGAACGGAAGAGTGATGGTGCTCAAAAGCACGGTCGCGCACGCCATGATGGCCGAGAAGGCAACAATGCAGAGGTAACGTGCGCAGATGATGTCTTTGCGCGAGAGGGGCAGCGTTGCCCGATAGCGCTCCCATCCGTTTTGATTGTCGTAGCCGGCCAGCGAGTTCATGACCACGATGGGCGACATGGCACTGACCGCGCAGGCGCCGGCGCTCATACTGGCATCGCCATCCGATGCGTTGGCGAGGGTCAGTACGACGAAGATGAACAGGCCGACGCCCGCGATGCTCGGGACAAGCGTGCGGACGATGGCGAGCTCAGACATAAAGGCGCGTTTCATTTCGAAGCCCCTTTCAGTATGAGGCGAAGATAGTCATCAATGGTTGCCCGGTCGCAGGGAATCTCGGGGAAGGCCTCGAGCGCCTCGCGACGGTTGGGTACGAGCACGTCCACGCTATAGGCGTGGTGGGCGGCACGGGCGCCTTCGACGCAAGCCATAAGCTCTGCGGCCTGTGCTTGGGTGCAGTGGGCGATGCCGGCTCGGTCGGTAATGTCCTCGCGCGGCAGGTCAAACACAATCGAGCCGTTATCGATGCAGATGACGCGGTCGGCAGTGCGATCGAGGTCGGATGTAATGTGGCTCGAGAGCAGCACGCTGTGCTGGCCGTCGGCGACAA
Organism: Collinsella aerofaciens; assembly: GCF_039758815.1. GTDB lineage: Bacteria > Actinomycetota > Coriobacteriia > Coriobacteriales > Coriobacteriaceae > Collinsella > Collinsella aerofaciens_BP. The sequence continues at coordinate 281,569 of NZ_JBDMSK010000002.1, read as the reverse complement.
AGGCAAGCAACTCGTCGAGCAGTTCCTCGCGCGCCATGGGATCGAGGCCCGCGGTGGCTTCGTCCAAAACGAGCAGCTTGGCATTGTGGCTGAGCGCACAGGCGAGCTGCAGCTTCATGCCCATGCCGCGGGAGAGGTCCTTGACCTTCGTCTTGGGATCGAGGCCAAATCGGTCGATGAATCCGGCGAACGTTTCGCAGCTCCACGTGGGGTATGCCGGGCCTACGAGCTTCTCGACCTGGCCCACCTTGAGCGTGGAGGGGAAGGGACACGTGTCCAGGACAAGCCCGATGCGGGAGCGCAGGTGGCGCTGCGTCTCGTCGGGCGCGTTGGCGTCGCAGCGCTGTCCAAGCAGATGCACCTCGCCGGCATCGGGCTTTATAAGCCCGAGCGCGGCGCGAATGGTCGTCGTCTTGCCGGCGCCATTTGCGCCCACAAAGCCAACGATCTGGCCGGGCTCCACGGCAAGCGTGACGTCGCGCAGTGAAAAGCGGTCGCTCACGCGGCGCGATACACCTTTGAGTTCTAGCAACTTTTGCATGGTATAGCCTTTCTTGCAGATGGCTACTGCATGGTTTCGGGGGCTACGAGGTCGAGCATCTCGTGCAGCTTGTCGCGCGTGACGCCCAAGGCTTCGGCTTGGCTCGCCGCTTTCGCAAGCAGCTCTTCGATATGGCAGAGCTGATTTTCGCGCAAGAGTTCTTGGTTGCCCTCGGCGACAAAACAGCCCTTGCCCCGCACGGTGCAGATAAAGCCGAGTTGCTCCAGGTCGGCGTAGGCGCGCTTGGTGGTGATGACACTCACGCCAAGATCGCTCGCGAGTGCACGGATGCTGGGGAGTTTGGCTCCCGCAGCGAGCGCGCCCGAAAGGATCTGAGCTTTGACTTGCGAGGCTATTTGCTCGTAGATGGGCTTGTCGCTCGAATTGGATAGGATGATGTCCACAGCGGCTCCTTAGCTGTTGGGCTACACGTGTATATAACCGGTAAGCACAGTATATATACACTATGCACAGTTCTGCAAGAGGCAAATGCGGATTGGGCCGGTTGCCTAGGCCCCAACTGATGAATTTGTCCTGATAGGTGCCCTAGAGCGGGATTTCGCGGCTACAATAATGCGGTTACAACGACGTAATGCACTCAATGCAAGAAAGGATCCGCATGGCAAGCCTGTCGGATGAAATCTCGTCGCGCCGCACATTCGCGATCATCAGCCACCCGGACGCCGGTAAGACCACGCTTACCGAGAAGCTGCTGCTCTATACCGGCAGCATCCAGACCGCCGGCTCGGTCAAGGGCAAGAGCTCGGCCAAGCATGCCGTTTCGGACTGGATGGACATCGAGAAGGAGCGCGGCATTTCCGTTACCTCCTCGGTGCTGCAGTTCACCTACAACGGCGCCTGCGTCAACATCCTCGATACCCCCGGCCACCAGGACTTCTCGGAGGATACCTACCGTACCCTTATGGCCGCCGACGCCGCGGTCATGGTCATCGACGGCGCCAAGGGCGTCGAGGCCCAGACCAAAAAGCTCTTTAAGGTCTGCACGCTGCGCCACATTCCCATCTTTACCTTTGTGAACAAGCTCGACCACGAGGCTCGCGACCCGTTTGAGCTCATGGAAGAGATCGAGAACGTCCTGGGCATCAATACGTATCCCATGAACTGGCCGATCGGCAGCGGCCGCAACTTCCGCGGCGTGTTCGATCGTCAGACGCGCCGCGTTATCGCCTTTGAGGGCGACGGCCACGCCAATGCTACCAAGAAGGTCGCCGAGGTCGAGGCCGAGTTGGGCGATCCTTCCATGGATGAGCTCATCGGCGAGGAAAACCATAAGAACTTGATGGACGACATCGAGCTGCTCGATGGCGCCGGTGATGAGCTCGACTTGGATGCCGTGGCCTGCGGCAAGCTGAGCCCGGCGTTTTTTGGCTCGGCGCTCACCAACTTTGGCGTGGAGCCCTTCCTCAAGGAGTTCCTGCGTCTGGCCCCGACGCCGCGTGCCTATACCGATACGCTCACCAGCGAGCCGGTCGATCCCTGCCGCGACGACTTTAGCGGCTTTGTGTTTAAGATCCAGGCCAATATGGACAAGAACCACCGAGACCGCATCGCCTTTGTGCGCATTTGCTCGGGCAAGTTCGAGCGCGGCATGGATGCCTTCCACGTGCAGGGCAACCGCAAACTCAAGCTTGCCACGGGCACGTCGATGATGGCCGATGACCGCGCGATTGTTGACGAGGCGTACGCGGGCGATATCGTGGGCCTGTTCGACCCGGGTATCTTTAGCATCGGTGACACCGTGTGCTCTGGCAAGCGCCACGTGCAGTATCCGCAGATTCCGACGTTTGCCCCCGAGATGTTCGCTCGCATTACGCAGGTTGACACGCTCAAGCGCAAGCAGTTCGTCAAGGGCATGGAGGAGCTTGCCCAGGAGGGCGCCATCCAGATCTTCCGCGAGCTGGGTGCCGGCATGGAGAGCGTCATCGTGGGCGTGGTCGGCGTGCTGCAGTTTGAGGTGCTCGAGCGCCGCCTCAAGGCCGAGTACCGTGTCGAGGTTCGTCGCCAGCCGCTGCCCTATACGGACATTCGTTGGATCCAGAATGACCCCGATACCATCGATATCCCGGCTCTTTCGCTCACGCGCGACACGCTGCGCGTCGAGGACATGCGCGGCGGTAAGCTGCTGCTGTTCACGAGCCCGTGGAACGTGGATTGGGCAACTGACCACAACCCCGACCTTATCCTGTCGGAGTTTGGCAACGTGGCCTTTTAACGCATCGGCGCGGTGGCCCTGCGGGGCTGCCGCGCCGTTTGCTTGCCTTATGCCGTGTGAGCGGCTATTATACCCACCGTCGTCTCAAGACCGGGGCGTCCGAGCAGTTCGGGTCCGATATCCTGCTCGTTAAACCTAAAACCAAAGGAGTACATAATGATCAAGAAGGTCATGGAGGACTACAAGGTCCTGTTGCGGAGCATTCCCGCGGCAACGGTTTCGCTGTTTTTCGTGAGCGTCATCATGATGAACCTGCTGGCCAACAAAGAGCTCATCAGCCTGCCGTATCTGGCGCTCGACTGTGGCTTTGTGGTGAGCTGGGTTTCGTTTTTGTGCCAGGACATGATCTGCAAGCGCTTTGGCGCCAAGGCATCCATCAAAATCTCTATCCTCGCGCTGCTGGTCAACCTGGCCGTGAGTCTGTGCTTTTGGGCATGCTCGCTCACGCCCGGCATGTGGGGTGCCTACTACGACACGGGCATGATCGAGGTCAACAACGCCCTTAACGCCACCATCGGCGGCACCTGGTACGTGGTGCTGGGCTCTTCGCTGGCAATGCTCGTTTCTGCCGTGGTTAACTCCACGCTCAACCAGTCGCTCGGTCGTATGCTCAAAAAGAATAACTTTGCGAGCTTTGCCTTCCGCTCCTATGTGTCCACGGGTGTTGGCCAGTTCATCGACAACCTGGTCTTTGCCATCGTGGTGAGCCACACGTTCTTTGGTTGGACCTGGGTGCAGGTCCTTATGTGCTCGCTGACCGGCGCTGTTGCCGAGCTGCTGTGCGAGGTCTTCCTGAGCCCCGTGGGCTACAAGGTCGTGCGCGGCTGGGAGCGCGAGAATGTGGGCTCCGAGTACCTCGAGCGCCACGCAACCGCCTAAGGAGCAAGTATGCGGGTTTTGATCACGGGTGCTTCGGGCGGTATCGGAGCCGCATGCGTGCAGCGCTTTTTGGACGAGGGCCACGAGGTCGTGGGCTTTGATCTGCTGCCGGCGGCGATCGAACACGAGCGCTACCGCCATCTGATTGTTGATGTCCGCGAGCCGGGCTCGTTTCTAGGCGACCTTGAACCCCAAGTGATCGTGAACGTTGCCGGTACGCAGGATTCGGCCGACGATATCGCCGCCAACCTGTGTGGCACCATCAACGTGACCGAGCGCTATGCCTTTGTGGGGGAGGGGCTCGCCGCCAAGCCTGCGCCGGCTATCAAATCCGTGGTCAATGTGGGGTCGGCGAGCGGGCATACTGGATCGGAGTTTCCCGCCTATGCCGCCAGCAAGGGCGGCGTTATCGCCTACACCAAGAACCTTGCAAACCGCTTGGCACCGCAGGCCATCGCCAACAGTGTGGACCCGGGCGGCGTTATCACGCCGCTCAACCGTTGCGTGATGGAAGACGAGCACCTGTGGAACCAGATTATGGAGCTCACGCCGCTTAAGCGCTGGGCCACCGCCCAAGAAATCGCCGAGTGGATCTACTTTGTGGGCGTGACCAACCGGTTTATGACCGGACAGAGTCTGCTGATCGATGGTGGCGAGGCCGGCCGCACCCAGTTTATCTGGCCCGAGTAACAAAACGCGCCCGATGGCAAGATTGCCGTCGGGCGCGTTTTTGATGTATCGATTTTTAGCCGAGGCAAGTCCAGTTGACGGGGGTCGAGCCGTGCTGTTCGAGTAGCCGATTGGCTGCCGAGAAGGGGCGCGACCCCATAAAGGCGGGGAGTTCTGCCGTGGCACGGTTAGCCGAAAGCGGTGAGGGGTGCGTGGAGGCCAGGCAGAACTTGCCGGTCGCCTTGCCCGCGTCGGTCACGGCGAGCTTGCCTTCGACCATCTGCTGGGCAAAGCGGCCCCATGCCAAAAAGACTACCGGCTGGGGCAGCTGGCAGCAGCGTTCGATAACGTAGTCGGTGAGCGCGCTCCAGCCCAGCTTGGCGTGCGAGTTCGCGGCATGCTCGCGCACGGTGAGCGTGGTGTTGAGGAGCAGGACGCCCTGTTGTGCCCATGGGGTTAGGTCTCCCGTGGCGGGAATGGGGCAACCCAGATCGGCTTTGAGCTCCTTATAGATGTTGCGCAGGCTCGGCGGCAACTTGGTTTGCGTCGCAGGGACCGAGAACGACAGCCCCATGGCCTGGTTGGGCCCGTGATAGGGGTCTTGACCCAGGATGACAACCTTGACCTGGTCGGCCGGCGTATAGGCGAGGGCATTGAGGATGTCGTCTTGTGCCGGGTAGATGGTTTGCTCGGCACGCAAAAGGGCGATGCGCTCGAGCAGCTGGTTCGTAGTGTCACGTACCGGCTGCGGCGCATCGCCCAACCAAGTTGCTATGTTGCGGTCGCGGGTTGCGGTGTCCATGGGGCTCCTTTATGGCAGATGCTCTGTTGGCATCTATTGTAAAGGCGCACCGGTTGCCTTTATGCCACGGCTGTATGAAGAGTGGGGTCTACGAGACTTGCTCGGGCGTTCCTGCCATGTGGGCGTGGTCGTGAGCGTGCGCATGAAGTCGCGGAAGCTGCACGGTTGCCACTATGACGCCGGTGAGGATGAGAGCGGCGCCAAAGAAGGCGATGGGGCTCAGGACCTCGCCGACCAAGAAGAACGAAAAGACGGCGGAGCAGACCGGCTCGAGCGAGAAGGCGAAGCCGGTGGTCTCAGCGGGCACGTGGGGCTGCACGAGCGTTTGGGTGATAAAGCCATAGGCAGAGCAGATGAGTGCGAGGGCAACGACAACCACGATCTCGCTGGGCGTACTGGGAAGGGTGAAACCGCCAAAGACGCATGCGGCAATGCCCGAGAACAGGCCGCCAAAGCCCAGCTGCCAAACGCCCAGAGCAAGCGGATCGACTTCTTCGACAAAGCGCTTGGCCACGATAATGTGGCTGGCATAGATAAAGGCCGAGAGCAGCATAATGATCGCGCCGGGATTCAGGCTGGTAAAGTCTGCGCCCGAGAGCAGCAACATGCCGCAGGTGACGATGGCGGTGCCGATGAGCACTTTGCGCTCGGGGGCGCGGCGCAGCAGGGCGGCGTTGGCAAACGGCACGATCACGACCGTCAGGCTCTGCAAAAAGCCGGCAGTGGAGGCAGAGGTGAGGCTGGAGCCCAGGCACATGCAGGTGAGCTCGGTTGCCATGATGGCGCCGATGATGGCGGCGCGAACCATAAGGTCGCGGTTGATGCGCAACGCGCGCTTGTGGAAGAGCAGCAGGCAGACCACAAAGGCGATGATGCAGCGTAGCGCGACGATGCTCGTGGCGTTCATGCTGTCCATGCCGATCTTCATGAGAGGGTACGAAAAGCCCCATGCGACGGGAACGGAAAATGAGAGCGCGATTGCTTTTTTGCGATCCATGGGACTCCTTTTGTTACAGAACGGTTTCGCACAAAGGATTCTGCTCCCAGATGTGGGTGTAGTAAAGCGAATGTATCTTCAGTATGATTAAGAAATGCTAATGTTGGCGAGAAAAGCCCTGGCAAAACGTTTTACGGCTGCATTGATGTGGAGGCACGATGGCATCGCGGTATCAGATTGTTTGTATGGTGGTCGATTGCGGCAGCCTGAAACGTGCGGCCGATGAGCTGGGCTATACGCAAAGTGCGGTGAGCCAGGCCGTCAAAGCGCTCGAGCGCGAGCTGGGTACCACGCTTATCGAGCGCGGAAAGCAGGGCGTTACGCTTACGCGCGACGGTAAACAATATCTGCCGTACCTGCGCCAGATCGTGACTGCCGAGGCCGAGCTCGAGGGCAAGCGCCAGGAGCTGCTGGGGCTTTCGTCGACCGATATTCGCATTGCGACGTTTACCAACGTGAGTCGAACCGTGTTGCCGCGCGTGATCCGCGACTTTGGGGCCCTGCATCCGGGCGTGCACTTTACCCTCAAGCAGGGCGATTACACGCGCAACGCCCAGTGGGTGCACGATGGCGTGGTCGATTTTTGCTTTACGGCACGCGGTTTTACCGCTGGCCTCGAGAAGCGCGTGGTCTATCACGACGAGTTGGTGGCACTGTTGCCTGTCGCGCATCCGCTGGCGGCAAAGGAAAAGGTGACACTCGCCGACCTGGCTTCCGAGCCGTTTGTGCTTCTGGATGAGGGCGAACAGAGCCTGGTGCTCGATGCATTCGCGGCGCATGGCCTGTCGCCGCACGTGACGAGCGAGGTCACCGACGACTACACCATCATGGCGATGGTGGAGGAGGGCCTAGGCGTGAGCATGCTCTACCGTCGTACTGTGGAGGGCATGCGAGCCGATATTCGTGTGCGGCCCATCGTGCATGCCCCCTCGCGCGACGTGGTGGCGGCCTGGCGCAGCTGGGACACCATGCCTATCGCCACGAGGCGCTTTATCGACTATATGAGCTCGCATATTGTCAACTAATGACTGGCGTGGCGTTGAGTGCGGTGTTTAGCGGGCTGTCGCTTTGGCTTGGGTGGCGCGATAGGTGCGTGCCGGGTGGCAAAGTAGTACCGCCACGACCATAAAGAACGCCGTGGTGCCCAGGCTGATGGGGTAGACCATCATGATGTTCGCAAAGGTGCGGAAGTGCGGGAACACGCAGAACACCCAATAGAAGCGGATGCCGCAGACGCAGATCATGGTGATGAGGGCGGGTGTGAGCGAGATGCCAAAGCCGCGCAGGTAGCCTGACATGTTTTCGTAGAACATGCTAAAGGCGTACGCCGGGAAGATCGAACATACGCGGATATAGCCGATCGAGACGATGTTGGGATCGCTGTTGAACAGCGACAAGATCTCGCGCCCCAGGCCAACAATAACGATAATTGTGGTGAGCGCGACGATACCGCCTTCGACTAGGCAGACCTTGAGCGTCTTGGTGCAACGGTCGATCTGGCGGGCACCGTGGTTTTGTCCCACAAAGGTGGTGCAAGCCTGGCTAAAGCTGTTGAGCAGGTTGTAGCACACGTACTCCAGGCTCATGGCGGCGCTCGAGGCCGCCATGACTTCGGTGCCAAGGCTGTTGATGGCAGACTGGATGATGATGTTGGCGACGGCAAAGACGGCGCTTTGGATGCCGGCGGGCAGGCCGATCTTGACGATGCGCTTGAGGGCGACGGGGTCGATAGCCAGGTCGCGTAGGGTGACGCGGACGACGGAGTCGGTCTTGAGCAGGCGGATAAAGAGCGTAGCGGCACTGACGGTGTAGGCGATGGCGGTGGCGATGGCGACGCCCGCGACGCCCCAGTGGAGTACGGGGACAAAGATGAGGTCCAGGCCAATGTTGAGGATGGTGGACACGGCAAGCGCCTGCAGCGGCATGCGGGTGATGCCGACGGAGCGGAAGATCGCGGCCTCAAAGTTGTAAAGCAAGATCGAGGGCAGGCTGAGCAAAAAGACGCGTAGGTAGAGCGAAGCGAGCGGCATGGTTTCGGCGGGAACGTTGAGCGCGGCGAGCATGGGCTCGGCAAAGATCTCACCCAGCGCGATGACGACAAAGCCCACGAGCGCCATTATAATCGAGGTATGGACGGCGCGTTTGACCATGTTCTGATCGTTGCGGCCGATAGCGTTGGCGATGACCACGTTGGAGCCAAGCGACATGCCAATAAACAGGTTGAGCATAAGACTGGTAAGCGGAACATTGGAGCCGACCGCCGCCATGGCGAGGGTTCCCTGGTCGCCCGAGAAGTTACCGATAATGACCGTGGCGATGAGGTTCGACAGCTGCTCCAAGATGCTCGTGGCGGCCACGGGGAAGGCGAACAGGGGAATATTGCGCCACAGCGAGCCGGTGGTCATGTCAATGTGCTTAGATGCGGTATCAGCCATACGCTCTCAATCTCTAACATGCTATTTTGCGCTCATTTGCGCAGACGATGATACTCCTAATCGACTAGTCATTGGGGACGTTCTTGAATGACTAGTCGTTTAAGAACGTCCCCAATGACTAGGTGAGGAAGGCGTGCGACAATGGTGTGCGTTGTGTTGTTCGCGCTAAGGAGTTGCCATGTTGTTGTGTCCCGTTTGCCATGAACCGTTGGTGGACGATGAGCGTGGGGCCGCATGCGCGGGCGGACACCGGTTTGACCGTGCGCGCGAGGGTTATCTATATCTACTGCGCTCGTCCAAGAGCGGCGACTCCATGGGCGATCCCAAGTCGCAGGCGCGCAGCCGTCGTGACTTTTTGAACCGTGGATACTACGCGCCGTTGCGCGATGCGATGGTCGAGCTGGTGCGCAAGCAGGTGTCTGGGCGCGCCACGTCTGCGAACGGCCCCATGACGCTGCTCGATATTTGCTGTGGCGAGGGCTATTACACCAGTGCCATGGGCGCGGTGCCGGGCGTAGATGCTTACGGTTTTGACCTGGGCAAGGAGATGGTGCGCCTGGCCGCCAAGCGCGGCGATGCGACCTACTTCGTGGCCAACATGAAGGACATCCCCGTGGCCGATGGCGCCTTCGATATGGTGACCGAGCTCTTTGCCCCCTTTAACGAGCGCGAGTTTGCCCGCGTGCTGGCGCCGGAGGGTTCGCTCTACACCGTGGTGCCGGGTGCTCGTCACCTCTTTGGGCTCAAGGAGGTACTCTACGACACGCCGTACCTTAACGATGAGAAGCTGCCGAAGACCACCGAGCTCGAGTTGGTCGGAACGCAGCGGGTGTCTGCGAATATTACGCTTCAGACCCAGGCGGACATCGAGGCGGTGTTCCAGATGACGCCGTACTACTACCGCACGCGCCCCGCCGACAAAGAGCGCCTGGCAAATTTGGATACCCTTCAGACCGACATCGACTTCATCATCGCCGAGTACCGCCACAGCTAACAACCTGCCAAAAAGGGACAGGTTTATTTTGGTAGGTTTTATCTGGGCAAACGTAAAGGGCCGACCGCGGAGATGCGCGATCGGCCCTTTTTAGTTGCTTGGCTGCAGAGGTTATGAGAAGCGAGCGCTTATAGGCGGTCCTTGTTCTCGGCCTTAACGGCGTGTGCCTGCTGAACAAAGAACAGGTCGTACACCACGATGACAAAGGCGCCAAAGTTGATGGCGTCGCCGCCAAACGCGGGAAGCGTGAGCACCGCTTGGGCAAGCGTGGCGACCGCGGCAACAATACCGAGCTTAAACGCGCCGTCCACCTGCGAAGGCTTGTTGGCGCCCTTGATACCGGCGACGCCTGCGGCAAGGTCGACGAGACCCTTGGCGATAAGCACGACCGCTGCGAGCGTGGCGTACGAACCGTACGTGGAATCGAGACCGCCCGTGGCGATACCGACGCCGGCGGTGACGAGGCTGGCGATGCCCAAAACGAAGTAGATGAGAGCAAGGATTTTGAGAGTCTTGCGAGTGAAGCTCATGGCTGGTCCTTTCGATACGAGTACGCCAACTTGGCGCACCCAATGTACTGCACATATGGTGAAGCACATTGTAGTTCAACGCGGCGATGCATGCGTTTGAAAGCGTCTCTTGCCCGCACGGTCCAACCTTTCAAAAAAGAAAGCTGGGCGTAAGTCAAATCGATGGCAGCGTATGCGCGGCGCTGCGATGATGGGGCCATGGTAAGAGCTGGACCGAAGGAGAAGCCATGATGTACGGAGCAGGGCAAGTGCGTGAGCCGCGGTCGTTGGGAAGGCGCATGAGTGATTCCGTGATCGCTGCCGTGTGCACGGGATTGATGGCGGTGCTTTGCATTGGGATGCTGTGGGCCATGTCACATGTGGGACAATAGCGGACGGTTGGGTGTCGTCATGAACGGCGCCCACGTATTCGTTTTGCTTGCTAAGGAGTACCCATGGGCGTCGTCGATCCCTTTTCTGTTGCTCGGGCCGCGGGGCTTGAGCTGACCGGGAAGCCCGAGGGCCTCACGCTCACCGACGGCACGATGGAGCTGCGTGCCGATTTTGGCCGCATGCTGCCGCGACTCAAGCAGGGCCGTCTGCAGCAAGAGCTGTTGGTGAAGGCTGCGCGCACAAAGGGCATCGAGCGACCATGGGCGATTGACGCTACGGCAGGCTTTGGCGAGGATTCGCTGCTGTTGGCGGCCGCGGGCTTTGCCGTCGATCTGTATGAGCGGGATTGCGTGATCGCGGCGCTCCTCAAGGATGCCCTGGATCGCGCGGCAGATGATCCGGCGCTTGCGGCTGCCGTGTTACGCATGCGCTTACATGCGGGCGAGGACAGCATTGCCGGCCTTCGCCATGTAGCTGAGCTGATCGGTCAGGGCGAGCTTGCCGCTCCCGACGTGGTGTATCTGGACCCCATGTTTCCCGGGCGCACCAAGAGCGCGGCGGTCAAAAAGAAGTTCCAGCTCCTACATCATCTGGAACAGCCGTGCGCCGATGAGGAGTCGCTGGTCGAAGCTGCGCTTGCGGTTCACCCGCGCAAGGTGGTTATCAAGCGGCCGGTGAAGGGGCCACTGCTTGCCGGCGTTAAGCCGAGCTATCAACTTGCGGGCAAGGCCGTTCGCTACGATGTTTTGGTTCCGCCGCGCCCGTAGCTTACGTGCGATGGTTGGCGCTCCGTCAGTGCCGTGCCGATGCGGAGTCTATTTCCAAGGATGCGACGTCAGATGCCAGCCGCCGCAGTACTCGCATTTGTAGCAGGCCAAACCACGTCGCCCGCGGTTTTCGCAGTCGGCCATAACGGCCTCGGCCTCGGCGCGCGTGTCGTAACGGTTTTTTCGCTCGCACGACTTGTAGCGCCAGGCCTCATCTCGCTCGGCGTCCAGGGCGTCGCGGCGCTCATCCTCGCGCGCAAACAGGTCGCTCATATCGCCGCCCGTAGCAGTGCCCAAAAACTCGCTTTTGGCCTTTGACCAGGCGGCTCGCTTTTTGCTCCCCATCTGCTTCGTGCCCTTCTCCAAACGTTGGTATCATTGCTCAATCAAAGTGATACCAATAAACGTGAGGTCGCCGCGTGATGATCAGAAAAACCCTCGATACCGACATTCCCGCCGTCATGGCTATCTATGACGCGGCCCGCGCCTTTATGCGTGCGCATGGCAACGCCACGCAGTGGCCCGAGGGCACGCCTTCTGCCGAGCAGCTGGCTGCCGATATCGCCGCCGGTGGCAGCTATGTGTGCGAAGTCGACGGCCGCGTGGTGGCGACGTTTGCCTTTTTACCGGGCCCGGACGAGTGCTATGACGTCATTGAGGACGGTCAATGGCGTAGCGACACTCCGTACGCCGTGCTGCACCGTGTGGCATCCGACGGCACCGTGCACGGTATCGCGGCTGCGATGTTTGCCTTTGCCAAAGAACGTGCCGATCACCTGCGCATCGACACGCATCAGGATAACCTGCCCATGCAGGGTGCCATCATAAAGGCCGGCTTTGAGCGCGCTGGTATCGTCTATGTGTCCGACGGCACGGCGCGTGTCGCGTTCGATTGGCTGCGCGAGGCGTAAGAGCAGGGGCGCGTACCAGTCCTTAATTCGAATGAAAAATGGCTCCGGGTGGGGCCATTTTCGATTACTGCGCTGTTTTGAAAGCCGGCTTTCGCAAGGCGCGAACCTACGAAAATCGCCGCGCGGCAACGCGGGACGATGAGCTCGGTCGGGGGATAGGGCCCGCTTCGCCCGCCGGCTCGTAAATTGTATCATCCAGTGTGGAACGAGGACGCCCGTTGCCGCGTGCGATGGGCTTGCAATAAGAGGAGAGCCATGTCGAAGCAAGCGGTCGTTGGAATCTTGGCGCATGTCGATGCCGGCAAGACCACGTTGGCCGAGGCCATGCTGTTCAACGCGGGCCGCATTCGCAAGCGCGGCCGCGTGGACGATGGCGATTCGCATCTGGACACTAACGCGATCGAGCGCGAGCGTGGCATTACGATCTTCTCGTCGCAGGCTGTACTCGACCACGGCGATACCCACGTCATGCTCGTGGATGCGCCCGGCCACGTTGATTTTTCGGCCGAGGCGGAGCGCACGCTGCGCGCACTCGACTATGCGATTTTGGTTGTGGGCGCCAACGACGGCGTGCAGGGGCACACCGAAACCCTGTGGCGCCTGCTTGCACGTTATGACATCCCGACATTCATCTTCATCAACAAGATCGATTTGGAGAATCCCGGCCGCGATGTTTTGCTGACACAACTTGGGCAACGTCTCTCCGAGGGCTGCTTGGATGCCAACGAACTGTTGGCGGGCGGGGCCGTTCAGGAGGACGCTGCCGCGTTAGACGAAGAAGCGCTCGAGGAGTTTTTTGAGGCGGGTGAGCTTTCCGTCGCGACGCTGTCACGCATGGTTGCCGAGCGCAAGCTCTTTCCCTGCTTTGCCGGCTCGGCGCTTAAGGACCAAGGCGTGGACGAGCTGCTGGATGGCATATGCGCGCTGATGCGTGAACAGGCGTGGCTCCCGGAGTTTGCCGCGCGCGTTTATCGTGTCAGCCGCGGGGATCGCGGCGAGCGCTTGGCTTGGGTTAAAGTGACCGGCGGCACGCTGCATGCCAAGCAGGTGATTGGCGGACGTTCCGGTGCCGAGGCATGGGAGCAAAAGATCGACCAGGTGCGCATCTATAACGGCGAAAAGTATGAGCTTGCCCAAGAAGTTGCCGCTGGCGGTATTTGTGCCGTGACGGGTCTTGCGCACGTTCGCCCGGGGGACGCCCTGGGCGCGGAGCCTGCGGGCGATGCACCTGTCATTGCGCCGGTCCTCACCTATACGGTGCTTCCGGGCGAACACGATGTCCATGCGGTGTTCAAAGCGCTGACTGAGTTGGCGGACGAAGATCCCATGCTCGGCGTAAGCTGGAATACGCATCTGGAGCAGATTCACCTGCAGCTGATGGGCGCCGTGCAGCTCGAGGTCGTGCAGCGGGTGTTGGCAGATCGCTTTGGCCTTTCGATTGATTTTGAGTCTGGCGGCATTCTCTATAAGGAGACTATTTCGCAGCCGGTCGAGGGCGTGGGGCACTTTGAGCCACTGCGCCATTATGCCGAGGTGCATCTGAGCCTGGAGCCGTTGCCAGCGGGTTCGGGCGTGCAGTTTGGCACCGTGACCTCGACCGACGAGCTCGATCTTAACTGGCAGCGTCTGGCACTTACTAACGCCATGGAGCGCGATCACCTGGGCGTGCTGACCGGCTCGCCCATCACCGATGTACGCATTACGCTCACAGGTGGCCGTGCGCATGCCAAACACACCGAGGGCGGCGATTTTCGCCAGGCTACGTACCGTGCGATTCGCCAGGGACTCATGCAGGCACGTGAGGCCGGCGCGGCGGTACTATTGGAGCCGTGGTACCACTTTGAGCTCGAGGTGCCGGGGGAGTGCGTGGGCCGGGCGCTCTCGGATGCCACGCGCATGGGTGCCGAGTACGAGCCGCCGACGATGGCGGGCGACCGGGCGAAGCTTGTGGGTCGCGTACCGGTATCCGAGGTGCAGGATTACGCGCTGGAGGTGGCTGCCTACACGAGCGGTCGCGGACATCTGTACCTGGAGTTCGCCGGTTATGCGGCTTGCCATGATGCCGAGCGCGTAATCGAGACGGCCGCCTATGAGCCCGAGGCCGATCTGCCCAACACGCCCGACTCGGTCTTTTGCTCTCACGGCACCGGCTACACGGTCAAATGGTACGACGTACCCGCCGCAGCTCATGTAAAGGTCGATCCCGCCACCTTCCGCCCCTGGCGAGCGGCGGACGCCGAGTTTTTCGGCCATAGGTGATAGAGGGTCAGTCTCTTTGCCGCATCCTGTTGGTATAACTCGGTATAAGTTGGTATAACTGTTACCAGGGTTTGCCAATCTGAGGAGGCCGACATGAATCCAAATCCCTTTAAGCCCACGGCTGGCAAGCGGCCTCCGATACTCATCGGTCGCGAGTCGGTCATCGAGGATTTTGAGGAAGGGCTCGATAACGGCGCCGGAGCGCCGGGTAGGCTCATGCTCATTACGGGAAATCGCGGCTGCGGCAAGACGGTTCTCCTGCGGGAGCTGCAACGTCTAGCCAATGAGCGCGGATGGGCGGTTGTCTCCGATTCCGCTTCGCTTGGCTTATGCGACCGATTGGCCGACGCGCTTCGCTCGAATAAGCCCGTTGTGACGTCAATGGAGTTCGGTCCGTCGTTTGGCCGGATGTCGGTCGAGGCGGCGCGGGCAAAGGGCGAAACGTTGCGAGGGCTGGTCAACGAGCGCCTCAAGAAGCTCGGTCCAGGCAAGGGCGTCTTGTTTGCGATTGACGAGGCACAATCGGTGTCTATCGAGGAACTGGCGGCTCTTGCCGTCCTCTATCAGCAGGTGCTCGGAGACCAGGATGCCACGGGCTTGCCCGATAGCGACCAGCGCGGTCTTGCGCTGGCGTTCGCCGGCTTGCCCAGTATGGTTGACGATCTGCTCGAAGAGCCGAGCGTGACGTTTTTGCGGCGTGCCCAGCAGCGTACGTTGGGGGCAATATCTTTGCCCAAAGTGCGCGATTCGTATATCCAGACGGTCAAAGACGCTGGTCTTTACGTTGACGCGGAGACGGCGGACCTTGCGGCGCGCAAGAGCATGGGGCATCCCTATATGGTTCAGCTGGTGGGCTATTACATGTGGCGGTCTGCTGTCCGGCGTGGCTCGCAGGTCATCGAAAGGCGCGATGTCGAGAATGGCCATGCGGATGCCGTCTCCGAGTTCTACGAAGCGGTTGACGCACCTCTGTATTACGGTCTGCGCAGCCCTCAGCGCCTCTTTATCGAGGCTATGGCGGTTGACGAGGACAAGCCGACGCGCACGGCGGATATCATTGAGCGCTGCGACCGTACCCAGAGCTGGGCGAGTAAATATCGCGCAAGCCTGATTCGCGAGCGCGTCATCGAGGCCGCCGGATACGGCCTCGTCCGGTTTACCGTGCCCATGCTGGGCGAGTATATCCGCGACCGCGTTTTATGGCATGAGTAGGGTGATAAAGGTGACGGAACAGAAGATGAGCCCGCAGGCTATCGAGGTGCGCGGTGCACGTGTCCACAATCTCAAGGACATCGATATCGATATTCCGCTGGGGAGGCTCGTGGGCATTGCCGGCGTGTCGGGCTCGGGCAAGAGCTCGCTGGCGCTGGGAGTTCTTTATGCCGAGGGCTCGCGCCGTTACCTGGAGGCGCTCAGCACCTATACTCGACGTCGCCTGACGCAGGCCGAGCACGCCCAGGTGGACGAGGTATTGCACGTACCGGCGGCACTCGCGTTGCATCAGCGTCCCAGTGTGCCAGGCGTGCGCTCGACCTTTGGTACCATGACCGAGCTCAACAACAGTCTGCGTTTGCTCTTTAGCCGCTGTGCCCATCACGTGTGCCCACATTGCGGGGCGCGTGTGGAGCCGAGCCTTAACGTGGCTGCGGGCCTGTCGCTCACGTGCCCCGCATGCGGCCGCGAGTTCTACGCGCCGAGTGCCGAGGACCTTGCCTTTAACAGCGGCGGTGCGTGCCCTACCTGCGGCGGCACCGGTGTCATGCGCGAGGTGGACGAAGCGAGCCTGGTGCCCGACGAGTCAAAGACCATCAACGAAGGCGCGGTGCTTCCCTGGGGTACGCTCATGTGGGATCTGATGAAGCAGGTAGCCGGCGAGATGGGCGTGCGCACCGACGTGCCGTTTAACCAGCTCACGCCTCAAGAGCGCGACATCGTGTTCCACGGTCCGGCGGTTAAAAAGCACATTCTCTACGTTCCCAAAAACGGCGAGGGCGCCACGCCGCTCGATTTTACCTATTACAACGCTGTCTATACCGTCGAGAATGCGCTCGCCAAGGTTAAGGACGACAAGGGCCTCAAGCGCGTGGCGCGCTTTTTGCGCGAGGGGCCATGCCGTGACTGTGGCGGCACGCGTCTCTCCGAGGCCGCACGCCATCCCCAGGTGCGCGGTATCAATCTGGCGCAGGCCGCGGCCATGACATTGGGCGAGGCGATTGAGTGGGTGCGCGGGGTGCCCGCATCCTTGCCGGCCGAGATGCAGCCCATGGCAGCAGATATCTGCGATTCGTTTTTGAGCACGGCCCGTCGCCTGGTCGACCTGGGGCTCGATTACCTCTCGCTCGACCGCGCCGGTGCCACGCTCTCCACGGGCGAGCGCCAGCGTGTACAGCTCGCCCGCGTGGTGCGCAACCGATCGACGGGCGTGTTGTATGTGCTCGACGAGCCCTCGATCGGTCTGCATCCTGCCAATGTCGACGGCTTGGTAGGCGTGATGCGCGATTTGGTAGATGACGGCAACACCGTGGTCGTTGTCGATCACGATACGCGCGTGCTGGCAGAAGCCGACTATCTGGTCGAGATGGGCCCCATTGCCGGAGCAGGCGGCGGTAATGTGATTGCCGCTGGCACGGTGGACGAGGTCGAACAATCGCAGGGCAGCCGCATCGCGCCGTTTTTGAGATCGGACTCCAAGCGTTTGCGTCCGCAGGTGACTGACGACGAAATGTTCGACCAGGGACATATCCGCATGGCAACCGATGCCATCCATACCGTCAAGCCGCTCGAAGTCGATATCCCGCGCGGCCGCCTTGTCGCGGTGACGGGCGTTTCGGGTTCGGGTAAGACGACGTTGGTGCTCGAGACGCTCATTCCGGCGCTCAAGGCGCAGGCGGCCGGCGAGCGCCTGCCAAAACATGTGCGTTGGGTCGATGCCGAAGGCATTGCCCGCGCAAACCTGATTGACGCTACGCCTATCGGCGCCAACGTGCGCTCGACGGTGGCGACTTATGCCGACATCCATGACGAGCTGCGTCGCGCCTTCGCCCGTACGCCCGAGGCCAAGGCAGCCGGCTACAAGGCGGGCGCCTTTAGCTACAACACTGGCGCTTTGCGCTGCCCTACGTGCGATGGCACGGGCTCGATATCGCTCGACGTGCAGTTTTTGCCCGACGTCGAGATCGTCTGTCCGGCATGTCGCGGCTCACGTTATGCAGACGCGGCTTCGCATATCCATCGCGAGGGCAAGGACGGGAGCTTACTGACGTTGCCGCAGCTCATGGACATGAGTGTGGACGAGGCCCTCGACGCCACGCTGGGACTCAAAAAGGTACAGGCGCGCTTGCAGACCTTGCACGACCTGGGCTTGGGTTATCTCACGCTCGGTGAGCCCACGCCGGCGCTTTCGGGCGGCGAGGCGCAGCGTCTTAAGCTTGCGAGCGAGATGGGCCGCGTGCAGGACGATGCCGTATTCGTATTTGACGAGCCCACGATCGGCCTGCATACGCTCGATGTTCAGGTGTTGCTGGGTGTGTTTGACGGCCTCGTCGCCAAGGGCGCCACAGTTGTCGTGATCGAACACGATCTCGACCTTATCCGTAATGCCGATTATGTGATCGATATGGGCCCGGGCGGTGGCGATGCGGGCGGGCGAGTCGTCTGCGCCGGCACGCCGGGCGACATCGCGGCCTGCTCCAAGAGCATCACCGGTCGCTACCTCTAACCGAATGTGACAAAGGGACAGTTCCTTGGTCACATTCCCGGAAAGCCTGTTTGGCGCAGGGCCTCGTAGAGGACGATAGCAGCGCTGTTGGAGAGGTTGAGTGCGCTGATGCGGTAGTCGTCCGGGTCGACGAAGTTGCCGCAGATATCCTGTTGAAGGATGGCTTTGTGGCTGTCCTCGGTATGTCCGAGCGATTCCTCGTGGGCTTCCCAGGCCTCGGCGTTGTCAAGCGAATCGCAATCGCGCAACATGGGGATGCGTTCGCAGCGCTCGGGCGCCGCGGCAAGCAGCGGCTCGGGAATGCCCGAGCTCTCGCTGCCAAAGACCAAGTAGTCGCCATCGCGGTAGGTACTCTGCGCATAGGTGCGGCGTGCCTTTTTGGTCAGCAGATGCAGGCGCTCGTCGGCGGGGGAGAGGCCGCTGCGTGCAAGGAAATCCTCCCAGCCGGCATAGGTCGCCACGTCCAAGTTTTGCCAGTAGCCCAGGCCGGCGCGACGTACCGTCTTGTCATCGAGCGAAAAGCCCAGCGGCTCCACCAGATGTAGGCGGGCGCCGGTGACCACGCAGGTACGGCCGATATTGCCCGTATTGGCCGGAATCTCGGGCGCATACAGCACAATGTTGAACATGAATCTCCTTGGCTCAGAACGAAAAACCACCACGAAGGGGACAGGCACCTTCGTGGTGGTTTGGCGGTTACGTAGGCGGAAAAATGCCCGCTTGGATAAACCTAGGCGCGGTGCCAGTCGGTCAGGCAGGCATCGAGGGAGGCGATGAGCGCATCCTTGTCCATGTGACGGCCGATGATGCACAGGCTCGTCATGCGGTCGCCCGTCTCGTCGTCCCAAATCTGCATGATCTCGGGGTTCTCGTCGATGATCTTCTGCTTCTCGCCCTCGGGCGCCGAGTCGACAAACAGGCCGTTCTCCATCAGACGCATCTGGTGGCCGGCCTGCTCAAACATGTAGCACATGTCCGGATCGCCGGTCTGCCACAGCGGACCCTTGACGCGGATGACCTCGTCGGGCCACTCCTGCTCAACAAAATCGGTGAACTTCTGCAGGTCAAACGGCTTGCGGCGCGAGTACACAAAGGTCTCGATGTCGTACTCGAGCACCTCGGGGTCGTCGTGCTCCTCGGGATGCTCCATGGCCTCGATCCAGGCGGCGGAGTTGTAGGCGCGCATAAAGTCGAAGCGGTCGGTGTCGAGCAGCTCCTCCATGGGGACCTCGCCGTTTTGGGCCTCGACAATCACGGCGTCCTTCTGCAAGCTGCGCACGATAGCCTTGAGCTCGGCGATCTGCTCAGGCGTCACGGTGTCGGTCTTGTTGAGGATCAGCGTGGAGCAGAACTCGATCTGCTGGATGAGCAGGCTCTCGATGTCGTCCTCGTCGATATCCTCTGCCAGCAGGTCGCGGCCGCCGTTGAACTCGTCGTACATGCGGGCGCAGTCGACCACGGCCACGATGTTGTCGAGCGCAAGCTTGGGCTCGCCGCCCACCTTGGCCTCGTCGCAGAAGCTCGAGATGGTGTAGGCGATGGGGATGGGCTCGCAGATCCCCGAGGCCTCGATGATGATGTAATCGAAGTTGCCCGAATCGGCGATGCCCTGCAGCTGGTTGGCAAGGTCATCCGAAAGCGTGCAGCAGATGCAGCCGTTGGTGAGCGGGATGAGGTCGTCGGTCTCGGAAAGGCCGCCGTCGGCGATGAGGCTGGCGTCAACGTTGATCTCGCCGATATCGTTGACGATCACGGCGGCGCGGATGCCGCCGTCGTTAGCGAGGATGTGGTTGAGCAGCGTGGTCTTGCCGGCACCGAGGTATCCGGTAAGCATGATGATCTTCACGGGTTTGTTGGGCATGTGCCCTCCTTTGTTAGACATGGCTTACAGTTGAATCTTATGCCAAACGCCTGCTCTTATACCCACGCGCCGGCAAATAACACAGGCTACTCCCAGGCTCCCCATACATCGGGGCAATAACCGACGGTAGCCTTTTTGCCGTTGCGCACGATGGGCTCGGCTAGAACCTGCTGGTTTTCGAGCAACTTGTCGAAGCGCTGGCTAGGGGTGAGGTGCTGGATGAGCGCGAGCGTCTCCTCGTCCTTGGCCTTGGGATTGAGCAGCTTGTCGATGCCGCCGACCGCCTGCATCACGCTCGTGAGCTCGCCTTTGCTCATCTCCTTTTCCTTCAGGTCGATAAACTGCACCTTAATGCGGCGCTCCTTAAAATAGCGCTGGGCCTTCTTGGTATCGAAGGACTTCTTGGTGCCAAAAATCTGGATATTCATGTTCCGCCGTTCTAACGAATGAAGTTGGTGCGCTCGCGATCGGCTTCGGGGGCTTCGATGCCGGCAGCCTGCCCTGCCTCGATACAATGCAGGAGCCAAGCCATGTTCTTGCCGATGTTGCGCATGGTGGCCAGGCCCTCGGCGTCCTGGGCGGCCTCGCCCGGCATGGCACCAAAGACGTTGTTCCAGTATGTGGAGGCGACCACGGGCATCTGGTTGATGGTGAAGTACTTGTTGAGTACGTCGAACGTGGTCGACGTGCCGCCGCGGCGGGCAACGGCGACAGCGGCGCCCGGCTTGTGCGCAAAGGCCTTGCTGCCAGCATAAAACGCGCGGTCGAGGGCAGAGAGGATGCGGCCGCTGGGGTGTGCGTAGTAGACGGGGGAGCCAAAGACAAAGCCGTCGGCCTGCTCGGCGGTGGCAATGAGCTCGTTTACCACGTCGTCATCAAAGGTGCATCGACCGCCAAGCTTGGCGCACTGACCGCAGCCGATGCAGTCGCGGATGGGCTTGGCGCCCAGCTGGAACACCTCGGTATCGATGCCCTCGGCATGCAATTGCTCGGCGACCTCGGCGAGCGCGCGGGCGGTGTTGCCGTTTGCCTTGGGGCTGCCATTGACCAAAAGAACCTTCATCACAAACTCCCTCTGCTTTTGGTGACTTCTGCGGAGGATTATCGCACGAGAGAGCAGATGGCGTGGGGCGCGATGCGAAACGGCTTGTGTTTCACATCGCGCCCCACGACGCTAGTCCAGTTTGGTGCCCGGTACCTGCGGCGCTTCTTCAAGTAGCGCTTTGAGCTCATTCAGAATGGAAACGGGCTGTCGGTCGACGGCGTCCAGATGAAGCGTAGCCACACGAAGGGGCGGCTGATATTCAAATGAGCCAAAGAGCACGGGAGAGCCCAGGAACCGCTCGATTTCCTCTGCGATCGCGTCGGTCTCTTCGGGATCGAATTCGTCGAAAAGCGCCACGAACATCGGTCCCGTCGAACGGAACAGACGACCCTTGCCGCGCGAACAATCCATGAGGCAGGCAGCGCTCTCCGCCAAAACGCGGTCGCCTGCATCAAAGCCAAAGCGGGCATTGACCTGAGCGATATCGTCGATTTTAATGGCGACCAAGCCCGCCTTGCGCGCGACGCGACGCATTTCGCCAATGGCGTTGACCAGGGCGTGGATGTCGCCCAGGCCGGTCACGGAATCGGTCGTATCTGCCAAGCTGCGGTTGATAATCATGCCCACGTACATGTTGGGCTCGGTATCGGTGCCGTCCAAGCGGTAGCCCGTGCAGTCGCAAAGCACGTATGCTTCGGTGGCATCCATCACGCGATACTGCATGTAGTGGAAGTGCCACGCACCGTTTATCACCATATCGAGCTCGGCGCGTACGTTGTCGCGGTCCTCGGGGTGAACGCGGGCAAGCCACAAGTCGAGTGAGTTAAAAGGATGCTGGGAGGGCAGGTCAAAATCGCGTACGGCATTAACCGACCATTGCGATTCGCCCGTATCGAGATTGAGGATAAACGGATAGCGCGTCTCGGAGCTCATGGAGATCGCTTGGAACACCCGGTCGTTGCACGGAAGCTGCTCGGCAATTGGGTGTGGCGGCGCGTCATTGTCTTTCGGTTGCTGCACACGATGCATAAGCTTATAGCGATACATCTTGCGATCGGCATCCATCGTCATCTGGCGACGCGTGTCGCCGGCAAGTGGATTGACGCGCGAGCAGCCAAAGCTAAAGCTAGCGATCATGGGCGCCTTGCCGTCTGATGTTGCCTCGACAAGATTGGTGCGTGTCCGCTCCAAGCGCTGCTCGAGTTCGGCTTCGCCTGTCGTGGGGGACACGAGTACAAATTCATCTCCACCGATACGGAACAGCACTTCATCGTACTCCATTGCCTCGGTGAGCGCGCGGCAGATGCCCAGAATATAGCGATTGCCTTCGGCGTGGCCGAACCTATCATTGCAATGCTTGAGATGGTCGATGTCAATATAGGCGCAGGTGAAGGGGTCGCCTTTGCGCCAGAGCTGCTCGACGTGACGGTCGAGTCCGCCGCGGTTGCCCAAGTTGGTGAGCTGATCGATATAGGCGTTGCACTCAAGCAGCTGGCGCTCTTGTTGCAGGATGGCATGCGTCTTTTGCAGTTGCTCACCAACGGCGCGTAGCTCAGCAGGCAGCGCGGAAACATCGAGTTCGGCGGTCGAGACACCATTCGCAAGTCGCTGAAGATAGGCAATAATCGATTGCTCGCCCAAGCGGTATGACTCGTTCATGATGAATAACCTCCTTGGGCAGAACAACGGTTTGTATCATATCCCCAATCCGGTTTGAATTGGGGATATAAGTTAGCTAATGGAGACAAATGCCCCCTTCGGCGGTGGCGTTTTGCGCGCGAGCGTATCAGTTGTTATTGCCACCATCGAGCAATGTCTCAAAATCATTCGCCGGCATGGGGCGGTAGTAGAGGAAGCCCTGAGCGTAGCGGGCGCCCATCTGTCGTAGCATGTTCGCCTGCTCATTTGTCTCGACGCCTTCGACCACGACGGGCAGATGGAGCGACTGCGCCATATCGAGCATTGATGTAATGATTTGCGCGCTGCGGCCTTGATCTCCGTCGGCGGGAACAAACGTGCGGTCAAGCTTGATAACGTCGACGTTGACGTTCTTGAGCATCGCGAGCGTGGACTGGCCGGTGCCAAAGTCGTCCATATAGGTTGAGAAGCCGCGGGTGTGCAGGTCGGCAGTCAGTTTATCCACGGCCTCGGATTCTCCCGTATAGGCTGTCTCGGTGATCTCGATGCGCATGAGTTCGGGCGGTAGGTTGTATTGGGCGGCAAGTGCTCCCATATGTTCGGCAACGTCGCAGGCAAGGATATCCACGCGCGACACATTGAGCGAGATCGGAACCACGCGAAGCCCCCGGTCGATGCGCTCGCGCAGCCACGAGGCGACGCCCTGCCAAATGTACTTGTCGAGCGTCACTACAAAGCCGCTTTCCTCGAGTGCGGGGATAAACGTTACAGGCGAAATGAGGGAACCGTCCTTGCCAATCCAGCGCGTGAGCGCCTCGGCGCCAACGATCTCGCCAGTTTCCATGTCGACCTGGGGCTGCAGGTAGTAGGTAATGCGGCCGTTTGAGAACGCATACTGGAATTCGGTCAGCGTGCGGTGGAACGCGGTTTCGCGCTCGTACTCCTCGGGGCGGAAAATGGCGACGCGCTCCTTAAAGTCGTTTTTTGCGCGCCGATTGGTAAACATGGCCTTGGCCTGCGCGTCGATGGTGATTTCCTCGTTGGGATCGATGGGGCAAACGCCCATGGACGGCCAGAAACCCACGCCGTCATCATGCTTGGCCACGGCGGCGCGAACGCGGTTATAGATTTGATGGACGGTGTCGTGCTCAAAGGGGATGAGAATGCAAAAGTCGTCTTGGCCCCAGTATCCTGCGACGCCCATCTCGGCATTCTCGATGTCTTTGAGGACCGTGCCCACATCGGCGAGCACGCGGTCGCCCTCGGCCTGTCCGTGCCATTCGTTAAACAGTCGCATATGACCCATGTCGACGGTGGCGATACACCAAGCGCCGTCGCGCCCTGTCCTCAGAAATGCGTTGGCACGCCGCATAAACTCGCTGGGTCGATAGAGGCCCGTGAGCGTATCGATGCGTTCGGCGACGGCGCTTTTACGCTCAATCTCGGGTATGGGGAGGCTGTCGTTGGGGGCAAGCCCGCCGGCGGCGCGAAGACGACGGTCGAGTTCGCCTAAAACAGCGGTCGCTTGATTGATTAAGCGTTCGTAAAAGGCCGGGATGACAAGACAGACGGGGGTAATGGTGTCGTTCGCGATTCGAACAGGAGCGAAAACGGCCTCTTTAAGATGATGGGTCAGTTGCTCGAATGCCTCGTGGTCCAGATCGTTGCTGAGCACGACGAACTGGGCGTTTCGCGAGCGGAAGACGCGACTTCTGCCGCGGGTGATCGATAACATGCGGCCTGCGTATTCGGCGAGCATGTTGTCGACAGCCTCGGCCCCGTAGAGCTCGTTGAACTTTGCCGTACCACAAACGCGGACCGCTATAAGCCCCGTCTCGCAACGGTCGCGACGGCAGGCATCGATAGCGTTGATCAGCATGCGCTGCGTTCCGAGGCCCGTGGCGGCGTCGACGGTCTCGGCGAGTGAGTGGTTAACAAGTTCGCCGACATAGAGCGAGGGGGTATTTCCGTCGCCGTCGATACGAAACCCGCGAGCGCGGCAGAGGACATAGTCGCCCGCGGCATTGCGCATGCGGTACTGCATGACGCGGCGGTGTTTGGAGCCATTATAGATTTGGTCGATGTCGTTGATGTAGGCCTCAAGGTCATCGGGGTGGACGCGCGTTTTCCAGTAATCGTGGCAGTTGTCTACATGCTCAGAAGGAAGACCGAGATCGCGCAGGGCGCCTTGTGACCATAGGGTGCGATGTTTGTCCAAGTTCTCGATAAAGCAATAACGGCCTTCGTTGAGCATCGAAAAGGCGTCAAAAACGCGATCGCTTATTTCGAAGTCGTCGGTGTGGACTTGCGCGATATTGCGTCGATCAAGATGCATGGCATGGCGTAGCTTGTAGTCGTACATGCGATGGTCGGCATCGAGTGTCATGCGATTGGAGACTTCACCCAGGGCGGGGTCGGCGTGCGACACTCCGTAGCTAAACGAGTGAGGCATCTCGGAATCGTTGTTTTTGAGTAGGACCGTTCGGCAGTGTTCCAGGCGCTCGGCGAGGTCGTCCTCGGTCGCAATCGTAGACAGGATGGCAAACTCGTCGCCGCCTATGCGAAACGCCGCCTCGTCCACTTTCATATACAGCTTGAGATAGAGACTTACCTGCAAGATATAGCGGTTGCCCTCGTCATGCCCAAAGACGTCGTTGCAGTGCTTAAGGTTATCGATGTCGATAAACGCCATGGTCACGGGCAGTTCCTGCTCCCAGATTTCCTCTAGGGAATGGGCAAAGCCGCCGCGGTTGCCAAGTCCGGTGAGCTGGTCGGTAAAGGCCGTCCTAATCAGATCATCCTGACGATCGAGAAGGTCACGGACGGTCTTTTCGAGCGTTTCGGTGTAATTGCTGGCGGTGTCCATGTTGTAAGCGGCTTTCTGAGGTCGGGGCGGATGGCGTCGGGCGAGCTCGTAGTGTACACGCGTCGTTGCTCGGCGCCTTGCGTGTATCCAGGCCCCCGCCTTGCTGCGTTGTTGAGTTACTTTGCCGGCTAATGTTCGCTGTTGATAACAGCTGAGTAGTATAGACAACAGTGCACAATTATATATGGGCGCACATGCTGTGGGCGGCTATTATTCGCCAAACGGCAACGCCTGGGTGCGCATGAAAAATGCGACTGAGTCGATATATGTTGACGGGTATACTTGTCCCGTTTTAAAACGCAGGAACGGAGATGGTCACATGGCACAGCCGGATACGACGCGCACGGTGGGGCTTGCGCTCGAGGGAGGCGGCTACCGCGGTATGTATACGGCGGGCGTGCTCGACGTTTGGATGGAGCGCGGTTTGACCTGCGACCATATGGTGGGTGTCTCGGCGGGCGCGGCGTTTGGCTACAACTTTAAATCGCGCCAGATCGGCCGTGCCATTCGTTACAACAAGGCTTATTGCGCCGACAAGCGCTATGCGAGCGTGACCAGCTGGCTGCGAACCGGCGATATGTTCAATGCCGATTTTGCCTATCACGAGGTGCCTATCGAGCGCGATCCCATCGACTTGGGGGCGTATCGCGCCTGCCCCATGCGATTTACGTGCGTGTGTACCGATATCGAGACGGGCAAGGCCGTCTACCACGATCTACCGTATGGCGACGAGCGCGATATCGAGTGGATCCGGGCGTCGTCTGCCATTCCTGTGGCGACGCGTCCCGTTGCTATTGACGGGCATAAGTATCTGGATGGTGGCGTGGCTGATTCTATTCCCAGCGCATGGCTGTTTGCGCAGGGGTATGACCGCAATATCGTGGTACTCACGCAGCCGGCGGGCTTTGTGAAGCAGCCCAACAGCGTGATGCCCATGCTGCGGCGCGTGTTCCGTCACTATCCGGAGTTTGTTGCAGCGCTTGAGCATCGGCATGAGGTCTACAATGCCACGCTCGATGACCTGGCACGTCGAGAGGCTGCCGGGGAAATCTTTGTGGTGCGGCCGAGCGAATCGGTGAAGGTGCCGTCGCTGTGCCGCGAACCGGATGAGCTCGAGCGCATCTACCAGGTCGGCCGCCACGATGCAGAGGCGACTTTGCCGGCGTTGGAAGCGTATCTGGCGGGGTAAGGGTCGCATACGGAAAGCGCATCCCGGAATGGACGTTCGAACCGGGATGCGCTTTCCACTATTGAAGATATGAGGTTGCGAATCAGCTGCTCGGCCTATGCCTATGCCTGCTGCCAGGTGTCGACAAGCTCCTTGGCCGCGGCGTAGGGATCGTCGGCGCTGCAGACGGCGCTCACCACAAAGAAGCCGTCGACGCCGGTTGCCTTAAGCTGCGGCAAGTCGGCCGTCTTAACGCCGCCGCCCACCACGATGGGCACGGGGCTTGCCGCGTGGAGTGCGGCCAGGTCCTCAAAGCTCTTGGTGATGATGGAGCCATCGGCTGCGCGTCCGCAGTCGCGCTTGGTCTCGGTCTCGTGGAGCGGGCCGATGCCCAGGTAGTCGACCAGACTCATGTCGGCGGTCTTGACGTACTCGAGCATTTCCTCGCAACGGGCCGAAAGGCCCACGATGGCGTCGGGGCCCAGCAGCTTGCGACAGACCTCGACGGGAATATCGCTCTGGCCCACGTGCACGCCGTCGACCGCAATGCCCTGCTCGCGTGCGGCGAGTACGCAGTCAAGGCGGTCATCGATCAGCAAGGCGACCTGACCGGTCTTGCCGGCCTGTGCGATTGCCTGCGCGGCGTCGCCGGTCAGCGCAATGATCTCGCGGGCGCTTGCCACCTTGGAGCGCACCTGAATGCAGGTAAAGCCGGCGTCGAGCGCCTGGGCCACCACATCGCCCACGGGGCGTCCGAGGGTGTTTTCGGGGCCGAGCACCAGATAGGCCGAGATATCAAGGTTGTCGCGGATGCTCATCGTGCTTCCTCCTGCTTTTTGATCTGCGCTTCCATGCGCTCGAGTTTGCCGGTCATGGTGTCGGTAAATCCAGGTCGAATATCGGCTTTGAGCACGACTTCGGTTCGGATGCCCTTGCTCGCTAACACAAAGGTCGCGTCGCGCACGACCTGCATGACCTCGTCCCAGTCGCCCTCGATCTCGGTGAACATCGAGGTGGTGCGGTTGGGAAGGCCGCTCTCGCGAATGACGCGCACGACTTCGGCGACCTCGGCGGACAGTTCATCGCCGGTGCCGCACGGGGCGATGGCCACAGCGACGAGCGTGTTCATGCCGGCATTGGTTTCGGGCTCGGACATGACTTATGCCTCCTCGAGCTCGAGTCGGTTATCGGCGATGTCTTGGGCGGTCGCGCGGTAGAGCTCGTCGATAAAGGCGACCTTAAAGCTTGCCGGGGCATCGGCGACAGCGGCGGCACGCGTGCCGGCAACGTTGTAGACGGCAGTGCCGCAGACTGCCGCCGTAAACGGATCGGCAGCACAGGCGTATACGGCCAGCACGCCGCCCTGCGAGCAGCCACAACCGGTGATCTTGGACATGAGCGGGCTGCCGCCGTGGGATTTGGCCACGGTCGTGCCGTCGGTAATCAGGTCGACTTCGCCCGAGACGACCACGGCGCCGCCGGTGTAGCGGGCGAGCGCCACGGCGGCATCGCGGGCGGCGTCGACCGTGTCGGTGGTATCGACACCGCGCACGCGGCTCAGATCAGCCGCCTCGCCCTCAAGACCCCACAGGCCGGCGAGTGCAATGATCTCGGAGGCATTGCCGCGCACGATGGCGGGCTTGTACTGCTTGAGTTCGTTTACCAGCTGGGTGCGCAGGCTGCCGATGCCCAGGCCCACCGGGTCGAGCACCCAGGGCTTGCCGGCGTCGTGTGCCGCCTTGGCCGCGCGGGGAATCGTCTGCTCGTAGATGGGGAAGAGCGTGCCCATGTTGAGATAGATGGCACCGCCGCCGGCAACGAGTGCCTCGCCCTCGTCGGGCAGATAGACCATGGCGGCCGATCCGCCCACGGCGAGCTGTGCGTTGGCGACAAAGTCGATCGTCACCGTGTTGGTGATGGAACCGGCCATCGGATTGGTGGCGCGAATCTCCTCCACGGCCTTGACCACGTTTTGCTTAAGCTGTTCCGAATCAATCACTGCACATGCCTCCTTGGCATAGAAAAGGGGCGCTGTGCATAGACAGCGCCCCTGTAAAGGCGGCATGCTCCCTACGCCAGCATTAACTGACAGGTTCAAAGGATTGGGCCCCATGCCCTCTCAGCCTTGTGGTTTGCACCGCCGGCACTCCCGCATCGAATCTGTTGTTCCCTATACTAGCGCACCTGCCAAAAAGGGACAGGTTTATTTTGGCAGGTAACAACTGGGACTTTGCGTTTTCCCAGATAAAACCTGCCAAAATAAACCTGTCCCTTTTTGGCAGGTCGGTACAATAGATGGGATTAAGAATGACCGAGGGGACCTTATGATTAAACTTGTGCTGACCGATATGGACGATACGCTGATTCCTGCTGGACACGATGGCGCCAGCGACTGCGCCATCGAGGGCATTCATGTCATGCAGGCGGCGGGCCTGCATTTTGGCCCGGTTTCGGGTCGCCAGCCGTCCGCGATGAGCTGGATGTTCCGCAATCGCTCCGAGTGCTTCTCGACCGGTGCGTTTTGCAACGGCCAGGTGATGTTTGTCGATGGCGAGGCGGTTGCCTCGCGCGCAACTGATAACGATGCCCTTATGCACCTGGCCGACTACCTGGAGCAAGAGACCGACGATACCTATTTGAAGGTCTACCGTCTGGGTGATGACTTTTGGGACAACGACGCCTATTGCGTGACAAGCGATCCCGAGCGTGTGCGTCGCGCCATGGAGTCAGGCGGCAACGCGTGGCTCAAGGGCGAAGAGGCTCCCTGTCGCCCTGTCGTTGACGATGCCCCGGTATACAAGGCGAATATCTGGAGTGCCCGTTCGCGCGAGGAGCTCGCCGAGCTGCGCGAGCGTGTTGCCGCCGAGGTGCCGGAGCTCTCGCTCGTGTTTCCCAACAACCGCGTGCGCCTGTTCGACGTTCTTCCGACCGGCTGGGACAAGGGCTGTGCTGCGCTGGAGCTGGCGCGCGCTTTGGGCCTGACGCCCGACGAGGTGGCCGTATTCGGCGATTCCGATAACGATTTGCCCATGATCGATGCCGTTCCCAATTCCGTTGCAGTCGCCAATGCCAACGAGGCCGTCACGGCTGCCGCGCGCTGGCATATCGGCGCTGCGGCAGATGATGCGGTTGCCGGGGCTCTGCATCAGATTGCCGCCTGCGCCGCGACGGGGGAGATGCCGCCGTTTATGCGTCAGATGGACGCGACGGGTTTCGACGTCACGAACGTCTAGGGAGAAAGCCATGAAGCTCCAGCAGCTCAGATATGTCGTCAAAGTTGCCGAATGCGGCAGCATCACCGAGGCCTCGCGCCGGCTCTTTGTGTCGCAGCCTTCGATTACCGCGTCAATTCGCGATCTCGAAAACGAGATGGGTGTACACATCTTTGAGCGCACCAACAAGGGCGTCATTGTGTCCGAGGAAGGCGAGACCTTCTTGGGCTACGCGCGCCAGGTGCTCGACCAGGCCGACCTGCTCGAGGGCAAGTACAAGGGCACATCCGAGCAGGTGTCGCACTTTAGCGTGAGCTGCCAGCATTATTCCTTTGCCGTTAACGCGTTTGTTGACGTGATCCGCGAGTTCGATGCCGCGCGTTACGACTTCACCCTGCGCGAGGAGCAGACTCACGAGATTATCGAGGATGTCGCGCATATGAAAAGCGAACTGGGCATCCTGTACTTATCCGAGCATAACCGCGAGGTTATCGAGCGCATGCTTGCCGCCAACGAGCTCGTATTCGAGGGGCTCTTCTGCGCCACGCCGCATGTCTTCGTGTGCGCAGACCATCCACTGGCGGGTCGCTCGAGTGTGACGCTCGAGGACTTGGAAGACTACCCGTTCCTGTCCTATGAGCAGGGCAGCTACAACTCGTTTTACTATTCCGAGGAGCTGACCTCGACCTTTGAGCGCCGCAAGAATATCCGCGTGCGCGACCGTGCGACGCTGTTCAACCTAGCTATGGGCCTTAACGGTTACACGGTGTGTTCGGGCGTGATCAGCCATGAACTTAACGGCCCCGGTATTATCTCGATTCCGCTCGATGTAGACGAGTACATGGAGATTGGCATCATCACGCGCAAGAACACGACGCTCACGCGCTATGGACAGGCCTATATCGACGCGATCCGTCAGCACATCTAGATTGCTGCGTTCTGCACGGGTCAAATCTCTTTGCGGCAGTCTCATTTGATATAGGAAGCATCTATATCAAACTGTTATAAACGTATATTTTACGATAGCCATATGAGCGCTCATACTCTGTCCCAGTAAAGCAACCAATGCAAAGGGAGATATCTATGAGCACCTTGATTCAACCGAACGCGCCGTTTCGCGCCGATATCGTCGGCAGCTTTCTTCGTCCCCAGGCTGTTAAGGATGCGCGTGCCGCCTATGCCGCGGGCACGCTCGACGCCGCCGGCCTTAAGGCCGTCGAGGATGAGGCCATTTGCGATTTGGTGGCCAAGCAGAAGGCAGCCGGCTTACAGGTAATTACCGATGGCGAATACCGCCGCAGCTACTGGCACCTCGATTTTATGTGGGGCCTTAACGGCATTGAGCGCCGCACCTCACGCACGGGTTATATGTTCCATGACGAGGAGACGACGGCCAACACCGCTGTGGTTACCGGTCCCATTAGCGGCGAGAATCATCCGTTCGTCGAGCATTTTAAGTTTGTCAAGGCGCTCGAGGGCAAGGGCCAGGTCGCGCGCCAGACTATTCCGGCACCGATCCAGACGTTCTCCGAAGTCACGCTCGACCGCTGCGATGGCCAGCAGGAGAGTCTGCACGCCGTCTACAAGACCGACGAAGAGCTCGCCGACGCCATCGCGGCTGCATACCGCACCGTGATTGCCGACCTGTATGCCGCAGGCTGCCGCAACATCCAATTTGATGACTGCACCTGGGGCATCTACTGCGATACCGACTTTGTGTCCAAGACCGGCATGAGTCCGGTCGACCTGCAAAAGGTAAGCGAGTTGGGCGTGGCGCTCAACAACGCCGCCATCGAGGACAAGCCCGACGATCTGGTCATCAACACGCATGTATGCCGCGGCAACTACCACTCCACCTACGCTTTTGAAGGCGGCTACGATCCCATCGCGCCGTACCTGTTTGCGCATGAGGGCGTCGACGCTTTCTATCTGGAGTTCGACACGCCGCGCGCCGGCGGTTTTGAGCCGCTCAAGTACGTTGCCCCGGGCAAGAAGGTCGTGCTGGGCTTGGTAACCACCAAGGCGGCAGAGCTCGAGAACGAGGATGTTATCGTCGAGCGCATCCGCGAAGCCGCAAAGTACGTGCCGCTCGAGAACCTGTACCTGTCGCCCCAGTGCGGTTTTGCCAGCTGCGAGATTGGCAACAAGCTGACCGAGGACGAACAGTGGGCAAAGATCGCGCTGGTCAAGCGCATTGCTGAGCGCGTTTGGAAGTAGCGTTACCGTTTGCAGGTGACGGCGGGTGCGAGACATGGCGTATCACGTACAATGGTTCGGATCGTATCGTTCGGGCAGGTTATCCGATATGCCTGATCGCCCTTCCATCATGAAAGGACTTCCATGTCCCAATCCTCGACGCCCGCCGTCACCGATGCCATCTACGATGCATCGTCGCTCGGCCGCCCGCGCATGTTTGTGTTGGGTTTGCAACACATGTTTGCGATGTTCGGAGCCACGGTGCTCGTGCCTGTGCTCACCGGCCTTTCCGTTTCGACGACGCTTCTGTTCGCCGGCATCGGCACGCTGCTGTTTCATTTTCTATCGCGCGGTAAGGTGCCCGCGTTCCTGGGCTCGTCGTTTGCCTTTATCGCGGGTTATGCCGCCATTGCGCCCAACGGCGAGGCCGAGCTTTTGCCCTACGCTTGCTTGGGCGTAGCTTGTGCCGGCCTGCTCTATCCGGTGCTTGCGGCCTTGTTCCGCGCCTTTGGCGCCAAGCGTGTCATGCGTTTCTTCCCGCCGGTGGTGACTGGCCCCATCGTCATTTCCATCGGCTTGATCCTGGCAAGCTCTGCCATTGCCAACTGCCAGACCAACTGGCTTGTCGCCGTTATCGCTGTGGCCGTGATCGTCATCTGCAATATTTGGGGCCGCGGCATGGTCAAGATCGTGCCGATCCTGCTGGGCGTCGTGGTGAGCTATGCCGTTGCGACTGCGCTGGGCGAGGTTGATTTTTCGGGGGTTGCCGCCGCGCCGTGGGTCGGTCTACCTGTCGTGTGGGACAACACCGTGTTCGCGCTCTTTGGACCGCAGTTCGATAGCAGTCTTGCCACGACGGCCATTATCACCATCATGCCACTGGCCTTTGCGACCATGATTGAGCACATTGGAGATATTTCCGCCATTGGCTCTACCTGCGAACGCAATTACATTGCCGATCCCGGTCTGCACCGTACCCTGCTCGGCGATGGCCTGGC
Organism: Collinsella aerofaciens; assembly: GCF_039758815.1. Taxonomy (GTDB): domain Bacteria; phylum Actinomycetota; class Coriobacteriia; order Coriobacteriales; family Coriobacteriaceae; genus Collinsella; species Collinsella aerofaciens_BP. Next base: position 248,478 of record NZ_JBDMSK010000002.1, on the reverse strand, counting down.
GACTATCTTGGCATCGCTCTTTGGCGCCCCTGCCAATACGACGTATGGCGAGAACACCGGTGTGCTTGCCCTGACGCGCGTGTTCGACCCGCGCGTGATTCGCATTGCCGCCTGCTGTGCCATTGTGCTTTCGTTCTGCCCCAAGTTTGCCGCTGTGATCGCTGCTATGCCGGCATGCGTTATCGGTGGCGTGTCGCTTGTGCTCTACGGCATGATCAGTGCCGTGGGCGTTCGCAACCTTATCGAGAACCAGGTTGATTTCCAGAACAACCGCAACGTGCTGGTGGCGGCTCTGGTGCTCGTGCTTTCGCTCGGCATTGCCTACAGTACCACCGGTGCCATCGTGCTGGAGCTGGGCGGCGTGACCATTTCGCTTTCCGGCCTTGCCGTGGGCTCGCTGGTGGGCATTGTGCTCAACGCCATCCTGCCCGGTAACGACTTTGAGTTCGATACTTCCGAGCTTGAGGAGACTGCTGAATAGTAGCTGCGTTCAGCCAAATTAAAAATGGCGTCCATGCGTATGTACGCGTGGACGCCATTTTTAATGCGTCAGTATCCAGTGGATGCCGCGTGCCATGCGCAGGTCAGTTTGGGCAAAGTGGTTGCCGGGGTTGAGCTCCAGCGTCGCGGGAATACCACGTTCGCCGAGCAGTTTTTCCATGGCGCGTGTGTCTTCGAGGACGTGCCTCATCATGCGGTTGGGTGTCTTGGTCTCCTTTTTGCCGAGTGACAGATAGACGGCATCGGGCGCGTTCGACATCGTGTACTCGTGCGCGTAGTCGATAAAGCCAGGAAACCACAGGGAGCCCGATGCGCTTGCGGAGCGGTCAAAGACATCGGTCTGCCAGAGGGCCCAAAGCGAAAAGAGGCCCGCCAGCGAATAACCGGCAATGCCACGCCAAACAGGTGGCTGTGGGAGCGATGATTCGACCTTTGGGATTATTCGGTTCAGCAGTTCATCGAGAAACTCGGACGCCTGTCCACCAAAGGGCTCGGCATCGCGTACGGTTCCTTCGCATTCCCAAGGGCTCAGCTCGCGATTCCAATCGAGCCCGCCAATGGCGACAAGGGTGAAGGGTGGGCAGTCGAGCTCTCGGCAGCGCTCGTAGACTCCACTACCGTCGCCCATAACCACGGGGAGGTAAATGACGGGCGCGCCTTCCGTACACTCTGAATAAACGGTTATCTGCTTATGATGCGCTTCCAAGGCAGGCTTCTCTCGGTGTTGTGATATTGACAGCCTCAATTGTCGCACGCTGGCACGGGGGCAGACGCTAAAAGAAAGGCGCGGAGCCGTTCGATGCGACTCCGCGCCTTGTTGTTTTGTTTTAGCAGACTATGCCGTTACGCCACGAAGAAGTAGACGAGGAAGGCAAGGGCTGCGATCCACATGAGCGGCTTGATCTTGGAGGCCTCGCCCTTAAAGAGCGCGACGATCACGTAGGCGATAAAGCCCAGACCGATGCCGGCAGAGATGGAGTAGGTGAAGGGCACGCCGGCGACAATCATGAACGCCGGGAAACCCTGCGACACGTCGGACCAGTCGATCTCGGAGGCCTCGCTCATCATGAGGTAGCCGACGTAGACCAGAGCACCGCAGGTGGCGGCGCTGGAAACGATGGTGACGATGGGGGAGAAGAACGCGGCGAGAATGAACAGCACGCCGGTGGTGACGGAGGTGAGGCCCGTGCGGCCACCGTCGGCAGCGCCAGAGGTGGACTCGACGAAGGTGGTGATGGAGGAGACGCCCATAAAGCCACCGGCAGCAGTGGCCACGGAGTCAACGACCAGGATGGGGCGGATGTCCTCGACATTGCCGTCCTCGGTTAAGAACTCGCCCTGCTTGGCGACGGCCATGGCGGTGCCCATGGTGTCGAAGAAGTCGCTCATGAGCAGCGAGAAGGCCACGACGAGCAGCATCGGGTCGGTCAGGACCTTCACGATGGCCATGTTGCCATCGGCGGTGCTGGCAAACGGGGCGCCAAAGGTCGAGAAGTCGAGCGGGGCGATAAGGCCCGCGGGCGCATGGGTGACGCCCAGCGGGATACCGGCGATAACGGCGACGATGATGCCGATGAGCAGCGAGCCCGGCACGTTGCGGGAAGCCAGGGCAACCGTCACGATGATGGAGATGATGCCGACGATAAAGGTGGGGGAGGCGATGTCGCCCAGGCCGACGAGCGTACCGGCGCCAGCGGTGATGATGCCGGCGTCGCACAGGCCGATCATGGCGATAAACAGACCCAGACCCACCGAGATGGCGTGGCGCAGGACCACGGGGATGGCGTCCATGATGGCCTCGCGCAGGCCGCACAGGACGAGCAGCAAGATGACGATACCCTCGAGGAAGATAACGCTCATGGCCACGTGCCAGTCGCCGCCGCACATGGTGGTGGCGATGCCCGCGATCATGGCGTTGATGCCCAGACCCGACGCGCAGGCGAGCGGGCGGTTGGCGAAGATGCCCATGCAGATGGTCATGATGCCGGCGCCCAGGCAAGTGGCGCAGGCGAGCGCTCCCGCATCGATGCCGGCGCCCGAGAGCACCGCGGGGTTGACGGCAATGATGTAGGCCATTGCCAGGAACGTTGTCAGTCCAGCGCGAAGTTCGGTCCCGATTGTGGACTTGCGCTCGCTGACGTGAAATAGTTCGTCCATGCATACCCTTTCCTTGTTCGGCCCCGAGTTTAGGCCGATTGACACGAACTCACTCACTATATCGCCTTTACAACCTTGCTGTTCCTCACATGTTGATGTTCGGCGCTTTGTAGCGGACGGGCGGTATTTTCCGTATGAAAATGTGTGGGTACCGTATACTTAAGCAGTTACAACGACCCCTATGGAGGAACGTATGATTAAAGAGCTCTGCCACGACGAGGCTATTCTGTCCCAGCGTTGCGAGGTCGCGACCGTCGAGGACGAGTCGGTGGCACAGGACCTGATCGATACCATCAAGTCGCTCGACGATGCCGGCTGCCTTGCCGCTAACCAGATTGGCGTTACCAAGAAGGTCTGCGTCTATCTGGACGACGCCGGCGAGCCCCACGTGCTCTACAACCCCCGTCTGGTGTTTGGCCTGGGCGCCAGCAAGATGGAGGAGAGCTGCCTGACGCACGAGGAGGTCACCAAGTCCACGCGCTATATCAAGTGCAAGGTCGCTTATGACGTGATCGTCGACGGCAAGATGCGCGAGTGCAAGCAGGACTTCGTCGGCTTCGAGGCACAGATGGTCCAGCATATGATCGATCACTGCCAAGGTAAACTTGTCTAGGGTGACTACAGCACCGCACTTCGTCTCTTTTGGTCCGGGCGTGACATTGTTGTCATGTCCGGGCTTTTGTGTTTAGCGCCTTTTTGTTTGGTGACAATAACCTTAGCAAGAACGTAAAGCTAGGAGGCGCTATGTGCACGAGCATTCGATTTACCGATAATTCTGGCCACATGTATCTGGGCCGCAACCTCGACTGGAGCTTTGACTACGGCCAACAGGTTCGCGTGATGCCGCGCGGGTTCCACATTCCGTATTCGTTTATCGACGATGCGTCGGCGGCACACGCGGTAATCGGCATGTGCATCGATTACAAGAACTACCCTATGTTCTTCGACTGCGGCAACGATGCGGGCCTCGCCGTGGCGGGTCTCAATTTCCCGGGTTATGCCGAGTATGCCGAGGACCCTGTTGACGGCAAGACCAATATCGCGGCCTATGAGTTTCCCCTGTGGGTGGCAGCGACGTTCTCGACGGTCGACGAGGTCGAGGCTGCGCTGCGCGATACGGTGATTGTCGCCAAATCTGCGGGAGAGGGGCTGGGCGTGTCGCTGCTCCATTGGATTATCGGCGACAACCAGCGTAGCATCGTGGTCGAGATGATGGCTGACGGCCTGCATGTATACGACGATCCGGTCGACACCCTTGCCAACCAGCCGACCTTCCCGTGGCACATGGAAAACCTGCGCACCTATATCACTGCCACAAGCGATTTTCCGCAGACGGCGACATGGCGTGGCGCCGAGCTCAAGCCCTATGGTGCGGGTGCCGGCATGCGCGGTATTCCGGGTGATTGCTATTCGCCGAGCCGTTTTGTAAAGGCGGCGTACCTCAATGCCAATTACCCGCAAAAGGAGAGCGAGACCGAAAACGTCGTCCGCATGTTCCGTTCACTCGAGGGCGTGGTGATGATTGAGGGGGCGTCCAGGATGGGCGATGGCAAGTTCGAGAAGACTATCTATACCGGATGCTTTAGCGCGCGCACGGGCAATTATTACTACGCGATGTATGGGGATCCGTCGATTCGCTACGTGAGCCTGATGGATGCCGAGGGCGCGAGCCCCGATAGGCTCGTGGTTCCCGAGCCGCGTCGTTCGTAGCCGTTAGCTTTACTGCAATGCAAAGCGGCCCTGCGTCTCTCGTGAGGCGCAGGGCCGCTTGGTAGATCAGAAGTTGAAGGCAAACATGATGCCGATGACTTTGTCAAGATATATTAAACAAACGGTAGCTTCAATTCATCTTTGGAATAATAGCCGTTCAAAAGCGAATCGATTGGCTCATTTAGATTATATAAAATTTCTTTAGTTTTACTTCCGAGCGGCGCGCCGGGCATCTGGCATCAACGGATTCCCTGTTTTGGCGCTTCGAAGGCACGGACTCCGTTTCGTTAATTTCTGATTAGAAATGCTGAAAATCCAGTCAGAAGCGGGCTGGGGAACGGGGCAATAAAAATGGCTTTCGAAATGAGTCGGCGAAGCTTTTTAACGGCCGGTGGGGCCACAATGCTGGCGGGCACCGCCTCTATGCTTGTTGGCTGCGCGTCTGGAAGCGAAAGCGGCGCGGGAAGCGTGGCTGCCGGCAAGGATGATGCACTGAAGGTTGATAGCGACGGCAAATCGGGTGGCACGGATAGCGACGTTAGCGAATTCTACGAGCACGTTATCTCTGTTTCTGCACTTGCGAAAACATATGCAATCGGAGAGAAGATTGTCGGCGTGGCGATTGAATACGACGTGGATGTCGATGCGTCTTCGGTTGATCCCGGACATGGCGGCATCGGTCAACAGGCTCAGGAAAAGGGGCTGGGATCTTTCTCGGTTTTGGGACGCTCGATTGTCACTGCCTATGTAAACGACAAAGCCGAGCTGAGTGATGAAGGGGGCAAAAGCAAGGGAACGTACGTCATCGTCGAGCTCGATCCAGCAGATGCGGGCGCACAGACGTTGATGTTTCAGATGACGCGTGGGTGCGTAGGCTCAAACGGTCCCGTATCCCTTGATAGCGGTTGCGTCAAAATCGCCCAAATAAAGGATCTCAAGGATTCTGCAGGTAAAAAGCTTACAGGCGACGAGACATCCTCCCGATATCTCGTGGCTTCGACTGTTCTCAACTCCGAGGCAGACAAGTTTGTTGCAGGGACCTACGATGACCCCAAAACTGGATTCCATGCTTCGTTTGCCTTGGCACAGCCTGACGACTACGACAAGGCAAAGAAATACCCCATCACGCTCTTCCTGCCGGATGCGGGGGTAACCACCTGCGATGTGAGGGTGAATCTTCGTCAAGGTCTGGGAGCCCTTGCCTGGGCTGATGGGTCACAATTTGTGCTGACGATCGCTGGAACTTGTTGCGATATCGAGACTTGCCTGCATGTAATCGAGGACCTGATCGACCAGGGTTACTCAATCGATCCGGATCGCATTTACGGGACGGGCGAATCTGCCGGGTGCATGGCCCTCATCGAATATGCCTCCAAGCATCCCGATGACAATTCCTTTGCAGCGCTTATGCTCGTTGCCGGGCAAGGCAACATGACTCCGATTGCCAAGACGCCCATGGTGATATTCGTTTCTGAAGACGATTCCAATTCCTATGGCGGCATGACGGATCCCGAGAAGGGTGTCGCGAGTATCGGAATTCCTTATGTTGAGAAGCAGCTGAATTGCGCCTATAACTATGACGGCGAAGGACATACGAGTGGCCTGTGGGTTGATTACGACGCAACGGGAGAGAAAAACCCTTCGGGTAACCAGGAAGGAGCCAAGGCGGCTAGCAGCCAGAAGACGCTCGATGAGCTTATGGTCGAGCTCTCGGATGTCTGCTCCTCGGCCTGTAAACAAGCGGTGACCGATGGGGCGCATGTCGTTTTCCTTCATGTAGAGAAGGGAACTCTCGATAGCACCGACAAGACGGTCCAGGGTGGAAACACTCATAACTTTACCTGGCAATACGCTTATGCGATTCCCGAACTCATCGAGTGGGTGAGAGACCAGTCTCTATAGCCTGCTTCTTTTTCGATAGCATTTCAATGTGGGCTAGGGTTATATGACCGATTGGGGCCAGGCGGTTGTCTAGCCCCGGAAATGCCGAATAGCAGTCTACGATTACGTCCAGGTAAAGCCTCAAAGGTGTTTTACCTGGCCAAAAACGCAGACAAAAGCGGCCCTGGCAGATCGTGAGACGCAGGGCCGCTGTCGTTGATTTATGGCGCCGCTAGAAGTTGGCGTCGTTGAGTTGTTCGTTCTCGAGGCCGTCGAGCTGTTGCTGTTCGGGCGTATCGGCGACGCTCTCGAGCAACTCGGTGGGATCGACGTTCATGTCCTTACCGGCTTCGTTGCCGTTGACCAAGTCGTCCGAGAAGATGTCGACCTCCATTTCCTCGGCCTCTTCGATCTGAACCTCGAGCGGCACCTGGGTGCGCACAAGTTTGACGGCCGGGCGCATGCGGGCAAAGAGCGGTACGTACTCAATGATGATGGCCGAGTTCTCGAGACCGTACCAGCGTGCCGGGCTTCCGCAGGCGCGGCGGACGGCGTACTTGATGGCCATCACGCGGTGGTCATTGCGGTTGATGTCCGTTTCGGGGGCAAGCATCTTGCGCAGCATGCAAAAGCGGAAGTCACCTACGTTGCCGCGCGTCTCGTAGATGGAGTAGGTGTGATGTTGCGGCGGCAGCTCGCCCGATGCCATCAAGTCGCCGACGATCTGACGCAGATAGGCGTTGACGCGCTGGTTGACCTTAAAGCCCAGGTCCAGGCGCACGCGGAACAAAAAGTCCGTGCCAAAGGTCTCGACGGAATACTCGTGCGTATAGGGTTCGTCGGTAACGTGCACGTTGATGAACCAATATGCCTTGGCGCGCTTGGGGTGCTTGTCCAGGATGGAATAGAGCACGTCGCGGTCGAGTGTGAGCGGGTCGGGGCTGTTGGTGAGAAATACCAGATTGTCGGCGAGCACGGGATAGGTCTCGTCATTGCGCAGGCGATTGAGCTGGTCGATGTACTTGGAGACGGGCAGCAGAATCGTCTGCGTGCGCTCGATGGCGGTGCCGCGACGCCACACATACATAAGGCCAAACAGCAGTGCGGCCAAGAAGATCATCACATAGCCGCCGTCAAAGAACATGGTGAGGCACGAGGCGAAAAAGCACAGCTCAATGGCGCCGAAGAGCAGGGCGAAGACGCAGGCGCCCAGCTTGTGCTTGAGAATGCCGGCGATATAGCTCGTCAAAAGCGTGGTGGTCATAAGCATGGTCACGGTAATGGCGAGGCCGTAGGCACTCTCCATGCGCTCGGAGTTTTGGAACAGCAGCACGATGAAGATGCAGCCGACCCACATGATGTTATTGACGAGCGGAATATAGAGCTGGCCCTTGGTGTCGCTGGGGTAGTGGATGCGCAGGTGCGGCATAAGGTTGAGGCGCGTTGCCTCGGATACCAGCGAGAACGAGCCGGTGATGAGCGCCTGTGAGGCGATGATGGCCGCCACGGCCGAAAGCACGATGGCAAAGGGGCGTAGGGGCTCGGGGAGCATCATATAGAACGGGTTGACGATATCCATCGCGAGCATCTGGGGGTTGGAGTTATTGGCGAGTAGCCAAGCTCCCTGACCCAGATAGTTGAGGATAAGGGCCGCCTTAACAAATGGCCAGGATGCATAGATGTTTGCCTTGCCCACGTGGCCCATGTCCGAGTAGAGTGCCTCGGCACCGGTTGTCGAGAGGAAGACAAAGCCGAGCACCATAATGCCCGAATGGTTGATGGGCGAGAACAGGAACATAATGCCGCGGATGGGGTTGAGCGCGCGCAAGATGGACAGGTTGCCGAGCATGTTGAACAGACCGGCGCCTGCCAGGAACAGGAACCACAGCGTCATGAGCGGGCCGAAGAGCTTGCCGATTGACGAGGTGCCGGCGCGCTGCATGGCAAATAGGCCGCAGATAATGATGATGGTGATGATGATGACGTTGGTCTGGCCGTCGCCCAGCAGCGCATGGCCCCATTCGATGGTGCGCAGACCCTCGATGGCTGTGGTGACCGTGACGGCGGGGGTGAGGATGCCGTCGGCGAGCAGCGCCGCGCCGCCGATCATGGCGGGCAGAATCAGCCATGGTGCCACCTTGCGTACGAGGCTGAACAGGGCGAAGATGCCGCCTTCGTTGTGGTTGTCGGCCTTCATGGCGATTACCACGTACTTGACCGTGGTCACGAGCGTCATGGTCCAGATGACGAGCGAAAGCGCGCCCAGGATCATGTCCTCGCTGACGGTACCGATGCCGCCGTTGTTGGCGACGATTGATTTCATGGTGTACATGGGGCTCGTGCCGATGTCGCCATAGACGACGCCGAGCGTTACGAGCAGCATGCCAGCGGAGAGGGGGATGGCTCCGTGCCCGCCTTGCCCGCGCTGGTCTTGGAGGTTTGCCTCCAGTTTGTTGTGTGCCACGAGGACTCCCTTAGACATCCGGTTATCTGTCTAGGACAAAAAACTTTATGCCGTCTTTATACATACAAGAGCAGTTTGGCACATCGGGTTATTTTAGACAATAATCCTCAGCTGGGGATTATTTATCTACGCAGGTAGCATTTCAAAGCAGGGGCTTTTAAGCACGTGCTGTCTGGGCGATGCCAGCCTTGGCGTTTGCGCGTTTGCCGGCGAGTTCGCAAAAAATCGCGCCGCCGATGATAAGCGCGGCGCCCATCAGGCGGACCGGTGTTATGGCTTCACCCAAAAGGGCGGCCGAGAACACGACCGCCGAAAGCGGCTCGAGGTAGCCGACGACGGCGACGGTCTGGACGGGCAGCTTGGCGACGGCGCTAAAGTAGAGCAGGCAACCAATGCCGGTGTTGACGACGCCGAGCATAGCGACGGCGCGCCAATCAATGCTGGCGGCGACGCCGGCGGACAGGAACGAGGGAGCGCCCTGCGTGATGAGCGTGAGGGCCAGTGCGGTCACAAAGGCGGCGCTCACTTGGAGTGCGGAGTTCTCGAGGCCCTCGATGTGCGGCGCACCCTTGCTGGCGATGACCATCAATGCATAGCAGAAGGCCGAGGCGATTCCACAGACGATGCCCGCAATGGGCATATTGCCGCCTAGACCTTGTGCCGCAATGAGAAAAGCACCGCAGGCGACGGCGATAAAGCCGGCGATTTTGCTGCCGGTCAGCTTTTCGCCAAAAATGAGCGGGGAGAGGGCCATAACGATGATGGGGCCACAGTAATACAACAGCGAGGAGATACCAACGCCGATCGTCTGATAGGCGCGGAACAGGAAAATCCAGCTGGCGCCCAGCGCGGCGCCCGAGACGATGAGCGCTGCGGCCTCGCGGGGGCGAGACGGAGCCTGCAGGTTATGGCGCTTGGTTATGAAGAGGATGGCGGCAAGGGTGAGAGCGCCCAAAAACGTGCGCAACAGTACGATATCGGAGCTCGGCAGCGCGATGGCAGCGGCGATGATGCCGTTGGAGCCAAACAATAGCAATGCTGCTAAGTACGTAAACAATCCGTTGTTCATGTGCTGACATCCCCTCTATATCCGAGCATGTTCACTATGGGTGAACTTGCTTTAGAAGAAAAGCGAATATAATGCATGGATAACATGACAAAAACTCATGTAAAGGTGGAGGGGTGCCGTGGAAACGAATATTCAAAAGATGCAGGTGCTGCTCGAGACGGTGCGTGCCGGCAGTTTTACGCGCGCCGCCGAGCGGCTGAGCTATTCGCAGTCGGGCGTGAGCCGCATGGTGGGCGACCTTGAGACCGATTGGGGTTTTAAGGTGCTCGACCGCAGCCGCGAGGGTGTGGTGCTTTCTGCCGATGGGCGGCAGATCATGCCGGCGGTTGAGGCGCTCTGCGAGGAGTTTGGCCGCCTGCAGCGACACGTGGACGAGATGCGTGGGCTCATGCGCGGCAAGATCTGCATTGGTACGTTTTCGAGTGTGGCGACCCACGTGCTGCCACCGGTCATTGCGCGTTTTCGCGCCGATCACCCGGACGTCGATTATGAGTTGCTGATGGGCGATTACTCAGAGATTGAACAATGGGTGGCGGAGGGGCGCTGCGACCTGGGCTTTATCCCGCGTGAGCCCCGAGAAAACGGCATGGCATCACGGTCTTTAGTGTGTGATGAGCTGATGGCGGTGGTGCCGACAGATTCGTTGCTTGCCACGGCGGAGTTCGTCTCTCTTACCGATTTGGCAAGAGAGCAGTTTATTCTGCTGGAACGGGGTACCGATGATGAGATTACGCCGCTATTCCGTCGGGCGGGGCTGGCGGTGCGCTCAAAACTGTCGACTTGGGATGACTATGCGATTATGGCTATGGTCGAGGATGGTCTGGGCGTGAGCATTCTTCCCGCGCTCATCTTGCGTCGCTGCCAGTTCGATGTTGCTGTGCGTCCGCTCGAGGGGCATCCCCATCGGCAGATCAACGCCATATATCGAACGGCCGATGTTTCGCTTGCCGCCGCTCGTTTCCTCGAATACCTCTAAATGCGTGCACGTCGTTATCGCCTTGGGATAAATCTCGAGGTCTTGCTCATTTTATTTTTGAAATTGAACTTTTCGAAATAGCACGGCGTTATACTGCTGCCTAAATTGAACTCAGGTTCAATTCGTGTTGTATAAATTGAACTTTGCCAGCAAGGAGGTTCTAGTGGCCCAAGAGACGTTTAGCGATCGTCTGCGACATGCTATGTCCGATCGCGACGTTCGCCAGTCGGACGTGATCCGCGCATCGGAGATGCTCGGCAAAAAACTCGGCAAGAGTCAGATGAGCCAATATGTGAGCGGCAAGACGATTCCGCGGCGCGATGTGGCTGAGCTGCTCGCCCGTATTTTGGAGGTCGATGTTACCTGGCTGCTTGCCGGCGACGCCGATCAAGGCGAGGCATCATCACCCCGCAACGATTCCAAGCCCGAACCCCATCCCTCAGCTCAAATTGCAAGGAGCACCACCATGCGTACTTTTTCTAAATCCACCAAGCTCGATAACGTCCTGTATGACGTGCGCGGTCCCGTCGTCGACGAGGCCGCCCGTATGGAGGACGAGGGCGAGCGCATCCTCAAGCTCAATATCGGCAACCCGGCGCCCTTCGGTTTCCGCACGCCCGATGAGGTCATCAAGGACATGCGCCAGCAGCTGCCCGACTGCGAAGGCTATTCCAACTCGCGTGGCCTGTTCTCCGCGCGCAAGGCAATCATGCAGTATTCGCAGATCAAGGGCTTGCCCAACGTTCAGATGGAGCATATCTACACGGGCAACGGCGTGTCCGAGCTCATTCAGCTTTCGATGAACGCGCTGCTCGACAATGGCGACGAGATTCTGATCCCCAGCCCCGACTATCCGCTCTGGACGGCGTGCGCAACCCTTGCCGGCGGTCATCCTGTGCACTATCTGTGCGATGAGCAGGCGGATTGGTATCCCGACCTGGAGGATATGGAGTCCAAGATCACGAGCGCGACCAAAGCCCTCGTTATCATCAACCCCAACAACCCCACGGGCTCGGTCTACCCGCGCGAGGTGCTCGAGGGCATCGTCGAGGTTGCACGCAGGCATCAGCTGATGATCTTTGCCGATGAGATCTACGACCGCCTGTGCATGGACGGCTACGAGCACGTCTCGATTGCCTCGCTCGCTCCCGATCTGCCCTGCGTCACCTTTAGCGGTCTGTCCAAGTCGCACATGATCGCGGGCTATCGTATTGGCTGGATGGTGCTTTCGGGCAACCAGCGCTGCATGAGCGACTTCATCATGGGCATCAACATGCTCTCCAACATGCGCCTGTGCTCCAACGTGCCGGCTCAGTCGATCGTTCAGACGGCGCTCGGTGGCCATCAGTCCGTCAACGACTACATCCGCCCCGGCGGCCGTGTCTACGAGCAGCGCAACTTTGTGTATGAGGCGCTCAACAAGATTGACGGCATCTCGGTGGTTAAGCCGCGTGCGGCGTTCTACATCTTCCCCAAGATGGATGTGAAGAAGTTCAACATTACCGATGACGAGCAGTTCGCCCTTGACCTGCTGCACGAGAAGAAGATTCTGATCACGCGCGGCGGCGGCTTCAACTGGGCTGAGCCCGACCACTTCCGTATCGTGTACCTGCCGCGCATGGAAGTGCTCAAAGAGTCCCTCGAAGATCTCGCCGACTTCTTCGATCACTACCGCCAGTCGTAACGACAAAGGTAGCCTGTACTAAAACGGCCGGCCCGCAACGGATGCGGGCCGGCCGTTTTCTGTCTAAGCCCGTGCTGCTAACGCTTTGTCTCTTTGAGCGAGCAAGGTTCGCGTGTGAGCGGTAAGTTCTATTCCAAAATGGAATACAGTAGGCTTAAGCTGGAATTGATGCCCGGGTACCCGCTTTTCTAGAATGTTCTCAACAAGATGAAAGGCGGTTCCAACCAATGATTATCGATGCAAATTCCTACTGGTTCGACGAGCGCATCTTTCATGACGAGACGCTCTGCGAACAGTTTTTGGCCGAGGTGCCCCGCGCCTACGACACCGAAGGCTATCTGACCGTGAATTCCGTCGGCAAGCGACAGATCGTGATCGAGATGCCCGCCGGTTCTCCGGGCCTTAATTACATCGAGGGCGACTACACCCTCGAGAAGCGCTTGGCCGATATGGATGAGGCGGGGGTCGACAAGGCGATCCTCAAGCTCCCCGGCTGCCACGAGTGGATGTCGCTCGAGATGTGTCGGCGCTTCAACGACGGTATGGCCGCTGACGCGAAGGCGTCAAATGGCCGCCTGATTCCGCTTGTCGCTGTGCCACCCTTTGGCACCAAGGCAAATTTAGAGGAGCTCGACCGCAGGCTCGACGATGGTTTTGCGGGTGTGCAGCTCTGCGCTCACTACGGCAAGCGCTATCTCGACGACCGGGTTTTCTCGAGCTTCTTCGAGCACCTGAACGAGCGCAACGTCACCGTTTACGTCCACCATGTTCCCGTACCGGTCGAGAACGAGTCGCTTCTCGCGTACGACAACCTTCGCCGCTCTTATGGTCGCTGCGTCGACCAAACTACGGCGATCGGCCGCGAGATCTTTGGTGATTTCTTCGAGCGCTATCCTAATATCAAGATGGTCCACTCCATGCTCGGTGGCGCATACTTTGCGTTCAAGGAGATGCTGCTGCCTCACGGCCCCAAGCGCCCTGATGCCTCTGGACGTTTTCAGGTCGATACCGAGACCGTTTCCAAGCGCCTCGAGAACAACATCTATTTCGACATGTCCCATGCCCAGCCTTGGGGCAAGACACTCCTCGCCTGCGCGGTTAACGTGTTGGGTGCAGACCATATTGTTTTTGGCACGAGCTATCCGGTTAAACGCGAGTGGCTCACCGATGGTGTCGCCTGCGTTCGTGCCGCGAGTCTGAGCAATGCAGACACAGATCTTGTGCTTGGCGGCACGGCGCAGCGACTGTACGGTGTCGAGTGAGCGGCAATCAGAGGGGGTGTCTGCCATGGACAAAGGAGAGATGAGGGCTGGGGCCGCCCGTGCGGCCATCGATCTTGGGGGCGTATTGCCGTTTGACGGTTTCGACGAACTCCGCCATGAGGTCTTTGCCCGTGCTCTTGTCATCGAGGGGGCGGGGCGACGCGCCTGCATTCTTTCGCTTGAGGTCACATCGATTGCTCCGGCTCTGCTCGCCGATCTGCGTGAGGTCGTCGAGGATGCCGCCGGCTGCAGTGGCGCTTACTCTTGGGTGGTTCCTACCCACACGTTTTCCATGCCTCACGTTCGCACTCCCGGGCATCTTGCCGATGCTGCTGCCCGCGATCGCAACGAGCGCTATCGCGCAGCGCTCATCGCCGCCGCCCGCACGGCTGTCGAGCGGGCTGTTGCGGGCATTCGCTCCGTCACACTCGCCACGGCGGAGGGCGACTGCCCCGTGAACGTTAATCGCGACATCGAGACGCCGGCCGGCTGGTGGTTGGGCTCGAATCCCGAGGGGTTTGCCGACCACGCGATGCCCGTGCTCGCCATGAGGGATGCCGGGGGCGAGTACGTTGCCGTACTTGCGGCGGCGGACGTCCAGTCCTCCGTGCTCGACGGGTCGCGCGACTCCGAGGGGAGACGCGTGGCGAGCGGAGATCTCTTTGGTTTTGCCGCCATGTCACTCGAGCGTGAGCTGGGCGGCGTTGCCCTGTTGCTGCCGGGCGCCGCGGGCGACCAAGGTCCGGCGGAGCGCGCCATGAACGTCACGTTCGATGCCGCCGGCGTGAAGCGGACGGTCGATGCCCATGAGGACGGATACCGCATGCTGCACCAGCAGGGGCAGGTCTTGGGCGATGCTTTGATTGAGGCCGCTCGCATGGCACGTGAGGATAGCGCTGCCGGCATCGATGCTCGCACGGTCGACGTCCTCCTGCCCGCTCAGACACGCGCCGATTTTTACTCTTTGGCTCCGCATCGAACGTATGAGTTTCATGCTGCCGGTGAGCAGCACACGAGGGTCTATCTGCTTCGGCTGGGAAACGTCGAGCTTGTCGGCGTGCAGCCCGAGGTCTCGAGTACATTCGGCGCCACCGTGCGCGTCGCCCGGTCCGGCTCTGTGCTCTTTGCCACGCTCGTCAACGGCGGACAGAAATACCTACCGGCCCCCGACGCGTACGAAAAGATCACCTATGAGGCCATGAACTCCGGTTTTGCCGCCGGCTCCCATGAGCGCCTCGTCGATATCATCATTGCCGCCTTGAATGCGGCGTAACACAGAAGGAGAACGTGCATGAACATTGGACACGCGCGCCGCAAAATCACCCCACAGGGCGACATCTACCTGATTGGCTATCGCAATCTTCCCAACCGCCTGGAGCCTGCGACGGGCATCCATGACGACGTCTACGCCAACGCCATTCTCTTCCAGCAAGGCGAACGCGAGGTGTTTCTCTTTAATGCCGATGTCCTCGAGTTCGAGGAAAGCATGGCCGAGGAAGTCAAGACAATGCTCGCCGAGCGCTACGGCATTGACCGTGATTGCGTCCTGCTCTCGGCGACGCACGACCATACTTCAATCGTCGCTTACCACCGCAGCTGGTGGACGGGAAAATTCGACGAGAACTACTATCGCTGGCTCCTCGATACCATTTGCCAATGCTTTGAGGAGTGCCGCGCCAATGCGCAGCCCGCGATTTGCCGCCTGGGCAAGCAGGTCGTCACCGGTTTCTATGACAACCGCATCATCCCAGGCGAACTCGCCGACAATGAGGTCATTGTCGTTTCGTTCTTCGATACCGAAGGCAAGCCATTTGCGGGCTTTGTGAACTGGGCGGTGCATTCCGCTTGCGTCGGGCCCGATTGTACGGAGCTCACGAGTGAGCTTGCCGGCCTTACCGGTAAAAAGCTCGCCCCGAGCCTCGGGTACTATCCTGCCATGGTCGTGGGCGCTGCTGGCGACTGCAGCGATCGCAATTTTCGCCAAGGTCGTGGCATCCCCGAGGTCGAGCGCGTGTCGACTGGTCTTGCCGAGGCGATTTCCCAAATCAAGCTCGATCGCGAGGTTAAACTCGACCGTATCGAGCCCCAGACGTTCTATCACACCGTCGCCCATGACGATTTTTCGCTCACGCTCAAGTGCGCCGTTATCAGCTTGGGTGGTATGCACCTCTTTGTGTTTCCGAGCGAGCTCGGCAGCGACCTTGGCGTTCGCATGAAGCGCGAATGTCCGGTTGAGGGGATTGTCTGCGGTTATACCAACGGCTATTACGAGTACTTCCTTCCGGCGCGTGAATACGGCCTCTCCTTTGAGACCGAACGTACCCAGATTCCCCAAGGCGAACCGGAGCGCCTATGCGATAAGTTCTGTCAAACCGCGCGCCTTCTCGGCGCGCCAGATTCGCGCCTGTAGTTTTGCCGCCACGGCATGGGACCCATGAGGGTCGCGGCCGTGTGATCGGCGTTCTTATTTCCCTTGTTATCTCCCATCCCGGACGTATATGCGCCCGCGGATTTTAAATGGGAGGCGGGTTCTGTGGCTCCCCACGTCGACTACGGGGGTCTGGAATCAATGCCATGCCCCGCTCAGAAAAAGGAGGAATACCATGAAATACCAGCAGCTTTGCGATGGAATCATCGCAAAGGTCGGTGGCCGAGACAATGTGCTGGACGTGAGTCACTGCATTACGCGTCTCCGCTTTCACCTCAAGGACGAATCGCTCGCCCAGACCGATGAGCTCAAGGCCATGAAGGGTGTCGTTGACGTCATCCAGGCCGGTGGACAGTATCAGGTCGTAATCGGTGCCACCGTCGAGTCCGTCTACAATGAACTCGTTCAGATCGGCGGGTTCGACGCCAAGCCCGCGCTTGATATCGATGAGGGCGACAATGTCAAGAAGGGCGATCCGTTCTCGCGCCTACTCGCCATCATTTCCGAGATCCTGCAACCGGTTCTTGGCGTGCTTATGGCCGGTGGCTTCATCAAGTCGATGCTCGCCCTCTGCACGGTTGCCGGTTGGCTCGCCAAGGACAGCAATACCTATGTGACGCTCTCGGCAATCGGAGATTCGGTCTTCTATTACTTCCCGCTTATCATCGGCTGGACGGCTGCCAAGAAGTTCGGACTTAAGCCCGTTATGGGTATGGCCCTCGGCGGCATCCTCGTCTACCCGACGCTCGTTGCCCTTATGGGTGGAGACCCGCTTTACACGCTCGGCACCGGTACGGTCCTTGAGTCCAATGTCTACGGTGATATCTTTGGCATCCCGTTGATTATGCAGAACTATTCATCGACGATTCTGCCTGCGATTTTCATCGTCTGGATCGCCTCGAAGGTGCACAAATTCCTTTCTGGCGCACTGCCCGCGCTTGTGAGCTCGTTCTTCTCCAACATTTTGACGCTTCTCATTTGCGGCATCCTGGGCCTGCTTGTGGTCGGTCCGGTCATGACGGTCCTCTCCAACATCGTTGCCCAAATCATCCTGGCGCTCATCAACTTCCAGCCCGCCATCGCCGGTTTTGTCATCGGCACGTTCTGGAGCCTGCTCGTCATGTTCGGTCTGCACTGGGGCGTCATTCCGCTGTGGTTCATCGATGTCGCAACCTACGGCTATGACCTCATCAACCCTCTCGTATACGCAGGCGGGTGCGCCATCGCCGGTGCCGTGCTCGGCATGATCATTCGAACCAAGGATTCCGAGGAAAACGCTGTCATCAACATCCCTGCTCTCGTCTCGTCGATCTTCGGCGTCAACGAGTCCGCGCTTTACGCCATCCTGCTGCCGCGTAAGCGTCTCATGTGGGCGACCTTCATTTCCGCCGGTGTCGGCGGCGCCATTGCCGGCCTTATGGGTGCCAAGCTCTATGCCTTCGGTGCCTCCGGTCCGCTCGGCTTCCCGAGCTTTATCAACCCCGCTGGCATCGATTCGGGCTTTATCGGTCTTGTCATCTCCGGTCTGGTCGCCTTTATTTTGGCGCTTATCGCCGCTATGGTGATCGGCACCAAGAAGGACGAGGGCGGTCAGACCCTCAACATCTCGGTGGGCTAGTCCATCTACCCGCTTTGATTTAAAAGGCCTCGGACGGCAGCCGTGCTGTCCGGGGCCTTTTGCGTTTTGTACCGTTGCCGGTTGGTTTGTGGGGCATCTCAAAAGTGGCGGTGTGTGCTGGGATTACGACGACTGCGGCGCTTCGGAGGTCATGCGGCCGCCCTGTAGAAGCTGGCGATAGGGGAGAAAGCCGATAAACGAGACGACGGCTTGCGAGTACGCAGCGCTCCGTTTGAGGTAGAGCCTGACCTCGGAGGTCGTTGCAGGCTCGAGCGGCACGAGGGCCACCTTGCCGCCGGCGAGTGATTCGGCAGGCTTGCACATGAGCAGCGAGACGCCGGCATCGCGCGCGACAAGCGAGATGATGTTTTCTGCCCGTTTGCCGGTAAACGTGACACGTGGGCTGAATCCTGCCTTGCGGCAAAGGGAGAGGGTGAGTTCGCTCACGAACGAGCCTTGGGGAAGCATAAGGAAATTCTCATCGATAAGGTCGTCGATCTCGATGGCGTTGCGCTTGGCGAGTGGATGGTCGAGCGGGATAACGGCCACGAGCCGGTCGGTTGTAAAGGGGATTTTTTAAACTCCGGCTCGATGGCGCCGCCGTCGCGGATGAAGGCGAGGTCGATGTCCTCGCGCAAGAGCATCTGCTTGAGTGCGCTGCCTTCGCCCTCGATGAGCTCAACGGAATACGAGGGGTTCGCCTGCTGGAAATCGATGACGGCGTCCGTGATTCCATAGGGAGCCATGATGGGGATGGAGCCCACGGTGATGCGTTCGAGTGGTTCATCTGCGGCTATCTGGATGGCAGCGAGATAGCGATGCTGGAGCGTCGCTATCTTTTGTGCATAGGGGAGGAGCGCTTCGCCTTGCGCGGTGAGCGTAACGTGGCGTTGACTCCGATCGATGAGATTACAGCCGAGCTCGCGCTCCATTGCCATAATGTGCTTGGAGAGAGTCGACTGCGACATGAAGAGCAGCTCCGCCGCATCGAGAAACGTACGCGACTGCGCCAAGATAGCGAACTCACCAAAACGGCTGATATCCATAGGGTAGCCTCCGGTTCCCTCATGTCGGCAAGTGACCTAGATCACGATTCCTTGGCAGTGGTCGATTTCGTGTTGGATGATCTCGGCGGTGTAGCCCGAGAAGTTTTTGATGCGGTGGACGAAATTCTCGTCCAAATACTCAACCTTAATGCGGCGATAGCGAGTACAGGGGCGCTCGCCGGAAAGCGAGAGACATCCTTCGCTCGTCTGATAGGAATTGACCTGCTCAAGAATTTGAGGGTTGTACATCAGCAGCGCCCTGTTGCCGTCCTTTACGCAGATGATGCGTTTGCGCACGCCGATCATATTGGCGGCGAGGCCCACGCACTCGTGCTCATGCTCATGGAGCGTATCCAGGAGGTCCTGCCCGGTCACGGCGTCATCGGGGCCCGCGTCTTCGGAAGGCAGGCGTAAAAAGAACTCGGATTTCATGATGGGTTTGATCATGGCGGGCTCCTCATGTCTCGTGCTTTCGTGGACTTTTAATAATAGCGCGGAAGGAAAGCTGCGCGTCAGCGTTACAATCTTTCGACGTTGGACCATGTTGTCAGATCCGTTGCGTGCGGCGTCTGACGTAAGTCTAGGGCTCATGCTCGCCCTGGACTGTTCCTCTGGGGCGATGTGACTGTTGTTCCAAGAGGAAGGAAATGCATGGGGAGCAAATCTCAGCAACAAGTTCAAGTAGCGCCATCGGCCACTGCGGCGTTTCTCGTCGTAATGTATATTGCAGCCTTTGTCGCCGCGTTTAACGAGAACATTATTAACGTGGCGTTGCACGACATCATGGCGGTCTTTTCGGTGAGCGCTACCACGGCGCAGTGGCTCGTTTCGGGATACATGATCGTGACGTCGATCTTTACGGCTATCATGGCCTTTCTGTCCGGTCGTTTCTCGACGCGCAAGCTGCTGTTTTTCGCATGCGGATGCATGGTCGCCGGAGAAGTCCTGTGCCTGGTCGCCCCGTCGTTTACCGTTTTGCTGCCAAGTCGTATTTTGCAGGCTGCGGGATCGGGCATCTTGTTTCCGCTCATGATGAATGTGGTGCTATCTTGTGCTCCGCGCGAGAAGCTCGGTCTGTATCTGAGCCTGGGCGGTGCCTGCATTACGCTAGGGCCGGCGTTTGGGCCCGTGATTAGTGGTCTTATGTGCACGTTGTTTGGCTGGAGGGCGGTGTTCGTAGTGCCGCTGGTGGGCGGTGTCGTGGTCGCCGCGGCGGCAGCAAAGCTCGTTCGGAATGTCGGAGAGCGCTCGAACACCACGCTTGATATTCTGTCGGTTGTTTTGCTCACTGCCGGCATTACGGCGTTCGTGTATTCCGTAGGCGAGTTCTCGACCAATGTGATGGCCGGTATCGCGACGCTTTTCGCCGCTGTTGTGGTGCTCGGCCTGTTTGCGGTTCGTCAGCTCAAGCTCAAGCATCCGGTGCTTAACGTGCGTCCCATGGCGAGCGTTCGTTTTTGGCCTGCATGCCTGCTTGTGGTGGTGTCGATGATGACGACGTTCTCGATGAGCGTTTTGTTGCCGCTCTATTTTGAGGGCGCATACGGCATGACCGCACTTGTCGCGGGTTTGCTCATTTTGCCGGCGATCGCCTGCAACGCCGTGACCTCGATTGTGGGCGGACGCGTGATGGATGCCCGTGGTGCGTGGCCGCTGCTGCCGGTCGGCTTTGCCCTGATCGCTGTGGGGCAGACGGCAATCTCGATGACCGCGGCAAGCATGAACATCGGCGTCGTCGTGCTGCTGACCGTTGTGGTGTATGCCGGCGTCGGTTTGGTACTGAGCCCCTCGCAGACCGCCGGTTTGGAGACGCTTCCCGCCGCTGAGCATCCTCACGGAACGGCATTGCTTAACACGTGGAACATGATTGCCGCGTCGTTTGGTCCGTCGCTGTTTATCGGCCTGCTTTCGAGTTCTGCGGTGGCTGCTGGCGCCGCAGGCGTTGCGTCGGACGTTGCCCAGGCGATAGGATTTGCAGCCGCCGTGCGCGTGGCGGCCGTGATTGCCGTTGTCGGGTTCGCGGTGTCGCTGGTGTACGCTCGCCGCGAGTCGCACATGTCGCATTAATGTGTGCACATAGATTCTGCAGCTAGATTGGATGGCGACACCATAAACTAATGGACGTTTTGCCGAGAGGCATGAATGTATAAAGCGCAAAGAGTGCGCGACGGGCCCCGCGAATGGGGCGATGATGCCCGAGAGGGCCAAGAAGGAGTCTCATGTCTGAGAACGAAGAGATCATGAACGAGACCGAGAACGAGACCATGGCTGCCGAGGTCGAGGCAGTCGAGACCGTGGAGACCGAAGCTGCTGAGGTTGAGGCTGCCGACGAGGTTTCCGCCGAGGAGGAGGCCGAGGTTGTCGAGGCCGCCGCTGATTACGATGACGAAGAGCTGATGGACAAGATGCAGAAGGCCGCTCGCCTGCTGCGTAGCCGTCGCTTTGCTATTTCCAAGGAGGAGGAGGCCAAGGCCGAGCGCATGGCGAACATCGAGCGCGCCATTAAGCTCCTTGACCTCAAGCCCAAGATGGAGCAGAAGGAAATGTCCGACCTGCTGGGCATGCGCCTTCGTGAGCTCGATGGTCTGATGGCCGAGGCCGAGGCTGCCGATCTGGTCGGCCGCATCGACGACGCCGAGGGCGATATGCGCAAGATCGTTGTCTTCGCTGCCGAGGATGCCGCTGAGGGCCTGGTCGAGCTTGCCAACAAGAAGGAGAAGCTCCTGCCCGAGCTTTCTTACGAGGAGGCCACCGAGCTGATGGCCGCTCTCGATAAGGTCATCGCTCCGCTCGTCGCCATGGGCCTGGACGAGGATCGCGGTCCTCGCGGCGGCCGTGACGAGCGCGGTGGCCGTGGCGGCGACCGTGGCGGTCGCGGCGGCTTTGGCGATCGCGGTGGCCGTGGCGGTGACCGCGGCGGTCGCGGTGGCGATCGCGGTGGCCGTGGCGGCTTTGGTGACCGTGGCGGCGACCGTGGCGGTCGCGGCGGCTTTGGTGGCAACCGTGGTGGCTATGGCGATCGCGGTGGCAACCGTGGCGGCTTTGGCGGCAACCGTGGTAACGACCGCGGCGGTCGCGGTGGCGACCGTAGCGGCCGTAACGGCGGCGGCTTCCGCGGCAACCGTTTCTAGGGGTTACGCGGTTCTACGAACCGCGTAACTAGTTGACGCTGCAAACCCGCCAGAACGGCAATCTGCCTTTCAACTTCGGCGGCATGATCAAAAGATCAATGCCGCCTCGTTTCAAGGCACCTTGCTCGCTCTGGCGGGTTTTCGCTGTCGGTACCAAGGCATCGGCGTTGCCTTGATCCAAACCTACCAAAAGGGGACAGGTTTATTTGGTCGGTTTTATCTGGACAAACGTGGTCGTCTATCGCAATATGGTCGTTGGACGTTCTTGTTTGACTAGTCGTTTAAGAACGTCCCCAACGACTACATAGCATGAGAGTGGATAATCTCCCGGTTTGAGTCTGCATTCAAGCTCAAAGTGGGAGATTATCCACTCTCGTTTTTGTTCTACCTACATTTGTAGGAACAGTTCGTGGAGGCGGGTGTCTTCATCGAGTTCGGGGTGGAAGGTTACGCCGAGCTGGTTGCCCTGGCGGGCGGCGACGATGCGGCCATCGACCTCTGCCAAGGCCTTGGCGTCGCCGTGGACCTCGACGATGCGGGGCGCGCGGATAAATGTCAGCGGCACTTCACCGTCGATGCCGTCTACCTGTCCCTTGGTGCGAAAACTGCCGAGCTGTCTGCCATAGGCATTGCGCTCAACGAGCACATCCATGGTTGCCAAACGCGGCGTGCCCTTATCGTCATGAGCGGCAAGGTCGTGAGCCAGCAGAATCAGGCCGGCGCAGGTGCCCAGGACGGGCATGCCTTCAGCGATACGGGTACGAAGCTCCTCGAGCATGCCCAACTCATCAAGCAGCTTCCCTTGAACGGTAGACTCGCCGCCGGGAAGTACCAGACGGTCAAAGTTCTGCTTCAAATCAGCCGCCTGCCTCAGCTCAATACAGCGTGCGCCCAGCTCAGATAGCCTTGCCTCATGCTCGGCAAAAGCGCCTTGGACCGCCAGCACGGCAACCGTTTGGTGTGCATAATCGCTCATGTGCGATCCTTTCTGCTGGACTAGCGCCCGCGCTCTTCCATGATAATCTCGATCTCGTCGGCGTTGATGCCCACCATAGCCTCGCCCAGGTCCTCCGAAAGCTCGGCGATGAGCTTGGCGTCGGTGAAGTTTGCCACGGCCTTGACGATGGCGGCGGCGCGCTTGGCGGGGTCGCCGCTCTTAAAGATGCCCGAGCCAACAAAGACGCCCTCGGCGCCCAGCTGCATCATCAGCGCGGCGTCGGCGGGGGTCGCGACTCCGCCGGCGGCAAAGTTTACGACGGGGAGCTTGCCCGTGGCATGGACCTCGCGCACCAGCTCGACCGGAACCTGCAGTTGCTTGGCTGCCTCAAAGAGCTCGTCGTCGCGCAGGGCAACAACGTCGCGGATCTGCTTTTGGATCTTGCGCATGTGGCGCACGGCCTGGACGACGTCGCCCGTGCCCGGCTCGCCCTTGGTGCGAATCATCGTGGCGCCCTCGGCAACACGGCGCAGCGCCTCGCCCAGATCGCGGGCGCCGCAGACAAATGGCACGTCAAACTGGGTCTTGTCGATGTGATAGACGTCATCGGCAGGGGAGAGGACCTCGGACTCATCGATGTAATCGATCTCGATGGCCTGCAGGACCTGCGCCTCGACAATGTGACCGATGCGACACTTGGCCATAACGGGGATGGAGACGGCCTCCTGGATGCCCTTGATCATCTTGGGGTCGCTCATGCGCGACACACCACCTGCGGCACGGATATCGGCCGGGATGCGCTCGAGTGCCATGACGGCGCAGGCGCCTGCCTCTTCGGCGGCGCGTGCTTGCTCGGGCGTGGTGACGTCCATGATGACGCCGCCCTTGAGCATCTGCGCGAGCTCGCGATTGAGTTTGACGCGATCGGCCTTGTTGGTCTGTTCTGCCATGGTTGCTCCCTTGGTTGGCATGTGCATTGTTTGACGGAACATCCTATCGGGGAGCTGGGTATGGCGAAATACTCAGTTTTCGAGATAATTACAAGGTCAGACTAATACCAGAATGAATGACTTAATAAGGTCAGGTGACAAACTCATGCTTGACTACAATTTGGAAAATCGCGGCGAAGCATCGCTTTATGAGTATGTTTACCAGCAAATTCGCGATGATATTGTTGCTGGCCGTATTGCGGCGGGGGAGCATCTTCCGTCTAAGCGCGCCTTTGCCAGTCATCTGGGAATCAGTGTCATTACCATCGAGAATGCATATAGCCAGTTGCTTGCCGAGGGCTATATTTGCTCAATGCCGCGTCGTGGCTACTACGCTTGCGAACTTCCGGATGCACCGGTTTTGGCTTTGGCTGCGGGGGATATCGACCGAGATGCTGTCCCTGTTGGTCCCAGCGCGCATGATGCCATGGGGCAGGCAGAGCGATTCGACGCACTTTCTCCTTCCGCTTTGGAGGCGGCGCGGCTTTGGCAAAGTGCGCTACGGGCGACGCTGACGTCCGAAGACGAACGTGAAATCTTTTCGCCCGCACCGGCGCAGGGCACCGCTCGACTGCGACGTGCGATTGCGCACCATCTGCGCGGGACAAGGGGCATGAATGTCAATCCCGACAATATCGTTATCGGTGCGGGCGCCCAGCTGCTCGATACCATGTTGGTTCAGTTGCTTGGCGCGGACAAGGTGTATGCCGTCGAGGATCCAGGCTATTTGCGCTTGACGCGCATCTATCAGGCCATGGGTTGCGAAGTGCGGCATGTCCCGTTGGATGCTGAGGGCGTGGACTTGAGCGCGCTGCAGAAAACCGGGACCGATGTCCTTCACCTGATGCCGTCTCATCAGTATCCGACCGGTCTTGTGACGAGCATTGCACGTCGCTATGCGTTGCTGAGCTGGGCCGCCGAGCGGCCAGGTCGGTATCTCATCGAAGACGACTTTGATTGTGAGTTTCGCCTTGCCGGCAAGCCGATTCCCGCGCTCGCGTCGATCGATGCCGCCCAGTCGGTTATCTACACCAACACGTTTTCGAAGAGCCTTTCATCGGCGTTACGTTTGGCGTACATGGTGCTGCCCGATGAACTAATGGAGAGGTTTAAACGCAACCTTGGTTTCTACGCCTCGTCGGTAAGTTCTGTTGATCAGGTTGCCTTGGCGCGTTTGCTGGAATCGGGTGATTACGAGCGACATGTGAACCGCGTGCGCGTTCGTGCTCGTGGGGCGCGTGATGGCCTGGCGGCGCTTGTACGGAAAACGTTTCCGGCAGGGGAGGTTTCGATCGATCATGCAGACGCGGGCCTTTACTGCACTGTTGCCCTGGCCGAGGACAAGGCAGGGGAGAGTTTCGCGAAGGCTCTCGCTGACGCTCGTATTTCCTATGTCAACATCGCCGATTGCCTGTGGACGGGTGATCGGGCATCGACTAAGAACGCTCCATCTCGCGTCCTCATACAATACGACGACCTGAGCTCTCAGTCGCTCAGTGTTCTTCAGGAGCAACTGCAATAAGCCAACGAAAAGGCCCGAACCAATACGGTCCGGGCCTTCTTCGAGCTAGAGATTATCTCTCAGGCTGCTGGCTTAGCCAAAGTAACGCTTGAGCAGGCCGGCGAAAGCCTTGCCGTGGCGAGCCTCGTCGCGAGCCATCTCGTGCACGGTGTCGTGGATGGCATCGAGGCCAGCGGCCTTGGCGCGCTTGGCAAGATCGGTCTTGCCGGCGGTGGCGCCGTTCTCGGCCTCAACGCGCATTTCGAGGTTCTTCTTGGTGGAGTCGGTCACGACCTCGCCCAGGAGCTCAGCGAACTTGGCGGCGTGCTCGGCCTCCTCGTGGGCAGCCTTCTCCCAGTACAGGCCGATCTCGGGATAGCCCTCGCGATGAGCGACGCGAGCCATGGCCAGGTACATGCCGACCTCAGAGCACTCGCCCTCAAAGTTGGCGCGCAGATCGGCAACGATGTCCTCGGAGACGCCCTCCATCTTGGCGACGCCCACGACGTGCTCGGCAGCCCACTCGAGCTGGCCCTCCTCCTGCTTTAGGAAGCGAGAGCCGGGAACGCCGCACTGGGGGCACTTGAAATCCTCGGGCAGCTGGTCGCCGTCGAACTCTTCCACATAACCGCAAACGGGGCAAACAAACTTCATGATTCGATCCTTTCGATCGATGGCGATGGTGCGCTCGTCCGGTCCCGTAAGGGCCCTCTCCGGACGTGCGTCTTGACGAGTTCTATTATCCATAAATGAGACCGAATGTGAAGCCTATTAGGAATGATTTTTAATAAAACAATTTAAGCATGTGTAGATGTTGATTGATTAACGATTGCTAGACCTCGTGCGACCTCCGATGAGTACAATCGGTCGAGCAAATGTTGACCAATCAACAAATGAAGGAGCTTCCTTTATGCATCTAGCCCGCCGCGCCTGGTGCCGAACGTATCAAACGGTTTTTCGCATCGCATTGCCGGTGCTGCCCTATACCGAGCCACGCATTTTAGAGCACGCTGAGGAAGTGCCCGCAGTGCTTCAAAAGCGTTCAATACACCATGTTCTTATCGTGACAGATCCCGGCATTGCCCGTCTGGGGCTCACGGCACCGCTCGAGACAGCGCTCGCGTCCAAGGGAATTAGCGCTGCGGTCTATGCCGAAACACGTGCGAACCCCACGGTCTCAAACGTGGAGGAAGCGGCATCTCTGTATCGAGAGAGCGCCTGCCAGGCCATTATCGGCTTTGGCGGCGGTTCGGCCATGGACTGCGCCAAGGGCGTGGGCGCGCGCATCGCGCAGCCAAAGAAGCCCATCAACAAGATGCGCGGCCTGTTGCGTATCCATCGTCGCCTGCCGCTGCT
This sequence comes from Collinsella aerofaciens, assembly GCF_039758815.1. GTDB lineage: Bacteria > Actinomycetota > Coriobacteriia > Coriobacteriales > Coriobacteriaceae > Collinsella > Collinsella aerofaciens_BP. The sequence continues at coordinate 221,768 of NZ_JBDMSK010000002.1, read as the reverse complement.
CATCGCCGTTCCCACCACGGCGGGCACGGGAAGCGAGGTCACGCTTGCAGCGGTAATTACCGACGACGAGACGCACTACAAGTATCCCATTAACGACTTTGTGCTGATCCCGCGCTTTGCGGTGCACGACCCCGAGTTTACGCGCGGCCTGCCCGCCTCCATTACGGGGCAAACGGGCATGGACGCCCTGACACATGCCGTCGAGGCCTTTATCGGGCGCAGCACCACGCCCTATACGCGCAAGATGGCGCGCCAGGCGGTGCAGCTCATCCACGACAATTTGCTCGAGGCCTATGAGTGCGGTGGCAACATGCGTGCGCGCCGCAATATGCTTTCGGCGGCGTATAAAGCGGGCGTTGCCTTTACGCGCTCTTATGTTGGATACGTCCATGCCATCGCGCACAGCCTGGGCGGGCGTTACGGGATTCCCCACGGCTTGGCCAACGCCATCATCCTGTCGCACATGCTTCGCGCCTATGGCGAAGCTGCTGCTCCCAAGCTCGCCGATCTCGCCCGCATGGCCGGCATTGCGCCGGCTAATGCGCTGGACAACGTGGCTGCTGAGGCCTTTATCGATTGGGTCGACCGCATGAACGCCGCCTTGGGCATACCCAAATATGTGACGGGCATTCGCCGCTCCGACATTCCTGAGATGGCGGCGCATGCCGATGCCGAGGCCAATCCCCTGTACCCCGTTCCGCTTTTAATGGACCGTTTGGAGCTCGAGCATATGTACGAGGTCGTTGCGGGTGGTATGTTTGAAGACGAGAACTAGGAGGGCCCATGAACACCGAGGAAATCGCGCGCATCGTTGCCGATCAGCGCGCCTATTTTAAGACGCACGCCACGTTTGATGTCGATGCTCGACGTCGTGCGCTCGTGAGTTTACGCGATGCGGTGCGGGCCCACGAGGCCGATATTGCCCATGCGCTCAAGACCGATTTGGGAAAGTCGCATGACGAGGCGTATATGTGCGAGATCGGCACCTCGCTTTCCGAGATTCGTTATCAGATTGCGCATGTGGCTCGATGGAGTCGCTCGCGCCTGCGTCCGTGTGACCTCGCCAACGCCGTGAGTGTGTGCAAGACGCAGTCCGTGCCCTATGGCGTCACACTCATCATGGCTCCGTGGAACTACCCGTTTTTACTGACGCTCGAGCCACTCGCCGGCGCCCTTGCCGCGGGCAATACCGTGGTCATCAAGCCGAGCGCCTATGCTCCGGCATCGAGCGCGGTGCTCAAGCAAATCTGTGAAGAGGCATTTGTTCCGCGCTTGGTGACGGTCGTCGAAGGCGGGCGTGCCGAAAACGAAGCGTTGCTCGATGAGTGCTGGGACAAGATCTTCTTTACCGGTAGCGTTCCGGTCGGCAAGCTCGTCATGGAGCGTGCAAGTAAAAACCTCACACCCGTGACGCTTGAGCTGGGCGGAAAGAGTCCCTGCATCGTGGATGCGACGGCTAACTTGAAGGTCGCGGCACGCCGTATCGCCTTTGGTAAATGGCTCAACGTGGGGCAGACCTGCGTGGCGCCCGACTACCTGCTGGTCGATGCGCGCGTGCACGACGAGCTGCTGGACCTCATCAAGGAGGAGGCCCGCCGCATGTTTGGCGAGCATCCGCTCGACAATGAGAATTACGGTCATATTGTCAACGCCAAGCATTTCGCGCGCGTACGCGGGCTGATCGACCCCGACAAGGTTGTGCTGGGAGGTACCGCGCGCGAGTCGTCGCTCAAGATTGAGCCGACGATTTTGGACGGCGTGGCGCCTGAGGACGCCGTAATGCAGGAGGAGATTTTCGGCCCCATCTTGCCGGTGCTGTCGTTTGAGAGCCTAGACGAGGCCGAGACGTTTATTACGGATCGTCCGACGCCGCTGGCCCTGTATATCTTTAGCCAAGACCGTGAGGTTCAGCAGCGCTTTGTGCGTTACGTGCCCTTTGGTGGTGGCTGTGTTAATGACACCATTATGCATTTGGCCACGAGCCATATGGGCTTTGGCGGCATGGGGGCGAGCGGTATGGGACAGTACCATGGACGCGAGAGCTTCGATACGTTTAGCCACAAGAAGAGCATCGTGAACAAGGCAACGTGGCTGGACGTGCCATTCCGCTACGCCCCTTATGCAAGCTGGAAACACAAATTCGTGCGCATGTTTGTGCATTAGAATCAGATGACATAGGGATAAACAAAGTGGCCGCCCCCGCGTAAGCGAAGACGGCCATTTCTCACGATGAAAACGTGTATCGGAGTTGGCAAGACCCGCTGCCACGGGTGCCATCCGTGTTCCTATCTTATCTGCAAGCGTCCCGTCGCGCAAGCGTTGCGGCAAGCGATTGAAAGACACGGACGGGGTGAATTTGTGTCCGCACGAACCCGTAGACTTCTCAACTATGTGGTGGATACTCGCTAATCGGTGATGGAGGCGGTCATGTTTGATGACGATGACCTGTTCGATCTGGTAGGCGATCCGTTTGAGTGGGATTTGCTGCTCGATGACGATGAGTTGGAGCAGGACCGCAAAAAGCAAAAGGATAAGAACGCCCGGGGTAAAGGTTCGAATAAAAAGGACAAGCGTCGCCGAGGTCTGTTCGGCGGGCTCTTTGGGTGACTGTCTCATCGTCGCGTCTGTATACTAAACAGGTCTTATACGCGTTGCGAAATGAGGACAGAGACGATGATGTGGTTTACCGCCGACCTGCACCTGGGCGATACGAATATCTTGCACGACATGGATCGACCGTTTGACTCGGTCGAGGAGATGAACCGCCGTGTCATCGATGCCATCAACGAGTGCGTGGCTGTGGACGACCGCCTTTATGTCCTGGGAGACTTTACGTATCGATTGCCCCTGGCGGAAGCGGTTCGCCTGCGCGAGCGCATCGACTGCCAGAACATAACGCTCATCCGTGGTAACCATGACGGCGATTGGGAAGATCCGGACGCGCCGCACATTTGGGATGAGGTGCGCGATTATCTGGAGATCGCTCCCGGTTACGCGAAGGGCCATCGTCTGGTGATGAGCCATTACCCCATGCTCAGCTGGAATGGCAAGGCGCGCGGCGCCATCATGCTGCACGGGCACATTCACAGCAGGGGAGACCGCACCAACGTGCGCAATCGCGATCGCGAGCGCCCTATCTTTCGCTACGACGTTGGCCTCGATGCCAACAACTACAAGCCCGTAAGCCGCGACCAGATTCTCGGCTTCTTTGGACTGTAGCCCTCAAACCACCACAAAGGGGACAGGCACCTTTGTGGTGGTCCTTGCATAGATTGGAGTCGCTATGAAGCAATTGCTCATTCGTGCCGACGATATCGGTTATTCGTATGCCGTTAACCTGGGGATTGCCCGCAGTATCAATGAGGGCCTGGTGCGCTCGGCGGGACTTATGCCCAATATGCCCGAGGCCGAGCGTGGCTGGTCGCTCGTGGCGGACGCCGGCATTGCGGTGGGCCAGCATACCAACGTGTGCCTGGGCAAGCCGTGTGCAGACCCGGAGCTCATTCCGAGTATGCTCAACGAGAGCGGTGAGTTCCATAGCAGCCGTACCTTCCGCGAGCATTTTAAGCGCGGCGAAGAACTGATCGACTTTGATGAGGCCTGCATCGAGATCCGCGCGCAGCATGACCGCTTTGTAGAGATTGTGGGCCGCGAACCCGATTACTTTGAGGCCCATGCCGTCATGAGCAAAAACCTTAACCGAGCGATCTCGGCGGTTGCTCAGGAACTGGGCCTTAAGGAACAGAAGGCGAGCTTCGACCCCACGGCGGTTGTGCGATGCGGTGCCACCGACCTGCGCATGGTGATGCACTCGATGGAGCCGGGCTACGAACCCAAGGACTCGATTATGCGGACGGTTCGCGAGATAGCGGACGGCGAGACGGTCGTCTTTGTGTGCCATCCGGGCTATCTCGATCGTTTTATCTTGGAGAACAGCTCGCTTGCGACCGATCGCACCAAGGAAGTCGATGCGCTGATCGACCCCGAGCTTCGCGCTTGGCTTGAGTCTCAACCTGATCTTCGCCTGATCGACTACCGCGACCTGTAGGGACACAAGCCACCACAAAGGGGATAGGCACCCTCGCGGTGGATCTGGCGCCGTTGCCATTATGGCTGCGGCGCCTTATTTGTCCGCGTGGCGCGGTAGAGTGTAGAAGGTTGAAATTTGCGTCCATCGAGGAGCTGCTATGAACGAGATCAAGTGCCCGCATTGCGGCGAAGTTTTTAAGGTCGATGCGTCCGGTTATGCGGATATCGTCAAGCAGGTGCGCGATGCCGAGTTCTCGCGCGATCTTGATGAGCGTGTAAAGGCCGTCCAGCGTGAGGGGGAGCAGGCGTTGGAGCTTGAGCGCTCTCGTTCGACGGCCGCCCTGCAGGAGGTGGAGTCTCAGCGTAGCGCTCAACTTGCCGAGCAGAAAAACGCCGCGGCTCAGGAGCTGGCACAAGAGGTTGCCAAGCGTGATGCCGAGCTTGCCGAATTGCGTGCCAAGCTCGAGGGCGCTGCCGCAGAGCGCGAGAGTGCAAGCCAGCGCGCGGCGGTTGAGGCCCGTGCCGACGCTCAGAAGGAGAACGCCGAGCTCCAGCGCGAAATCGACAACTTGCGTGCGCAGCTGGGGCGCAAGGATGATGAAGCCAAGCTTGCCGAGGCTTCGGCGCGCAATGCTGCTCAAAACGATTTAGCCGCACGTGATGCCCAGATTGCCGAGCTGCAGGCCAGGCTTGCCGCAGCGGACAAGGCACGGGAGATGGCGCTTGCCGCTGCCGCGGCAGAGTCGCAGCGCGAGCTCGATGCCGCTCGCAGCGAGGCCGAGCGCGCGCTTACTGACTATCGCGCGAAGGTGCAAGAGAAGTTTTCCGCCGCAAAGGCTCAGTCCGAGCAGGAGGCCGAGGGCCTGCGTGCCCAGCTGCGCGAGCAGGAACTGATGGCAAAAATGAACCTGTCAGAGGCGGTCGCCGCGGCGGAGCGAGAGCGCGATGAGGCACGTGCCAAGCTGACGAGCGAGCTGGCGGTGCGCGATTCTCGCGAGGAGCAAGCCAAGGCGGCACACGAGCTCGAGCTCGCGCAGGCCAAGCGCGCGAGCGATGACCTGATTCGCTACAAGGATGAAGAGATCGAGCGCCTTAAGGACATGAAGGTTCGCCTGTCCACCAAGATGGTGGGCGAGTCGCTCGAGCAGCACTGCGAGACCGAGTTTAACCGTCTGCGCATGACGGCATTTCCCAACGCGTACTTCGAGAAGGATAACGATGCGTCCGAAGGCACCAAGGGCGACTTTATCTTCCGCGAGTGCGATGCGAGCGGCAACGAGGTCATTTCGATTATGTTCGAGATGAAAAACGAGAACGACGAAACCGCGACCAAACACAAGAACGAGGATTTCTTTAAGAAGCTCGATCACGATCGTCGCCAGAAAGGCTGCGAGTATGCGGTGCTCTGCACGCTGCTCGAGCCCGAGAGCGAGCTTTACAACGCGGGAATCGTGGACGTGAGCTATCGCTACGAGAAGATGTATGTGATCCGCCCGCAGTTCTTCATTCCCATCATTACGCTGCTGCGCAATGCCGCCATGGGTTCGCTTCGCTATAAGCAGGAGCTGGCGGAGTACAAGCAGCAGAATATCGATGTCACGAACTTCGAAGCCAAGATGGAGAAGTTCAAGAACGATTTCGGCCGCAACTACGAGATCGCGAGCCGCAAGTTCCAAACGGCAATCGATGAGATCGACAAGACGATTAGCCATCTGCAGAAAACCAAGGAGGCGTTGCTGTCCTCCGAGAACAATCTGCGCCTAGCCAACAAGAAGGCCGACGATCTTACCATTCGCAAGCTCACGTGGGGCAACAAGACCATGAAGGCGGCGTTTGACGAGGCGCGCGAGGCTGCGCCGGAGACAAGCGATGCGCCAGCCGAGGCGGATTCGTATGAGGTCGAGGATGCCGAATAGGGTATAGCGGATAGTGCAAAAGCGGGGCCGCTGGCGATGTTGCCAGCGGCCCCGCTTCGTTTCGTCCCATTCTGTTCGGCTAGTCCTCGAGCAGGTCCTCGATAAAGCCGACGCGGTAGTTTTTGAAAATGACCTCGCCGCCGTCTTGTGTGGCGTCCAGATCGACATCGCCCATGATGCCAAAATCGTGGTCGCCGTCCTCGTCGGCAAAAATCTGGTGCACGTGCCATACGTGCAGCGTCTTCTCGTCGGACTCATCGATGGAAAACATCGCGGCGCTGCGGGCGTCTCCGTCGGTGATGATTTCCTCGTGCTGATCATGGTAGGCATCGAGCGCCTTTTGCCAGCGGATCTCGCTCATGCCCCAGCCGTCGTCGAGCTCGCCCAGGTCGCGCACGTGCTCGCGGGCGGCAAGGGTCACGCGGCGGAAGAGCGCGTTGCGCACCAGCAGCGTGCAGCCGCGGCGGTCCGCCACGACCTCGTCGATGCCCTGCGGCGGCGCGGCGTCGAGGGCTGCCGGGTTGCCGGCGTTCTCCCACTCGTCCACCAGACTCGAGTCGACCGAGCGCACCACAAAGCCCAGCCACGAGATAATGTCGCGCAGGCGCTCGTCGCGCTTCTCGATGGGCACGGTGCGGTCGAGTGAACGATAGGCTTCTGCCAGGTAGCGCAGCAAAATGCCCTCGGAGCGGGCGATGCCGAGCTTTTGAATGTAGCCCTTAAAATCGCTCGCGCTTTCCAGCATATCGCGCAGGACGCTCTTGGGAGAGAGCTGGTAGTCGTTTGCCCAGGGTACTTCCTGGCAGTACTTGTCAAAGGCGGCGTCGAGCAAATCCTCGAGCGGCTTTTCGTACGTGACGTCTTGAATGCGCTCCAAGCGCTCCTCATATTCGATGCCGTCGGCCTTCATCTCGGCCATAGCGCGATCGCGTGCGGCGCGCTCCTGTGCGCGCAATACCTGCTTGGGGTCCTCGAGCGTAGCCTCGACCATCGAGATGAGGTCCATGGTATAGGTCTCGCTCTCGGGATCGAGCAACTCCAGCGCGGCAAGCAAAAACGGCGAGAGCGGCTGGTCGAGCGCAAAGTCCTCGGGCAGGTCGACCGTCAGCGCGTAGTCGATGCCCGGCACGGTGTCAGCCGGAGCATCGGGTGCGGGCGGCACCTCGGTGCGCACGACGACGCCGGAGTCGATGAGCGTGGCGAAGATCTCGTCGGCACGAACCTCGAGCTTTGCCTTTTCCTCGGGCGTTTGCAGGCTTGTCTCGATGAGGTCGTGCACGCGGGCACGGGCATCGCCGCCCTGCTCGACCACGCTAATCACCATGGAGTGCGTGATGCGCAGGCGCGGCTTGAGTGTCTCGGGCTGCGTCTCGATCAGGCGCTCAAAGGTCTGCTTGTTCCAGGAGACAAAGCCCTCGGGGGCCTTTTTCTTTTTAATCTTGCGGAGCTTTTTGGGGTCGTCGCCCGCCTTGGCCATAAGCTTGGCATTCTCGATCTCGTGCTCGGGCGCCTCGGCAATCACCATGCCCTCGGTATCGAAGCCCGAGCGGCCGGCGCGACCGGCAATCTGATGGAACTCGCGGGCGCGCAGACGACGCATCTTGTAGCCGTCAAACTTGGTGAGCGCGGTGAGCACCACGGTGTGGATGGGTACGTTGATGCCGACGCCGAGCGTATCGGTACCGCAGATGACGGGCAGCAGACCCTGCTGCGCCAAACGCTCGACCAGCAGGCGATAGCGTGGCAACATGCCAGCATGGTGCACGCCGACGCCGCATCCGAGCAAGCGCTTGAGAATCTTGCCAAAGGCCGTGGAGAAGCTCGTGCCCTTGGCGGCTTCCTTAATGGCCTCGCGCTGCTCCTTGCTGGCGATGCCAAAATTGGCGAGGGATTGCGCCGTCGCAAGGGCGGCATCCTGGCTAAAGTGCACGATATAGAGCGGGGCCTCGCCGCGGCGCATGGCGAGCTCGACCGTGCCCTCGAGGGAGGTCGTCACATAGTCGTAGCTCAGCGGAACGGGACGCGGGGCGTCGACAACCAAGTCGCAAGCAGCGCCGGTGTGCTCCTCGAGCGAGGCGGCGATGGCAGTGACATCGCCGAGCGTGGCGCTCATGAGCATGAATTGCGTGTGAGGCAGGGTGAGCAGCGGCACCTGCCAGGCCCAGCCGCGGTCGGGGTCGGCAAAGTAGTGGAACTCGTCCATGGCCACGCAGCCGACATCGGCATCTTCGCCCTCGCGCAGTGCGTCGTTGGCAAGGATTTCGGCCGTGCAGCAGATGACGGGCGCCATGGTGTTGATATGCGTGTCGCCGGTGATCATACCGACGTTATCGCGGCCGAGCACCTGTACCAGATCGAAGAACTTTTCGCTGACCAGGGCCTTGATAGGGGCCGTGTAATAACAGCGCTTGCCCTGTGCCATGCCCATAAAGAGCATGCCCAGCGCGACGAGCGATTTACCCGATCCGGTCGGCGTGCCCAAAATGACGTGATCTCCGGCGGCCAGGTCCATGAGAGCCTCTTCTTGGTGATCCCACAGCTCAATGCCGCGATCGCTCGTCCATTCAAAGAAGCGCTCAAAGGCCTGATCGGGCGTGAGCCATGGTTCGGGCTCGCTGCCGTCCTCGGGCTCCCACCAGGTGGGGGAGAGCGCGCCGAGCGAGCCGAACTCGGCTTCGGTTCCCGTGCCGCCCGAGAATGAGCTGGCGGCGCCGGCGCCGGAGACGGTGCTGGCGGCGGTATCTGTCGTGGTCTGTGCCATGTGGTTGCTTTCTCTCGCCGTTTGTCCGCCAACTATTATGGCGTAGCGTCGCATCGATGCGTTCGCAGGCAAGAAAATGCAGGAAATGGGCGCGCGGTACTAGCGTTCCTGAGGCAGGCGCTTTTTGCCCTTGCGGGCGCGGTTTTTAAAGTTCTCAACGGCCTCTTCCATGCCCAGGGGTACATAGGCGAGCTCATCGAGGTTTTCGGGCAGGTAGCAGGCAAGACTTTGCTCCTGCGCACGGCCCGCCGCGAGCTGTTCATCGCTGGGCCGTGCGCCGGGTGTGGCGCAAATGCCATAGACGACGGCACCCATCTCGCGCGTGCGGCATTCATATTCGGTCTCGGGATGCTCGGGATGGTCGCGGCGCACGTCGTCACTTACCCAAAGCGTGTCGTAGCCGGCTGAGGCAAACTGTCCTAGGGCGTAGTCGCGCAGTGGCTTGCTGTCGGTGCGCAGTGTGACGGTGGCGCCGGCTGCAAAGAGCGGGCGGTAGAGCATCAGATGGTCGACATGGACGAGTCGTTTTTTGGCGTATTTGGCCTTGGGCTGCGGCGTGGGAAAGTTGATGGTGATGGCATCGAGCTCGCCTGCGGCAAACAGCTGCGGCAGCGATGCGGCACCTCGGGGCAGGACGAGCGCGTTGGACAGCTCCTGCTCGCAGATTTTCTGCGCGGCATAGGCGATGCAGATGGGCTCCTGGTCCATGCCGATAAAGAGGGCGTTTGGCTCGTGGGCCGCGCGCTCTACAAGGTACGTTCCCTTGCCGCAGCCAAGATCCAGGTGAAGGTGTTCGAAGGGCTTGCTGCCAACTGGCGCGCAAGCCTCGCGCCAATCTCCGGCATAGGCCTCGGGGCTCGTCTCAATCGCATCGGCGTAGCGCTCCAGGCGCTCCTCGAGCACAAAGTTCTTGGGCGTGCGAACGTGGACGGCTCCCATGAGGCTCCTTGGTCATACGTATGGAACGCGTAGCTGCGCGTTCCGTCAATGGGTTGGAAAAGGGTGGACATAGTTTGCCCGAACGTTGCGGTGCAGCTCGGCGGCGAGTCGCCGATGCCTACAGGCGCTTAAGGATCACATAGCGGTTGAGCTCGCCGCTGCGACCGTCGGCATGGAAACGCTCAAGCTCGCGCACGGGGACCTCGCCGCTCTTATAGAACGTGCGGACGCCGCGCACCAGGTCGGTGATCTGCTGATCGTCAAAGTGGTGGCAATAGCGGTAGGCGTGGCGGTCGTTTTGCCAGCCAATGAGGTGGTCGCCGGCTTCAAACTGCGCGGAATCGTAACCCTCAAACGGCGGGGTGAGTTCGGCGCGGGCTTCGGCTCGAACGGCCTTGCGTGCCATGCGCTCGTCGTTCATAAACTCCCAAAAGCTGATGGCGATGATGCCGCCCGGGCGTGTCTGGCGCACCAGGGCGTCGAGCACGCGAACGCGGTACTCGCACGACGGTACGTGGTGCATAAAGCCAAAGCAGACTGAGATGTCGGCGAGCGGGGCATCGAAAAGCACGTCGGGCGTCTCGGCGGGATTGAGCTTCATGAGGGCATCGAGCACATCGAGCTCCTGGAAGTGCAGGTTGGGAATGCGCAGCGCGTGGCCGTGTGCATCGATGGCCAGGTCTTGGCACGAGTCGACGCCATAGAACTCGAAGGGGCAGCTGGCATCTGCCGAGGGGTTTGTGCCGTCGACGCCCTTGGCTGCAAGTGCGCCGCCGGCGGCAAAATTCTCGAATCGCATGTTGCCGCAGGCGAGATCGAAGACGCGGACGGGATGCTCGATCGTGGCGACGTCGAGCTGCTCGAGCGCGATGTCCATGGTGCGCACCCAGCCGGGCCACGGGGCCTGGCGCGTATCGGAAAAGGAGGCGGAGTGCTCGCGATAGAACGTGTTGTTGAGCTGGATGAGCGATGAGGCGAAATCGCGGTTCACGGCGCGGAACTCCCTCCGTTGGCGGTGCGGAATAAACAGTACGACCATACTACCGTTAACGCCGCAACGGGGACAACCAAGCTACGGGTCATTGCTTTGTTTGGACACATTTCCGCAGCTCATATGTGCCCGCAACCGCCGGTTGTCAAAAATCTCACTAGAATAGGTGGCATGCTTTTGGCGGTGGCGGATAGATTTTTAACTGTGCAAGGCGCCTTAAGAACAAAAACGGTCCGGCGGCACGGCTGGCATCACATAGGAGGAACCATGAATGTAGAAACTGCGCAGCGGCTCGCCGACCTTCGTCGCAGCAAGGGTTTTAGCCAAGAAGGGCTGGCGCGAAAGCTGGGTCTGTCGCGCCAGGCGGTCAGTAAATGGGAGCGTGCGGAGAGCTCGCCCGATACCGAGAACCTGATCTCGCTCGCAAAACTCTATGGCGTGAGTTTGGACGAGCTCCTCAATCCGAGCGATGAGATCGAGGACGATATCGAGTTTGAGAACGAGGACCGCGCCCGTCAGCGCGAGGCCGAGGCGGCGGAGCGTGCCCGCACCCATGAGGCGGCGGCACGAGCTACCGAGGCGGCAACGCAGGCGAGTGATGCGGCTGCCAAGGCGGCGCAAGCGGCAAGTTGGAGCGCGCAGGCCGCCAATGCCGCTACGGCGCAGGTGACGAGTGGCGGCGCAGCTGGCTCGACTCCGGTGAAAGGTCCGTTCCAGTCGTTTCCGTATTGGGCCGTGTGCTGGCTGCTGTTCTTTTTGCTGATGTTCCTGTTTGGTGGCTCCTTTGCCGCGCTGATCTTCTTTACAATCCCCATCTATCACTGGGTGGCGCGTGCGCTCGATGGCGATTGGGCACGCGGGGATATTCAGGTTGGTCCGGCGCCGGAGGCGGCTAAGGCTCAGGATGTTTCCGCTGCGGTTGATACTGACGTGGCTTCCTCGACCGCCGCTGAGCCGAGCGCCAAAGAAGGTGATGAATGATGAAGCTCTCGCATGAGTCCAAGGTCCGCCTGGGCGTCGGTATCGGAGCGTTCGTGCTCATCATCGGGCTTATCTTTGGCACTTCGCGGATATTGTTTCATTTTGATGGCCCGTGGGATCTCGGCGATATTGCATCCGGTTTGTCCGGTATGGACGATGTGGTTGACGGGGACGATTCTTTGGATGGCGGTAACTATTCCGCTCAGTCTCGGCAGCTTTCGAGCGAAACGTTTGATGCCGACTCATTCCAGTCCCTTGACCTGGATGTGACATCGGGTGAGGTTGAGATCAAGTGCGTTTCCGGCGGGCAGGTGCGTGTCATCGAGAGCGGTCGTGTTGCAAAGGGGGTAGCTACCTACGATGCTGCCACTCAGAATCTGGCCGAGGTCAAGGGTTCTACATTCACGATTAGCCAGTTCGACTGCGATGACGAGCGCGCTATCGATCGTTCGGTCACCATCGAGCTGCCGCGGGATGTTGCCGATAACATGGTGGGCATTACAGCGAATGTAGAATCGGGAGACCTGACGGTCACGGACATTACGTGCCATGACCTCAACCTGACTTTGGACTCGGGAGACGTTGAGTTTGTGGGCACTGCAACCGACGCCCTGAATGCCAAGGTAGGTTCGGGCGATGCGACGTTCGAGCTCTACCAGGCCCCCGCGAAGTCGATGGACGTAAGCGTGGACTCGGGCGATGTGGAGATAACGGTTCCGAACTCTACGGGCTTTAAGGCGAGCCTTACCGTGGGCAGCGGTGACTTCGAGAGCGATTTCCTTCCGATTGGCTACGATGGCGAGACCATATTGAATCTTGAATTCGACAACGGTGATAAGTCTGCCACGTATCGTTTTAAGGTCGGTTCGGGCGACATGTCGTTTGATTCGGAGTGACATGCGGTTTTCGGAGACCGTTGCATATAGGCGTGCTCTTTGATGGAGGCGTCGGGGCCGAGGTTGGCTCCGGCGCCTTTGCCTTTACAATGGGGACATGGAACAGATTATCTTGAACATACTCGAGGTCCTGCGTCGTGGCGAGGCCGTGGACGACAAGACCCTCGTCAAACTGATACATGCCGAGGCGCGCCGCGAGGGTGCCGACAAACGAGACCTGGCCAAGCGCCGACTGCTGCCGTTCTACCAGCGGGTTAAACGTGAGGAGCCGGCTCGTTGGGCGGCATGGAATGTCGATGCCGAGCTGGAGCGTCAGCTGCTGCAGGTGCTGCGCATGAAACCGCGCCGAACGGCCTCGGGCGTGGCGACCATTACCGTCATCACCAAGCCCTGGCCGTGCTCGGGCGATTGCCTGTTTTGTCCTAACGACCTGCGCATGCCCAAAAGCTATCTGCACGCCGAGCCGGCGTGTGCCCGTGCGGAGCAAAACTGCTTCGACCCGTATCTGCAGGTGAGCGCTCGTTTGACCGCGCTTTCGCAAATGGGGCATGCAACCGACAAGATCGAGCTTATCGTTCTTGGCGGTACCTGGAGCGACTATCCGCAAGGGTATCAGGCATGGTTTATGTCGGAGCTTTTCCGTGCGCTCAATGACGACGCCGTCGCCGGCGTGGCGGCCAACCCCATGTTGGCGCGTCCGGGCATCAGCCGTGCCGAGGCGGGGCGTCTGCTCGATGACGCTCCCGCCGATGCCCTGCCGCCGGTGGTAGCAGAGCGTCGCGAGCGCTATCGGGCTGCCGGTATTGCGACCGACGAGGCCGAGCTTGCGAGCGGTGTTGCCGACGAGCAAGAGCGCGTGGATGCTGCCGTGGGCGGCTATAACCGTGCGGTGCGTCGTCTGTACGGCCCCGGTACGCCGTGGGGCGAGGTCACCGAGTGGCAGACGGCAACGATGGAGGAGCTCGAGCGTCAGCAGCGCATTAACGAGACGGCGAAGCATCGCGTGGTGGGACTCGTTATCGAGACGCGCCCCGATGCCGTAACGCCGCAGGCGCTCACGCTCATCCGCCGACTGGGCTGCACCAAGATACAGATGGGCATCCAAAGCCTTGACCAGCATCTACTCGATATCAACGAGCGCCGCATTTCGGTGACACAGATCGAGCGGGCGTTTTCGCTCGCGCGCCTGTTTGGCTTTAAGATCCACGCTCATTTTATGCTCAACTTGTTGGGCGCCACACCCGAGGGGGACAAGCGCGACTACGAGCGCTTTATGACCGAAGGGGCTTTTATGCCCGACGAGGTCAAAGTCTACCCGTGCGCGCTCATCGAGGGCTCGCGTCTGGTGGGCTGCTACGAGCGTGGCGAGTGGCGCCCCTATACCGAGGAAGAGCTGCTCGAGGTGCTGGCCGATGACATCGTGGTGACGCCGGCGTTCTGCCGCATCAGCCGCATGATTCGCGACTTTAGCTCCGACGACATTATGGTGGGCAACAAGAAGCCCAACCTGCGTCAGCTCGTCGAGAACCGTTTGGCGGCTCGTGGGGAAGGCGCGACGGTGCGCGAGATCCGCTATCGCGAGATCAGCACGGCGGGTGCCGACCTGAACGAGTTGGCCCTTGACGAGGAAGTGGCGTACGAGACGCCGGTGACGCACGAGCGCTTTTTGCAGTGGGTGACGCCGCAGGGCAAGATCGCGGGTTTTTTGCGCCTGTCGCTGCCCGATCGTTCGTTTGTTGCCGCGCACGCGGACGAGCTGCCGACGGGGCCGGAGGAGGCAATGATTCGCGAGGTGCACGTCTATGGTATGGCGGCACGTGTGGGCGATCAGGGCCAGGCGGCTCAGCATCACGGTCTGGGGCGTCTGCTCGTGGAGCGTGCGTGCCAGATCGCTCGAGACGCGGGGTATACGCACATCAACGTGATCAGTGCGATCGGTACGCGCGAGTACTATCGTCACCTGGGTTTTTGCGACCATGCCCTATATCTGCAAAAGGAGCTCTAGATGAACAAGCCGAGTGTTTCAGCTGGTGTTGTTGCCGGCGTTGCCCTGGGAGCTGCGGCGCTGGGTGCTGCTGCCGTCGCTGTTCGCGCTGCCTGTCTGCAGGTCGCACGAACCCGCAACGGGTTGGCGCGCGTGAAGCGCATGCACAATGAGAGCGGTGACGAGGTCCGCGTGCTCGTGCAGGGCGGCGTCTACCAAAGCGCGAGCTATGTCGGAGATCGTTGGGCGGAGCCGGTCTTTGCGTACTATCGTGCGTTTGACGATGTGTTTGAGGCCGAGGACGCAATGCGTGATGCTTACGGGCACAGTATCGACCGTATGCTCATGCTGGGCGGCGGCGGGTTTGCCTATCCCAAGTTCGCTCTGATGTCGCACGAGGGCTTGCGCATGGACGTTATCGAGTATGACGGAGAGATTACGCGCCTGGCGCGCCGCTGGTTCTACCTGGACGAGCTGGAGCGCACGGTTGGCGATCGCCTGAGGGTGATTACCGCTGAGGCGCGTTCGTACCTGGGCGTGACGAGCGTGGGGCATCGTCGCTACGACGTGGTCGTGAGCGATTGCTTTGGCGGTGCCGAGCCCGTACGCGAGCTGGCGACGGTTGAGGCGTTGCGTTTGGTGCGAGGCAGCCTGAACCCCGGGGGTATATACATTGCCAATATCGTGAGCGCGAACGAAGGGAGCGACGTGTCGTTCCTGCGCGATTGCGCCGCCACGGCGCTCGAGGTGTTCGACCACGTTTGGGTGGTCCCATGTGGCGATACGGAGTTCGGCGGCGAGGAAAACTACCTGCTCATCGCCAGTGACGGCGACTACGCCTTTGCCGAAGCCGTGCCCTTCGATGCCGACTTCCTCGGCACTGCTCTCCACGACTAGCCTATTGGGAGTAGTCAGTCCCGTCTTAGGTGTAGTCGCGCCAGCTGAGGACGCGCTGCTTCATGCCTTCGATGTCGAGCACGCCTTCGGCAAAGCCCTTGCGCACGAGCTCTTCGGGAACGAACTCATCGTAACGATCAAAGTAAGGCACCTCGCCGGGATAGACGAGCTCGATGGGGTCGAAGTCCTTTTCGGCCTCGGCTGCGAGCACCTCAAAGAACGTCTCCTCGTCGGCCTTCATCTTAAACTGCATAAAGTATGGACGCGACGGATCGAGCCCGCGAAGGCCCAGCTCCGCGGCACACTTAATCTTGAGCATACGTTCGAGCGCCAGAAAGGCGTAGCTGCCCAACCAGGGGAAGAGCACCCAGGTGTCGCCACCCAGGTTGATGAGCGGTTTGGTCCCCGCACCCGAAATCTCGGCGGTATGACGAGCCTGTGCAAGGCGTGCCCGTGCGTTGCCCATGAGGTACGGATATGCCGCGTGCTCGTTGAGCGCCTTGCGCATGCGCTCGAGTACATGCGTGTTAATGTCGCCGGGGCAGTCGCCAAAGTATGCCGGCACACGACCTTTGACTTGCGTGGCAAAGACGGTGTGTCGCTTCCAGTCCACTTCCTCGACTATCCAGCAGTGCCCGGCTATGGCGATGCGCTCACCGGGCGGTGGCGGATTGACGATCGTGCCCAACTCGGCCGACTCGCTGCGAACGGTGAACTCCTCGTTTTCCTGGAACACAGCGTAGAACTTAAAGTTGTTAATGATGCGCTCGCCCGCGAGACCCACGATGAGCCCACCGCCCTCGGTGACCTGGATGTGGTCGATCTTGATGAGGTGGCGCAGCAGTACGCGATAGTCATCGGCCGAGACGCGGTGGAAATAGCTGAGCGTGAGCACGCGCTGAGCAAGCTCGGCCGGCGTGAGCTCGCCGGTGCTGGCGAGCGTCGACATGGTCTGGTGGTAGAGCAGGCTGTAGGGGAGTCGATCGAGCTCGGGCGGCTCGACCCACTTTTCCTCGCGATAGAGTTGTACGAGTGCGATGCCCTGCAGGAGCTTCCAGGGTATCGTTTCGGGCATCATCGTGCGCGGCTCGGGTTCTTCCTCGCGCATGACAAACCACATCTCGGGCGGAAGGTCGCGACGGCCTGTGCGCCCCATGCGCTGCAAAAAGGAGCTGACGGTAAACGGCGCGTCAATCTGGAACGCGCGCTCCAGGCGACCGATATCAATGCCGAGCTCCAGCGTGGAGGTGGTGACGGTCGTCTGCGCCTGCTCTTCGTCGCGCATGAGCTCCTCGGCCGTCTCGCGCAGCGATGCCGAAAGGTTGCCGTGATGGATTAGAAAGCGGTCTGGCTCGTGCCGGCTCTCGCAGTAGCTGCGCAACATGGAGCACACGGCCTCTGCCTCCTCGCGCGAGTTGGCAAAGACCAGGCACTTGCGGCCGCGGGTATGCTCAAAGATGTAGCCCATGCCGGGGTCGGCGTTGTCGGGTGCGGTGTCGGTGGGGTTGAGCAGTGCCTGTTCGGTTGCCTGCGGGATGTCGACTTCGCCCTCGGGGGCTGAGGAAGTGCGACGGTCCTTGGGGGCAGCCTTGCCCCGTGCCTGCTCGCGACGTTGGCGGCGCTCCTCTTGCGTGAGTTGTCCGCTGTGACGCATGTCTTGAGCACCGGCCGGCAGCGCCGCGGATGCCGCTGCCTCGATGCGCTCGCACGCGAGCACTTCGGCCTCTTGAGGACCTGTGCCCATGAATCCCCGCTGCTGTGCCTGGGGGCCCGAGTTGTAGAAGTGCTCCATGGAGATGCGCCACACGTGACGCGGTTCCTCAAAACGGGGGATAACGCAGTCGCGTCCCGTTCCCTGCGAGAGAAAGGCACCCGTGCGCTCGGGGTCGCCGATGGTGGCCGAAAGGCCAATGCGGCGGGGCTGCACGCCTGCCATGCGCGAGAGGCGCTCGATAAGACAGAGCGTCTGCCCGCCGCGGTCGCCGCGCATGAGCGAATGAACCTCGTCGATGACGACGTAGCGCAGGTCGCAAAACATGCGCGGGATCGCCATGTGCTTATGGATCAGGAGCGCCTCGAGCGATTCGGGCGTAATCTGAAGGATGCCGCCCGGCTTTTTGATGAGTTTGGCCTTGTGTGACTGCGAGACATCGCCATGCCAGTGCCAGACGGGGATATCGGCTTCTTCGCATAGGTCGTTGAGGCGGACGAATTGGTCGTTGATGAGCGCCTTGAGGGGGACGACGTAGAGGGCGCCCACGCTTGCGGGCGGGTTCTCCCAAAACTCGGTCAGGATGGGAAAGAAGGCTGCCTCGGTTTTGCCGGAAGCCGTGGATGCCGTCAGGAGCACATTGTCCTGCGTATTAAAGATGACATCTGCCGCCGCAACCTGAATGGAGCGCAGGCTCTCCCAATCGTGGGAGTAGATGAAGTCTTGGATAAACGGGGCGTAGCGGTCAAAGGCGTTCACGAGGCCTCCTTTCAAAAGCGAATCTCTCAACGTGGCGAGCAGTGGCTTGCTGCATTACTGTCTCAACGTTCGCCCAGATAAAACCTACCAAAATAAACCTGTCCCTTTTTGGCAGGTTAGATGGTGAATTCGGCGAAGTTACGGTCGCCACCTGCGGTATCGGTGTCGCCTGTTGCGGTTGCTGGCGCCAGCGCGTCACCGCCGACGCTTTGTAGTAGCTCGGCAACGTTGGCATCGGGGTTCTGGCATAGGATGTCGAGCAGCTCGATAAAGTCGCGAATGACCTCGCGAGGCGTCAGGTGCGTATCGGCTCCCACGCGGCAAAACTCAATCTTGAGGAAGTCCACCAAGTCGTTCTCGGTAAGCGTGGGCGTCCAGCCAAAGTAGCCGGCGTGAATTTGCATGAGTTTTTCGATCAGCACCAGTAGCTCCTCGTAGGTGAGCGGCTGCAAGCGGATGATGGGCGCGAGCATGTCCTTAAGGTCCTCGCGTGCAAAGCGACCCTGAGCGAGCCGGCTGCGCAGAGCCTCGTAGGAGAATACGCCGCGACGGCGGTCCTCGATGGAGGTCGGCGTGCCGCCCATGATCATGCCCAAGTACTGCGCCTTGCCCTGGAGCGTGTCGTTGTACATGGTGAGGATTTTCTCGTAGTTGTACTGGCGCGTGATGGCGTTGGGAATCTTGTACAGGTTTACGAGTTCGTCGATGAGCACCAGCATGCCCTTGTAGCCGCTGCAGACCAAAAAGCGTGCGATGAGTTTGACGTAGTCGTACCAGTCGTCATCGCTGATGATGGTCGAGGAGCCCAGCTCGGCGCGCGCCTCGCTCTTGGTTCGGTACTCGCCTCGGATCCACTTGGTCACGCGGCTCATGGTCTCCTCGTCGCCCTCGGAAACGGCCGCGCGATAGCGACGGAGCATGCGGGCAAAGTCGAAGCCGTGGACCATTTCCTCGAGCGGAGCGAGTTGGGCATTGATAGCCGACTCATCGGCGTCCGCGCACGAGGCGACCCAGCGATCCAGGATAAGGTTGAGCGCGCCGCCTTCGGGGCGCGTCTTGGTCGATATATTGCGGATGAGCTCACGGTAGGTGGCAAGGCCCTGTCCCTGGCCGCCCTGCAGGCGGCGCTCAGGGGATAGGTCGGCATCGGCGACGACGAATCCCTCACCCATGGCGTGCGTGCGGATGGTCTGGAGCAAAAAGCTCTTGCCGGCGCCGTAACGACCGACCAGAAAGCGGAAGCTCGCGCCACCGTCGGCGATGAGACTCAGATCGGTGAGCAGGGCGCGAATCTCGACCTCGCGTCCCACGGTGATATAGGGAAGGCCGATGCGCGGGACCACGCCGCCCTTGAGCGAGTTTAGGATAACGGCAGCGACGCGTTTGGGTACGCGGGGCGCTGCGGATGTGGTATCACTCATGGTCTAGGTATCCTCTCACGTCTGCTTCGTAATCCTCGATAATCTGCGGCCCTGCCGCGCTAAATTCAATTACGGTGTCGCCCACCAGGTCGAAGAGCGCCTCGTTGATGGTATCGACGAGCATGTCCTCGCTCTGGCCCGAGTGCGCCACTGCCGATGTCGCTTGCGCTGCGTTTTGCTCGAGCAGTGCGCGAAGATACGCGGTTGCGGCGGGCGCGAGTTCGGTCGCGGCGTCAGCGGGCGCAGCAGCTGCGAACGCGGGCGTCGGCGCGAGAAGCGGTGCCACGACACCAAACTGTTCGGTGGATATGGTCGGCTCGTCGGTCTCGTCCTGCCGAATGGGTGCCGCGACCGCCTCGACAATCGCGTCGGCTACGGGCTCGGCTTCCGGTTGCCCTGAGTCCGCCGCCTCGGCTTCCACAGGTGCGCCGTCCTCGCGCTCTTCATCGATCAAAAGCGCTTCACGCGTTTGCGCGGCGGCGCTTCGAATGTGCCCCAGCTGACTCAGATCGATATCGATCTTGACGGGCTGGTGTGCGGCGTCCCATGAAAGCCATGCCACAATCTCGTCATCGATAATCTTGGCCAGATATTTGGGGACCTTTTCTTCCTTAAGGGGATGGGCGGGGTCCAGCGCCAGGCGCAGGCGTTGGTCGCAGGCGCGCATCATTTCACCGAGCTTGCTGCTCTTTTGCCTACTGCCATGGATACGCATGCATTCCCAAAAGCCGTTTTGGCAACGGTAGATATGGATAGGATCCAGGCGGTATTCGCAGTCCTCGTGGCGCTCGGGCGCAAAGAATACGGCCGAGGCAAACATGGTGTAGGGCATGGCCGTCTCCTCCCCAAATAAACTCGCCACGATGCCGGTCTTTCGGTGCGTGTCATAGTAGCGCGCCATGCGGACATACACGGCGCATGCCACGTGGCGCAGATCGCGGTGGTGGCTGCGGTCGAGCCGCGAGTTACTTAGGTTGTACGTGGAGAGGGCGTTGATGGCGGCCATGAGTCGCTCCTCGCGCACCTCATCGGGCGGAAGGGGGAGCGTGGGCTCGGAGGTTTTGCGACGCTTGGGGGTCTGGCCGGACGGCGCCGGTGCTGGTACAAGGTCTCGTGCCGCGCGCCGCAGCTCGATAAGGGCGTTATCGAACATGACGGTTTTAGAATCACGAAGCAGCTTGGGGTCAAGCCCGTGGAACACGGCGTAGTCCTGCAACCACACGCGTGCAAACCGGTCGATGTCGGGCTCGAAGGCGCGGTAGGCATCCCAAAAGGCCTTGATCTTGTTAAAACCATCGAGCGGGTCATCTACGCCAATGCCGCAAATCAGCTCATAGAGATACAGAAAGGCGAAGGACGTAGACGTTTCCTCGACGGTTCCGCGGCGCACTTGGGCACGCCAGGTAAAGTAGCCGCGCAACTGCCGGTCGCTCATGGCGTTGTAGGTGGGAAAGTACGACTTAAAGGTGCCGTTGTAGGGGCAGTCGTCCTCAAAGTCGGCCATCAGCAGGCCCTGGCGGTAAAAAAGCTCGGCTTCCGAAAGCCAGCGGCCCGCACCGCCCTTGGGGTCATCCTGCCAGCGCGATATCTCGCGCATTTTACGGTACTGGTCGGGGAGGAAATTCTGCATCTGTCGGCCGGTTTTGAGAATCGGCTCGTCTGCGTAGGTTTCGTTTGAGAAGCGGGCGGACTGATGGGTCCGGGCCTCGGCCATAATGCGCTCGATGAGCATCTTGATGTCCTGGTCGGCCACCGCTCCTCCTCTCGACGCAGCTACGGTGACCTCATATCATAGCACAGCATCAAACAGATGTTCGAGATACCGCTGCGTTGATAGATTTAGAACAGGAGGGCGTAGATGACGGCGATGACGACGGAGGGAAGCATATTGGCCGTGCGGAAGGTCTGAGGACGGATGAGGTTGACGCCGACGCAGAAGATGAGCATGGAGCCTACGAGCGAAAGGCTGTTGAGGGCTGCTGTGGTCATGATGGGGGAGAGCGCGCCGGCAAACAACGTGATCGTCCCCTGGAACACGGCGACGGGCAGGGCGGAGAAGATGCAGCCGCGGCCAAGCGAGGCCGTCATGGTGCAGACGATGATGCAGTCCAGTGCGCCCTTGAGGGCAAGCGTTGACCAGTCGCCGAGCAGACCGTCCTGGATCGATCCCACAATGGCCATGGCGCCGATGCACACGGTGAGTGAAGTCGAGACAAAAGCATTGGTGAACTCGTTATCGCCCTCACTGCCAGTCTTGCGCTTGAGCCATTCGCCAAAGTTCTCGATGGCGGCCTCCAAGTTGATGGCCTCGCCGATGAGCGAACCGAGCGCAAATGAGACGATGAGCATGGTGGTACCGGTGGTCGCTAGCGCCTTCCCATCGATGATGAGCATCTTTTGCATGGTGCCGCCCAGGCCGATAAGCAGGACGCACAGCCCCGATGCTTTCATGAGCGTGTCTTGGATGCGCGGTGTAATGAAGCGGCCGCCCGCTAATCCCAAAAGACCGCCCGCAACTAAAAGCGCAACGTTGATGATTGTTCCCAAGCCCGGCATGAGCCCTCCTGTATTGATGCCAACGTGGCAATCGTAGCAGAACGAAATGCAAGGCACATCGCGACTCATCTAATACGTTATATAAGTGGTATTAGGAATGATGCGCAGCATTTAAGCCTCAGGTGGTTGTCGGGACATAGGGATAGTAGTCAAAGCGCAGTGTCATAAGCCGCTGTGGGGATTCAATAGCCGCGGCGATGATATTGGCATCGCGGGCACGATCAAACCCATCGAGTTCGATCTGATACGAGACGTCTTGCATAATGTCCAGACGTCGCCAGGCTAGAAGTGTGTCGCCATCGAATTCCAAGGTCTTGCTTCCGTCTGGGGCAACGGCGTATAGACGCAGTTTAGCGGTGGTTGCAGGGTTGACAACCGTGACCTTTTTAATTTCGTTTCGAGTATTCTTGGCGCCCAACAAGGTGAGCAGTGTTGGGGCCACGACCTCGCCCGATGGCAAAAAGACGACTTCGATGGATTCGGGAAACGCGATGATGGCCGACTTGCGGACGGGCTGATTGGCGGCGGCAACTTCGATGTTCGCGGCGTCGATGACCTCTGTGTGGTCGAGGGCGGCAAGCACGCAGCAGTTACCTTCATCGATCTCTTGAGGATCAGCAAGCCCCAGACTGTCCGCGAGCTCGGGATCGTTTGGACCGGTAGCGGGCTCATTCGGTGCTTCGAAAGAAGCTGGGGCGCTGTTTGTCGGCGACGGCGTGTCGCCCGCACCTGCTTCTTTGTCCGTGCTCCCTTCTTGTATGGTTGCGTTGATGGGTTCGTCGTTTGAGGGGAGCGTCTTGGCGTCAAGCGCGGAGGGGAGAATTCCGATGGCTCCGGATCCGTTCCACTCCATTTCGAGAAGCGCCGGGTCGGCAAGAATGCGTTGCCTGCTTTGCGCGTGGGCATCGATTTCAATAGGGCCTGCCTCTGTCCCTCGTGTAAGGCTGAGTGATCCGGCTGACTTCTCGAAATGAGCGTCTGTGTCTTTGGTGCTGACGGCGTAGAACAGCAGGGATGCTTCTCCCGCCGCGATGGCATCGGTGTCGGCTTTGGTCAGCCGCAACGATGCTGTGAATGAGAGGGTGGGCTGCGTGTCGTCTGCATTCGCGGCGGCGCAGCCCAGACATATACCGCCTCCTTTCTCGAAAAACGCACCGTCGAAGGCGACCTTCGCTCCGTTCGCCGAGTCATCGACCGAAGCGATGTCGATGCGCAGCTCTAAATTGCATGGATCGCCATCTGCATCGAGCGCAACCGAGCGCCATGTGCAGACAGCGCACCCCGCCTGGGAGCCGTTTGCCTTGTTCGAACGATTGATATCCACGACCATCGAGCCGTCCGTATTACGACGAAGGCATCCCGAGGTTGAGATTGCGGCCTGTGCGATCGAAAAACGCTTGCACGCAATGGCGCTCGATGGATTTGGTGCGGAGCTTAGGGCTGCTGGTAAGGAATCCGCCATGACGGGAGTCGCCCAAGCGGCGACAAGCGTTCCGGTTGCGAGCGCGCCGCAGAGTGCGACGACGGGCAAAAGGTTCTTCGATGCCATGGGGTCTCCTTAGCTAATTTAGTGCGGCCTGTCCGTGTTTCGTTTCTGGCTGCGTTTGATGTGCAGACCGAGGCCGGCGGTTCCCGCGCCTGCTGCCGTGGCGCCTGCTGCCAAGAGCCATCGTCTGTCGTCTGTCTGTGCCAACGGTTCCTCGCGGTTGCCGCGGTCGAGCTCCGAGAGGTCGACCGTCACTTGCGTGGCGGCCTGCGCCTGTTCTTGCTGGGCAAAGGCCATGGCTGGCGCAAACGCTAGGATACTGACGGCGGCGGCCAGGGCGACGGCCTTATGCCGTGTGCGCACCGGGCTCGACCGTCCAGGTGATCGTTGCAACCTGATCGCCTTCGCCGGTTACGTGGAAGATGTCGCGTGTGACGCGGGCGACGTTTCCGCTTGTCTTGAGCTTAATTTTATCCGTGCCGCCGGCAATGCCCTGGTAGCCCATGTCGAAGGCTGCATTCTTGGAAAGATCGAGGCCCGTCCCCTGCATTGCGGCGCTGGCGTTCTGGAGTGCGCCGTCGGGGCCGACCTTAAAGTCGATGGAGTTCTGCGCGGTTCCGGCCTTGGCGTCGGCGGCAATGGTCCAGGTGTTCATGGCGTCGATCTTCATGTTGGAGACATGGATGCCGTAGGCCGAATGATTGTCGATGGTGGTCGCGTCTTCTGAGGGGCCCTGAAGCGTGCCGTCGGCCTTGGCGACGAAGGGAATAACCGTCGGAACTTTGAACTCAACGTTGTCGATCTCGGTCCTGACCATTACTTTCGTGGTTCCAACGCGCCCGGCTGCCATAGCTGGCGTCGGGGCGGCGCTCATTGCGAGCGCGAGCGCGAGCCCTGCGCCCACGACGAGCGCTCTGGCTCCGTTCATGTTCCTGGTGATGTCCATGGTCGTTCCTTTCTATTCGCCGCGGGCCGTCCCCGCGATGATTGGACGAATGCTGGTGAATTGCATGCGGCGCCGCGTCGGCCGAAAAAGCTAGTTCTCGGTTTGCTCGACCCGTACCTTGACACGTGTCGGATTGCCGTGGCTGTCGAGGGTCTTGGCATCGAGTGCCTGAATCTCGATGTACGCCTCGCCTTCTTTGATGTCGCCGGCGGGGCACGTCTCGATTGTCTTGCCGGTCTCGACCACACCGGATTCGTACATGGTCTCGTCGTTTTGGATGACGCGGAATCGCTGGGGAAATTTATTGTCTTGGACGTTTTGCACGTTGACGCGTAGCTTGCCGTCCTCCTGTAGCTGAGCGACCGGAGCGACCGAAATCGTCATCATGTTGTCGCGGACGATGGCATCGAGCTCATCTTGGATTTCCCGACGCGTTTTGCCCTCGGCCGTCGTAACTGAAGCGCCCGCCTCGGGTACGGGCTGAGACTGCCAAGCGTATAGTCCTACGGCGACAAGGGCGCAGACGATGGCCAAGCAGGCAACGATGAACTTCTTGCGACGACCCAGTCCTGCAAGGCGGGGCGGCTTCTTCGCACTCATGCGGCGTCCTTGGTGGTGTAGACACGTGCGAACGTGGACGGGTCCGCTCCAAAGAGCATGTGAAGCATCAGGCGGCGCGAGTAGATGAGCTCGTCAAAGTCGTGAGGGAGCTCGATGTCGTGGATACGCGCGATGTGGTGGGCGAGCGCCGAGAACGACTCAGGGTCGCAGATAACATCGGTGGTGACGTGGTAGACCGCCGTGTCGGGGAACGCCTCTTCGTCGAAAGGTAGGAGATAGGGATCGTCGTCGACCTCGATGGCGACGCCGTACTGGGGCCAGTAATATGCCATGGGAACCTCCCTGCTTCTGGGGCCAAAACTTCTATCGGTTTTGCCTGTCGACGCCGACCGTATCAGCCGCTACTTGACCAATTTCTGACCAAATGCTTGACGGATTGACATCTCCGCAGGTAAAAGGTGGCAAAAAATACTCCAACTTTTTTCGAGCGACAATCGAGCGGTCGGCGACGGCGGGGTGGTATGTGTCAAAAACATCGTCTGCCGAGGAAGCCTTGCCGTTCGCCGAATTGCACGAACGTAAAAAACGCCAATTATGGAGACGGTCTCGAACACGTCGACGAAACGATGCGGTAACATCTCCCTGCAAACACTGTAGTTAGCTAAAGGGGGAGTTCGCGTGTCTGCAACCATTAAACCCTTCACCGATGAGTTCGAAGAGTATGGCCGCGATGAATCTCGCGCATCGGGCGAAGCATCGAGCATCTCGTTTCCGACAACGGAAGACGAGGTCCGTGCCATTTTGGAAACGCTCCATGCCGAGCGTGTCCCGGTAACGGTTCAGGGCGCCCGAACCGGCCTTGCCGCCGGTGCCGTGCCCCACGGTGGGCATATCCTCAATACTTCCCGTATGAATCGCTACTTGGGCCTTCGCCGCGATGAACAAGGCCAATTTCTGCTGCGCGTGGAGCCGGGCGTTGTGCTCTCGGAGCTGCGTAAGCAGCTGAGCAAGAAGGTACTGCCGACCGCTGGTTGGGACCAGACATCGCTTGAGGCCTACGAGGAGTTCCAAGAGGCCCCCGAGCAGTTCTTTCCCACCGATCCCACCGAGGCATCTGCCTGTCTGGGCGGCATGGCGGCATGCAACGCCTCCGGCGCCCGCAGCTACGCTTACGGTCCCATGCGCCCGCATATCACGGGACTCCACGTCGCGCTGGCTGATGGCGATTTGCTTGTGCTTCAGCGCGGCGAGGCTTTTGCCCAGGGCCGCCACCTGTCGCTCGTGACGGCAGAGGGCCATATACTCGAGCTCGATCTTCCTGACTACACCATGCCCAAGACCAAAAATGCCTCGGGTTATTTTGTTGCGGACGATATGGACGCCATCGATCTTTTTATCGGTGCGTGCGGCACACTCGGCGTCATTACCGAGCTCGAGATCGCCCTGCAGGCGGCACCTTCGGTCGTATGGGGTGTGAGTTGCTTTTTCGATAGCGAAGACAAGGCGGTGTCCTTTACCGATTCCGTGCGTCCCGTGCTGTCCCATGCCGCCGCTATTGAGTATTTCGATGCTGGTGCCCTGGATATCCTGCGTCGCCAGCGCGAGCAGTCGACGGCGTTTGCCTCGCTGCCGGCGCTCGACGACGAGGCAAAGGTCTGTGTCTACGTGGAGCTCGACTGCGATGATGAAGCCCAGGCGACCGAGGAGTTGTACCACCTGGGATGGGTTTTGGAGCTTGCGGGCGGCCGCGACGACGCGACATGGGTCGCGCGCACCGAGGTCGATCGCGAATGCCAGCGGTTCTTCCGCCATGCGGTGCCCGAGAGCGTCAACATGCTCATTGACGAGCGTCGCCGCACCGACCCCACCATTACCAAGCTGGGGTCGGATATGTCGGTGCCCAATGCACGCCTTGCCGATGTCGTGGCCCTCTATCGCCGCATGCTGACCGAAAGCGGGCTTGAGTCTGCTGCCTGGGGACACATCGGGAACAACCATCTGCATGTGAACATCCTGCCGCGCGACGCGCAAGACTACCGTCGTGGTGGAGAACTCTTTGCCCAGTGGGCTTCCGAGGTCACGGCCATGGGCGGTGCCGTTTCTGCCGAGCACGGCGTCGGCAAGATCAAGGCGGGCTTCTTGGAGACGATGTACGGCCACGAGGCCATGGTCGAGTCGGCGCGTCTCAAACTCCAGCTCGATCCTGCCGGTCAGCTGGGTCGCGGCAACCTGTTTACGGAGAAGCTCTTGGATGAACTCGTCCAGAAAGGGGGCGCGTGAAGATGAGTGATTTCCATATGGTGGTGTGCGTCAAGGCGGTGCCGGGCAGCACCGAGGTCAAGATGGACCCCAAGACCAATACTATCGTGCGTGATGGCAAGCAGGCGGTCATTAATCCCTTCGATGCAAGTGCCCTCGAACGTGCGCTGGCGCTGAAGGACGACTTTATCGGCTTTGGCATGGACGTGCGTGTGACGGTGGTGTCGATGGGCATTCCCGCGACCGAATCGCTGCTGCGCGACTGCATCGCCCGCGGTGCCGACGACGCGCTGCTGCTGACCGACCGAGCCTTTGCGGGTGCCGATACCCTAGCCACCACCTATGCCCTCAAATGCGGCATCGAGGCACTCGATGAGGACTTTGACCTGCTCATCTGCGGCAAGATGGCAGTGGACGGCGATACGGCCCAGATCGGCCCCGAGCTGGCCGGTGCCTTTGGGATCCCCTGCGTGACCGACGTGAGCTGTGTGCAGAGCGCGGGATTTACGACGTGTGGCTCGCTGGCGCTCGTCCACGGCTGCGATGCCGGCGAGGAGACGGTGTACCTGGAGATGCCGTGTGCGATGACGACCGCCAAGGAGATTGGCCAGCTGCGCATGCCGAGTATTGCCGGTATTCGCGCGGCCGAGGATGCAGGCGTGCGCGTGGTCAACGCTGCCGACGTGAACGCCGACCCCGCACGCTGCGGCCTTGCCGGATCACCGACGCAGGTCGTGCGCTCGTTTGTGCCCGACCGTGACCAAACGTGCGAGGCCGTTGAGGGAACGGCGTCCGAGCAGGCGGTAAAACTTGCCAAGATTATCGAGGGGATGGCATAGATGAGCGGGCTGATTATCGATAGCGAAGTCTGCATCGGCTGCGGTCGCTGCGTTCGCGCCTGCGCCTCGGGCGGCATTGTGGTGGAGGGCGAGCGCCCCAATCGCTGTGCCCGCGTAACCGACGGCTGTATCCTGTGCGGCGGGTGCGTCGACGCCTGCCCCGTCAACGCCATCTCGATCGAGCGCGACGAGGCCGCTGGCGCGGTAGACCTTGACGCATATCGAGACATTTGGGTCTTCGTGCAAACTGACAAGCACGATGCCGTGGCATCCGTGGCCTTCGAGCTCATGGGCAAGGGGCGCGAGCTTGCCGACGCCCGCGGCTGCCGTCTGGTGGCACTGGTCGGCATGAGCCCCGAGGGCTCGCTCGGGGACCTCGAACACCTGGTTTGTGCCGGCGCGGACGAGGTCCTAGTGTGTCGCGACGAGCGCCTGCGCCAGAACGATGCGGAGGTCTACGCCCGGCTGATCTGCAATTTGGTGGTCGAGCGCAAGCCCGAGGCCATTCTGTACGGCGCGACCGCCTTTGGTCGCGAGCTGGCGCCCGGTGTGGCTGTGCGCTTGCAGACGGGCCTTACGGCCGATTGCACGGTGCTTTCTATGGATACGGAGACGGGTCTGCTGCAGCAGACGCGCCCGGCGTTTGGCGGCAACCTGATGGCCACCATTATCTGCCCCAACCACCGTCCTCAGATGGCAACGGTGCGCCCCGGCATCTTTAAGGCGCCCGAGTTTGACTATAGCCGCTCCGGCACGATTACCCAGGTAGTGCTTGCGGATGACGTTGAGGCCCGCGTCGAGATCTCGATTCCCGCCGAGGAATGGGGACAACAGGCCTCAATTGCCGATGCCGAGCGTCTGGTCGTGGTGGGTCGCGGCATTGGTTCCAAGAAGAATCTGCCCCTGATGCGAAAGCTCGCCGATGCCCTGGGTGCCGAGCTTGGTTGCACGCGTCCCATTGTGGAGGCAGGCTGGTTGGAGTATCGCCACCAAATTGGCCAGACGGGTGTATCGGTCTCGCCCAAGCTCCTCGTGAGCATCGGTGTCTCGGGTGCTATCCAGCATCTCGCCGGCATCGGTGGGGCGGAGTGCATTGTCGCCATCAATGAGGACCCGGATGCCCCCATCTTCGGTGCCGCCCAGTACAAGGTCGTCGGCGATGCCGTTGAGATCGTTGAGGAGCTCCTAGCTCAGCTTGAGCACTAGGCGCGCGCCAGCCAGGTGCGCATCTCGTTCTTTAGGCGCTCCCAGGTTGCTTGCGTGGCGGGGTCGCTAAAAGGCCGTGCAATGCCAAAGGGCGCGTCGAGCAGGCGGTGGATATCGCCCTGCTCGCGCGCCAGCGCGCGGCTCGCTGGATAGACGAGCTCAAACATAAAGCAGATGAGTCCCACCAGGTAGTCTGCGGGCTCATCGCGCTCATCGCGCGTGACGCAGCGGTGCTCGTCAAAGGCGGCAAGCGTCGGTGCCGAGAAGCGACTGGCTAGAAACGCATCCTCATCCACCTTGAGGATGGTGTCGACGGTGCTGTCGGCGATGGTGCGCATAATGTCGATCTTGTCACCATCGCGCACGATATCGCAGAAGCTTCGCGTGCGCACGTCGAGCTGCGCGGGTAGACGGAAATCGCTGTGATAGGCAATGCTCGCTCGGATGAGCTCATCTTCTGCCGGGTCATCGATAAAGTCGCGGATGCTTGTTACGGCGGGTGCATCGGCGGGATTCTCGCCAAAGAGGACCTCGATGCCCAGCGCCGCATGGCTCATGCTCTCGGCGTCCTTAAAGGTGTCCCAGCGTCGCAGCTGCTCAAAGCGGCCCATATCGTGTAGCAGGCCGCAAAGCCATGCTAGGTCAATATCTTCTGACGACCAGCCCTGCTCGCGCGCTACGGCATCGCATGCCTCGGCCACGTGGTACGTATGCTCGATTTTGAGCGCGATGCGTTGGTTGGTGGCGTCGTAGGCATCGGTGTAGCTTTTGAAGGCCGCGCGCGCCCGGTCTCGATCGATAGCTGTCATAATGACTTCCTAAAAAGTTGTGTCTTTCGATCCGGTGGCAATTGTAGGCGAACTCGGTTGCTGTCGGATGATGATTCTGCCGTGTCGCTACATGCGGCTCGGAGACCTTGTCAGGATGAGAAGCGTATGGTGCTCAAAATCGTTAGAACCGTCTGGCCGGTGATGCTTACCTATGTTGCGATAGGCGCGCCGTGCGGAATGATCATGGGGCAGACGGGAATGGAGCCCTGGATGGTCTTTGCTCTGAGCAGCACGTTTGTGACGGGCAGCGGCCAGTTTATGATCTGCAATCTTTGGCTGGCGGGCGTACCGGCACCTTCGATTATCGCGAGCGTCGCCGCCATCTCCTCGTGCTTTGCACTTTATTCGGCATCGATCGCACCCCATCTGGCGGGCGCCTCGAAGCGTCAGACGCTGGCTGTTGCCGCGACGCTCACCGAGGAGGCATACGGCATCTCGCTTGCCAAGCTGGTTGAGGGGGAGGATTGGGGCCCGCGCGAATCCTTCGTGCTCAACGTGATCCTCATCGTGACATGGGGCGCTTCGTGCACGATGGGTGCCATCGTCGGTGCCGTTGTCGATGTTCCCACCGCTATTGCTAGTTTCGTCTGCACGTCGCTCTTTATCTGTCTACTCTTTTCGCAGCGGCTGTCGCGCGGCAACGTTGTCGCGGCGGTTTCGGGCGCGGTGTCCGTCGCCGTATGCAAGTTCTTGGGCCTCACGAATATTGCCGTGCCGGCAAGCGTCGTGGTCGGCATTGCCATTGCGCTGGCGTGCGATGCTGTATTTGACGGAAGAGGTGCCCGCGATGCCCGTTAACGAGTTCTTGGTTCTGTGGCTGTCGTCGTGGTCTGCTATCGCGTTCTTTCGCATCGCGCCGGCGTTTGCCTTGCGCGGGAGAACGCTGTCGCCCCGCATTACCGAGGCCCTGGGCTATATCCCGCCCGCTGCCTTTGCCGCGCTGGTCGCCAACGACTTGGTGAGTCCCGGCGCGTTCGACGCGGGGCTCTGGCCTGCCTTGGTTCCCTGGATTGCGGCTGCCGGCGTCGTGGCGGTGGCAATCAAGACAAAGTCGATGCTGTGGTGCTGCGTCTCGGGAATCGTGTTCTATATCGTCTTGAGCCTTATATAGGACCGCGAACGGGTTGTCCCTCCCGCTCACCCCGCTTCTGTCCGGTGAATCGAATTTCTCACCGAGTCGGTCTGCTTCTTCTGGTACCATGGTCAAACTTTACTGTAGCAAAGCGTGACGTGGGCTTTTGTACCCCGTCAGCGGAAATGGGGGTTTCATGGCACAGGAAGCAACCGCCAACGAGCAAAAGAAATTCAAGGTCCCGCGCATCCCGGGCGACATCATGATTTATCCGATGATCGTCGGTCTTTTGCTCAACACCTTCTGCCCGCAGGTTTTTGAGATCGGCGGATTCTTTACGGCTGCCTGCCGCGGTGGCTCCAATACCATCGTCGCCGCGATCCTGCTGTTTGTGGGCGTCGGCATCAGCTTTAAGTCCACGCCGGGCGCTATCAAGACCGGCATCGTCGTGCTGATTCCCAAGCTGGTCGTCGCAGCGGCTCTCGGCCTGGGCGTGGCATATTTCTTTAACGACAACTTCCTGGGTCTGAGCTCCGTGTCTATCATCGGCGGCATCACGTTTTGCAACATGGCGCTCTATACGGGCATCATGGGCGAGTTCGGTGATGAGTCCGAGCAGGGCGCCGTCGGTATCCTGTTCTTTACGGCTGGCCCCGCCGTCACGATGATCATCCTCGGTGTTTCCGGCCTCGCCAACATTCCCATTGGCACCATTATCGGCTCCATCTTGCCACTCGTTATTGGCATGGTTCTGGGCAACCTGTTCCCGTTTATCAAGAACCTGCTGGTTCCCGGTGCCAATCCCGCGATTGCCGTCATCGGATTTCAGCTCGGTGCGTCCATGAGCCTGTCGAGCTTTATCACCGGCGGTATTTCCGGCATCTTGCTGGGCCTTGTCACGCTGTTTGTCGTCGGTCCCATCACCTTTGCGTTCGAGCGTCTGTGCGGCGGCAATGGCAAGGCCGCTGTGGCTTGCTCCACCATTGCCGGCACGGCTATGACCACACCGGTTGCCCTCGCCGAGGTCGCACCGCGCTACGCCGAGCTTGCGCCCACCGCGTACGCTCAGATCGCCACCGCCGTTATCATCACGGCGATCATGGCTCCGATTCTGACTGGCTGGGTCGACAAGAAGTTCTGCCAAGGCAAGGAGGATCTGTCGCCTGTCGGTGTCGAGGCCATCGAGGAGGCCGTCGCGACTGACATCGATGGCGAGTAGCAATCGATACCCATCAATGATGCCGGCGTGTGCAATTCGCGCCGTATGGGCGCCCGAACAGAAACTGTTTTGCAGTGATGTTCGGGCGCTCTGCTATTATCCCCTTTACCCCTGCGGAGTAAAGGGGTGTTTATTGCCCTGATTCGAATTGGGCGATTCTGACCACTTGGATATTGAAGGGATGGCGCTAGTGGTTAAGGCACTCAAGATTGAGATATTCGTGCTATGCATGATTGTTCTTATCGGGCTTGCCGTGCGAAGTCGTCGCTCCTTGTTCTCGAGCACCCAGCAGCTATTGTTTAGCATGCTTGGCTACACCTCTGCCGCGTACATATTATTCGATATGATCTGGACGCTTTCGGACGGTGTGGACGGCACGTTGGGCATTGCTGCCAACTGGATTTCCAACGCGGTTTCGTTTTCGCTCTTTGCTATCGCGTGTCTCATCTGGTTTATCTATTCCGAGACGGTGCAGGGTTCTCGCATTTTGACCGCGCGCTCTAGAGTGGCGCTTGTAACGTTGCCTACGGCTCTGGTGGTCGTGCTGGCGTTTACCAGTTACTGGACGCACGCCCTGTTCTATATCGATTCGCAGGGCGTGTATCGTCGCGGCTTTGCCTATATGATCCAGCCCATCGTCAGCTACTGTTACGTTATACATACGTCCCTGCATGCGTTTGTGCAATCTCGCAGGGTCGAGAGCCTGCAGACGAAGGCCATCTATCGAACCTTGGCATTTTTCGCCATTCCGGCCCTGGTGGGCGGTACCTTTCAGGTCGTATACTCGGTGCCCGGCCTTTGTGTCGGCATAATGATTAGCATGTTGCTGCTCTACATCATCTACCAGGAGCAGCTCATCTCGACCGACCCGTTGACTGGACTTAACAATCGCAACCGTTTTGAGACCTATATGCTGTCGCTCTTCTCAAATGTGGATCAGGCCGAAGATGTATATCTGCTTATGATGGACGCCGACGGATTTAAGCAGATTAACGATCGCTATGGGCATGTGGAGGGCGACCACGCTCTTCAGGTCATATCTGCTGCGCTCAAAGAAGTCTGCTCGGCGTCTGGCGGCTTTATCGCACGTTATGGTGGCGATGAGTTCGTGGTGCTCCAAAAGGCAGTGGCGGAACAGGATATCATGCATCTGTGCGCGACAATCAACGACGAGCTCGCGCGCGCCGAGGTTCCGTATCTGTTGCGGATGTCCATCGGCTACGCACGGGTTGGTGATGGCGTCGATACCTGGCAAGACTTGCTTCGTGCTGCCGACGCGGAGCTCTACCGCGTCAAGGCCGAGAAAAAGAAAGCCGGCGTCCAGATACGCTAGAAAAAGGGGCGCACGCTTGCGTGCGTGGCGGCCCTCAGCTCACCGATGTACTCCATTAAACTAAAGTATGTGAATCTCTCTGCTAAATAAGGGCAGTTCGCTAGGCTTTTTTGGGTTTGTTGACGATGATGATGCCGCCGCAGACCAACAGCAGGGCAACGATGACGGTAACGGGGCTCGTGCCAGCACCCTCGCCGAGCAGCAGTGCGCTCAGCAGCACACCAAAGACGGGGTTCATAAACCCAAAGACCGAGACGCGGCTGACGGGGTTGACGGCAAGCAGGCGCGACCACAGCGAGTAGGCGACCGCGGAGATAAGCGCCATGTAGATGATGAGCGCGATGGCGGGGGCAATCGCCGTGGGGGAGAGCGCGCCACCCATCAACAAACCGATGGCGGTGAGGACCAGGCCGCCGACCAAGAACTGCCACCCGGCAAGCAAGACGCCGTCGTGCTCGCGCGAGAAGATACCGATCAGGCAGGTCGAAAGGGCACCCGCGACGGTGGAGGCCAGGATAAAGCCCTCGCCGTCGAGCGCAAAGCCAAAGGTGCCGTCCGCGCCCGAAAGGTTGACGAGCGCGACACCGGCAAAGCCCGGTGCGCAACCGAGTACCTTGGCCGCGTTGAGCTTTTCGGTGCGAAACGCCAGGGCGGCAAAGAGGATGGCTAGGAAGTTGGCGCTGGCCTCGATGATGGAGCTCGACATGGCACTGGCGCGCGAGAGTCCCAGGTAGAAAAAGAAGTACTGGCCGATGGTCTGGAAGAGCGACAAGATGCAGATGGGCTTGATATCACGCGCTTGCGGAACGAGCGGTCGGCGCTGGGCCACGCTCATGCCAACAATGACCAGCATGCCGGCAAGCGTGAAGCGCAGACCCGCGAAGAGCAGCTGCGAGGCGCTGTCGTGCGCGGGAATGCCAAAGAGGCCGTAGCCGATCTTGATGCAGGGGAAGGCGGAGCCCCAGAGCGCGCAGCAAACGAGACAGCCCAGGATGAGTCCGGGCAGGGTGGCGAGATACGGCTTGCGGCTTTCCATGATGTCCTTCCTACATGCGCGAAGCAAAAAAGAACCCGCCACCGGGCGTGCCGGTGGCGGGTGTTGTTACCCGAGGGGATTGTACCCGATGGGAAAGGTTTAGGCGAAGTAGGCTACGCCGCTCTCAAAGATTGGCATGAACTTATCGCCGGGGACATGCTCGGGCACGTTGCGGTACAGGTTGTCGCCGCGACGCTCGGCATGGCCCATCTTGCCCAGGACGCGGCCGTCGGGGCTCGTGATGCCCTCGATGGCGAGTGCGGAGCCGTTGGGGTTGACGGAAAGATCCATGCTGGGCTTGCCGTCCTCGCCCACGTACTGCGTGGCGACCTGGCCGTTGGCGATCAGCTGAGCGAGCACCTCGTCATTGGCGACAAAGCGGCCCTCGCCGTGGCTGATGGCGACGGTGTAGGGGTCGTCGAGGCTGCACTGCGACAGCCACGGGGACAGGTTGGACGAGATGCGGGTGCGCACCAGGCGGCTCTGATGGCGACCGATGGTGTTGAACGTCAGCGTGGGCGCATCGGGCGTGGCGTCGACGATGTCACCGTAGGGCACCAGGCCGAGCTTGACCAGAGCCTGGAAGCCGTTGCAGATGCCCAGCATCAGGCCGTCGCGGGCCTTGAGCAGGTCGCGGACTGCCTCGGTGACCTCGGGAGCGCGGAAGAACGCCGTGATGAACTTGGCGGAGCCGTCGGGCTCGTCACCGCCCGAGAAGCCGCCGGGGATCATGACGATCTGGCTTGCACGGATGCGGCGGGCAAGCTCGTGGGTGCTCTCGGCGACGGCCTCGGGCGTGAGATTGTTGATCACGAAGGTGTCGGCCTCGGCACCGGCGGCACGGAAGGCGCGGGCGCTGTCGTACTCGCAGTTGTTGCCGGGGAACACGGGGATGATCACGCGCGGGCGGGCGATCTTGGCGCCGCCGTACACGTGGATATCCTTGGCGCGGAAGTCGATGGGCTCGACCTCGGGGGTCTCGCCGGCGCTGCGGTAGGCGAAGACGCCCTCGATGCCGCTCTCCCAGGCCTCCTGGAGCTCGGCGAGCTCGATGACCTCGGAGCCGGTGTCGATGACATAGCCCTCGACGGTGGTACCCAGGGGCTCGACGACAACGCCGTCGGCGACCTCGGGCAGCTCGGCGTCCTCGGCGAGCTCGACGATAAAGCTGCCATAGAGCGGGGTGAAGAGGCTCTCCACGTCCACATCCTCGGCAAGCTCGATACCGATCTGGTTGCCGACACACATCTTAAAGAGGCTCTCGGCGCCGCAGCCGTAGCCGGGCGTGGAGACGGCCAGGGCGTCGCCGGTAGCAGTGAGCGCCTCGACGGCGTCAAACGCGGCGAGCAGCTGCTGGGCGTCGGGGCGGTAGTCCTCGCCGTAGGTAGCGGGGGCGATGCGGACGACGCGGTGCGTCAGACCCTTGAACTCAGGGGAGACGGCGCGCGCCGCGCGGCCCACGGCCACAGCGAAGCTGATCAGAGTCGGCGGAACGTTGAGCTCGCCGGCCTCGTCCTCAAACGAGCCGCTCATGGAATCCTTTCCACCGATGGCGCCGGCACCCAGGTCGACTTGGGCCATGAGGGCGCCCAGGACGGCTGCCGTGGGCTTGCCCCAGCGCTCGGCCTCGGTGCGCAGACGCTCGAAGTACTCCTGGAAGGAGAGGTAGGCGCGCTTGTGCTCAAAGCCGGCGGCAACGAGCTTGGCGATGGACTCGACCACGGACAGGTAGGCGCCCGCAAACTGGTCGGCTTCCATCAGGTAGGGGTTGAAGCCCCATGCCATAGCGCTTGCCGTGGTGGTCTCGCCGTCCACGGGGAATTTGGCGACCATGGCCGAGCTCGGGGTGAGCTGCGTCTTGCCGCCAAAAGGCATAAGCACGGTTGCGGCACCGATGGTGGAGTCGAAGCGCTCGGAAAGGCCCTTGTTGGAGGCAACGTTGAGGTCGGTGACAAGCGAGGTCATGCGCTCGGCAAGCGTGGTGCCGGCCCAGCTGGGCTGCCACACGCTGCGGGCGCACACGTGGGCGACCTGGTGCTTGGGCGCGCCGTTGGAGTTGAGGAACTCGCGAGATAGGTCGACGATGGCGACACCGTTCCAGGCCATGCGCATGCGCGGCTCGGCGGTAACCTCGGCGATAACGGTCGCCTCCAGGTTCTCCTCGGCGGCGTAGCCCATGAACTCCTCGACGTCACCGTCGGCGACGGCGCAAGCCATGCGCTCCTGGGACTCGGAGATGGCGAGCTCGGTGCCGTCCAGGCCGTCGTACTTCTTGGTCACGGTGTCCAGGTCCACGTACAGGCCGTCGGCAAGTTCGCCTACGGCGACCGAGACGCCGCCGGCGCCAAAGTCGTTGCAGCGCTTGATCAGGCGGCAGGCGTCGCCGCGGCGGAACAGACGCTGCAACTTGCGCTCGACCGGGGCGTTGCCCTTCTGGACCTCGGCGCCCGAGGTCTCGATGGACTCGGTGTTCTGGGTCTTGGAGGAGCCGGTGGCACCGCCGATGCCGTCACGGCCGGTGCGGCCGCCCAGCAGGATGATCTTGTCGGTGGGGGCGGGGCACTCGCGGCGCACGTGGTTTGCCGGGGTAGCGCCCACGACGGCGCCAACCTCCATGCGCTTGGCCACGTAGCCGGGGTGATAGAGCTCGTTGACCTGGCCGGTGGCAAGGCCGATCTGGTTGCCGTAGCTGGAGTAGCCGGCGGCAGCGGTGGTTACGAGCTTGCGCTGCGGCAACTTGCCCTCGAGCGTCTCGGACACGGGGACGGTGGGGTCGCCGGCGCCGGTGACACGCATGGCCTGGTACACGTAGCTGCGGCCCGAGAGCGGGTCGCGGATGGCGCCGCCCACGCAAGTGGCGGCACCGCCGAAGGGCTCGATCTCGGTCGGGTGGTTGTGGGTCTCGTTCTTAAACAGGAACAGCCAGTCCTGGTCCTCGCCGTCGACATCGACCTTCACCTTGACGGTGCAGGCGTTGATCTCCTCGGACTCGTCGACATCGGTCATGACGCCGGTCTTCTTAAGGTACTTGGCGCCGATGGTGCCCATGTCCATGAGGCAGACGGGCTTGGCGTCGCGACCGAGCTCGTGGCGCATCTCCATGTAGCGGTCGAAGGCCTGCTGCACCACGGCGTCGTCGATCGTCACGTCGTCCAGGACGGTGCCGAAGGTGGTGTGGCGGCAGTGATCGGACCAGTAGGTGTCGATAACGCGGATCTCGGTGATGGTGGGGTCGCGATCCTCATCGCGGAAGTACTGCTGGCAGAAGGCGATGTCCGCCTCGTCCATGGCAAGACCGCGCTCGGAAATAAAGGCGGCAAGGCCGGCCCCATCGAGCTCGCGGAAGCCGTCGAGCACTTCGACGGGCTGGGGCTCGGGGGTCTCCATGTACAGCGTCTCGGGCAGGTCGAGCGAGGCGATGCGCGCCTCGACGGGGTTCACCACGTAGTGCTTGATAGCCTCGATGGCGGCTTCGTCCAGAGCGCCCGAGATCATATAGACCTTGGCGGAGCGCACGGCGGGGCGCTCGCCCTGGCTGATGAGCTGCACGCACTCGCTGGCGGAGTCGGCGCGCTGGTCAAACTGGCCAGGCAGGAATTCGACGGCAAAGACGGCGCCATCGCTTGCGGGGAGCTCGTCGTAGGTCACATCGACCTGGGGCTCGCTAAAGACGGTCGGCACGCAGGAGCGGAAAAGCTCCTCGTCGATGCCCTCGACGTCGTAGCGGTTGATGATCCTCAGGGCCTCGATGCCCTTGATGCCGAGAATCTCGGTCAGCTCGCCCTTGAGCTGCTGAGCCTCGACGTCGAACCCGGGTTTCTTCTCCACGTAGATACGAGAGACCATTGGTTCCTGCCTTCCTGATCGGTTGGGCGTACGGTACGGTATGCGGCAGCGGTCGGTTTGCGGGGTCTGCCCTGCGGTCGCCTTGAGCCACATGTTTGTAAACCTCACTATGATACGACAGCTCGTGGCGCGTTGCGGACGGCGAGGGTGCTACAGTGAAGCGCAAACAAGAGAAAGGCATCACATGGCATTCGTTTCACTCGCCATCATCGCGCTCGTGGCCTTTGCAAGCCCCTTCATCGCCTCGGCGATTCCCGGAAAACCCATTCCAGAAACAGTCTTTTTGCTCGTCTTCGGCGCGGTGCTGGGCCCGCATATGCTCGGCCTTATCCATGTGGATGCCGAGGTCTCGCTTGTGTCCGAGCTCGGCCTGGCCTTTTTGTTCCTGCTCGCCGGCTTTGAGATCGACCCCAAGAGCATCACGGGTGTGGAGGGGCGCTACGGCTTGGCGACGTGGGTCGTTACGTTTGGTATTGCCTGGCTTGCCGTGCGCTTTACCCCGTGGTTCTCGGTCAGTCATTTCGACGGTATCGCCGTGACGCTTGCCCTCACTTCTACGGCCCTCGGCACGCTCGTGCCCATCATGCGCGAGCGCTCGCTCACCGGCACGCGTGTGGGCGACTCGATTCTCGCGTATGGCACTTGGGGCGAGCTCGGTCCCGTGCTCGCCATGTCGGTGCTGCTGTCTGCTCGCACTGGCATCCAAACGCTCGTAATCCTTGGCTTGTTTGCGGTGGTTTGCGTGTTGCTGGCCGTGGTCCCAAGCCGCTCCAAGCGCGTCGGCAGCCGCTTCTTTGCGTTTGTCGAGGAGCGCGCCGACACCACGTCGCAGACCTTCGTGCGCCTGACGGTGCTCATCCTGGTCACGCTCGTGGCGTTCTCGGCCGTCTTTGATCTCGACATCGTGTTGGGTTCTTTTGCCGCCGGCTTTGTCCTGCGCTATATCATCCCCGAGGGCAACCATACGCTCGAGACCAAGCTCGACGGCCTGGCCTACGGCTTTTTGATTCCGGTGTTCTTTACCGTATCGGGCGCAAAGATCGACCTGACGGCCGTGGCGTCGCGCCCCGGGCTGCTCGCGGGCTTTATCGTGGCGTTGCTGATTATTCGTGCCGTGCCTATTCTCATCTCTATGAGCATTTGTCCTGCGACGCGCGACGTTTCGGCGTATGGTCGCATTACCGTGGCCCTGTACTGCACCACGGCGCTGCCGATTATCGTTGCCGTGACGAGCGTTGCCGTCAACGCGGGCGCGCTGTCGCAAGATATTGCGTCGGTCATGGTTGCCGCCGGCGCCATCACGGTGTTCTTGATGCCGCTGCTCGCACAACTCTTCTACCGCGTGGTCGACGCCGCACCGGTCGCTGCCGTGGCAGAGGTTGCCGAGCATCCATCCGATGCGCTCGACATCCTGCGCGCCCATCACGATTTGGCGAGCCTGCTCGCACGCGAGCACGAGCTGCTGACCTCGCATGGCCATGGTCGCGTATTCGAGGGCCTGCCTACGCTCGATACGATTGCCGAGCGTCTTTCCGCCGAGGCGGCGAGCGGCCACATCGATGCCCGCATCGTGGACGCGGCGCATCTTCTTGCCGATAAGACCTATGGAGACGAGGTTGACCCGTCCGAGCTGACTCCGCGTGAGCGCCGCCGCCTGGAGCGCGCCAAGCTCGCCGTGCACGAATACCGCCGCCGCATGCTGGAGCTCTACGCGCACGATGAAGCCCAGGACGACGACGGTAAGTAGTAAGGAATGCCGGGATACGGGTTCCGTCCAAATAATAGAAGGCGCGCCGCCTGCGGTTGATGCAGGCAGCGCGCCTTTTGCGTTGGGCCTCGTTGAGGTTCGAAGTCGTGGCTTGCGACCTTTAGGAGCGGGCGGCTCCGTCGACGGGGAGGATGGCGCCCGTGACATAGGAGGACATGTCGCTTGCCAAGAAGACAAAGGCGTTGGCGACATCCTCGGGCTCGCCCATGCGACCCAGCGGAATGGTGGCGATGATGGGCTTGATGACCTCTTCGGGCAGGTTGGCGACCATATCGGTCTTGGTTACGCCTGGGGCGACGGCGTTGACGCGAATACCCATGGGGGCGAGCTCGCGCGAGAGCGACTGGACCATGCCATTGACGGCAAACTTGGACGTGGGGTAACCGACGCCGGAGGGCTGGCCGTACTTGGCGACCATCGAGCTTGTGGTAGTGATGGTGCCGCCGTGGCCGGCCTCGGTCATGATCTTGGCGGCAGCCTGGTGGCCATTAAAGACAGCGACGACGTTAAGGTCCATGACCTTTGCGAACTCCTCGGCCGTGTAGTCCAAAAGGGGCGAGCGCTGGGAGATGCCGGCATTGTTGACGACTGTATCCAAGCCGCCCATATCGGTGGCAGCCTGGGTAAACGCCTCGGTTACGGCTTCGAGCGAGGTGAGGTCGCAGGAGCGGCCCCAGACCTTGGCGTCGGGATAGGCGGCTGTCAGCTTCTCAACGGCCGCATCGGCGGTCTCTTGACGCGAGCCAAAGACAGTGACGGAGGCGCCCTCCTCGATAAAACGGCAGGCGATGGCATAGCCGATACCGCGCGTGCCTCCGGTGACGATTGCTTTCTTGCCCTCGAGCAACATGGTGCCTCCATTCTTCGGGGGTGGACGTACGCAGCACAGCGTAGCGGTAGCCGGAATCGACCGCGTTTGCATATCGGTGAACGGTAGCCCGCGTTACCGATGAGCGGCTCGCGCAAATGTGCTCTGCCGTTGTGCTTGGGGCAGGAGACAAAAGGGCTCCCGTCCCACATCGGACGGGAGCCCTCAAAGCGCGTATTGCTAGGCGATTGATGGATTAGTTGGCCATGACGCCTTCGGTCCAGGCCTCGACGTCTTCGATACGCAGGACGTTGGCGACCTCGGCCACGCAGTCGACGCTGGCAAGCTCGGCGGCGGCAGCCTGGACGTCCTTCTCGAGCGCGCGGTGCGTCAGGAAGATGACCGAGCAGGCATCGCTGACGCCCGACTTGCCGTCCTCGACCTGGTTGATGAGCGAGATCGAGATGTTGTGCTTGGCAAAGATGTCGACCGTTTCGGACAGGGCGCCCACGCGGTCGGCGACCTTCAGGCGCACATAGTACTTGGTCTGGAGCTCGTCCATGGGCTTAAAGGCGAGGTTGTGACCATAGGGCTCAATCTCGGGCAGCGGAGCCACGCCGCGGCTGATCTGCTCGGAGAGCGACAGGATGTCGCCCACGACGGCGCTCGCGGTGGGGAAGGAGCCTGCGCCGGCACCGTAGAACATGGTCTCGCCTACGGCGTCACCCACCACGTAGACGGCGTTCATGGCACCGTTGACCTTGGCAAGCATGTGGTCGGCGGGGATCAGCGTGGGATGCACGCGGACGTCGACGCCGGCGTCGGTGTTGCGGGCGATGCCGAGCAGCTTAATGGTGTAGCCGAGCTCGCGGGCCTGGGCGATGTCCTCGGCGCCGATGGTACGGATGCCCTGCTGATACACATCGTCGGTGGTCACGCGGGTGCCAAAGCCGATGGAGGCGAGAATTGCCGTCTTGCTGGCGGCGTCGAAGCCGTCGACGTCGGCGGACGGGTCGGCCTCGGCATAGCCCTTGGCCTGCGCGTCGGCAAGCACGTCGGCGTAATCGGCGCCCTCGGCGTCCATGCGCGACAGGATGTAGTTGGTGGTGCCGTTGAGAATGCCGGCGATGGTCAGGATCTTGTTGCCCACCAGGTCGTGCTCGAGCGTGCTCACGATGGGGATGCCACCGCCGCAGCTGGCCTCGCACTTAATCTGCACGCCGCACGCGCGCGCCTTCTCGGCGAGCGTCTCGACATGACGGCCCAGCAGGGCCTTGTTGGCAGAGACGACGTGCTTGCCGTGCTCAAAGGCAGTGGTGAAGATCTCGGTTGCGGGATGCTCGCCGCCGATCAGCTCGACGACGATGTCGACGGCGGGGTCGGTGACGACGTCGTGCCAGTCACTCGTAAAGGCCTCGCGCTCAATGCCTGCCGCCTCGGCCTGCTCCCAGGCAAGCGCGCAGGCGCGGGTCAGCTTAAGGTCGATGCCGTAGGCTGCCAGGTACTCATCGTGGTGGCTCTTGATCAGACGGGCCACGCCGCCGCCGACGGTTCCCAGACCGATCAGACCGACGTTCACGGTGCGCAGGGGTTCGCTCATAGATAGCTCCTTCGTGCATCTCATGGATGGATTAACCGCTTAAAGGTTGAGTGCATTCTAGCGTGAACAGAGGGTGCGTGCTCGCCAGGCAACAGGAGTCGCACAAAACGGCACCCCCGAAACGCTGCGGAAACATTGGAAACACGCTCGCTACAAACGAGCTTCCGCAACAAACTGTCAACGTTTGCGCCATAAGGTTTGCCCTGTGCGACTGGGGCATGCAGGCGCTCGTCGGCGTGGAATGACGAGGGCCAGG
Organism: Collinsella aerofaciens; assembly: GCF_039758815.1. GTDB lineage: Bacteria > Actinomycetota > Coriobacteriia > Coriobacteriales > Coriobacteriaceae > Collinsella > Collinsella aerofaciens_BP. The sequence goes on along the minus strand of NZ_JBDMSK010000002.1, from coordinate 178,862 downwards.
TCGAAAAGCCCGCTACGGCTTATGTGATCCAGGACGGCAAGTACATCGCCGCCTAAGTGCATATAACGAGACCGGTGGGGCCGTTTTATGCAGGGCAAGGACGCTTGTAACAGAACAGAAACATTACTTTCACATAATAAAGTGGCTAAACTGCATAAACCGATAGAAATACGCATAAATATGGATAAATGGACAAAGCAAAAGAAAAGTTGAAATAATCGCCACTTTTCTCAACTAAAGCGTCTACTATTTTGCGAACGCCGAACACGGCGAAGGATGGCCTGTCGGGCAACCGAAACCCGACGAGATTTGAGAGGAGAGCCGCATGTCGAGCCTCACCGGTAAGTCATTGAACCCTGTTATGAATCGCAGGAGCGTTATCGCGAGCGCAGCAGGTCTGGGGGCGATGTCCATTCTAGCTGGCTGCTCCTCCAACGGCGGCGACAGCGGTTCCGCTTCGAGCGACGCTTCGTTTAAGATCGGCACCATCGGCCCGCTGACCGGCGCCAACGCGTCCTACGGCAAGTCCGTTACCCAGGGTGTCGAGCTCGGCTGCAAGGATTTCTCGACCAAGGAGCTGCCGCTTGCCAGCAAGGCCGAGGATGACCAGGCCGATGGCGAGAAGGCCGTCAACGCCTTCAACACCCTGCTCGACTGGGGCATGCAGGCCCTCGTCGGTCCGACCACCACGGGTGCGTCGGTTGCCGTTGCCGCAGAGTGTGGTAACGACCCCAAGACGTTCATGATCACCCCGTCCGCGTCCTCCGAGGACGTCACCGACGGCAAGGATTGCGTCTTCCAGGTTTGCTTCACCGACCCCAACCAGGGTGTCAACGCTGCCAAGTTCCTGGCGCAGAAGTATGCGGACGAGAAGTTCGTGCTGTTCTATAACTCCGGCGACGCCTATTCTTCGGGCATCGCAGATTCCTTTAAGGCCCAGGCCGCTGAGTCCAAGCTCGAGATTGTCGACGAGGAGACCTTTAAGGACGACTCCGCCACGAGCTTTACCAACCAGCTGACCAAGGCCAAGCAGGCCGGCGCCACCATGATCTTTGCGCCGATCTACTACACGCCGGCGTCCGTCCTGCTCAAGAACGCCAAGGACATGGGCTACGACGTCAAGATGATGGGCTGCGACGGCATGGACGGCATCCTGGGCGTTGAGGGTTTCGACACCTCTCTTGCCGAGGGTCTGCTGCTTATGACCCCGTTCTCCGCCGACGACGAGAAGAACGCCGACTTCGTCAACGCTTACAAGGATAAGTACGGCGATACCCCCGACCAGTTTGCCGCCGACGCCTACGACGGCGTGCACGCGGTGGCCGAGGCCGTCAAGGAGGCCGGTCTTGGTGTCGACGCCGACCCGACCGAGGTCGCCGAGAAGCTGTCCAAGGCTATGCTCAAGATTACCGTTGACGGTCTGACCGGCAAGCTCACCTGGAACGATAAGGGTCAGGTCCAGAAGGAGCCCACGGCGTACGTCATCACCGACGGCAAGTACGTACAGGCCTAATAGGCCGCCTTACATAGAGCGGTTTTGATCCCAAGCAGGGGAGGTTTTGGCCTTCCCTGCTTGCTTGGTATCTAGGGACGATGTAACGTCCCTGTTTCATACATCAACTGGAAACCTATTCGAAAGGGGGATGTGGAACATGACGGTCTTTATCCAATACCTGGTCAACGGCCTGTCCATGGGCAGCGTCTACGCCATCATCGCGTTGGGCTACACCATGGTCTACGGTATCGCCAAGATGCTGAACTTCGCTCACGGCGATGTCATCATGGTCGGTGCCTATGTCTCGTTCTGCGCCACGTCGTATCTCGGCCTCCCGGGCTGGGCATCTGTAGTTCTCTCTTGTGTGGTCTGTACCGTTCTCGGTGTTCTCATCGAGGGTCTGGCATACAAGCCGCTGCGCCAAGCAGGCCCGCTGGCCGTTCTGATCACGGCTATCGGCGTGTCTTACTTCCTGCAGAACGCCGCGCAGCTTCTGTGGGGCGCTACGCCCAAGAACTTCACTTCGCTCGTCACCTTCCAGGTGCCGGAGTTCTTGGCCAAGTTCAACGTAAGCGCCGTCTCGCTCGTCACCATCGTCGCCTGCCTGGTCATCATGGCCGGCCTGATGTTCTTTACGGGCAAGACCAAGATGGGTAAGGCCATGCGTGCCGTGTCCGAGGACAAGGCCGCCGCTCAGCTCATGGGCATCAACGTCAACCGCACCATCTCGATGACGTTTGCCATCGGCTCTGCCCTTGCCGCTATCGCCGGTGTGCTCCTGTGCTCCTACTCGCCGGTGCTGCAGCCCACGACGGGTGCCATGCCTGGCATCAAGGCCTTCGACGCCGCCGTCTTCGGTGGCATCGGTTCCATCCCTGGTGCCTTTGTCGGTGGCATTCTCATCGGCATCATCGAGGCGATGGCGCAGGCCTACATTTCCACGAGCCTTGCCAACTCCATCGTCTTTGGTGTTTTGATCATCGTCCTGCTCGTCAAGCCTGCCGGCCTCTTGGGCAAGTACGTCCCCGAGAAGGTGTAGGTGAGCGTTATGAAGTTTCTTAAAGACAAGCAGACGCGTCACGACTTTGTCACGTATGCCATGTGCATCGTGGCCTTCGCCATCGTGTTCTTTATGCAGTCCAACCATATGATCCCGCGCATGATCGCCGGTCAGTTGGTCCCCATTACGGCCTACATCGTCATGGCCATTTCCCTCAACCTCGTCGTCGGCATCGCGGGCGACCTGTCGCTGGGCCATGCGGGCTTTATGAGTGTCGGTGCCTACACGGGTATCGTCACCGCGGTCGCCCTCGAGAGCGCCGTTCCCTCCGATCCGGTGCGCCTGATCATCAGCATCGTGGTCGGCGCCATCGCTGCCGCCATCCTGGGCTTCTTGATCGGCATCCCGGTCCTGCGCCTGAGCGGCGACTATCTGGCCATCGTGACCCTGGCTTTTGGCGAGATCATCAAAGAGATCGTCACTTGCCTTATCGTGGGCGTCGACTCGCGCGGCCTGCACGTGATCTTTAACATCACGGGCAACTCCACGATCGATGACCTGCACCTGCTCGAGGACGGCACCGCCATCATCAAGGGCGCCCAGGGCGCCTCGGGCGTGTCGACGTACTCGACATTCCTCGCCGGTGCCATCCTGGTCATGGTCGCACTCGTGATCGTGCTCAACCTGGTTCGCAGCCGTACCGGCCGTGCCATCATGGCCGTGCGCGATAACAAGATTGCAGCCGAGTCCGTAGGCATCTCCGTCACCGAGTACCGCATGATCGCCTTCGTGGTTTCCGCTGCCCTCGCCGGTGCTGCCGGAGCTCTCTTCGGCGGTAACTTCTCGCAGCTCTCCGCCACCAAGTTCGACTTCAACACGTCCATCCTCATTCTGGTGTTCGTGGTCCTGGGTGGCCTGGGCAACATGCGCGGCTCCGTTATCGCCGCGGCGCTGCTCACGGTGCTTCCCGAGTTGCTCCGTCAGTTCTCGGACTACCGCATGCTCATCTACGCCATCGTGCTGATCCTGGTCATGATCTTTACCAACAACCCGCAGCTCAAGGCGTTCTTCGGTCGCGTCAAGGACCGCTTTGCTTCCAAGAAGGAGGTGGCAGCCGATGCCCAGTAAATTTGAGTTCAACAAGGGCAAGATGGTCCCGTATCCTTCTGGCGCCATCGTTCCCGATCGTGACCTGGGCGAGCGCCCGGCACTCGAGTGCATCCACCTGGGCATTGAGTTCGGTGGCCTTAAGGCAGTCGACGACTTTAGCCTAACTATCGGCAAGACCGAGATCGCCGGTCTGATCGGCCCCAACGGCGCCGGTAAGACCACGGTCTTCAACCTGCTCACCAAGGTGTACCAGCCCACGCACGGCACCATCCTGCTCGACGGCGAGGACACCTCGGGCAAGTCGGTCTACCAGGTCAACCGCATGGGTATTGCCCGTACCTTCCAGAACATTCGCCTGTTCAACACCATGACGGTGGAGGATAACGTTAAGGTCGGCCTGCATAACCAGGAGCGTTACTCCGGCTTTGAGGGCGTGCTGCGCCTGCCGACGTATTGGAAGCACGAGAAGGCTGCTCACGAGCGCGCCATGGAGCTGCTGTCCATCTTTGATATGGAGCATCTGGCAAACGAGCAGGCCGGATCGCTGCCTTACGGCGCTCAGCGTCGTCTGGAGATCGTCCGCGCGCTTGCCACCAACCCCAAACTGCTGCTGCTCGACGAGCCTGCCGCCGGCATGAACCCGTCCGAGACTGCGGAGCTCATGGAGAACATCGTCAAGATTCGCGACACCTTCGGCATTGCCATCATGCTTATCGAGCACGACATGTCGCTCGTCATGAATATTTGCGAGGGTATCTGCGTGCTCAACTTTGGTAAGGTCATCGCCAAGGGCACGGCCGAGGAAATCCAGAACAACGACGCCGTTATCGAGGCGTATCTGGGCAAGCAGGATAAGGGGGAGAACTAAATGGCAGAGCCGATGCTTTCCGTCTACAACATCAACGTCTGGTACGGCGCCATCCACGCCATCAAGGACATCTCCTTTAACGTCAACGAGGGCGAGATCGTTGCTCTGATCGGTGCGAACGGTGCTGGTAAGTCCACAACGCTCAAGACCGTCTCGGGCCTGCTGCGCTCCAAGACCGGCTCCATCAAGTTTATGGGCGAAGACATTACCCATACGCCGGCTGACAAGCTGGTGGGCAAGGGCCTGGCCCAGGTGCCCGAGGGCCGTCGCGCCTTTCTGCAGATGACGGTCGAGGAGAACCTGGAGATGGGCGCCTATACACAGCCCAAGTCCACGGTGGCTCCGGGCCTGGAGCGCGTCTACGAGCAGTTCCCGCGCCTTAAGGAGCGTCGTCGCCAGGTCGCCGGCACCCTTTCGGGCGGCGAGCAGCAGATGCTCGTTATGGGTCGCGCCCTTATGAGTAACCCCAAGCTGCTCATGCTCGACGAGCCTTCCATGGGCTTGGCGCCGATTCTGATTGAGCAGATCTTCCAGATTGTCGAGGACCTGCACAAGGCCGGCACCACGGTGCTTCTGGTCGAGCAAAACGCACAGATGGCGCTCTCGATCGCTACGCGCGGTTACGTGCTCGAGACCGGCAAGATCACCATGACCGGCACGGGCCAAGAACTCCTGCACGACGACAACGTCCGCAAAGCGTATCTTGGTGGTTAATCCATTCAACAAAGGGGCGCTGACTATCCCGGTCAGCGCCCCTTTTTAAGTTGCGGTGAAATAGGGACTAAATAGGGATTCTAGACGCCAAAACAGTCCCTATTCCACCGCAACTTCATTGGGGCGTGCGACGATGACCTTCCCAAATTAGCACCCCTGCACCAAGCCAAGGCCCCGTTCCGGAATGTGTCGGAACGGGGCCTTGGTGGTTGGGGTCTATTGGGTTTTGTTCGCTAGTCTACCTTTTGTCCGCACGTGGGGCAGAACTGGGCTTCGGGCACGAGCGGGGTTCCGCAGTGACGGCAGAAGCGGGCGGGCTCGGTCGGGGCTGCTGGTGCCGTCGGCATCGCAGGCGCTGCGGGTGGAACGACGTTCTGCTGGGCGTGCTTCTGACGACGACGCTGCTTGCGCTGAGGCTTGGGCACTGCGGCTGTCGCACCGTCCGCGGCCTTCGCGCGCTTCTTGCGGATGCAAAGGACAACAATCGTGCCACCGATGATGAGGATGATCGCCACGCCACCGCCAATAACAAACGGCAGGTGAGTCTGGACAAAGTAGAGTACATCTTCGGGCAGCGAATGGGGGATATTGGACTTATAGATGTTCACGTGAAGCGTGGTGGGGTCATTCTCGTCGAAATAAGTTGCCAAAATCTTTCGATCTTCGTCCATGAACGAAAGGTCGCACCAATGAGAGTTAAACTCGCTTTTAGCTCCATTTTTTGCATCAATTAGGCACATTGAGGACTTGTTATCGTCTGAGTATTTTCCAAGCAAGATGCTGCCGTCATGCGAAATATCGCTGAGATATCCTTCGCCAAAGGGATAAGCAATTGAGCTGATGATCTTGTCACTTTTCAGGTCATAAACACTAAGATTCGCATCTTTTTCATTCAGGTAGTAATCGCCGTCATCTTCTTCAAAAAGATCGTTCGATCCCTTCTTTGTATAGAGGACATAAAGCTCTGCCGACGGGCATGAATAAGGCCATTCAGGAGCGTGGTCGTCATCGTTAAATAGAACGTTCATGTTTCCGTCGCGGTCCGCTTTTATTAATATAGTGTCGCTCTGAAGATAAATATCGTCGGAGTTAGAGCTGGTGACAATATAGTCGATGTCCGAAGACCTATCGTCTTTCTTCACGTTAACTGTTTTCAATTCCGTTGACCCTGTATCGCAATTGAAAACCCTAAGAGAAACAACGCCTTTCTCAGCATCGTATGGCAAGAAATAGAGACGGCTCATATCGTCTGAGTAGTAGCAATAAGAGTCATCTTTATCAGATTGATATGTTTGAATTAACTTGTCAGACTTAAGGTCATAGATCTCGATTTTTTTAAGCTCAGATTCATAGTCATAGTGCTTGACGGCTGCTCTATTTCCATCGTAAGAGACGGTTACATCGGTGTAGGCATATTTGGCCGAACTAATGGGATGGACTGTCTGGCTTTGGTTGTCTGGCGAGAATACGACCAAATTATTGCCGTCTTGCCAGTAGAGTTGATTGTTGGATGTGGGGCAAGCGGAACCAAGGCTTTTATCCGGAATGGCAATGGGGTTTGTACTGCCGTCTTTAAAATTGACGAGAGATACGCTCTTTAAGTTGTAGCCCTCATCGTCATCGTAATCGTAATCGTATAAATAGCCGAACTTTGAAGCATCACCCGTGCTGATATATGAGCCATCGCTACTGGTCTTAAAGCTATAAGACTTCTCGAGCTCGGGGGTCGGTACACTGCCGCTGGCTAATGCTACTGGAGGGGCTGCGAACGGAGACAAGGCTGCGATCAGGCCGATGGCGACCGCTGCGATCCTTCCGCTCTTTTGGATGCTCTTAAACATGGCAATCCTTTCCTCTGGATATGAATGTCGATACTGCCATGGTTAATCGGGATTCCGAAATCTTGTTGCGCAACATTCACCATCGGCAACATTTTTCGGCCAGCAGTGCCGTCCCCAAGAGATCATTCTGAGTTGCGGTGAAATAGGGACTAAATGGGGGCTCTAGACGCCAAAACAGTCCCTATTCCACCGCAACTTCATGGGGATGTGTGACAATGCCCGTCGGAAAACATCTGCTGTCTTTGGGGGCCTATCTATGCTGTACGAGTTTTGTGCCGAGAACTTTGAGCGAGTGCCGGCGGCCATCGAGGCCGGTGCGGGGCGCATTGAGCTGTGTGACAACCTCGCCGTCGGTGGCACCACGCCTTCCGCCGGCGTTATTAGCGCTACAGTCAACTACGCTCACGAGCATGACGCGCGGGTGATGTGCATGATTCGTCCGCGTGGCGGCGACTTTCATTACAACCAGGACGAGCTGCGCATGATGGAGATGGACCTGGGCCTTGCTGTGAGCGCCGGCGTTGATGGCCTGGTCTTTGGCTGCTGCAAGCCCTGTGCCGGCGGCTGGGCGCTCGACGAGCTCACCCTCGGCGCCCTCGTTATGGCTACGGGCTGCGCGACCGAGGAGTGCAAGCGCGAGTCCCTTGACATCACCTTCCACATGGCATTTGACCAGCTCTCGCCCGAGGCTCAGTTCGATGCGATTGATACACTTGCCGACTGCGGCGTTACGCGCATCCTCACGCATGGCGGCGCAGCCGGTATGTCGATCGAGGATAATTTCGATCACCTGGCTCGTTTAATCGAGTATGCGGGCGATCGTTTGACCATCCTTCCCGGCGGCGGCATCACTACGGCAAATCGCGATGCGGTCGCGGCGGCGCTAGGCGTCTCCGAGCTCCATGGCACCAAGATCGTGCCGCTGGGGGTATAACCCGTGGCGCTGGTATTTGACGTTCAGCGGGCGAGCGGCAAGCCCGACGATAATCGTCGCCCTGGCACCGCGTGCCCCTTTTGCGACACGGAGGGGCTCGCCAACATCATCCAGCGCGATGGCGACTGCATCTGGCTCGAGAATAAGTTCAAGACCTTGCGGGCCACCCGTCAGACCGTATTGATCGAGTCGGCCAATCACGACGCCGACCTGGTGACCTATGAACCGGATGAGATGCATCATGTGATGAGGTTTGCCCTGGGCTGTTGGCAGCGGATGATCGATTCCCAACAGTACCGCAGTGTGCTCATGTACAAGAACAAAGGCCCGCTTTCGGGCGGCAGCCTCGTCCATCCACACATGCAGATTGTGGGCTTGGAACAGGAGGACGGCTATGCGGCGCTGACCTCGGCAAATTTTGAAGGCATCGATGTTTGGCGGCGGGGGAGGGTCGCGGTCAACATCTCAACCGAGCCGATCATGGGATTCTTTGAGGTCAACGTCTCGGCTCCACAGGGAATCGCCGCCAGCGACGACGCCCGCGACCAAGCCGAGGTGGACCTGTTTGCCGATGCGATTCAGGTGGCCCTGCGCTATATCCTGCACGAACACCACGGCGGTCGCGCGGAGTCGTACAACTTGTTCTTCTACCACATGGACGGCCGGACCATTGCCAAGGCGCTGCCACGTTGGGTGGTATCGCCCTACTTTGTGGGCTATCGTTTGGCCCAGGTCAATGCCGAGACCACGCTCGATATCGATGCTGAGCGCCTACGCGCGCATCTGGAAACGCTCGCGTCGTAAGGCGAGCGCCTGCGTAATGCGGACAGTCTAGCGTCCCATGGCTTCGCGACCGGCCTCGACCCGCTTGCGCTGTTTGGCGCGCTCCTCGCCGGTTAGGCGCTCAAAGAGATGCCCGATAATCGAGGCGAGTACCTGCTGAAACAGCGTGCCGCACATGACGGGGAACACGACCTCGCCGGGAAAATACTGTGTGGCGATGACGGCGCCCGAAGAGATATTGCGCATGCCGCAGGTAAAGCACATGGTGGTCGTCTCGCTATACGGCAGATGCAGGGCACGTGCGACCAGGATGCCGATGATAAAGCCACTGATGGCGAACGAAAGGATAAAGAGGGCGACTTCCAAGCGCACAACATTCATGTGCAGCACGTACTCGCTCATGGCGGTGGAGTTGGAGGCGATAACGCCCATCATCATGAACTTGCAGGCGGGCGAGAGCGCGGGGGAGAGTTTCTCGTGTCCCCATCCACGCGTGAGTTCGTTGATCACGATGCCGAGCACGGCGGGGATGGCGATCATAAAGGCCATATTCTGCATCATGCTTGGCACGTCGATCGAGACGGTGGCGCCCAGCAGGAGCTTGAGCGTAAGAGGAATCGTCACAGGTGAGATGACCGAGGACGTCAGGATAATGGTGAGCGCGAGCGGGCCGTTGCCGCCGAACATGCTAATCCACATAAAGGCAGTGACTGCCACGGGTACGCTGTACTCGAGCACGATGCCGCAGACAAGGTTGGGGTTGGAACCAAAGAACAACGACCCCATGGCATACGCCGCGATGGGGATGAGCACAGCCGAGACAATTAACGCCAAAATCAAATGCAGCGGACGATGGAACACCTCAGCCACCTGATGAAAGGTGTTGCTGAGCGCACCCTGAAACGTCATGAAGGCAAACAAGGTGGGAACGATGGGCTTGAGAACGCCGATCTGCTGAGGAAAGAGCACGCCGAGCGCCACGCAAATCGGAACGATGATCTGCATGTGCCCCGCGAGGAATTTGCCCAGTCCAACCCATTGCTTCATATGCGCTTGTGACTCCCTTTGCTCGTGAATCCGTTTTGAATGGATATGCTAGACGCTCGCATGCGTCCGTGCGTCAGAAACGTTCGATTATTTCGAGGCTATTACCGGCATCGTTTATCGAAACCGCGGCGTGCTGCGGCGATTTGCGTCCGCGCTGCACGGTATAATAAATCCGTTCAACAGATCTGCCTGCCGAAGCGGGCATACACAGAGGACTCATCGCTATGAACCGTGAGAGGTATCGCGGCGACCTGCCCCTATCGGGGGTGGGCGCCTATGTCATCGCTTAAGACGACGCATCGCTGGGCGGTCGCTCAGCAAAACCCCGAGCTCGAAAAGGAGCTTTCGGCTGGCCTGGGCATACCCGGGCTGGTGGCGCGCATTATGGTTGCGCACGGCATTACATCCATCGAAGAAGGCCAGCTGTTTTTGACGCCTTCGCTCGATCGCGACTGGGCCGACCCACTCATTATCCCGGGCATGTCGGTCGTTGCCGACCGCGTCGAGCGTGCCATTCGCAACCACGAGCGCATCGCGGTCTTTGGCGATTTTGACGTTGACGGCATTACGTCGACCTGCCTGTTGACCGAGGCGCTGCGCACATTTGGCGCCGATGTCACGCCGTTTATTCCGCATCGCTTTGACGAGGGCTACGGTCTTTCGCGCGCGGCACTCGACCGCGTTAACGAGCTCGCTCACCCCCAGCTGATCGTGACCGTCGATAACGGCATTGCCGCCAAGGAAGAGGTCTCCTATCTGGAGAGCCTGGGGATCGATTTGGTGGTCACGGACCATCACGAGCCCTCCGATCAGGTGCCGCAGGGCGTGCCCCTGACCGACCCTAAGCTCGAGGACGAGGGTCCCTCGCGTGAGCTTCCCGGTGCCGGCGTGGCGCTCAAGCTGGTGCAGGTTCTGGGCGAGCGTTTGGGCAAGCCGTCGTATTGGCGTTCGCTGATAGAGGTCGCGGCACTGGGCACCGTGTCCGACATGATGCCGCTTACGCCCGAGAACCGCGCGCTGGTCGCCGAGGGCATCCAGCAGATGCGCGTGACCGCCCGCCCCGGCTATATCGCGCTGGCCGCACTTGCCAAGGCCGACCTCTCAAGCATTACGGCCGATGGCCTGTCGTTTTCGCTCATTCCCCGCTTGAATGCCGCCGGCCGCATGGCCGATCCCAAGCTGGCGCTCGACCTGCTGCTTGCCCGCGATCCTATCGAGGCAAGTGCGCTGGCGGCCGAGCTCGAGGAGATCAACCGTCAGCGTCGCGAGATCGAGGCGGAGCTCACGCGCGATGCCATGGCAAAGGTCGAGGAGACCTATGACGGCGGTCGCGCAATCGTCGTGGGTGGCGAGGGCTGGCACGAGGGCGTCAAGGGTATCGTGGCGAGCCGCCTGACCAACCGTTATCACGTGCCGGCGCTGCTGTTCTCGATCGAAGACGGTATCGCTCGCGGTTCGGGTCGCTCGGTGGGCAAAGTCAACCTGTTCGACGCCGTAGAACGCTGCTCCGACCTGCTGATTCGTCGCGGCGGGCATGCCGGTGCGGTGGGCGTGACCATCGAGGCGTCCAAGCTCGACGAGTTCCGCCGTCGCCTTTCGGCCGTGCTATCGGAGCTTCCCGCCGAGGACTTTGAGGACACCGACGAGGTTGCCGCCACCGTTGACCTCTCCGAGCTGAATATTGAGACCATCGAGCAGATCTCCCGCCTTGAGCCGTTTGGCCAGGGCAACAAGGTGCCGCTGTTGGCGGCCGAGGGCGTGACAATGTGCGATCGCGCCGTGGTGGGCAAAACCGGCGAGCACATGCGCTTCGTGGCGACCGATGGCGCCGCGAGTGTGCCGGCCATTATGTTCCGCGTGCCGCAGATCGATAAGCTCATCAATTGCGATAGCGCCGTCGATTTGGTGTTCGAGGCCGTGGCCGAGCATTGGCAAGGTCGCGTAAAGCCCAAGCTCATGATCAAGGATGTCTTGGTCCGCGATACCACTGCGCCCAGCGTTGACGACCCGGCATGTGAGCTTCGTCGTGGCGTACAACCGGCGGATTCTGGCCTGCGCCTGGAGTCCCGCAAGCGCCAAACGCTCGCCCAGCTTTCCTATACCGAGCTGACGCGCTCGCTTATCCATAGCTTTATCGGCTCGAACCAGCCGCACCGCGCGCAAGTCGAGGCGCTCGATGCCCTGGCCGATCACCAAAGTGTTCTGGCCGTTATGGGAACGGGGCGCGGCAAGTCTCTTATCTTCCATGTGCATGCCGCGCGCGAGGCGGTCCTTCGCGGGCGTGCGAGCATCTTTGTCTATCCGCTGCGCGCGCTCGTTGCCGACCAGGCCTATCACCTCTCGTCGACGATGGCCGCGCTCGGCATTGGCGTGGGCGTGCTGACCGGCGAGACCGTGGAGGCGGCGCGCGATGACGTGTTTGCCGGCTTGGCTTCGGGCCGCACCGGCATCGTGCTCACGACGCCCGAGTTCCTGTCCATTCACCGCGACCGCTTTGCGCGTTCGGGGCGCATCGGTTTTGTCGTTATCGATGAGGCGCATCATGCCGGTCTTGCCAAGGTCGGCGACCGCAGCGCCTATCTCGACATGCCCGATATCCTCAAGGCCCTGGGCGACCCGGTCGTTCTGGCCACGACTGCCACCGCAACGGCTCCGGTTGTGGCCGAGCTTGCCCGCGTGCTGCCGATTACCCGTACGGTGGTCGACGAGACGGTGCGCGAGAACTTGCAGCTCGAGGATGACCGAGATCTTGCGAGCCGCGAGAACCGCCTGGTGTCAATCGTGGCTACGGGGGAGAAGACCGTCATCTACGTCAACTCGCGCGACCAGTCCGTGGCGCTTGCCAAGACGCTGCGCAAGCGGGTACCCGATTGCGCGACCCGCATCGCGTTCTATAACGCGGGGCTTGCGCGCTCCGATCGTCGCCGTGTCGAGGAAGCGTTTCGTGACGGAAGCCTCAGTTGCATCGTTTCGACATCTGCCTTTGGTGAGGGCGTCAACCTGCCCGATATCCGCCATGTCGTGCTCTACCACATGCCGTTTGGCAGCATTGAGTTCAACCAGATGAGCGGACGCGCCGGTCGCGACGGCCGACCTGCCGTGATTCACCTGCTCTATTCGTCGCGTGACGCTCGCATTAACGAGCGCCTGCTCGACTGCTACGCGCCCGAGCGCGACGAGCTCGTCACGCTCTATCGCGCGCTGCAGACTATGTGGCGCTCCAACCGCGGCAAGACCGGAGACGACTCGTTTAGCGCGAGCGATATCGACATCGCGCAGATGTGCCTTGCCATCGACGCGCGCACACCGGTTGACGAGCGCTCGGTGGCAAGCGGTCTGGGAATCTTCGAAGAGCTTGGTTTCTGTCGCGTTTCGGGGTTTGACGACACCCGTCGCATCGCGATGGCAGAAAACCCGGGCCGTGTGCAATTGAGCAGGTCAATCCGCTATTTGGAGGGCTTACGCTCGCGCATGGAGTTCTCGGCTTTCCGGAGCTGGGCGCTCGATTCGTGCGCTTCTGATATGCTAGCCAAAGTTAACCGCCCGATCGTACCGCGGGCCTAGGGGAAGGGGACCTCGATGGATGCCGCAGCCCGTACCGCCCATGATTCCACCCTCCAGCCGTTTTCGGAGATGGAGCACTATAAGCATGCCGATGAGCTGCCGCCCGAGATTATGGCGGACAGCTACGACAAGCTGGAACGCCTGTGCCTCAAATATATGAATGAGGATGACTTCTCCAAGGTGGAGCAGGCCTACTGCTTTGCTGCCGAGAAGCACTGCAACCAAAAGCGGCGCTCGGGTGAGATGTATATCAACCATCCCGTCGAGGTGGCCATCATCTTGGCCGACCTCAAGATGGACTGCGATGTGGTGTGCGCCGCGCTGCTGCACGATACCGTCGAGGATACCGAGACCTCGCTTGCCGATGTTTCCGGCTTGTTTGGCGATACGGTGGCCGAGCTCGTCGATGGCGTGACCAAGCTCACCAACATCGAGGTCGATAGCATGGACGAGAAGCAGGCGCTTACGCTGCGCAAGATGTTCCTCGCCATGTCTAAGGACATCCGCGTCATTATCGTTAAGCTTGCCGACCGTCTGCACAACATGCGCACCCTTGCAGCCCTGCGTGAGGACCGTCGCCTGTTTAAGGCTCGCGAGACCATGGACGTGTATGCGCCCCTGGCCGACCGTCTGGGCATGAGCTCCATTAAATGGGAGCTCGAGGACCTGTCCTTCTTCTACCTTGAGCCCGACGCCTACCAGCGCATCGCGCGCATGGTGGCTGAGTCGCGCGAGGTTCGCGAGCGCTATCTGGCCGAGACTATCAAGACGCTCACCGACGAGCTCAACCGCATTGGCCTGGAGGGCTTCCAGATCAACGGCCGCTCCAAGCACTATTGGTCCATCTACCAAAAGATGAAGCGCAAGGGCAAGGAATTCTCCGAGATCTACGACCTGGTGGCACTGCGCGTCATCACGCATTCGGTGCGCGATTGCTACTCCACGCTCGGCGCAGTGCATACGCTGTGGCACCCCATGCCCGGTCGTTTTAAAGACTATATCGCCATGCCCAAGGTCAATAACTACCAGTCGCTCCATACGACGGTTATCGGCCCCACGGCCCGTCCGCTCGAGATTCAGATTCGAACCTATGAGATGCATGAGCAGGCCGAGTACGGCATTGCCGCCCACTGGCTCTATAAGAAGTCGGGCGGATCGTCTGCGTCTAAGACCAATGATGCCCAGCGTCTGGACGACCAGATTAACTGGCTCAAACATTCGCTCGATTGGGCTGCTTCTGACGAGATTACGGACGCCAAGGAATACCTGCATTCGCTGAAGGTCGACCTCTTCGATCAAGAGATCTTCGTCTTTACGCCCAAGGGCGAGGTCATGGCGCTTCGTGCCGGCTCCACGCCGCTCGACTTTGCCTATGCCGTTCACACCGAGGTGGGCAACCACTGCGTCGGCGCTAAGATCAACGGTGCGGTGGCCCCGCTCACGCACGAAATCAAGACGGGTGACCGTGTCGAGATTCTGACGAACAAGAGCTCCAAACCGTCGCGTGATTGGCTCAAGATCGTTAAGACGCCTTCGGCCAAGTCAAAGATTCGCCGTTATTTCGCCGCCGCGACCAAAGACGATGACGCTGCTGCCGGCCGCGATATACTGGCCAAGGACCTGCGCAAGCGCGGGTATGGCATCTCTACGCCGCGATCCACGCGTGCGCTCAACGCCGTGGCGGAGCAGTTTAACTACAAGCAGCTCGAGGACCTGTTTGCCGCCGTGGGCGCCGGTAAGGTTGCCCCGCGCGCCGTGGGTAACAAGGTCGAGCAGATTTTGGACCCCAAGCCCGAGGAGCAGCTCACCAAGGCCGAGGCTATCGCCGAGGTCGTGAAGCAGCCTGCCCGTGGCTCCAACCGCAAGCCGCAAAAGCGCGGCAAGAGCGCCAGCAACGGCATTATCGTCAAGGGCGAGAGCAACAGCGGTCTGCTGGTCCGTCTGGCGCATTGCTGCAACCCCGTGACGGGCGACGATATCGTCGGCTTCATCACGCGCGGTCGTGGCGTCTCGGTGCATCGCGCCAACTGCCCCAACGTCAAGGGTCTTATGGAGCATCCCGAGCGCATGATCGAAGTGGAGTGGGACGGCGCTGCCGACACCCTCTTCCAGGTCGAGATCGTGGTCGAGTGCCTGGACCGCATGGGCCTGCTCAAGGATGTCACCATTGCCATTGGCGATGCGGGCGGCAATATCCTTTCTGCCGCCACGTCGACCAACCGCGAGGGAATTGCAACCCTGCGCTTTATGGTCGAGATCTCGGACGCGAGTGGCCTGGATCCGCTGCTGGCCTCTATCAGCAGCGTTGACTCGGTCTACGACGCGCGCCGCCTGATGCCCGGCGAGGGTGGAGCCCAGCTTAAGCGCCGCGTTTAGTCGCGACGAACGTGCCACATTATTGATATTCGCTACACTCGAGGCATCGTTTGATGCCTCGAGTTCTATAGAGAGGAGAGGGATATGAGTGCTGTGTCCTTGGATGTAACTCCCAGGGGATCGGTCAAGATCGAGACGCTCGTAAACGGTCCCATTCAGACCAATAGCTATGCTGTTATCTCGGACAATGAGTGCGTGATTATCGACCCCGCATGGGAAGGCGAGCGCTTGGTGGAGCATATTAGCGCCGAGCATCCCGGCATACACGTGCTTGGTGCCGTATGCACTCATGGCCATGCCGATCATGTTGGTGGTGTTGCCGGCGTGCGAACCACCGTTGGCGAGGGCTGCCAGTATGAGCTGTGCGCTAAGGATGTGGCGGTGCCTCATGCGAACATCGAGGAACAGCGAGCTATGTGGGGCATTGAGACGCCCGACCCCGGGGAGCCGACGCGTCTGCTCGCCGAGGGCGATGCTATCGAGGTGGGCGATATCTGCCTGCAGGTGATTGAGACACCAGGGCATACGCCGGGCGGGATCGTCTTGTTTGCTGCCACCGAGCAGGGGAACATCGCCTTTGTGGGCGACACCCTGTTCCCGGGTAGCCACGGCCGCACCGATCTTGCCGGTGGCGACGAGGCGGCGATTCTGCGCTCGCTCTCCAAGCTCGCCCGGCTTCTTCCGCCCGATACCGTTTGCTTAACCGGCCATGGCGATTCGACCACCATGGCACGCGAGCTCATGCAGAACCCTTTCATGCAGGTGTAGCTTTGTAGTCAGCTTCTAAAGCACGAGAAGCGTCCAAACGTCAAGCTATTTTTCCCCAACGGGTCGATTCCGTAGGGCAAACGGTCAAAAAAAGTCTGTTTGGACGATATTCGTGAACAAACGAACGTTTATGCTCGGGTGCGCCGTGGTAAAATCTCAGGCGTTATCGGAGCAACCTTACAGGAGGTTTCTTTTATGCTCGTCAACGCAGCAGACATGCTCAAGAAGGCTGAGGCCGGCAAGTACGGTCTCGGTGCCTTCAACACCAACAACCTCGAGTGGACCCTGGCTATTCTCCAGGCCGCCGAGGAGGCCAAGTCTCCGCTGATCCTTCAGTGCACCGCTGGTGCCGCTAAGTGGATGGGCGGTTTCAAGGTCTGCGCCGACATGGTCAAGGCTGCCGTCGAGGCCACGGGCGTTACCGTTCCCGTCGCCCTTCACCTCGATCACGGTTCTTACGAGGACTGCTTCAAGTGCATCGAGGCCGGCTTCACGTCCATCATGTATGACGGCTCTCACGAGGAGACCTTCCAGCTTAACCTCGACCGCACCAAGGAGCTCGTTGAGCTTGCCCACTCCAAGGGCATGTCCATCGAGGCCGAGGTCGGCGGCATCGGCGGCACCGAGGACGGCGTGACCTCCAACGGCGAGCTCGCTGACCCCGCTGAGTGCAAGCAGATTGCTGACCTGGGCGTCGACTTCCTCGCCTGCGGTATCGGCAACATCCACGGCGTGTATCCCGCCGACTGGGCTGGCCTTTCCTTCGAGCGTCTGGGCGAGATCAAGGCCGAGACCGGCGACCTGCCCCTCGTTCTGCACGGTGGCACCGGCATCCCCGAGGATCAGATCAAGAAGGCCATCTCCCTGGGTATCTCCAAGATCAACGTCAACACCGACCTGCAGCTCGTCTTCGCCAAGGGCGTTCGCGAGTACATCGAGGCTGGCAAGGATCAGCAGGGCAAGGGCTTTGACCCCCGCAAGCTCCTCAAGCCTGGTCGCGACAACATCGTTGCCCGCACCAAGGAGCTCATGGAGGAGTTTGGCTCCGTCAACAAGGCGTAAGCGTCGCTAAACTTCCCGTCGGAAGCCCCGTCCCCCTACACTGTTTCCTTTGCGCTCACCTGGCTTCGCCAGAAGTCGCGCCAAGGAAACAGTTCCGGGGGACGGGGCTTCCTTCGTTTAACGCCGCAGGGTTACGAGTCTGAATTAAGATGGCTACTGGCTTTGCCAGAAGTCGCGCGACGGAATCAGCTCCGGGGAAACGGGGCCTCCTTTGTTAACTCGCTACAGGGTTACCGGGCTGAATTCATTTTTTATAGGTACCGTTTATCGGTGTTGAGGGTTCCTTTATTGGGGCTTTCTTTTTATCTCGCTACAATGGACTTCAAGAGTTCTAATGACTTGGAGTTTGGTATGGCTGTTATTAATGTGCTGCCTTCGGATGGGAAGGTTATTGACGAGGGGCCGGTTGGTTGCTCTGTTGATGTTTGCAATGATGACTTCCGTTTTCTAGATATTGGCTTGCCACCCGAGATCCTGCGTTTAAAGGATGCGGGGTATCTTTCGCAGGCTATTGAGGCTTGCGACCGCCTACTTGCCCAAAATCCCGATCCCTCGCTTGCTGCCTGCGTTCGTGCCGAGCGGTATCGCATGATCGAGACGCCGCTTCATTTTTCGGTGTCGCGCGATCGAGCTATTGCGATGATTCGCGAGGAGTGGCCTGAGTTTACCGAGGAGCAGTTTAACGATCTGATTGACCGTAAGCGTATTGACTGGCGCTTTATCGACGGGGAGCTGTTCGTTCTCGACAACTTCCTCGATTCGCTTCGCGTATATCCCAAAGAGGTTCCCGGCATGCGTCCCGATCCTACGGACGGAATTGCACTGCGCAACGAAATGCTCAAGGAGATGGGGTCGCAAAACGGATTGGCTCGCGTCATTACGCTTAAAGCATCTGTGTCTGTCCCCGGCGCTCTAGAGGGGGAGACCGTTCGCGCTTGGCTTCCCGTTGCCGCCACCTGCCACCAGCAGTCTCGTGTCGAGATTCTCGACATGACGCCGGAGGGTGCTGTTGCTCCCGCGAACGCTTCGGCGCGTACCGCCTCGTGGTCTTCTTCGATTGAACGCTCATTCTCGGTGACCTATCGTTATCACATCGGTGCTGCTTATTGTGATGTCTACGGTGGCACACTTCCGGTTCATCCGCGTATGGACGCGCCTCTGCCCGAGGATATTTCCGAGGACCGTCCGCACATTGCATTCACACCGTATCTGCAGCAGCTGACGGCCGGTGTTGTTGACGGACTCGAGGATCCGCTCGATCGCGCCCGTGCTATCTATGATTACCTGACGCAGTATATTGACTATCGCTATCAGCCGCCGTACTTGCTTTTGGGATCTATTGCCGATGACTGTGCGCATTCGCTCCGCGGCGATTGCGGCGTTATGGCGCTCACGTTTATCACCATGTGCCGTATCGCGGGCGTGCCTGCCCGTTGGCAGAGCGGCCTGTATGTTGCGCCCGATTCGGTGGGGTCGCACGACTGGGCAGAGTTCTATACGCCGCAGACCGGTTGGCTCAACGCCGACGTGTCATTTGGATCTTCTGCTCGCAGGATGGGGGAGGAGTGGCGCCGCCGTCACTACTTTGGCAATCTCGACCCGTGGCGTATGGTGGCCAACAATCGATTCCAGGCAGAGTTTGAGCCCTCTTTCGACGGCATGCGCGAGGACCCTTACGATAACCAGATGGGTGAGGCTTCGGTCGACGGTCGCGGATGCCGTCAGCGCGAGATGCTCCGCACGGTCGAACTCATCGAAATGCTCGAAGTTCCATTTTCGGGCTAATCGGTAGAAAGCTGTGATAAACTAACTCACGCATTGCGTGCCCGAGTGGCGGAATTGGCAGACGCAGTGGACTCAAAATCCACCGTTGGCAACAACGTGCGAGTTCGAGTCTCGCCTCGGGCACCATACATGCAAGTGAGCGTTCAAGGGGGGTTGCGGCCCCCTTTTTCGTGCCGAACTCGCGTGAGCGCGCGAAGCGTTAAGCAAACAGGCCTGTGGCCTGTCTGTAGCGGAGCGTGGCGAGGGCGCCACGCGCCCGAAGCCCGGGGCTTCGCGAAGCGAAGGCCCTTCGAGTCTCGCCTCGGGCACCATACATGCAAGCGAGCGTTCAAGGGGGTCAAGGCCCCTTTTTCGTGTACGTAATGTGATAACGCGCTGTACGTGTTATTATTCGCAAGGCGTTGTTCCCGCAATGCCCTAAAGAGGAACCCGAGGGTTCCCACCTTTTGGCGCCAATGAGCAGCTGACTGGTCATACAAATTAGATTCTCTTCCTCAAATCGAGGATGTCTATGTGTACGACCTGGTTGCTGAGAAGCGCCGGGTTATTTTTTTATGAATGGAGGTAGGGAAAATAGCTAAGTCTGATGACACCCGCATCAACGACGAGATTACTGCATCTTCGTGCCGTTTGATTGGCGTCGATGGCTCTCAGCTCGGCCTGTTCGCCATCCGCGATGCCCAGCGCGTCGCCGACGATCAGGGTCTCGACCTGGTCGAGATCGCTCCCAACGCGGAGCCGCCGGTCTGCAAGGTCATGGACTACGGTAAGTTCAAGTACCAGCAGGCCATGAAGGCCAAGGCCGCTCGTAAGAACCAGTCTAAGGTCGAGGTCAAGGAAATGAAGTTCCGACCCAAGATCGACGTTGGCGATTACGAGACCAAGAAGGGCCACGTTCTGCGTTTCCTCAAGAAGGGCGCACGCGTTAAGATCACCATCATGTTCCGCGGCCGTGAGATGGCTCACCCGGAGCAGGGTCTTAACGTTCTCGAGCGTCTCGCCGAGGATCTCAAGCCTTACGCTACGGTCGAGTCCAAGCCTAAGATGGAAGGCCGTAACATGCTTATGCTGCTCGCCCCGATTAAGGGCGCCTTCGATGAGGATAAAGCGGCAAGCGATACCAAGTAACTAGTGTTCTGTAACCGATTAAGGAGTATTTCATGCCTAAGATGAAGTCCCACAGCGGCACCAAGAAGCGTTTCCGCAAGACTGGTACCGGCAAGCTTATGCGCGCCAAGGCTTTCAAGAGCCACATCCTGAGCAAGAAGTCCACCAAGCGTAAGCGTGGCTTCCGTCAGGAGACCGAGATCGCCGCTGCCGACCGCAAGGTCATCAAGTCGCGTCTCGCCTAAGTTCGCGTTCCCGTTTTTCGTTTTACCGTCTAGGAGTTGATAGAACATGGCACGTATTAAGCGCGCTGTTGCCGCCAAGAAGAAGCGCCGTACCGTTATGCACCGTGCGAAGGGTTACTACGGTGCCGCTTCGCGTACTTACAAGCATGCTAAAGAGCAGGTCCAGCACTCCCTGCAGTATCAGTATCGTGATCGCCGCAACAAGAAGCGCGAGATCCGTTCTCTCTGGATCACTCGTATCAACGCTGCTGCTCGCCTGAACGACATCTCTTACTCTCAGTTCATGCACGGCCTGAAGGTTGCCGGCATCGAGCTCGACCGCAAGGTCCTGGCCCAGATGGCTTACGAGGACATCGAGTCCTTCAACGAGCTGGCTACCATCGCCAAGAAGGCTCTCGAGGCCTAATAGATTCTCTTGAATCGCTAGGGGAGTGTCGCGTTGTGCGCGGCGCTCCCTCTTTTTATCTGAGGCGCTGGTTTATATAGCAAAAGCGCGGGTAGATAGACACTTACAGGTGACCGATCTTTATATATCTCTTAACCGAAGGGTCATCATCTGATACGTGCAGTATTTCTGCACCAGCCTTTCTATGACTTATATAGGAAGCGATGTATTGTGTAGGACTTGTGAAGAGTGGAATTCCCGCCCCCGGGGCCCCTCCGGTCTGGCAATATATCTCCTTGCCGCGCGGCCCGGTCGGACCGGATCAGCCGCGGGGCGTGCACCTTGAGAACCGGATACTGCGAGGATGGACACTTACTAGTGTCGCATCCGGGCAGACATCGAACCATTTGAAATGGTCTAACTTGGATTTGTTTTTCGCAAGGCCGCCGAGAGGCGGCCCCGAGAAATTCCTTTTCCTATACTAAAACCATATGAATCGAACGGAACCGATCAGCGATGGACTGAGAGGACCGGACGGGCTCGAAGCCCAGAATATTTTGGACGGAGAGTTCGATCCTGGCTCAGGATGAACGCTGGCGGCGCGCCTAACACATGCAAGTCGAACGGCACCTATCTTCGGATAGAAGCGAGTGGCGAACGGCTGAGTAACACGTGGAGAACCTGCCCCCTCCCCCGGGATAGCCGCCCGAAAGGACGGGTAATACCGGATACCCCGGGGTGCCGCATGGCACCCCGGCTAAAGCCCCGACGGGAGGGGATGGCTCCGCGGCCCATCAGGTAGACGGCGGGGTGACGGCCCACCGTGCCGACAACGGGTAGCCGGGTTGAGAGACCGACCGGCCAGATTGGGACTGAGACACGGCCCAGACTCCTACGGGAGGCAGCAGTGGGGAATCTTGCGCAATGGGGGGAACCCTGACGCAGCGACGCCGCGTGCGGGACGGAGGCCTTCGGGTCGTAAACCGCTTTCAGCAGGGAAGAGTCAAGACTGTACCTGCAGAAGAAGCCCCGGCTAACTACGTGCCAGCAGCCGCGGTAATACGTAGGGGGCGAGCGTTATCCGGATTCATTGGGCGTAAAGCGCGCGTAGGCGGCCCGGCAGGCCGGGGGTCGAAGCGGGGGGCTCAACCCCCCGAAGCCCCCGGAACCTCCGCGGCTTGGGTCCGGTAGGGGAGGGTGGAACACCCGGTGTAGCGGTGGAATGCGCAGATATCGGGTGGAACACCGGTGGCGAAGGCGGCCCTCTGGGCCGAGACCGACGCTGAGGCGCGAAAGCTGGGGGAGCGAACAGGATTAGATACCCTGGTAGTCCCAGCCGTAAACGATGGACGCTAGGTGTGGGGGGACGATCCCCCCGTGCCGCAGCCAACGCATTAAGCGTCCCGCCTGGGGAGTACGGCCGCAAGGCTAAAACTCAAAGGAATTGACGGGGGCCCGCACAAGCAGCGGAGCATGTGGCTTAATTCGAAGCAACGCGAAGAACCTTACCAGGGCTTGACATATGGGTGAAGCGGGGGAGACCCCGTGGCCGAGAGGAGCCCATACAGGTGGTGCATGGCTGTCGTCAGCTCGTGTCGTGAGATGTTGGGTTAAGTCCCGCAACGAGCGCAACCCCCGCCGCGTGTTGCCATCGGGTGATGCCGGGAACCCACGCGGGACCGCCGCCGTCAAGGCGGAGGAGGGCGGGGACGACGTCAAGTCATCATGCCCCTTATGCCCTGGGCTGCACACGTGCTACAATGGCCGGTACAGAGGGATGCCACCCCGCGAGGGGGAGCGGATCCCGGAAAGCCGGCCCCAGTTCGGATTGGGGGCTGCAACCCGCCCCCATGAAGTCGGAGTTGCTAGTAATCGCGGATCAGCATGCCGCGGTGAATGCGTTCCCGGGCCTTGTACACACCGCCCGTCACACCACCCGAGTCGTCTGCACCCGAAGTCGCCGGCCCAACCT
>NZ_JBDMSK010000002.1:0-155709 GCF_039758815.1 Collinsella aerofaciens | reverse complement strand
CCTCTTCCAGACTCGATTCTTTTCTGCGATTTATCAGACAGAATGATAGCAATCATTCATCCGATCCAAACAAGAAGAATTCACTTATATATGAGTGAGGAGCATCTGATCGCGAGCACAGTCAACTACTGTGCCGCGGTATGAGATACCCGAATTGCGACATACGAGCGCTATTCATGATATCGATTAATTGACTTAATTAGCGACACGTGGATATCCCGCGGGCCCGATGCGGTCCCGCAAGATACCACGGGCGCACGGCGGATGCCTTGGCACAGGGAGCCGATGAAGGACGCGGCAAGCTGCGATAATCCCCGGCGAGGAGCACACATCCTTCGACCCGGGGGTCTCCGAATGGGCGAACCCATGCACAGCAGTGTGCATATCCCCGGCCCGAACACATAGGGCCGGGGAGGACAACCCGGGGAACTGAAACATCTAAGTACCCGGAGGAGAGGAAATCAATCTCGAGACTCCCCGAGTAGCGGCGAGCGAAAGGGGACCGATGGCCAAACCGTCGAGCGGGCATACCCGGCAGGGGTTCCGCCGACGGGGTTGCAGGGCCGCGCATCCGGGGGCTGCCGCCCCCGGGCGCAGGTCCGGCTGGGGAGCGGAACGGCATGGGAGGGCCGGCCGCAGCGGGTGACAGCCCCGTACGCGAACCCAGACCGGACGGCGCGACGCGGTCCCTGAGTAGGGCCGGGCACGTGAAACCCGGTCCGAACCTGGGTGGACCACCATCCAAGCCTGAGTACTACCCTGTGACCGATAGCGCACCAGTACCGTGAGGGAAAGGTGAAAAGCACCCCGGGAGGGGAGTGAAACAGTACCTGAAACCGTGCGCCCACGAGCAGTCGGAGCAACTTTCAGTTGTGACGGCGTGCCTTTTGTAGAATGAGCCAGCGAGTCGCTGGCGCGGGGCGAGGTTAACCGAAAGGGAGCCGGAGCGAAAGCGAGCCTTAACAGGGCGACTTGAGTCCCGCGCCGCGGACGCGAAGCCGGGTGAGCTATCCGTGGGCAGGCTGAAGCGGGGGTAAGACCCCGTGGAGGGCCGAACGCACGTCGGTTGAAAACGGCGGCGATGACCTGCGGATAGGGGTGAAAGGCCAATCAAACCCGGAGATATCTCGTTCTCCCCGAAATAGCTTTAGGGCTAGCGTCGCGCGTTCACCGCCGGAGGTAGAGCACCGGATGGACGAGGGGGCTTCGCCGCCTACCGAATCCAACCGAACTCCGAATGCCGGCGGCCCAGAGCGCGGCAGTCAGAGCATGTGGGCTAAGCTGTGTGCTCGAGAGGGAAACAGCCCGGACCGCCCGCTAAGGTCCCCAAGTTCCAGCCGAGTGGCAAAGGATGTGCGTCCGCCCAGACAACCAGGATGTTGGCTTAGAAGCAGCCATCCATTCAAAGAGTGCGTAACAGCTCACTGGTCGAGTGGACATGCGCCGACAATACACGGGGCTAAGCTGGACACCGAAGCGGCGGGATTTTGATTTACAGAATCGGTAGGGGAGCTTCCCATGGGCGGAGAAGCCGGAGGGCGACCGACGGTGGAGCGCATGGGAGTGAGAATGCTGGCATGAGTAGCGAGAGACGAGAGAGTAACTCGTCCGCCGTGAACCCGAGGTTTCCTGGGCAAGGCTAATCCTCCCAGGGTCAGTCGGGGGCTAAGGCGAGGCCGGTAGGCGTAGCCGACGCGCAGCAGGCAGACATTCCTGCACCGCGCACGCGGCGCTACGACCGACGGGGCGACGGATGGGGGTGGCTCGGCGGGGTTCTGGACGTCCCCGTGATGGAGCGCGGCCCGCGGACCAGGGAAATCCGGTCCGCAGGAGGGCGAGGCTCCGGACGAAGCGACTGAGCGAAGCGAGTGAGCCCGAGGTCCCTAGAAAAACCCCTAGGCAGGCGCGTGCGCGCCCGTACCGCAAACCGACACAGGTGGGTGGGTAGAACATACCGAGGCGATCGGGTCAACCATGGTCAAGGAACTCGGCACAATGGCCCCGTAACTTCGGGAGAAGGGGTGCCCGCGCGTACGTGAACCGGCTTGCCCGGGGAGCGGAGGCGGGCCGCAGTGGAGAGGCCCAAGCGACTGTTTACCAAAAACACAGGACTCTGCAGAAGCCGCAAGGCGACGTATAGGGTCTGACGCCTGCCCGGTGCCGGAAGGTCACGCGGAGGAGTTAGCGCATCGCGCGAAGCCCCGAAGCCAAGCCCCGGTAAACGGCGGCCGTAACTATAACGGTCCTAAGGTAGCGAAATTCCTTGTCGGGTAAGTTCCGACCTGCACGAAAGGCGCAACGACTTGGGCGCTGTCTCGACCATGGACCCGGTGAAATTGCACTGGTCGTGAAGATGCGACTTACCCGCGGAAGGACGGAAAGACCCCGTGAACCTTCACTGCAGCTTGGCATTGGCCGCTGGTCCCGCGTGTAGAGGATAGGCAGGAGGCTGAGATCCGGAGGCGCCAGCCCCCGGGGAGCCGCCCTTGGAATACTGCCCTCGCGCGACCGGCGTCCTAACCCGAGGCCGTCAACCGGCTCGGGGACCGTGCCAGGCGGGCAGTTTGACTGGGGCGGTCGCCTCCTAAAGGGTAACGGAGGCGCGCGAAGGTCCGCTCGGGACGGTCGGCAACCGTCCTTTTGAATGCAAGAGTACAAGCGGGCTTGACTGCGAGGCCCACAAGCCGAGCAGGTGCGAAAGCAGGCTCTAGTGATCCGGCGGCCCCGAGTGGGTGGGCCGTCGCTCAACGGATAAAAGGTACTCCGGGGATAACAGGCTGATCTTGCCCAAGAGTCCACATCGACGGCAAGGTTTGGCACCTCGATGTCGGCTCATCGCATCCTGGGGCTGGAGCAGGTCCCAAGGGTACGGCTGTTCGCCGTTTAAAGCGGTACGCGAGCTGGGTTCAGAACGTCGTGAGACAGTTCGGTCCCTATCCTCCGTGGGCGCAGGAGAATCGATGGAGGCTGCCCCCAGTACGAGAGGACCGGGGTGGACGCACCTCCGGTGAACCGGTTGTCGACCAACGGCACGGCCGGGTAGCCGCGTGCGGCGCGGATAACCGCTGAAGGCATCTAAGCGGGAAGCCGTTCCAGGGATTAGTTCTCCTTCCGGTAAGGGCCCAGGTAGACTACCTGGTCGATAGACGGCAGGTGCAAGGACGGCGACGTCCTCAGCCGAGCCGCACTAATCGCCCGAGCTCTTCCGGAACCGCACCTCGCGGCCCGCGGGACTGAGCGCTCACGCGCGGTCCGGGCACGAGGATGCCCCCGAGTCAGACCTTTCCTATACGCCATGCGGCCCCCAGGGCACGTGTAGAGTGAGACACCGGACACCGTAACGGTGGGCGCCGCCCACCGGTCAGCGGCCAGAGCATGGGGGGCACGCCCGGTCCCGTTCCGAACCCGGAAGCTAAGCCCCATCGCGCCGAGAGTACTGCGGGGTCAGCCCGTGGGAGGCCAGGGCGCCGCTGACCGGTGGACGGCACCGAGCCGTACGCTTGAGCTTAGAAGGGGGAGGCCTCGCGGCCTCCCCCTTTTTTGCGTTATATACATGTTGTGCTTTGGGACCTAGCTTCCCCGTATGCGCTCTTACTGTTTGGCTGTTTTTTGAGTCCATCTAGTTTATTTGAGCGATAATTACTCGCATTGGCGTTAGGGAGGGCTTGATGTTTACCGTATTTGTCTTGGGCAATATTGCTTCGGGTAAGTCGACTGCCTGCCGCTATTTCGAATCTCGTGGCGCTATGCTTATCGATCTGGATGAGCTTGCAAAATCGCTGTATGTGCCGGGCTCTGATATCGTCAATGCTCTCGCGGATGAATTCGGTTGGGACATTTTGGATGAGGAAGGCGGCATTCGCCGCAGTATCCTCGCTTCTCGAGCTTTCGCTTCTCCTGATTCGGTCGCACGGCTCAATGGCATCGTGCATCCCGTTCTGATTGAACAGCTTTCTCTTAGGATTCTCGATCCGGTTTGTTGTACGGTTTCATCTCCCCGTTATCCCTTTGCGGTGGTCGAGGTTTCAGCTCCGACTGGTTTTGAGGATGCATTTTGCTTGGCTGATGAAATTCTGGTCATTAGCGCCCCTTTGTCAGTTCGTCGCGAGCGCGCTATTCAACGTGGCATGGAGCCATCTGATTTCGATGCCCGTTCTGCTTGCCAGCCCGATGAGTCTGCGCTGTGCAATCTCGCTACAACGGTGATTGATAATTCGGCAGCCGATAATTCGCTCTTTGAGCAGCTTGACTCATGGCTTGCATGCCACGGGTTTATAGATACTCCGGATAAGGAGGAGGCCGATGCCTAAGGCACGTTTCTTTACGTGGTATCGCGTGGCGCCACTTGCCGTTGTGTTCGTCTTCGGCCTTATTTCGCTCGTCTACTCGTGTGCTCCTGCCGCTTTCTTTAAGCCGCTGTATCCGATTGACTACGAGGCGTATGTAAAGCAATCCAGTATTTCGCATAATCTGGATCCGTATCTGGTGTGCGCTGTCATTAAGTCGGAATCGAATTGGGATTCCGAGGCCGAGTCGAATCAGGGTGCTCAGGGATTGATGCAGCTGATGCCCGAGACTGCCCAGGACATGATCGCCAAGGGCCTTGTCGACGGAGGGGAGTATTCGGTCGACAATCTTAACGATCCGGCTACGAATATCGAGTTTGGCTGCGCATACCTCTCGTATCTTCTCGCCTATTTCAACGGGTCGACGGATAGTGCCATCGCCGCCTATAACGCCGGTATGGGCAATGTCGACGGATGGGCGCAGCAGAACACGTCACTCCATAATGCGATTACCTTCCCTGAAACTCAGGCTTATCTGATTCGCGTCAATAATGCCTGGGTTCGATATAAGACTCTCTATCCCGATCGGTTCGTATAGGACTAAGCCCACCGCCTGCGTATACTGCAGATGTACGAGTTAGGAGTATCCATGGCGGAATTTGAAGTAGAACGCGTTGGTGGTGAACTTAAGCGCTTTGGCGTTGAGGGCGCTGATGTGCCGTTTAAGGTCGTGTCTCCATACGAGCCCGCTGGTTCCCAGCCTAAGGCCATTGAGTCACTTGTGCGGGGCGTGAGGGACGGAGACCGCTATCAGGTTTTGCTGGGCGTGACTGGTTCGGGCAAGACCTTCACGATGGCAAAGACTATTGAGGCCCTGGGAAAGCCGACGCTGGTCATGGCCCCCAATAAAACGCTCGCTGCTCAGCTTGCGAGCGAGCTCAAAGAGTTCTTTCCCAACAACGCTGTGGTCTACTTCGTCTCGTACTACGACTACTATCAGCCCGAGGCGTATGTGCCGCAAAGCGATACATATATCGAGAAAGACTCCTCGATTAACGAAGAGGTCGAGATGCTGCGCCATCAGGCGACCGCGTCACTGCTCTCTCGACGTGATGTGATCGTTGTCGCATCGGTCTCGTGTATCTATGGCATTGGCTCTCCTGAGGACTATGCGGGTCTGGCTCCAAACGTCGACAAGAAGGTGCCGCTCGAGCGCGATGACTTTATCCATGCACTTATCGACATTCAATATGATCGCAATGACTATGACCTGGCACGTGGCACGTTCCGCGTGCGCGGCGATGTTGTTGACGTGTATCCGCCTTATGCCGAGCATCCGTTGCGGTTTGAGTTCTTTGGCGACGAGGTCGAGCTGATTGCCGAGATCGATGAGGTCACCGGTGAGATGCTTCGTGAGTACGAGGCCATTCCCGTATGGCCGGCATCGCACTACGTGACCGAGAAGCCGAAGGTCAAGGCGGCTCTGAAATCGATCAGCGAAGAGTGCGAGAAGCGCGTGGCGGAGCTCAAGGCGACCGACAAGTTGCTCGAGGCGCAGCGTCTGCAGCAGCGTACCGATTATGATCTTGAGATGCTCGAGACGATGGGCTTTTGCAACGGCATCGAGAACTACTCGCGTCATCTGGACGGTCGCAAGCCGGGTGAGCCGCCGTTTACCCTAATCGATTACTTTCCCAAGGATATGCTCTGCATCATCGATGAGAGCCATGTGACGGTGCCGCAGATTCGCGGCATGCACGAAGGTGACCGCTCGCGTAAGGTGACGCTGGTGGAACACGGTTTTCGCCTGCCCTCGGCGCTCGATAACCGCCCGCTTCGTTTCGATGAGTTTGAGGCAAGGATCCCCCAGTTTATCTATGTTTCGGCCACGCCGGGCGACTACGAGCTGCGGGTGAGCCAAAACGACGTGGAGCAGATTATTCGTCCGACCGGCCTGCTCGACCCCAAGATTGACGTGCGTCCAGTTCGCGGTCAGATTGACGATCTTGAGGACGAGATTCGCGAGCGCGTTGCCCGCAAGGAGCGCGTGCTGGTGACCACGTTGACCAAACGCATGGCCGAGGACCTGACCGACCATCTACTTGATGCGGGCATTAAGGTCAATTACATGCACTCTGATACGGCGACAATGGACCGTGTCGAGATCCTGCGAACGCTGCGCGAGGGCAAGATCGATGTTCTCGTTGGCATCAACCTGCTTCGCGAGGGCTTGGATCTTCCCGAGGTCTCACTGGTGGCAATTCTCGATGCCGATAAGGAAGGCTTCTTGCGCAACCGCCGTTCGCTGATTCAGACGATTGGCCGTGCGGCCCGTAACGCCGATGGCGAAGTCATCATGTATGCAGACGTTGTGACCGATTCGATGAAAGAGGCCATCGAGGAGACGCAGCGCCGTCGCGAGATTCAGATGGCATATAACGAAGAACATGGCATTGTGCCCAAGACAGTGCGCAAGGCCATCAACGACATCTCAAGTTTTATTGCCGAGGCCGAAAAAACCGTGGGTTCCAAGGGGCGCTCGAAGGGCGACTCTCTTGGCCATGGCGCATTCTATACGCCCGATGAGTCGGGCGAGGGCGGCGTGCCGGAAACGGTGGCGCCCGAGCAGACACTTGCGGAGCAGTTGGAAGAACTGCCGCATGACGAGCTTGTGCGGATTGTCGAATCCATGGAAGAGGATATGCGTAACGCTTCTGCCGCCATGGACTTTGAGGAGGCGGCGCGCCTGCGCGATGCCGTCGTTCAGATTCGGGCGATGCTCGAGGGCGCGTCTGAGGACGAGACGATCGAGCGCTTACGCTCGCAGGCCCGCAAGGGTTCCACTTTCGCATCGGGCAGAAAACGCCAGGGCGCACGGTTTAAGAAATAGCGAACAGGCCCCGAGTTCCCTGTGGAGCTCGGGGCCTGTGTCTTTTGCGCACTGGAATTCGTGCGTTAGAGGTCTGCAATCAGGGCTTCGGCACAACGGATGCCGTCGGTGGCCGCGCTCATGATGCCGCCAGCATATCCAGCTCCCTCACCACAAGGGTAGAGACCCGGGGTCGACACGGCATGGCACGTTCGGTCTCGGGTGACAGTGACAGGTGAGCTCGAACGAGTCTCCACGCCGGTAAGAACGGCATCGGGGCGGTCGTAGCCTCGTAGCTTTTTTCCGAGTAGGGGAAGTCCCAGGCGGAGCGACTCGACGATATACTGCGGCAGGGCTTCGTCAATTGCCGTCCAGGTCACACCGAGCGGATAGGTGGGCTTTACCTTTCCGGGCGCCTTGCTGGCGCGTCCTGCGAGGAAATCTCCGACGAGTTGTGCCGGTGCGTTCCAGTTGGAACCGCCTAGGCGATAGGCGGCCGCCTCGCAGGCGCGCTGGAGCTCGATGCCGGCGAGCGGGTCATCGTTGGGAAGGTCCTCAGGCGTGACGTTAACGAGCAGGGCGGCGTTTGCGTTGCGTCCGTCGCGGGCATTGAGGCTGGCGCCGTTGACGCACAGGTGGCCCTGCTCGGAAGAGGCGGCGACAACCTGCCCGCCGGGGCACATGCAAAACGAGAACACGCTGCGGCCGTTGGGAAGATGGGCGACGAGCTTGTAGGGGGCTGCTCCGAGGGCAGGATGTCCCGCCAAGGCTCCATATTGGGCTCGGTCGATGTCGCGCTGCGGATGCTCGATGCGAACGCCCATGGCAAAGGTCTTTTGTGCGAGGGCCACGTTGTGGTCCTTAAGGAGCTCAAAAATATCGCGAGCAGAATGCCCGCAGGCGAGGATGAGGTGCTTTGTCTCGATTGGCTCGTAAGCGGCGTCTTGGGACGATTGGACATCAATACCGGTGATGGCGCCAGACGCGTCGATGTGAATGTCGACGAGCTTTGTTCGATAACGGACGATACCTCCGAGCTGCTCGATGCGCTGGGATATAGCGGTGACAACCGTGGGAAGGATGTCGGAGCCAATGTGCGGCTTGGCATCCCACAGAATATCGCGGGGAGCACCCGCCTCGACGAAGGTTTCGAGGATAAGGCGATGGGCGGGATTTTTTGTTCCCGTATTGAGCTTGCCGTCCGAGAAGGTCCCCGCGCCGCCCAGACCAAACTGGATATTACTCTCGGGGTCGAGGATGCGCTCCTTTAGAAAGAGGTCGATCGCATGCGAGCGGCGAAATGCCGGGTCGCCGCGCTCGATGAGCAAGGGCTTAAGACCTGCTTCGGCGAGCGTGAGCGCAGAGAAAAGGCCAGCGCATCCGGCGCCGACAACGACAGGGCGTTCTTGAGGTGCGTCGGAGACGGGGGAGGGGAATGAAGGCTCATCGTCTTCTATCGCGCGTACGCGCGAGCGGTCACGCTCGGCAACGCTGTCGACCGCTTCTCGCTCGAGGTGGGGACTAGTCAGCTCAACACGAAAACTCAGGATAAAATGGACGTCTCGTTTTTTGCGAGCGTCGATTGACTTGCGGTGGAGTTCGATGGACTTGATCTCGGAGTCCTTGCAACGTAGGATGCGCTTGGCGACTCGCTTGCCAACAATGAGGCAGGCATTTTCATCGCGGGCTTCATCGAGCGACGCGTTGACTTGGGTGATTTCGATCATCGAGGTCTCCTTAGAGGCAAGAAAGAGGCCGTCCGGTATCCCAGACGGCCCGAATGCGTTTTTGATTATAGACTGCGCGGCTACAAGCTGCTTGCAGCGCGAATGCCCGAGAGCCAGGCCCACGCAAGGTTAAAGCCTCCGCAATCGGCGTCGATGTCGAGCGCTTCGCCGCAGACGTAAAGCGGGGCGTCGACAACGCAGCGCGTGCGTAGACTGGGTGTTGAGATGCTCTCGACAGATACACCACCACGCGTGACCTGCGCCGAGCGCTCCTCGGCTGTACCCTCGACGAGCAACTTAAAGTGCTTGAGAATCGAGACCAGGTGGATGACATCGTTGGAGCCTGGATGGCACTGCTCAAACGCTGTGCAGACGACGCAGGAGAGTTGCGGGGCGAGCATGCCGTCGAGCCAACGGGGATCGCGGGGCGAAAAGCCGCCGAGCAGCTTAACGCGCTGGTTAAGCATATCGAGCAGCTCGTCTTTAGAGAGGTCGGGGAAAACGTCGAGCAGGATCGTATCGCCGCGCTGGATACGACGGGAGAGGTTGAAGACAGCGACGCCCGAGATGCCGAAGGTTCGAAACAGTACTTCACCGTCTTCGTGCCAGAGCTCACTATGGTTACGGGTGAGCGTCAAGCGGGCGCGGACGCGCAGACCATCCAACGTCTTGAGTGCTGCCCGATCGCCAACGACCGTTGCCGATACGGGGCAGAGGATGGGGCGCAGCGAAGTGAGGGGGAGGCTAAACGTATCGGCGATACCGGTGGGGTTGCCGCCCGTGGCGATAATTACGGCATGTGCCTGCAGGGCCTCGTTCTTGCGAGGGACATCGGCGAGCGCTTTCCGAAGCGAGCGGAGCTCCGATTTTCGGTCGTCGTGCTTTTTTGCCTTGAGCACCCGCGCTGGACGGTCTATTTGGAGTGCCCAGCCTTCGGAAGCTTTGTGCGCCGAGGCAACGTTGGCTCCGCAGATTAAGGTGATACCTAGGCGGTCGCAAACGTTGAGAAGCGCGTCGCGCACCGATTCGGCGCGAAGGGAGCGCGGGTACAGCCGGTCTTCCTCGGAGGTTGTCATGATGCCCAGCGAGGAGAAGAAACCCATAAGCTCTTGTTCGGGCCGGGGGCCCATAACGGATTCAACGAATGCGGGGTGGTTATACCGCTGTGGATCAATCGATTCGTTGGAGAGGTTGCAGCGGCCGTTGCCGGTCGCAAGGAGCTTAAGGCCGCAGGCGACATCGCGCTCAACGATGCAGACGCTTTTGCCAGCGCGTGCGGCCGTAATGGCGGCGGCGAGGCCTGAAGCCCCGCCGCCGATTACCAGGACGTCATAGAAGGCGCTCGCGTTCACTTAGGCCTCGTCGGTCTCGTGCGGGGTAATGGCCTCGACGGCAGAGACTGCCTTGGGCAACATGCCATCGGGCAGTGCGGTCTCGACCTCGCCCTTATCGCAGGCCTCGGCGAGTGCCGGATTAATGGGAAGCTGGCCCAAGATGTCGAGGTTATAGCGCTCTGCGACCTCGGGGAGCTTGCTCTTGCCAAAGACCTCGATCTTCTTGCCGCAGTCGGGACACTCAATATAGCTCATGTTCTCGACAATGCCCAGAATGGGGACGTTCATCTTCTCGGCCATGTTGACCGCCTTGGCGACGATCATCGAGACCAGATCCTGCGGGCTCGTGACGATGACGATGCCGTCGACGGGCAGCGACTGGAAGACGGTGAGCGCGACGTCGCCTGTTCCCGGAGGCATGTCGACCAGCAGGTAGTCGATGGGGCCCCACGAGGTCTCGCTCCAGAACTGCCTAATGGCGCCTGCGATGACCGGACCGCGCCAAAGGACGGGGTCGGTCTCGTTTTGGAGCAGCAGGTTGGAGCTCATGACCTTGACGCCGTGCTCGGAGATTTCGGGCAGCATAAGGTTGCCAAGGGCATGGACGTGGCGTCCGCTCATACCGAACATCTTGGGGATGGAGGGACCGGTGATGTCGGCATCGAGGACGCCGACCTTGTGGCCGTGACGGGCAAGCTCGGTGGCGATGGCACCGGTGACAAACGACTTGCCGACACCGCCCTTGCCGGAAAGCACGGCGATGACGCGTTTGACCTCGGACAGCGTGTTCTCCTCAAATTGCGACGGCGACGTTTGTCCGCCGGCGGCCTGTGCGTGCTCGCAACCCATGTATGACTCCTTTGTATATGTTGGGGCCGGGGCCCCGTGATGTGACACGAGCGTCATTGTACCCTCGTTTGCGAGCGGGAGTCATTTGCGATGCATTTGGGCCGAGCGTGCTTGCAATACGATGGGTCCAAGCGAATGGGCGGGCTTACTGAACTTTGCTGGCAAACTCGAGGTATTGCATGCGCTGCAGCTTGTCGATCGTCGAGGCGTATGGGCTGCCTTCAGATTCCAAGTCGTAGCGCAGCCCGTCGGCACCAAGGTAGCCGGCGACATTGATGGTGGGCACATCTGACCTTGTTGCAAGCAGGGCCTTTTGATAGTCGGTGAGCGGGGCGCCGATCTTATTAAGGGTAATGGCTGCAATCTCGTTTGCCCCGACGGTGTCGTAGACGTTGAGCTCGGTATTGCCGGCGATTTCATAGTTAGCCCAGACGAAATAGGTCGACTGATAGATACGGAAAGCGTGGCTTGCCGTATCTTCCTGAGGGTACAGCTCATCGTTGAGAGTCGTTGCGGCGCTCGGCTGATGGTCGCCAAAAAAGACAAGGACAACCGGTCTGCTGATATTGCGGAGCTCGTTGATAAAATACTCGAGGTCCCGGTCGGACGCGTTGATGCAGGTAAGATAGGTGTTGAGCGCGCTATTGGCGCCCTCGCTGGCTCCCTCGACCCAATAGTTTGTCAGCTCTTCGGCGGGAACGGTGCCATAGTCGTAGCCGCCGTGATTTTGCATCGTGACGTCAAAGATGAACTGCGGCGCTTCGTCGGTTCTAAGCAGGTCGAGTATCTTGTCGTAGGTGGCGTAGTCGCATACGCCGGCATGGTAACAGGGCGCACCTTCGAAATCGCCGATTGAAAGAAAGTCTCCAAAGCCCAGCTGCTGATAGATCTTATCTCGATGGTAGTTGACGGGGTTTTGCGGGTGCATAGCGGTAGCGGTATACCCAAGCTCCTTAAGGTCCTTTGCCAGGCTGTTGACACCATTCATCTGATATAGCTGATAGGGGATTTTGCCTAATCCGACAAAGGCCGTTGTCGCTCCGGTCAAAAATTCGAATTCGGAGTTCGCCGTTCCGCCACCGGCGACCGAAGCGAGCATGGTGCCGCGAACAAGTGTGTCGGGAAGCGAGTTGTAGAATGCGGGGCCGGTGTACCCGGCCGCCTGGAGCTGCTCAAAGCACGAAAGGTCGCTAAAACTCTCGTTCATGACGGCAACAATCGTCGGCTTGATTTCATTGAACTGGGCAACGGCCGCCGCGCGCTGCTCGCTCGAGCCATACGTGCTGTCGTAGGTGGCGGCGAGCTCCTGCTCGATGCTCTGCGCCTCATCGGGCGTATAGTCTTCGGGCCTCTCAATAGGCAACTCGTTGACCATTTCGGTGAACGAAGTGATAAAACCCTGAGACGCATACGTGGTGATGGGCTGCCAACGGTCAAATCCAAAATCCAGCGCCTGCTCCAAGTCGATGCTGGAAAAGCCCGAGAGCCCCACAACGGTCACTAGCAGAAAAGCGCAGAGGTTAGCGGCGATTGCGGGGAAGACATGGGTGGGCGTACGGAGCTTTCGCGGTCGGATAAGCGAAAGAAGCCCCAGGGAAATCTCCAGCAGGGCGAGAGAGGTTACGATTCCGGCGGTAAAGGTAAACTCGTATCCCTCGCTCACTTCCATTGCAGTGCCAAGGGCCAAGATATCGCTTGGCAGGATGGCTTCGCCTTTAAACGTTATGACGAAGTGCTCGGCAATGCCAAGGATGCAACAGACGACGGGCACGAGGGCCATGACGCCCCCATGACGCTGTCCCAGCAGATAAAGGGAGAGCAGAACCGTCGCGAGCAGCCCGACGGAAAACCCGAATGAGTTGGCGGGAATGTGATAGAACGTTTCGTTGCAGGCAATTTCGAGTGAAACGAACGAGAGCGCTGAAACAGCGGCGATGACAAGGATGTCACGGCAAATACAGGCAACCGTTCCCGTCTCAAGATCGGTTTGGTCAATAAGTCCCGAAACCAAGGGCTCGACAAGAAGTATGACGGCGGCAGCACCGAGCGCCGAATAAGAAAGGACCCATAGGGAACTGTCCTCATTTACGTGCAATTGATTCGTAATCCATGCAGCTACCACGCCGAGCGGGATGAGGAGCGTCGCGCACCAAAAGACGCGGGCAATGGGCGGCTTTTCATTGTGTTTGATTGAAAAATACACGCGCACGACGACGGTGGCCACGATAAGGACGGCGATGAATATGGGCAGATTGGCCATGTCGCTCGAAGTGATTTCAAGGGGGATATCTTCGGTCATGGACGTTCCTCTGTTACAGCAAATTAAGTTCAGTAGTAGATTACTGTAACCTTTCCACGGCATTTCGAGAAACAAAGCACCCGATACGCAAAGCTAAAGGTCTGCGAATCTTGTATTACGAACATCTGTGCGCGTCGAGTGCGCTAAACTCATCGAGAGTATGATTCGATGCAATAGGAGGCAAGGAGCTTCCATGTCTGATTCTTCTATCGTTATTCGCGGCGCGCGCGAGCATAACCTGCGCGATATTGATGTTTCCATTCCGCGTGACCAGCTCGTGGTCATAACCGGTCTTTCCGGATCGGGCAAGAGCTCACTGGCGTTCGATACCATCTATGCCGAGGGCCAGCGCCGTTACGTCGAGAGCCTTTCGAGCTATGCGCGTCAGTTTTTGGGCCAGATGGACAAGCCCGATCTGGACTCGATTGACGGCCTGTCGCCGGCTGTGTCGATCGATCAGAAGACGACGTCCAAAAACCCACGCTCGACGGTGGGAACCGTAACCGAGATTTACGACTATCTGCGTCTGTTGTTTGCTCGCGTGGGAACGCCGCACTGTCCTGAGTGCGGTCGTGTCATTGAGCGTCAGACGACCGATCAGGTCGCCGATAAGGTGCTGGCGGCGGGGGAGGGCCGTCGCGCGTTTGTGTTGGCGCCGGTGGTTCGTGGACGCAAGGGCGAATATACCAAGCTGTTTGAGGACCTGCGTGCGGAGGGCTTTAGCCGTGTGCGCGTCGACGGCGAGGTGCGCTCGCTTGACGACCCTATTGACCTGGACAAGAAGTTCAAACACGACATTGAGGTCGTGGTCGACCGTATCGTGATTCGAGAGAACTCCCTGGGTCGCATTGCCGAGTCCGTTGAGCAGGCGACGGCACTGGCACACGGTAACGTGAACGTGTACATGCTGCCCGACCGCGACGCTCCCGAGGGAACCGAGGGCGAGCTTCTGGAGTATTCGCTGGCACTGGCGTGCCCGGAGCACGGGCATTCCATCGACGACCTGCAGCCGCGCGATTTTTCGTTCAACGCGCCCTATGGTGCATGTCCCGAGTGCGATGGCCTGGGCTTTAAAAAGACAGTCGATGCCGAGGCGCTGATTGAAGACCCCTCAAAGTCGATTGCCGACGGAGTCTTTGGCAGCCTGTTCGGCAATTCCAACTATTATCCGCAGATTTTTGCTGCGGTCTGCAAACACTTTAAGGTGAGTGCCGATACGCCATGGGAGGACCTGCCCCCGCGGGTGCGTCGTGCGTTTTTGGATGGCATGGGCGACACGAAGATTTCGGTCGACTATCAAAAGCTCGATGGGCGTCGCAGCCAGTGGGACACTAAGTTCTCGGGTGTGCGCAACATCCTGTACGAGCGCTACAACGAGACGACGAACGAGAACACCAGGGCTCGCTTGGAGAAATACATTCGCGAAGAGCCATGCTCGAGCTGTCACGGTGCTCGCCTGCGTCCCGAGATGCTTGCCGTCACCGTGGGCGGCAAGTCCATTTACGATGTCTGCTGCCTGTCGTGTCGCGAGTCGCTCGATTTTTTTGAGGGCCTGGAGCTTACCGAGCGTCAGCAGTTTATCGGCGGGCGCATCGTCAAGGAAATCCTGGAGCGCCTGCGTTTTCTGGTCGATGTCGGACTCGACTATCTGACGCTCGATCGCGCCTCGGCGACGCTTTCCGGTGGTGAGGCCCAGCGCATTCGCCTCGCAACGCAGATCGGCGCCGGCCTCATGGGTGTTCTGTACATTCTGGACGAGCCGTCGATCGGCCTTCACCAACGCGATAACGAGCGCCTGATCAAGACGCTCGAGCGCTTGCGCGATATCGGTAATACCGTTATCGTCGTCGAACACGACGAAGATACGATTCGCGCTGCCGACTACGTGATCGATATGGGTCCCGGCGCGGGCGTTAACGGCGGACACGTGGTCGCCGCGGGAACGCCTGCCGATATCATGGCGTGCCCCGATTCCATGACGGGTGCTTATTTGACCGGCAAGCGGATGATTCGCGTGCCCGATGAGCGCCGCAAGCCCGGCCGCGGCTGTCTTAAGATCACGGGTGCCCGCGCTAACAACCTCAAAAACGTTACCGCCAAGATTGAGTTCGGTACGCTCACAGTCGTTACCGGTGTTTCGGGATCGGGCAAGAGCTCCCTGGTCACCGATACGATTGCGCCCGCGCTTACGAATGCCATCCATCGTTCGACGCGTCCCGTGGGGCCGTACAAGAAGATTGAGGGTATCGAGTGCATCGATAAGGTAATCGATATCGACCAGTCACCGATCGGTCGCACGCCGCGCTCGAACCCTGCGACCTATATTGGCCTGTGGGATGATCTGCGTGCGCTATTTGCAAGCACGCCTGAGTCGAAGGCGCGCGGCTACTCGCCGGGACGTTTCTCCTTTAACGTAAGCGGCGGTCGCTGCGAGGCGTGCAAGGGCGATGGCCAGATCAAGATCGAGATGCACTTCCTTCCCGATATCTATGTCCCCTGTGAGGTATGCGGCGGCAAGCGTTATAACCGCGAGACACTCGAGGTTACCTACCGCGGCAAGACGATCTCGGACGTGCTCGACATGAGTGTCACCGAAGCACTGGCTTTCTTTGGGAATATCCCGCAGATTAAGCGCAAACTGCAGACCCTATATGACGTGGGTCTGGGCTACGTGAGCTTGGGCCAGCCCGCTACGACGCTTTCGGGCGGCGAGGCGCAGCGCGTGAAGCTCGCCAAGGAGCTTCATCGTCGTCAGACAGGTAAGACGTTCTACATTTTGGACGAGCCTACAACCGGCCTTCATTTTGAGGATGTTCGCCAGCTGCTCGACGTTTTGCAGCGCCTGGTCGATGCGGGCAACACGGTTCTGGTGATCGAGCACAACCTTGATGTCATCAAGGTTGCTGACCGCCTGATCGATATGGGCCCCGAAGGCGGCAATGGCGGCGGAACCGTCGTGGTCTCAGGCACGCCGGAGCAAGTCGCGGCATGTTCGCAGAGCTACACGGGCAAGTTCTTGGCGCCGCTGCTCAAGCGTGACCGTGAGCGTCAGGCGCAGCTCGACGCACAGTAAAGAGACGTTGTAGTACCGAAGCGCCACCGATTCCTTCTGATTCGGTGGCGCTTCTGTGTGTCGAGATGGCATATGCGGCGGAATTGGCCCTATACTTAATCCTTGCGTCGCTCTGCGAGGGAAAGGATGTGCCATGGCAAAGGCTGTTAAGACGCCAAAAACCAATGCGATGCGCGAGCTGGAAAGCGCCGGCATCTCCTATGTTCTCCACACGTACGAAGACGATGGCGATGAATCGTCAGGTCTGGGCGTCGCGATTTCCGAGCAGCTTGGCGAGGAGCCCGGTCAGGGATTTAAGACCCTGGTCTGCACGACGCCGTCCAACGACCATGTCGTGTGCTGCATTCCCGTTGCCGATGAGCTCGACCTCAAGGCCGCCGCGCGCGCCGCAGGCGAAAAGACGCTGACCATGATGCATGTCAAAGATTTGCTTGCCGCGACGGGATATGTCCGCGGCGGCTGCAGCCCGGTCGGTATGAAGAAACGCTTCCGGACGCTGATCGATGAGACATGTGTCCTTTGGGATACCATTTTTATCTCGGGTGGCAAACGCGGCTACCAGCTTGAGCTTGCTCCCGATGACTTAGTTGCATTTTGCGGGGCGACGGTTGCCCCGATCACGAGAGAGGACTGAGCGATGCCTCAGGAAGAATCAAAGCGCGGAGCTCACTTTGCAAAAGGGTCGGCTCCTCAGGCGCCCGCGCCCGAGGCCGCTTCGTTCGATAACGAGATTCGAAACGCCTGGTCCGCTGCCGCTGACCCGGGCGAGACGGCCGTGTACTTGCGTGCCGCCGGTGCCGGCACGGCGCTTCCCCGTACGGTTCTTTCTTCGGCTCGTCCCGATGAGACGGCGGTCTTTTTGGCCGCCGCTCAATCGAGCGCCAGCGTGATGCCGACCGCCTCCGAGGCTCCTCGTGTGCCGCGTCCCGATGAGACGGCGGTGTTTTTGATGGCGGCCCAGGGAAAGAGCACACCGCAGAGCGCTCCTGTCGCTCGTTCCGCCAAGCCCGCGGCTCATGATGATGGCGAACCGCTTCTGTCGGATGACGAATGGTCGCCGCTTGGTTCGACAGATCCCGTCGAGGGCGTGGCCATCGACAGTGATGACGACTGGGACCCTCTGTCGTTTTCTGCCCGAACCGTCGCCGCCAAAGAAGTTGACACGGTGTTTGGCGACCATGCCATATTCGATGATGATGCCGTATCCGGTAACAACATGCCGAACAGCGATGACGCCGCACCTGCTGATGACGCCGTTTTGGTTGACGATCCCTTTGCGATGACCGGCTCCTTTGCCGTCGTGGACGATTTGCTGCCACAAGATGAGGTTCATGAGGACTCTCAGGACGACGTAGACGATATGGGTTCTTCGGACTACTCCACGGTTGGTCGTTCTGCTGGCCTCATGACCGTGCTGACCATCGTGTCGCGCGTCACCGGGTTTATCCGCACGTGGGCCATGGCGGCCGCCATCGGCATGTCGCTGCTCTCGTCCTCCTATCAGGTTGCCAACAACCTGCCCAACATGCTCTACGAGCTCGTGATGGGCGGCATGCTCGTTACGGCGTTTTTGCCGGTGTATATGGGCGTGAGGCGCGAGCAGGGCCGCGAGGCATCGAACGAGTATGTCGGCAACCTGCTCGGTATTCTGCTTCTGGTGCTTGGCGGCATCTCGCTGCTGGGCACCGTGTTTGCTCCCGGCTTTATTTGGACGCAGTCGTTCCTTTCGGGTAATGGCGACAGCATGGATACCGCTGCGTTCATGTTCCGCTTCTTTGCTATCCAAATTCTGTTTTATGGCTTGGGCTCGGTGTTCTCGGGTGTTCTCAACGCACACCGCGACTACTTCTGGTCGACGTTTGCCCCGGTTCTCAACAATGTCATCGTCATCGTCAGCTTTATGGGCTTTGCTCCCGTGTCTGCACAATTTGGCGAGCGGGTCGGCATTATCTTGATCGCAGCCGGTACGACCCTCGGCGTCTTTGTCCAGATGGCCTGCCAGATTCCCGCGCTCGGCAAGCATGGCGTGCATCCTCATATCCATATCGACTTTAAGGACCCCGCGCTGCGACAGACGATTGCGCTTGGTATCCCGACGCTGCTCGCCACGGTGTGCATGTTTGTCTCGACTTCCATTACCAATGCCGCCGCGCTGGTGGTGCAGCCCGAGACCGGCCCTTCCGTCATCGCATATGCGCGCCTGTGGTACACGCTGCCCTATGCGCTGATCGCCGCCTCGCTTTCGACGGCACTCTATACCGAACTCTCTCACGATGCACAGGAGAAGGATTACGACAGCGTCCGCACGGGCATTTCGCGCGGTGTCGCCCAGATGCTCTTCTTCCTGATTCCGTTTGCGATGTACCTGATCGTCTTCGCCCGTCCACTCAACATGATCTACTGCGCCGGCAAGTTCGATGAATCCGGCGTGGCGCTGGTGTCGGAGTTCCTTATCTATCTGGCACTTTCCCTGCCGCTCTACGGCGTGGTCGTGCTGATGCAGAAGAGCTTCTCGGCCCTACTCGATATGAAACCTTATAGCCGCTATTGCCTGTACTCCGCTATCGGTCAGGCCGGTTCGGTGCTGCTGTTTGGCGTGGTGCTGGGCTACGGTATGCCGGCAATTGCGCTTTCGTACGTCGTTGACTACGTGGTCTTGGTCGGATGCTCACTGTGGTGGCTGCGCCGTCGTCTGCATGGCCTTCAGGTCAAGTCTATCCTACATGGCGGTTTCTTCGGCCTGTTGTTCGGTGGCTTGGGCGCTGCCGCGGGCGCCGGCGTCATGTGGGCACTTGAGCATTTTGTCGGGGCGCTTGGCGGCTCGATCCTGATCACCCTGGGCTACGTTTGCGTTGCAGGCGTCGTCTCGCTCGCTGTGACTTTTGGCCTTGCCGTCGTCTTTAAGATGCCCGAGGTCTCGGCGCTGCTTCGTCGCAAGTAGGTACGCGTGGCCGGTCACGACAACATTCCAACACTTGCCGAACAGGTTTCGCGCGTTCCCACACAGCCCGGCTGCTACCTTTGGAAAGATGCCAAGGGCGACGTCATCTATGTGGGCAAGGCGAAAAACCTGCGTGCCCGTATGCGTCAATACGTGACGCTACAGGACGAGCGCCAGAAGATTCCGCTCATGATGCAGCTGGTGGCGAGTTTCGACTATATCGTGGTGGAGACCGAGCACGAGGCATTGGTGCTCGAGCGCAATCTGATTGGCCAGTACCATCCGTACTTTAACGTCGATCTCAAAGACGATAAAAGCTATCCCTTTATCGCCATTACCAAGAGCGACTTGTTTCCGGCTATTAAATACACGCGAGAGCGTCATAAACCGGGGACACGCTATTTTGGCCCCTATACCGATAGCCGTGCGGCGCGTGAGACCATCGATACGCTACGCAAGGTTATTCCTATTTGCTCGGCATCCTGTGCGGAATGGCGCCGCTGCCGCCGTATCGTCGAGTCCCATAAGGGCGAAGAAGACATCGTCAATATGATTTGTGCGCAAAACGGGCGGCCGTGCTTTGACTATCATGTCGGTCGTGGCCCGGGGGCGTGTGTCGGCGCGGTATCTCCTGCGGACTATGCCAAGAACGTCAAGCGTGTCGAACGTTTCTTATCGGGCCATCGCAAGGATGTCGTCGACGAGCTTGCGTCCGAGATGACGGAGGCAGCCGAGACGCTCGATTTTGAGCGTGCGGCGCGCGTCAAGCGTCGCCTGGAAGTCATTAGGGGTCTGGACGATCGCCAACAGGTCGTTTTTCCATCAAGCGTCGATATCGACGTCATCGGCTTCTATCGCGAAGAGACTATCTCTGCCGCCTGTGTCTTTGTCGTTCGCGAGGGCCGAACGGTTCGAACTTGTGAGTTCATCCTCGATAAAGGCCTGGATGTCGACGAGGAAGAGCTTCAATCGGGCTTTCTTAAGCGCTATTACGACGAGACGGCTGATATTCCAGCCGAGATCAATCTCTCTGTCGAGCTTGAGGATGCCGAAGCGTTGGGGGAGTGGCTTGCGGGCAAGCGCGAACGCTCTTGCCATCTCCATAGGCCGCAGCGCGGCGAAAAGCACCGCCTGCTCGATATGGCTTCCAAAAACGCCCGCCATGCCCTCATGCGCTACATGATGCGCACGGGGTATGCTGACGATCGCACCAATCAGGCGCTCCTGGAGCTCGAAAGCGCGCTGGCGCTGCCTGCGCCGCCGTTGCGCATCGAGTGCTTCGATATCTCGACGTTGCACGGCACCTTTACCGTCGCTTCGATGGTGGTATTTACCAACGGTCGTGCCGACAAGGGCCAGTATCGTCGCTTTAAAATTCAGGCCGAATTGGACGAGGCGAACGACTTCGTATCGATGTCCGAGGTTCTGGGGCGTCGCTATGCTCCCGAGCGCATGGCGGACGAGCGCTTTGGCTCGCGCCCCGATTTGCTCGTTGTCGATGGCGGCAAGCCGCAATTGACCGCTGCAATTAAGCAACTTGAGGCGCTCGGCCTCGATATACCAGTTTGTGGCTTGGCAAAGGCCGATGAGGAGGTTTTCGTGCCGTGGGACGAGACTCCCGTCGTGCTGCCGACCGGCTCCGCATCGCTTTATCTGATCAAGCAGGTTCGCGATGAATCCCACCGATTTGCGATTACGTTCCACCGCGAGTTGCGCGATAAGGCTATGACGGTTTCGGTGCTTGACGACGTTCCGGGCGTGGGACCCACCAGAAAACGTGCCATTATGCGCCATTTTGGCTCGATGAAGCGTTTGCGCGCAGCAAGCGAGCAGGAGATTGCAGAAGTTCGAGGCGTTCCGGCCGATGTCGCCAAAGCGGTCCACGAGGCACTTGTTGCATGGAATGCCGAGCGCGCCCAGGCATCGGCCAACCGATCCGAAAACTAAACGCGCCTCTAAACAACTGATATACATGATTGGCTGATTTTCAATCATGTATTTCGCGGCGATTACCTGCTGATTTCGGGTTTTATTAACGCTAAAACGTTTGACTAGCCATGGTGAATAACCCTGCTATCCTGCGGGTTGACGAAGACTGATATCTCACCTCGTCGATACATACTGTCTGTCGAATCATTTGTCAATGAATTCGGTGAACGGTAGTAAATACCGTTCAAGCGTATGTATGTATCGGTC
This sequence comes from Collinsella aerofaciens, assembly GCF_039758815.1. GTDB lineage: Bacteria > Actinomycetota > Coriobacteriia > Coriobacteriales > Coriobacteriaceae > Collinsella > Collinsella aerofaciens_BP. Next base: position 134,135 of record NZ_JBDMSK010000002.1, on the reverse strand, counting down.
GCCGAGCGCGGCACCTCAGTTGGGTTCGTCGGTAGGTAAGGTATATATCGTCCGCAAGTTGCGCGGGGGCAAGTCTAGGTGCTCCCGGGTAAGATTCTCTATTGATAGGAGAAGACATGGCCATCATCAACAAGGGTATGTCCAGGCGTTCGTTCCTCGGCCTCACCGGCAGCGTCGCTGCTGTCGCAGGGCTTGGTCTCACTGGCTGCGGTGGCAGCTCTAGCGACGAAGGTTCCGCTTCCGGTTCCACTGATTCCGCCAACCGTGGCGGCGGCGTGATCACCGCTGGTTCCGCTTACGCTCCGTCCAGCTTCGACCCCGCCAGCACCGGCTCCGCTGTGGGCCTGGGTGCTAACTGGCACGTCATCGAGGGCCTCTACGGCATCGATTACCACGACTACAGCACCTTCAACGAGCTCGCCACCGACGATCCCAAGTCCGTGGACGACACTACCTTCGAGGTCACCATCCGCAAGGGTGCCAAGTTCTCCGATGGTACCGAGGTCACCGCTGACGACGTCGTTGCCTCCTACACCGCTTGCGCCGCTTCTGCTACCTATGCTCCGTTCTTCCAGCCCTTCGAGTCCATCGAGGCCAAGGACGCCAGCACTGTAACGGTCAAGACCAAGGTTCCCAACTTCTCCCTGCTCAAGGATCGTCTGGCCATCATCCGTGTTACCCCGGCCACCCAGGCCGAGGAGGATCGCGCCAAGCAGCCGATCGGTTCCGGCCCCTGGATGTACGACTCTATCTCCGATACCGAGATCACCCTGGTTCCCAACCCCGAGTACAACGGTGAGTATGCTGCCGAGGATAAGAAGATCCAGTACAGCATCCTGACCGACCCCACCGCTCGCGTTACCGCTCAGCAGGAGGGCTCCACGCTCGTTATGGAGCTCGTCACCGCTGACGCCGTCGACCAGCTCGAGAGCGCTGGCTGCAAGATCGACAACGTCCAGGGCTTCGGCACCCGCTTCATCATGTTCAACGTCGCCAAGGAGCCTTGGAACAACGTCAAGGTCCGTCAGGCCGTCATGTACGCGCTCGACACCGAGAAGATGATCACCAACACCTTCGCCGGCCTTGCCACCGCTGCCAGCTGCTACCTGCCCAAGAGCTTCACCAACTATCATGAGGCTTCCACGGTGTACAAGACTGACGCCAAGAAGGCCAAGAAGCTCATCGAAGAGTCTGGCATCACCCCGGGCGCCATCACCCTGCGCACCACCGACAACGAGCAGATCAAGGGCATGGCCGCTCAGGTCAAGAACGACCTCGACGCCCTCGGCTTCGATGTGACCATCCAGACCGATACCTCGCCGGCCACCTACGCTGCCATCGACGGCGGCGAGGCCTACGATATCCTTCTCGCTCCTGGCGATCCGTCCTGCTTCGGCGCCGACCCCGACCTGCTGCTCAACTGGTGGTATGGCGACAACGTCTGGATGCAGACCCGTTGCCCGTGGAAGGATTCCGCTGAGTGGGCGAAGCTCCACGGTCTCATGGACGAGGCTCTTGCCGCCGAGGGCGACGAGCAGCAGAAGAAGTGGAACGAGTGCTTCGACATCATCGCCGACAACGCTGTTCTGTACCCCGTTGTCCACGTCAAGACCGTTTCCGCTTCCTGGGGCGATCCGTCCACCGCGCCCAACGGCGAGGCCCTCGATGGCTTCAAGGGCATCGGCACGACGAGCATGTCCTTCAGGGGCGTCGCGACCGTCAAGGCCTAAGACTCGCTTGAGTCATATGTGGGGCGTCGGTCGTAAGGCAACGTCCTCATAGTTGAAACAAAGACCCGGGCGGCCTCGATGTCGCTCGGGTCTTGTAATGAGTATCCATACTCATATACCAGTTGGTCCTACCGACAAAAGAAAGGGGAGAGAACGTGAACAACTTTCTACGTTTGATTGGAAGGCGTCTCGTGGCGCTGCCGATCATGGCATTGGGCGTCACCGTCCTGGTGTTCTTCCTTATGTCGTTCTCCAAGACCGACCCCGCCTATACGGCGTTGGGTGACGGTGCCTCGCCCGAGGCGGTTGCCGAGTACCATGAGAAGTATGGTCTGGACGACCCCTGGCCCGTGCGCTACGTGCGCTACATGGGCGATTTGATCCATGGTGACATGGGCACCTATGGTGCTGCTCGCAACTCCGTTGCCAAGCGCATCTCCACGGCCCTGCCCGTCACGATGCAGCTGACCTTTATCGGTCTTGCCATCGGCGCGGTCGTCTCGTTTTTACTCGGCGTCATCGCGGCACTGTATCGCGATAAATGGCCGGACCAAGTGATCCGCGTCTTTTCCATCGCCGGCCTGGCAACCCCGTCGTTCTGGCTTGCCGTCCTGTTGATTCTGCTGTTCTCTTCCTACCTTAAGGTGCTCCCGGCGTCCGGTGCTCTGCCTCACTTCACCACCAACCCGGCTGGCTATCTGGGACGTATGATCATGCCCGCTATCGCCCTGGCATTTCCGCTGACGGGTCAGATGACTCGTATCGTGCGTACCGCCATGGTCGAGGAGCTCGACAAGGACTACGTCCGCATGGCCCGTGGCGCCGGCGTTCCCGAGAAGGTCGTCGTCGGCATCAACGTTTTGCGCAACGCGCTGATCACCCCGGTCACCACCCTCGGTCTTAAGATCGGTTACCTTATGGGCGGCGCCGTCGTCATCGAGGTCATCTTCAACCTCCCCGGCATGGGTACTGCGATTCTGCAGGGCGTTCAGGGCAACGAGGCGAACCTGGTTCAGGGCGTCGTCATCGTCGTTGCTCTTGCCTTCATCATCATCAACATCGTGGTTGACATGCTCTACCTGCTCATCAACCCGCGCATCAGGACGGTGTAGATTATGGTAAAGATTCGAGAGAAGCAAACCGAGCAGCTCGAGAAAGCTGCCTCCAAGGGGCTCAAGCTCGGTGGCTGGAAGAAGATGACGCTGTCTTCTAAGATTGCCGCCGTCGTGCTGGTGCTGGTCGCCCTGACCGCGATTCTGGCGCCCCTTCTTGCCCCCTATAGCCCGGTCGAGATTTTCACTGCTCGTCAGGCTCCCGGCAATGGATTTATTTTCGGTACCGACGATAAGGGCCGCGACATCCTGTCGCGTATGCTTTACGGTGGCCGTTACTCGCTGATCATCGGCTTCGGTGCTACTGCCATGGCTCTGGTCTGCGGTTCGGTCGTGGGCGCCCTCGCGGCGGTTTCGCGCAAGTCCGTTTCCGAGGCGATCATGCGCATCCTGGATATCATCATGTCCATCCCGGGCATCGCCCTCGCTGCCGTCTTCGTCTCCATCCTGGGCAATTCCGTGCCGTCGATCATCTTCGCCATCGGCTTTATGTACACTCCGCAGATTGCCCGTATCGTGCGCGCCAACATCGTGTCCGAGTACGGCGAGGACTATGTCCGCGCGGTCATCGTTTCCGGCGCCAAGGCTCCGTGGATTTTGATCAAGCACGTCCTGCGCAACTGCATCGCCCCGATCATGGTCTTCACCGTTACCCTGGTCGCCGACGCCATCATCTTCGAGGCCTCGCTGACCTTCATCGGCGCTGGTATCCAGGAGCCCACCGCTACCTGGGGCAACATCCTCGCCGACGCTCGCGGTGGCGTGCTCGCTGGCCGTTGGTGGCAAGCGCTGTTCCCGGGCCTGGCCATTATGATCACCTGCCTGGCGCTCAACATCCTCTCCGAGGGCATTACCGACGCCATGGCCGCAGCTCCCTCTGCCGCCCTGGATCCGACCGATTCCTCCAAGCGCCGCGAGGCCGACCTGCTGGTCTCCGACCCCGTTCGTGCCTACAAGGAGCAGGCTCAGTCCCTGTCCGCCCGTCTTGGCGCCCTGCGCGATGTCGAGCTCAAGCGTAACGACCGCCATGTGCCCGATGAGTCCGTTGAGCCGATCCTTTCGGTCCGCGATTTCTGCATCCAGTTTGAGCACCACGGTGATATCAACGTCGTCGACCACGTCAACTTTGACGTCCGTCCTGGCCAGACCATGGGCCTGGTAGGCGAGTCCGGCTGCGGTAAGTCCATCACCACGCTGGCCATCATGGGCCTGACCGACGATGACGAGCATCTTTCCGGCGAGGTTCTCTGGGAGGGTCGCGACCTGCTCAAGATGAGCAAGAAAGAGTGGTTTGGCCTGCGCGGTACCGATATCGCCATGGTCTATCAGGACGCCCTGTCCTCGCTCAACCCCTCCATGCTCATTTCCGCCCAGATGAAGCAGCTCACCAAGCGCGGCGGCACCCGTAGCGCCGAGGAGCTCCTGGAGCTCGTGGGCCTCGATCCCAAGCGTACGCTCGAGAGCTATCCGCATGAGCTTTCCGGTGGTCAGCGTCAGCGCGTTCTGATTGCTATGGCCCTTACCCGTGACCCCAAGCTGGTCATCTGCGACGAGCCCACGACCGCTCTGGACGTTACCGTCCAGAAGCAGGTCATCAAGCTGCTTAACGACCTTCAGGCCAAGCTCGGCTTTGCCATGATCTTCGTTTCGCACGACCTTGCACTGGTCGCTGAGGTCGCCCATAACATCACGGTTATGTACGCTGGCCAGGTTATCGAGCAGGCGCCCACCAAGGAGCTGCTCACCAATCCGATCCACGAGTACACTCGCGGTCTTCTGGGTTCCGTCCTGTCCATCGAGAGCGGTTCGGGCCGCCTGCACCAGGTGCCCGGCGCCGTTCCGAGCCCGCGCGATTTCCCCAAGGGCGATCGCTTCGCACCTCGCTCGAGCCATCCGCGCATTGGCCTGGACACCCGTCCGGTCTTCAAGCGCGTGCCCGGCACCGAGCACTTCTATTCCGAGCTCCCCGATGAGGTGCTCAAGGCAAATGGTTTGACCCCTCACGCGGAGGTGATGTAGATGAGCGAGACCGCAGTCAACGGCGTCGAGCCGATCATCTTCCTTGATGACGTCCACGTCACCTTTAGGACCCGTACCGGCTCGATTCTGCACCCCAACCTGGTTCACGCCGTCCAGGGTGTAACGATTAAGCTCATGCCCGGACAGACCATCGGCATCGTCGGCGAGTCCGGTTGCGGAAAGTCCACCACCGCCAACGTCATGTGCGGCCTGCAGGCCCCCACGAGCGGCAAGGTCTACTTTAAGGGCAAGGACGTTACCAAGCGTACCGCCGAGGACCGTCGCCACATGGGTCGCGTCATCTCGGTCGTGTTCCAGAACCCGGCCACGGCGCTCAACCCCCGCATGGTCGTTCGTGAGCAACTGCTCGACCCCATGCGCGTCCACAACCTGGGTACCGAGGCCGAGCAGGAGAAGCGCGTCAAGGAGCTCTTGGAGCTCACCGGTCTGCCCAGCTCTGCCGCCGAGGTTCTTCCCGGCCAGCTTTCGGGCGGCCAGCGCCAGCGCGTCGCAATTGCCCGTGCCCTGTCGCTGAACCCCGATGCCATCATCGCCGACGAGCCCACCTCGGCTCTGGACGTTTCGGTCCGCGCGCAGATTCTGAACCTGTTGACCGACCTTAAAAAGGAGCTCGGCCTGGCCATGGTGTTCATCAGCCATGACATCCAGACGGTCCGCTATATCTCTGACGACATCATCGTTATGAATGGCGGCAAGATCGTCGAGCAGGGCGAGGCCAAGCAGGTCTTCCAGCACCCTCAGGACCCCTACACCAAGATGCTGCTCGGTGCTGCGCCGTCGCTGCTGCATCCCAAGCTCGGCGAGTAGCCTCGCTTTCCCTCCCGTGCGCCCGGTTCCCTTGCCGGGCGCACCTCCGTTGCGATTTCGAAAGGTTGGGTTCACGAGCCATGCCAAGTGCTCAGGAGCTACAACAGCAATTTGGTGGGTATCGGGGCGCCATGCCCCGTCCATCAGATTTCGATCTCTTTTGGAAGGACCGCATGGCCGAGGCCGACGCCGTCGGACTTGACTATGCGATCGAGACGGCATCGGTCACCGATGCCGTGACCTGCCAGCTTTTCGACCTCTGGTATACCGGCATGTGTGGCGCTCGCCTGCATGCCAAGTACCTTAAACCCGTCTCGGACGAGCCCGTGCCATTGGTACTTCAGTTCCATGGGTATCCGGGTGCAAGCCGCAGCTGGTTTGAGCAGGCGTCGTTTGCGGGCATGGGCATGGCACTCATCGCCCTCGACTGCCCCGGCCAAGGAGGTCCCTCCGAGGACATTGGTGGATTTGAGGGCACAACGGTCGCGGGCCATATCGTCGCCGGTATCGACGGCGATCCGGCCAACCTCTACTATGTCCGCTTGCACCAAGATATTCGCATCCTGTGCCGCATCGTTCGCGAGCTCGAGGGCATCGATCTTGCCCGTGTGTTTGTGAACGGCGCGTCGCAGGGCGGCGGTTTGGGCATTGCGACCTGTGCACTTAACAGCGAGCTTATCAATCGCGCCGCCATCCTCTATCCCTTTCTGTCGGATTTCCGCCTGGTCTGGGATTTGGATGCCGACGACATTGCCTACGAGGGCCTGCGCTATTGGTCTCGCTGGTTTGACGAGGACTCGACTCGTATCGACGAAGCCTATGCCAAGCTGGCGTACTTCGATTCCAAGAACTTTGCCCCTATGGTCAAATGCCCCGTGCTGTTTGGCACCGGCACAGCCGATACCGTCTGTCCGCCAGCGACGCAGTTTGCGGTCTATAACAACCTGACCTGTGAAAAGCGTCATGAGTTCTTTGAAGGCTTTGGCCACGAGGAGATTCAGGATTTTGACGATCTGATCATTCCGTTTTTCTGCAAGGGAGGGGAGGCTCATGTCTAAGTGCGAGAGCAATGTCAATGAGCTGATTGTCTCCGACCTTGTGGGGATTCCCGGAACGGTCTCGTCAAGGCTCGCTGATTTCCGGGATTGGCGCGGTGATGCTTCTGCGGATGTTTCCGAATTAGAGATAGCCGCTTCGGACCTTGAGGTTTGCGGGCCGAGTATTACGGCGATCGATTTCGCCAATCCGTATGCCCGCTACTCCGAGGTTTCCTTTGAGCTTAGTGGCGATGTGGTCCACGCGCGTTTGATCGAGCCTGCCGGTCGCGCCCGAGCATCCGAGCTTGTGCCGCTATGTCTGATGTTTCACGACATCGACCGACCCGTGCGGGGATGGCATCACATGACGAGGTTTGCGGCCATGGGATATGCCGTGCTTGCGCTGGACGATGAGGCGATTGGATCCAGCGAGCTGCAGCAGGGGATTGCCTCTCCTGCTTTTGTCAAGCGCGTCCGTTGGGGTTGCGCGATGGCGAAGGTGGCGCGCAATCTTGATGGCGTGGACCCCGACCGCATCTTTGCATGGGGCGAGGGCCTTGGCGGCGGAGTCGCGCTGGCGGTTTCTGCTCTGGACGAGCGGGGCCTCGCCTGCACGGCGGTTGCCAATCCAATTCCCAGTGGCCTCGAGGCGTTGTCGTCTCGGGTGCGCGGATCGGTGCTCATGGGCACATCGCTCATGGATGTCGTGAGCGATCCCAAGGGCCAGTTTGCCGTATTCAACGGTCTTGAGTGTGACCGGAGGCATGTCATCTATGCCAAATACGCTCATGAGCGCATCAATGCGTTCGAAAACGAAGTCATCGACTTTTTTAACCAAACGTTCTACCCGTGTTCTTTGGCCTAGACGGCCTGGACACTGCCAACAAGAGTGGGTGGCATAGGGCCGCCCGCCAGACAACTAAGGAGATTCTTGTGGCAACTCAGAAATTCACCGGCGTTATCCCTCCCGTCGTTGTTCCCGATACCGAAGATCACCAGCTCGATGTTGTCTCCTTTGAGCGCAGCATCAACCGCATGATCGATGCCGGCGTCGATGGCCTGTTCTTCCTGGGATCCTCGGGCGAGGTCGTCTTCTCCACCGACGAGCGCCGTCGCCAGATTATCGCCGAGGCCGTGCGCATCGTCGATCACCGCGTGCCTGTTCTGGTCGGCATCATCGATACCGAGACCGAGCGCATGATCGAGCACGGTAAGGTCGCTCAGGAGCTGGGCGCCGATGCGCTTGTCGCCACCTGCCCGTTCTATGCCCTGCAGGGCATGACCGAGGTCGAGGAGCACTTCCGCATCCTGCACGAGGAGCTCGACCTGCCCATCTTTGCCTATGACATTCCCGTCTGCGTTCACACCAAGCTCCCCTGGAAGCTCCTTGCCAAGCTCGGCGCCGAGGGCGTCCTTGCTGGCGTCAAGGATTCCTCGGGTGATGACATCTCGTTCCGCTACCTCGTTCAGGAGAACGAGAAGAACGGCCATCCGATGAGTATCCTCACCGGTCACGAGGTTGTCGTCGACGGCGCTTACCTCGGTGGCGCCGACGGTTCTGTCCCGGGCCTTGCCAACGTTGAGCCCGAGGGCTACGTGCGCCAGTGGAAGGCCGCTCAGGCCGGTGACTGGGCTACCGTCAAGGCCGAGCAGGATCGCCTCAACGAGATCTCCCACATCTGGGATGTCACCTCGGGCGTCCAGGGCTATGCCGGTGGCGTCGGCGCCTTCAAGACCGCTATGAACCTCATGGGCATCTTCGACAGCCCGACCATGCCGCGCCCGGTGAAGGCCATGACCGGCGAGAACGTCGAGGCGATTAGGAAGGTCCTTCAGGACAACGGTCTCCTGTAAAGCTTCCCAGGCACCCGACCTCGCCGTTCAACCGTGTGGCCATGACCCATTAGGTCAATGGCCACACGGTTTCTCGGCGATCTCGGACACCTGGAAAACCTTTACTGCGCTGTGACGGCTAGCCTGACGGCGCATTTCCTGTAGTTGTTTTTATCTCCGAAGGAGAGCGACATGGAGAACAAGTACGTCTGCTCTGTCGACATCGGCGGAACTAAAATTGCGACTGCCATCATGGAGTACCCGGCTGACGGTAGTGTGCCCCATCCCGTTTTTGAGGCCGAGGTTCCCACAGAGGCCCAAGAGGGCGGCGAGGCCGTTTTCCAGCGTATCGAGGCGTCTATCAAGGCCGCTCTTGAGGCGAATCCCGATGTCGAGGTTCTCGGTGTCGGTATCGGTGCCGCAGGCGTCGTCGATCCCAAGACGGGCGCCATTGCGTATGCCAATGAGATCATGCCCGGCTGGTCCGGCGTTCAGTTGGGGCCGCGTCTGCGCGAGGACCTTGGTCTTCCCGTTGCCGTTGTGGGCGACGTGCAGGCTCATGCTCTGGGCGAGGCCCACTGGGGTGTCGGCAAGGGCAAGTTCTCCGTCTTGTGTCTTGGCATCGGTACGGGTATCGGCGGCGCATATGTCGAGAACGGCCGCGTGATGCAGGGCTTCCATGGTGCTGCTGGCCATATGGGCCACATCGAGTGCTCGGCTGCCGCCGGCATTCCCTGCGCCTGCGGGCGTTCCGGCCATCTGGAGTCGGTTGCTTCGGGCACTTCCATTGGTCGTATGTACGATGAGCGCTTTGGCCGCGTCGACCCCAGCCGTCCTTCGGTCGGTCGCGATGTGAACGACCTGTGCCGTGCAGGCGACGCAAAGGCGACCGAGGTCATCCATGATGCCGGCTTTGCGCTGGGTGCCAGCTTGGGCTCGCTCGCTAACATCCTGGACCCTGAGGTCATCGTGCTTTCGGGCGGCGTGATTCACCAAGGTCCCGATTGGCGTTCGCAGACGTGGAAGGATTCGGTGCACGAGGGCTATGCCAGCCAGGCGCTCGATCCGCTTCAGGACACGCCGATTCTCATCGGGTCTCTGGAGGGCGACGCGCCGCTCATCGGTGCCGCCGAACACCTTCTTGCTTCGTTGAAGTAAACATAACTACCAAGTGTGCCTTCTGAGGTGCCGCAGATTGACGTGAAAGAGGAGCGAAGCGTACTTCGGTACGTGAGCGACGGTTTGAACGTCAAGGTGCGGCGTCTCAGAAGGCTGTTTTGAGAAAGGTTGAGTCGAACATGACCGTTGATCCTTTGATCCAGTCCCTGAAGGGCAAGCTCGTCGTGAGCGTTCAGGCGTATATGGGCGAGCCGCTTCGTACGCCCGAGACCATGGCTCAAATGTCTCGCGCTTGCGAGCTTGGCGGCGCCGCCGCCATTCGCTGTCAGGGCCTTGCCGACATTGCCGCTATTAAGGGTCGCTGTGAGGTTCCCGTCATCGGCCTGTGGAAGGATGGACACGAGGGCGTTTACATCACGCCGACGCTGCGTCACGCTCGCGCCTGCGTTGCTGCCGGTGCCGATATCGTGGCGATCGACGCCACCGATCGTCCGCGTCCCGATGGCAAGACCGTCGAGGATACCTTCCGCCCGCTGCACGAGGAGGGCGTGCTCCTGATGGCGGATTGTGCCACCATCGAGGACATTCGCCGTGCGGTTGATATGGGCTTTGACCTGGTATCCACCACGCTTTCTCACGGCGTCGCCGCCATCGACTGCACCATGGCCGATGGCCCCGACCTGCCACTCCTGCGTCAGGCGACCGAGGAATTCCCCGGTCTTCCCATCATCTGCGAGGGCCGCGTGCACACGCCCGAGGAGGCTCGCGCTGCGATCGATGCTGGCGCCTGGGCCGTTGTCGTCGGCACCGCCATCACGCACCCCACGAGTATTACGAGTTGGTTCAAGGCTGCGCTTGAGGCGTAAGACAGGCCTCGTATCCGCTCGGGGCGGTATACTCAATATAGGCAATTGACCGCGCGGGATCCGGGTTGCTGGGTCCCGCGCTTGTTTTTGGGAGGCAGCACATGCAAAAGGGAGATGCCATGGATGCGGCGGAGCGCTCGGAGCGCATCCCCGATATCGTCATCATCACCGGAATGTCCGGATCGGGCCGCACACAGGCCATGCACGTGTTCGAGGACATGGGCTATTTTTGCATTGATAACCTACCTCCGCGTCTCATCGCCCAGCTTGCCGAGCTCGTCGGCATCAATACGGGCGTGGGCAGGCATCTCGCCGTCACCTGCGATTTGCGTAGCCAGGGACTGTTTGACGAGTTGCTCGATGCGGTCGCCGCGCTCGAAGAGCGCGAGATGAGCTGCGACATCGTGTTCCTGGAGGCTTCTGACGAGGTGCTGATTCGTCGCTACAGCGAAAATCGCCGCCGTCATCCCATTGCCAAGCCGGGGGAGACTACGGCCGATGCCATTCAGCGCGAGCGCCTTCAGCTGCAGGGCGTGCGCGATCGAGCCGATATGATTATCGACACGAGCCGCCTGCGCACCTCTGCCCTGCGCAACAAATTGCGCATGGCGTTCTCCGAGTTGTCCGACCAGCAGCTCATGGACGTTCACGTGTTCTCGTTTGGCTTTAAGCACGGTATGCCCGTCGAGGCGGACATTATGATCGACGTTCGCTTCCTGCCCAATCCGTTTTACGATCCCGAGATGCGTACCATGACCGGTCTCGATAAGAAAGTCTCTGACTTTGTTCTGGACCATCCCAAGACCCAGGAGTTCTGGAAGGCCTGGACGCAGCTGCTCGATACGGTGATGCCGGGCTATATCGCGGAGGGTAAGCCGCAGCTTTCTATTGCCATCGGCTGCACGGGCGGACAGCACCGTAGCGTCGCCATTGCCGAGGCCACGGCCCGTTACCTGGAAGGCGCCCAGTATCACGTGAGCATCTCCCACCGCGACCTGTCGCGCGCCAACACGAAGGCATAGGCCTGCATGTCGTTTACCGCTGAGGTGCGCGACGAGCTTGCGCGCTGCGAACCCGAATGTGAATACTGCGATTTGTCGACGCTTGCCGCCCTGACGCGTGTGAGCGGTACACTTTCGCTGGCCGGCTCCGGGCGGTATCGTTTGACGGTCGCGACCGAGACGGGCGCCGTCGCGCGCACGATGATTACACTGACGCATCGCATCCTTAAGCTCAAAACGGAATTCACCGTTCGTAAATCGGTCTTGCATAAGGTTCGAAACTACCTCATCACCTTGCCTGATCAGCCAGACCTGGATAAGGCTCTGGTGCTGCTGGGTATCCTCGACCGTAGGGGAGGACTTGTCGCCGGCGTGCCCCGACATATCGTTGCCCGTCCCTGCTGTAGACTTGCCTATATCCGCGGCGCGCTCATCGCGGGCGGCTTCGTGGCCGATCCACGCGGCGATTTTCATTTGGAGATCGCGGTGCAGGGAGAGCAATATGCCAAGGGGCTTTGCGATCTGTTGGAGCAGATTGGGGTCCATGCTCGTGTTAATGCACGGCGGGGGTCATATGCCGTGTACATTAAGAGCGCCGAGGAGATCGAGCAGCTCCTAAAGCTGGTCGGTGCCAAGCGCAGCGTTGCCGAGATCGAGGAAGCGCGCGCGGTCAAATTGGTTAAGAACGACGTAAACCGTCGCGTGAACGCCGAGCTCGCCAACCAGACCAGAAGCGCCGGTGCTGCCCAACATCAGCTTGCGCTTATCGATGAGCTCGAACAGCGGGGTTTGCGCGACACGCTTCCGGATGCCTTGGCGGTCTTTTGCGACCTGCGCGAGCGCTATCCCGATCTTTCGCTGCGTGATTTAGGGGAGATGGCTGACCCTCCCTTGTCGAAGTCTGCCCTCTACCATCGTGTTTTGAGGCTTGAAAAGCTCATTGAAGCAAACAAGTAGTTTAAAGTATCGACTTATATACGGATTTAGCTGCTACTTTATTCTTTAAAGCGTTTTAACGCAAATTTGCTTTTCAATTTCGAGCATTCTCGTGAAATTCAAGTCAAAAAAAAGGTATATTAGGCGAGTGGTTAGTTTGTGGGCCTCAACGGCAGGCGCTGTAGCTTGCGGGGGCCTTACGAAAGGAGACACAATGGCAGTAAAGGTTGCTATTAACGGCTTCGGTCGCATCGGTCGTCTGGCCTTCCGTCAGATGTTCGGTCATGAGGGCTCCGAGATCGTCGCTATCAACGACCTCACCTCTCCCGATATGCTCGCTTACCTGCTGAAGTACGACTCCACGCAGGGCAACTACGCTCGCGATCACGAGGTCGTTGCTGGCGAGGATTCCATCACCGTTGACGGCAAGGAGATTAAGATCTACAAGGAGGCCGACGCCAACAACCTGCCTTGGGGCGACCTCGACGTCGACGTCGTTCTCGAGTGCACCGGCTTCTACACCAGCAAGGCTAAGGCTCAGGCCCACATTAACGCTGGCGCCAAGAAGGTCGTCATCTCCGCTCCGGCCGGCAGCGATCTGCCCACCATCGTGTACAACGTCAACCATGAGACGCTGACCGCTGAGGACAACATCATCTCCGCTGCTTCCTGCACCACCAACTGCCTCGCCCCGATGGCCAAGGGTCTGAACGACTTCGCTCCCATCGTGTCCGGCATCATGACCACCATTCACGCCTGGACTGGCGACCAGATGCCGCTCGACGGCCCGCAGCGCAAGGGCAACAAGCGTCGTAGCCGCGCCTGCGCCGTCAACATCGTCCCCAACACCACCGGTGCTGCCAAGGCTATCGGCCTGGTTCTCCCCGAGCTCAACGGTAAGCTCATCGGTGCCGCCCAGCGCGTCCCGACGCCGACCGGCTCCATCACCAACCTCTACGCTGTCGTTGACAAGAAGGTCACCGTCGACGAGGTCAACGCTGCTATGAAGGCCTACGCTGCCACCATCTCCGAGACCTTCGGTTACAACGAGGACGACATCGTCTCCACCGACATCATCGGCGAGACCCACGGCTCCATCTTCGACGCCACTCAGACCATGTGCTCTGACCTCGGCAACGGCCAGACCCTCGTTCAGGTCACCTCTTGGTACGACAACGAGAACTCCTACACCTCTCAGATGGTCCGCACCATCAAGTACTTCGAGAAGTTCGTTGCTTAATTTAGCTTTTAACGAATAGCTCGTTGAGCGTCTAAAGAAGGGCGCGGCCTTATAGGGCTTACACCCTAGGGTCGCGCCCTTTTTATAAGAAATCGTCTGCCGTAATGGGAGGCAGACACGTACGAAAGGTAGAAGCAAACATGGCCTTTACCAAGAAGACCGTCCGCGACATCGATGTCGACGGCAAGCGCGTTCTCGTCCGCGTTGACTTTAACGTGCCTATCAAGGATGGCGTCGTTGGCGACACCACCCGTATCAAGGCTGCCCTGCCCACCATCAACTATCTCGTTGAGCACAATGCTCGCGTCATCCTCATGAGCCACCTCGGCCGTCCCGATGGCACCGGCTTCCAGCCCGAGCTGTCCCTCGAGCCCGTCGCCAAGAAGCTCGCTGAGCTCTCTGGTCTCGACGTTGCCTTTGTCGCCGACACCTACGGCGAGAAGGCTGCTGAGGCTGTCGCTGCCGTCGAGCCGGGCAAGGTCCTCGTTCTCGAGAACGTCCGTTTTGACAAGCGTGAGAAGAAGAACGATCCCGAGATCGCCAAGAAGCTCGCTTCCTATGGTGATGTCTTCGTTCTCGATGCCTTCGGTACCGCTCATCGCGCCCAGGGTTCCGTCGTGGGCCCCGCCGCTTACCTGCCCGCAGTCGCTGGCTTCCTGCTCGAGAAGGAGGTCGACACGCTGACCGGCATCTTCGCCGAGCCCGAGCGTCCCTTCGTCGCTATCGTCGGCGGTTCCAAGGTTTCCTCCAAGATCGGTGTTCTCGATCACCTCATCGACTCTGCTGATACCCTGATCATCGGTGGCGGCATGGCCTACACCTTCTTCCTGGCTCAGGGCCTGTCCGTTGGTCAGTCCCTCAAGGAAGAGGACTGGGTCGAGCGCGCTGGCGAGATGCTCAAGAAGGCCGAGGAGAAGGGCGTCAAGATCCTGCTCCCCATCGACAACCGTGTTGCCGATCACTTTGGCGAGGACGCTGTCCCCGAGGTTGTCGCTTCCGACGCTATCCCCGACGATCGTGAGGGTATGGACATCGGCCCCAAGACCGAGGAACTCTACGCCGAGGCCGTCAAGGGCGCCAAGACCGTGTTCTGGAATGGCCCCATGGGCGTCTTCGAGTTCGATAACTTCGCTCACGGCACCCAGGCTATCGCCGAGGCTGTCGCCGAGGCCGACTGCACCTCGATCATCGGTGGTGGCGACTCTGTCGCAGCTGTCAACAAGTTCAACCTGGCCGACAAGATGAGCTGGATCTCCACCGGTGGCGGCGCTTCCATGGAGCTCGTCGAGGGTAAGGCCCTGCCCGGAGTGGAGGCGCTTCTCGATGCCTAATCGCACCCTTCTTATCGCTGGTAACTGGAAGATGAACAACGACGTCGCCGTGGCTGCCAAGCTCGCCGACGAGCTGGCTCAGGCTCTGCCCGAGGTTCCGGCTGGCGTCGAGGTGCTCGTCTGCCCTCCGACCATCGACATCACCACGGTTCATGACCGCATTCAGGCTGCCCCCATCGCCCTCGGTGCACAGAACGTGTACTGGGAGGCCAAGGGTGCCTTCACCGGTGAGTCCTCTTGCGACATGCTCAAGTCCGCTGGCTGCACCTACTGCATCATCGGTCACTCCGAGCGTCGCGACTACTTCCACGAGACCGACGAGGACCAGAACAAGAAGGCCAAGGCTCTCGTTGCCGCCGGCCTTGTTCCCGTCTTCTGCTGCGGCGAGTCCCTCGAGGTCCGCGAGGCCGGCACCTATGTCGAGCACGTCGTGAACCAGGTCAAGGCTGGCCTTGCTGGTCTTGAGATCACCTGCCCCAAGCAGGTCGTCGTCGCCTATGAGCCCATCTGGGCCATCGGCACCGGCAAGACCGCTACCGCCGAGGACGCTCAGGAGGTCTGCGGCGCTATCCGTGAGACCCTCAAGGAGATGTTCGGCGAGGAGCTCGCCAACGGCATCCGCGTTCTCTACGGTGGTTCCGCCAAGCCCGGTAACATCGCCGAGCTCGTCGCCAAGCCCGACGTTGACGGCGCCCTCGTGGGCGGCGCTTCGCTCAAGGCTGCCGACTTCGCCTCTATGGTCGTCAAGGCAGGCGAGTAGGACATATGGCACAACGTCATCTTCCTGCGCTCCTGATTATCATGGACGGCTGCGGCCTGGCTCCGGCTGATGGCGAGAACGCCGTCGCCGCTGCCAAGACGCCCTTCCTTGATGGCCTGTACGAGAAGTATCCTCACACCACGCTCGGTGCTTCGGGCGAGGACGTGGGCCTTCCCGACGGCCAGATGGGCAACTCCGAGGTGGGTCACCTCAACATCGGTGCCGGTCGCATCGTGTTCCAGGAGCTTTCGCGCATCAACAATGCCATCAAGGACGGCTCCATCGCCAAGAACGAGGTTTTCGTCAAGGCCATGGACGATGTCAAGGCTGACGGCAAGACTCTCCACCTCATGGGCCTTATGAGCCCTGGCGGCGTTCACTCCCACATGAACCACGTCGAGGCTCTGGTCAAGATGGCTGCCGAGCATGGTGTCAAGACCGTTCGCGTCCACGCCTTCATGGATGGCCGCGACGTTGACCCGCAGTCCGGTGCCGGTTACATGAGTGAGTTCTGCGCCTTCCTGGCCAAGATTTCCGAGGAGACCGGTTGCGACGCTCGCGTTGCCACCGTCTCGGGCCGTTATTGGGCGATGGACCGCGACAACCGTTGGGAGCGCATCCAGCGCGCCTACGACGTCATGGTCAACGCGTCCGATGCTGATACCGACCCCGTTGCCGGTATCAAGGCCTACTACGAGAAGGACCCGCGCGGCGACGAGTTCGTCGAGCCCTTCGCTGCCCACAACGAGGGCATCCACGAGGGCGACGCGGCTATTTTCTTCAACTTCCGTCCCGACCGCGCACGTCAGATGACCCGCGTGTTCACGGACAAGGAGTTCGACGGCTTTGAGCGCGAGCAGATCAAGCTCTCGCACTTTGTGACGATGACCGAGTACGATCCGACGTTTGACGTCGAGGTCGCCTTCCCCAAGACGTTCCCCGAGAACGTCCTGGCCGACGTTATCGCCGCCAATGGCCTGAAGCAGCTGCACACCGCCGAGACCGAGAAGTACGCCCACGTGACGTTCTTCCTCAACGGTGGCATCGAGGAGCCCAAGGAGGGCGAGGAGCGTGTGCTCGTCGCTTCCCCCAAGGTCGCTACCTACGATTTGCAGCCCGAGATGAGCGCTCCCGAGGTTACCGAGAAGCTTGTCGCCGCCATCAACGAGGATTGCGCTGATTTCTACATCGTGAACTTCGCGAACTGCGACATGGTTGGTCACACCGGTGTCTTCGACGCTGCCGTTAAGGCCGTTGAGGCTGTTGACGATGCCCTGTCCAAGGTTGTCCCGGCGATTCTCGCCAAGGGCGGCTTTGCACTGATTACCGCCGATCACGGCAACGCCGATCACATGTTTGACGTTGCTTCCGACGGTTCCAAGCATCCGTTTACGGCGCACACCACCAACCGCGTGCCGTTCATCATCGTTGATGAGAAGGCACAGCTCACCGGTATCGAGGACGGTCGTCTTTCCGATATCGCCCCGACTATGCTCACCATGGCTGGTCTGGAGCCTTCCGCCGAGATGACGGGCCGCGTGCTCGCCACCGAGGCCTAAGAGAAAACAAATACCGTTTTCTAGCAAGGGGGTTGTCCACAATCGGACAATCCCCTTTTTGGTATTTCTGCCATTTCCGCCCCGTCCCCGAGTGGCAGGTAGGGGAGAACGGGGGATTGTGGTACAGTACTGGAGTTTGAATTGTTCTATTAAGGAGCTTATCTATGGGTCCGTTCCAGATTCTTCTGTTTGTCGTTTGGGCTGTTTCTGCCGTGGCGCTGACGATTCTCGTCCTGATGCATTCCGGTAAGGGTACCGGCGTTTCGGATATGATTGCCAGCTCGCTGTATAACTCCAGCTCAGCCACAGGCGTTATGGAGCAGAACCTTGACCGCCTGACCGTCATCATGGCTGTCGTGTTTGCTGCGTGCGTCGTGCTGTGCATGTTCTTCTTCCCGCAGGGCATCGTGGGCTACTAAGCATCGGCGTATATACGTTTGCAATGGGTCTCGCATGTGCGGGACCCTTTTTGTTTACATATTTGTAACAGAGTCAAAATATCCCCACATACTTCGCCAAACTAAAGAAATTCTCGACCGTTAACCGGAATTAGCCTCAAATCGTGCATAAAATGCGCTACTGTATTGCAATACGTTGGTCCGCTTTGTATAACCAGCCAAAACGGCGGACCGCGTTTGAATGGTTCGATTGGGCTGTCTTGACGTTGCCCGACCGAACTTACTTTGTCCTATCTCATAAGGAGGATGGCATGGCTGATTCTATGTTCCACCAGCCCGTTATGGGTCGTCGCGCCTTTGTCGGCGGTACCCTTGCTGCGAGCTCCATGGCTTTTCTTGCCGCATGCGGCAAGAAGGGCGGCGACGCTTCCGGTTCTGAGTCCGGTTCGACGCTGAACTTCTACATCAACAACCCGGTCTGCATCGACCCCTATAACGTCCAGGAGGACCAGGGCACTCAGGTCGAGTACCAGCTCTTTGATGCTCTGACCTCTTATGACGCCGAGAAGGGCGAGATCGTTCCGCTGGCTTGCGAGTCCTTTGAGGCCAACGACGACGCCACCGAGTTCACCTTCAAGATCAAGAAGGCCAAGTTCCACAACGGTGACGACGTTACCTCCAAGTCCTTCAAGCTCGGTTGGGAGCGTCTGGTCAACACCAAGTCGGCCATCGCTACCGAGTACGGCCCTTCCGAGGTCTCCTATCACCTTTCTATGGTCGAGGGCTATGACGACCTGCTTGCCGGTAACGCTACCGAGCTCAGCGGTGTTACTTGCCCCGACGATGAGACCCTCGTCGTCAAGCTGTCTTCCGCTTACGCCGACTTCCCCTTCGTCGCCTCTCACCCGGCTCTGGCCCCGGTTCCCGAGTGCGCCGAGTCCGATGTCAAGAGCTTCTATCTTGCACCGGTCGGTAACGGCCCGTTCATGATGGACGGCAAGTGGGAGGATGGTCAGGAGATCAACCTCAAGAAGTTCGACGATTACTATGGCGACAAGGCCAAGATCGATGGCATCCACTTCCAGGTCATCAAGGACATGGAGACTGCTTACAAGGAGTTCCAGGCCGGTAACCTCGATGTCTGCGACGTTCCCGTTGCTCAGATCGATGCCGCCAAGAAGGATCGCGGCGTGTCCAAGGACGGCTACACCATGGGTGACGGCGAGCGCATGCTGCTCGGCGCCGAGCCTTCCACGTACTATCTGACCTGCAACACCACGGCCGAGCCGTTCAACAACGCCGACCTGCGTAGGGGCATCTCCCTGGCCATCAACCGTGAGGCCATCTGCAAGACCATCTTCAAGGGTACCCGTACCCCTGCCGACGGCATTGTTCCTCCGGGCATCGATGGCTACAAGGAGGGCGCATGGGAGTTCTGCGCCTACGATGTCGACAAGGCTAACGAGTACCTCGACAAGGTTGCTCCCGCTGGCGCTAACGGGGATCGTGGCATTAGCGTGACCCTTTCCTACAACCAGGACGGCGGTCACAAGGAGATCATGGAGTCCATCATCGGTGACCTCGCCAAGGTTGGCGTTACCGCTGTCTCCGATACCCCTGAGTGGTCTGCCTTGCTCGAGCAGTACCAGAACTTTAACTATCAGTTCGGTCGTCTGGGTTGGATTGCCGACTACCCGATTATGGACAACTTCCTGTATCCGCTGTTCCACTCTGATTCCCTCGGTGGCGACAACCGCTCCGGTTACAACAACCCCGAGTTCGACGCCAAGGTCGACGAGGCTCGTACTATTGTTGACGACGAGGAGCGCGTCGCTAAGATGCAGGAGGCCGACGCTATGGTCGCTGCCGACTGCCCGGTCATCCCGGTGATGTTCTACACGCACACCATCGTCGGCTCCGATCGCATCAAGCACCTCTATGTCGATCCGCAGAAGCACGCCGAGCTGGGTACCGCTGAGCTCGCCTAAGAGTTTGCAGCTTCCGTGAGGGTCAAGTATTTACGTAGACCTCATGGGAAACATACAGTTCTCCCTAACCTGGGGTAAACTGGCTGATGGTAATTTTGGGATGCCGGTCTGGCGATCGGCATCCCATTTAGGTTAATCCCTAGATAGGGGAGTGGTATGGGTAAGTACATCGTTAAACGTGTGCTTCAGTTCATCCCGGTATTTTTGGGCGTTACGCTGATTCTGTTCGCCCTTCAGAATATCGTGCCGGGAGATCCGATCAAGCTGATCGGTGGAGACAAGGCTCTGTCCCCCGAGGTGGAGCTTCAGCTTCGCGTCCGCTATCACCTGGTCCAGTCGGACGAGGACGGCAACGCGATCCTTGACGAGAACGGCGACCCCGTTCAAACGTCGCTCGTGGACCGTTACTTGTATTACATGAACGGCCTGCTTCATGGCGATCTGGGCAATTCGTATCAGCGCAAGCTGCCGGTTACGGAAATCTTTGCCCAGAAGTATCCGTATACGGTCAAACTTGCCGCGTGCGCCATCGTGCTCGAGGCAATTATGGGTATCGGCGCGGGTATCATTTCGGCGGTAAAGCGTTATTCCTTCTGGGATATTTTGGTAACGCTCACCACGTCGATCCTCGTTGCGGTCCCGGCCTTCTGGCTCGGTATGTTGCTGCAGCTGTTCTTTGGCGTCATCCTCAAGGACGCTACGGGCGGTGCAATCTCCATGCCGATCTCGGGTGCCGGCGGTTCCAGCTCTCAGTATCAGGATTGGATGCACTATGTGCTTCCGACCATTACGCTGGCTTCGGTTTCGACCGCTTATGCCGCCCGCATTATGCGCTCGCAGCTGCTTGACGTCATGAACCAGGATTACATCCGTACGGCAAAGGCCAAGGGTCTCTCCAATCGCGCGATCATCGTCAAGCATGCGCTTAAGAATGCACTCATCCCCGTCGTTACCTATATTGGTGTCGACTTTGGCGGCATGCTTTCGGGCGCCATCCTGACCGAGACGGTCTTTAACTGGCCCGGTATCGGCTATGAGGTCTATCGCGCCATTAGCATGCGTGACTGGCCCATCGTTATGGGCGGCGTTACGCTCATCGTTGTCGTCGTCATGGTGATCAACCTGCTCGTCGACATTAGCTATGCATTCCTCGACCCGCGCATCCGCCTTGGCGGTCCGTCGGATAAGGCCTAAGGGAGGTACGTCTCATGCAGGAAACTGATTCTCAGTCTCAGGAGCAGGCTACCGCCACCAAGGCCGCATCTGCTCCCGCGAAGTCCCGCACGCTGTGGGGCGACGCTTTTAAGCGTCTTCGTAAGAACAAACTCGCCGTTATCGGTGTCTGTTGGATCATCATCGTCGTTGTGGTTGCCCTGACCGCAGATCTGTGGGCTAAGCCCTGGCTCGGTTCTCCGACGGCTTCCGACTCGACCACCATGGCCGAGACGTCGCTGCTGGCTCCGTGTGCAGAGCACCCGTTTGGCACCGACGCCCTTGGTCGTGACATTCTCGTCCGCGTTATCTACGGTGCGCGCGTTTCGCTGTCTGTCGGAATTATGGCCACCGCGATTTCCACGCTGATCGGTCTGGTCATGGGTGCTCTGGCCGGTTTCTACGGCGGCATCTGGGATACGATCATCATGCGCTGTGCGGACATCTTCCTGGCGTTCCCGTACGTGCTGTTCGTTGTCGCCATGATCGCCGTTATCGGCCGCGGTCTTCAGAACGTCTTTATCGCCATCGGTATTCTCGGCTGGCCTTCGATTGCGCGTGTCTTCCGCTCTGCGATCTTGACCGTCAAGGAAAACGACTATGTTGATGCTGCGCGCGCGATGGGTGCATCTGATGCTCGTATCGTCGTGCGTCACATCTTCCCGAACTCCGTCGCCTCCATCGTGGTCTACGCGACCATGAACATTGGTGGCGCCATCCTGACCGAGTCTGCTCTGTCCTTCCTCGGCATGGGCGTTATTCCGCCTACGCCTTCGTGGGGCTCCATGATTCAGGACGGTCAGCAGTATCTGCTGACTGCTCCCTGGATGATGATCATGCCCGGTCTGGCAATTCTCTCGACGGTGCTCGCCTTCACCCTGCTGGGTGACGGTTTGCGCGACGCCCTCGACGTCAAGATGAAGGACGCATAAGGATGAAGAAGAACAAGAACTATGTGGACCTGAAGGACCAGCCGGTTCCCGAGGGCCAGCATCTGCTCGAGGTCGATGACCTAAAGATGTATTTCCACACCGAGGATGGCGTCGTTCGCGCTGTCGACGGTGTCTCCTACACGCTCGATCGCGGCGAGACCCTGGGCGTCGTCGGTGAGTCCGGCTCCGGTAAGTCCGTGACTGCCATGACCATCATGGGCCTTATCTCGATGCCTCCGGGAAAGATTGAGGGCGGCGACGTTCGCTATCGCGGTCGTTCTATCCTCGAGATGACCGAGGAAGAGATGCAGCACATTCGCGGTAACGATATCGCGATGATCTTCCAGGATCCTATGACCTCCTTGAACCCGGTCTATAAGATCGGCAAGCAGGTAGGCGAGGGTCTTCGTCTGCACCGTGGCTACTCCAAGCAGGAGGCGCTCAAGCGCGCCACCGAGCTTTTGGACCTCGTTGGCATTCCCGAGCCCGAGAAGCGCGTCAATGAGTATCCGCACCAGTTCTCTGGCGGTATGCGTCAGCGCGTCATGATCGCTATGGCTCTTGCCTGCGATCCCGATATTCTGATTGCCGACGAGCCCACGACTGCCCTGGACGTTACCATTCAGGCTCAGATTATCGAGCTCATGCAGGAGATGCAGGAGAAGAACGGCAACGCCATTATCATGATTACCCATGACCTGGGCGTCGTTGCCGATATGGCCGATAAGATCATGGTTATGTACGCCGGCCGTCCCGTCGAGTTCGGTACTGCTGAGGAAATCTTCTACGAGAGCCGCCACCCCTACACCTGGGGCCTTATCCGCTCCATCCCAGAGCAGGCCATCGAAGAGAAGAAGCCTCTTACGCCGATTCACGGCAACCCGCCTTCGCTCATGAACCTGCCCGAGGGCTGCGTATTCTCTCCTCGTTGTCCCTATGCGACGGACAAGTGCCGCAAGCAGCGCCCCGAGCGCGTTGTCACCGAGTCCGGCCACTATTCTGCGTGCCACTACTCCGGTGACCCCGAGTTCCTCAAGAACGCTCCTGAGACGTCCCGTACGCGCAAGGATTCCAAGAAGGGAGGCGAGGCGTAATGGCAGATACCAACGAGCGTACTCCGCTGCTGAAGGTCGAGCACCTCTCTAAGGAGTTTCCCGCTGAGTCCGGCATGTTCGCCAAGCGTTTTTCCAAGCGTGTCGTCTCTGCTGTGAACGACATTTCGTTCGAGATTTATCCTGGCGAGACCTTTGGTTTGGTCGGCGAGTCCGGTTGCGGTAAGTCCACCACGGGCCGTACCATCATGCGCCTGACCAAGCCGACTGCCGGTAAGGTGTTCTTCCAGGGCAAAGATGTTGCCGAGATGAGCAAGCATGAGATCAAGGACATGCGTCGTGAGATGCAGTTTATCTTCCAGGATCCTTATGCTTCGCTCAATCCTCGTATGACCATCGGTGAGATTGTCTCCGAGCCCATGACCATTCACGGCGTGGGCACCAAGGAGGAGCGCATTGAGCGTGTCCGCGAGCTGCTGGACGTCGTCGGTCTGAATCCCGAGCACATCAACCGCTATCCGCACGAGTTCTCCGGCGGTCAGCGTCAGCGTGTCGGCATTGCCCGTGCATTTGCGCTGAAGCCCAAGCTGATTATCTGCGACGAGCCGGTTTCCGCTCTGGATGTGTCCATTCAGGCCCAGGTTCTGAACCTGCTCAAGGAACTGCAGGACAAGTTCGGTACCGCGTATCTGTTTATCGCTCACGACCTGTCCGTCGTGCAGCACATCTCCGATCGCGTTGCCGTTATGTATCTGGGTAAGATGGTCGAGGTTTCGGACTGGAAGACGCTCTATAGTGAGCCTCACCATCCGTACACGCAGTCGCTGCTGTCTGCCGTGCCGGTGCCCGATCCGGATATCCAGAAGACCCGTAAGCGCATCATCCTTGCCGGCGATCCGCCGTCACCGCTGGATCCGCCGACCGGTTGCCGTTTCCACACCCGCTGCCCGATCGCGCAGGGCATCTGCTCTGAGAAACTTCCCGAGTTTAAGGAAGTTGCACCGGGTCACTGCTGCGCCTGCCACTTCGCGGAGCCGTTCCCGATCAAGGAATCGCACATCGACCTGTAGTCGGTTGTTCTTGTCCGGGCCCGCCCTGGTGTTACTTTTCAGAACGTCCTCGGACATGCAAGAAACCCCCGCTGCGCACTTCGTGCGGCGGGGGTTTCTTGCGTCCTGCGGAGTGTTCTGAAAAGTAACACCAGGGCGGGCCCTACGTTAACTCGGCAGGGGGAGTGCGATTCCTTGATCGCTCACTTTGTCTAATAAGAAATTTAGTGAGGCCGGAGCTTTGGCTCCGGCCTCCCCATATAAGGGCTCGGCTTTGCCGAGCCACTAAATTTATATCAGCCCCCAGAACATGTTTGAGAACTGTGCCTGAAGTATGTATTTGCAGGCCCCGAATCGGTGTTGCCTCCCGGCGCATTCCGCAGGGGGAGCGATATTTTGCAGCACGAAGTTCGCAACAAAATATCGCTCATGCCCGAGGACGCGCCGGGAGGCAACACCGATTCGGGGCCGAACATATAGATCTACCAGCGCATTTACAAATTCGTAAACTTTTTTGAAAAAAGTGCTTGCACAGTTCTCGAATCATAGGTTATTATCTTCCTCGTTGAACGCGCGGGTCCAACAAAATGAACCGCGAATCAACAACATAGCATGTCGGAGTGGCGGAATTGGCAGACGCGCTAGCTTGAGGTGCTAGTGACCGCTTTTTGGTCATGCGGGTTCAAGTCCCGCCTCCGACACCATCGCATTTGAGAAGCCTCTTCGGAGGCTTTTTTGTTACCGATAGACGGTGGGGTCCACGATGGAAACGCTTGAACGCAACGAGTGGGCAGACGTTGCCCAACTAGTCGAGATCACGAGCGATGCTGTCATCATCTGTGAGCTCGACGGAACCATTCTGCATGTGAATAATCGCTTACTTGGTTTGATGTGCGAGGAACGCGCCGACGTCATCGGTGGAGATGTTAAAGACGTCCTGTACTCGTCCGCTTTTGAACGTGCGACGGAACATCGTCTGCCATTTGAAACTGATGGCTCCGAGAGCGAACTGATGCTCAAGCTGAGCGATGGCTCCTTTATCCCCGTCTTGGTTCGTGCGGGCTCCGTAACGCCTCCACGCATTTTTGGGCGCCGCGCACCACGTGTCCTGGTGGCGCTTCACAGTATCGAGGAACAGTATTCACACGACCGTCAACTCAAACGTGCGTTATCGGAGCTTAGAGTGGCGAACAAGCGTCTCTCTGGCACGCTCTCGGTCATTATGAGCACTGTGGGCTCCGATGAGTTACCCAGCCTGCTTGATACCGTTTTGAACCAGCTTGTAGGAACGCTCGATGCTTCGGGTGCCGCTATCTATTTTTCTGAGAGCGGCGGTTTTAAGCTACGCGGTGTTTCCAAGGAGCTGTACGACAGCTACCTGCCCGAGTTCTTGCCGTATGGCGCTGGTATTCCGACGTATGTTCTTCGGGAGTCGCGCGCCTGTCGCTTGTCGATTCAACAGGACCTTGAGGGCGATAGGGCCGCCTCCGGTATGTTCATGGACCTGGACAATCGTTCTAAGCACCTGTTGCGCGTGCAGGATATGCCTCCGTACCGCAGCGAGATTTGTCTTCCCGTTTTTTACGGTACGCAGATCCTTGGCGTGCTGGAAGTTGGTTGGAAACGCCCCCAGGCACCGCTCGCCTATGACGTTAATGTACTCGAGGTCATTTGCGATTACCTGTCTATCCAGCTGGTCGGCATGGCATCGAGCCTTCGCTCTCGTCGTACGGCCGAGCTTGGCCGCTCGCTCAATGTCTTACGTGATGAGTTGTTTACCTTTCTAGACGATTCCGCCGCGGCTACCCAGGCGGTATCGTCCGAGATCTGCAATATGCTCAACTGCCATTTTTGTCCTGTTGAGTATGACGCCAGTCTGGACTCCTACGTCATAGATTTTGAAGGTGGCAGTCGCGTTGCTTTGCCGGACGATCCCGAGAAGCTATTCTTTTCCACGACGGCGCCGGCGGCACGTCTGGGGGCTGGCCCTGATGGCTTTGAGGCATCTGTTTTGGGCGGCACGAGTGCCGAGGACCTTAAACACGTCCGTATAACTCGCGTTGACGAATCGATGCCTATGGGAGGCTGGCTTAGGGCACATGGTCTGCCTTGTCAAGGTCTCTACGTCGACTCCGGCATCGAGGCTGGGCGCCCGCGCTCTGAGGGTGATGGCAAGCACAGTAACGACGCGATTGTTCCTGCTTCTGTTGCGAAGAGCCCGACAACGCGCGCGCTACTGCTTCGTGATGGTAGCCAAGAGCCGATTGATGACCTTGAATATGACTACTTGGTGCACTTGGCGCATGACTTTGAACTGATTTACGAAGGCGAATCTCAAAAGCGCGAGGAGCGCCATATCGCTCAGACGCTCCAGATCGGCATGAGAAATTCCCTGGGGGATGTTCCGGGTATCGCAACCGATTCGGTGTACCTGTCGGCCACGAATTCGGCGTTGGTCGGAGGCGATTTCTATACGCTCATTCGTCTTCCCGACGACTGCGCCGTCATGATTCTGGGTGATGTGTCTGGCAAAGGCATTGAGGCCGCATCGATGTCCGCGCTCGTCAAGACGGCCCTGACGGCATATGCCTGGGAGGGCGCTGGACCGGCCCGCATGGCACGCTCCCTTAACAGCATGCTCATGGGCTTTTCGAGGGTCGAGACGTTCGTGACGGCCTTTATCGCCAAGATTGACCTTAAAGCCGGACGCGCAACGTATTGTTCGGCGGGCCATCCTCCGACCATGGTCATCAGGCCAGAGTCGATGCCGCTGGGTGGCGGCGAGGCCCGTGGGGGAGAGGTTGAGCTGCTTGGATGCCAATCGGGCGTAATCGGTGCCTTTGAGAGCATGGTGTACGAGACAGGCGTGTTTACGTTCGCCCCCGGCGACATGCTCTTCATGTATACGGATGGAACGATTGAGGCCCGCGACCGCACCGGAGCGTTCTTTGGCGAGCAGCGCTTGCGCGACCTTCTGCTTTCTGTTTCGGGGGAGGGCGTGTCGGGCATTTGCGGCAAGGTCTTGGGCGAGCTTGACCGATTTACCGAATCGGCGCTGGACGATGACATTGCATTGGTGTCCCTTGAGTTTTTACGGGGTCGTTCATAGACGACGCTGGGCGGGCTGAATCCGTACGGTTGGGGAAACGAATGCATCGAGTGGGCTTTTTTGGGGAACCATGGTCGTATGAATGAGTGGAATGACATAGCGGTTTTGACGCCACCAGGCGATATCGACATCGTCACGGTGCCTGCGCTGCGTCGGCGGTTGGATGCTTTGATTGGCCGCGGCGTGCGTCGTGTTGTCATCAACTGTCAGGCTGTTAGCTTTATCGATTCGACGGGCTTGGCATTCCTGCTTACGCGCGCTCGTGAGCTCATGAGGCGAGAAGGCCTGCTTTCGCTCGTCAATGCATCGGGTGAAGTTGTTCGCTTTTTGGAGATTGCTCGTCTTGTCGATATCCTTCATGTCGCGGGGCCGGCACGGGAGTCTATTCCCGCCATTCCGGTGGGGGAGCTGCCTCGCTGGAGTAAGAGCGTCGAGGTCCGTCAGGGTATCGAGAATCTTCCATACTACCGACATCGCATCGCCGAACTCCTTGAATCGCTTCCGTTGCGCCGTGACGAGCGCTACGATGTCGCATTGGCGTCGGGGGAGGCGCTGGGTAATGCCTATGACCATGCGGACGGTATCGGGTGCGTCCTGACGGTTCAGGCCTATGGCGATCGCGTTGTGGTTGAGGTGCTTGATCGAGGTGCCGGCTATTCTATCGATGAAACGAGCGAGCCGGTCGCATCCGAGGAGCGCGGCCGTGGCATCAAGCTTATGCGTATGCTCGTCGATAACGTGGAGGTTGCTCGTCGTACGGACGGCGCCGGCACGCGCGTGCAGATGGTGAAGCTGTTTAGCGGAGCGCTGGAATCGTGTGCCTAGCCAATCGCTTTAGCGCGTTTGGCTATTAAGAACATGCGGCAGACAAGTTTTTTGAAAAAAGTACTTGCGTCTTTTGGACAACTCGCGTAAATTAATAACCCGCAAGCGGACATGGCTCAGTTGGTAGAGCACAACCTTGCCAAGGTTGGGGTCGCGGGTTCGAGCCCCGTTGTCCGCTCCATTGCATTTCCGGACCGTTTAGGCGGTCCTTTTTCGGCGAAGTGGCCAAGTGGTAAGGCAGAGGCCTGCAAAGCCTTTACCCCCGGTTCGAATCCGGGCTTCGCCTCCAGGCAACATCCGGGCGCTCCGGCGCCCGTTTTGTTTTACATATGCGGACATGGCTCAGTTGGTAGAGCACAACCTTGCCAAGGTTGGGGTCGCGGGTTCGAGCCCCGTTGTCCGCTCCAAACGCAACAGCCCGGCTACCACGGTAGCCGGGCTTTTTTGTATCCATCGCATGGGCTCGAACCCGAGAGGGGGCGATCGTTTTGGGGCGTGGCTGTGGCGTTGTTTGTCGCGAATGTCCGCTTTGGGCGTATCATCGTGGGCATCTCGCATAACCTCGTTGCGATCGCGTCGGAAATGTTGGTGTAAGCGCGCCGACGGCTGACCGCCAAACGCAAGCGGCCCCTGTCCTAGAATCTGGAATTGCTACATAACACAGGTTCTGGGAAAGGACAGGGACCGCTATGGAGATATTAGCAGACGCGATGCCGGGTAGGGCCGCCATCCCGAGGTCGACCGACGGGTTGGTCGACATCCAGTCGCTGCTCAGGCTGCTCGCCGAGCAGGTGGTCAACGCCATCATGGACGAGGAGGCCGACCAGCTCTGCGGCGAGGGGGCCAACAGCAGGAACGGCTACCGCAACCGCACGCTCGAGACGTGCGTGGGCACGCTCAACCTGAGAATCCCCAAGCTCAGGACGGGCAGCTTCTTCCCCGAGGACGTCCTCGAGCGCTACCAGCGCGTCGACCGCGCGCTCGTCGCGGCGGTGGCCGAGATGTACGCCACCGGCACCAGCACCAGGAAGGTGCAGAGGATAGCCGGGAAGATGGGCATCGAGAGGCTCGGCAGGGACCGCGTGAGCGCGATCGCCGCGACCCTCGACGCCGAGATAGCCGACCTCGCGGAGGGGCCGCTCGATGCGCGCGCGATACCCTACATCTGGCTCGACGCGACCTACGTCAAGTGCCGCCGCGGGGGCCGCGTGGCTTCGACCGCGGTGGTCACGGCGATAGGCTGCGACGAGTCCGGCTGGAGGCGGGTGCTGGGGGTGTCCGTGGTGGACACGGAGTCCTACGAATCGTGGCTCGGTTTCCTGCGGAAGCTGCGCGACCGCGGCGCGACCGGCACCGAGCTCGTCGTATCCGATGCCCACGGGGGCCTGGTCAGGGCCATAGGCGAGGTCTTCCAGGGGGCGGCCTGGCAGCGATGCGCCGTGCACCTGATGCGCGACTGCATGCGCGAGGCCGGCTCCTGGCAGCTGAGGCGCCGCGTGGGGCGCATCGTCTCGTCGGTCTTCCGCGCCGGGGACGCCGCCACCGCCGTGGCCATGTACCACGCGGCGTGCGAGATGCTGGAGGGGTGCTGCCCGAGGGCGGCGAGGGTGCTCGAGGAGGCGGAGCCCGACGCGCTCGCGTACCTGGACTTCCCGCCGTCGCACTGGAAGCGCCTGCGCACCAACAACGTGCAGGAGCGCGCCAACAGGGAAATCAAGCGCCGCTCGCGCGTGGTGCAGGTCTTCCCGTCGGAGAGTTCGCTGCTCAGGCTCGTGGGCGCCGTCATGTGCGACCAGGCCGAGACATGGTCCGGCTCGCGCTACTTCTCGGAGAGGAAGATGGCCGAGATGCATGACGCCGCGTTCAGAATGGGTGCCGCGGGCGAGCACGACTGGGCGGAGCTGGAGAAGGCGGCCAGGAAGATGATCGAATCCAGCCTGGAACTTGCCGACAGCGTGGAGGCGGCCTAGGATATCAACTGATTCCGGATATCGGACACAGGGGCCGCAAGGGCCCTTACACCAACTTTCTCGACACTACCCTCGTTGCAAGGGAGATACGCCCCATGGCTACAGAAAAGTCTTCTTCGCGCTCATGGATGTCCGATGCCGCGATCTATCAGATCTACCCGCGCTCGTTTAAGGATTCGACTGGTTCGGGTCTGGGCGATATCGCGGGCATTACCCAGCAGATGGACTATCTTGAGCGACTGGGTATCGAGGCCATCTGGCTGAGCCCGTTTTATCCATCGCCTCTTGTCGATGGCGGCTATGATGTGGCGGACTACTGCGATGTCGACCCGCGTCTCGGCTCGCTTGACGACTTCGATGACATGATCGCTGCGGCTCACGCGCGCGGCATCAAGGTCATCGTCGACATCGTGCCCAACCATTCATCCAACCAGCACCCCTGGTTCAAAGCCGCTCTTGCCGCCGGCCCCGGATCGCCCGAACGCGCCCGTTATATCTTCCGCGATGGTCGCGGCGAGCATGGCGAGCTGCCTCCCACCAATTGGAATGCCAACTTTGGCGGCCCCGCATGGACGCGTGTTGCGGACGGTCAGTGGTATCTGCACATGTTTACGCCCGAGCAACCGGACTTTGACTGGTCATGCCCCGAGGTTCATGCGCTCTTTTGCGACGTCCTGGCGTTTTGGAGCGATCGAGGCGTCGACGGCTTTCGCATTGATGTGGCGCAGGGTCTCGCCAAGGATCTCGACCGCGATGACCTCGACCGGTGGCATCTCGCCGAGGGCGATGACATGGTTGACGACGGCACCCATCCGCTGTGGGACCGCAATGAGGTCCACGAGATCTATCGCGAGTGGCGCCGCGTGTTCGACCGCTATAATCCGCCGCGCAGTGCCGTTGCCGAGGCGTGGGTGCTGCCCGAGCGCCAGTATCTCTACGCGCGTCCCAGCGAGCTTGGCCAGACATTTAACTTTGAGTTTGCCAAGGCCACTTGGACCTATGATGACATGCACACTGCAATCGAGAAGGGCTTGAAGGCAGCCGTCGAATCCGATTCCGCCTCGACCTGGGTACTCTCCAACCACGACGTGCCGCGCGTGGCGACACGCTATGCCCTGCCGCAAATCAAGGCGACGCGCTACCACCAGATTGCGCTCGACTGGCTCTTGCGCGACGGGTCGTCTTATGACGAGGACCGTGAACTCGGCGAGCGCCGCGCGCGGGCGGCCCTTTTGCTTGAACTGGCGCTTCCGGGCTCGGCATACGTGTATCAGGGTGAGGAGCTCGGCCTTTTTGAGGTGGCTGACATCCCGTGGGCTGCACTCGAAGATCCTACTGCGACCAATACGCGCGGACCGAAGCGTGAGAAGGGGCGCGACGGCTGCCGTGTGCCCCTGCCGTGGGTGGCGGCGGACGATCCCGCGCAGGGCGGATCGTTTGGGTTTTCGCCGGCGGACGCCGATGCGGCGCCCCATCTGCCGCAACCTGCATGGTTTTCCGATTACGCTGCCGATAGGGAAGAAGCGGACCCGACATCGATGCTTGCGCTCTATCGTGACGCCCTCTGGCTTCGGCGCAAGCTGCGCGGTTGCGCCAACGATCTTGCGTGGCTCGATCTTGACGGGCGCACCGGTCTTGCGGATGGTGCCGAGGGCGCCGAGGGCGGCGTCATCGCCTATCGCCGCGACAACGGCTGGGCGTGTGTGACGAACTTCGGCGCAGCAGCCGTGGAGCTGCCGGCGGGCAGGGTCCTGCTCACCTCATCACCGCTTGCAGACGGCAGGCTCGCGCAGGACAGCTCTGCCTGGATCATGCTCGGTGAGATGTAGGGGTCTCTTGCGGCGAGATTGCGTTTGCCCGCGCCTTCCGTGGTGGCTGATGTCTTCGCGAGGTTCGCGAGGGCGTTGCAAAACTTTTTAAAAAAAGTTCTTGCATAGGATGCGGGCATCACGTAAGATTAATCCTCGTAAGCGGACATGGCTCAGTTGGTAGAGCACAACCTTGCCAAGGTTGGGGTCGCGGGTTCGAGCCCCGTTGTCCGCTCCATTTGGGCGTTTAGCTCAGGGGGAGAGCGCTTCCCTGACACGGAAGAGGTCAGAAGTTCAAATCTTCTAACGCCCACCAAATGTTCGCAGCTCAGAGGCTATGTCCTCTGGGCTGTTTTGTTTTGCTACCAAGCACGCCGTCAAATATGCCACCAAATATTGATCCAAGGTCCCCGTAGAGG
Source organism: Collinsella aerofaciens (assembly GCF_039758815.1). Classification (GTDB taxonomy): domain Bacteria; phylum Actinomycetota; class Coriobacteriia; order Coriobacteriales; family Coriobacteriaceae; genus Collinsella; species Collinsella aerofaciens_BP. Next base: position 102,002 of record NZ_JBDMSK010000002.1, on the reverse strand, counting down.
TGCCGGCAGATTGCATACGTCCTGGCCGACCGTGACCGCAACATGTTGGTCAAGCATAATCTTTTGGATTCTTTTGGCGTGAGCGGCTTGGTTTTGGTAGGATTTGTCAGCGGCTTGACTAAGGGGGTTTTATAACTGCCATGCAGGTAGCCGTGTTGGTAACGTTTTACCGACTTCCCAAGAACCCCTCATTTTTAATGCGTCTGCAAAATGACTAATTGCTTTGACCTGCTGAAACACTATATGTTGTGTTTGACCTAAAAAAAGAATACAGGATATAGATGCCTCTTTGTCGTATGATAGATGGCGGACAGAGAACGAAGACCTTAACTGCCTCTTTTGAACGTGTCCTTGAGCCGCTTGATCGGCTCCAGGGAATGTCCGCATGGAGGCTTATGGTTTATCGAGAACACAGATTGCGCGACGGCGCCGCAAGACAGGGGCAAGCCCTGCCGGGTATCGTTTGGCTCTGAAGCGCGATGAGGCTACGATGCGAAAGAGGCAAGAGGATGAAGATCATCAAGCGCAGCGGCACCGAGGTTGTCTTTGACATCGATAAGATCGTCAATGCCATCCGCGCCGCAAACTTGGAGGTCGAGGAGAGCTCTCGTCTTACCGACCGCCAGGTGGTTTACGCGGCACAAAACGTCGCCGAGGCATGCGAGAACGCGGGCCACACCGTGTCGGTCGAGGAGATTCAGGATCTGGTCGAGGACGAGATTATGCGTCTCGACTGCTACGAGGTCGCTCGCCATTACATCATCTATCGCTATGTTCAGAGCCTGAAGCGCCAGAAGAACACGACCGACGACAAGATTCTGTCGCTGATTGAGTGCAACAACGAAGAGGTCAAGCAGGAGAACTCCAACAAGAACCCGACCGTCAATTCCGTTCAGCGTGACTACATGGCCGGCGAGATCTCCAAGGACCTGACCCAGCGTGTGCTGCTGCCCCAGGAGATTGTGGATGCTCACAATGAGGGTCTGATTCACTTCCATGATTCGGACTACTTTGCCCAGCACATGCATAACTGCGACCTGGTGAACCTGGAGGATATGCTCCAGAACGGTACTGTTATTTCGGGCACGCTGATCGAGAAGCCGCACAGCTTCTCGACTGCCTGCAACATCGCGACGCAGATCATCGCTCAGGTTGCTTCCTCCCAGTACGGTGGCCAGTCGATTTCGCTGACCCATCTTGCCCCGTTCGTCGAGGTGAGCCGTCAAAAGATTCGCGGCGAGGTCGCCCGCGAGCTCGAGGAGCTCGGCGTTTCCGCATCTCCCGAAAAGGTCCGCGAGGTTGTTGAGGACCGCCTGCGTGACGAGATCCGCCGCGGCGTTCAGACGATTCAGTATCAGGTCGTGACCCTTATGACCACGAATGGCCAGGCGCCGTTCGTGACGGTCTTTATGTATCTCAATGAGGCCCGTACGCCCCAGGAGAAGCACGACCTTGCCATGATTGTGGAGGAGACGCTTCGTCAGCGCTATGAGGGCGTTAAGAACGAAGCCGGCGTGTGGATCACCCCGGCGTTCCCCAAGCTCATCTACGTGCTCGAGGACGATAACGTTCACGAGGATTCCCCGTACTTCTACCTGACTCAGCTGGCTGCGAAGTGCACCGCCAAGCGCATGGTGCCCGACTACATCTCCGAGAAGAAGATGCGCGAGCTCAAGCTGTCGAAGGGCGAGACCGCGGGCAACGGCGACTGCTATACCTGCATGGGTTGCCGCAGCTTCCTGACGCCCGACCGCTCCGGTAACGGATTTAACAACGTGGCCAACGCGCTGAACTATGACCCGAACAAGCCCAAGTACTACGGTCGCTTTAACCAGGGCGTTGTGACCATCAACCTGCCCGATGTCGCGCTGAGCTCGCATCAGGACATGGATAAGTTCTGGAAGATCTTCGACGAGCGCCTTGAGCTGTGCCACCGCGCCCTGCTGTGCCGTCATGAGCGTCTGATGGGTACGCTTTCGGATGCCGCACCGATTCTTTGGCAGTACGGTGCCCTCGCCCGCCTGAAGAAGGGCGAGACGATCGACAAGCTGCTCGTGGGCGGTTACTCCACCATTAGTCTGGGTTATGCCGGCCTGTATGAGTGCGTCAAGTACATGACGGGCCACAGCCACACCGAGAAGGAGGGCACGCCCTTTGCCATGGCCGTCATGCAGCGCATGAACGACAAGTGCGCGGAGTGGAAGGCCGAAAGCGATATTGACTTCTCGCTGTACGGTACCCCGCTTGAGTCGACGACCTACAAGTTCGCCAAGTGCCTGCAGCGTCGTTTTGGCATCATCCCGGGCGTGACGGACAAGGGCTACATCACCAACAGCTACCACGTCCACGTGTCCGAGGAGATCGACGCATTCGACAAGCTCAAGTTCGAGGGTATGTTCCAGCAGCTTTCGCCGGGCGGTGCCATCTCCTACGTCGAGGTTCCCAACATGCAGGACAACCTCAAGGCTGTCATTCGCGTGATGCAGTACATCTACGACAACATCATGTACGCCGAGCTCAACACCAAGAGCGATTATTGCCAGGTGTGCGGCTACGACGGTGAGATCAAGATTGTCGAGGATGACGGCAAACTGGTGTGGGAGTGCCCCAACTGCGGCAATCGTGACCAGGAGAAGATGAATGTCGCCCGTCGCACGTGCGGTTACATCGGTACCCAGTTCTGGAACCAGGGTCGAACCGAGGAGATCCGCGACCGCGTGCTGCATCTCTAATACCGCTCCGGGGCTGAACCGAGAGGGCCGCTTGGGCATTTGCTCGCTATTTCGGACAGTCCTGCGCAAGACGAAGGCCACATTAAGTGGCCTTCTTTGCGTGCGGAACTCATATCGAGCAAATGCCCAAGCGGCCCTCTCGGTTCAGCCAAGTTGACGTAGCTGAGATGCAGCGCGCGGCCTGCTCGCTCCTCGAAGTTCTTAGCGGAAATAATTCGAGCTGCAGCTGCGATTTACTTGCGATAGCGGTTGAGCTGCAACAAAGTTTTTATTGGACTTCGAACCCCATACTCGATGTTCGCTTCGTTCATTGAGTTACCCTTTGCATGAGGCCGGGACATATCGTCCCGCCCGCAGTTTCGCAGGCCGAAGGCCGAGAATGTTTGAGGACGGGATGATATGTCCCGGCCTCCCGGGAGAGTTACCTATGAACTACGCGAACATTAAGTATTTCGATATTGCTGATGGAGAAGGCGTTCGTACTTCTCTGTTTGTGAGTGGGTGCCGTCGTGGGTGCAAGAACTGCTTTAACTCTGTCGCGTGGGACTTTGCTGCGGGCGAGCCGTTCGATCGCGCCGTCGAGGATAAGATTATCGAGAGTCTCGACCATCCCTTTATCGATGGCCTGACGATTCTGGGTGGCGAGCCCATGGAGCCCGAGAATCAGGCAGGGCTTGTTGACTTTATCGAACGCGTGCGTGCGGCCTATCCTGCGGGGTCGGGCAAGACCATTTGGTGTTTTACCGGCGACGTGCTCGAGGAGCTTATGCCGGGTGGTCGTCACCATACCGAGGCGACGGACCGTATCCTTGCCTGCCTCGATATGTTGGTGGATGGCCCGTTTGTTCAGGATCTGTACGATATCTCATTGCGCTTTAGGGGCTCGAGTAACCAGCGCGTGATCGATATGAACGCCACGCGCGCCCGTGCTGAGCGCGAGGGCGTTGCGCTTTGTGATGCGGTTGAACTTTGGCGTGATGATCCGGTCTATTCGACCCATACTATGTAGCTTGTGGTCGATGCCGAAGAGCGTGGTACCATAGCGCGAACGTGAAATCGGAAAAGTGAGGCCCAGATGGTCGATCAGGAAAAAGTCGAGGCCGCCATTAAGCTGTTGCTTGAGGGCATAGGCGAGGACCCAACTCGTGAGGGCCTGCTGGAGACCCCGGCGCGCGTTGCCCGTATGTATGGTGAGATCGCCGGCGGTATGGACCAGAGTGCCGAGGAGCACCTGTCCAAAACCTTTGCCGTCGCCTCGAACGACTTGGTTATCGAGCGCGACATTACGTTTTACTCGCTGTGCGAGCACCATCTGCTGCCGTTTTATGGCAAGGCTGCGATCGGCTATATCCCTAACGGTCGCGTGGCGGGTCTGTCTAAGCTCGCTCGCACGGTTGAAGTCTATGCCCGTCGTCTGCAGCTGCAGGAGCAGCTGTGTGCGCAGGTTGCCGACGCCCTCATGGATTATCTCGCTCCCCAGGGAGCGATTGTGCTCATGGAGGCTGAGCATATGTGCATGACCATGCGCGGCGTGCAAAAGCCTGGCACCAAGACCGTGACGCTCGCTCGCCGCGGCGTCTTTGAGACCGATCCCGCGCTCGAGGAGCGGTTCTTTAGGATGCTGGGCCGTTAGCATGAGGGTCGTCAACGACTTTACATCGAAGACCGATGAGGGGACGCCGCGTCGCGGCTTCATGGCTTCGGGCCTGGCCCCCTTTGATGCCATGCCTCGCATTGATTACATTTGTGCCAACGGGCTGTTTCGGCGGCACCTGGGCAACATTGCGCAGTTGGAATCGGGGCGCATCTTCTGCCGCCACGGTATTGACCATCTGCTCGATGTCGCTCGCATTATGTGGATCAAGAATCTCGAGGAACAGCTCGAATTTGACCGCGAGGTCATCTACGCCACGGCACTTCTTCACGATATCGGCAAAGATGAACAGTATGAATCGGGTATATCCCATGATGTTGCAAGCGAACGCGTCGCTGATGCGATTCTCGGCGGCATGCCCGATGATGTGGCGTTTGAGCCGGCCGATGCCGCAGCCATTAAGACGGCCATTCTGGGCCATCGAAAGCTGCGCGTGAACAGCCAACCGCTTGAGCGTCTGCTCTATGCGGCCGATAAAGCGTCGCGCGCCTGCTTTGCATGCCCCGCGCGCAATGCTTGCAACTGGAGCGATGATAAAAAGAACCTGTCGATTCGCGTGTAGTTAGTTTGCGCGGTCGGGGTTCTAAACGAAGGAGACGATCGCGATGAGCAATAAGAAACTGCCCGAGAATGCAACCAAGACTGAAGGTGCCGAGCTCGCCCGCCGTGGAAGGGGCGAAATATCCACCGCAACGGCGGTACCCCACGTGAGCTATGACGATCTGCGCCATGCCGACCGCATCACCGTTGAAGGTCTTGAGGTTTTTGCTAACCACGGCGTATATCCCGAAGAGAACGCGCTGGGCCAGAAGTTCATCGTGTCCCTGGTGCTCTATGCCGACCTGCGTGCAGCGGGGGAGCACGATAACCTGGACGCCTCGATTGACTACGGCTCGGTATGCCACGATGTCGATGGCTATCTGCGCGAGCATACGTTTAGGCTCATCGAGGCTGCAGCCGAGGGCGTGGCCCAGATGCTGCTACGTCGTTACCCCCTGCTGCTTGGCGTGCGCGTTAAGCTCGATAAGCCTTGGGCGCCCGTCGGTCTTCCCCTGGCAAGCTGCGGTGTCGAGATCGAGCGTGTGCGCTAACCGGTTCTAATACGTCTCTATGGGTGGCTGCTTGAGTCGCTGAGAAAGTGCTCTATTGTTGGGGCAGTATGTGTCGAGCAGGACGTGGAACCGCTGGTTGTGGCTTGGCTCGAGCAAGTGGACGAGCTCGTGGGCGACAACCATGTCGAGGCATTCGATGGGATAGGCGGCAAGTTCGCGTGCGATGCGAATGGCTCCGGTCTTGGGCGTGCATGATCCCCAACGCGTTTTCATGCTGCGTACGGAAACGCGGGATACGGCGACACCCATTGCGATTTCGTATGCGTGCACCATATCGCGCAGTGCCGATGTGACCTCGGACGTATAGAGCTGGTCAATATGGGCTTGGATCTCACGGGGCGTTAAGCCGTCGAGGGTCGCGTTCCACTTGGCCTGCGGACGTCCGTTTGGCTCGTCGGTACCCATAAAACTTGCGAAGGTAGCCTGCTTGGGCCGCGGTGCGGGTGATGCAAAGTTATGATCGAGTGCATCCTGTACCGTGATGGGCTTGCCCCAAAGTGCAATGATGGACGAGGGGCTGAGCGGCTCTCTCGCCGTCGCCTGACGTTGCTCGCGCTGGGCAAGTCGGCTGATAATCCAGGCGCTGTTGCGCTTCACAAACGCTTCGATACGCTCACGGCTGGCGCCGATCGGTGCGCTGGCGTGGACCTCACCGCTCGATGTGACGCGTAGGTTGAAGTTCTTGACGCGCTTTTTGGTAACGACGACGGGGATGGGCGTCCCATCCGGTCGGGATACGGAAATCGTAAACTGCTGCGTCAAAAGCGGTCCTTCAGATTGGGGACGGGCCGGCATGTCGACCGTTCGGCATGCCGGCTCGCTCAGGGGATGTGAAATTAATAACGCTCGAAGAAGGCAAGGGCATTATCGCTGCAGAGCTTCTGCATCACGGTCTTGCCAAAGTGCTTGGAGAGCATGTTCTGGAACTCGGGCATCTTGCTGGCATCGGAGAGGAAAGCGGGCACCGTGGCACCGTCCCAGTCGCCGCCGAGCGCGATGACGTCCTCGCCGCCCAGGTCGAGCCAGTGCTCGATATGTGCCGCCAGCTGGTCGAAGGTGACGTCTGCGGCGGTCTTGTCGGTTGCGTCGTTGGAAAGGAACTCGCTGCAGTAGTTGAGGCCGACGATACCGCCCATGTCGCGAATGGTGCGGAACTGGTCGTCGGTAAGGTTGCGTTTGACGCCGCAAACCGCACGGGAGTTGGAGTGGCTGGCGACGAAGGGACGTGTGGCGTGGGCGACAACCTCGTCAAAGCACTCATCGTTGAGGTGGGAGACGTCAAGCACCATGCCGGCGTGCTCCATCTGCGTAAGTGCCTCGATGCCGGCGGCGGTGAGGCCGGCGTGGGTATCGTGTCCGCTCGCGAGCGGTCCCTGCGCATTCCAGCTGAGCGATGACATGAGTACGCCCAAGCTCTTGAGCACCTCGATCAACGCGGGGTCCTCGGCAAAGAACGTGGCGTTTTCGATGGTGTGGATGCAGGCGACCTTGCCGTCTTTGAGCGCGGGGCGAATGTCTGCCGCGCTGCGTACGTTGACCATGCGGTCGTGGTTGAGCATTGCCTGGCCGCTCATATGCGCCATGATCTGCGCCTGGAAGCGCGCGGCGTGGGCGGTGGGAATCTCATCGGGGACAAACGTGGCGAAGCACTGTGCCCATGGCGTGTTGCCGATCTTTGCGAGCGAGATGGCGCAGGCGTTGCCCTCGATGAGGTCGAAATCTTGCGGATGCGTTTCGTCGCCGGGGAAATAACCGTCGGTGCCGGCGGTAAAGCGCAGGTCGAGATCGAGCGTGGCCCAGCCGATGCGGTCGGCGGTGTCGCAGTGTAGGTCAAATACGGGATATGCCATGGTTCCTCCGGTTGCAGCGTTTCTTTGCAAACTGTCATTGAATTGTATGACTAGGGTATAGTTAGCGCCATATGTTCACGGCGGCCCGCGTTGTGCGCCGCCCTTATCACGGAGGTTACCATGTCCAACCAGGGCAAGAAGGTCAAGACTCATTATCGCGGCACGCTCGACGACGGCACGCAGTTCGATAGCTCCTACGATCGCGGCGAGCCGCTGGAGTTCACCTGCGGCGCCGGTCAGATGATCAAGGGCTTCGACGCCGCTGTTGTCGACATGCAGGTGGGCGAGAAGAAGACCGTGCACATTCCTGCTGCCGATGCCTACGGCGAGCACAATCCCGAGATGGTTATTACCTTCCCGGCCGAGCAGGTTCCCAACATCGAGCAGATCGAGAAGGGCATGAAGCTCTTCCTGTCCACGCCGAGCGGCATGCCCGTCCCCGCCGTCGTCATCGACGTAACGCCCGAGGCCGTGACGCTCGATGCCAACCACGAGCTTGCCGGCAAGGACCTCAACTTTGATATCGAGCTCGTCGAGGTCGAGGACTAGGCTATGCCTGTGAATCTGGTTTCGACAGCGTGTCTCGGAAATCTCAACGACCCGTCCTATGAGCTTTTGCTTCGCCGGGAGCTGGGCGGTGTCTTTGAGGTCGATGAGCTACTACTCGATTGGGACCAGGCCGATGCCCGCACATTTGTGGGCGTGACGGAGCTGGGGCGTACGGTCGATATTCGGCTGGGCGCTGCCGATGGCGATCGCCTTGCCGATGGCGATGTGCTCGCCATCGACCGTTCGGGCATGGTGCCCGTGGCGGTTGTCGTGCGCCTGCGCAGTGCCGAGGTTTATTTGGTCGAAGTCGACCGCATGGACCCGATTGCGCTCGCGCATGCGTGCTGGGAGATCGGCAATATGCACGCGCCGCTTTTCCGAGGCGATTCGGACGAGTATACCGTGCGCATGTATACGCCGGTGCAGCCTGTTTTGGGCCGCATGCTCCGGGGCGTCGAGGGCGTTTGGCTCTCGGTGGTTACCCGTGAACTCGATGCGGACCGGCGCTTTGCGTCGAGTGCGGCGGATGCCGTTGTGAGTATGGCTCCCGACTTTACGATCGTAAAAAAGGCGCGCGGTTAACGTGCGTATGAGTAAGACGGACTTTGAGAGGCAGCTATTCAAAGTCCGTCTTACTGTTGATGAGGTGCTTTGGGGGGAAAGCATATGGGTCTTGAGGGAATCAAGCTGATTGCATGCGATTTGGACGGCACGTTGCTGCATCGGGGGGAGCGCGAGCCGCGTTCCGAGGCCTTTGAGCTCATCGATGAACTGCATCGTCGCGGTATCGTGTTTATGCCGGCGAGCGGTCGTCAATATGCGAGCTTGCGCTATCTGTTTACCCCGGTGGCCGATGAGCTCGCCTATGTATGCGAGAACGGAGCCCTGGTGATGAGCGAGGGGCGTGCCGTTGTCAAGCGCTCCATGGAGCGTAGTCTTGCTATGGATATCGCGAATGCCGTGGTTGCGTATCCCCATGCCGACGTGACCCTTTCGTGTGAGGGACACCTCTACACCATGAGCGGCAACGATGCGTTCGTCGACCATTTGCGCTATGAGGTCCACTGCGATGTGGCGGTGGTCGACCGCCCCGAGGACATCGACGAGGACGTCATTAAGATCGCCTTCCAGACGCCCGAGGTGGATCAGCCGGCGGCCCTGGAGTATTTCGAGCGCCTCTTTAGCGACCGTGTTGACGTGATGACGTCGGGAACCGAATGGACGGACTTTATCGGTTTCGGTTCGGGCAAGGGCTCCGCGCTTGCCGACTACGGTCGTGCCCTGGGTATTTCGCCCGATGAGATGATGGCGTTTGGCGATAACGAAAACGACCGCGACATGCTCAACGTCGTGGGCCATCCCTATCTGATGGAGAGCTGCAACCCCTCTATGCGTGGCATCAACGACCGCGTCCGCTACGTGCGCACGGTCGAAGAAGAACTGCGTCGTCTACTTGCCGAGTAGGCATGCCCCAAACATCTACCGGCAGTCGGGGCAGAGACCCTCGAAGATGGTGTAGTGCGACGTGACGTGCCAACCGATTTGCTTGGACGCCTCGGCGTCGAGCTGGGCATCGAAGGGGAGCGGCACGTCGATGACGCGGCTGCACGAGGTGCAGATGATATGTGCGTGCGGCTCGATGGTGCGATCAAAGCGACTCCCGCCCGGCGTCTTGATCGAGAGGATTTCTCCGGCATCTGCCAAGAGATTGAGGTTGCGGTAGACCGTGCCGCGGCTGATCTTGTCATCCTGTTCGCGCACGGCGTTGTAGATTTCGTCGGCGGTGGGATGGTTATAACTTTGGCGCACGGCGTCAAGAACCAGCTTTCGCTGCCTGGTATTCCTTCTTTGCACCGCCATGCGCCTCGCCTCTTTTCTATTAACGGTCGTAGGTAAATGATACCGTATTTAGCACACAATACTAATAATGAGGACTGAAACCGTCTTCATTGGCAAGTGGGGCTCGGGCCTGGGCGTCTACGAGGCGAAAACGCGTTCCCATGCACTCGTAGGAGGCATGAAGCGCCTCGAGATGAGATAGGATGTTTGCCGGAGCTCCCTGTATCTCCATCTCGACTGAGCCGTCTTCCATGTTACGCACCCAGCCGGTGAGGGAGCGTGCCTGCGCGAGGTTGGTGGTGGTAAAGCGAAAGCCAACGCCTTGGACTTGCCCCGCCCAGCGCAGGAAATAGCGCAGGGGAGTGTCTTGAGTGGCCTCGTCGCTTGCGAGCACAGTAAGCCTGCGGCGCAGCTCGAGCTCGACGTTTGATGGTTTTTGAGGTTCTCGACTGCCGCCGGTGACGCTGGAGAAGAACGTATCGAAGAGGCCCATCGCTATGCCTGCTTGCCTGCGTCGGCCGGGAAGGTAATGCCGGCCTGCTGGCGCACGGCATCCATGATGCGCAGCGAGACGAGCGTGACATCGCGGTAGTGGCCAAGCTCGTGGCGTCCCGCCGGGGTCTCCCAAATCTCTTCCTTGACGATATCGATGTCGCCGATGGCGGTGATAAAGTCTGTGAGTTCGTATTCCATAGTGTTGCTCGATTTGGGCAGGTCGAGCACGCGGCCGTTGTCGCCCTGTTCGCGCGGTGCCTCGGTCGCCGAGCCACGTACGACATCGCCGCGATAGTCGATGCTGACGTTGCGGGGCGTGGACAGATGGTCGATCTGGATAGTGCCACGCTCGCCTTCGATCTGAGAGGGCAGCAGGTCATTCGTAATTTTGGAGTGCGCGAGCTCGACGGAGATGCGGCCTCCGCCATAGCTGGCGAGGATGGAACCGCAGCCGTCGATGGGGCCGTGCGTGAGCTGTCGCGTGGTGGGGTCGAGCAGAGTAGTCATGCTCGTAAGGCCGGAGGGCATGCCGAAAATCTCGACCATGGGCTCGACGGCGTAGACGCCAATGTCCATGAGGGAACCCGATGCCATATTGCAGTCGAAGATATTGGTGGCGCGTCCCGCGAGAATCTCGTTGTAGCGCGAGGAATACTTGCCAAAGCGCAATGAGGCGCGGCGGATGGGGGCGATCTCGCCCAGGGCGTCCTCGATGGCGTGGAAGGCGGGATCGTGGAGGGGACGCATGGCCTCGAGAGCCACGACACCTGCTGCCTCGGCAGCGCGGAAGACTTCCAGCGCCTGCGCTTCGGTGGCGCAGAAGGGTTTCTCGACGATGACGTGCTTGCCACCGGCGATGCAGGCAAGGGCCTGCTCGTAGTGAAGTGCGTTAGGGCTGCCGATATAGACGGCGTCGACGTCGGCGGCTGCCGCAAGCTCATCGAGTGACGTAAAGTTTCGCTCGCCACCGCGCTCGGCGGTAAAGGCGGTACCGCGATTGGCGTCGCGTGAAAGCGTGCCCACAAACGCGGCTTGGTCGTTGGCGTTGACGACTTGGATAAAGTCGTCGGTGATCATGGATGTGCCGATGGTCGCGATGCGCAGCATACGTCCCCCTTGCGTTGTTTGGTCTACAGGATGAGTGTAGCGCGTGGGGATATAAAGCTGCGCGAAAACGCTATTACAGGTCGCTCTCGTTAAAGCCGGTGTCGATATCGAGGTTACTGCCGTCGGCCGCCGTGGTGGCGAGCTCATCGCAGCGCTCGTTGAGCTCGTGACCGGCGTGACCCTTAACCCAGATGAACTCAACCTTGTGCTTGCTTTTGGCGGTGAGTAGGCGCTCCCACAGGTCGCGGTTCTTGACGGGCTGCTTGTTGGCGGTTTTCCATCCGCGCTTTTTCCAGCCGTCGATCCAGTGCTTGTTAAAGGCGTTGACGACGTACTGCGAATCGGAATGGACCTCGACCTCGCAGGGGCGGTTGAGCGCCTCGAGCGCCACGATGACCGCCATGAGTTCCATACGGTTGTTGGTGGTCTTGGCGTAGCCGCGTGAAAGCTCGGAGGTGAAGGTCTTGCCGGCGGGGTTGGTGTATTTGAGTACGGCGCCGTAGCCGCCGCGTCCCGGATTTGATCGGGCCGAGCCGTCGGTATAGATGATGACCTTCACATGGTTCCTTTCGTTGGGTACGTTTCGTGTGAGTGACCATTGTAGCGCCATGCCCGCCGGGGGCTAGCAATCTACGATTTCTACCCCGTCTTCCGACAGTTAGTTGGCATGGATGATGCGGTTGAGCTCGTCGAGGTATTGCTGCAAGAGGGGAGAGGGCTTGCGCTCGTCGTGCATGATATAGCCTACGTGCATCGTTGGGGCGTCTGCTAACGGGATCGATGCCATACCCCATTGCATTTCATTGGAGAGGACACCGGTCGACAGGGTGTAGCCGTTCGACGTGATAAGTAAGTTGGTAAGTGTTCCGCGGTCCGAGATTCGTATGTTGCGGTCGCAAGGGATATAGCTAAAAGGTTCCTCGGCGTAATAGAAGGAGTTCGAGGTGCCTTGCTCAAAGCTGTAGCGCGTATATGGTGTGAGGTCGGCAAGGGACAGCTGCGGGCGGCGGGCAAGCGGGTGGCGCTCGCTAACGAAGACGTGGACCGTCGCGTCGAATAGGGGATGGAAGCTCGCGCGCGCATCGGCAAAAGCCTTCTGCAGAACGCGGACGTTAAAGTCGTCCAGATAGAGGATGCCGATGTCGCTGCGAAACGCGCGGACGCCATCGATGATCTGCGATGTGGTGGTCTCGCGCATGATGAACTCGAACTTGTCGTCCCGGCAGCGCTCGACGACGTTGACGAAGGCCTCGACCGAAAAGGCGTAATGCTGGGTGGAAATGGCGAGGCGGGCTTGCGGGGTGCCGCCGTCCTCGTAGCGCGCCTCGAGCATGTCGGCCTGCTCTACGACCTGGCGCGCATAGCCCAAAAGCTCGGTGCCGTCGTTGGTGAGCGTGACGCCGCGGCTGGAGCGCGTAAAGATCTCCAGGTGGAGCTCCTGTTCCAGGCTTTTGACGGCGTTTGAGATGTTGGACTGAGCGGTATAGAGGCGCTGGGCTGCGGCATTGATTGAGCCGGACTCTGCTACGGCGATCAGGAAACGAAGCTGCTGGAGGGTCATCGGCGCCATCCTTTCGAGTGTTATCTATAAAACCGATAACAGGTTAGCGCTTTTAAGTGATTGACCGAGGGAAACAATGCTCGTACTATTCAAAACACACAAAGGCGGTAGGTAATTAAGCCAACCACGGAACCGGGATGCGAAAGGAGGCCCGCATATGAATTGCTTACTAAGACGAATGCCGGGCTCCTGTTTGCGCCCGTCGGCGTGATCAGGAGACAGCGACTTACTTCTCTCTAATTTATTAACTTTTGTTCGATCAAGGAGATCATCGTGAGCCAGTTCATCAACAACCCCGAGCACACCTTTGGTTTCGATACCCTGCAGCTTCACGTTGGCCAGGAGAGCGCCGATCCCGCATCCGACTCCCGCGCCGTGCCTATCTACCAGACCACGAGCTATGTGTTCCGCAATTCCCAGCACGCCGCCGACCGCTTTGGTCTTGCCGACGCCGGAAACATCTACGGCCGTCTGACCAACTCCACCCAGGGCGTCTTCGAGGATCGTATCGCCGCGCTCGAGGGTGGCGTGGCAGGTCTTGCCGTCGCCTCCGGTGCTGCTGCCATCACCTATACCCTGCAGGCTCTTGCCCAGGCCGGTGACCACATGGTGGCTCAGAAGACCATCTACGGTGGCTCCTACAACCTGCTGGAGCATACGCTCTCCCAGTTTGGCGTCGAGACCACCTTCGTCGATGCCCACAACCTGGACGAGGTCGAGGGCGCCATCAAGGACAACACCACGGTCATCTATCTCGAGACGCTCGGTAACCCCAACTCCGACATCCCCAACATCGACGCCATCTCCGAGATCGCCAAGAAGCACGGTCTGCCGGTTGTCGTCGACAACACCTTCGGCACCCCGTATCTGTTCCGTCCGCTGGAGCATGGTGCCAACATCGTCGTTCACTCCGCAACCAAGTTCATCGGCGGCCACGGCACCTCGCTGGGCGGTGTGATCGTCGATGGCGGTAACTTCGATTGGAAGGCGAGTGGCAAGTATGCCCAGATCGCTGAGCCCAACCCCTCCTACCACGGTGTTTCGTTTGCCGAGGCTGCCGGTCCCGCCGCCTTCGCAACCTATGTCCGCGCTATCTTGCTGCGTGACGAGGGCGCCTGCATCAGCCCGTTCAACGCCTGGGTCCTGCTCCAGGGCACCGAGACTCTGTCGCTGCGCGTTGACCGTCATGTCGAGAACACCAAGAAGGTCGTTGAGTTCCTGGCTGGTGACAGCCACGTCGCCAAGGTGAACCACCCGAGCCTGCCTGAGCACCCCGATCATGAGCTCTATCAGAAGTACTTCCCCAACGGCGGTGCCTCGATCTTTACCTTTGAGATTAAGGGTGGCCAGGAGGCAGCTTGGAAGTTCATCGATCATCTGCAGGTGTTCTCGCTGCTCGCCAACGTGGCCGACGTCAAGTCGCTCGTCGTGCACCCGGCTACCACCACGCACTCCCAGCTGTCTGCCGAGGAGCTCGCCGAGCAGAACATCACGCCCTCCACGATCCGTCTTTCCATCGGTACCGAGAACGCCGAGGATATCATTTGGGACCTGAAGCAGGCCTTCGCCGCGCTGGACGAGTAAAGCGACTTGTGCAAGGACCCCTTGCGACTCGATAGGTATAACTGCATAAAATGCCTGCTCAAGGCGCCTGTGCGAACAATGGTTGCACAGGCGCCTTTTTTGCATAGAGAGGGTGCAAAAACAGGGTTTTTGACACGCTTTATGCATTCGAGTTGTGGAAAACTCCTGTTGAGAGGATGTGAGTTTTACGCAATTGACGTGCGCCTTTTGAGTAAAACTGCAGGTCGCGATTTGCTCGGGGTACTATGCAGCGCAATCGAATCACACGCAGCTCAAACGCAGCAAAAACGCACTACGGAGGTTTCCAGCTACATGAGGATCGATTCACGAAAACCGAAAGCCGCCGCCCTTTCCGCCGCTCTGACCGTGGCACTTTTGGCGGGCGCCGGTGCAACTGATGCCCACGCCGCAACATTGTCCGATACGGTTGGATCTGCGCCGTCCGAGACGACGCTGGTACAGCCCGTTGACTATCGCGGCGATGGTTATGGTTCCATGCAGGAGTGGAACGCCTCGATGGAGGCCAAGCGCGATTCCCTGGAGATGCGCGCTCAGATCATCATGAATATGTATGGCGACTATGCCACCGATGACGAGCGCGCTGTGCTGCAGGGCTGTATCGACGGTGCGGGTAGCCTGTTGACGATGGGGGAGGTCGACGCCAAGTCGACCGAGCTCGATGAGCTGCGCACTGCGCTTGAGGATGCCAAGCGCGAAGCGCTCGAGGCTGCGGCCGCCGAAGCCGAGGCCGCTGAGGCCGTTCAGGCTTCGTATTACAACGCCGGCTCCGGTTCGTCTTACGCGCCTGCTGCGTATTACGCGAACGGCTCGGGCCTGACGCGCTCGAGCGGCGTCAATAACTATAACGGCCGCCGTGAGACCTATTACAGCAGCAACGTGTTGTATCACCACCGCACGGGCGAGTGGACTCAGGATTCCGAGGGCTTTTGGCGCGATTCCGATGGTTACTATGTCGTGGCCGCGGGCGATAAGGCTCAGGGTTCCACGTTTACCGGTTCCAAGGGCGAGTGCAAGGTCTATGACTCCGGCTGCGCTGCCGGAACCACCGACTACTATACCGGTTGGTAATCTGCCATAAGGAAAATTGGCACATGATGGGCGGGCGTCTTTACTGAGCTTTTAGGCAACGTAAAGCCGCCCGTTCTTTATGTGCGTTCGAGTTAACAGAGCCCTTACCGTGGCGGTACGCTGGGCGTATGGGTGCGGGGCACACTAGTTCATGAGAAATAAGGTCTTTCTCTTGGAGGAAGTGGTCTTGTGAATGCTCGAGATATCGCCGTTGCCGCCGTCGCGTTGATGCTTGGCTGCCTTGGTCCCACGGCCGCGCTCGTCGCGGGCATGCAGGGGACATGCGGGACTGCTCCTATCGTGGTCGGCGCGCTGATCGCGGCCGCACTGCTGGGAAGCGCGGGCGTGGTTCTTTGCCGCGACGATGAGGACGAGGTGCCGGGGTCGCAACGTTAACTGTTGTGAGATTGGCCGCCGGTCATAGACGAAGATGAAGGCCGCCGCAGGGGGAAAGGTTCCCTTGCGGCGGTTTTGCTGTTAAGGCTGTTGAATGCGGCGCGTTGGCGCTACCAGCTTTTCTCGATATCGCGGATGCGCCGATAGAGCCACTCGTTTTGCGGTGCCTGGATATCGTGTTTGGCTGCGAGGCGGCAGATGGTGCCCGCGAACTCATCAACCTCGGTTTTGCGCCTTGCGATGCGGTCTTGAGCCATCGAGGGCATACCGGCGGGGTCGATTCCCTCGATGAGGTGCACCATTTGCGTCAGGTCTGCCTCGGTCAGCTCAACGCCTTCGGCGTTGGCGACCGCAAGCGTTTCGCGCATGGCGGAAACAAAGCAGCGACGTTGCTCGGAGCCCGGCTCCGTGGCGCTTCCGTAGGTCCCGCCGTAGGCCATGCAGGTCTGGTTGATACCGTCGTTGAGCATGAGTTTGGCCCACATGCGGCGGTTGATGTCGTCCTCGACGGTGTGGGCGATGCTGCAGCGCATGTAGAGCCCGTCGATAGCGGTGACGGTCGCGGGGTCGGTGCCGGCGGCCGCACCAAAGCGGATCTCGCCCGCATTGGTAAAGGTGAGCGCGCCGTTGAGGAACACGGCGTCCATGCCTTGGCAGATACCCAGGACGGTATGCTCCCAGCCAAAGCGTTCGGCAATCTTTTGCTCGCTCGTAATGCCGTTGCACAGCGAGGCGATGAGCGTGTTGGGTCCCACGACACGCTCCATAGTCTTGAGTGCTTGGTCGAGACCGGTGGTCTTGACCGTCAGGATGACCAGATCGGCGGGCGCTGCCTCGCTGGCACGGACGGACGTGAGATCGCAAGGCTTTCCGTTGACGGTGAGCGCATCGCCCGCGTGACGCTCAAAACGGGCGTCATCCATAACGTATTGGACGGCGTCATTGCCGAGGGCCTTGGCAATCATGCTGCCGTAGAGCAGGCCGACGCCGCCCTTGCCGATAAAGGTGACCTTGTTGATCTGTATGTGAATCATCTCCCCATATAAAAGGCGCCCGCGTAAGGGGGCGCCTGATGGATTGTATGCTGCCAGGGTGATTGGTGGGTGCGCGGGGCGGCTGTTATAAAAAAGAAACGTTTGCCTGGACGCTACGCTGCAGGGCAGACCGCAAAGACGCGGGCGGGGTATCCGACGCCATCGCGGACCTTGGGGAAGGTGCAGAAGATGACGGCACCCGTGGCGGGAGGCTCGTCCAGATGGTCCATGACCTCGATCTGATAGCGGTCGACCGAGAGGATGTATTGCTCGCCGGGGTAGGGGTAGGCGTCCTCGCGCGTGGTCATGCCCGGCTCCTTTCATCGGGCTTTTTGCTGATGTTAAAGCGGTGCCGTGACAGCTCGATTTCTGCTGCGTTACGATACGTTCTCGATTGCGATTCCACGATGTTTCGGCTGCGTGACCATTGTGTTTCGCCTTGCCGGGGCGCTGATGGCGAAGGGAGGGGCCGTGCAATATCGCGTTGACCCCAAAAGCGGCAACCGTATCTCGGCGTTGGGTCTGGGCTGCATGAGGTTTCCCGGTGCGCCGGGACGTCCGGATGCGAAGACAGCCGATGCCATCATTTCCCGTGCGGTGGAGCAGGGGATTAATTATCTGGACACCGCGTATCTCTATCCCGGTAACGAGGCGTGCGTGGGCGCCTCGCTTGAGTGCTTGGGGCTGCGTGACCGGGTGTTGCTGGCGACCAAGTTGCCGCATGCTTCGTGCAAGTGCGCGGAGGATTTCGACCGGTTCTTCGATGAGCAACTGCGGCGCCTGCGGACCGACCATATCGACTATTACCTCATGCATAACATTACCTCGCCCGCCCAGTGGGAACGTGTGGTGGCGTTGGGCATTGAGGACTGGATCGCGTGTCAAAAGGCGGCGGGGCGCATTCGCCAGATTGGTTTTTCGTACCACGGCAGCGCGGTGGATTTCCTGACGATGCTTGACGCATATGACTGGGATTTTTGCCAGATACAGTACAACTATGCCGGCGAGCGTTACCAAGCGGGAACGGCAGGACTCATGGCGGCTGCGGAGCGCGGGCTCGCGGTGTTTGTGATGGAGCCGCTGCTGGGCGGGCGTTTAGCGGGCAAGCTGCCGCCACGGGCCCGCGCTGTGCTCGATAGTGCCCGTGACCCGCATTTGCGCACTCCTGCCGCCTGGGGTCTTTCGTGGGTGTGGAATCATCCTCAGGTGACGATGCTGCTTTCGGGTATGACCGATATCGCGCAGGTGGATGAGAATTCGTCACTGGCAGACCTCGCGTTGCCGAATTCGATGACTGCCAACCAGCTCGACACGATTGCGCGCGTGTTGATGGAGTTTGAGAAATCGAACCGTGTGCCCTGCACGGGATGCGGCTACTGCATGCCATGCCCCAAGGGTATCAACATTCCCGGCTGCTTTGCCGCCTACAACGCGAGCTATGCGCACAGCTGGTTTACGGGGCTGTCGCAATACTTTACGGCGAGTGCGGTGCGCACGAGCGAGCCCAAGCTCGTGAGCAATTGCGTCAAGTGCGGCAAATGCGCGCGCCACTGCCCACAGCACATCGATATTCCCGAGCGTCTCGACGATGTGCGCCGACGTTTCCAGCCTGGTCCCGTGACGGCGGTGCTTAAGTCCTTCGGCAAAACGCGCTCCTCATGACCCTTTTATAACTTGCGGTGGAATAGTTCCTGTTTGGGGCAATAGGGGCCCAACAGGAACTATTTCACCGCAACTGAAGGGGGCTGTCGTGGGTCATCGGGATTCATGTGATGATTTGTGTGAGGTTTGTTGGGGCGTTTTGGGCGCTGGACACATTTCGCATCGATTTGCATCGTCGCTCAAGGAGGTGGACGGGGCACGGCTTGTGGCTGCCGCCGGCCGCACTCCTTCGCATGTTGAGGAGTTTTGCAGGGCGTTTTCGATTGATGCCGCGCACAGTTATGCCACGGCTGACGATAGCGGCGATGTGGCTTATGATGCGCTGATTGCCGACCCCGATGTCGACGCAATCTACTTGGCTCTTCCACATGGCATGCATGCGCATTGGGTCTGTCGGGCACTGCGCGCGGGAAAGGCCGTGCTGTGCGAAAAGCCGGCCGTTTTGAGTGAGGAAGAGGCTCTCTCGATTGCCTCCACCTCTCGTGAGCGCGGCGTGCTGTTTATGGAGGCGATGAAGAATCGGTTTTGCCCGATGCGCACTCGCGTGAAGGACTTGCTTGCGTCGGGTGAGCTTGGCCGTATTGTCTCGATTGAAAGCGTGCAAAAGCTCGATTACGGCGAGCCTCCTTCGGGCTATCTGCTTGATTCGTTGCAGGGCGGCTGTCTATATGACATGGGCTGCTATGCGGTCGGTTGGTTTGAGGATTTGCTCGCGGGCGCGTGCGAGGTTTCATCCCGTGAAGTTCGCTGGCGTGACGTATCAGGCGGCCGCGTCGATTGGGCCGACGAGATCCGTATGAGCGTCGGCGGTATACCCATTCATATGGTGTGCGACGGCAAAGCAACATATGAAAGCCGCTTAACGATTGTCTGTGAGCGAGGCTCGTTGGAAATCGAGCGTCTCCATCGCCCCGAGCTCGCCCATGTGAAGTATTCCGACGGTCGAACGCTCGAAATAAATGCCCCGTTTGAGATCGATGATTTCTACGGCGAAATCCAGCATGCGACCCAGCTCATCCGGGCGGGGAAACTCGAGAGTCCCGCCATGCCCCTTGCCGCCACGCAGCGCTGCGCGCGCATTATCGATGCGATTCGCTTGAAACTTTAGTGCGTGGGGGCATGGCGCCAGCGCCTGGAATGCCTTGGAGGCCTTTGCCCCTGATGCCCCTTTTATAACTTGCGGTGGAATACGGTCTGTTTGCGCCAAAATAGGGCACCAATAGACCGTATTTCACCGCAACTGATGAGGAGGGAGCTGGAGATGCTGACGATCGGGTGTCATCTTTCGACGACGAAGGGCTATCGGGCGATGGGGGAGACGGCGCTATCCATTGGCGCCAATACCTTTGCATTCTTTACGCGCAACCCGCGCGGCGGCAAGGCGAAAGAACTTGACATGGATGACGTGGCGGCTCTGCGCGAGCTTATGTCGCAAAACGACTTTGGACCGCTGGTGGCGCATGCCCCGTATACCTACAACCCCTGTTCTGCCAAAGAGCGGGCGCGCGAGTTCGCCTTGGAGGCTATGGCAGAGGACCTGCGGCGCATGGAGGCGCTGCCCGGCAACTACTACAACTTCCATCCCGGTGCGCATGTGGGGCAGGGCTCCGACGCCGGCATTCAGATGATTGTCGACGCCCTGTGTCAGGTGATGTTTGAGGGCCAGCAGACGACGGTGCTGCTCGAGACCATGTCGGGCAAGGGCACCGAGGTGGGCCGCAGCTTTGAGGAACTGGCGCTCATCATTGAGGGTGTTGCCGGCAAACGCCCCGAGCTGTCGGCCAAGCTGGGCGTTTGCCTAGACACCTGCCATGTGAGCGATGCCGGCTACGACATCATCCATGATCTGGACGGCGTACTCGACGAGTTCGACCGCGTGGTGGGTATCGATCGCTTGCATGCCGTACACATCAACGATTCGAAGAACTCTTGTGGCGCCCATAAAGATCGTCACGAGTGCATCGGCAAGGGATACCTTGGCAGTGAGGAATTTGGTGGAGGTATGCAGGTTATGCAGAATATTGTATCGAATGGCCACTTGCGTTCGCTGCCGTTTATTTTGGAGACTCCGAACGAACTTGCAGGTTATGCAGCTGAAATTAGACTATTAAGGTCATTGCAGCAGTAATGACTGTCACAAAGTAGAGTATTCCATTCACGTTATGGGTTTGTTTCAATCAGTTTTCTCATTGCAGATTCGTAATTCCGGGTGCATAATAGCCAACAGTTTTTGCAGACCTCTGAATCAAACGAGGTCACCGGAAGGAGACTGATTATGAAGCTGAAGAAGCTTGGCGCATTTGCCGCCACGGGTGCTATGGCGCTCGCCCTTGCTCTGACGGGCTGCGGTTCGTCCAACGCCACCTCTGGTTCTGATGCCGGTTCCAGCAGCTCTGACGACGCTAAGGTCGAGAAGGTCGACGGCTCCAAGGAGTACGCGCTCGTCAAGGACGGCACGCTGACCGTCGGCACCTCTGCCGAGTACGCGCCGTTTGAGTACAAGGATGACAACGGCGACTACCAGGGCTTTGACCTTGAGCTCATCAAGGCTATCGGTGACAAGCTGGGCCTGGATGTCGAGTACGTCAACAATGACTTTGACACGCTGGTTCCGGGTGTCGCTTCGGGCGCCAAGTACGACGTCTCCATCGCGGCTATCACCGACACGCCCGAGCGTGAGAAGGAAGTCACTTTCTCCGATTCCTACTACATGGACGATCAGGCTATCGTGACCAAGGTCGATAACACCGACATCACGGCCGACAACTACAGCGAGAAGCTCAACAACGCCGACGCTACCATCATCGTTCAGTCTGGCTCGACCGCCGAGTCTTTTGCCCAGGAGAACTTCCCCAAGGCCAAGATCGTCCCCTACAAGGACGCTACCGAGTGCTTCAGCGCCCTGCAGTCCGATAAGGGCGACGCCGTAGTCACCAACCGCTCCGTTGCCAGCCAGCTGACCGCCGAGCAGTTCAACACCTGCCAGACCATTAAGCAGATCAGCACCGGCGAGGAGTACGCCATCGCCATCAACCAGGGTAACACCAAGCTCAAGGAAGACATCAACCAGGCCATCAAGGACCTGACCGACGACGGTACCATTGACGCCCTCATGGCTAAGTACAACATCAAGTAAAATAGCTACTTGATTGCTCGCGGGCCCTTTCCGTTTTGGCGGAGAGGGCCTTTGCGCTTCTCTTGACGGAGAGTATTTCCGTCTCGTTTTGCCGGCAACTTCTACGATAGGAGCCACCTTGTCTCGACTGAACAAAGGGGCCGCGGAGCAGCGTTTTCCACTGCCCGCCTTGCTCCAAAAGCTAGCCTGCGCCATGGCCGTGGCGCTCGCGCTGGTGTGCGCAGGGGCATATGCGCCCACGACCGCCCAGGCGCTTGAGACCGCAAAGATTACCGCCCGACCCAACACTGGTTCGGGCAGCGCTGTGGTCGGCGGTACCGAGACGCGCATTACCTGGGAGGTCCAGGCCGATGCCGACGAGGAGCTGAGCGGTCTTTCGCTGACGTTTGTCGACGGCACGACGTTTGGTACCGATGACACGCGATTGACGATGCTCTCGGGCGAGGACCTTATGGATCGTACGCCCATGAAGCCCACGTGCAAGGCTGACGGCCAGACGCTCAAGATTGACTTTGGCGAGACGGCGCCTGCCGGCGGCTTTTTCCGTGTCGAGGTTTACGGCGTGACGTTTCCCGTCGAGGGCGGCGAAGAGGCCTTTAGCGGCACCTATACGCTCGCCGACGGTTCGACCAAGAAGATTTCCAAGATTCCGTCGGTGGAGATCAAGGGCGTGACGGCATTCGATAACTTCCTGGCCGATCTTAAGGAGCAGCCGTTGGTCGAGGCCTGGAACTCCAATATGTTCCTGCGCCTGTTCTTAAACCCAGTCATTTTGGTCCAAAGCCTGCCGATCGTCTTTAAGGGCTTCCTTATGTCGCTCTCGATCGTGCTTGTGGCGTTTCCGCTGGCAATTCCCTTTGGCTTTGCCTTGTCGCTCATGCGCATCTCCAAGTCGCGCATCCTGCGCTGCCTCGCCGGCATCTATGTGAATATCATCCGCGGTACGCCGGCGTTCCTGCAGATCTATATCGCGTTCTTCGGTCTGCCGTTGGCCGGCGTCAAGGTTGATGACTACGTGCTTGGCGTTATCGTCATGGCCATGAACTCGTCTGCGTACCTGTGCGAGATCTTCCGTGCCGGTATTCAATCGATCCCCAAGGGCCAAAACGAGGCTGCTCGCTCTCTGGGCATGAATGCCTTCCAGACGCTGCTCTACGTTATGATTCCGCAGACGTTCCGCAATGTTTTGCCTACGCTGACCAGCGAGTTTATCTTGCTTTATAAGGATACGTCGCTGCTTGCCGCCGTGGGTGTGGTCGAAATCGTCATGAACGCCCGAACCATCGTGGCCACGACGGGCTCCATTACACCGTACGTGGTTGCCGCCCTGTTCTATCTGGTCATCACCCTGCCGCTCGCTCGCTTGGTGAGCGGTCTTGAGGCGAGGCTTTTGGGTACGACCGAGACCAAGAAGAAGCGTCCCGCTAAGAGCGCCGGACAGGTTGTCGCGACGCCTGCCGATCACATCGCCGGTCTGTAAGGAGGTCCTATCATGAGCGAAACCAATAACTCGAACGAGGTCGTCGTCAGCATCAAGAACCTTCAGAAGGCTTTTGGCGATAACGTGGTCCTGCGCGATATCGATCTGGATGTGCACAAGGGCGAGGTCGTCGTAGTCCTGGGTCCTTCTGGCTCGGGCAAGTCGACGATGCTTCGCTGTATCAATCGCCTGGAGCATCCCACGAGCGGCTCGATTGTCGTCGAGGGCGTGGATGTGTGTGCCAAGGGCGTCGACCTCAACAAAGTGCGCACGCACCTGGGCATGGTGTTTCAGCAGTTCAACCTGTTCCCGCACCTGTCGGTCAAAAAGAACGTCATGCTTGCGCAGCAAAAGGTGCTCAAGCGCAGCAAGGAAGAGGCCGAGAAGATCGCCGTCGAGGAGCTGACCAAGGTCGGCCTGGCCGAGCGCATCGACTTTATGCCGAGCCAGCTCTCGGGCGGCCAGCAGCAGCGCGTGGCCATCGCCCGCGCCCTGTCGATGAACCCGCACGTGATGCTCTTTGACGAGGCCACGTCGGCGCTCGACCCTGAGCTCGTGCGCGACGTTCTGGGCGTCATGCGCGACCTGGCGCACGACGGTATGACCATGATCGTCGTGACGCACGAGATGGGCTTTGCCCGCGATGTCGCCGACCGCGTCGTCTTTATGGACGGCGGCGTCATTGTGGAAGAGGGTACGCCGAGCGAGGTCTTCGACCACCCCAAGAGCGAGCGCACCAAGGCGTTCTTGGGCAATATCTCGTAGCCGGTTGATGTAACTGCCGTTATAAAAGAGCGGGGGCTGGACTTGAATTCAGCCCCCGCTCTTTTGTAGGGATAAGGATGCGCTTTGATGCAGACTCTTTTGGAGGTCCTGGGTTCGTTACGCGAGCTCGGCTCCGAGGGCCTTGCAAGCGGTCTCGCCCTCATCGTCGGGCGCATCGTAGCAAATGACGGAATCGACGACATTGACGCCCGCCTCGTCGGCATCGGCCTTCCAGTTGTCCATCCACTCGCCCTCGGCCCACGAATAAGAGCCAAAGAGGACGACCTTCTTATCGCCGATGGTCTCCTTGACCTCGTCCCACATAGGCTGGAACTCGTCATACTCAAGCTCCTCGGAACCCATGGCGGGGCAGCCGAAGGCGAAGGCACCATATTCGGCGGCCTTGTCGGCAGAGAAGTCGGCGCAGGAGATGACCTCTGCCTCGGCGCCGGCACCGGTTGCGCCCTCGGCAACGAAGTTTGCCATGGCCTCGGTGTTGCCTGTACCGCTCCAGTAGACGACTGCGATCTTGCTCATATGTCTTCCTTTCGGTTGTGCGGCGTGCGGCCGCGTTTTGTATGCTCTATCGGGTTGCCTGGACAAGTTGTCCCAGAGTGCAGCCCTGTTGATAGATGTAGGTAAGGTATTGCGTGCATGCGCGATAGGAATCGAAGGTCGTGAGCGCCTGCTCAACGTTTGTGTATACCTTCCATGCGCCAAAGACCTTATAGTTTTCGCCGTGCTGGACGATAAACTGATGGACATCTTCGTAGGGATAGCCCAAAAAATAGCCAATTTCGTGGGGGAACTCGCATATGCACCCCGTATCGCAGTGCCTATTTCGCGCGAGTGCGCAGACGCTGCCGTCATAGGCGCTTTCTGCGGCATTGCTGCTTGCCAGCGTGATGCGCGCGGCGAGATGCACCAGGGATGCGGGCAGGTTGTGGACATCGTAACCTTCGGCGGCTAGCGCCGTCGTGGCACGGGGGTCGGAGAGGTATCGCATGAGGTCCGCAGGGCGGTACACATAGATGAGCGCTCCGCAGGGGCGCCAGACCAAAACGCTCATATGGATTCCGAGTGGCTGGAGCTCGCGGTTGCATTGGGCTATGACGGCGAGCAGGCGAGAGCGTCGCTCTTCGATATGGGCGGCGCCGGGTTTTCCGTTTTGGTTGGCGTAAACGCCGGGATAGGTAAAGAGCGAAGCCGGCTTGATACCTGCGAGCGTAGGGGAGCAGTTGCGTACGACAGCCGTTTGGTATGTTGGGATGTCAATGGTTCGAGTCACGATGCTCCTTTCGGGTCCTCAGTTGTTAGCCTAGGAAAACTTATACACGAAAGTAAGCCATGGTCAACAAAAAAGTTTGAAGAGGGAAACTAATTGACCGACCGGACATGAATTTGGGTTAAGATGGTGACACCCCATGGGGGTATCTAGATAGTGTTACTTGAAAGGGGAACGCATGAGTGACTTGCTCAACCCTGCGAATCTCATCGTGCTGGCCGTCATTGCCGTCGGCATGTTTTTTGGACTGCGTCGCATTGCCGCTTCGACACACGGGAAGAGTTGTTGCAGCGATGGTGCGAGCGGCAAGAAGGCCAAAAAGGTTGTTGTGGTGGATACCGATGCATCGCACTATCCCTATAGCGATGAGCTGCTCATCGGCGGCATGAGCTGTGACGGCTGCGCTCAGAACGTAGCCAATGCCCTCAATGCACTGGATGGCGTGTGGGCAACGGTGACGTATGCGGACCACACAGCGCGCGTGCGCTCCAAGCGGCCGATCGATCGCGGTGTCCTTGAGGCTGCCGTGAGAGATGCGGGTTACTACGTCATGACGCTGTAGGCCTTGCCTTGGATGCGCGTCCTTGTCTAGGCTCGTCCGCGTAGCTCGATGTCCTGGATGTCGTCGAAGTCGATGGCGATATCTTTGAGCTTGAGGAGTTTGAAAGCAGGGAGCGCCTCGTCGAGGATGCCGGTGCGGCTGCGATAGCCGTATGTATCGTAATAGGTGACACGAACCAAGTCGCCGCGCTTGAGGCCCTCGAGCTTTTTCGAAAGTTCGAGGGCTTTTTCTTCTGTGAGTTCGCATTTTGGCTCGGCGGTGATCTCTTGTTTACGCACGAGCTCGTAGTATCCCGTGAGGGCGGCAAAGGGCATAAACTGCGCGGCACGGCCGGCACGGACGGTGCCGTTGGCGGTGAGCCTGGGGTCGGCGGAGCGACGTCTTCCCTCGGGGTCCGCTAGGCGTTCAAAAGGTGTCGGTGGCCGCATCGGCTGTTGTTGGGACTTAGGCACGATGTCCTCCTACCTGATCGTTGCGCTCGCGCGCGGTGGCGCCGGCGGTAAAGCTTAATCCCTTGACGAGCGCGTTCTTGCCGTACTTGCCTTTCACGGCCAGGACGGCGCGCGCCAGGTCGCGCTCGCGCTCATCGGCCTCGATATCGCTGAACAGATCGATGGTGGCAAATTCCTCGGGCACAAGATTGCTAAAGCCCAGGTTGATGCGCTTGACCGGTCGTTTGGGATCGACAGTCTGCGCCCAGAGCTCATCGAAATAGCCCATGATCTTCTTAAACGAATTGGTACGCTCGGGCAGCTTGCGCGAGGCGTTGGAGTGCGCAAAGAGCGCGGCATAGCCACCACGCGGTTTGCCACCATGCTCTCCCACAAAGATGCCATCGATTGCCTGCGCTTCGCGCACCAGGCGGCGCCGTTCGTCATCGCGCTGGACGGGCTTGGGAGCACGGGGCGCGAGCTCGGGGCCGGCGGTTGCGGTGGGTTCGATGCTCGACGTACTCGAGCGCAGGTGTCCGCATCCGTCCACATATTGTGCAGTACCGCTGGCATCAAGCCTGCGTATGTCGGCGCGCTCGCTCGCGTAGCCCACAAAGAGCGAGATGCTGTCGCAGACCACGTGCTTATCGATCAAGTCCAACACGGCGTTGTCGACCATCTCGCGCAAGACGGTGTAGGCCTGCTCGTAGGCATAGCCCTTCGAGAGCACCTGTCCTGTGGTGGTCGAAGTTGCTTGCGGGCGATAGGCTTGGATATCGGCGATGGTTGTCGGCTCGCGTCCGAAGGCGTGGTCGATGAGATACTCGGCATTGACGCCGAGCTCGTCGTAAAGCAGGTTTTCGTCGAGCGCCGCGACGCCCATCAGATCGTAGACGCCGTATTTTTCGAGTCGTGCTGCCACGCCGGGGCCGATGCCCCAGATATCGGTGATGGGACGATGGGGCCAGATTTCCTTGCGAAAGGTCTCATCGTCGAGTATGCCGATGCGGCTGGGTACGTGCTTGGCGGTGATATCGAGTGCAACCTTGGCCTGGAATAGGTTGGGGCCGATGCCGACCGTCGCCGTGATGCCGGTGCGCGCCAGGACCTCGTCGCGCAACATGCAGGCGAAGCCTTCCGCATCGGTGTGATAGAGGTCCAGATAGGGTGTCACGTCGATAAAGCACTCGTCAATTGAGTAGACGTGCACGTCCTGGGGGCTGACGTATTCCAGATAGATGCCGTAGATTTGCGCCGACACCTCCATGTAGTGCTGCATGCGCGGCACTGCTTTGATGCAGTCGATGCCGTCGGGAATCTCGAACAGACGGCAGCGGTTGTGAATGCCTAAGTCCTTCATGGCCTGCGTGATAGCGAGGCAGATGGTCGTGCGTCCGCGCGATTCGTCGGCAACGACCAGGTTGGTGGTGAGCGGATCGAGCCCACGGTCGACGCACTCGACGCTGGCATAAAACGTCTTGAGGTCGATGCAGATATAGGTGTGCTGCTCGTGCGCCATCCGTGCCCTTCCATCAAACACATGTTCTTATCGAATACCTGTTCGATAATACCCGCTTGCACGGACACCGTCAAAATCTGTCCCTTTTTGGCAAGTATGGTCGTGCGGCTTCATCGGGGTTTTAACGCAGCCCTAAAGAGCGCGAAACAGCTCGGAAAAGCTCGCTTCGTAGCATGAGCCTAACGATCGATACCACCATAAAGCACGGAAGGGTTGTGGGGATAATGGTCAACTATGGGTTTGGTATGCCGACGCGCTTGGTTGCGGATGGGGATGTGGCTCGCTGGTGCGGGCGATTGGTTGCCCACTATGGCGGCACCAAGGCACTGGTCGTGCTAGGAGGCGACAAGCACACGCGCGATGAGCTCGTTTCGGCGGCGCTGGGCTCGCTCGATCGTGCCCTGCTCGAACGCGTACTCTTTCGTTGCGGTTCGGCCGGGGGCGACGGGGGAGACGATTTGGTCGATGAGGCCGTAGCCCTGGCAACCGATGAGGGCGTGGACTTTGTCCTGGCGATTGGCGATGCCGATACTGCTGGCTTTGCGCGCGAGCTCGCGCGTCGCATGGCGGCGCTCGATGCCGGCGAAGACGGTTTTGTCCCTTATGGATGCATTCTCTCGGAGGGCAAGGCGCCTGCTGTCGTGGGCACCGGCGAGGTTCCCGTTTTTGCCATTATCGCGCCCGAACTGCTGGAGGGCATCGGGTCTCCTCTGCGTGAGTTGCTCGGTAGCATCTGCGCCGCGGCCTAATATTTGCCATAAAAGGACGGGTTATTTTTGGTTGGTAAAGCGTTTGACCTGCCAAAATAAGCCTGTCCCTTTTTAATCGGTTGCCGTTTGGGGGCCGATTGGCAACGCTCGCTGATTGTAGTCTTGACCTGCGCTAGAATAGTGGCATCTGAATGTCCGGGCGCATGGAGGCGTGCGCCCGTATGCTGAGGAGGACTCTATGGCAACTGTTGCCGCACCTATCGATGCTACGTCGACTGCCGCTTGGAAGGCGCTCGAGGCTCATCAGGAGAAGCTCGAGGCCGAAGGTATCGACCTCAAGGCCTGGTTCGCTGCTGACGCCGACCGCGTGAACAAGCTGAGCTTTGACGCCGGTGACCTGCACTTCGATCTGTCGAAGAACCTGGTGACCGATGAGACCGTCAAGCTGCTGTGCGATCTTGCCCGCGAGGTGAAGCTCGAGGAGCGCCGCGACGCCATGTTCTCTGGCGAGCACATCAACACTACCGAGGACCGCGCTGTCCTGCACACCGCGCTGCGCCGCCCGGCAAGCGAGAAGGGCCAGCTCATCGTCGACGGCCAGGACGTCGTCGCCGACGTGCACGAGGTCCTCGACCGCATGTATGCCTTCGCCGAGCGCGTGCGCTCCGGTGAGTGGAAGGGCGTTACCGGCAAGAAGATCGAGCATCTGGTGTCCATCGGCATCGGCGGCTCCGACCTGGGCCCGGTCATGGCCTACGAGGCTCTGCGTCCCTATGCCGACGCCGGTATCGACTGCCGCTACATCTCCAACATCGACCCCAACGACCAGGCCGAGAAGCTCAAGGGCCTGGATCCCGAGACCACGCTCGTAATCATCGTCTCCAAGACCTTCACCACGCTCGAGACCCTCACCAACGCCCGCGAGGTCAAGACCTGGATGCTCGAGCAGCTCAAGGCTCAGGGCGCCATCGACGGCTCCGATGAGCAGAACGCCGAGGCCGTGGCAAAGCACTTCGTCGCCGTTTCCACCGCACTCGAGAAGGTCGAGGCCTTCGGTATCGACCCCGCCAACGCCTTCGGTTTCTGGAACTGGGTCGGTGGCCGCTATTCCGTTGACTCCGCCGTGGGCCTGTCGCTGATCGTCGTGCTCGGCCCCGAGCGCTTCCAGCAGTTCCTCGAGGGCTTCCACGCCATCGACGAGTACTTCTGCAACACCCCGCTCGAGAACAACGCCGTCGCGCTGATGGGCCTGCTCAATGTCTGGTACGTCAACTTCTTCGGTTCCAAGAGCCACGCCGTGCTGCCGTACTGCCAGTACCTGCACCGCTTCCCGGCCTACCTGCAGCAGCTCACCATGGAGTCCAACGGCAAGCATGTCCGCTGGGACGGCAGCGCCGTGACCTCCGACACCGGTGAGATCTTCTGGGGCGAGCCCGGCACCAACGGCCAGCATGCCTTCTATCAGCTGCTGCACCAGGGCACTGTGGTGGTTCCGGCCGACTTCATCGCCTTCGCCAATACCGCCAACCCTGCGACCGACGGCGGCCAGGATGTCCACGAGCTGTTCCTGGGCAACTTCCTGGCCCAGACCAAGGCGCTCGCCTTTGGTAAGACGGCCGATGAGGTTCGTGCCGAGGGCACGCCCGAGCAGATCGTCCCGGCCCGTTGCTTTGAGGGCAATCGCCCGACGACCTCGATCTTCGGCGACACGCTGACCCCGTTCGCACTCGGCGAGCTCATCGCCCTGTACGAGCACATCACGTTTGTCGAGGGCACGGTCTGGGGCATCGACTCCTACGACCAGTGGGGCGTCGAGCTGGGCAAGCAGCTTGCCAAGCAGATTACCCCGGCCTTCCACGATGACGCCGCCAAGGCCGAGCAGGACGCTTCGACCCAGGCGCTCATCGAGTTCTATCGCGCGCATCGCAAGTAGTCGCTGCTGTTAACGCATCGCGCCTTATAGTCAGGGGCCCGTATCCTATCGGATGCGGGCCCCTTTGCTTTGCCGTAGTCCCTGGGCGCACGGCCTTTGTGGAACATCGCTGGGGCGCCGCGCGCCGCGAGAACCCTGCGCCTAGATCTCGGCCTCCGCATGGTCTCGCTGCGCCTCGGGCAGCTCCCCGTAGAGCGGATGGTCTTCGAGCCTAAAGCGCTCGACCTGTTCGGGAGTGCGACCGCGCACAAAGAGCCACGAGCGATCGATCGGCGTCGCCATGAGCATGCTGGGCAGCGCGTCGGCGCGGTCGGAAAACACCCGGGCACTCTCGGGATCCTGGAACGCCAGCACCAGATGCGTGTCGCAGTTGCCCATGATGGAGCGTGCGCGTGCCTCGCCATAGAGCGCATCGAGCTGGTTGGTCGACTGCAGCAGCAGCGTTGCCCAGATGTTGCGGCTTCGGATAATCGAGAGCACGTTGTCGATCTGGGGAATCTGCAGATTTGCGAAGTCATCGAGCATAAAGCGCACGGGCACGGGCAGGCTGCCGTCGGGCTGCCTATCGGCCTCACGAATGAGGCCCATAAACGCCTGCGAAATAAAGAGGCCGGTCAGCGGATCGAGATTGCGGTCAATATCGCTCACGGTTACAAACAGGACGCAGGGGGTGTGTCCCATGGAAGCGAAGTTCACCTGATGGCACTCACGATAGAGCTGTGCCGCACCGTCGAATCCCAGACACATGACCTTTTCGGCAAGGATGCCGACGATGCTCGCGTGCATGCGCTCGGCATTTTGCGTAATGGCGTAGCGCCGCCATAGCGAGAGGGCATAGCTTTGGGGGTCGGTCGTGATCAGGTCGTCAAACAATCGACCCGTGGCACCGTCCTGCAGGTGCTCGATCAGCTTGATGACCGAGCTGATCGTCTGCTCGTCGGCGGGTAGCTGTTCGGTGACGTAGGCGATAAGACACGACAGCAGGTTTGCCGCCGCATGATCCCAAAAAGGCTGGTTGTTGTCCTCGATGGGGCAGATGGCCTTTGCCACCGAGAGGATGTCCTGCTGGTTGGGCCTGCCGTCCGCCTTGCGGCGAATGTGCCTCAGGGGGTTGTAGCCGCAGCGCTCGATGCCGGGCGCAAGGGCCGGGACGGTGTTGAGGTCGGCGAAGTTGAGGCATTGCACGCGGTAACCGTGGGCTGCCAGCACGGGTCCCACTTCGCGACAGAGTGTGCCTTTGGTGTCGAGCACGATGTAGCTTGCGTTCATTTGCAGCAGGTTGGGCTTGAGGACGTTTCGGGTCTTGCCGGCTCCCGAGGGGCCGATCACAAGTGCGTTGTTGTTGAGTCCCGTTTGGCGGGTGTCGCAGGAGAGCGTTCGATCCTTGGCGAGGATGGTGGACGATGCGGACTCAGATGCGGCGAGGCGGCTGGCGAGGTTAGACATGGGCGACCTCCTTGGTGGTCGAGAGAATTTCGTGGGCAAAGCCGAGCTCGACGGCGCGCTCGGCCGAAAGGTAGGTGTCTTTTGCAGTGAGGGACTGGATGCGCTTGGGCGTGAGGCCGCTGCGGTCCGAGAGGATTTGCGTGAGGGTCTTGCGGGTCTGCATGAGACGCCGGCTGGTTTCCTGCAACGCAAGTGCCGAGCCGCCTGCCCCCTGGGGGATCAGCGGGTCATGAATCATGAGCTCTGCATGGGGCGCCATACGGCGATCGTCGCCGCCCATAAAGATCACGGCGCCCATGGACGCGGCGAATTCCAGGCAGACGGTGCGGATGGGGCACGATGCGAGGCGCATGGCGTCATAGATCGCAAGACCCGATCGCACGCTTCCGCCGGCGCTGGCGACAAATATGGTGATGGGGCGGCTGGGGTCGGTGGCATCGAGCAGACGAATCTGCTGGCATAGGTCGTGGGCCATCGGGGTTTCGATGTTTCCCATGACGGAGAGCTCGCGACGGGCGAGCATCTCATCGTAAATGCTGGTGAGCGTGATACCTCGGGCGGATTCACGCATGGTGAGGGGGCTGATGATGGGGGAATGATTGGTGTCCATGAGGACTCCTTTCTGTTGGTTGTGTTGTGGAATAGGATTGTTGCCCGCGGAGGGGCTGGCGGGCTACAGGGTTCGTCCGAGCCTGAGATCGAGCTCGGTTGTGGGGCAGGCTGCCTGTTCGTGCGGCTCGCAAGCGCCAAGGGCTCCAAAGCGATGGAGCGTTGCGACGGGCGTGGTGTAGGCGAGCCGCAGCTGATGCTCGACAGGGGCACATCCGTCATTTTTGTAATGAGCCGCGTAGTACTGCGCGATGCTGGCGTTCATCTCGCTGCCATTGCGATGGCGCTCAAACTGGCGTCTGCAGGTTTCGATGATCTTTGCTACCGACTTGGGTGCCGTCGCGGGAACAAGGGCGAGATAGCCCTCAAATAGCTCGTTGATGCTCAGAAGGCACAGCAGGTCGATCAGCGTCCTTATGGCTGCTCCCTCGGCGGAAAAGTGCGCGGTCATGCGGTTATATCGGTTGCGGTCGACGATGGCCGCATGGGGTCTTGGAGTTTTCTGCCCCGTGGTCCCGGGCTTTTGCCGCGCCTGTGTATTGAGCTCGACGTTGCAGCGCTTGAGGCCGTCCAACGGAAGGAACAGTGCGGTGCGCAGGGTGTTCCGCTTACTTTCGAGTTCATGACGCTCGTCGGGTTCCCATTCGAGCTTGAGTTTCGTGTCGAGCGCCGTAAGCATATGGGCTAGGCAGCCTACGGTAAGAACGTACGAATCGTTGTCGCGTTTTGGGGCATAGGGGTCTGTCAGCTTGCGAATGTCGGGGTCGCCCATGATCTTTGTGCAGCGCTTCAGCAGTTGAGGGTGGTCGGCCAAGATCGTCGCGAGCGGTAGCGACGCGTAGTTCTTTATGGTCGCGGCGGCAAAGGCGGCGTCATATTCGTTTGCATATGCTCGCTCAATGCGGGCATCCAGAATGCTTTTCTTATCGCCGTCTTCAGCGTGGTGGTTTGTCATAGCTTCTCCAATCGGTTGATGTTCGTGCTGTTTGTTGATGTGTTGGTTGTCGTGAGTGATGTGCTTGCCGTGGGTGATGTGCTGACGTTGGGGTGCTATGCGGTTTTCAATGAGCCCGTGAGGCAGTTGCTGCAGGGGCGGGATGGAACGGCCCATGCAAGGCGGAAGGCATCGTGCTCAAAATCGAGACAGCAATGCCCTGGGTGCCTCATATGTGGCAGTTACCTCATTAAGTTGTCATTGCGTTTGGGGTTGTACTTTGCCGATCTTCCTTCTCTTACACGCTGAAAACTGAAACTTCATATGCTCGATCTACTTAAAACCGCAACGGCGGTCTTTTATCAACTTATATGTCGGAACGTGTCTTTGCAAGTACTTTTTTGCGTTTGTTTCAAATGGGGTGGTTTTGCAACCGTCACGCGCCACGCTATGCGAACGTGCCCCGGCTCGGATAAGATGGTGCGATCGAGTTCTACCGCGCTCACTGCAAGTAGTCTTTGTTGCTGAGATAGGTCACGGCCGAAAGGGGCCCGTATCCCAACAGATACGGGCCCCTTGCTATTTAAATGGGCATGAGGGTGTATTGAGGGGGGATGTCTTGCTGTCGGCATCCGCGTGCGGTGCCATTCGCTGTCCGTAAATTATACGTTTACGGCTAATTTCATACCACTTGTCGGAATGCGGACGCTGTCCTTGCATGCCGGGCGTACATTGAACGTGGTTTTTCGCGTGAAGCCACGAATCGGTTGCCAGCCCTGAACAAGGAGGCCCAGCATGACGCTTGCCAAACCCATCAATAAATACATCGACTATATCGATGCCCCCGAGGACACGTTTGAGCAGTATGTCGAGAAGGCGTTAAAGTACAACTTTCGCTGCGTATTTGCGAACCTGCAGGAGTACGAGACGGGCCGCGCCATGCTCGAGGACTCTGACATCATCCTTGCCGGCGCTATCGACTTTCCCCAGGGCACTATGACGCTTGAGGAGAAGCTTGCGAGGTTTGAGGAATACGCTGCGTGTGGCTTTACCGAGATTGACTACGTTTTGAATCAGGGGTCGATCGAGAACCGCGATTTTGATGCCATCGAGCGCGAGATGACTACCATTGCTGATTCTTGTCGCGCGCATGGCATCACTGACAAGGTAATCGTCGAGATGTGCAAGCTGGACGGCGACGACGCCGCCAAGCGCCGTGTATGCGAGATCGCGCTGGAGGCCAAGCCGGGATTCCTTAAGACATCGACCGGCAGAAGCTTTGGCGGTGCTAAGCTCGAGGACGTGCGGCTGATGCACGAGGTGCTCGGCGATGCCGTGGCAATCAAGGCGGCGGGCGGTATCCATAATTACGAAGAGGCTTGCGCATTCATCGAGGCCGGCGCCAGCGCGTTAGGTGCATCGGCGGGCATCGCGATCGTCGAGGGCGCACCGACGGATGAGCGTCGCTAGCAGACGTATTTGACCTGAGCGATAAAGCTTCACGACCACACGCCGTTCATGTTCGAGACAATATGACTTTTTGCCCGTTGTAAACGGAGTCGCGATGGGTGTTCTGTATGATGGCTCAGACAAGGTTGTTCAATGACAGGGAGGCATATATGGCAATTAAAGCCATCGCAATGGATATCGACGGTACGCTTACCAACGATCAGAAGGTGATCAGCCCGCGTACGCGCGAGAAGCTGCTCGCGGCGCAGGAATCGGGTATTAAGCTCATCTTGGCTTCGGGCCGTCCCGCATGGGGGCTACATGCTCTGGCACAGGAGCTCGACCTCCAAAACCATGACGGTCTGCTAGTCGCTTTCAATGGCGCGCATGTGGTCGACGCTCAGACCGATGAGGTCCTTTTTGACCAGGCCATGCCGGCTGACGAGCTGCACCGTCTGATTGATCATCTGCAAAACTATGATGTGATCCCCATGATCTCGCTCGGTCGCGACTTGCATGTCGAGGACTCGTACCACTGCATGATTACGCTGCCGGATGGCTCGCAGAAAAACATTGTCAAATACGAGCGCGATGCCTGCGACCTTAAGATCCGCGAGGTCGAGAGCTTGCATGAGGTCGTGGACACTTATCCCGTGGACAAGCTGCTGACGGCGGGCGATCCGGCCTACCTGCAGGCACATTACGAGGAAATGTACGCGCCCTTTAAGCAGACGCTTTCGGGCATGTTTACGGCCGACTGGTACTTTGAGTACACGGCGCCCGGTATCGACAAAGCCCGTGCGCTCGAGGGTGCTCTGCCCAAGCTCGGCATCGATGCCAGCGAGGTCGTATCGTTTGGCGACGGCCAGAACGACAAGTCCATGATCGAGTGGGCTGGTACCGGCGTCGCCATGGGTAACGCTGTCGATGAAGTCAAGGCCGTGGCCCAGATGGTGACCGCCAACAACAACGAAGACGGTATCGCGGTGGCACTTGACCAGCTACTGGGTTAGAATCGCCGATAGTGCATGGTTCGGGCGTCCGCTTGCGGGCGCCCTTTTGTTAGGGAGAGTGCCGTGTCCGCATTTCCGTTCGACGCCGTTATCTTTGACATGGATGGCGTCATCGTCGATACCGAGTATTACTACCTGGGCGAGACTGCCGCGTTTGCCAAGGAGCTTGGGCTTAATCTGACTCAAGAGGAGTTGAATGGGCAGGTCGGTACCTCGCATCAGTTCTTCCTGCATATGCTGGTCGATTGGTTTGAGCGCGCCGGTAAGGGGCATTTCACTGGCGATGAAGCGTTGGCCCGTTGGGACGAATGGGCTCATAAGCGTCCGCGCGACTATCAGGCTTTGATTAACCCAGGCGCCGTGGATACGATTCGAGAGCTGCCGCGCCGTGGCGTTCGCGTGGCGCTTGCCAGCTCGTCTCCCATGGTTAGCATCGAGGAAGTGCTCAACGCATGCGGGCTGTCGGATGCCTTTGAGTATGTGGTGAGCGGCGAGCAGTTTAAGGAGAGCAAGCCCGAGCCCGACATCTACCTGCATGCGCTGGACCTGCTGGGGCTGCCCGCGAATCGCTGCTGCTGCGTCGAGGATTCGGTGCCTGGCATCACTGCCGGCAAGCGAGCCGGCCTGACAGTCATTGCCAAGCGCGAGGAGCGCTTTGGCTTTAGCCAGGATGCCGCGGACAAGATTATCGACCAGCTGCCGGAGCTGCTCACGCTTTCTTAGGAGCGCGGTAGTTGCGCGTTTTTCGGGTCTGATGAGTAAATAGCCGACATTTTGGTGCGACACCTAGCATACTTTAAGCTAATGCGGACTTAAGGGCTTGTTGAATGCCCTTAAGCCCGTTTTAGAATTAATTGTGCTGGGAGAGGGTATATGCCACCGACTGAAGGGCCAACTGACGGTAAAGCAGCGATACCGCTGTACCAACAGGTTATTGATATCATCAAAAACGAAATCAACTCCGGCGCCTACAAGGCGGGCGCGCGGATACCCAACGAATTCGAATTGGCTGAGAGCTATAAAGTTGGCCGCGTTACCGTGCGACGCGCTATTGAGGAGCTCGTCCAGCAGGGCTATCTAACGAAGCGGCAGGGGAAAGGCACGTTTGTCAATGCCCCCAAGCTTAAGCGCAAGATTCGCCAGAAGGATGACGTCCAGAGTTTTTCGGACGCATGTCGCGTTAACGGAATGGAACCGGGGGCGTGTGTCATTTCGAGAAAGATACTGCCGGCGGATTCCACCGA
The DNA here is from genome assembly GCF_039758815.1 of Collinsella aerofaciens. Classification (GTDB taxonomy): domain Bacteria; phylum Actinomycetota; class Coriobacteriia; order Coriobacteriales; family Coriobacteriaceae; genus Collinsella; species Collinsella aerofaciens_BP. The sequence goes on along the minus strand of NZ_JBDMSK010000002.1, from coordinate 64,822 downwards.
AGCACAGTTCTTTGGTGTTCCCGTTGGAACTGACTTGATTTGCGTTGAGCGCGTGCGCACTGCCGATGGCGTCCCTGTCATGCTCGAGAACAACATATATGTTTACGAGGACAACGCCTATCTATCAACGGCACCTCTATCTAACCAATCCATTTTTGAGTTCGTGCGCAACCGGACGGGCCGCACGCCCGCGTTTACCGACCCGTGCACGCTCGAGATCGCGTGCGCGTCGCCCGAGGTCGCTCGACTGTTGGCAGTTCCCGTTGGCGAGCCCTTGTTTTATATGGAAGCCTTCTTTTTCGATGAGCAGCGGCGGCCGTTTATCATCGGTCGTCAGCGGATCGTTGGGTCTCGCTACGTTTTTGACATCTAGGACATTGCGAATGGAAACGCCCGGTGGATCATCTCGCCGGGCGTTTCCATACCGTTCACGGCGCAAACGCAACCGTTCAACCGCGTTGCGGCAATCAGTTTGAAATTATCTTGATGAAGGAAAAAGCTGCTGGTAATCTATGGAACGTCATAGAACGTTTGCATTGTGCAAACGTTGAAGCGAGATGCGATGCAGTCTCGAGTTCTTTGGAGGTATCTATGTCAGATACGAAGGCGAAGAAGACAAACAGACGTTTTAAGTTCAAATTACCGCATGTCTATACGATCATGTTCTTGCTGATCGTTGTCTTTGCGGTCCTGACTTGGATCGTTCCCTCTGGTCAGTATCAGCGCAAGACGATTTCGACAGCGGCGGGCGAGCGTGAAGTCGCCGTTGCTGGAACCTATGAACAGGTCGATAAGAACTACACCGATTCCGAGACCGGCGAGACCATCAATCTGGGCCAGGATATCTTCGCGGTTCTGCAAGCGCCCACCAAGGGCATCCAGGAGGCTGCCGACGTCGTTGCGTTCGTCTTATTGATTGGCGGATCGTTCGCGATCATCACCAAGACCAACGCTTTGAATGCCGGCATGAGCCGTGTGATTAAAAAGCTCAAGAACAAGGACATCCTCATCATTCCCATCACGATGACATTGCTGTCCATTTGCGGCACTACGTTTGGTATGTCTGAGGAAGCCCTGCCGTTCTATGCCATCTTCATTCCCATCATGATGGGTATCGGTTATGACTCGATGACGGCATTCATCATCTGCTTCCTTGGTCCTAACCTGGGATATTGTGCTTCGACCATCGACCCGTTTAATGTTTTGATCGCCCAAGGCATCATTGGCATCGAGGGTAATCCGCAACTGTGGCTGCGCGCCGTTTCTTGGGTTATCTTCACTGCCGTCGGTATCGCATGGGCCATGCGCTACGCCATGCGCGTCAAGAAAAACCCCGAGTCGTCCATTGTGTACGAGGACGATAAGCTCAAGCGTATTGAGTTTTCCGTGACCGATGCCTCCATCGAGGAAGAGTTCACTATCCGTCAGAAGCTCGTGCTCATCGATTTTGCTTGCGGTATGGGCATTATCGTCTGGGGTCTTGTTACCCAGGGCTGGTACATGAATGAGATTTCCGCCGTGTTCCTTGGCATGGGCTTGCTTGCCGGTATCCTGGGCGGTCTTGACCAGCAGACAATCGCAGAGGAGTTCGTTAAGGGTCTCGCCGACTTTGCGTACGCTGCCATCGTTATCGGTATCGCTCGCGGTATTCTGGTCATCGCCGAGGGCGGCATGATCATCGACACCATCCTCCAGGCGCTCGCTACCGCGCTCGCCGGTGCACCCGCCGCCGTCTACACCACGTTTATGTATATCGTCCTTGGCCTGCTCTCTTTGCTGGTTCCCTCGAGTTCTGGCCTGGCGGCGCTCACCATGCCCGTTATGGGCCCCCTGACCGAGCTCATGGGCCTCAATCCCGAGGCAGCCGTCACCGCGCTCCAGTTTGCCAACCAGACCATCAACACCATCAGCCCCGTGGCGGGCATGACGGTCGCCGGTCTTGCCGTGGCTAGGATTTCGTTTGGCCAATGGTGGAAGACCATTTGGAAGTTCTTCATTTTCATGGTCGTCTTTGGCGTGATTGTAACGGCAATCTCTGGCATGCTTCCGGTGTAGGTGGTTGTGATGTCTGATCGTTTGACGGCCCTGACGTCTAAGAGCGTCTTTACCGGTACGGGGGACCTGCCGTTTGAAGGTTTCGTAGCGGTCCGTGGCAATCGAATTGAGGCTGTTGGCACCAAGTGTGAGGTAGCTTCGTATTTGACCCAGGCGGACGAGGTAGTTGACCTGGGCGACCGCACCGTCATGCCTGGCCTGATCGATGTACATACCTTCTATACAGGCTGGGCGCTGCGGACGTTGGGGTCTGATCTGTCCGGCATCGCTGATGCCAAAGAGGCCGTGTCGCTCTTGCGTACATGGAAAGAAGATCATCCGGATTGCGCGGCGGCTTTTGGCCACAACCTACCCGAAACGTTGGCATCGGATGCCGAGAACGCAAATACGGCAGCTGTGTTTGACGATTGTTTTGGCGATATCCCCGTCGTCTGCTTTACATCGGGTGCGGAGACCTGCGTTCTCAATGCTGCCGCCAGTGCGCGATACGGCTTTACACCCCAGGCGTGCTATGCCGAGAAGATCTGGCGCATGATGAGCGATTTCCTCGCGCTGCCCGAGGTGCGTGCCGGGTATTCGGACTACATGAGCATGCTTAACGAGCGCGGCGTTACCGCCATCAAGGAAATGGCGTTTGATGACTACTACGGCTTTGCCGACGAAATGGCTCGCCGTGAGGAATCTGGTGAGCTGACGGTTCGCGTCTCTATGATGTCGCAGCCGGTGGGCGCCGGTGCAAATCTGGCATATGCCCGCGAGGCGCGAGAGCGCTTCCGGGGACCGTTCGTTCGTTTTTCTGGCTTCAACCGTATGACCGATCGCGGCGTATGGGCGGGGCTTGCCGAGATGATAGACCCCTATGAGGACTCGGCCGATGCGGGCGCTGCCGGCAAGACGGTCGTCGAGGAGCCAGAGTGGGATCTGATTGAGAACGAGCTGCGTGCAATTGATGCTGACGGCTTCCGATATTCCTTGCATTGCCAGGGCGATGGCGCCGTTCGTCGCACCGTGGCGCTCTATGCCTCGCTGCCTCGAGACGAGCATGGACGGATGCTTCGTCGCCATGCGATTACCGATCTCGAGAACTCTGACCCGACCGATCTTGTCAAGTTTGGCAAGTTAGGTGGAATTTGCGAGGTCTATCCGCAGATTCTGACGCTGGACCGGCGCGAGGATTGTCTGTCGATGATGCGTCGACAAATTGGCGAGACGCGACTTTTGCACAGCTGGAATCGCCGCGGCATGGAAGATTCCGGATGCACAGTGTGCTGTGGCACGGATTTGCCGCTGTTGATTCCGAGCTTGGGCGAGTCAATCTACAGTGCGTGCGGCGGATACTTCGACGACGGACTGCCCGTGAATGAGGTCAACACGCTGACGCTTGTCGAGCTCTTGTGCGCTTGGACTGCCGGGGGCGCGTACGACCTGATGCGCGAAGACGAGCTGGGTACGCTTGAGGTTGGCAAGCTTGCCGATATCTGCGTGCTCGATCGGGATGTGTTCGACCTCGATTATCGCGACGCACGTGATCTTGCGGTTGACATGACGATGTCGGACGGACAAATCGTGTTCGATCGAAATAAGGAGGCATAAGATGCCTGAATCCAAACCGACGCTGCGCCGCGAGCAGATTGCGGGCATGAATATTCACTACATCATGTGGTCGCTCGATTACTTCCTTGATGTGCAGCAGCGCTTGGGCTTTGAGTCCATTGAGCTGTGGTGTGCGGAGCCGCATGTGACGCTCGACCACACGGGCTACTTTGAGGCTGAGGTCCTGGCGAAAAAGGCTGCAGACCGTGGGCTTAGGTATCGTACTCTGTGCCCCGAGAATGTTGTCTATCCTTGGCAGTACTGCGCACGCAAACCGCTGCATGAACAGCGCAGCCTGGCGTACTTTAAGCACGGCATTGAGCTTGCCGAGGTACTTGGGTGCGACCGTATGTCCGTCAACTCGGGTTGGGGCGACTGGGACGAGGACCGCGAGGAAGCCTGGAAGCGCAGCCGCGAGCACTTGTCCATTCTGGCGGAGTATGCCGGCGAGCACGGTCTGGTGCTTACGATGGAAAGCCTGCGTCCCGAGGAGAGCAACCTTGTGACGACGGTTTCCGATGCGAAGCGCATGATTGACGAGGTCGCGAGCCCGTACTTACAGCCCATGGTTGATACAACCGCGATGGGCGTTGCAGGCGAGACGCTCGAGGACTGGTTTGCCGCCTTTGGTGATGGGGCAATTCACGAGATGCACTTTATCGACGGTGACCCGTATGGCCATCTGGTGTGGGGCGATGGCAAGCACGATATGGACGCCTTCGTCGCCACGCTCAACGCCCATGGTTTCGACGGCATGCTGGGCCAGGAAATCACGGACGGTCGTTACTACGATGATCCGGCGGCGGCAGATGCCAAGAACATGGCCGCATTCGAGAAATATCTGATTAACTAAAACAACTATCGGCCACGCAGCCAACGTCATTGATTGCGGCCAAACAAGAAAGGAACTGGATATGAACGCACACGATCTGATCAAAGAGGCAATTGCCGAGAAGGGCAAGTTCGACAGCGTCTACTGGATTGCTTGCGGTGGCTCCATGATCGATTTGATCCCGGCCCATGAGCTTCTGCAGCGCGAGGCAACCACCTTCACTTCGTATATCTATACGGCTCGCGAGTTCGATATCATGCGTCCGCGTCGTCTGGGCGAGAAGTCCCTGGTCATCGCTTGTAGCCACAGTGGCAACACCCCTGAGGTCGTCGAGGGCTGCGAGATTGCCCTTGCTGCCGGCGCTACGGTGATCGCCCAGACCGACAACGCTGGATCTAAGATCGACACCGGTAAATGGACCACGTGGGTCTACCCGTGGGGCGAGGGCGTGCCGCAGGCCGAGGTCCCCGCTGGCATTTCGCTGTCGCTTGCGGCAGAGCTGCTCGATCAGCAGGAGGGTTACGCCGATCTTGCCGATATGTATGCCGGTATCGCCGAGATGGATAAGATTCTTCCCCCGGCACGCGAGAAGGTAAATGCCGAGCTGGGCGATCGCTTTGCCAAGCTTTGCCAGGAGCACGAGTTCTTCTATATTCTGGGCAGCGGTCCCAACTTTAGCCAGACCTACGGTTTCGCTATCTGCTCTCTTATGGAGATGCAGTGGCAGCACTGCAGCTACATCCACTCTGCCGAGTACTTCCATGGCCCCTTCGAGGCTACTCAGGATGGCGTTTTTTACTTCCTGCAGATGGGCTCCAGCGAGTGCCGTGCTATGGACGAGCGCGCCCTGGCGTTCCTTAAGACGCATACCGATACGCTGATGGTGCTCGATGCCAAGGAGTACGGTATGGAAGCCGTGCCGGCGAGCGTCCGTGCCTATCTGGACCCGGTGCTGTTCTACGCCATGAACTGCGAGCTGCGTGCCGCACGCGGCAAGGTGTTTGATCACGATCCCGATTTCCGTCGCTATATGGGTGTTGTCGAGTACTAGAAGGAGCAAAGGCCATGGCATTTAACGTTAACGCGCTCGGATTTGGCGACAACGTCGTCGATCGCTACGAGCATATCCACACCATGTATCCCGGCGGCAATGCGGTGAACTTCGCCGTTTATGCCAAGAAATGCGGTGCCGCACGCTCCGCATACATGGGCATTTTTGGCAATGATGCCGCTGCCGAGCATGTCATTGCAAGCCTCGAGGATGAGGGTATCGAGCTTGACAAGTGCGAGCAGATGATTGGCGAGAACGGAGCGGCTCGCGTGACCGTCGTCGACGGTGACCGTGTCTTCCTCGGCTCCAACGAGGGCGGTATCCGTGGCGATGCGCGCTATGTCCTCGATCGCTTTGACCTTGCGTACATGAAGCAGTTCGATGTGGTTCATTCGGGCAACTATTGCTTTACCGAGCGCGAGCTGCCCAAGTTGAAGGCTGCGGGCGTCACGGTCTCTTTTGACTTTTCGGACGACTCCACCGACGAGTACTACGAGCAGATTGCGCCCTACGTCGATTTTGCTTTCTTTAGTGCGGCGGATGCCGCGAGTGAGGACGAGATTCGCGAGCGTCTGGCATGGGTGAAGGGCCTGGGTCCGCGTTTTGTGTCGGCTACGGCGGGCGCCGAGGGCTGCATTGCTTACGACGGCGAGCGTTATTACCGCCAGCTGGCTAAACCGGTAACGGACATGAAGGACACCATGGGGGCGGGCGACTCGTTCCTCACCTCGTTTTTGATGTGCTATCTCGATTCCGCCAAGCGTGGTGAGGATGGCGCCGAGGCCATCGAGCGCGCGCTCGACTTTGCTGCCGGGTTTGCCTCGACCGTGTGCGGTATGGAAGGTTCTTGGGGCCACGGGGCGCCAATCGTCGAATAGCTTAAGAAAGCGTACGGCGGTCTGGCTATGAGGCCTTGGACAGCCGATGCAAAACAATAAGCGAAACGCGAAAAGGGGGCTCGCCATGTGGTGGGTCCCCTTTTGAGCATTGGAGAAGACCATGGGTATTAAAGCGTGTGCGGCTGGTTTTTGCTGCGCGGACGTCTATCAAAACATCGGCGTGTTCTATCCGACTGGTAACGGCATTGACTGGGGTATCCATCTTGCACGAATGGGCGTTTCGGTATCCGCCGTGTCGGTTGTCGGCAAGGACGAGTACGGAGACAAGATGAGAGAGGCGCTGGCCGCTGAGGGGTTTGATATCTCTCATCTGCGGGTGGAGGATGGCGACACCTCGGTGATGCTCATGGCATTGAAAGACGGCGTCGATCGCGTGCATCTCGAGGCAATCGATGGCGTAATGGAGACATATCGTCCGAATGAAGACGACCGGGCGTTTATCCTAGAGCACGACATCATTCACACCGACCTGTTTGGCAATTGTTTGGACCTCCTGCCCGAATGGCATGATGCGGGCAAGACGGTGGTTATGGACTTCTCGGTGTTCAGCCAGGATCCCGAATATGCATGCGAGGCTCATTTTCCTTACGTAGACTATGCGTTCATGTCGTTTGAAGAGGACACTCCGGAGCTGCGAGACTGGGTACGCCACGTGCAGGAATTGGGACCGCGCGTTGCGGTTGCCACGCTTGGCGAGAAGGGAAGCATTGCCTATGACGGTGAGCGCTTCTATGAGTGCGGGATCGTACCGGCGGAGAAGGTCGTTAATACCGTGGGTGCCGGCGACTCGTATATTGCCGGGTTTACCAAGGGCGTGATCGATGGCCTTGATATTCCGGCGTGTATGAAGGCGGGCGCTGAGCTGTCGTCCCGAGTGATTGGTTCGTTTGAGCCGTACTAGGGTTAAATGCCTGGAAAGGAGTACGAAATGGTTATCGACATGTTGGTCCATCCTATGCTCTACGGCGAGATCTGTACGCCGGGTGATGAGCCTGATGGATTCGGTTTTTGGTCACGAGAATATGGTATGGGGCATATGGGCCCCATGGATTGGGATGAGCTTCAAGTCGAGATGGACGTCTGCGACGTGCAGAAGAGTGTGCTCATGCCGCTCGATGTAACCACGGCATGCGGAGGGCATTTTGGCACCAATGACCAGATTGCCATGCTGGTTGCCGCGCACCCCGATCGTCTGTGGGGATTTGCGAGCGTAGATCCGCAGGTGAGCGGTGCCGCAGACGAATTGGAGCGCGCCTTTACCGAGTTGGGGGCAAAGGGGCTTTGTCTGCATCCGGCAAAGCAGGGTTTTGCCCCCGATGATGCTGTGGCCGAGCCGCTTTACGAGCTGTGCGAGCGCTATAACAAGCCGGTGGTTTTCCATGCCGGTATGTCTTGGGAGCCTGGCGCAGAGCTCTCGCGCAGTAACCCGCTTGCATTTGAGCACACAATCGCAACGCATCCAAATGTGCGCTTTAGTTTGACCCACTTTGGCTGGCCCTGGGTGCGCGAGACCGTGGCGATGCTGCTCAAGTATCCCAACTGCTACACGGACACCTCTATCACTTACATCGATTCGCCCGAGGAGATGATGCAGCGTCTTTTCACGGTCGATATGGGGCCGCTGTGGTATGAGCGCGCGCTATCGCATCAAGTGATGTTCGCCAGCAATACGCCGCGCTTCCGTGCATTCAAACTCAAGCGGGCGCTCGATACCGTGCCCATGCGCGACGATGCGCGAGAAAGGCTCTACTGGGGTAATGCCCTGCGTTTTCTTGAAGGGGATGAGTAAACATGGTGACGCTCGAGACATTGAGCTATCTATCGACTGCTCCGGACCAGTTCATCGATATTACCGAAGACGTGCACGCTGCCATCGAACGCAGCTCGGTGACCAATGGCTTGGCAGCGATTATTTTGTCGCATACGACCTGTGGAATCGTGGTAAACGAGGGGCTGCCCTGCGTGGAGACGGATCTTATGGAGACGCTTGATCGCATCGCCCCACTCGACGCCCCCTATGCGCATGCACACTTCCTGCCGAGCTATGGAGCCACCGGCAACAACTCCTGTGGGCATATCAAGAGCATGATTTGTGGAAACAGTTGCTTCTTTCCCGTCCAAGATGGCCACATCGTGTGCGGAGGTGCCCAGAACATCTATCTTGCGGAGTTTGACGGTCCTCAGAAGCGAAAAGTGTACGTCGAGGTGCTGGGGGAATAACGTTCCTGCAATAACCCTATGAAGGAGCATGTTATGTCGTTTCTAACCTCGATGTTCAAGACCGAAAAGCCGGTTATCGGAATGCTGCACCTGCGTCCTCTGCCGGGCGATCCACTGTATTACCCGGGCGGAAGCGTGTCGCAGGTCGTGGAAGCCGCCAAGCGCGATCTCGAGGCGTTGCAGCAGGGCGGTGTCGATGGCATTTTGATTACCAATGAGCTCTCGATGCCCTATGAGCAGCACGTTTCTCCCTCAACTCTTGCATCGATGGGCTATGTAATCGGGGCTCTGTCCCATGATCTGTCGACTCCTTGGGGAGCTGAGGCTATTTACGATGGTGATGCCACAATCGAGCTGTGCGCTGCCGTCGACGCGCAGTTCACGCGCTGCAATTTTTGCGGTGCCTGGGCCGGTGATCTTGGGCTGATTAACCGAGATTTCGCTCACACCATGCGTCGCAAGGCGGCGCTGCGCCTGGACGATCTCAAGCTTTTTCACTTCATCACGAGCGAGGGGGAGGTTTATCTCAACGACCGCACGACTGCGGACATTGCCGATTCACTTCTCTTTAATTGCCTTCCGGATGCGATGGTCATCGGCGGTTCGGCTGCCGGTCGTGGCGCTTCGGGCGAGCTTGCCGATGAAGTCCGCGAGCGTGTTGGCGAAGTACCCGTGGTATGTGGCACCGGTTGTCGCGAAAATACCGTGGCTGACGTATTTGCTCACTACGATGGCGCGTTTGTCGGCACCTGCTTAAAGCGCGACGGAAAGCTGGATGCCCCGGTTGATGTTGAGCGGGTAGCTCGTTTTATGGCTGCCGCTCGTACGGCGCGAGGGGAGTAGGCACCTATGGCGCTCTATCTGGGTATTGATATTGGGACAAGCGCCTCTAAAGGCGTTTTAATCGATGATCGATGCAACATCATTTGCCAGGCCTCTTGTGGACACGAGACGGAGAACCCGCGTGATGGATGGTACCAGCATGATGCGGAGGCAGTTTGGTGGGGCGATTTTTGCCGCTTGTCGCGCGAGCTGGTGGTGCGATCGGGGGTTAACGCGGCACAGATCGGATGCGTGGGCCTTTCCGCATTGGGTTGCGACTGCGTACCGGTCGACACCGAGTGCAACGCGCTAGCGCCCGCGATTTTGTACGGAGTCGATGCACGTTCGAAGCCGCAGATCGACGAGCTTCTTTCCGAATATGGGTCAGATCGCGCACGCGAGCTTTTCGGGCATGATCCCTGTTCGTCAGATATTGCTCCCAAGATCTTGTGGTTTAAGGAGAATATGCCCGAGGTGCACGAACGTGCCGCGAAGTTCCTGACGGCGTCATCGTTTCTGTGCGCGAAGTTGACGGGGCGTTTTACGGTGGACCGTTATTTGGCGGAGGATTTTCTTCCCCTATACGACCGCTTCACTTGGAAGGTTGATGCTCGGGAATGTGCTCGTTTCTGCCGGCCTGACCAGATGGCGGAGGTAATGTCGGCTACCGATATTGCCGGGGTGATTACTCAGCGTGCGGCTGAGGCGACGGGGCTCGCGGCAGGGACACCTGTCTTAGTGGGAACGGGCGACTCTGGTGCCGAGGCCATTTCGACGGGTGTATTTCGTCCCGGCGATATGATGGTTCAGTTGGGGAGTACGGCGTATTTCATCTATCTAGCTGATCATATGGTCGATGATGCCCGCCTGTGGCCAGGGACGTTTATCATTCCCGGAACTTACGGGATCTGCGCGGGGACCAATACGGCGGGTGCGCTCACATCGTGGCTGCGCCAAGAGCTGTATCGCGACGCCGTGGAGGCCGAGGGCCACGGTGGCCCCGATGCATATTCGGTTATGGCGCATGATGCCGCCGGTGTGGCGCCGGGTGCCGATGGGCTCCTGTGTCTGCCGTACTTTGCGGGGGAGCGCACTCCGCTCAACGATCCCGAGGCGCGTGGCGTCTTCTTTGGCCTGACCGGAAGGCATACGCGAGCCCATATGGTTCGTGCCGCCTTGGAAGGCGTCGCGTATACCGTTGCATCCCATGTCGACATTATCGAGCGAGAACATGGACTGCCAATTGGGCGCATTATGCTTGTCGGAGGTGGAACCAAGAATCCAGTTTGGATGCAGGCTATCGCCGACGTATGTGGGCGCGAGGTCTCGGTTGCCAAGGTTACGGTGGGCGCATGCTTCGGTGATGCCATCATGGCAGCTCTCGCAGGTGGCGCCTATGCATCATGGGATGAGCTCGCCCAAGTCCTTGGCGTTGCGCAAACAATCGTGCCTGATATGACTGCCCACGAGTTATATGCGTCGCGTCGTCATATCTTTGACGAATTGTATTCACGCAACCGTGATCTCATGCACGAATTGGTGTAATGCTGCCGAATTGTACTGTCTTCCAAAATAGGGACTGCGTTGTGCGATTTGCATGCCCCTTGGCATTTTTGCCCACAGGGGTTAGCGAAGGTCAAAAACAGAGTGCGCATTTGCTAAAACTGCCGACTCGATGCGCTTTGCGTCACAGTTTTTGAGTGAGACGATGCGCATCGAGGTCCTTGCGAGCGATCTGATGAGCGACTGCGCGCTTGTTTCTGTGTTTGGTTCGGCTGGCGCATCGGTCTCGAGCAGTAGACGGTCGAGTGGAATCTGCCGGGCATATTCGCGACCGCGCTTGGTGGCGAGCATACGCTCGTTCACGGAAAAATAGCAGTTTGCGTTTCGCGCGCGGGCGAGTTCGTTCGAAGTGCCGCTAAACCAGTGGAAGATGATAGCGGGGGAGTCGGGGTTTGGGATGAGTAGTCCATGCGATTCGAGGACGTCCAGTACGGCTCCTGCCGAACGAACGGCGTGAATTGATATCACGCGCCCGGTAAGAGGATGCTGCACGAGCGTATCGCAGAGCCGGTCAAATGCCTGTATTTGTAGCGGCTCACTTCCGGCAAAGCGTGCGGAAAAGTCGAGTCCCACCTCGCCGATGTAGCACTCTTGGGCAGCAACTTCGCAAAGCAGATCGACTTCGGCAGGACCGCAGCGGCCGTCGGCGAGCCACCAGGGGTGGAGCCCAACGCCAGCGATGATGCCTGGTAGGCGACGGGCGCGCTCGTTTGCGGCCGAAAAGTCGCGTGGGTCGACCCCGCAGTCAAAGAGCCCCAGACCCAACGCCGCCGACTCACTGGCTGCAGCATCGGGGCCGAGCATCAAATCAAGATGACAATGCGTGTCAAAGAATTGCGGTTCCATCGCAGGACATCCTGCTAGTCCAGGCGTTGGCCGTCGGCGCGTACGCGCTCGGTGCCGCGCCCGCTGATCTGACGGATAACCTCGCCGGCGATCATCTGGCCCATGATGGGCGGCATAAAGCTGGCGGTTCCCAGCTCGGTGCGCTCGTGGATGTTGGAAGGGTCGCGGGGCTGTGTCTTAACCGATTCCTCGCAGCTAAACAGTACGTGCAGGCTCTTGATGCCGCGCTTCTTGCATTCTTTGCGCATAATGCGGCTCATGGGGTCACGTACCGTATCGAAGATGTCGGCAAAGCGGAGGCACTCGGGATGGAGCTTGTTGGCCCCGCCCATGGAGCTAACCAAACGAATGTCGTGGTCCTGAGCATATTTGGCAATGGTGAGCTTGGCCGAGATGGTGTCGATGGCGTCGACGACGTAGTCGAGCTTGCCGTCCGTCTGCTCCAAAACGCTCGCGAAGAACTCGTCGATGTTGTCGCTCAGCAGGTATTCGGTGCGTTTGATAACGGTGGCGGCGGGATTAATGTCGTGGATCATGGCTTCCATAACATCGACCTTGCGCTTGCCGATGGTGCTGTGAAAGGCGATAGCCTGGCGATTGATATTGCTGGGCGCGACGATGTCCTTGTCCAGAATGACGAAATGACCAATGCCGCCGCGGGCGAGCGCCTCGCAGCAATTGGACCCCACACCTCCGCAGCCGAGCATCAGCACCGTAGCATCGGCGAGCTTATCGAGTGCCTCGCGGCCCATGATGATCTCGAGCTTGGTGTCGCGTGTCTCGACGAGAGCGGCAGCGGTTTCGGTCATAGACATCCTCCGATGGGGAAGCGAATCGTGTTTTAGCTATCGTCATTATAGGTAATCGCCATAGGTTGCGATGGCGTTTACTTTGATGTGGTTTGAAGCATTGCGATTAGATAATTAGACAAACATCTAAATATCGAGTATAGTGTGCGCGTCATGAGAGATGATGAGAGGAGGTCTTATGCCGGGAGAGGGTTTTAAGGCGCTGGCCGATCCTACACGGCGTCACATTTTGGAACTGCTGCGCGAGGGCAATTGCACGGCCGGGGAGCTTGCCGAGCATTTTGACATCAGCAAGCCGTCATTGAGCCATCACTTGGCGACGCTCAAAAACGCCGGGTTGGTGACCGACGAGCGCCATGGCCAAAACATCGTATACAGCTTAAACACCACCGTCATGCAGGACTTGATCGGTTGGTTTATGGGCTTTACAAACACGGAAGGTGATAAGGATGAATAACGAAAACAAGGGCATTCACGCCACGGGGGTATCGCGGCGTGTGTGGATTGCGCTGATCGCTCTGTGCGTCGCCAATGTCGTAGTGCACCTCATAGTGATGCCGAGCTTGCCTGCGCAGATTCCCACGCACTGGGGAGCGAACGGCGCCGTCGACGGTTGGGGCCCTAGCTGGATGGCCTCCGCGCTCGGCGTGCTGCCTCTGGCACTTCTTGCAATGTTCCGCGTGGTGCCGCACATCGATCCCAAAGGTGAGGCATATCGAACCTCGGGCAAGTTCTATCAGGGCTTCGTAATCGCCTTTACCTTGTTCATGTGTGCCGTAAGCTGGCTGGGAGAGCTTACGGTCTGGGGCGTGGTGCCGGCGGTCGGTTCGGTCAACGTGCTGATTTCCGGTGCTATCGGTTTGCTGTTCATCGGCGTAGGCAACTACTTGCCGCGTGTGAAGCAGAACTATACGCTCGGTATCAAGACACCTTGGGCGCTTGCCGATCCCGAGAACTGGCGCCGTACGCAGCGTTTTGGCGGCGCCTGCTTTATGGTGCTGGGTATTGGCCTGATTGTGATGGGCGTGGCAGGCAGCGTGCTTTCGAGTGAAGTCGTCGCCGCGGTGATTGCGGTTCTGGCGTTTGGTTCGGTTGGAGCCGTCTACGTCTACTCGTATCTGTTGTGGCGCAAATCGCAGCGAGCCGCTCGTTAAGGTTGCGGAAAACTAGCGTACGCAGTTCATAGTATGTTCCGGGGGACTTTTCCCAGGTAGTATTAGGGGCGTGGGCAACCATGCCCCTTTTTCGTTAAGTTTCAGAGCTGGTTTCCTCATTTCGTTTCCACTAAAGCGAATCAAGAATAGGGAAACAGCAGGTAGAAAGGATAGAACAGACATATGGCGGAGTTTATCTACCAGATGCATCAGGCTCGCAAGGCCCATGGCGACAAGGTAATCCTTGACGACGTGACCCTGAGCTTCTACCCCGGTGCCAAGATCGGCGTCGTGGGCCCCAACGGTATGGGCAAGTCGACCCTGCTCAAGATCATGGCCGGTATCGAGGAGGTCTCCAACGGCGATGCCAGGCTCACCCCCGGCTACACCGTGGGCATCCTGCAGCAGGAGCCGCCGCTCGACGATGACAAGACCGTCATCGAGAACGTGCGCATGGCGTTTGGCGACATGATCGCCAAGGTCGATCGCTTCAACAAGATCGGCGAGGAGATGTGCGACCCGGACTGCGACATGGACGCCCTCATGGCCGAGATGGGCAAGCTCCAGGACGAGATCGATGCCGCCGACGGCTGGGATATCGATTCCAAGCTCGGCCAGGCCATGGACGCCCTGCAGCTGCCCGATTCCGACATGCCGGTCAACGTGCTTTCCGGCGGCGAGCGCCGTCGTGTTGCCCTGTGCAAGCTGCTGCTCGAGGCTCCCGACCTGCTGCTGCTCGACGAGCCCACGAACCACCTGGACGCCGAGTCGATCCTGTGGCTCGAGCACTTCCTGCATAACTATCAGGGCGCGGTGCTTGCCGTCACACACGATCGCTACTTCCTGGATAACGTTGCCGAGTGGATCTGCGAGGTCGACCGCGGTCACCTTTATCCCTACAAGGGCAACTACTCCACGTATCTGGAGACCAAGGCCGCGCGTATCGAGGCGCAGGGCAACCGTGACGCCAAGCTCGCCAAGCGCATGGAGGCCGAGCTCGAGTGGGTACGCAGTTCACCCAAGGCTCGCCAGGCCAAGAACAAGGCTCGTCTGGCTCGCTACGAGGAGATGGAGGCCGAGGCCCGCGCAAGCCAGAAGCTCGACTGGACCGATATCCGCATCCCTGTGGGCCCGCGTCTGGGCAACAAGGTGCTCGAGGCCCATCACCTGCACAAGGAGTTCGACGGTCGCGTGCTCATCGATGACCTTTCGTTCACCCTGCCGCGCAACGGCATCGTGGGCGTGATCGGCCCCAACGGTGTCGGTAAGACCACGCTGTTCAAGACGATTGTGGGTCTGGAGCCGCTGACTTCGGGCGAGCTCGAGGTGGGCGAGACCGTCAAGATTAGCTACGTTGATCAGAACCGCTCCGGCATCGACCCCGACAAGAACCTGTGGGAGGTCGTCTCGGACGGCCTGGACCACATGATGGTCGGCGAGACCGAGGTCCCGAGCCGCGCCTATGTGGCGAGCTTTGGCTTTAAGGGCCAGGACCAGCAGAAGCGCGCTGGCGTACTCTCCGGTGGCGAGCGCAACCGTCTGAACCTGGCACTCACGCTCAAGCAGGGCGGCAACCTGCTGCTCCTCGACGAGCCCACGAACGACCTCGACGTCGAGACGCTGTCCTCGCTCGAGGCGGCGCTGCTCGAGTTCCCGGGCTGCTCGGTGGTCATTAGCCACGACCGTATGTTCCTGGACCGCGTCGCCACGCACATTCTGGCGTGGGAGGGCACCGACGAGAATCCGGGCAACTGGTATTGGTTCGAGGGTAATTTCGAGGCCTATCAGGCCAACCGCATCGAGCGCCTGGGCGAGGACGCGGCCCAGCCGCATCGTATTCACCGTAAGCTGACGCGCGACTAGTAGCAAGTAGAAAGGCCGCCACCAAGGGCGGCCTTTCTTGTAGCAATTGCACTGCAGCTATGCCCTGGCTGCTGGTTTGATTCATAATCAAAGTTATCTCTTTGGGATTAAAGCCCGTTTTTGCTATGAGCGATTTTCTAATTCCGTTTAAAACGTAAAGACGCATTGGGTTGCAAGGACATAAGCAAATCGAATTGAAATATAACCAGTGCTGTAACGTTACAAAAAAGATTATAGAATAGGAGTACCTTATAAGTCGCTTCTCTAGAAAGAAGAACATATGCTTTCGCGTCGTCGTTTTCTGCAACTTGTCGCGTCTTCAATTGTCGCCTTAGCCGCACGTCCGAAAGAGGTTTTTGCTTCGACGGGCAATATTGATGGTGAGCAGATACAATTTACTTCTGAAATTGCGCAAGAGCTTGCCGATAAATATATAAAGGGACTCCTCGGCTATTCGTATACGCCTTCTGACCCTATTCCTTTTGTAGATGTTGATGGGTCCCCGCTTGGTTACATTGTTCCGGTTGTGACATCCAATAGAGCCGCGGGCTATTTGGTTTTAGATGCTTCAGATGATGAAATACTTACGGGATATCGTTTTGGAGACGGCTTAGTCAGCCCTATGGATCGGGGAGGAGATCTTGGTGTCGAGTCTTATTCTTTCAATAACCCAGTCGTAATGATCAATCCATTCGAATTCGGCGTGCAATCTTTGGACGGTTCAATAACAACAAATTGCGGAAGAACAATCCCGGCTGTTTCCATAGAAGGACGGCCTGTCGTTTTATCGAATAAACCTTCAAGCTGGAACGATGTTGTAATTTACGCAACTCAAATGCAGGATTACACAGTATCTGGATTTCGTTCCATTTCTCAGTTTATGTCATATGATGAAAGCGAGATTAAGAGGCTTACCGCCCACTATGCTTGTATGGTGACAGCTTTTTCGAACGTTGCGGAACTGTATGGCATTGCCAATTTATATAGCGACCCTTCGCAATATATGCAGATATGGAGTTACACCAATACCCATGCTCTTTCCGATGAAGAACAGACTGTTCCCGGCGTTGTTTTGGGTGGAACGCCGATATCAACCTGTGCAACGGGGTTTACAAATTACTGCGCAAGCAGAGGAAGTACTCTTATCGCCCGCACTGTCTCCTCTCCGGCTATCGCGAGCATTCAAAATGAGATTAACTCTAATAGACCGAATGTTTTACATGCGAGTTTGTACAACGGATCAGCCCATTCTGTAACAGCGGAGGCTTACGCCACACTTACTGGTAAGAAAACTGGAGAGACAAGGCAGATGATTGGCATAGCGGACGGCTGGAATTCATCTTTATCCTTCCTGAAGTATGATCAGAGCTATTATGCGTGGACTTATGGAACGACTTTTTCGAAGTAGGGCGATTCGTCTAGCCCTGTCTTTGGTGCTGATGGCTTCATTGGTGGGCTGTTCAACAAAGGAAGAGATATCGCGCGGAGGTTCCGGAGAAGTGACTGCGACAGACTCAGGTTCATTAGAAATAGCTGGCGGGCATGCCGATGTGATGTTACAAGGAAAAGGCGTGCTTAGGTCGGTTGATGCTGAAGACGCTGTCTGCTCAATAGAGGATTTAAAGACAGGTGAAACTGCACCGTACCGAGTCTCAGATAATGCTGCGAATATGATTGAGTCGATACCGACTGGAGCGCAGGTTTCTTTTAGATACTTTGCTCCGCAACTTGAGGATGAGCTTGCTTCTCTGGTGTCTATATGCACCGATGACAACTAAAAGGCCTTTTTTACTCGACCGGGGCTTCGACCTTGTCGATGACCCAGGTGGCTCCGAGGCCGCCGGTGGTGTTGCGGCGGATGCGCACGGTGACTTCGTGGCGCTCGCCGGCCTGCGTGTAGTGCAGGGGGAAGCTTGCGCGGTTTCGCGCGGCCTCGATGGTACCGCGCTCGCGGGCGATCCAGTAGTACTCGCCGACGATACCGAGCGTGTCGGCGCCGTAGGGGAGATAGGTCGATAGCTCGTGCAGAAGCGGGCCGGGGCAGAAGACCTCGGTTGCGAAATCGATGGGGAAGTCCTTGGGGATGGTCGGTGCTGCGGGTGCGGGGGCCGGTGCTGCAGCGGGGGCCGGAGACGGTGCCGGTGCGGGAATTTGTTCGCAAACAGCGGCGGGCACGGATTCGATGACGGGTGCGGGCTCCGGCGTCGCTTCCGGCTTGATCGTGGAATCTGCGGGCTCCGGCGTCGTCTTCGGCTTGGTTGTGGAATCTGCGGGCTTCACGGTGACGGGCGCGTCTGCAACTGCGGTTTCAACCTCAACCTGCGTCGCGTTCTCGTTCTCGACGCTCGACTTTGCCTCGATGGGCGTGGATGCCATGGTGGTGATGCCGGCGTTTGCGTTCTCGGGGTCATAGACGACCGTGAGCGAGATGGCGGGCTGCGGCGTCTCGGGCTCCGGCGCCGACTCGGTAGCGCCTTGATCGTCGGGCTCGTCGGGCTGATCGTCCTCGGTCTCGTCGCCAAAGACATCGCTGTTTTGGAACGCAGGCGTTTCGGGCTGGTCAGCGGCTTCTTCGGTTGTCGACTTGGGAGCTTCGTTGAGCTCCGCAGTGGCTTCCTGCTCGGATATGACTTCGGGATCGGTCGTGGCGGTGATTTCGGTGTCGGCTTCTGCCGTTACCTCAATAGCGACTTCGATCTCTGCCTCGGGCTCGGGCTCCGGAGCGACTTCGGCCACGGGCTCGGGCTCGGCGCGCTTAACGTGCTTGGGGCGCACGGCCTTGAGGTCCTTCTCGCCGCGCTTTTTCTTTTTGTAGGACTGCTTGGCACCCTTGGCAGCCTTGGGCTTGTCCTCGCCCTTGGCAAGGGCGGCATCCCAGGCCTCGTTGGCGATGAGCGTGGCATACAGGCGACCGCCCTTAAAGACGGTCAGCCTTATGCAGTCGTCGAGCTCCTCGAGCAGCTCGCGCGTGGACTCGAAGCCCAGGTCATAAGCGGCCATGTCACCAGCAGCGAGCGCCTCCTCGACCTGCGTCATAAACGTTTGCTTGCCGCACCCAATCGCATCACGCAGCAGACGATACAGATAGATGTGGTTGCCCAGCGATAGCGTGGGCTTAACTATTGTCTTGCTCATGGCAAATCTCCTCTTTACACACCAAAGCATCTTACCATCGCGCGGGGCTTGCTACCTCGGCGCCCAAGGCAAACGGGCGCGACCGTTGCCGGTTCGCGCCCGTTATACAGGTCGATTATCTATGAGGGGCAAACGTGCTTAGTTGCCCGATGCCGTGCCTTGGCTCGAGCTGTCAGATGCCGTGCCGGACGCGGTTCCACTCGAGCTGTTCGAGTTGCTGGTGTTGCTGCTGTCTGCTGAGCCCGTTCCCGACGTGGTGTCGCTCGTCTGGTCGCCCGTGCTCGGTTGAGAGCCGTCAGTCGTTTGGCTTGAGTCGGTTGTGCCGGATTGCGTACCGTTGTTGTTCACAGAAGAATCGGCGCCCTGCGACTGATCGGGGGTGTTCGAGGACGAGTCGGTGGATGCGGAGGTGCCCTGCGAGTCGTCCTGCTGGCTTTGCGATTGACCAGTGCTGTCCGCGTCGTGCTCGGTCGTGCGTGACGACAGAATCGGCTCGGGACGCTCGCCCAGACCCTCACCGGCGGTGGTGATAAGGATGGCAGCGGTGCAGGCGATAACCGCGACGATGGCGATGGCGATCGAGAAGATGATGACCTTCTTTTGCGTCTGGCTGCGCTCTGCCGCCGCCTTGGCGCGCAGGCTGTCGGGGGCGACGCGCGCCGTGGTCGCGCGCCCTGCAATCTGGCGCATCTCCTGGGTAGTCGCGGCGCCGCCTAAGTGCTCCTCGGCATTTAATTCAACGGGTTCATAGGCGCCGGCGGGGTAGTCGACGGTGGCGTGCGTACCTTTGAGGGCTTCGGCGCTGGCAGAGATAAAGTGGCGGTAGACCTGCGAGGACACAACGGTGATGACCGAGCTCACGGCGGCACCGATCACCGATCCGGCGATACCGATCTTGGAGGCAAGCGCGACGCTCGTGGCGGCAGCTGCGGCGCCGGCGATGATTTGGGGAATGGAAATGTCGTCAAACAGGCCCTTTTTGGGCGCGATGGCCATGGTCTGTCCGATGGAATGGTTCTCGTGCACGCCGTTGTTGAGCGATGCCGGCGTCATGACGCGCGTGCGCGGCGCGTCGGTGTACTTGGTTGTCATACGGGGTCCTCCCGGTGTAAATCTGCTTCGTTTCGTGTAGCCATCAGGGTACCCACCAGATGTGAATCGTACGTGACATTTAACAGATACCATCAACTCATCAAGGGGGGGCTTGCTGTCTTTGGTGCAATAGCTTGATGCTAAACTGGATTTACGATTGCGAGGTGGTTTACGTGATGTACCCGTATATGACATTCGAAGACGGTACCGAGGTCGTTCATTCTGACCTGATTGCAGATGAGGATATCGAAAAGGTTGTCGTGCATTTTGAACGACCGACGGCAGAGGGCTTCGACTCCGCTCGCTGTGAGTTGCCTTCCTGTTCGTGGACTGACTGGGAAGGGCATTTTACTCAGAGTGAAAAACGAGCTTTCGAAGAGTGTTTGAGCAAATCATTTAGATTAGTTCGAGTTTAGTTCGAATAAAGAAGCCGAATGCGATGACCTAAAGCGTATGCATTTTTAGTATTAGATGCGTATGAAATGGAGGATGTGAATGGATGAGCTAATAGACTTTAAAAAACGATTTCTCAAGAATGGCGAGCTGGTTTCAATTCCAAAAAAGGAAAGCTATAAAAGAATCATGCTGCTATGGGCCGTCTCTTTCTTTGAATTAAATACAAGTTATACGGAGCTTCAGGTTAATCGTGTGCTGTCACAGCTCTATCCTGATTATGCCGTGTTGAGGCGGTACTTGGTTGATTATGGATTCCTATTAAGGGATGAACGAGGCCTGAAATACGAGGTTAATCGTGATGTTCACGGTATTGAGAGCTAGCCATCCGGTTCGGGTCCTATATATTGCTAGAGGGATAAGCGAAATAGGCAATTGGTGTGCGAATATTGCTTTGCCAATGCTGATTTACGAGGTAACTCACGATGTTTCTGCAACTGCTTTGATGGTCTGCTGCAGATTTGCCCCCTCTCTGTTTTCAGTTTCGCTCGCGCAGCTGCCTCAGAAGATGGGTATCGGGACACTGCAGGCCATGAGATTGGCAGACTTAATTCGCGCGGGATTATTCGTTTGCTATATTTTTGTTGATAGTAAATGGAGTATGTTTGCTATTACGTGCGCGGTATCGCTTTGCCGAACGGTTGAAATGCCCTGCTTTTACTCGTTGTTAAGAGCCAATACGAATAGTATCAATCGCGACGTAATTAATAATTCGTTTGGGTTTCTGCAGAATTTGATGATGGTTCTGGGGCCAGTTGCCGGCGGTTTTGTTGTCGCTCAATTTGGGGCGGAGGCTGTTCTTGCATTAGACGCGCTTTCTTTTGCCGCGTCGTTCTGGTTGCTGCGAGATGTTCCGTCGGTTATCGAGGTTAATGATAAAGAGGGGATAAGCAAAAATGAAAAAACAGGACTGCATTTAGTGATCTTAGCGCGAAGCACTTGGCAATTGGTTTCCTATTAATCGATATTTCTAGTGGCGTGGCATTCGGCTCTCTGAATTCTCTTTTGCCAGCTATAGCGCAATTGCAATTTGACTCGTCATCGATACAATATGGATTCCTTCAGAGTAGTCTTACAATCGGACTGTTGTTCGGAAATACAATATATGGTCGTTTAATTAGTGGTTCCGATTGCGTTAAATCATATTGTTTTGTGACGTATCTTGCGCTCGGTGCGTATCTGGCGTTTGGCTATCGTTATGCGTCTGGGATATCGTTTATTTTCCTTTTTATCGTCGGTGCCGGAAACGCCATTCAAGATGTGCTTCTCATAACATCGCTGCAGGATTTGGCGAGAGACGAATCTGAATCGATAAGCCTGTTTTCAATTAGGGAGTCTTTGCAATCGGTTGCTGTTGTTATTTCAACACTCCTTGTTTCGCTGTTCACGAGCACCGCGATGTTCTCAATTCTCGTTACAGGACTTGGTGTATTTTCAATTATGATGGTAGCTGCGTTTCAATTGAATTATTTGCGAAAGATGTGACGTTGATATGCCTAAAACGCTTTTAGTATTTCCCCCAGGATGGAGTCCAGTGGGGCCGTATCTTGCCTTGCCTGTTTTGAAGTCATATCTTCAAGAGGTTGAACAATATAAAGTTGACATTGTTGACTTAAACGTGGAATTTTACGATGACCTCCTATCTTTTAGACATGTCGAAGAGTGCTGTAAAAGGTATCGGGAATCAAAGGATTCGTTTAGTTCGAATGTTCAATTAACAATCGAGTTGATACAAAAGTCAGCACTTAATGTTGACGAGGCAAAAGATATTTTCAGATCGAAGAGATACTTTAATCTAAAAGAAAGACAATATGCTGAAAACATTTTTAGAAATGCACTCTATATCATAAATCACGTCTCGTATGGAGTTAAATACACGTTCAACTCCATAGATCTGCCCTATGATTATTATTCGACACCAGAAATAATGAAATCGCTTGCGGATACCTTGCATAATCCGTTTATTTCCTTCTATGAAACTGCCTTTCTTAAGCGTATTCAGAGGGAAAAAATTGAGTTTATTGGGATTTCGGTGAGCGGCTGTTTCCAATTGATTTCTGCAGTTACGTTAGCGAAACTGATTAAAGAAGAATGTCCATCTGTTAAACACGTCTCATTGGGCGGCAATTACATTACTCGTTTAGCAGATGACTGCATGAAAGAATGGCATCCCTTTTTTGAATACATTGATTCGATAATGATGTATGACGGCGAAGAGCCGCTTGCACGTCTTCTTGAGGCTCTTGACTCCGGTGATGACAATCTCGACTGTGTTCCAAACCTTTGCCATGCTAAAGGTGGAAAGATATATAAAAACCATCGGATTGAGCAAACATTTATCAACGATACAGTTCCCGATTTCGATGGCTTCGCCCTTTCTAAATACTTCATGCCTGAGTTAATATTGCCGGTTTATTCCTCTAGGCAGTGTTTTAATCATTGCGCCTTCTGCACCATTCCCGGTGCTACCGGTGGTTGTTACCGAAAGATGCCTATATCGAGAGTATTTGAAATAATGTGTCGGTTAAATGAAAAATACGGCACGAGAGTTTTCTCTTTTGTGGATGAAACATTCGAAGGCAAAAGAATGGAGCAACTCGCGGATGAAATAAACGCATCGGGAAAAACGTTTTTCTGGCATGGAGAAACGAGGTTCTCTCCAACCCTAAGTACAGACGTTTTCAACAAGATATACCAAAGTGGATGTAGGCAGATTCAGTTTGGCCTCGAGTCATACAACCAAAGAGTTCTTGATCTAATGAAGAAGAACACGAGAGTTGATTGGATTGATCGCAATATCCATGATTGTCTCAATGCGGGTATTCCTGTTCATCTATTCTTTATGATTGGCTTCCCGACCGAAACTAAAGAAGAGGCTCTGAACACCTTAGCTTATACAGAGAATGTTTTGAATTATTCAAAACAGGTATGTGGTGTTCCATATTCCACGAGAGGATTTACGAATTTTGGTCTCGTTATGGGGTCGGATGTTTGGAATCATCCCGATAAGTATGGTGTCTCTGTAATGCCGAAGTCCCAATATGAGGATTTGCGCCTCGAAGTGGATTATGTTTCAGGCACTGGTTTAACTTTAAATGAAGCAAAATCCTTATCTGATGAGCATCATATTGATTTTTATATGCAAGAGGTCATAAACGGTAGCGACACAATTGACTTGCCCCAGCGGCTTCATATTTCAGAGGTGACCTGGATCCTAGATTCTATTCACGCTGTCAGGTATAAGGGACATTTGACCAAAGTAAAGCGACGGCTAACTAGTCTAAATCCAGCTGATCGAATCTGGCTGGATTCCAAGACCTCTGTCGTGCTCGTTGAGCCATTTGCCTACTTCTATAATTCTGAATACCATCATGTCTATGCTGTTTCCCAGTTGGTATACCTTAAGTTGGCCCGTTTATTGGAGGCCGATTGTAGCATTTCTCTTATCCTTGATCAGGGCGACCTCGAGCTGACAAGGGCGATAGAAGAACTGTTGCATTATGGATTGCTGAATACAAATATCGATGCCGATTATGTAATGCACGATAATGGTTTTCAATTGGTTAAAAGTTCGTTTGTGAAAGAAGTCGGACGCTCAAAAGAGGGGGTTAAGAGTACTGCTGAGTTGTGCCACCCATAGAATGTGTGCGGTTAATGATTTTTCGTTCGCTTTGCTTTCGTTGTTTGAAAAGCCGATTACTAAGAACGAGGTGCGCGACATTTTGAAAAAAGAGGGACTATCGGCAAGCGAGGAGCAATTAAACAAGTTGGGTGATAATTGCATGAAAGCAGATATACTACAATTGATTAAATAGAGGAGGTTTCTGCATGGACGTTATTAACAAAGATCTCTTGGAGCAACTGAAAGAGTTTCAGGAAGAGGGCGTCGTGGTAGAAGTGTTCGACTTTGAGGACTACACGGATAAATTCTGCCATTAGTTTCGGAATTTACTCGCCTCGCTTAAAGGAGAAGTCGATTATCGATTCTCCTTTTTTAACTAAAGATATTTTTGAACTACATGCTCTTAGCACAGGTTGGCCTCTCAGTAAACTGGGAGGTTGCTTTGGCTAGTTAGAGATATGTGAACGTCCGTTAGACTGAATCTCAGGGTAGAAGGGGCCTCCAGTGTCCAGATCAACAAGGCAATGCTGCGTTTCGGCTAATAAGAGCGATGGCTTTTTGCGTGTGGCGGCGGCCTCGCCGCGGATTCGCGTGGCCGATGTCGAGGGCAATGCCGAGGTTGCGCTGGCGGCTGTTCGCGAGGCTACCGAGCGCGGCGTTCGCGCGCTGGTGCTGCCCGAGCTTAACCTGACCGGCTATACCGCGGCCGACTTGTTCCATAACCGCACGCTGCTGCATGCCTGCGAAGCAGCGCTGGTGCACATACTCGATGAAACCCGTGAGCTGCCGATCGTCTTTACCGTTGGCTTGCCCGTTGCGGTGGCTGAAAATATCTACAACTGCGCGGCCGTGTGCTGTGCGGGCGAGCTTTTGGGCCTCACGGCCAAGAAGTATCTGCCCAACTATGGCGAGTTCTATGAGCGTCGCTGGTTTGTTCCGGCGCCTGCGGATCCCGTGTGGGTTGAATTTGCCGGTCAGGGTCCGGTTCCGCTGGGTTCGGGGCTTATCTACCGTTGCTGTGATGAGGGTGCCGAGGATATGGTGCTGGGCGTTGAGGTCTGTGAGGACCTGTGGGTGCCGGCGCCGCCTTCGACCGAGATGGCGCTTGCCGGTGCGACGGTGATTCTCAACCCGTCGGCTTCGGACGAAATCATCGGTAAGGCAGACTATCGCCGCAGCCTTATCTCCAATCAGAGCGCACGCCTGTACTGTGCCTATGCCTATGCAGACGCGAGCGAGGGCGAGTCCACGACCGATATGGTCTTTGCGGGCGAGAACCTCGTCTACGAAAACGGCTCGAAGCTCGCCGCGACCAAACTGCTTACCTGCGATATGGCCGTCGCCGATGTCGATCTTGACCGTCTGGTTGCCGAGCGCCGTCGCTCGACGACGTGGACGCGCGCGGACGATGCGCCGGAGGCCACGACCGTTGAGTTTTCGTTTGAGGGCGTGCTGGCCGAAGAACCTGTCCTGCGCGATGCCTGCGATATCGACCGCGTTTTCCCGCGCGCGCCCTTTGTGCCGGCCGACCACGGCGACTTGGCCGAGCGCTGCGAGACGATCCTCGATCTGCAGACTGCGGGCCTCAAGACCCGCCTTGCCCACACGGGTACCAAGGTTGCGGTTATCGGCCTTTCGGGCGGCTTGGACTCCACGCTAGCGCTGCTTGTGACCGTGCGTGCCTTCGATGCACTGGGGCTGCCGCGCACTGGTATCACAGCCGTGTCCATGCCCGGCTTCGGCACGACGCATCGCACCAAGTCGAATGCCGAGTCGCTCGCTCGCGACCTGGGTGTGAGCTTCCGCGAGGTTTCGATCCACGCGGCTGTGGAGCAGCACTTCAAGGACATTGAGCATGATCCGGCCGTGCAGGACGTGACCTACGAGAACAGCCAGGCGCGCGAGCGTACGCAGATTCTGATGGATCTGGCCAACCAGGCTGGCGGTTTTGTCATTGGCACGGGCGACCTGTCGGAGCTGGCGCTCGGCTGGGCTACCTATAACGGCGACCACATGAGCATGTACGCCGTCAACGCGAGCGTGCCCAAGACGCTCGTGCGTCACTTGGTGCGCTATGCCGCCGATGTCTTTGGCGGGCGTATTGCCGAGGTCTTGCTCGATATCCTCGATACGCCGGTGTCCCCCGAGCTTCTGCCGCCCACGGGCGACGGCGAGATTGCGCAGAAGACCGAGGATTTGGTGGGCCCGTACGAGCTGCACGACTACTTCCTCTACTACCTGCTGCGCTTTGGCTTTGAGCCGGGCAAGATCTACCGCATGGCGCTCAAGAGCTTCGAGGGCGTCTACGACGCCAAGACAGTCCACACGTGGTTGCGTACGTTCTATCGTCGCTTCTTTGCCCAGCAGTTTAAGCGCAGCTGCCTGCCCGATGGTCCCAAGGTGGGCTCGGTGACGCTCAGCCCGCGCGGCGATTGGCGTATGCCGAGTGACGCCAGCTCGCGTTTGTGGCTTGCGCAGATCGACGCGCTCAATGCAATTGACTAAGGTTGGCTAAATTGAACCAATACGGGGTTTGCAAGCGTTACACTTTTGCAATCTGATGGCCCGTATCGCGCGGCGCTCTTGTCGGAGCGCCGCGTTTTTTATATCGAAAGGTGGCACCATGCAGGCATCGCAGCGTCTCGATCGCTTTGGCGCGGAGGTCTTCGCCTCGCTCAACAACAAGCTTCTCGCGCTGAAGGCTCAGGGCAAGACCATTTACAACATGAGCGTGGGCACGCCCGACTTTAAGCCGTACGGCCACGTGGTCGATGCGCTCACACAAGCCGCCCAGGATCCAGAGATGTGGAAGTACGCCCTGCGCGACCTGCCCGAACTCAAGCAGGCCGTGTGCGATTACTATGAGCGCCGCTTTGGCGTTTCGGGCATTACGCCGTCCATGGTGCAGTCGTGCAACGGCACACAGGAGGGCGTGGGTCATTTGGGCCTGGCCCTGCTCGACCCGGGTGACACCATTCTGGTTCCCGATCCGTGCTACCCGGTCTTCGAGGCGGGCGCCAAAATCGCCGATGCCAAACTCGAGTACTATCCGTTGGTTGCCGAGCACAATTACCTGCCCTATGTGGCGGGCATCGATCCCGAGGTTGCCGATCGCGCCAAGTATATGATCGTGTCGCTGCCCGCCAACCCGGTGGGCTCGGTGGGTACGCCCGAGATCTACGAGGAGATCATCGCTTTCGCCCGCGAGCACGACCTGCTCATCGTTCACGACAACGCGTACTCCGACATCGTGTTCGACGGCGAGCCGGGCGGAAGCTTTTTGCAGTATCCCGGTGCGCTCGAGGTGGGCGTTGAGTTCTTCTCGCTCTCCAAGTCGTTTAACGTCACCGGTGCGCGTATCGGCTTTTTGGTCGGCCGCGAGGACGTGGTCTCTGCCTTTGCCAAGCTGCGCAGCCAAATCGACTTTGGCATGTTCTTCCCGATCCAGAAGGCCGCCATCGCCTGCCTAAACGGTCCGCGCGATGAGGTCGAGGCGCAGCGTCTGAAGTACCAGGAGCGCCGCGACGCCCTGTGCGACGGTCTTGAGGACTTGGGCTGGGAGCGCCCCAACGCGCATGGCTCTATGTTTGTGTGGGCCAAGCTTCCCGGTGGTCGCACCGATTCCATGGCGTTTTGCGAGGAGCTCATGGAGAAGGCCGGCGTTGTGGTGACGCCGGGTGCGAGCTTTGGTCCTTCGGGCGAGGGGCACGTGCGCATGGCGCTGGTCCTGCCGCCCGACCAGATCGCTTTGGCTGTCGAGGCCATTCGCGAGGCGGGCCTGTATTAGAAAGCTATTTCGGCTCGTCAATAGCTCGAAACCGATTTCGTGCAGTTATTTTACGAATCCTGCAAACAATTTCGGTAAACGGTCGATTTTTGGCTGCGAATAGGAGCATAATCAAAGTCCCGATTGGATGTATTGGGATTACGGCAAGCCGCTCGGGTCGTTCCCGGGCGGCTTGTTTGTGGAGAGAGATGGGAGTTTCTAATGGTTAACGAGAAGAAGGTCGCTATCGTCGGCTGCGGTTTCGTCGGTTCGTCTTCGGCGTTCGCGCTGATGCAGAGCGGTCTGTTCTCCGAGATGGTCCTCATCGACGTGGACAAGAACCGCGCCGAGGGTGAGGCCCTGGATATCGCGCACGGCATGACGTTTGCCGAGCCGATGAAGATCTATGCCGGCGATTATTCCGATGTCGCCGACGCCGCCATGATCGTCGTCACCGCTGGCGCTGCCCAGAAGCCCGGTGAGACCCGCCTGGACCTGGTCAACAAGAACGTCAATATCTTTAAGTCCATTATCCCCGAGATTAAGAAGTCTGGCTTTGACGGCATTCTGCTCATCGTCTCCAACCCGGTCGATGTCCTGACCTATGCCGCCATCAAGATGTCCGGCTTGCCCGAGGGCCATGTCATCGGCTCCGGCACCGTGCTCGACACCGGCCGTCTGCAGCAGATGCTTGGCGCTCACGTCGAGGTTGACCCGCGCGACGTTCAGGCCTACGTCATGGGTGAGCACGGCGACTCCGAGTTTGTCGCTTGGTCCAGCGCTCAGGTTGCCGGCGTGCCGCTGAACACCTTCTGCGAGCTTCACGGCCACCTGGAGCATGAAGCCGCCGAGAAACGTATCGCCGAGGACGTCAAGAACTCCGCCTACACCATCATCGAGAAGAAGCACGCCACCTACTATGGTGTCGCCATGGCCGTCAAGCGCATCTGCACCGCTGTTATGCGTGATGAGCAGACCGTTCTGCCCGTTTCCTCGCTCATGGTGGGCGAGTATGGCCTGTCCGATCTGGCCATCTCCATGCCGACGGTCGTTGGCCGCGACGGCGTCGTCTGCCGCGTCCCCGTGCCGCTGAACGACGACGAGCAGCATGAGCTCACCGTCTCCGCCAAGGCCCTCAAGGACATCATCGACAGCGTCGACTTCTCCTGCTAAATCAAGCTCGCTAGAGCGAAAAGCTACAATGAAGGCGTCCGGGTCCACACGGCCCGGGCGCCTTTTTGGTGCAAAGTAACCTGACTCCAATGCACCATAGTTGATGGGAGGGCCATGTCGGATTCGCCTAATTTTTTGACCTATGTCCAGACGGCGTTTGATCCCTTTGAGGAGCGGCCGTTCTGCGCGGTGGATAGCCTGGTCTTTGCGTGGTTGTCCTATTTGCGCTTGCCGGGTGATATGGCGGGGCTGACGAACTGGCAGGGCCTAGACGTACGCGAACTGCTGCGTGCCGAGTGCTACCGGGACATGATTGACGACTTGTGGGACCCAGAGGGAAGCAGGGCCTTGTTGGAGGCCGTGGCAGCAAATCCCAGATACCGCGGCGTGCACGTTTGCGGCTATCGTGCCGTGAGCGATGTGGTGGCGACGGAGCAGTTTGCAGCCATGGCGTTCCGGTTTCCGGCGGGGTTTAGCTATCTTTCCTTCCGGGGGACCGACAGCACGATTGTGGGCTGGAAAGAGGACTTTAACATGGCGTTCCGGTGTCCTGTGCCGGCCCAGGAATCCGCGGCGCGTTATGTGGACGAGGCGGCGGATGCGATCGACGGGCCGCTTTTGTGCGGAGGTCATTCCAAGGGCGGAAACCTTGCGGTGTACGGTGCGGCGATGTGCTCCGATGTCGCCCGTGAGCGAATCGAACGGGCGTATTCCCATGATGGTCCAGGGTTCGTCGAGGAGTTTCTGAACGGCAACGCCTTTGCCGATCTTTCCGGTCGAATCGACAAGACGCTACCTCGGTCGTCGATCTTCGGCATGATGTTCGAGACACAAGAGGACTATGCCATCGTTGAGAGCACCGAGTTCAGCCTGCTGCAGCACAATCCCTTTAGCTGGGTGGTTGATGGTTGCGACTTCGTATACTGTGAGCGCCTGTCCGCCGGTGCTCGATACGTTGATGGCTCCATTCGCGAGATGCTGCTTGCAGTGTCACCTAGCGAGCGCGAGCGTTTTGTAGATGCGTTGTTCTCCGTGTTTGAGGCTACGGACGCCGAACGGTTTGCGGATATCGCAGGAAATCTGCGTGAGAGTCTGCCCGTGATGCTCCAGGCTGCGCAAGGCTTTGACAAAGATACGCGACGCTTTATCTCGCAGACCATCGTGGCGATCCTTAAATGCGCACTGTTGCCCAAACGACCCCAGATCGACGTGCCCGCTGCCGGCAAGAGTTTGGCAGAACAGCTCGAGGCTTGGCAGTCCGAGCTCCTGCGCTAGCCATTGATACAAAGCAACCTGTCCCCGATGCGCCAATCTTCGATGCGCCTGGGGCGGGCTCGACCGCTATACTGGTTCGTGCCGAAATCGATCTAGAACGGAATGCCGTATATGAAAATCAATCACGCGATTCTGCATATCCTGGACTTTGACTCTGCCGTCAACGTTATGAGCCAGCGCGAGTTGGATATCGAGAGCCGCACCGTGCGTAATTTCGTAACCACGCACCTGCGGCGCGCTCGTACCTCGGCCGACAACAAACGCGCCACGTTTGCCGAGAACTCTGCGTTTGGTGGTGAGCTCAAGGGCTATTTCTTTGGCGAGCGCGAGTTCGTGGACCTGTCGCAGCAGATTGCGGAGTTTATCTCCTCCGAGCTCACCAAAGCCGAGAAAGCCGAGTCCACCGACGTGCTCGTGGCTGATTTTGACGACGATGAGGATGCCCGCTGGTTTGCCGTGATGCTGCTGGGCTCCAAGCAGGCTTTTATGCACGAAGTGGGCCGCGAAGAGGGGGAGGTGCGCAACGACATCGCGCGCCACTACGCCATTCTGCCGAACCCCTCGCAAAAGGTGCCGAGCTATGCAATCGTGCGTGCAAGCACCATGGAGATCGGCTATGTGGATAAGAAGCGCAAGATTGCCGGCGAGGATCGCATGCTCATTCCCGATGGCCTGCTGCAGTGCGACACGGGGGTATCGGGCAAGGAGGTCATCGACACCGTGACGCGTGTGGTCGAGGAAGTCGCCGAGGAGCACGGTGCCAACACGGCCGTGGCGCTCGCCAAGGTTAAGGCTGCCGTTGCCGAGAAAGTCGAGGATGACGAGGAGCTGCCGCCTTGGGATATCGTCGATGAGGTCTTTGAGGACGAACCAGTTATCAAGGAGAGCGTGCGCGCGGCACTGACTGAGGAGAAGGTGCCTGAGCGCGTTCCCGTGGAGCGCAAGCAAGTTGAGCGCGCGGCCGTGCGCAATCACAAGATCCGTACCGACACGGGCATCGAGATCAGCTTCCCGGCCGAGATGGGTTCGAACTCCGAGTACATCGAGTTCGTCAATGAGCCCAACGGCCTCATCTCCATCGAGCTCAAGAATATCGGGTCAATTGAGAATCGATAAACTGCGCTTGGACGCTGCAAAAATAAAGGCCGAAGCCCCGGATGAGGGCTTCGGCCTTTTTACTTGGGGCTGAATTACGTTGCAGGTCGAGCATACGTCAGCGAAAACGCCCCTAAGCGAGCAAGGTGACGTGAAAGAGGAGGGAAGCGTACTTCGGTACGCGACCGACGATTGAACGTCAGATTGCCGCTTAGGGGCGTTTGCAGCGTCGGGCCGTTACGGCGTTTGGTAAAACGCCGTAACTATTAAAGCTGGCGCAGGCCCTCTTCCAGGCCGGTCTTGCTGTCGGTCTTCTCGTCGCGCATCTTGATGGCGCGGGCGGGGACACCGGCCACGACGGCGCCGGCGGGGACGTCCTCGACGCACACGGCGCCGGCGGCAACTACAGCACCCTTGCCCACGTGCACGCCTTCCAGGACCACGGCGTTTGCGCCGATCATGACATCGTCCTCGATGATGACGGGCGTGGCGCTGGCGGGCTCCACAACGCCTGCCAGCACGGTGCCGGCGCCGATGTGGCAGTTCTTGCCCACGGTGGCGCGACCCCCCAGCACGGCGCCCATATCGATCATGGAACCCTCGCCGATAACGGAGCCGATGTTGATGATGGCGCCCATCATGATGACGGCACGGTCGCCAATATCGACGCGGTCGCGGATGATCGCGCCCGGCTCGATGCGGGCGTTGATGCCCTTAAGGTCGAGCATGGGCAGGGCGGAGTTGCGGCAATCGTTTTCAACGTCGTAGTAATCGATGGAATCGGCATTGGCATCAAGGATGGCTTTGAGCTCGTCCCAGTCGCCAAAGACGGTCTTGCCGCGACGGCCGCCGTAGACATGTGCGTCACCCCAGGCAACCTTCATGCCGGGTTTCTCGCGCACATACAGCTTGACAGGCGTCTTTTTAGGCGCGGTGGCGATGTAATTGATAATCTCCTGGGCATCCATCTCGGCTGCGTTGCTCATTTGCTATCTCTCCTTTGGGTGGATTCGGTTGATACTTGGTTAGGCAAACATGACCTGGTCGAACGTATAGAAGCCGGGTTCGCGGGCGACGAGCTTCTGCGCGGCTGCCAGGGCGCCGTTGACAAAGATCTGACGGCTTGTGGCGCGGTGCGTGAGCGTGACCTCCTCGTCCTGGCCAAAGAAACTCACCTCGTGCACGCCGGCGACGGTGCCGCCGCGCAGCGAGTGCATACCGATTTCCTTGGGGTCGCGCGCGCCGCACATGCCCTCGCGACCGTAGACGGGGTGGTAGCCTGCTTCGGGCTCGGCCTCGACTACGGCGTCGAGCAGCAGCTTGGCGGTGCCGCTGGGGGCGTCGACCTTTTGGTTGTGGTGAGTCTCGACAATCTCGCAGTCAAAGCCGGGCAGCTCACGCGTGGCCTGGGCTACTAGATGACGCAGGGCTGCGATGCCGATGGAGTAATTGCCCGAGTGCATAACGCGGGTGTTCTGGCCCAGCTCGCGCAGACGGTCCATCTGCTCGGGGGTGTAGCCTGTGGTGCCCGAGACCAACGCCGCGCCCGTGCGCTCGACATAGGCGACGACGGCATCGAAGGTCGCGACGTTCGAGAAGTCGATAATCACATCGGCCGCCGGGGCGCTCTCGAGCTCGGACAGATCAAAACCGATCTGGGCGACGATATCAAAAACGGGCTGCCCGGCGGCGTCGACAATGCCTTCGGCGGTAGTGCGGATGAGCGAGCCCATGCGGCCCGTTCCCATAATGATGGTCTTAATCAAGCAGACCAGCTCCCTTCAGGGCATCGGTAAGTGCAGAGCGCGTGTCGTCTGCCATGGGGCACAGCGGCATGCGGTAGTTTGCCTCGATCATACCCATCTGAGCGAGTGCCTCTTTGACGGGGATGGGGTTGACCTCACTAAAGAGGGCATTGATGAGTGGCTGGCCGGCAATTTGGATATCGCGGGCACGCGCCACGTCACCGTCCAAATAGGCGCGGCACATGTCATGCACGAGCTGCGGCTGCACGTCGGCCCACACGCTGATGGTGCCCGAGGCGCCCAGGCTCATGAGCGGCACGGTAAGCGCGTCCTCGCCCGAGTACATGCGAAAGTCATCGGATAGCAGGTGGGCGATCTTGGCCGCGTAGGCGACGTTGCCCGAGGCCTCCTTGATGCCCATGATGTTGGGGTGCGCGGCCAAACGCTCTACGTTGCGCTCGCTGATGCCACAGCCACAGCGGCCGGGGATGTTGTACAGAATGCAAGGGATGTCCACGGCGTCGGCCACGGTCTTAAAGTGCTGGTAGATGCCCTCTTCGTTAGACTTGTTGTAGTAGGGGGTAATGAGCAGCAGACCATCGGCGCCCAGGCCCTGATAGGTGAGCGACTTGGTGAGCATGGTCTGCGTGGAGTTGGAGCCCGAGCCGGCAATGACGGGGACGCGTCCTGCAACATGCTTGACCACGGCGGCGACGACGGAGTTGTCCTCGTCGTCGGTCATCGTGGCGCTCTCGCCGGTGGTACCCAGGGTGAGGATGGCGTCGGTGCCGTTTTGCAGGTGGAAATCGATAAGGTGCTCGAGCGCGTCAAAGTCGACACTGCCGTCCTTTTTAAACGGCGTAACCAGGGCGACGATTGAGCCCTCGAGATTGCGGATGTCCATGTTCTTCTCCTTCGCGTCCGCGATCTGGATGCGTTTGTTCCATTGGGCGGCGACGGCCAGGCGCTCGTCTTGAGCGCGACGGCGGGCGCTTTCGGCGCGCGACTTGGCCAGCAGCTCTCGGCCGCTCGGCAACACGTCGAGCGTGGCAAAGTAATCGTCCGGGCGCTCGGCACGGCGGATGAGGTCGGCCGAGCCATCGGGGCGCAGCAGGACCTCGGCCGAGCGCAGGCGGCCGTTGTAGTTGTAGCCCATGGAGTAGCCATGCGCGCCGGTGTCGTGAATCACGAGCAGGTCGCTCATATCGATATGCGGAAGCTCACGGTCGATGGCGAACTTGTCATTGTTCTCGCATAGATTGCCCGTGATGTCATAGGTGTTCGTGACGGGTGCCGTGGTCTTGTCGGGGCCGCCCGGCTGACCCATCACCGTGATGTGGTGGTAAGCGCCATACATGGCGGGACGAATGAGGTCGACGGCACTGGCGTCCACGCCGATATAGTCCTTGTAGATCTGCTTCTCGTGGATAGCCTTGGTGACCAGGCAGCCGTAGGGGCCCATCATAAAGCGGCCCATCTCGGTGCAGATGGCCACATCGCCCATGCCGGCGGGAACCAGGATCTCGTCGTATGCCGCGTGTACTCCCTCGCCGATGGCGCGAATGTCGTTGGCCTGCTGCTCGGGCAGGTAGGGGATGCCGACGCCGCCGGACAGATTGATGAAGGCGACGTGTGCGCCGGTCTCGCGCTCCAGGCGTACGGCAAGCTCAAAGAGGATGCGCGCGAGCTTGGGGTAGTAGTCGTTGGTGACAGTGTTGCTGGCAAGGAATGCGTGGATGCCAAAGTCCTCGGCGCCCTTGGCCTTGAGCATGCGGAAGGCCTCGAAGAGCTGCTCGGTGGTCATGCCATATTTGGAGTCGCCCGGGTTGTCCATGATGCCGTTGGAGAGCTGGAACAGACCGCCTGGATTAAAGCGGCAGCTGACCGTCTTGGGGATGGGCCCCGCAACGCGCTCAAAGAACTCGATGTGGCTGATGTCGTCAAAGTTGACGATGGCACCCAGCTTGTCGGCGAGCTCAAAGTCGGCAGCCGGCGTGTCGTTGGAAGAGAACATGATGTCGTGTCCCGTGATACCCAGTGAGCGGGCGATCATAAGCTCGGTATAGCTCGAGCAATCGCAGCCGCAGCCGTATTCGTTGAGAATGGAGATGAGCGCCGGGTTGGGGTTGGCCTTGACGGCAAAGTATTCCTTAAAGCCCGGGTTCCATGCAAAGGCGTCGCGCACTTCTTGCATGTTGCGGCGGATGCCCGCCTCGTCGTATAGATGAAACGGCGTGGGGAACTGCTCGACGATATGCTCGAGTGTCTCCTTGTCCACAAACGGCTGCTTGGCCGCATATGCCTCGTTGGGGGTCAATGCCATGTCCCGTAAACCTCGCTATCCAGACGGCGCCATCTGCGCATCGAATCCGCATAGCGTGGACCCAATGTCCGGATAGCGCTCCCGCATTGCTGCAGACAGTCCTGTGGGTGTTTCCCACAGGCCCACCAGGTTGTTCGTGCCCGAAAAACCCAGTTCGGCGGGTTTCGCCTCCCCACGGGGTCAAAGCCTGCCGGCTCGCCCGCGGCTCTTCGTGCCCGCGCCTCTATCAAGTGGTAAAGACCCTATCACGTTGCACTTTACCAAACAAGAGTATTCGTATATAACGTTTAAAAAATGCAGCAATATGCTGGAAACATGTGTGCCACAATCCTGTATCACAATAAGTTGCAACAGATGTGCCTCACGAAGGGATTCTCTATGACCGAGCTCCAAGAACTCCGTCGCTATCGCCGCGATCTCCATCGCATTCCGGAGCTCGATTTCGATCTTCCGCAGACTATCGCCTATATCGAGGGCGTGTTGGCGCCGCTCGCTTGCGAGGTGACCCATCCGTGTCCCAGCTGCGTCTGCGCTTTCTTCGACGCTGGCGTTGGTGCCGCGCGTGCCACGGCGATTCGCGCCGATATGGATGCGCTGCCCATCGCGGAGGCGACGGGAGCGGCCTTTGCCTCGATCCATCCCGGCAAGATGCACGCTTGCGGACATGACGGACACATGGCCATGGCACTTGCCGCCGCGACGTATGTCGACCGTACGATTCGCGAGCAGCCGGGCGCCATTAGGCGCAACGTTCTCTTTGTGTTCCAGCCGGCCGAGGAAACGACCGGTGGTGCCAAGACGGTATGCGAGAGCGGTGTGTTCGAGCGCTATGGGGCTGACCGCATTTTTGGCTTCCATGTGTGGCCCGATCTGCCTGCCGGCACGTTGGCGAGTTGTTCCGGTCCGCTGCTGGCGCGTTCGAGTGAGACACACATTCATATTCACGGGACGAGCATCCATATCGCTAAGACCTATGGCGTTCCGGTCGAGGAGTCGCACGATGCGGCGCTGGCGGCTGCCAAGTTCTTGGTTGCCGAGCGCGAACTGATGGACGAGCTGGGCACCGACGAGCCCTGTATCGGTAAGTTTGGTCTGCTGCAGGCCGGTACGGTTTGCAACGCGGTGGCGGGGGAGGCCCATGTGGCCGGAAGCCTGCGTGTGTTTACGGACGACATGTTCGACCGGGCGCGCGAAGGCGTGCGCCGCGTGCTGGACGATGCCTGTGCCGCAACGGGCTGCACGTATGATCTCAACTTTGCCGAGGGCTATCCGCCGGTCGATAACGACCCCGAGCTGTTCGCCCACATTGCGCCTGTCTTGTCCGAGCTGCAACTCGTGGATGAGCCTTTGCTGATTGCCGAGGACTTCGCTTTCTATCAGCGCCATCTGCCAGGCGTGTTCTTCCTCCTGGGTACGGGCGTGCCGGAGGGACAAGATAATCCGATCGATTCGGATGGCTGCCCCGCCTATGCCACGAGCGCCCTTCACACTGATACCATGCTCTTTGACGAGGAAATCCTACTCAAAGGCCTCGATGTCTACAAACGATTGCTTGGCTTGGAGTGACGATGGAACGACGCCGACAGTCTGCCGTATATAGTCCGGGTGGATGCGGATGCGGTTTGCTGCTGCTTCCGGTCATCGCTGTGAGCATTGGCGTGATGTTTGTGTTTGCTGGGCTGGCTGCGGCGGCACTCGTACTGTTTATCACTGCCATCGGCGTGACGATTTGGCTCTGCCGCAATCGCGAGCGACGCCGTGCCGGCGGTAAAACCAATGTCGGCTGGGTTGTATTCCTGGTCATTGCGTACCCGCTGAGTGTCAGCTACCTGGTGTTCTTTGTCCTGTTGATGGTCAGTGCCTTTACCGGGGAATCCGTCACGGTGGGTTGATGCGCTGCCGGCAGACGGTCGCGCAAAGTGCGTTTGCTCGGCGTTTGGATAACTGCATTGGCCGTTTACCGCAA
Source organism: Collinsella aerofaciens (assembly GCF_039758815.1). GTDB lineage: Bacteria > Actinomycetota > Coriobacteriia > Coriobacteriales > Coriobacteriaceae > Collinsella > Collinsella aerofaciens_BP. The sequence continues at coordinate 27,470 of NZ_JBDMSK010000002.1, read as the reverse complement.
CCTTAGCTCTCAGCTAATGAATTCAAGTTTAATCCTTCCTACGATGTGCTGTGTGCCGGCACGGTAGCCGGATCGTAGGAAGGATGAATAATGGCAAAAGAGGGAAAGAAGCCGATCGGTAAGATTGTCCTAGGCGTCATCGTGGTGCTGGTTATTGTCGGTGCCGTGGGCTCTATGGGCGGCAACTCAACCGATTCGCCTGCGAGCGATTCGGCAAAACCTGCCGGGACGACACAGCAGGCTGAGGAGCAAAAAGAACCGCAAGAACCGTATACCATTGCTGACGAGGCTGAAGACACTTCCAATCAGTTTGCCTATAAGATCACGGGGACGCTGACCAATAACACGGACAAGGAAAAGAGCTACATTCAGATTGAGTATGTTCTGTATGATGCTGATGGCAACCAGGTTGGAACGGCTCTTGCAAACACCAATCATCTGAAGGCGGGCGGCTCCTGGAAGTTCGAGGCGCTGGGCACGGTGTCTCCCGATCAGGTCGCCAGTTGGGAGCGTTCGGACGTAAGCGGTTTTTAGCATGTTGTATGCACTGGGGGAGGTGAAGTCGTATGCCCGATAAAAAGCTGACTGACGAGTTACTCAATGAGCTTCTCGACGCGCCAAACATCGATGGCTATATCAAAGAACACGACTTTGCCGCCCCGTCGCTTTCGGACTACCTGAAGCAGCTACTGCAGGAAAAGGGCTTGGAGCGCTCGCGCGTGGTTCGTATGGCCGATCTCAATGAGACCTTTGGCTATCAGATCTTTACCGGTGCGCGGCATCCGAGCCGCAATAAGGTGCTGCAGATTGCCTTTGCGATGGCGCTGGCGCTCAAAGAAACCAACCGTGCGCTGACGGCTGCCGGGGTAAGCGTCCTTAACTGCAAGGACCGCCGCGATGCGATTATCATTTTTTGCATCGATCGCGGGTGCAGCCTCCAAAAGGTCAACGAGGAGCTGTATCGCTTTGGCGAGGAGACGGTGAGTTAGCGGCTGATATCTGAGCCGGCGGAGCTGCCGAACAACGATGCAAGCGAACGGGGCGCAGATGCCATGGGGTGTCTGCGCCCTGCGCTATGATGGAGGCTATGGATACTCAGAGCCCAACATATTCCGATGACGAGCTGACCGCAGCGCTTGCCGAGCACCTGGCGTCGCTCGATCGCGACGACAGCTATCGCGTGGAGCGTGTACTTAAGCGCTCGTCCGTCGAAACAACCGAGCTCGTGTACTTTGAAGGAACCGGCGATGGTTCGCTCGGTCCCTTTGTTCGTAAACGCATCGATGCCTCGGCTCAAATCGGCGGGGCATACGAGCGTCTGTTTGCCGCTCAGCGGGCAGGCAGGCGTTTTGAGCACCTGCCCAGAATCGTCGATTGTCGTCGTGTGGGCGACGAGCTCAACGTGGTTATGGAATACATCGAAGGGGAGACACTCGGGGCGCTGGTGGACCGTCTGGGAGCCACCCCCGATTATGCGCGTGAATTGTATCCTGCCCTATGCGATGCCGTGGGCGAGCTCCATGCCGGTTTTGCAATGGTGGGGGAGACGTCGGCGCCGGTGATCCATCGCGACCTCAAGCCGTCGAATATCATCGTGACAGGTGCCAACTATACGCCTGATGACGGCCTGGCATTTTCATCGCTGGTGATTATCGACCTGGGGATCGCGCGCGTATGGCGCGATGGCGCCGATGCTGACACCGTCAAGTTTGGCACGCGACCCTATGCGCCGCCCGAGCAGTATGGGTTTGGGCAGACGAGTGTGCGCAGCGATGTCTACGCACTTGGGGCCCTGTTGTTCTTTTGCTTGACGGGAGTCGACCCTAAACCAGGGCTCGACATGCGCGAGCAATGTGAGGCATGCGGCATTCCCACTCCACTTGCCGATGCCGTCTGCATGTCGATGGCGCTCGACCCGGCCAAGCGTTTTGCGAGCGCGGAAGCGTTGGGACGGGCGACGCGCGCGGCATACGATCTAAGTCGCCCCGTGCGGCCTCCTGCGCCTGTGCTTGTCCGTACTCCGGCCTCGGAGACGGTGTTGACGCCCCAAGGACTCCAGAACCCCACAGGGCTTCCTAGGCCTGCCGCCTCCACTGCATGCGGTCTGCTCTCTCGCGTTCCGGAGTCTCTGGGGCGCATTTGGAATACGCTCGTCTTCTTCTCGCTGCTTGTGTTCTTTGCCGGAAGTCACTTTGCCGTCTTTCACCCCACGGGAGCAAACCAAAGCTACCCGACGTGGCTTCTCATAATCGAGTATTTTTTCTTTGTCGATGGCCTTATGGTGCTTATGCATTTTGCGCTGTTCGATAAGCGCCGTCTTCGTCGGCGATTCGCATTGCTCGACAGCTATCGCGGCAAGAAGCTCGCGAAGCTCTTGCTCAAGGCATTGGGTGTGCTGCTCCTATGCATGATCGTCATAGTCGCGGTTGCCAATGCGACCGGCGTCGTCGATACCTCCGCTACCTAAAAGAAAAAGGGCCCCATTGGGGCCCTTTGCAGTTGCACTTAGATGCGGTTCATCTGAGCGGCGACTTTGTTGTACCAGTCCTGCCACGTGGGCGGGCAGTACTTTTTGGCCGCGGCTGGGGTAAGGGTGGAGCCGTAGTTGGCGCCCAGATAGGCAACGTGAGCGGAGATGCCCTCGCTCCAGCTGCCAAAGCTGCGCCAACCGCCGCCGCGGGCACTCCAGCCCCAGGCGTTGTAAGAATTGGCGCAATAAGCACCCTTGGTGCTCTCGATGCAGGCGATGGCGGGGGACCAACGGGGGTCGACACCGGTATTCCAAGCGGCGACGGCAAAGTTATAGCCCTGGCCTGCCATGGGGGAGCCGGCGAGATAATTGTCGATGCGGCCTGTCCACTCATTAATGAACGAATCGTAATCGGAGCTACCGGTATTGGCGTTGTTCACCGTGGTGTCGATGGTGGTGTTGGTGTTGGTGGCCTGGCTGCTGGAATTGCTGCCGCTTACGCCCTCGCCCGAGAGCTTCTCGGCGGCAGCGGCCTTATCGGCCTCAAGCTTGGCAAGCTCGGCGGCATTTTCCTGCTCTGCTTTTGCCTGTGCCTCGCTGCGGAGCTGCTGGGCCTGCGCCAGCGCATCCTCGGCGTTTTTCTGCTCTGCCTCAAGCTGAGACTTGGCTTGCTGGAGCTCGGCTTTGTTCTGCTCGAGTTCGGTTTGCATGTTATTGAGCTGCTCGATCTCGTCGACGCTCGAGCTCGTGATCTGGTTGGTGTATTTGCAGGTCGTGATGAACTCACCCAGGCTCTGCGCGTTGACCAGGAAGCTCACGATGGGATTGGTGCCCTTCTGATACTTGTACAGATCGCGCATGGCGGAGCTTGCCTTGGCCTGCTGCTCGGGAAGCTTAGCCTCGATTTCCTCGATGCTTGCCTCATTGGAGTCAATCTGCTTTTGCAGGTCATCGAGTTTGGTGCGGGCGTCGTTGTAGGCGCTCGTGGCGGCTTCGATCTTCTGCTGGGCTGCGGAAAGCTGGTCCTGCGTTGCCTGCGAGGCGGCATACGCCGCAACGGGGGAGAGCATCGGCGTGGCCGTCAGCGCAACGGCGAGCGCGGCGCTCGTGATGATACGAGCCGGCTTCGACGCAATGAGCGCTGCGGTGCGATGATTCGAATGCTGCATCCAGTCCCTCTGCAATCAATCGTAGGTTATGGTTCGAACGATATTCTACTACTGCTTTCGACCTCAACTTGAACCTTAAAGGTCCCAAAGGGTCAAGTTGAACTTGAGGCTTTGGCTTTGACCTGCAGTTATGATGAATTGTTGAGAAACCATAGAGTTCAACTTTAACGTTACAGAGCCCTGTTTAAGAGGAGTTTTGGTCTGTAAAAGCCATCTCAACGTGGGGTTTTACAACTACAGCGTGCCCTCCTGACGAGCCTGCTCAATCTCTTCGAGCGCCTCGGCGGGGGTGAACGAACAGGAGCCGTCGTCGAGTTTGACTACCTGGATATCGTCGCCGGTATGGACCTCTCCGCCCTTTAGGACCACGCCAAAAATGCCCTCGTGGGGAAAGATACAGTCGCCGGCGAGATAGTAGATGGCGCAACGGGTGTGGCAGACCTTGCCGATTTGGCTGATTTCGACAAGCACGTCGCTTCCAAGCTTGAGCTGCGTTCCCAGGGGGAGCGAGAGCAGGTTGATGCCCTGGGTTGTGAAGTTCTCGCCAAAGTCGCCCTCGTGCACATCGAGCCCGCGCGCCTGCGCCGTCTGGATAGACTCTGCAGCTAAAAAGGAAACCTGGCGGTGCCAATGCCCGGCGTGCGCATCAGAGGCGAGGCCAAACTGCTCGATGACGGTGTCGTGCCCGTCGGCGACGGGCGACTTACGTGTGCCTTTGTGCTTCGACGTGTTGATTGAGACGATGCGGGCGGGCCCGTTGTAAGCATCGTTTGCGGTGCGTAGGGGAGCTGCCGTTTGTGCGCGTTCCGCCAGCTCGTGCTTCGCGGCATTGAGGATGGGATTATCGGTCGGATGGTCTTGGGGCACGTGCGTGCCTTTCGCTCGAGGATGTCAATACACTGAATCCTACAACAATGGTAGGTTCATTGCCCATTGTCATACAACGGTGAGCGCCGTCTTCGTGCTGGCCTTCGTGCTGGACGATTACGTCGATTGCCATAGATACGGTGGAGCTTTGGGCGCCGGCGGCTTGGCACGCTAGAATAAATCAGTTGCGCAAAGACCGCCCGTTGTGTGGGCAGTTCATGATAGGAAGTTTCCATGGCATTGCAGTTTACAGAGCGCGAGTTCATCCCCGTGCTGCTCGGTGGCGACATCAACGCCTACTCGGTGGCGCGCGCCTTCTACGAGGAGTACCAGGTCAAAAGTCTGGTCTTTGGCAAGTACCAGACGGGCCCTGCGTACCGCAGCCAGATTATCGACTACACGCCCAACGTGGATATCGATACCATGCCCGTGATGCTCAAAACCGTCAACGGCATTGCCCAAGCGCATGCCGACAAGACGATTGTCCTTGTGGGCTGTGGCGATAACTATGTTGCCCTCGTGGCTCAGGCCAAGGATGCCCATGAGTTGGCGGATAACATCGTCGCGCCTTACGCTCCCTATAGCATGCTTGAACAGTGTCAGAAGAAGGAGATCTTCTACGAGCTGTGCGAGAAGCATGGCGTGCCCTATCCGCACACGTTTACCTTTACCAAGGCGATGCTCAATGCCCAGGGTGAGGCGCCTGCCGAAGTGCTCGACCAGATCGATTTTCCTTACCCGATGATTCTGAAGCCTTCCGACGGCATCATGTGGTGGCAGCATGAGTTCGAGGGCCAGAAGAAGGCCTATGAGATTGCCGACCGCGCCGAGCTGGAACAGGTCATTCGCGACTCGTATGCCAGCGGCTACACCGACGACCTGATCTTGCAGGATCGCGTGCCCGGCAACGACGAGTACATGCGCGTGCTCACCAGCTATTCCGACCGCAACGGTAAGGTCCGCATGATGTGCCTGGGCCATGTGCTGCTCGAGGAGCATCAGCCCCACGGTGTCGGCAACCATGCCTGTATCATTACCGAGCCTAATGACGAGCTCATGGGCGGCGTGCGCAAGTTGCTCGAGGACCTTCACTTTGTGGGCTATTCCAACTTTGACGTTAAGTACGACGAGCGCGATGGCTCGTTTAAGTTCTTCGATTTCAACACGCGCCAGGGCCGCAGCAACTACTACGTTACCAACAGCGGCTTTAACGTTGCCAAGTATGTGGTGGACGAGTATGTGTTCAACCGCCCGTTTGCGCCGGAGTTTGTGACGGCGCAGGACGAGGCTCTGTGGATGGTCGTCCCCATGGGCGTCGTCGACAAATACGTCAAGGATCCCGAGCTGCGCGCTAAGGTGCATCGCCTGGACAAGGAAGGCAAGGGCGCCGACCCTTCGTTTATGAAGGGCGACTTTGTCTTTAACCGCTGGCTGCGCATGTGGCACACTAAGCTGCGCCACTTTAAGCTGTTCAAGACGTATTACAAGTAGATGAGTGCGGCGCCCGTCCGGTTTGCATCGGGCGGGCGCGGGTACGATACGCGCAATTGCGCAAGCGTCACCAAGGAGGCGGCGATGGAAAAGCTGGGAGTTATCGGCGGCATGGGCGCCGAGGCCACGTCGTATTACTACGACCAGGTGGTGCGTCATACGGCTGCTGCCTGCGATCAGGAACATATCGACATGGTGGTGCTCTCCAAGTCGACCATGCCCGACCGCACGCTGGCCATTAAGACCGGCGAGCATGCCAAGCTGCTGGCGACCATGAAAGAGTGTGCCCAGGCACTCGAGTCGCTGGGCTGTGCGCACATTGCCATTCCCTGCAACACGTCACACTACTTCTACGACCAGATCCAGTCGTTTACCACAGTGCCGATTATCCACATGCCGCGTGAGTCGGTGCGCTATGCTCTGGCCGGTGCGGTGATGGGGGAGTGCGAGTTCGACCCCAACCTGAGTATGCCGGCCGAGCCGGTGCACAAGATTGGCATCATGGGCACCGACGGAACCGTGGGCGCGGGCGTCTACGGCCGCGAATGTAAGGCTGCGGGTGTTGAGGTTGTCTATCCCAGCGAGAAACGTCAGAACGATGTGATGTCGCTTATCTACGATGATGTGAAGGCCGGACGTGAGCCCGATATGGATAAGTTCGACCGCGTGATGTGGGAGTTCGCCCGTAGCGGCTGCGACCGCGTCATCCTGGCCTGTACGGAGCTCTCGGTGCTGCAGAAATACCGTGAGATGCCCGAGATCACCCTCGACGCCATGGACGTCCTGGTGCGCGAATCCATCATCCGCAGCGGCGCTCCCTACCGCCTCTAGCTTCCGACCTGCCAAAAAGGGACAGGTTAATTATGGTGGGTTTTATCTGGAGAAACAGTAAAGGCCTCGGCTCGTTTGGTGCGAGCCGAGGCCTTTTGCGTTGGGCGGTTGCTGTCGGTGGTGAACTAGAACAGGAAGCCGATGGCGATGAGGGCGATGCTGACGATGAGCACGGCGATGTCCAGACCCTTGATGGGATAGCGCTTGTACGAGCTGGCGCGTGTGCGCAGGTAGAAGCCGCGCTGCTCGGCGGCAAGCGCGGTGGCATCGGTCTTGCCCACGCTCGAGATGAGCAGCGGCACGCACAGTGGCAACATGAGCTTAAGCTTCTTGATGGGGTTCTTGGTGTCGTACTCGACGCCGCGTGCGGTCTGCGCCTCCATGATGGCGTTCATCTCCTGACCAAACACCGGCACAAAGCGCAGCGCCGTGGTAAAGGTGAAGGCATAGCGATACGGTACGTGCAGCACCTCGACGCAGGCGTTGGCAAGGTCGTTGAGCTTGGTCACCATGAGCATGAGGATGAGTGGCAACGCCACACCTAGCAGGCGCAGGCAGGCCTTCGATCCCGTGATGAGGCCCGCGTCGGTGATAAAGCCCCACACCACGTTGCCATCGCGCATAAAGGCCAGCTGGAGCACCAGCATGATAAGCGCGAGCGGAATCAGCAACTTGAGCAGCGAGAGCAGACGGTCGACGACGCCGGCATAGGTACCCAGTGCAAGGGTGAGTGCCAAAAAGCCCAGCAGCGCCACGTAGGTGTCGGACAAGAAGATGCCGACGATGATGGCGGCGGCGAGGCCCAGTTTGACGACGGGGTTCAGGCGATGCAGCAGCGTATCGCCCGGCATGTAGTCGATGACGTTAACCACGGTGGACCATCTCCTTGGTAATTCGAACGACATCGGTGACCTCGCTCACCTGCGCAAAAGCGGGCGAGACGGAAGATGCCAGACGGCGCGAGAGTTCAATAACCTGGGGAGGCTCCACGTAGGCACGCCGCATGAGATCGATGTTCGAGAACAGCTCGTGCGTGCGGCCGCGGTCGAGGATGCGGCCGTCGGCCATTACTACGATGCGCTCGGCAAAGTCGGAGACGACTTCCATGTCGTGGCAGACCATGATGACGGCGCATCCGCGCTCGGCCATGGTGCGCACGGTTTCCATGACGGTCATGCACTCGCGGTAGTCAAGGCCGCTCGTGGGCTCGTCGAGCACGACGATCTTGGGCTCAACCACTACGACGGAGGCAAGTGCCACCATCTGGCGCTGGCCACGCGAAAGCGAGAACGGTGCCTCGTCGGCGGGCAGACCAAAGCGGTCGATGACCAGCTGGGCGCGACGCAGAGCCTCGGCACGGTCGATGCCGGCAAGCTCCAAGCCAAAGGCGACCTCGTCGAGCACGGTATCCTTGCAGATCTGGCGGTCGGGGTTTTGGAAGAGGGTCGCGACCTCGCGGGCAATGCGGCTCGTGGGAACGGTTGCAGTATCCAGTCCCGTGACGCGCACGCTGCCCGAGGCGGGCTTGAGCAGGCCCGTGAGCAGCTTGGTGAGCGTGGTCTTGCCGGCACCGTTCTGACCGACGATGCCCACGAGCTCACCGGGGTAGAGGGTCAGGTTAAGGTCGTGTACGGCGGCGCCGCCGTTGGGATAGGCAAACTCAACATGGTCGAAGGTGAGTACGGGTTCGGCATCCTTGGCATGAGGACGCAACGACGGTGCATGCGGGGAACCGGCGGGCGCCTGGGCTTCGATGGCAGCGTGTGCGGGGTCGACGATACCCGAAATCAGACACTCGGCTTCGTCGACATCCAAGCAAGGGGTGCCGCTTGCCAGGCCATCGGCCTCGAGGCTATTGAAGATGCGTGTGACACGGGGACAGTCGACGCCAATGGTGCGAAGCTCATCGGTGTGTGCGAAGACCTCGTGCGGCTCGCCCTGCAGTGCGATTTCGCCATGGTTGAGCACGAGCACGCGGTTGCAGTACTCCGAGAGCAGGGCGACCTTTTGCTCAACGACGACGATGGTGATTCCAAGTATGCGGTTTGCCTCACGCAGCGTCTCGAAGACCAGCGTGGAGCTGGCGGGGTCGAGTGCCGCGGTGGGCTCGTCGAGAACCAAGACGCGCGGACGCATGGCGAGGATGGCGGCGATGGCCACCTTTTGCTTCTGTCCGCCCGAGAGGGTGGCGATCTCGCGGTCGCGCAGGTCGCTGATGACGACGGTCTCGAGCGTTTCGCTCACGCGCTGCTCGATCTGGTCGTGGGGAACGCCAAAGTTCTCGAGGCCAAAGAGCATCTCGTCCTCGACGACCGAAGCGACCATCTGCGTGTCGATATCCTGCAGCACACTGCCGACGATTTGCGACACGTCGGTGAGCGAGACTTCGCAGGTGTCGTGGCCGTCGACCATGACGGACCCAAAGAACGTGCCGGTGTAGTGGTGGGGCACGGCGCCCGACAGACAGGCGGCAAGCGTGGACTTGCCGGCGCCCGAGGGCCCGATGATGCCGATGAAATCTCCCTTGTTCACGCTGAGCGAGATGTGGCTGAGCGCCTGCTCGGTCTGCGTGCCATAGGAGAACGAGACATCGTCGACGTTGATGATCGTTTCCATGGATACCTTTCATAGTCATTGGGGACGTTCTTACATGACTAGTCGTTTAAGAACGTTCCCAAAAGCTAGTTGTTTGGGACAGTCTTTGGTGGTGAAGCACGGAGACGGCTTTACGAGGGGCCCCAGGTTGGCGCGAAAGAGGAGCGAAGCGTACTTGGGTACGCGAGCGTCGAATGAACGCCAAGATGGGGTGGCTCGTAAAGCCGAGCGGGTTAGTTGAGCCTAAGGGCCTTCTGGATGGGCAGGTAGAGGGCGCCGACCAGAATGGCGTTAAAGACGGCGGTCATGGCGACGACGGGCAACATGGCGGCGGCGAGCTCGCCGACCACGCCGAGCATGGCCATCTTGATGACCATGAAGATGACGCCGGAGACAAAGGTGGTCAGGAAGGTTGCGACAATGGCGATGGCGGGCTTGACCTGACCGTCCTTGCCGGCGGCGTTGACGATGCCGGCCATGAGCATGGCGGCGATGCCCTCGGCGGCAAAATCGACGAACGGCGAAGTGGTGGTGATCTGGATCACGGCAGCCGAGATGAGGCCAATGACGAGCGCCTGGCCGATGTTGGGGCGAACGACCAGGATGGTGAGGCAGAAGGCCGAGATGATGAACTCGGGGCTGATCATGCCGCCCGAGATGCCTGAGATGGCCTTGCCGACGGTGAAGTTGAGGATGAAGCCGGCGGCGAGCAGGATGGCGAGCAGGACGAGAGCGCGGACGTCGAGTTTGCCGCGGTCGGCGGTCTGGACGGTGCGGGGCTGGGTGGCGGTGGTGTTCTGAGACATGGTGAAAAGCCTTTCGGAATGGGGGTGCAAGAGAAAAGCGGAGGCGCGTGATGCGAATGCGATCGGGCTCGAGATAGAAAAAGGCCCCCGGTCGAAACCGGAGGCCTTCCAATCACCTAGAGCGCAAAAACAGGCGTGAGGGACTCACTGTCGACCGATCGTATTCGCATCACGCCACCACCAGTTGTTGAGAGACTTCATCGTGTTCTTCATCTTGGTGGCTCCTTTCGTGATGCCGTGGCGCGGTCGCACCTTGTTGCTGTTGCGCTGCACTATAGCACAGCAAAGTGTGTGCGGGGAAATCTTTTTTGAAAAGATTTCAGCGGTGTTTCCCGCCGGTCAAAAGGCGGGTTAAGCGGGCGAGGTGACTCATGTGCCCCGCCCGCTCAGCTAGGACATGAGGGTCTTAGGCCTTCTTGCGACGATAGATCACGTAGACGCAGACACCGATGATGACGACGGCGCCAACGGCCATGGCGGCCATGTTGTTGCCCTCGGACTTCTCCTCGGTGACCTCTTCCTCTTCGGCCTCTGGCTCGGTCACGTCCTCATCGGAAAGGGCCTCGTCGGCGTAGGTGATGGATTCGACCAGGCAGTCGTTGTCGGCATCGTAGTCGCTCGGGACGAACTCCTCGGAGAAATCGCCCTCCTTGAGGTAGTCGCGCATCTCCTCGAGCATGGCCTTGCACTTAACATAGGTGTTCTTGGTTGCAGCCTTGCCGGCCTTGTTGGCCAGGGCGGTACGGGCCTCGGTGCCTTCTTCGGCCTGCATGGCCTCGTCGACGGTCAGGTTCTGCTCGATGAGTTCCTTCTGCAGGGCGTCGAGATAGGCGCGGACGCCGGTGGCGCAGTGGTCGCGGTTCTCATAGGCGAGCGTGTTGATGTCCATGAGGACGTAGTTGATGGAGTTCTTGGGCTCCTCGTTGTTCACGACGTCTTCCTCTTCGCAGTGATCGAAGGAGACATCCTGATCGCTGAAGTAGGGGCTGACCTCGGTGAGCAGTGCGGAGTAGAAGGGGATGGCGACGGAGAATTCGGCGTTGGAGAGCATCTCCCACTGAATGGTCGCGATCTCGGGGTCCATGCCCTGACGGATCTGGAAGGTGTGGATCTCGGTGTTGCGGTTGGAGCCGATGGCATAGGCGCCGTCGGTGTTGGCGTTGAGGCCGGCGACATTCTCGCCGCGAGCGGCGAAGGAACGAATCATCTCAAAGGTGTTCCAGTCGGACTTGCCGGGCTGGAAGAACAGCGGCTGCATCTCGTGGACCAGGGCGCCGGTCGTGGCGCGAGCCTCTTCGCGCTCGTCCTTGACGATCTCGTAGTCGGTGCCCTCGGCAAGCGGAGCCATGAAGTAATCACGACCCTGGATATAGCGCGACCACTGGTGCATACCGGCCTCGCTAATCTCCTCGCCGTAGGTCTTGGCGACGTCGAACTTGCCGTCGGTGTACTCGGCAAAGCCCTTCTCCTTAGGCATGGACTCGATGCCCTCGGAATGGAGACAGTTCTCGGTGTCATCGAGGTCGACGTTATAGGTGAGGTTGCCGATGTTGGGGTTGAGCGAGGCGATGTCATCGGCGAGCTTCATAGCAATCCACTGATGGCCGGAAAGCGCTGCAAACAACCAGGTCTCGTTGTTGTCGGCAATGATGATCTGGTCGTTGGAGCAGACGCCCTGCTCGTCAATCAGGCTGCCGAGGAGCTCGACACCCTCGCGGGCCGTGGCACTCTCGCCCAGGATGACGCTGGCATAGCTGTATTCGCCAATGCCAGTCTCCTCGGTGATGGGGTCGGCCTCTTCGGCCTTCTCGTTATAGGAGGTGCTCAACGTGGCAGAGCAGGAGACGCCCTTCTCGTTGATGCCTGCCTCGGAATATGCGTCGTAGCGATCTTCCCACTGCGAGGGGTTGTCGCGAACGAAGGTGTAGCGGTAGGTTGCGCCCTTGGACTTGTACTCAAAACCGGACTCGACCGAGGTGTACTCGTTGCCGTCCTTGTGTGCGGGCTCAATGCCAAAGTGCTTGATGTAGCGCGGACCGAAGTCCTCGGAACGGCCGTAGTACGTGTTGCCGTCTGCCGTGAGCTTGCTGCCCATGTAGATCTGGGTGCAGGCGAGTGCCGAAGTCGGCATGGCCATGATGGCCGCTGCTCCAAACGCAAGGCCGCAGCCGAGCTTCTTGAGCATGTTGACAGGATGAGTAAACCTCATAATCCCTCCCAACTGTTGAAACCCCGCGAAACCGTACGGAGTTTCAGCTAATAAATACATCTACTAGCCTAAAGGAAGTGTAAAGAGTATTCACTCGACAACAGCTTTTACTCGATGAGCGTGTGGAAATATACGATGAACGGATAATAATACTCATTTTATGGCTTTAGTTAAATAAAGGCACCCTGCATTTACTGTAGCTGAATAAAGCATTAGACGGTGCTCAAAAAGAAAACTCTCCCGCTGTTTAGGATTTGCATAAACAGCGGGAGAGTCGATAACTGGATGAATATCATACCAATGTGGATTTACTTCTTTCGGCGGTGAATCACGTTGATGGCGTAACCGACGAGCATGGCCAAGACGATGACAATAAAGCCGATCAGGGGATTGTCGTTCATGGGGTCCTCCTATTTTCCGAGCGGGGAGAATTCGTCGACGATGAGGTCGAGGCATTGCGGAAGCGCGCGGGCTCCAAAGACGCCCGAATTGCTGGAGATAATCTCGCCATCGAACTGCATGCCCAGCGACGGGGTGCAGGTGATTTTGGCTTCCTTGGTCTGGATGATCTTGAACTGCGGGCGCCCGAGTACCTTGCCGGCGGGGTCAAGCGCAGCGGTGATCACGGTAGGCAGCAGCTGCACGGTGCGCACGGGTTCGATGACTGCAATGTCGACCATGCCATCGTTCATGCGGCAGTCGGGGAACAGGTTGATGTCGTTTTGGATGACCGAGGTATTGCCGGCCATGCAGCAGATGCCGTCGAGCTCCTCGACAATGCCGTCATGCTCAATGGTAAAGTGCGCTACCGTAGGGTTGGGCGTGGCGAGTGCAGAGAGGAAGTAGGCGATCTCGCCGATGTCGTTTTTGGTGGGGGCGGCCTTCATCATGATCTCGGCGTCGAAGCCCGAGCCGGCGATGATGATGAAGCCGTGGCGCTTCTCGTTGCCGTTCTCGTCGAGCCAAAAGAGCTCGCCCATGTCGACTTTGACCGTGCGACCGGCGCGGCAGGCCTTGGCGAGCGCCGCTGCCTCGGGGGCATTGCCGATGTTGTTGAAGAACAGGCAGGCTGTACCGGAGGGGAAGACGAGCGTGGGGACACCGCATCCGCGCATCTGGTCGAGCACGTTGGAGACGGTGCCGTCGCCGCCCGAAACGACCACGCGATCAAACTCGCGCACGTCTGCCACGGCGTCCTCGGGCTCCATGCCATCGCCGATAAAACGCATCACGACCTCGTCGCCGCCCTGCGCGAGGGCGTGCGTGAATGCGTAGATTTCATCTGAGCTGGGGCCCGATGCCGGGTTGTGGATGATAAGGCAGCGCATACTTACGTTCCCGTTCTGTGACTAACCGAGTATAGTTGTAAGGCAATGCCGATATCCTACCCGTGTTTTTCGGGCCTAACCTTATTCGATGGGTTGATATGTACATTTCCACACATCAGGCTCTACTCGACTTTTGCCAGCGCGCCCGTGAGTTCGACGCGATTGCCGTCGATACCGAGTTTTTGCGCGAGCGCACGTTCCATCCGCGTCTATGTTTGGTTCAGATTGCCACCCCTGCTGAGAGCGTCGCGGTCGATCCCCTGGTAATCGACGACCTATCGCCGCTGGCCGAGCTTATGGCCGACGAGAGCGTGACCAAGGTCTTCCACGCGTGCTCGCAGGATATGGAGGTCATGCTCCATACCGTGGGCGTGCTGCCACGACCGATTTTCGATACGCAGGTCGCCGCCGCCTTTTTGGGCGAGCGCCAGCAGATTTCGTATGGCGCGCTTGTTCAGACGTTCTGCGGCGTATCGCTGCCCAAGACCGAGTCACTGACCGACTGGTCGCGCCGCCCGCTGACCGATAAGCAGATTGAGTATGCGATCGATGACGTCAAGTACCTGATCGTCGCCTATACCGAGATGATGAGCCGCCTGCGCGAGCTGGGCCGTGTGGACTGGGTGCTCGACGAGCTGCGCCCGCTGGCTGACGAGTCGCACTATCGCGCCGATCGCCACGAGGCGTTCCGCAAGGTCAAGCGCATCAATTCGTGCAGCCGTCATCAGCTGGGTATCGCGCGCGAGCTCGCCGCCTGGCGCGAGGACCGCGCCGAGCGGCGCAACATCCCACGCAAGTGGGTCATGTCCGACGACACGCTGCTAGCGCTCGTTAAGCGCAATCCCGTGCGCGTTGAGGAGTTCCGTAGCATTCGCGGTACCGATCAATTGGGGGAGCGCGACGTGGACGGTGCGCTCATGGCCATCAAGCGCGGTGCGAGCTGTCCGCACGATCGCCTGCCGCTCTTGGTGCGCGGACATCGTCAGATTTCGCCGGAGCTGGAGAGCGTGACTGACCTTATGTATGCGCTTATCCGCCTGGTTGCCGAGCGCTCAGGCGTTGCGACCTCGGTCATTGCCTCGCGCGATGACCTGGCCGACTACATTGAGCATCCCGAGCAGAGCCGCCTGCGCGAAGGTTGGCGCTTTGAGCTTGTGGGCTCGCGCCTGGACGATCTGCTTTCCGGCAATATGGGGTTGACGGTGAAGGACGGCAAAATCGAGCTCCTGTAGGGAAGCCTAGCCGGTTGAGTGGGTAAAATGCCTCCAACGTGTAACTCGACTCGGAGGAATTCGCATGCCTTATTACTATGGATACGGCTTTGGCATCGACCCGCTGTACCTGCTGGTTGTTCTTGTCTGCACGGTGCTTGGCCTTGCCGCACAGAACTATATCAACTCGACGTACAAAACCTGGTCCAAGGTTCGCTCGGACGGCGATACGGGTGCCACAGTCGCTCGCCGCATGCTCGATGCCAACGGTTGTAGCGCCGTGGGTATCAAGGGTGTCGCTGGCGAGCTCACCGACCATTACAACCCGCAGGACAACAACCTGTATCTGTCGGATGCCAACCGTTCGGGCGGTTCGGTCGCAAGCGTTGCCGTCGCCTGCCACGAGGCGGGCCATGCCGCCCAGCGTCAAAGCGGCTATGCCATGATGAAAGTGCGTACCGCCCTCGTGCCGGTCGTCAACTTTACCCAGAACACCTGGACCATCGTGTTACTCTTGGGCCTGTTTATGAACATTGCCGGGCTCACGACCCTCGCGTTGATCTTCTTCTCGTTTAGTGTGCTGTTCCAACTCGTTACGTTGCCTGTCGAGATTGACGCCAGCCGACGTGCTGTGTCGTACATCGAGCAGTCGGGCATGAGCTCCAAGCAGGTCAACGGCGCCAAGAAGGTACTGACGGCAGCCGCGCTTACCTATGTGGCTGCAGCGCTCACTTCGATCATTCAGTTGCTCTACCTTATGGCTCGCTACAACAGAAACTCCAACCGATAACAAATGGGACAGGCAGGCGCCGCGGGGATTCGTGTCCTCGCGGCGCTGTACTATGTGTTGGACTTAATTTCGCACGGGGCCGGAGCCTCTGTGCTCGATAACGAAAGGAGGCTGCGTGGCAGGCTGGAACCTAACCGGTAATGCCGTTTCCGCCGAGTTCGACGGTTCGGACGAGCAAGAGCGCAAGGAGCTCAGCGTGAGCCAGGCGGTGGAGATCGCCGCCGGTGCGCTCGATGCCATTCCGCAGCTGAGCGTCTTGGGCGAGGTCACGGGTTTTCGTGGTCCTAACGCCCGAAGCGGCCACTGCTATTTCCAGATCAAGGACGATTCGGCCGCCGTTGACTGCATCATTTGGAAGGGTGCCTATCTCAAGCGCACGTTCGATCTGCGCGACGGTATGCAGGTGAGCTTTAAGGGCAGCTTCAATCTCTATAAGGCTACGGGCCGCATGAGCTTTGTCGCTCGCTCGTTTTCGCTGGCGGGGGAGGGTCTGCTGCGTCAACAAGTGGCGCAACTGGCCGAAAAGCTACGCCGTGAGGGTCTGATGGACGAAGCGCGCAAGCGCCGCATCCCGGTGTTCTGCTCCCGCGTGGCGGTCGTCACCTCGCTTTCGGGTGCCGTAATCGACGACGTCAAGCGCACATTGCGTCGTCGCAACCCTCTCGTCGAGCTCGTCTGCGTGGGTGCCAAGGTACAAGGCGAGGGTGCGCCGACAGAGCTCATTGAGGGCCTGCGCCGCGCCGCTTCCATTACGCCGGCGCCCGACTGTATTTTGTTGGTGCGCGGCGGCGGCTCCTTTGAGGACCTCATGACCTTTAATGACGAGGAGCTTGCCCGCGCGGTGGCGGCTTGTCCCGTGCCCGTGGTGACCGGCATTGGCCATGAGCCCGATACCTCGATTTGCGACATGGTGAGCGACCGTCGCGCCTCCACGCCTACGGCGGCGGCCGAATCGGTGGCGCCGGCTATGACGGAGTTGGCCGATGTGCTCGAGGCGCGCTATCAACGTCTGGGTGCTGCGATGGCATCGATGATTGGGTCGGCCCAGGTCGACCTGGAGATGCTCGATCAGCGCGGTCGCCGTGCCTGGGATACCTATACGGCTCGCTTGGGCGATGCGCTCGATGCGGCTGCGTGCCGCCCGTGCCTCAACGACCCAACGTTTATGGTCGAGCGTCGCGAATCGGAGCTTGCGCTGACTGCCGATCGCCTGTCGGGTGCCATAGTACGCTCGGTCGGGACATTTCGCTCCAACTTTGAGCGTTTGCCCGAGCGTCTGGTTACAAGCACCTCGGGGCTCGATGGTAAGCGCCATGCGCTCACGCTCGCAAGCTCCCGCCTGGAGCATCAGGGGCGCACGATGCTCAGCAAGCCAGCGTCCGACCTGGGCCGTGCAGCGGCTTCGCTCGATGCCCTGTCGCCGCTCAAGGTGCTCGCCCGCGGCTATTCCATCGCGTACAGCGTTGATGGTGTGGCCACGAGCGCCAAGACCTTTAAGCCCGGCGACGCCATCCGTGTGCGCATGGCAGACGGTAACGTTGCGGCAACGGTCAATACGGTCGAATAGACCGCGTTTTACAGTGATAAACCTTTGGGAAAGGAAATAGATATGGCAGAGAAGACCCCGGTCGAGCAGCTTACGTACAAGCAGGCCTCGCAGGAGCTGGAGCTCATCATCCGCAGCCTGGAGTCGGGCGACATGGAGCTCGAGGAGTCGCTCGAGAGCTACACCCGCGGCGTCGAGCTCCTCAAGAGCCTGCGCACACGCTTGGCCGATGCCGAGCAGAAGGTCTCGGTGCTTCTTAAGGACGTCGACGGCAACGACGTGCTTGCCGACGGCGAAGCCGCCAACACGGACGACAACCTCTCGTTCTAACCATCCCGACCAAATATAATTACCTTGGTCTGTGAGAAAGGAACCAACCATGTGCGATTGCATCTTCTGCAAAATTGCCAACCACGAGATCCCCTCGACCGTTGTCTATGAGGACGACCAGGTCATCGCCTTCGACGACCTCAACCCCCAGGCGCCGGTCCACACGCTCGTGATCCCCAAGAAGCACTACAGCGATATCGCCGATAACGTGCCGGCCGAGACCATGGGCGCCATGGCTCACGCCATCCAGGAGGTCGCTAAGGCCAAGGGCTTGGAGGACGGTTTCCGCGTCATCTCCAACAAGGGCGTCAACGCCGGCCAGACCGTCATGCACTTCCACATGCACGTTCTCGGCGGCAAGAACCTGGGCGAGAACCTCATCTGAGGACGCCTCTTCCGTGCAATGAAACGGAAGCTCAGGCACCGATAACTTATATATCAACGCAATAAACCCGAGCGCGAGGGCGTTTGGGTTTATTATTGAAGCGTATGTAACCTGGCGGCGCCACACCGCCTGTTAGTAGGGAGACACATGAACGTTCTGGTCGTCAACGCAGGATCTTCGACCCTTAAGTATCAGGTCATCGATACCAAGTCCCACAAGGTGTCCGCAAAGGGCTCCTGCGAGCGCGTCTGCTTTACCGGCGGTACCTTCACCCACGCTGCCAACGGTTCCAAGAAGGTGACCGAGAACATCGAGTTCCCCGACCACAAGGTCGCCATCGAGGTCGTTCTGAAGGACCTCGAGGCCAACGGCGTCAAGATCGAGGGCATTGGTCACCGTATCGTTCAGGGCGGCTGGTACTTTGGCGACTCCTCCCTCGTCGACGAGGACGTTCTCGCCAAGATCCGCGAGGTCGCTCCGCTGGCGCCGCTGCACAACAACCCCGAGGCCAACGTTATCGAGTACTGCCTGGAGCAGTATCCCGACCTGCCCAACGTCACGGTCTACGACACCGCTTTCCACTTCAACATGCCCGAGGTTGCCAAGACCTATGCCCTTCCCAAGGATGTTTGCGACAAGCTGCACATCCGTAAGTACGGCGCCCACGGCACCAGCTATCGCTACATCTCCAAGAAGATCGCCGAGATGACCAACGGCGAGGCCCGCAAGGTCGTCGTGTGCCATATCGGCTCCGGCGCTTCCCTGTGCGCCATCGAGGACGGCAAGTGCATGGACACCACCATGGGCTTGACGCCACTCGACGGCGTCATGATGGGCACCCGCTGCGGCTCCATCGACCCGGCTACCGTGTGCTACCTGCAGCGCGAGGGTGGCTACACCTTCGACGAGGTCGACGAGATGATGAACAAGAAGTCCGGCCTTTTGGCTGTGACCGGCGGCAAGACCAACGACTGCCGCAACGTCGAGGAGCTCGCCGCCGCTGGTGACCCCGATGCTCAGCTCGCCTTCGACATGTTTGTCTACAAGATTGCCGCCAAGGTTGCCGAGATGGCTACTTCTATGTGCGGTATGGACACCCTGGTCTTTACTGCCGGCATCGGCGAGCACGCTCCGGCTGTCCGCGCTGGCGTGGCCGACCGTCTGGCCTTTATGGGCGTCAAGATGGATCATGCCCGCAACGCCCTGCGTGGCGACGGCGCTTGGTGCCTGTCCGCCAAGGATTCCAAGGTCAAGATTTTCGTCATCCCCACGGACGAGGAGTTCATGATCGCTTCCGACGTCGAGCGCATCGTCAACGGCAAGTAATTGCAAGAGGGGAGGGGCTGGACGACCGAGCGCCGTTCGGCCCCCCTTTTATGCTCGTTGGGCGATATGCCTGATAGCTATTTATTAAGTTGTGATAACTTCTTATTAAAATGCGGCCGCCTTAAGGGGTCTGCGTCGACCGTATTGCACTGCAAAGGAGTCTCATGAACGTACTTGTTGTCAACGCCGGCAGCTCAAGCCTTAAATATCAGCTTTTGGATACCGATACCCGCGAGGTTTTCGCCAAGGGCAACTGCGAGCGTATCGGATCGGGCATGGGCATCTTCGGCCACTCCGAGAACGGTGGCGCCAAGCAGACCGAGGAGGTCCCCTTCCCCGATCATCGCTCTGCTATCGCTCGCGTGCTCGAGGAGCTCGAGAAGACCGACTTTACGATTGATGGCATTGGGCATCGCATCGTTCAGGGTGGCTGGCACTTCGATGATTCCGCGGTCGTCGACGATGAGGTCATGGCTAAGATCCTTGAGGTGGCCCCGCTCGCTCCGTTGCACAATTACGGCGAGGCCGCGGCAATCGAATATTGCCGCGAGAAGTATCCGGAGCTGCCCAACGTGGCCGTCTTCGACACCTCGTTCCACATGACCATGCCCGAGGTCGCCTACACCTACGCGCTGCCCAAGGACGTGTGCGACAAGTACCACGTGCGCAAGTACGGCGCACACGGTACGAGCCACCGCTACGAGTGGATGATGGCCAAGGAGATCCTGGGCTCGCGCTGCCACCGCCTGCTTTCGTGCCATCTGGGCAACGGTGCTTCGCTCGCTGCTATCGAGGACGGCGTGTGCCGCGACACCACGATGGGTCTCACGCCGCTCGACGGCCTGATGATGGGCACCCGTTGTGGTTCCATTGACCCGGCCACCGTGTGCTACCTGCAGCGCGAGGGCGGATACAGTTACCAGGAAGTCGACGACATGATGAACAAGCAGTCTGGTCTGCTTGCCATCTCGGGCATCTCCAACGACGCCCGCGACATCCGTACGCGCGCCTCCGAGGGTGACGAGCGCTGCCTGCTCGCCTTCGATATGTTCGCATACAAGGCCATGCAGCAGGCCGGTTCCATGATCGCCTCCATGGCGGGCGTGGACACCATCACCTTTACCGCCGGCATCGGCGAGAACGACTGGTCGATCCGCAAGGCCTTCTGCGACTGCTTTGAGTGGCTGGGCGTACGCATCGACAACAACAAGAACCGCGAGGCTGTGGGCAACGGCCCGCAGGTTATCAGTGCCGCCGGTTCCGCCGTCACGGTCATGGTCATCCCCACCGACGAGGAATACATGATCGCCCACGACGTCGAGCGTCTGACCAAGAACAACTAACGCACGCATTTGCAAGTAAACGAAAGGCCTCCAGAGCAACAGCTCCGGAGGCCTTTTTTACTAGCAGGCGGACGGCGGAAACCCCATCCCATTTCGAGCGCAAATACTGGGACACGCTTTCCGGTTGAGGCACGTTGCGGAAAGTGCGACCCACAATAAAGCATAATTCCGTCCCACGGTTTCCCAAACAGGCCCCAAGCGGAAGCCACATCCCACAATCCGCCTCCAAACCGGGACACACTTTCCGGCGGGCTAGACATCAGACCGCAGCCAACATTTCGGTCCCAAAGTGGCCATATCTGCATCGTTTGACCCTCCAGCAACGGCACTCATCCATTCAGTTTTTCAGCGCCAGCTCGTAGCCAAGCCGCCGTCCACTCCAGATACCCTGATTGCTACGTAGCGGTAGAAGGCCGTACGGGCTAACCCCTGAAAACAATCCGCAGACCAGAAGCGCCCCCGTTCGTAGCTCCGAAGGAGCAGAACGGGGGCGCTTCATTGGTCGAGGACGTTTTCAGGGGTTAGCCCGTACGGCCTTCGGGCGAGTGCGTGCGCTACTCAGCCATCTGAGCCTGGACGGCGGTGATGGCCACGACACCCACGATGTCGTCGGCAGAGCAGCCGCGCGACAGGTCGTTAACCGGCTTGGCGATGCCCTGCAGGATGGGGCCGTAGGCGTCAGCGCCAGCGAAGCGCTGGACCAGCTTGTAGCCGATGTTGCCTGCCTCGAGGTCGGGGAACACGAGCACGTTGGCCTTACCAGCGACGGAGGAGCCGGGAGCCTTGAGCTGGGCGACGGTGGGGACAATAGCGGCATCGAGCTGCAGGTCGCCGTCGATGGCGAGCTCGGGAGCCTTCTCCTTGCAGAACTTCACAGCCTCCTGGACCTTCTTGGCGACCTCGCCGCCAGCGGAGCCCATGGTGGAGTAGGAGAGCATGGCCACGTGCGGCTCAACGTTGCCCATGAAGGTGGACCAGGAGTGAGCGGAGGCGATGGCGATCTCGGAGAGCTCGTCGGAGGACGGGTTGATGTTGAGGCCGCAGTCGGCGAAGATCAGCGTGCCGTCAGTGCCGAACTGCGGGGTGTCGGTGCACATCACGAAGAAGGCCGAGACCAGCTTGGTGCCCGGGGCGGTCTTGAGGATCTGAAGCGCGGGGCGCAGGGTGTCGGCGGTGGAGTGGCAGGCGCCGGAGACCAGGCCGTCGGCATCGCCCATCTTGACCATCATGGTGCCAAAGTAGGTGGCGTCCATCACCTGGGCGCGAGCCTGCTCGATGGTAACGCCCTTCTTGGCGCGGAGCTCGGCAAACTTCTGCGCGTACTCCTCGTGCTTCTCGGCATTGCGCGGGTCGATGACGGTAGCGCCGGGAACGTTGATCTCGTCGGGGTTGCCCAGGATGACGATCTTTGCCAGGCCCTCCTCGATGATCTTGGTGGCCGCGACGATGGTGCGCGGATCCTCGCCCTCGGGCAGGACGATCGTCTTAAGGTCGGCCTTGGCGGCAGACTTCATACGGTTTAGGAAATCGCTCATGTTACTCCTTACAAGCGTTTCGCTAAGCTCCAGGCACCCGGCTGTTCACGAATAAACCCGCTGCTAGCGGGTTTACCTTTCAATTATGTACGCCGCGGTGCTTGAGCTTTCCTTGTGTGGCAAGCTCATTATAGGACGCATTAGCGCTATAATCGCTCTGATAAATATGTCTCGAAGAATGTTCGAGAAAAGCCCAGCTAACGAGCCCGTGGCTTTTGACAAGGAGTATCGATGCAGATTACCTCAGGCCTGCCTGAAGGCTTTAACGCCGGCGCGTACGACATGATTGTCGTCGGTGCTGGATATGCCGGTGCCGTTTGCGCCCGCCGTCTTGCCGAGACCATCGGCTATCGTGTTGCCGTTTTGGAGCGCCGTAGCCACATTGCGGGCAATGCCTATGACTGCACTGACGAGGCCGGAATCCTGATCCACGAGTACGGTCCGCATATCTATCACACTTTTAACGAGCGCGTGCACAATTTCCTGTCGCGCTTTACCAAGTGGACGGATTATCAGCACAAGGTACTCGCCAACATCAACGGTACCCTTATGCCCGTGCCCTTCAACCATGCGAGTCTCAAGCTCGCCTTTGGTGACGAGCGCGGCGAGGAGCTGTATCAGAAGCTCGTGGAGACCTTTGGCAAGGATGTCAAGGTGCCCATTATGGAGCTGCGTAAGAAGAACGACCCGGATCTTGCCGAGGTCGCCGATTACGTCTACGAGAACGTCTTTTTGCATTACACCATGAAGCAGTGGGGCCAGACGCCCGACCAGATTGATCCCTCGATCACCGGCCGTGTTCCCGTCTTTGTGGGCGATGATGACCGCTACTTCCCGCAAGCTCCCTTCCAGGGCATGCCGCAGGAGGGCTACACGGCGCTCTTTGAGCACATGCTCGACCACGACCTGATCGACGTGTTCTGCGACGTGGACGCCCGTGACCTCTTTGAAATCGACGAGACTACCGTCAAGATCGACGGCAAGGTCTATGGTGGCGAGATCGTCTACACCGGTCCGCTCGATGAGCTGTTCAATCTCGATCTGGGCGCGCTACCGTACCGCACGCTCGACATGAAGTTCGAGACGCTCGATATGGACCAGTTCCAGCCCGTGGGCACCGTCAACTACACCACGAGCGAGGACTACACGCGCATTACCGAGTTCAAGAACATGACCGGTCAGATCCTGCCCGGCAAGACCACCATCATGAAGGAGTATTCCAAGGCCTATACGCCCGGCTCGGGCGAGACGCCGTACTACGCCATTCTTGAGCCCGAGAACCGTGAGCTCTATGAGCGCTATCTTGAGCGCGTCCAGAACCTGACGAACTTCCACCCGGTGGGTCGTCTGGCCGAGTATCGTTACTACGATATGGACGCTGTGACCAATTCCGCCCTCGATCTTTCGGATGAGATTATCGCCTGCCATGCATAAAGTCATAACATTCGGTATTCCCTCGTATAACGCCGCCAAGGACATGGACCATTGCATCACCTCCATCTTGGAGGGGAGCAATTACGCCACCGATATCGAGATTATCGTAGTGGACGACGGCTCCAAGGACGAGACGGCCGATAAGGCCGACGAGTGGGAGGCACGTTATCCCGGTATCATTCGCGCGGTGCACCAGGAGAACGGCGGCCACGGTATTGCCGTCCTTTCGGGTCTGCGCGAGGCACAGGGCACCTACTACAAGGTCGTCGACTCGGATGACTGGCTCGATGCTGCGGCTCTTTCGACTATACTGTCGATTCTGCGTGGCTTTGAAGAGCGTGACCAGCGCGTTGACCTGTTTATCTCGAACTACGTGTACGAGAAGGTTTACGAGGGCACGCATACCGCTATTGGCTACAAATTTGCCCTGCCGCGCAAAAAGATCTTTTCCTGGGATCAGATCGGTCATTTCCGCCTGGACCAGAACCTACTCATGCACAGCCTGTGCTATCGCACGGATGTGCTGCGCGAGTCCAACCTTCCCATGCCGCCGCACACGTTCTATGTGGACAACATCTACGCCTACGTGCCGCTACCGCGTTGCAAGACCATGTACTACGCCGACATCGACCTCTACCGCTACTTTATCGGTCGCGAAGGCCAGAGCGTCAACGAGGCAACGATGGTCAAGCGTCTGGACCAGCAGTTCCGTGTTACACGTATCATGATGGAGTCGTACCATCTGTACAGCGATGTTGAGTCGTCGCGCTTGCGTTCGTACATGATGGGGTACTTCACCATGATGATGGCGATTTGCTCGGTGCTCACCAAGCTTTCCGAGGAAGATTGCGCCGACGAGCGCCTAAAGACGCTGTGGATTGATTTGAAGGCCTATGACGAGCGTATGTATCGTCGTGCACGTTACGGTGTGGTCGGGTTCTTCACCAATCTGCGCGGTCGTGCCGGTGACAAAACCACACTCGGCCTATACCGTCTTGCCTCAAAGATCTTCAAATTCAACTAGCTGCTGAGTAATCGCTGCTGATAGGTTGACTGGGCCCCTTGGCCTTTAGTTTGCTACTGCGAACAGTCCTGCTCGCACGGAAAGCACATTAAGTGCTTTCCGGCTCGTGCGGAACTTGTATCAAACTAAAGGCCAAGGGGCCTCTGCTATAAGAATCGATTGTCAGGTTATTTGAATTTGAAGATCTTCGACGCGCGGTACACAGGGGCCTGGGCTGAAAAAATATTAGTTGGTAGTCGGTCGGAGGCGGGCGGGCATTACGTTTGTCGCGAGTTCCGCATGCAAAGAAGGCCACTTAATGTGGCCTTCGTCTTGCATAGGACTGTAGAGCAGCAAACGTAACGCCCGCCCGTCTCCGACCGACGGTCGAGTGGACTATTTTGCGGCACCGGGGATGCCGTGGGAGGTTTTGGCGGTTTTGGCTCCGTTTACGATGGCGGTTTCCAGGGCCCTTACGGCGAGCATGCCCAGCAGGTCTAGGGGAACGGCGGCGCTTGCCTGGGCGCCCAGTTTGCCGCTGGCGAGGGTGTAGATGGCGTCGCCGTCGTTGGTGGTGTGTGTGGGGCGGATGGCGTGTGCGTAGGCGTCTGCGGCCATCTGGGAGACCTTGGTGGCTTGTGCCTTAGTGAGTTCCACGTTGGTGACGATGCAGCTGATGGTGGTGTTGGTGCGGTCGAGCGGCATCTGCATGGATCCGGCGGCGGCAAAGGCTGCGAGTTCCATGTCGACGATCTGGTCGCTATCGGCTGCGGCGCGCATGCCTGCGACCCACTCGCCGGTGAAGGGGTCGACAACGTTGCCGCAGGCGTTGACCGAGACCACGGCGCCCACCTTGATGGGGCCGAGTGCCACGGCGGCAGCTCCAAGGCCGGCCTTCATGCAGGTAGCGGGGCCCATGAGCTTACCCACGGTAGCGCCCGTGCCGGCGCCTACGTTGCCCTGTTCGAGCTTGGTGGGGGTGTTGTCGAGTGCTTCGCGCACGGCGGCGATGCCGGCCTCAATGTCGGGGCGAACGGTGGGGTTACCAAAGGCGAGGTCGAAGATACAGCTCGAGCACACGATAGGCACCTGCGTGGGGCCGACGGGAAGGCCGATGCCGCGGCTCTCAAGCTCGCGAGCGACGCCGCTTGCAGCCTCGAGGCCAAAGGCCGATCCGCCCGAAAGGCAGACGGCGTGGACCTTGTCGACGGTGTTCTCGGGTCGCAGCAGGTCGGTCTCGCGCGAAGCGGGAGCACCGCCGCGAACGTCAACGCCGCCGGTGGCGCCCTCGGGTGCCACGATTACGGTGCAACCGGTGCCGGCCTCCTCGTCCGTATAGTTGCCATAGCAAAAGCCATCGACATCGCAGACGTCAATGGCCTCGAGCAGTGTATCCATGTTTAACTCCTATCGGTTTTCCGCCGCGCCTTGTGCCCGGTCGGGATCCGTACGGTACGCCAAAATTGTAGGCGCTGGGGGATACCCAGCGCCAGATGCAATTACGAGAGTTTTTGAATCGCGCGCGCGACGCGGGCGATGGGTAGGCCCACCACGTTATAGAAGTCGCCCGAAATATCGTGCACGAGCATGCGGCCGCCTGTGCCCTGGATGCCGTAGGCGCCTGCCTTATCCATGGGCTCACCCGAGGCAACGTAGTGCTCGATCTGCTCGTCGGTGAGCTCGTAGAATGTCACGTCGGTCATATCGACAAACGACAGGCTCTCGGCGGCATGCGGGGCGGCCGTATCGCCTGCCTTAACGATGCAGACGCCGGTTGCGACCTGGTGCGTGCGGCCCGAAAGCTCACGGAGCATGGTGCGCGCCTCGCCCTCGGTTGCCGGCTTGCCCAAAATCTTGCCGTTGAAGGTGACGATGGTGTCGGCCGCGACCGTCAGCTCATTGGGCTCGGCATACTCGGCAGCAACGGCAGCCGCCTTGGCGCGTGCCAAGCGCTCGACAAGCGTGAGCGGGGCCTCGCCATCAAAGGGCGTTTCGTCGATATCCGCGGGAATCACGCGAATGTTGTAGCCTGCCTCGCGCATCAGCTCTATGCGGCGCGGTGATTGCGAAGCCAAAATCATAGTTGGATGCCCTCGGCGACCTTCTCGACAGCCTTGTCGCCGGCGATCGTGCGCAGCAGCTCAAGCGCAAAGGGGAGCGACTGGGCCATGCCGCTGGCGGTGATGATGTTGCCGTCTTGCGTAACCTTCTCGCCGGTATAGGCGCCCTCGGGGAAGCTTTTCTCAAAGCCAGGGAAGCACGTGGCGTGGCGCCCCTCGAGCAGGTCGAGCTCGCCCAGGATAAACGGGGCGGCGCAGATGGCGGCGACGTGCTTGGTCGCGGCGAACTCGCAGACCACGTCGCAGACGCGCTGATCGGCGCGCAGGTTGGTGGCACCGGGCAGGCCGCCGGGCAGCACGACGCAGTCGTACTCGTCAAAGTTGATCTCATCAAAGAGCGCATCGCAGGTCACGGGGATCTGCAGCGAGCTTACGACCTCGCGCGTGGGCATAATCGAGACGAGCGTGGCGCGCACGCCGCCGCGACGCATGACATCGACCATGGTCAGGCATTCAATCGTTTCAAAGCCATCGGCGGCAAGAACGGCAACGCTGGGCATAAGGGTTCCTTTCATAGGGCGGCATACAATTAGCCGTCTTATACCCCGAAGACCCCCGCTTGCCACGCTCGATTTCCCAATGTTTAAAAGGGACGGGGATTAAATAAGGCTCTGTTAGACCAGGATTGACATACATGTGTCCCCACGGTGCCATATCGTTAGCCCCGTAGACCGCGACGGA
>NZ_JBDMSK010000001.1:7608-347643 GCF_039758815.1 Collinsella aerofaciens | reverse complement strand
GCTTGCCCGTATCGTAGGCAATGCGCCGAATGCTCGCCATCGAAATTTATCGATGGCCTATTTCAGACTGTAATGGGCGCCATATGGGGGTTGTCGCCCAATTATCCGTTTCTTGTGGAGAACCTGTGCTTGCACTCATCTGCAGGTTTGCGTTGTGCTTGCACGTTTCCGCAGCTATTGGTATAGTTTGCTTGCAAATGAAGTTGTAATTGAAAGAAGTGGGGTTTCGGCCCCGCTTCTTTTTTGTATGAATGGAGGTGCCGCAATGGTCAAGACCAAGACCGAGCAGGCGATCATCGACGCGCTCGAGGCCGTCGCTCCCCAGCACGATGTCGACATCGTCGACGTCGAGCTCGTGGGTGCCACCAAGGCCCCCTGCGTGCGCGTGCGTATCGAGGGTGCCGAGGGTCAGAGCCTGTCGCTCAACGACGTCACGGCCAACACCAAGTGGGTCGGCGATGTGATTGAGGAGCTCGACCCCATCTCTTCGAGCTATACGCTCGAGGTGTCGAGCCCGGGTATGGCGCGCCCGCTGCGCCGCCCGTGCGACTTTGCCCGCTTTGTGGGCGAGAACTGTGAGCTCACCTCCACCGCCACCGAGGGCCGTCGCAAGTACGCCGGCAAGATTGCCGCCGCCACCGAGGCCGACGTGACCCTCGAGCTCGAGGACGGCGAGTCCGTTACCCTCGATTTCTCTGATGTTAAAAAGTGCAAGTTGAAGCCCACCTACGACTTCAAGCCCGCGAAGGAAGGAAAGTAAGATGGCAGCATCCGACATGATGTCCGCCCTGATGGAGCTTTGCCAGGAGAAGCACATCGACCAGCTCTACCTGATCGACCGCCTGGAGCAGTCGCTCGCCAAGAGCTATGCCGAGATCCTGCATCTTGAGTGGGGCGCCAAGGTGACCATCGACCGCACCACCGGCAAGATCTACGTCTACCGCCTGGAGCCGATCGACGATTCCATGGACGAGGAGGGCAACTTCACTGAGTTCGAGGAGATTGACGTCACCCCCAAGAACACGAGCCGCATCGCTGCCCAGCACGCCAAGGCCGAGATCAACGCCATCGTGCGCAACTCCGCCCGAGAGCAGATCTACGAGGAGTTTTCCGGACGCATCGGTGACCTCATCAGCGGTACCGTTCTGCAGTCCACGCCCGACTTCACGATCGTCAAGATCCGCGAGGGCGTCGAGGCCGAGCTGCCGCACTTCGACCAGCGCCGTTACGAGAACGAGCGCAACGAGCGTCCGATGGGCGAGCGCTACCTGCACAACCAGCACATCAAGGCCGTGATCATCGACGTTCGCGACCCCAACTCCAACCTGCAGCCGGTTCGTGGCGAGCACAGCCGTCCACCGATTGTCATCTCCCGTACCCACCCCGAGCTCATGCGTCGTCTGTTTGAGCAGGAGGTGCCCGAGATCTATGAGGGCACCGTCCAGATCAAGTCGATCGCCCGCGAGCCCGGCCAGCGCTCCAAGGTCGCCGTCCACTCGCTCGACGACCGTCTGGATCCCGTGGGCGCCTGCGTCGGCCCCAAGGGCAGCCGTGTTCGCGCCGTCGTGGGCGAGCTCCGTGGCGAGCGCGTCGACGTCATCCTGTGGGATGCCGATCCGGCCGTCTACGTCGCAAACGCCCTGTCGCCCGCCAAGGTCACCCGCGTCCTTATCGACGAGGAGAAGGCCTACGCCGGCGTTATCGTGCCCGACGACCAGCTGTCCCTCGCCATCGGCAAGGAGGGTCAGAACGCCCGCCTCGCCGCGCGCCTGACCGGCTGGCACATCGACATTAAGTCCGAGACCCTTGCCGCCGACATCCTCAAGAACGTTCCCGTTCACGAGGAGCCCGCCGCCGACCTGATCGGTGACGAGGAGGACGACGACGTCCGTCGCTGCGAGTACGTGTCCGAGGACGGCATCCAGTGCCGCAACCAGGCCCGTCCCGGCTCCCGTTTCTGCGGTGTCCACGACACCGACGCCTTCGATGATGCGGAGGACCTGATCTAGCGCGCGGTCGCGCCGGGCGGGTCCCGGCGCATACCCCACGCTCGTTCAGTCTCTAGGCACCCAAGGTGCCAGAAAGGGTAGGTGAAGTCATATGGCAAAAGTCCGTGTGTCCACCCTGGCCAAAGAGTTCGGCATGACCTCCAAGGAACTGATGGGTCATCTCGCCGAAATGAAGATTCCCGCTAAGTCCGCTTCCTCCGCTCTGGAGGACGCCTATGTTGCCATGGTCCGCAAGCAGCTCGCCTCGGTGATCGAGGCCCGCGCCCAGGAAGTCGAGGCCGCCAAGCTGGCCGAGGAGCAGGCCGCTGCCGCCGAGGAGGCAGCACGCGCTGCCGAGGCAGAGCGCGAGCGCATCGCCGCCGAGAAGGCACGCGAGGAGGAGCGCCGCCAGTTCGCCGCCGCCCAGGCTGCCGAGGAGGCCACCCGCGCCGAGGCCGAGGCTAAGAAGAAGGCCGAGCAGGAGCGCCTTGCCCGCGAGAAGGAGGAGGCTGCCCGCGAGGCCCAGCGCCGCGCCGTTCCCGCTTCCGACTCCGGTTCGCGTTTCCGCTCTCTGCTCGACCAGATCGCCGCACAGGAGACCGTGCTCAAGGAGAAGAAGGACGCCGAGGAGAAGGCCAAGGCCGAGCGCGCTGCCGAGCGCGGCAACCGTCGTGGCGGCAACAACGACCGTCGCGGTGGCCGTCGTAACGATCGTAACGCCTCCGACAACAACTCCGAGCGCAATGCCTCCGAGAACCGTCCCCACAGCCATCGCACTAATGCCAGCAACAACGTCGCTGCCGGCATGGACTTCCCCAACCCCGACAAGCAGGGCAAGGGCAAGAAGCGCAAGGGCGGTCACAACAACGAAGAGGACCACTACAGCCGCATGGCTCGCGAGGCCGAGGAGTACAGCCGCGAGAAGGTGCTCGAGGAGGCTCGTGCCGCCGTCGAGGAGGCCTCTCGCGAGTCCACTGGTCGCCGCAAAAAGCGCAAGGAGAAGCGCGAGCGCGAGGCCGCAAAGGCTCAGGAAGAGCGCAAGATTGAGGAGGCGCTGGCCCAGGGAGTGAACCCCGAGGAGCTCGACGCCATCAAGGTCTCCCAGGGCGTTACCGTCCAGGAGCTCGCCGAGGCGCTCGACGTTCCGGCCAACGACATCATCAAGCGCCTGTTCCTGCTGGGCACGCCGCTTACCATGACTCAGTCCATGTCCGACGACCTCGTCGAGCTCGTTGCCGACGACCTGGGCCGCCAGATCAAGATCATCACCCCCGAGGAGGAGAACACCTTCTCGTTCTACGACGATCCCGCCGACCTTAAGCCGCGTGCCCCGGTCGTCACCGTCATGGGCCACGTCGACCACGGCAAGACGAGCCTCCTCGACGCCATTCGCCACACCGGCGTCGCAGCCGGCGAGGCGGGCGGCATTACGCAGGCCATCGGCGCTTCGCAGGTCATGATCAACGACCGCAAGATCACCTTCATCGATACCCCCGGTCACGCGACCTTTACGGCCATGCGTGCCCGCGGCGCCAAGGTTACCGACATCGTCATCCTGATCGTGGCCGCCGACGACGGCGTCATGCCCCAGACCATCGAGTCGATCAACCACGCCAAGGCCGCCGGCGTTCCCATCGTCGTCGCCGTCAACAAGATCGATAAGCCGGGTGCCAACCCCGATCGCGTGCGCCAGGAGCTCACCGAGTACGGCATCATCCCCGAGGAGTGGGGCGGACAGAACATGTTCGTCAACATCTCGGCCAAGCAGAAGATCGGTATCGACGACCTGCTCGAGACCGTCCTGCTCCAGGCCGATGTGCTCGAGCTCAAGGCCAACCCCGATACGTTCGCATCGGGCAACGTCCTCGAGGCTAAGCTCGACAAGGGCCGCGGCTCGGTTGCCACCGTGCTCGTGACCCGCGGCACCCTGCGCGTGGGCGACACGCTGGTCGCCGGCCTCACCTATGGCCGCGTCCGTGCCATGCTCGACCCCAAGGGCAACGCCGTCACCGAGGCCGGTCCTTCCGATGCCGTCGAGATCTTGGGCCTGCAGTCCGTCCCCAACGCCGGCGATGAGTTCCGCGTGTTCGAGGACGAGCGCGAGGCGCGTGCGCTGGCCGACGAGCGTTCGCTCAAGGCCCGTATCGAGGAGCAGAGCCGCGTGAAGCACGTGACGCTCGAGAACCTCTTCGAGACCATCGCCGACGCCGAGGTCAAGGAGCTCAACCTGATCATCAAGGCCGACGTCCAGGGTTCCATCGAGGCCCTTCAGGACTCCCTCGACAAGATGGACCAGTCCGAGGTGCGCATCAACACGATCCATTCCGCGGTCGGCGCCATCAACGAGACCGACGTCGTCCTGGCCGACGCTTCCAACGCCATCATCATCGGCTTTGGCGTCCGTCCCGACGGCAAGGCCCACTCCGCCGCCGAGCGCGAGGGCGTCGAGATTCGTTGCTACGACGTCATCTACAAGTGCCTCGAGGACCTCGACGCTGCCCGCATCGGTATGCTCAAGCCCACCGAGGTCGAGGTCTCCACGGGTACTGCGACCGTTCTGGACACCTTCAAGGTGCCCAAGGTTGGTATCGCCGCCGGTGTCCGCGTCGAAGAGGGCGAGATCGCCGCGACCGATTCTGTGCGCCTGGTGCGCGACGGCATCGTGGTTTTCAACGGCAAGATCGCCTCGATGCGCCACTACAAGGACGAGGCTAAGAGCCTCAAGAGCGGCTCCGAGGGCGGTATTGGCCTGGAGAACTTCCAGGACATCAAGCCTGGCGACACCATTGAGGGCTACCGCATCGACCAGGTTGCCCGTACCGAGTAGGGGGTAGCGCTATGAAGCAAACGCAGGCAACCCGCCGTCTGGGCGAGCAGCTTCGCGAGAAGCTCGGTTATATCCTGCTCTTTGAGGTTTCCGATCCGCGTCTCGACCTGGTCACCCTGACCGCGGTCGAGGTCGCGGTGGACCGTTCGTTCGCGCGCGTGTACGTGTCGTGCGATGCGAGCCGCTACGACGAGGTCATGGAGGCGCTCGTAAGCGCTAAGGGCCGTATTCGCAGCCTGTTGGCTCGCTCGCTCGATTGGCGTGTCACGCCCGAGCTCGATTTTCGCATCGATCGCTCGACCGATGAGGCCGAGCGCATCACGCGTGCGCTGGAAAACGTTCCCGCCACGCTTGCGATCGAAAAGGACGAGGACGGCTATCCGATAGCGGATGCCGCCCAGGAGGCAGCTTTAGATGACTAATTCCGCCGACCTCGCCTCGTGCGAGTCTGCAGATATTCAGCGACGCATTCTCGAGCTCATCGAGGGTGCGTCCTCCATTGCGATTTCGGGACATACTTCTCCCGATGGCGATGCCTTGGGCTCCGTGTTGGGTCTGGGCCTTTCGCTCATGAAGTTTTTTCCCAACAAGGACATTGCGCTGCTGCTGGCAGACGATGACCCGGTTCCGCGCATCTACCGCTTTATGGAAGGCTCCGATCGCCTGGTTCCGGCATCTGCGTACACCGGCAATCCGGACCTGTTCATCTCGGTGGACGTGCCGGTCGTCGAGCGCCTGAATAACTCCGCCGAGGTGCTTCGCCGCTCGGCGCATGTGGTGTGTTTCGACCATCATCCGGCGCGCGAAGAGTTTGCCGAACTCAGCCTGAGGCGCGTCGAAGCTGCAGCCTGCGCTATGATCATCGACCGCTTCTTGGACAATTGTGGCATTGTCGCACGTGATGGCGTTGCGACCTGCCTGCTGTGTGGCTTGGTTACCGATACCGGCCGTTTTCAGTACCAAAACGCCGATGCCGCCGCGTTCCATGCGGCCTCGCGCCTGGTGGCGCACGGTGCCGATCCGGCGCGCGTTGCGCTCGAGGTCTACCAGAGCATGCGCGTTGAGTTTTTGCACCTCAAGTCCATTGTCATGGGTCGCATTAAGACGGTCGCGCATGGGCGCGTGGCGTATAGCTATGCCTACCAGAGCGACCTTGAAGCCTGCGGCGTCACCTCGGACGAGTGCGACGGCCTGGTCGATGTGGTGCGTTCGGTGATGGGCGTCGAGGTCTGCATGTTCTTAAAGGGCATTGAGGGCGATACCAAGGTGCGTGGCAACCTGCGCTCCAAGGGCGACCTCGATGTGTCCGAGATTGCTGCCAACTTTGGCGGTGGCGGGCATCATGCCGCCGCCGGCTTTTCCAACAACGGAACAATTCGCGAGACGCTCGCCGTGGCACTTCCCATGCTGGCCGAGCTGGTGGGGGAGGATCCCGCTTCGGTGACCGTCGAGCTTTAACTTTTTGGATGGTACATGGCTCGTCGTACGCCTTCTCAACTGAATATGCTACTCGCCGTCGATAAGCCGGTGGGCTGCACGTCCCACGATGTGGTCTCGCAATGCCGACGCGCCCTCCATGAGCGGCGCGTCGGCCATGCCGGTACGCTCGACCCCATGGCGTCCGGCGTCATGGTGGTGGGCGTGGGCCAGGCCACCCGTCTGCTGGGTATGCTCACGCTCGATACCAAAAGCTACGTCGCCGACATCTCGTTTGGCGCCGAGACTAATACCGATGACGCGGAGGGCGAGGCCGTCCGCACGGTGGCTGTTGCCAACGAGCTCCGCGATCCTGCCTATGCCCGTGAGCGCTTGGCCGCCATGCTGGGTCCGCAGATGCAGGTGCCGCCGGCGTTTTCGGCTATCTCGGTCAATGGCGTTCGCGCCTACAAGTCTGCTCGCGCGGGTAATGCGGTGGACCTACCTCCGCGCCCCGTCGAGGTCTATGCCGCTGACCTGATCGCCGTGGGTGGCGAAGGCGATACATGTGTGTGGACCGCGGCGTTCTCGGTGAGCAAGGGCACCTACATTCGTGCGCTCGCTCGCGACCTGGGCCGTGCTTGTGATAGCGCCGCGCATATTTCCGCGCTTCGTCGCACCGCATCCGGTGTTGTTTCCATTGGCGCCTGTCATGCGGTGGAGGAGCTTTCTCCCGAGTCCGCGGCTAGCTTTGCCCTGGATCCCATTGCAGCCCTGGGCGCCACGCGTGTTGACTTGCCGGGTAATCTTGCCGACGACCTGCTCTGCGGCCGACGCATTCCCGTTGAGCGTGCGCTTGCCGATTTCGATTCCTCGAAGGCGCCGTTTGCGTTGGTGCTCGATGGGGGACTCAAGGCGCTCGCCCGCATTGAGGGCGGCCGCTTTGTCATGGAGCACGTGTTTCCGCAGGCAATCGGCGGTGTTCGATGATGTTGTCCGCTCGCGAGCT
This sequence comes from Collinsella aerofaciens, assembly GCF_039758815.1. Classification (GTDB taxonomy): domain Bacteria; phylum Actinomycetota; class Coriobacteriia; order Coriobacteriales; family Coriobacteriaceae; genus Collinsella; species Collinsella aerofaciens_BP. The sequence continues at coordinate 340,403 of NZ_JBDMSK010000001.1, read as the reverse complement.
CGCGCGTGTCTTTTTCGCGGGCGAGTCGGACGAGGCTCGCATCGTTGCTGTCGATACGTTTGATGAGTGTGAGCACTTGGGTGCCGCTTCAATCGCCATTGGCGTGTTCGACGGCGTTCACCGTGGACACCAGGAACTCATCGAAGCGCTTGTCCGTGATGCCCGTGCCCATGGCTGTAAGGCGGTCGTGGTTACCTTCGATCCCGACCCGGACGTTGTGGTGAGCCCTTCGCCCGCTCAAAAATTGATGACGACGGCCGACCGTCTGCATGCCTTGGCTCAAACCGGGGTCGATGCGGTGGTGGCCGTTCCCTTTACGCCTGAGGTTGCGGCGCTTGACCATGTTGATTTTCTCTCGCTGGTGTCGCGTCTGGTCGACATTCGATCGATTCGCGTTGGCAGTGACTTTAGGCTGGGTCGTGGCGGTGCTTCTGGTGTTGCCGAGATGCGCTCCTGGGGTTCCGAGCACGGCGTTGACGTGTATGGTCACGACCTGCTTTGCGAGGGCGGTGAGGCCATTTGCGCCACCCGCATTCGTCATGAGCTGGGACAGGGCCATGTGGAGCTTGCTGATGAGTTACTCGGCCGTCCGTATATGGTGCGTGGCGGTGTTATTCGCGGCCGTCACGAGGGCTCTGGCATGGGCTTTCCCACGGCAAACCTGCAGGTTCCCGACGGTATTCAGGTGCCTGCCGATGGCGTGTATGAGGGTCTGGTGCTGGTCGATGACACCGCGTGGCCCGCTGCCGTGAACGTCGGACTGCCGCCGACGTATGCCGACGATGTCGCTTCGGCGCATCTCGAGGCTAATTTAATTGGTTATACGGGCGACCTGTACGGCTCTTCTGTTTCGCTGGCGTTTACGCGTTGGCTGCGTCCCTCGCGCGTGTTCGATTCGCTGGATGAGTTGATCGCGACCGTCGAGGGTAATATCGAGGACATTCGTCACAACTTGGGCAATCAGGGGGTGAGCATCCGTGATTAGCGATGAGGAAAAAGACCAGGTACGCGCTGCGTCTGACCTGGTTGCCATCGTGCAGGAAACGGTCGAGCTCAAGCCTCGCGGCCATGAGTTTTGGGGATGCTGCCCCTTCCATGGCGAAAAGACGCCGTCCTTCCACATTATCCCCGCCACGCAGGTGTGGCATTGCTTTGGTTGCGGCGAGGGTGGCGACGTTTTCACGTATATCATGAAGCGCGAGAACCTGAGCTTTCCCGAGTCAATCCGTTACTTGGCCGATCGCGCGGGTATTGAGCTGCATGACACCGGAGATCGCCGCGAGCGCGGCACCAAGCGTGCCCGCATCTACGATCTGTGCGCCGAGACCGCCCAGTTCTACCACACCATGCTCATGCGCGGTAAGGACGGCCGTCCGCGCGAGTACTTTGCCAGCCGCGGCATGGGCGGCGACGTCTGCCGCCGCTACTGCCTGGGCTTTGCACCGGGCCGTAACGCGCTGGTGTCGCACCTGTCCCAGGCGGGTTTTACCCCGCAGGAGATGATCGACGCCAACGTTGCCGTGAGTCGCGGGCGCGGGCAGCTTGCCGACCGCTTTTACGACCGCGTGATGTTCCCCATCTTTGACGAGCAGGGTCACAACATTGCCTTTGGCGGTCGCATTATGGGCGACGGCCAGCCTAAGTATCTCAACACCGCCGAGACGAGCGTGTTTCATAAAAAGCGAAACCTCTACGGCTTTAATTGGGCCAAGGAGTTTATCGTCGCGCAGGATACCGCCATCGTGGTGGAGGGCTATACCGACTGCATCGCCTGTTGGGAAGCGGGGATTAAAAACGTTGTCGCCACGCTGGGCACCGCGCTCACGGAGCATCACGTCAAGACGCTCACTCGTTTTGCCAAGCGCATCGTGTATATGTTCGACGGCGATGCCGCCGGTCAAAAGGCCGCCCGCCGCGCGATTCAGTTTATCGAGCAGGATTCCATGGACCTGCGCTGCGTGGTGCTCCCCGACGGCAACGATCCCATGGAGTTCATCACCGCACATGGTGGTGAGGCACTGCAGACGCGCATCGACGCTGCCGAGCCGCTTATGGACTTTGTCTACCGTTCGCTGCAGGAGTCGAGCGACATCACCACGCCGGGCGGTCGCGCCAAGGCGCTGGAGGACGCGCTGACGCTCATCTATCCGCTTCGTGACAGCTATATGATCGATACGTACTTTATCCAGATTGCCGATCTGCTGGGTTTGGATCTGGAGACCGTGCGCGCGAGCTCGGGCCGCGTGTTTCGCGATGTCGCCAAGCGCGAAGATGCGGAGCGCCGTCGCGAGCAAAACTATGAGCGCCAGAGGGCGCAGGCCGAACGGTCCGGCGGGACGGGCAGTCGGGCGTCGGGTTCTCGCGATGCCGGTCGCGGTGCTTGGGCATCGGGCGCGACGCCGCCGGTGTCCGCGCCGGTCGAAGAAGAGCCGTACGACTACGTCCCGCTCGATGCCTACGGTGCCGCGCCTGTAGAGGTCGTCGACGACCTGCCGCCGATCGATGTGCCTGATGGTATGGGCGCTGCGCCCGCCGGTGCCCCGACAGACGCCTCGGCCCCTATGGTTCTTACCGATCTAGAGCGCAAGTCCTTGGCAGGGGAGCGCGAGCTGCTGACCATGCTTACGAGCTACCCCGACCTGTTCCGCACGTATGCCGACCGCATCTGCTCCATCGAGTGGGTGGATCCGCGCCACGAGTCCATCGCATGGGCCGTGCTGGCAACGCCGCCGGGAACCGATCCGGCAGCCTGCATGGATGCGGCGCGCTCGGTGTGTCCCGAGGCGGCAACGCTTGTGAGTGCCGGGCGCATCTCGTCGACGAGCAAGCACCCCACCGAGACGAACATCGTGTTTATGCTCGATACGCTCGAGCTCTACACCATCAAGCGTCGCATGCGTGCCGCACAGGCCAAGCTGCGCCAGGACCGTTCGCTCGATGATGAGGCCCGTCGTGCGCTGACCGTGCAGGCCGCGCAGGACTCGCAGCGTCAGCGCGAACTGCAAAAGTCGATCGGCGGCGTGGCGGATCCGTTTCGTTTGATCGGCCTGGAGGCCGCAGGCACCGAACAAGCCTAGATGTTGTGGTCAACCAGCGTATTCTCGCCTATATCCAGCCCTCTTTTTGGGTATAGACGTCAATGTGTGTGCTAAAGTATTGAGTCCTGTGGACTATGAAGGGAGAATCTGTGCCAAAAAAGACTGAGAGCACGGGTACTGGGCTGGAATCCTACGTTGCAAAGCTCATGGGCAACGGCTCAAACAGGACTTCGGTAACCGAGGACGAGATTCAGGTCGCCCTGAAGGATATCGATGTTTCTGACGAGCAGCTCACCGCGGTGTATTCCGCGCTGCGCAACAGCGGCATCCAGATTATCTCCGCGAGCGGTAACGACGACGCCCCCATGGACGTCGACGATGACGATAACGATACCGATACCGACGATTTCGATGACGACGACGAGCACGATTCCGGCTCGCTCGACGATCACGAGCTCAAGATGGCCCGCCAGGCCGACGCCGAGATGGGTTCTTCCAAGAGCAAGAAGAAGCGCACCGTGCGCACGTCCCGTTCGCGTTCGCGCGTGCGCGGCATCGATGCCTCCACGGTGATGCTGACCGGCGACCCGGTCCGTATGTACCTCAAGGAGATCGGCAAGGTCGACCTGCTGACCGCCTCCGAAGAGGTCGATCTGGCCATGAAGATCGAGGCCGGTCTTGAGGCCACCGAGAAGCTCGAGGCTGCCGATGCTGGTGAGCTCGAACTCACGCGTGCCGAGATGCGTCGTCTTACGCGCATTGAGAACGTGGGCCTCGAAGCCAAGCAGGCGCTCATCAGCGCAAACCTGCGTCTGGTCGTCTCCATCGCCAAGCGCTATGTCGGTCGTGGCATGCTGTTCCTGGACCTGATCCAGGAGGGCAACCTCGGTCTGATCCGCGCCGTCGAGAAGTTCGACTACCAGAAGGGCTTTAAGTTCTCCACGTACGCCACGTGGTGGATCCGTCAGGCCATTACGCGCGCTATCGCCGACCAGGCCCGTACCATCCGTATTCCCGTGCACATGGTCGAGACCATCAACAAGCTCGTCCGCGTGCAGCGTCAGCTCCTTCAGGACCTGGGCCGCGACCCGACCCCCGAGGAGATCGGTGCCGAGATGGACATGAGCGCCGACCGCGTCCGCGAGATCCAGAAGATCTCGCAGGAGCCCGTGTCGCTCGAGACCCCCATTGGCGAGGAAGAGGATTCCCAACTGGGCGACTTTATCGAGGACTCCCAGGCCATCGTTCCGCCCGATGCCGCCAGCTTCTCCATGCTGCAGGAGCAGCTCACCCAGGTGCTCGATTCGCTTGCCGATCGTGAGCGCAAGGTTATCGAGCTGCGCTTTGGCCTTGTCGACGGACATCCCCGTACGCTCGAGGAAGTCGGCCGCGAGTTTGGCGTCACGCGCGAGCGCATCCGCCAGATCGAGTCCAAGACCCTGGCCAAGCTCCGCCACCCGAGCCGCAGCAGCAAGCTCAAGGACTATATCGAAAGCTAGTCAAGCAAGAGGCGCCCTCAAGCACATCCGCTTGGGGGCGCCCTCAAGCACATCCGCTTGGGGGCGCTTTCATGTAGTCGTTGGGGACGTTCTTGAATGACTGGTCGTTTAAGAACGTCCCCAATGACTAGGTCGGAAAATTTCTTAAAAAAGTTCTTGCCCTGAGCTGATTCGTCCGTATAATAAACTTCGTTGCTTGAGAGCACGCACCTATTCCTCGGTAGCTCAATGGTAGAGCACGCGGCTGTTAACCGCGCTGTTGTAGGTTCGAGTCCTACCCGGGGAGCCAGAATTTTCCAGCCCTTTCCGTTGGGCTTTAAATTCCTCGGTAGCTCAATGGTAGAGCACGCGGCTGTTAACCGCGCTGTTGTAGGTTCGAGTCCTACCCGGGGAGCCAGGTTGTAAAACCCGTCGCTATGCGGCGGGTTTTTTCATGCCGCGATCGCCGTTCGCGAACGTTACCGTATCAACATTTCGTGTCGAGGATGTAATCCCGAGGCCCGCCACCTCAACATGGCGCGGTCGTTGTAGAATATTGCAATGATTGCTCCCACGACATGGTGCCGCGAGCACCAAGAAAAGGAGATTCTTGTGTCTGAGACCATTAACGGCAGCCTGAGCGTCTCGAACGACGTTATTGCCGATATTGCCGGTTATGCCGCGATGACGTGCTATGGCGTTGTCGGTATGGCTGAGCAGCTCCAGGGCGCCGAGAGCGTGCGCCTGCTTGCCGGTCAGCGCCTCCGCAAGGGCGTGCTTGTCTCCGCCGACGAGAACGGCCTTACGGTCGATCTTCACGTCGTGCTCGAGAACGGCGTCAACATGAAGTCCGTCTGCCACAATCTTTCGAGCTCCGTTGCCTTCACTCTGCAGGAGATCGCCCAGATCGATCCCGCCAGCCTTAAGATCGGCATCCATATCGACGCGCTCAAGAGCCGTCTGAACTAGCATCCGAAAACGGAGATTCAAATACCCATGATTGCAAAGACCATTCGCACCTGTTTTCCGATCGCTGCGGCTGCCGTTTCCGACAAGGCCGAGGAGATCAATAAGCTCAACGTCTTCCCCGTACCCGATGGCGATACCGGCACCAATATGTCGCTCACGCTTGCCTCGGTGACCAAGGAGCTCTCCGCCCTTCCTGCCGATGCCGATATGGAGGCCATCGCCGGCGCCATCACCCACGGCTCCCTGATGGGTGCCCGCGGTAACTCCGGCGTCATCACCTCGCAGATTCTGCGCGGCGTGGCCGAGGGTCTTGTCTCTGCCGACGAGCCTATTACGTCCGCCAACATTGCCTTCGCCTTCCGTCGTGCCGTCAAGGTTGCCTTCCAGGCTGTCCGCAAGCCTATCGAGGGCACGATCCTCACGGTCCTGCGCGATGTCTCGACCAAGGCCGATGAGTGCGAGAAGAAGAAGTTCTCGGCCGAGGATGCGCTCGATGCTATCGTCGTCGAGGCGTACCAGTCCGTCGCCCGCACGCCCGACCTGCTGCCCGTTCTGAAGGAGAACGGCGTGGTCGACTCCGGCGCCTTTGGCTTCGCCATCTTCCTTGAGAACTTTGTGGCTGCAGCACTTGGCCGCAGCACCGTTGTCGAGGATTTCTCCGCCACGTTTGATTCCGCTGTCTCTGCCCGCGACGCGGCCCTTGGTCGCGTTGAGATCGAGGCCAACGACGATTGGGAGGGCTCGGAGTTCCGCTACTGCAACGAGTTCCTGTTTAAGGCCGACGCCCCGTTTGACGAGGACGAGTGCCTTAAGTTCCTGGGTTCCATGGGCGACTGCGAGCTTCTCGTGGGCGCCTATCCCGACTACAAGATCCATGTGCACTCCAACACCCCCAACCTGGTGCTCGAGCACATGCTGCAGCTCGGTCAGATCTATGAGGTCTTTATCCACAACATGGAGATGGAGGCCCACGACCGTACCGCCAAGATCCACGAGGATCAGGAAAAGGCCGCCGAGCCCGCCAAGGCGCTGGGCTTTGTCGCCGTTGCCGCCGGTTCCGGCGAGGCCGACATCCTCAAGTCCCTCGGCGTCGACGTGATCGTGTCCGGTGGCCAGACTATGAATCCCTCGACCGCCGACCTGCTGGGCGCGGTGGACCAGGTCAACGCGACCTCGGTCATCATCCTGCCCAACAACGGCAACATCCGCATGGCCGCTGAGGCTGCTGCTTCAGCCTGCACCGACAAGAAGGTCGCCGTCGTTCCCACCAAGACCGTCCCGCAGGCCTTCTCCGCGCTGTTCGCGGTCCTGCCCGATTCCGAGCTCGAGGATGCCGTCGCCGCCATGGTCGACGCCATCAGCGAGGTCCGCGATGGCGAGGTCACCCGCGCCGTGCGCGACTCCAGTGCCTCTGACGGTTCTCCGATTCACTCCGGTGACGTCATGGGTATCATCGCCGGCTCCATCGACGTGGTCGGTTCCGACGTGAAGCAGGTCACGCTCGACTGCATCAACCGCATGCAGGAGGAAGAGGAGGGCGACGCGCTGACGATTCTGGCCGGCGAGGAGCTGTCCGATGAGGCCTTCCAGGAGATCGTCGACGCCATCGAGGAGGCTCAGCCCGACCTGGAGATCGATGCTCATCGTGGCGAGCAGCCGCTCTATCCCGTGATCTTCTCGATCGAGTAGGCATCTACCCATGTCCGAGCTGTGCTCCGTGCCGCGCGCCTCGGAGCGCTTTGCCCAGAGCAATGCGCTCGACGAGGATATCGCGCGACTCAAATATGTTTCGGGTAAACGTGAGGAGGCCCTTCGCCGTCTGGGAATTCGGACGGTGGGGGACCTCCTTCTCCATATCCCTCACCGATATCTCGACTTTACGCGCTCCTGGTCCATCGAGATGGCTCCCATCGGTACCGTGTGCACCATCATCGCCACGGTCGACCGTATCGTCCAAAAGCAGCCGCGTCCGCGCATGCAGGTGACCGAGGTCTCACTCGTTGACGAGACGGGCGTGCTGCAGGTCGCCTTTTTCCGCCAGCCCTGGATTGCCCAGCAGCTTAAGCAGGGCGACCGCTTGGCCGTGATGGGTAAGGTCGAGTTTGCCTACGGTTTTAAGCAGATGGCCTCGCCGCACTTTGAAAAGCTTGAGGAAGGGCGTGCCGCGGGCACTATCCTGCCGGTCCATTATGTGAGTGATGGCGTGAGCCAGGCGTGGATGCGCCGCATCGTAAGCGGCGCGCTCGAGGTTGTCGGCAATCCCTTCGACCCGATTCCCGCACGCTTACGCGTCAAGCGCCAGCTGATGAGCAATGCTCGTGCGCTGCGCTCAATTCACTTTCCATCGAGCATGGCCGAGCGCGATATCGCGCGCGCACGGCTTGCCTACGAGGAGTGCCTCTACCTTCAGCTGGCGCTGCGTCTGCGCAACGACGGTGGCATGGTCGAGGTCGTTCCCTACGCCCACACCGCGGGCGAGCATCTGGCCGCGCTTAAGCAGGCCCTCCCGTTTTCGCTGAGCGACGAGCAAGAGGCCGCGTTCCAAGACATCCTGCACGACATGTGCGATGGCGGGCGCGTGATGAACCGCCTGCTGCTGGGCGACGTCGGAACCGGCAAGACCGCCGTCGCCGCCTGCGCGCTGGCCGTTGCGGCCGATAGCGGCACCCAGTCCTGCGTTATGGCGCCAACGGGTGTGCTGGCGCGCCAATATGCCGATAAGACCGGCCCCTTGCTCTCGCAGGCCGGCATGTCCTGGGCGCTCCTGACGGGTGCCACGCCGGCAGCCGAGCGCGAGCAGATCCATGCGCAGCTGAAATCGGGCGAGCTCGATGTCCTCTTTGGAACCCACGCGGTCCTTTCGGATGACGTGACGTTTAAGCATCTGTCGCTTGTCGTCATCGACGAGCAGCACCGCTTTGGTGTGGGCCAGCGCAATGCCCTGCGTGCCAAGGGCCCGGGTGCCGACCTGCTCGTTATGACGGCGACGCCGATTCCGCGCACGTTGGCGCTCTCGGTCTACGGCGACCTTGACACGAGCATCATCCGCCATCGGCCTGTTCCGGGGGCGGGCGTTACGACGCGTGTGCTCACCGAGTCGAGCCGCGACCTGGCCTACGGCGCCATTCGCGAGGCGCATGAAAAGGGCCAGCAGGCTTACGTGATCTGCCCGCTTGTGGAGCCGAGCGACTCGGCCGATGAGCTTGAGGATGTCCCCGGTATCGCCCGCGACGATGAGGGCCGCGTGACCGTCCCCGTGCCGCTGCACGATACGGCAACCGAGCTCGACCGGCTGCGCCTGGCGTTGCCGGGGCTTACTATCGAGCGCCTTCATGGCCGCATGCCGGCGGGGGAGAAGGACCGCGTGATCGATGCCTTCAAGCGCGGTGAGATCGACGTGCTCGTTTCGACCACGGTGGTCGAGGTGGGCGTCGACGTGCCCAACGCCACCGTCATGGTCATCGAGAACGGTGAGCGCTTTGGCTTGGCGGCCCTGCACCAGTTGCGCGGCCGTGTGGGCCGCGGCAGCGTGTCGGGCACCTGCCTGGTCATGACGCACTCCAAGGGCAACGGCGGCGCGTCGGCGGCACAAGACCGCCTCCAGTCGCTCGAAAAGACCTCGGACGGCTTTACACTCGCCCAGATGGACCTGCGCCTGCGCCACGAGGGCGAAATCCTGGGGTACCGCCAGCACGGCGGTGTGACCCTGCGCTTTGTCGACCTGGATGCCGACGAGGAGCTGATCGAGTGGGCCCATTTGGACGCGGTCGAACTCTTGCGGTATGCTTGCAACCTTGACTCTGTGGCGACGCGTCCCTTGCGCGATGCGGTCGCCATGCGTTATCGACATATCTTTAAGGAGGTCAGCGGAGGATGAGAATCATCGGCGGCGAATGGCGCGGTCGTAAAATCGAGGAGCCCCGTGGTCGCGGTGTCACCCGCCCCACGACTGATCGCGTGCGCGAGGCGTGCGCATCTATGGTCATGTCGGCATTCGATTTCGATTTGGACGAGGTTCGTGTGCTGGACGCCTTTGGCGGCTCCGGTGCCTTAGGGTTAGAGATGCTCTCTCGTGGGGCCCGCTCGCTCACGACGTTTGAGATCGATCGCAACGCCGCGCGGCTCATTACCAAGAATATCGAGTCGCTCTGCCGTGACCGTGCGCGTTGGCGCGTGGTCACGGGCGACATGCTGACGAGTGCCTCACGCGGTCGTGTACCGGGCGGCCCCTTTGATCTGGTCCTGCTCGACCCGCCCTATGCTTTTGGTGCCGAGCCGGTCGAGGAACTGCTGCAGAATCTGGCCCAGCAGGGTCTGCTTGCGTCTGGCGCTTACGCCCTGTTTGAGCATGCCGCCGCCGATGCGGGCGCGCATCCGGCAGACTTTGAGACTGTACGTGAGAAGCGCTACGGCATTACCTCGGTCGACCTGCTCCGTTGGGTCGGCGATAGCAAGGACGGCGGCACTGATGCTAACGAAAATGACGAGGCAGTATCCCCGGAGGACGCCCATGAGTGACACTATTAATCGCGTGATCGTCCCGGGCACCTTCGATCCCATCACGTTTGGCCATATCGATGTGATCCGCCGCGCCCGCCGCATCTTTCCCAGCGTGATCGTCGCTGTTGCCGAGTCGCAGGGTAAAAACGGTGTGGGTACCACGTTTATGCTCGATGAGCGCGTGGCGCTGGCCCGCGAGGCGCTCGGTGATATCGACGGCGTCGACGTCCTGCCCTTTACCGGCCTCTTGGTCGACTTCGCTCGCGAGCAGGGGGCGGGGGCCGTGGTCAAGGGCCTGCGCGCCATGACCGACTTTGAGTACGAGCTGCAGCAGGCAGATCTCAACTATCGCTTGGATAACGAGCTGGAGTCCATCTTTGTCATGAGTGCGCCGCAGTACGGCTATATCTCGAGCTCGGTCGTTCGCCAGATCGCCTCACTCGGCAGCGATGTATCGACGTTTGTCCCGCCCAACGTGGTCGAAGCGCTCAGACATCGCTTTTCGTGACGTTTTTTATTGCCTGGTGGCATGTGGTAAACTAGCACGATGATATGTTACCTATGAAAGGAGATCGGATGCCGGGCGAGATTTTTCCTGGCGATAGGATCGTCAGCTTGGTCGATGAGCTCGAAGGGCTGATCGAGGAAGCCAAGCCGCCTTTCGGCAAGAACGCTCAGTTCAAGGTCATCGACGCCGACGTGTTCTTCAACATCCTCGACGAGATCCGCATGAGCTATCCCGAGGAGTGGCAGAAGTCCCGCCGTATCCTTAAGGAGCGCGAGGAGCTTATGGCTTCCGCCGCCGCCCAGGCCGATTCCATCATCGCCGACGCTCAGCAGCAGGCCCTCACCATTGCCGGTGAGCAGGAGATTGTCCGCCTTGCGCAGCAGCAGGCCGACGACATCCGCGATCGTGCCCAGCAGTACGAGCGCGAGACGCGTTATGCTGCCGAGGACTATGCAGAGCAGGTCTTTACGCATCTGGAGGAGAACCTCAAGAGCCTGACTGGCACCGTTACCCGTTGCCGTCAGCAGCTCAACGAGGGTGCCGCCCAACAGAATGGTCAGTGGTAATGGCTGAGTTCCCGAGCGTTACCGTCGATCTTTCCGAGCAGCTTGAGTTTCCCGGAGATTCGTATCCGCTGACCGGCAAGGTCGATGTCGCCACCTACACGGTGGGCGAGAAGGAGTACCAGCTACAGGACGGCATCGACTACGACGTTGTCTTTACCAATGCCGGTACCGGTGTCTTGCTCACGGGCATGGTCCGCGCGCACGCCACCGGCGAGTGCGACCGTTGCCTGGAGCCCGCTTCGTTTGATATCGCCGGCGAGATCGAGGAGTTCTACCTCTTCGAGGAGCCCGAGGATCCCGAGGCCTTCGAGGACGGCTACGAGCTCCTGGGTGAGGACCGCATCGTCGATCTGGGTGAGCCCATCAACGACGCGGTCGTCATGGACACGCCGTTTGTGGTGCTCTGCAAGCCCGATTGCCGCGGTCTGTGTCCCACTTGCGGTTGCAATCTCAACGTCGAGCAATGCGAATGCGCCGCACAGGCAGAGGCAGAATGGGCCGCTGCCACGGAAAATCCATTTGCAGCATTGAAGAATCTCAAGCTTGATGAGTAAAACTGTGGTAGTATCGCTACTTGCGCGTAATCGCCACACTGGATAGTTCATAAGGAAGGTCACTATGCCCGTACCTAAACAAAAGCAGGGTCGTATCCGCACTCACACCCGTCGTTCCGCCAACATGAAGATCTCGGCTGCGGCTCAGTCCACGTGCCCCCGTTGCGGCGCTGTCAAGCTTCCGCACCACGTGTGCCCCAGCTGCGGTTTCTACAAGGACCGCGAGGTTATCGTTACCGAGTAACGGTATACTCTGGATGCGATGCCGTTCCAAATGGAACCACAATGGCCGGCTCAATGAGTCGGCCATTTTTGTATAAGGAGCATGTATATGAGTAACGTTCGCGTTTGTGTAGACGTTGTGGGCGGAGACGAGAAACCTCAGGTTGTTCTCGATGGTATCGAGGCTGCGCTTGCCGCCGATCCCGATATCGAGGTCTTGGCAGCTGGCCCCGCTGAAATCGTCAATCCCTTTGCTGCTTCCCATGCACGTGTTGAGGCTCTTGAGGCACCCGACGTTATCGCCATGGATGACGATCCCATTCGCGCCGTGATGACCAAGCGTAAATCGTCGATCGTGCTTGCCTGCCGCGCCATCAAAAAGGGCAACGCGGACGCGTTCTTCTCCGCCGGCTCGACCGGTGCCATGACCGCTGCCGCCACCGCCTATGTGACGCCGTTTAGATATATGGCCGAAGGCAAGAAGCAGCCGGTGCGTCCCTGTCTGACCAATGCGCTGCCCAATCGCGCCGGCGGTCTGACGGTGCTGTGCGATATGGGCGCCAACCCCGATGTCGAGGTCGATGACATGGTGCGTTTTGCCCAGATGGGTAGCGCCTATGCCCGCGTCGTCCTGGGCATCGAGCATCCCCGCGTGGGCCTGCTTGCCAATGGCACCGAGGACGAGAAGGGTTCCAACTTTACCAAGGCCTGCTTCCCGGCCATGAAAGCCGCCGTTCCCGGCTTTGTGGGCAACTGCGAAGGCACCGACCTCACCTCGGGCAATTTCGATGTCGTCGTTGCCGATGGCATGTCGGGCAATATTGCGCTCAAGGCCACCGAGGGCGCTGCCAAGTTTTTGCTGCAGGAACTCAAGGGTGCCTTTATGGCCTCGCTCGGCACCAAGATCGCCGCGCTGCTCATCAAAAAGCAGATGCGCGAGATTAAGGCCAAGCTCTCTGGTGATGCCAAGGGCGGTGCGATTCTTTTGGGCCTGCGTGGCGTGGTCCTAATCGGCCATGGCGCCACCTCGGTCGAGGCTGTTAAAAACGGTACGCTCGCGGCGGCCGAAGCCGTGCGCGCGGGGCTGGTCGAGAACGTCGCCAACTCCATGGACGGCATCGTTTTGTAAGAGCGAGTTAGAGCGCTGTTATGTGCCTCGCGGCCTGCTTCGTGGGGTAGAATCAGAACCGTGTCTTGGTACCGCCCGGGCGGTACCATTCTTTTGGTATTCATTCACTATGAGAGGAAGCGCTATGGACCGCTCCGAAATCTTCGACAAGATCGCCGAGGTCGCTGCTGACGTTCTGGGCGTCGATGTTGCCGAAATTAGCGATGAGACCACCTTTGACGATCTCGATGCCAACTCGCTCGAGCGCCTGCAGCTGGTTACGGCTATCGAGGACGAGTTCAACCTCGAGATCGATGACGAGACTCTGCTCTCGCTCAACTCTGTCGCCGACGCCGTCGACGCGATCGAAAACGCCAGGGAGGCCTAGGTCTTGGCTTTGTCTGAACGACTTACGCGTGCCCAGGAAATCCTGGGCCATGAGTTCAATAATAAGGTGCTGCTGCGCGCGGCGCTTACGCATCCCTCGGCAGTCGAGGGCCAGCCGGTTTCTGCCAGCTATGAGCGCCTTGAGTTCTTGGGCGATTCCATTTTGGGCGCCGTCGTCGCCCGTTCGCTCTTTGAGTCCTATCCGGAGTTTGACGAGGGCAAGCTCACGCGCCTGAAGGTGTCGCTTGTCTCGGGCGCCACGCTGTCCGAGGTTTCTCACGAGTTGGGCATCGACGACATCATCATCTTTGGTGCCTCCGAGACCGGTACCGGTGCGCGCGGCCTGCATTCGGCGCTCGAGAACGTCTATGAGTCGCTCGTGGGCGCGCTGTACCTGGATGCCGGCTGGGACGTTGCGGCGGAGTTCATTCACCGTACGCTTAAGCCGCATTTGGCTTCCGAGCGTGCCGAGCATCCTGCGAACCCCAAGTCGTTTTTGCAGGAGTGCGTGCAAGCCGACGGTCACGAGCCCCCGGCGTACAAGCTCGTTGGCTCCGAGGGCCCGGCGCATGCGCCCACCTTTACCGCTGTGGTTTTGATCGATGGTATTCGCCAGGGTCGCGGCTCCGGCTCCTCAAAGAAGGAAGCCGAGGGAGCTGCCGCGCTTGAAGCGCTCGACCGCATGGGTTACACCACCAACGGCGTGATTCTGAACAAGAAGCACGTGTAAGCGAGGAACCGTGTATCTCAAGTCCCTCACGCTCAAAGGGTTCAAGTCGTTTGCCGACCGCGCCCATATGACGTTTGAGCCAGGCCTGACCGTCATCGTCGGTCCTAACGGCTCGGGAAAATCGAACATCTCTGACTCGATTCTGTGGGTCCTGGGCGAGCAGAGTGCCAAGCAGCTGCGCGGCCAGGCCATGGAGGATGTCATCTTCTCTGGCTCGTCAGCGCGCAAGCCGGTGGGTGTCGCCGAAGTCACGCTGGTGCTCGATAACTCGGACCATATGCTGCCCGTCGATTTTGACGAGGTTGCCATCACCCGTCGTATGTATCGCTCGGGCGAAAGCGAGTACCTCATCAACTCGAGTCCGTGCCGCCTGATGGACATTCAGGACATCCTGCACGATTCGGGCCTAGGCAAGGATACGCATTCCATCATCAGCCAGGGCAAGCTCGACGCCATTTTGCAGAGCCGCCCCGAGGAGCGTCGCGCCCTCATCGAGGAGGCCGCCGGCATTTCCAAGCACAAGCGCCGCAAGGAGCGTGCGCTCAAAAAGATTAAGTCGATGGACGAGCACCTGACGCGTGCCCGCGACATCAATAAGGAAATCGCCCGTCAGCTGCGACCGCTGGAGCGTCAGGTCGATCGCGCGCGCAAGTACAAAGAGCTGTCCTCGCGCGCGAACGAGCTTACGCAGATGCTGGCTGTCGATGAGCTTCGTTCGCTGCAGTCGCAGTGGAACGACCTGGAGAGCCGCTCCAAGGAAGGTGCTGCCGAGCTGGAGCTTGCGCAGTACCGCATGGGCGAAAAGGAGCGCGAGCTCGAGAAGCTCCAGGTTATGCTTGAGGAAAAGGGCCTGTTTGTGGGCGACCTGGGCGAGCAACGCCGTCATATGCAAGATGTGGTCGGCCGCATTAACTCCGACATGCGCCTGCTCGAGGAAAAGGGCCACAACATGGTGTCGCGCCTGTCTGACATGCGCGGTCAGATTTCGAGCTCCGAGCATCAGCGTCGTCGCGTGGTCGAGGAGCTCAAGGACGCGCGTGCGCAGCTTGAGGAAGTGACCGGTGCGCATATGCAAGCCCAGGAGGACGTTGACGCCGCTGGTCCTGCCGCCGCTGAGCTCCACGAGCGGCGCGTGGCGCTCGACAATCAGATTTCGCAGCTTACGCGAGAGCAACGCGATGTGCAGCGCGTGGCCGATAACGCCGCGCTCGAGCTCGCCAAGGTGAAGGATTCCTTGAGCAATGCCGAGGTCGAGGACAACATGTATGCCTCGCGCCTGGAGCAGATTGACGAGCAGCTCGAGGAGGTCACGGCCTCGCTCGAGAGCCGTCGCGACCGCGCCGAGGAGCTTGAGGGCGCTCTTGAGGAAGCGCGCCAGGCCCAGGCCGATGCGCGTGAGGCCACCGAGGTCGCCCGTGCAGCCCTGAAGGACCTGCGTGCCCGCGAGAGCGAGGCGCGCAACAAGTTGTCCGAGGTGCGCTCGGAGCTTTCCAGCCAAAAGAAACTCGATGCCCGCATGGCCGACAGCTCGCCGCTCGTGAGCCGTCTGGTGGGTGCGCTGGGCGACGATGTCTCGGGTCGTCTGGGCGACGTGCTCGAGGCCCCGCGCGAGCTTGAGGGCCTGGTGGAGCAACTACTTGCCGGCGATATCGATGCGCTGCTGTTCGACGATACGTCTGCGCTTGAGCGTGCCGGTCGTTCCGCTCTGGACCAGAAGAAGGCCTCGGGTGAGGCGCTGCTGGTGGCGCGCGGCGTGAGTGGCTCTGCTGCCGCCGAGGGCGCTGCCGGTACCCGTCTGGTTGATCGTCTGTCCGTGCGCGCAGGCTACGGACCCGTCGTCGAGGCGCTGCTCGGCGGCTATTACGTCGTGGACGATCTTTCTGCCGCGCTGTCGGCGCCGGTCGTTGACGGTGTGACCTATGTGACTCCCGATGGAGCCCGCGTAAGCTGTGGCGGCCTGGTGCGCGTGGGCCTCGATGCAGGCGAGGCCTCGGGTGCCTTGGAGCGCAAGCGTCGCATTCGCGAACTGGAGGGCCTGGAGCCCGATCTTGCTGCCGTGTTTGAGCATGTGTCGGATCAGGTCGTCGAGGCCAATGCGGCCGTTGAGGAAGCGCGTGTCGCCGAGGGCGATGCCGCCGGTGAGATTGCCCGCCTTGAGGGCGAGCGCCGCTCGCTGCTCTCCGAGATCGGCCGCCTGGAGCAAAGCGCCAACAATGCCGAGGTCGAGCGCGTGCGCATTTCCAAGCGCCGCGAGCAGGCCGCTGAGGCCGTTCGTGCTGCGCGCCCGCGCGTTGACGAGCTCACCCGTTCGCGTGACGAGGCCCGTGCGCAGGCAAGCGATCTGGGCTTGCAGATTGCCGAGGCCAACGACGAGCTCGACCGTGTTCGCCGCGATGACTCCGAGGCCGCCGGTAAGCTTGCCGATGCCAAGGTGCGTCTGGCCCAGACGAGCGAGCGCCTGCGTTCGCTGAAGGGCCGCGTGCCCGACCTTGAGCATCGTCTTGAGGGCATCGACCGTCGTATCCGCGGAACACGCCAGGCTTCGCGCTCGCTCGAGCTGCTGCGCCTGCGCGTCGACCCTATGCACGAACGCTATTCTGCCCTGTTGGAACGCGCGTCGGATTGGGCAGCGCGCCTGCGTGACCAGGCCTCTCTGGAGGAGGCGGACTCCGCTTCGCTCAAGAAGACCATCGAGGATGCCAAGGCAGAGGTTGCCCGCGCTAAGGAGCGAGTCGATACCGCCTCCGCCGCGCAAAACGAGTTCAAGGTCGCGCGTGGCAAGCTCGAGGTGCAGGTAGAGGCCGCCATTAAGGCCATTACCGCCGATGGCACCACGGTACTCGAGGAAGCGCTCATGCTTCCGGCGCCCACGGACCGCGATGCCGCCGAGCGCGAACTCAACCAGCTTGTGCGCCAGATCAACAACCTTGGTCCCGTTAACCAAGTTGCCATGGAGGAGTACGAGCAGCTCAAGCGCCGCGCCGATTACATCGAGGAGCAGCTGGCCGATCTGGAGAGCGCGCGCAAGGCGCTCACCAAGATCACGGTGGCCATTGATCGCAAGATGCGCAAGGCGTTCCTGGTGACGTTTGAGAAGGTCGATGCGAACTTCCGCGAGATCTTCGCCATGCTGTTCCCGGGTGGCCAGGCGCATCTGGAGATGACCGACCCTGAGCATCCGGCCGAGACGGGCATCGAGGTCGTGGCGCAGCCGCGTGGCAAGCGCATCACCAAGATGATGCTCATGTCGGGCGGCGAGAAGAGCTTGACGGCGCTCGCCTTGCTCTTTGCCGTGTACCGCACGCGCACGGTGCCGTTCTATGTGCTGGACGAGGTCGAGGCGGCGCTCGATGACGCCAACCTGTCCAAGCTCATCGGCGCGCTCGACGTGTTGCGTTCCGATACGCAGCTCTTGGTTATCTCGCATCAGCGCCGTACTATGGAGGACGCTGACGTCCTCTACGGCGTCTCGATGCAAGCCGACGGCGTCAGTCGCGTCGTCTCGCAAAAACTCGATCGCGAAACCGGAAAGGTCGTGAATGCATAATGGGATTCTTCGATGCTCTCTCGCGCGGACTTGAGCACAGCCGCGAGGCCCTCAACGAGGTCTTTTACTTTGGCGGCGAGGTCGACGAGGATTTTTGGGAGGACCTAGAGGACACCCTCGTTATGGGTGACATGGGTGCCGAGGTCGCGATCAAGGTGTCCGATGACCTGCGCGATGCCGCGGCCAAGAAGAACCTCAAGACCGCTCCGCAGCTTCGTCGTGCCCTGGCCGAGCAGCTCGAGCAGCACTTTGTGCCCATCGAGCGCGATCCGTTCTCCGATACGCCGAGCTGCGTGCTGTTTGTGGGCATCAACGGTGCCGGCAAGACCACGACGGTCGGCAAGATCGCGAGCGCCATGGCCGCCCGCGGCAAGAACGTGGTGATCGGCTCTGCCGATACGTTCCGCGCAGCCGCCATCGAGCAGCTTGATGTGTGGGGTCAGCGTGCCGGCGTCCCCGTCATCAAGCGCGACCGCGGCTCCGACCCGGCAAGTGTTTGCTACGACGTGCTCGACGAGGCCGACAAGCGCGGCAGCGACCTGGTGCTTATCGACACCGCCGGCCGTCTGCACACGAGCCCCGAGCTTATGCGCGAGCTTGCCAAGGTGGTTAACGTGACGCGTAAGCGCGCTGCCAATATGGCCGCCGGCCCCATGCCCGTCTCGGTCGTGCTCGTGATCGATGCCGCCACCGGCCAGAACGGTCTGAACCAGGCGCTCGAGTTTAACGAGGCGCTGGGCCTGGACGGTATTATCATGACAAAGCTCGACGGAACGGCAAAGGGCGGTATCGCCATGGCCGTGGCCGAGAAGCTCAAGCTCCCGATTCTGCGCGTTGGCGTGGGCGAGCAGGTCGATGACCTGCAGGAGTTTAACGCCAAAGATTTCTGCCGCGCCCTGGTGGGCGAGTCCAACTAAGGAGTGACTAGTGTTTGATTCACTGAGCGATCGCCTCAACGACACATTTGACCGCCTGCGCGGCAAGGGCAAGCTGACCGAGGCCGATATCACCTCTGCCATGCGCGACATTCGCATGGCGCTGCTCGAGGCCGACGTTAACTTTAAGGTCGTTAAGGAGTTCGTCGCCAAGACCAAGGAGCGCTGCATGACCGCCGAGGTCATGGAGTCGCTGTCGCCGGCGCAAAACGTCGTCAAGATCGTGCTCGACGAGCTCACCGAGATGCTCGGCTCCACCGAGAGCAAGCTCGTCTTTAGCAACCGCATCCCCAATGTCATCATGCTCGTGGGCCTGCAGGGCTCCGGTAAGACTACGGCGGCCGTAAAGCTGGCCTACCTGCTCAAGAGGCAGGGCCGCTCGCCGCTGCTCGCCGCGTGCGACGTCTACCGTCCCGCCGCTGCCGACCAGCTTGCCACGCTCGGCGGAGAGATCGGTGTCCCGGTCTTCCGAGGCGACGGTGCACACCCGGTCGACATCGCCAAGGGTGCCATCCAGGAGGCCGTCGACCACCTGCGCGATGTGGTCATCGTCGATACCGCCGGTCGTCTGCAGATCGACGAGCAGATGATGCAGGAGGCCGTGGATATCAAGAAGGCCGTCAAGCCCGATCAGGTGCTGATGGTCGTCGATGCCATGACCGGCCAGGATATTGTCAACGTCGTCTCGACCTTCGCCGAGCGTACCGACTTTGACGGCGTGATCATCTCCAAGCTCGACGGCGATGCCCGTGGCGGCGGCGCGCTTTCCGTGCGCCAGGTGACCGGTAAGCCCATCAAGTTCGTGAGCATGGGCGAGAAGCCCGATTCGCTGGAGCCGTTCTATCCCGATCGTATGGCCAAGCGCATTCTGGGCATGGGCGATGTTGTCGGCATCATTGAGAAGGCCCAGGAGGCAGCCGACGCCGAGCAGCTCGAGGCTGCCGAGCGCATGCTGCGCGAGGGCTTCACCATGAACGACATGCTCGACCAGATGAAGGCCGTCAAGAAGATGGGCGGCATGAAGGGCATCCTGGGCATGCTCCCCGGCGGCCAGCGTGCGCTTAACCAGATGGGCGGCAACCTGGACGAGGGCATCTTCGACAAGAACGAGGCCATCATCATGTCGATGACCAAGGAGGAGCGTCTGCGTCCTTCCATCATTAACGGCCAGCGTCGTGCCCGCATTGCCAAGGGCGCCGGCGTGACTCCCACAGAGGTCAATAGCCTTATGAAGCAGTGGGGCGAGATGAACAAGATGATGGGCCGCATGCGCACGATGGCCAATCAGGCACAGGCCGGCGGCAAGAAGGGCAAGAAGGGCAAGAAGGGCAAGAAGATGCGCATGCCCAATATTCCCGGCCTGGATGCCATGGGCCTGGGCGGCATGGGCGGCCTGGGAACGGGCGGCCCCAAGTCCGATATGGACCTGCTGCGCCAGATGGAAGCGCAGATGCGTAATAAGAAGTAACGGCTTGATTGAGTCGTGTATGGCTAAGGCCGCCTGGATGGTATTCCAGGCGGCCTTAGCCGTTTGTTCGCTGGTTGTCGCACGCGTGGAAGCGCATTCTCGACGAGGTGCTTGCCGCTAGTGGCAGCCGCAGCCTTCGTGCCCGTCATGGTCGTGGTGACCGTGGCAGCCGCAGGACTCGCCATGCTCGTGGATGTGCTCGTGATCATGTCCATGGCAGTCGCAGGTGGCCTCGCCGTTCTGTGCGAGCGTGCCGGCAATGAGGGCCTCGACGCAGGCATCGCAGCTGCCCTGGGCGCCCGCATAGACCGTGATGCCGGCTTGGGCAAGCGCGTTGATAGCGCCGCCGCCGATACCGCCGCAAATGAGCGTGTCAACGCCACCGTTGGCAAGCAGGCCCGCCAGGGCGCCGTGGCCGGTGCCACCGGTGCCTACGACCTGCTCGTTGAGCACCTTGCCATCCTGGATGTCGTAGATCTTGAACTGGTCGCTGCGGCCAAAGTGCATAAAGATGTTGCCGTTGTCGTACGTTGTTGCCACCCTCATGGTGCCGACCTCCTTTGCTGGCCATGCGGCCGTCGTCGTGGTGATGGGGGAGTACGCGATGTTGCCGCCTTCGATGACGATCGCCCGTCCATTGACCAGCGCGTTTGCCACCTTGCGATGCGCGCGACTGCTGATTGCCGCCACCGTGGCGCGGGCGATGCCCATGTGCAGGGCGACGGCCTCCTGATTGAGGCCCTCCAGATCGCACAGGCGCAGTACTTCGAGCTCATCGACCGTCATATCGATAGCGTCTCCGCTGGCAAGGCCATCGGGGGTAAAGCCGCGATATTCGGGGATGATCCCGACGCGGCGCAGTTTTTCGCGTCTTCCAGCCATACACTCTCCAAATCTGACATATGTCAACAATAGAATAGCGAACGTGCGGATTTGCGCAAGGAATTTCTGGCATATGTCAGAAAATGAGGGCTTATGTTTGGGCTGTGGGGCCGCGTGCGCCTGGGCTACAATGAATCTCGCTTGTAGGCGACTGACAGGAGGGTCAATGAGCAAAGCTGATCAACAGTTTGTAACCATGTGCCGCGATATCTTGGACCATGGCACCACCACCGAGGGCCAAAAGGTCCGTCCGGTGTGGGAGGACGGCACCCCTGCCTATACCATTAAAAACTTTGGTGTCACGGCGCGCTATGACCTGCGCGAGGAGTTCCCCGCGCTCACCCTGCGTCGTACGGCGCTTAAGTCTGCCATGGACGAGATTCTGTGGATCTATCAAAAGAAGTCCAATAACGTGCATGATCTCAACAGCCATATCTGGGATGAGTGGGCCGATGAGACCGGTTCCATCGGTAAAGCCTACGGCTATCAGATTGGTCAGAAGAGCCATTACGCCGAGGGCGACTTCGACCAGATGGACCGTGTGCTGTACGACCTTAAGCACACGCCGTATAGTCGCCGCATTATGACCAATACGTACGTGTTTAGCGATCTGTCCGAGATGCACCTTTATCCGTGCGCCTATAGCGTGACCTATAACGTGACGCAGCGTCCTCAGGACGACAAGCCGACGCTCAACATGATTCTCAACCAGCGCAGCCAGGACATTTTGGCCGCGAACAACTGGAACGTGTGCCAGTACGCCATTTTGCTGATGATGGTCGCGCAGTCGGTCGATATGATTCCCGGTGAGCTGCTGCACGTGATCGCCGACGCCCATATCTATGATCGTCATGTCGATATCGTTCGCGAACTTATCGAGCGTCCGCAGTTTGCGGCGCCTAAGGTAACGCTTAACCCCGATGTGCACGATTTTTACGCGTTTACGACCGATGACCTGATCGTCGAGGGCTACGAGCACGGCCCGCAGGTCAAGAACATTCCCATTGCGGTGTAGGTGGTGCTCATGACGTGTAAGCTTTCTGCCATCGTTGCTGTGTGTGACGATTGGGGCATTGGGTGCGAGGGCGACATGGTGGTGTCCAATCGTGCTGACATGCGCCATTTTGTGGCGTGCACCAAAGGTTGCCCGGTCATTATGGGGCGCAAGACGCTGCTGAGTTTTCCCGGTGGGCGTCCGCTCAAGAACCGTCGCAATATCGTGCTCACCCGCGACGAGGGCTTTGCCCCCGAGGGCGCCGACGTGGTGCATAGCGTTGACGAAGCACTCGCCGCGGTAGCCGACGAGCCCGTTGCGTGGGTGATCGGTGGTGGTGATGTTTATCGGCAGTTTTTGCCGTATTGCGTCGAGGCCGAGGTCACGCATAACCACTGCGTGCATACGGTGGATACGTATTTTCCCGACCTGGATGCCGACCCTGCGTGGGAGATTGCTCAGCGTAGCGGGGTGGCGACGATTGCCGCCGGTGAGGGTGACGAGGGCCTCGATTATGAGTTCGTGACATATCGTCGTGTTGAGGCGTAAATCGTCTGGCGCGAACGGTATCATCAGGTTGATTGAATGCATGGGGCGGCGCTTAGCGTCGCCTCGTTTGGTATAGATGTGCTGTAAAGAAGGGTGCGGGCAGGCTGCTATGACTGATGCCGTTGAGGTTCTGCGAATTGATTCGCTCGAAGACGAGCGGCTCGATGCCTACGTGCGACTTACCGAGCGCGAACTGCGCTGCGTGCTGGAGCCGCAAAAGGGCATCTTTATCGCCGAGAGTGCCAAGGTTATCGAGCGCGCGGTGCGTGCCGGATACGAGCCGGTGAGCTTTCTTTTGGGCGAACGCTGGCTTGACCAGATGATGCCGCTGTTTGAGCGCCTGGTTGTGCGCGAGGGCGCGGATCCGGTTCCTGTATTCGTGGCCTCTATGGAGCTCATGGAGCAGTTGACGGGCTTTAACGTGACGCGCGGTGCGCTCGCGGCGTTTCGTCGCCCGCGACAGATTCCGGTTGATGAGTTCTTGGGTGGCGTCGTCGAGGCGGCGGGGGAGCGTCCGGTGCGCGTGTGCGTGCTCGAGGGCATTGTCGACCATACCAATGTGGGCGCGATTTTCCGCTCGGCGGCGGCGTTGAATGTTGACGGTATTCTGGTGAGCCCTACGTGTTGTGATCCGCTATATCGTCGTTCTGCCCGTGTGAGCATGGGCACGGTTTTTCAGGTGCCGTGGACGCGTATTGGCAGCGAGGTGCGCGTATGGCCGCACGATGGCCTGGCTGCGCTGCACAATGCCGGGTTTTCCTGTGCCGCCATGGCGTTGACGGATGATTCCGTTTCGCTGGACGATCCTGCGCTGCAGGAGATCGATCGACTGGCGATCTTTATGGGCACCGAGGGTGCCGGCCTGGGCGCCAAGACCATCGCGGGCTGTGACCGGGCCGTGCGTATTCCGATGGCGCACGGGGTCGATTCACTCAACGTGGCCGCGGCGAGTGCCGTCGCCTTTTGGCAGCTGTGCCCGCATGTGAGCAATGAGTATCACTACCAGCCGGGGCTGTATCACTAGGTAGATAGTTCGCACCGGGCTCTGAATCGGGGTGTTTCGGTCGACGCCGGTCGGTGCTAAGCTGGTATTGGCTTTGGTCTTAATTTGCTGTTTTGTCGGTTGACGTGCGCTTTTGGGGAGGGCGTGTGGCTAAGAAAACTACGGCTATCGATGTAACGCAGGGTGTCATTTGGCAGCAGCTGCTTTCGCTGTGCGTTCCCATCTTCTTTAGCTCGTTTTTTCAGCAGGCCTACACGCTTATCGGTACCTATATCGTCGGCCAGTTTGGCGGTAAGCTCGCACTGGGCGGCATTCAAGCCACGATGGTGCTCACCGAGCTCTGCATTGGCTTTTGCGTTGGCGTCGGTGCCGGCTGCGCGGTCATTACCGGTCAGTATTTTGGCCAGCACGATGATGAGCGACTGAGTCGTTCGGTCCATACGGCCATGACGCTCGCGCTGGTGGGTGGTATCGTTTTCTCGATTCTTGGCATAGTGTTCGTTGAGCCCATGCTGGTGCTTATGAACACGCCGCATGAACTATTGGCCGAGGGCGTGGCCTATGCTCGCTGTTATTTTGCCGCGATGGTTGCGGCACTGCTGCTTAATATGGGAACCGCACTGCTGCGTGCCGTGGGCGACACGCGCGGCCCCGCCGTGATCATTGCCTCTGGCTGCCTGGTTAACGTGGTGCTGGATATCATCTTTGTCGCTGTGTTGCATATGGAGGCGTTGGGCTGCGGCATCGCAGTGGCTCTGACCATTTGCTCCAATGCAACGATGATCGTGTTGCGCATGATGCGCGCTCCGGGTGCATGGCGTCTTTCGCTGTCTAAGCTCGGCATCGATCGCGGTATTTGCAAGAGTATGATCTCGTGTGGTCTGCCACTCGGTTTTCAATCGGCTGCCTATTCGATCTCGAACGTGCTGATCCAGGTGTCGGTTAATTCGTTTGGCGCCGATGTCACGACTGCTTGGGGTCTATCTGGGCGCCTGGATGGCATTATCTGGATGGTGACCGAGGCGCTCGGCGTATCGATCACTACGTTCTCGGCGCAGAACTTTGG
The DNA here is from genome assembly GCF_039758815.1 of Collinsella aerofaciens. Taxonomy (GTDB): domain Bacteria; phylum Actinomycetota; class Coriobacteriia; order Coriobacteriales; family Coriobacteriaceae; genus Collinsella; species Collinsella aerofaciens_BP. Next base: position 315,899 of record NZ_JBDMSK010000001.1, on the reverse strand, counting down.
CGCGCGCAATTACGAGCGAATGCGCAAGGGATATCACACGTCGCTCGTGCTGTCGTTTATGCTCATTGGTGGTCTGTCTGCCGTGCTGCTGGTGTTCTCGGGTCCGTTGTCGCGTCTGTTTGTCGACGATGCTTCGATATCGTCGTACACCACGACGATTCTTCATTTCATCGCGCCGTTCTACGCGATCTTCTCGATTATCGAAAACGCGTCGGGCTCCATTCGCGGTGCCGGTGTTAGCTTACAGCCCATGCTGCTCACGATTTTTGGCACCGTCGTGCTCAGGGTGATCTGGGTGTTTGCGATCATGCCCTTCGATCCGTCTCTTGAGCACCTGCTGTTGGTTTACCCCGTAACCTGGCTCATCACGGCCACGATGTTCACCATCTACCACCACAGTGGCAACTGGCTAGGCCGCGCCACCGCCTAGCCATTCGGGACGTCCCCAATGGCTAGTATTCGATGCCTTGGCGGGCTAGGAGTCCTTCGTCGAAGTAGTGTTTGATGGGGCGCATTTCGGTGACAAGGTCGGCGAGGTTCGCGAGGGGCAGCAAGCCCCGGCCGGTGAGCACGAGCTCTGTGGTGGCAGGCTTCAGCGCGATCAGCCCCTCCACATCCTCACGCGTCACAAAGCCGCGGCGCATCGCTTCTCCCAGCTCATCCATGATCAGCATGTCTACCTGATTAATCTGCTCGCATGCGAGCTCCATGATCTGCGCGGCGCAAGCCTCGGGCGTGTCAAGGTCGGCTTGTACGATGCGTAGCCCCAAACGAGGTGCTGCATCATGTTCGGCGCAGTGCAGCTTCTTGGCAAACTGAAGCATGAGCACGTTCAGTCCATAGCCCGTGGCGCGCAGCGCGAGCCCCAGCGCAGCCGTCGTTTTGCCCTTGCCGTCGCCCGTATAGATTTGAACCTTGCCGACTTCCAGTGATGCCATCTCTGTCCTTTCGTGCCCGGCGTCGGTTTATCGCCGTCCGGGTTGGGTATTCTAGAAAGCATTATCAACCCCAGTAGATGGAGTTCAAGCAGATGGAGATGGATGACAACAAACGTAGACGGAATATGATCCTCTACGTGCTCATCGCCTTCGTCGTCTACCTCGTGCTCTCGACCGTTCTGTTCCCCAACATCGGTCACACGCAGCAGATTACGAAGACCGATTACTCGACGTTTGTTAAAGCGCTCGATAAGAAGAGCGTCGACAAGGTCGAGTACAACACGGACGATTACACGATTTATTACACCAAGAAGGGCGAGGACGAGAACATCGCCTACAAGACGACCGGTGTGCCGAATGATGCGGGTTTTACCGATCGCGTGCTTGAATCCGGTGCGTCCCTGGAGTCGGTCGTTCCCGATAAAAACTCGGGTCTGATGACCTACTACCTGCTCACGCTCATCCTTCCCATGGCGATTTTCTTCCTCATCGGTTGGTGGCTCAATCGTCGCATGAAGAAGGCCATGGGTGATGACGGCCCGTCGATGAACTTTGGCGGTGGCGGTTTTGGCGGCGGTGGACTGGGCAAGTCCGGAGCGCGTGTGATCGCTTCCAAGGATGTGGGCGTGACCTTTAAGGACGTCGCTGGCCAGGAAGAGGCCAAGGAATCCCTCAAGGAGGTCGTCGATTTTCTGGAGAAGCCGCAGCGCTACGAGGAGATCGGCGCCAAGCTGCCGCGCGGTGCTCTCCTTGTTGGCCCTCCGGGTACCGGTAAGACCCTGCTTGCCAAGGCTGTTGCCGGCGAGGCCGGTGTTCCGTTCTTTAGCATTTCGGGCTCTGAGTTCGTTGAGATGTTTGTTGGTCGCGGCGCCGCTAAGGTTCGTGACCTGTTTAAGCAGGCCAAGGAAAAGGCCCCGTGCATCGTCTTTATCGACGAGATCGATACCATTGGTAAGAAGCGTGACGGCGGCGGCTTTAGCGGCAACGACGAGCGCGAGCAGACGCTCAACCAGCTGCTGACCGAGATGGACGGCTTCGATAACCACAAGGGTATTGTCGTTCTCGCTGCTACCAACCGCCCCGACAGCCTTGACCCGGCCCTGTTGCGCCCCGGTCGTTTTGACCGCCGCATCCCCGTCGAGTTGCCCGATCTGACCGGCCGTAAGAACATCCTCGAGCTCCACGCCAAGAGTGTGAAGACCGAGCCGCCGATCGATCTGACCGCGATTGCCCGCGCCACGCCCGGTGCCTCGGGCGCCGACCTGGCCAATATCATCAACGAGGGCGCCCTGCGCGCCGTTCGCGAGGGTCGCAAGCGTGCAACCCAGGACGACTTCGAGGAGTCGGTGGAGGTCGTCATTGCCGGCCAACAGCGTAAGTCCACGGTGCTGTCCGACCACGAGAAGCAGGTCGTTTCCTACCACGAGATCGGCCATGCCATCGTTGCCGCTCGCCAGAAGGGCTCTGCGCCGGTCACGAAGATCACCATCGTGCCGCGCACGAGCGGTGCTCTTGGTTATACCATGCAGGTCGAGGAGGACGAGCGCTTCCTGACGACGCGCCAGGAGGTCTTGGACAAGCTCGCCGTCTATTGCGGTGGCCGCGCAGCCGAGGAGCTCATCTTTGGAGAGATGACGACCGGCGCCGCCAACGACATCGAGCAGGCTACCAAGCTCGCCCGTAATATGGTGACGCGCTTTGGTATGTCCGACGAGTTTGGCATGATGGCGCTCGGTACCGTGCAGAACGCGTATCTCAATCAGGACACGTCGCTCACCTGCGCCCCCGGTACGGCCGAGCGCGTGGACGCGATTGTCGCCAAGCTGATCGAGGATGCGCACGACTGCGCTTTGCAGATTCTGAAGGAGAACAAGTTTAAGCTCCACGAGCTGGCTCGTTATCTGTATAAGAAGGAGACCATCACGGGCGAGGAGTTCATGAACCTCCTCACGCGCGAGAATCCGCTGATGCCCAAGCAGCAGTAACGCCGCGGCCGAGCCAGTAAACGCCGACGCCCCATTTGAGCAGCTTTCTCAAATGGGGCGTTTTGCTTGAGAGGGATGGAAATGAAGATCGTGGTGAGCGCCTGCTTGATGGGCGAGAGCTGCAAGTATAACGGGCTCGATAACTACCACCGCGCGTTGGTCGAGGCTTGCGAGCGCACGGGGACCGAGGTCCTCCTCGTGTGCCCTGAGGTCTTTGGGGGCCTGCCCACGCCGCGCAAGCCGTCCGAGATTGTGAACGGAGAAGTTCGTACCTGCGAGGGCATTTCGGTCGATCGCGAATTTCGTCTGGGCGCTCAACGTGCGCTCGATATGTGCGAGCAAGCGGGCGGCCCGTCCGAGATCGTTGCGTGCATTTTGCAGGATCGCAGTCCGTCGTGCGGCGTGGACCATATCTACGACGGATCCTTCAGCGGCACGCTCACAACAGGTAACGGTGTCTTCGTTGACCTGCTCCTGCGCCACGGCTATCGTGTGATCCCGGCAAGCGAATTCGACTCGAGCATGTTACGGCAATAAAAAACGCCACAAAGGTGCTTGTCCCCATTGTGGCGGTTTTGGTCGGTTAGGCCAGGATAGAGTGGCCGTAGGCGTTGGCGGCCTTGATGGCGGCGGCGAACTTTTCGTCGGTGAAGGGCTCGGGGTTTCCCTGCTTCCACTCGTTGGTGGCGTGTGCGAACTCGCACAGGGCCGGGATGTCTGCCTCGGAAAGCCCGACCTGCTCAAGCGTCACGGGCAGGCCCATCTGCTTGTTAAAGGCAGCGTAGCGTTCAAGGTTCTCGGTGTCGCCCGTATAGGCAAACAGGACCAGCACGCCCAGGCTCACGACCTCGCCGTGCAGGTAGGTGCCCTCACGCGGAATGCTGCACGTGGCGTTGTAGAACGCATGTGCAACGCTCGAGTTGTAGTAGTAATCGTTTTGGTTGGTCAGGTTGGAGACGTAGCCCGTGTTGACCACGATGTCGAGCGCGATCTGCTTGACGGCCTCGCTCGACAGGTCCTGGCGCACGTCCTCTAGACCCTGGACGCCATAGGTAAACAGCGGCTCGGAGCAGGTATGGGCGAGTGCCAGGCCAAGTCCAGCGGTGTGCTCCAGGTTGCCAGCGCTCGTGGCGTACTCGACCTCGGGCTGCTTGGATAGGGCATCGCCCACGCCAGCCCAGAAGTACTCCGCCGGAGCCTCGGCGATTATCTTGGGGTTGATGAAGATGTGCGCAGGGCGGTTGGGGTACGAATAGCCCTCGAGCGAGCCATCGTCGTTGTAGACAACGGCAATGGCGGTCGCGGCGGAACAGTTAGAGCAAATCGTCGGCACCGTAAAGACGATCTTCTTGAGCTCGATGGCTGCGGTCTTGACGGTGTCGAGCGCCTTGCCGCCGCCGCATGCGATAAGCACGTCAGCTTCCTGACAGGCGGTGGAGTTCACGACCTTGGCGATATTGGCACGCGTGCTGTTGGTGCCATAGACGCGCGTCTCCAGAATCTCGACGTCGGTACCTGCCAGTGCAGCTTCAATGCCGGGAAGAGCTGCGGCCAGTGCCCGCTTGCCACCGATGATCGCGACCTTGGTCGCTCCGTATTCGGCCAGCGCGCCGGGCAGTTCGTCAAAGCAGTCTTCGCCGACGGTATAGTCGCTCATTCCAATCGTGCGCATAGCAACCTTCTTTCGTTCGATAGAGTGCTTTCAGGTATTTTGCTCCTAGAGAAGGGCTGTAATGGCGAGAAATTTCGAACGTATAAAACCAGTGTTGAGGGTTTTTCGCCGGCGCGGAACGTGCTAGCATACTCCGCATAAGCGTTGATGGGGACGAGTAGTCGGCCATCCGCATGCTACAGAGAGCGGGGAGCGCTGAGAACCCGTGCTTGCGACCGATGAAAATCACCCCGGAGCTGCGGTCCCAACGGACGTGCCGCATAGGCACGTCTTAGTAGACATCGCCGAGATGGTCGTCGATACAGGCCAGCCGAGTAACGGATGCGAGCGCGCGAATACGCGGGCGAGGGCATCTAAGCTGGGTGGTTAAGCGAAGAGCTTTTGCGGGCGTGCGGCCCGTTTGTGGCGCTTCGTCCCAGCTTGCAGGGACGGGCGCTTTTTTGGTGCCCAGAGGGCGTGCGCGCCCACGACATGAAAGGGTTACCGTGGCAAACGAGTACAAGCAGACGATGAATCTGCCCAAGACCGGTTTTCCCATGCGTGCCGGTCTTTCCAAGTCCGAGCCCAAGCGACTCAAGGACTGGCAGGACAACAAGGTCTACGAGCAGGTTCTGAAGAAGAACGAGGGTCACAAGAAGTTCGTGCTGCACGACGGTCCTCCGTACGCCAACGGCCCGATCCACATCGGCCACGCCATGAACAAGATCTCCAAGGACATGATCAACCGCTACTGGATGATGCAGGGTTATGAGGTTCCCTATGTCCCCGGTTGGGACTGCCATGGTCAGCCGATCGAGCACAAGGTCGAGGAGAAGCTCGGCACCGAGAAGTTCAACCAGACCTCCACGGCTAAGATCCGCGAGCTTTGCAACAAGTTCGCTGTCGAGAACATCGAGCTGCAGAAGGCCGGCTTCCGTCGCCTGGGCGTGCTTGGCGACTGGGACAACCCCTACCTGACGCTCTATCACCAGCATGACGCTGCCGACATCGAGGTCTTCAAGGCCATGTTCGATAAGGGTATGATCTATCGCGGTCACAAGCCCGTCCATTGGTGCAAGCACTGCCACACCGCACTCGCTGAGGCCGAGATTGAGTACTCCGACGAGACGAGCCCCTCCATCTTCGTGCGCTTTGAGATGACCTCCAAGCCCGCCGGCCTCGAGAACTTCGACGGCCCGGTTGACTTTATCATCTGGACGACCACGCCGTGGACCATCCCCTCCGACCAGGCAGTTTCTCTCAAGCCCGGTGCCGCCTACGTCGCCGTTGAGCACGACGACCGCGCCGAGGTCATGCTCGAGGACCTGGCTCCCAAGTGCTGCGAGGAGTTTGGCTGGGAGTACACCCCGGTTGTGGTCGACGGCAAGCCCTATGTGGTTCCCGCCGAGACCTTCCATCACATTCACTATAAGCAGCCGATCTTTGACGGTGTTGAGGGCGTGGCACTGTTGGCCGATTACGTCGGTGTCGATGACGGTACCGGTATCGTCCACAACTCGCCCGGTCACGGCGTCGACGACTACTTCGCCTGCCTCAAGGAGGGCATCACCGACATTTGCATGCCGGTCGATGACGACGGCAAGTTCTACACCGGCGAGGAGTTTGGCACCGGCGGCCCCTTCAGCGGCATGGATACCGACGAGGCCAACCCGCACATCATCGAGTTCCTGCGCGAGCGCGGCACCCTGGTCCTCGAGAAGAAGATCACGCACAGCTATCCGCACTGCTGGCGCTGCAAGCACCCGGTGCTCTTCCGTGCTACCGACCAGTGGTTTGTCTCGATGGACAAGACCGGCTTGCGCGAGCAGGCTGGCAAAGAGGTCCGCGAGAACGTCAAGTGGTATCCGGCCCATGCCGCCAACCGCATTGGCGCCATGGTCGAGCAGCGTCCCGACTGGTGCATCAGCCGCCAGCGCAACTGGGGCGTGCCTATCCCCAGCTACACTTGCGCCGACTGCGGCGAGAAGGTCATGAACGACGCCACGCTCGACGCCGTCATCAAGCTCTTCCATGAGAAGGGCTCCGACGCCTGGTTCACCGACGCTCCCGAGAGCTACCTGGGTGAGGCCTGCGTCTGCCCCAAGTGTGGCGGCCATCACCTCAAGGCCGATAAGGACATCCTCGACGTGTGGTGGGATTCCGGCGTGTCCTGGAAGGCCGTCTGCGAGTATCGCCCCGAGCTTGAGTACCCGGTTGACGTGTATCTCGAGGGCTCCGACCAGCATCGCGGTTGGTTCCAGAGCTCGCTGCTCACTTCGGTGGGCGCCAACGGCCATGCTCCCTACAAGGCGGTCGTCTCGCAGGGCTTCACGCTCGACGGCCAGGGCCGCAAGATGTCCAAGTCGCTCGGCAACGTCATCGACCCCAATAAGGTCTGTGACGAGATGGGCGCCGACATCATCCGCCTGTGGGTTGCTTCCGTTGACACCAGCTCCGACGTGTCCATCGACCACGAGATTCTTGCCCGTACGTCCGATGCCTACCGTCGTTTCCGCAACACGCTGCGCTTCTTGCTCTCCGAGCTCGAGGGTCAGTTTGAGCCCGAGACCGACGGCGTCGCCTTTGCCGACTTGCTGCCGCTCGACAAGCTTATGGTTGCCCGTCTGACCCAGGTCCAGGCCGAGGTCGACGACGCCTACGCCAGCTATGAGTTCCCACGCGCCTACCGTGCGCTCTACGACTTTGTGGTTACCGAGCTTTCCAACGTGTATCTCGACGCCCTGAAGGACCGTCTGTACTGCGACAAGCCCGGCTCGCTCGAGCGCCGCAGCGCCCAGACCGTGCTGGCCGAGCTCTTCTCGATGCTCATGCGCGACCTGCAGCCGATCCTGTCCTACACGGTCGATGAGGCCATGGCCTATGCGCCCGCCGGCTGCGTCGATCACCAGAAGTACGCCGCGCTGCTCGATTGGTACAAGTCGCCCATCACGGTCGACGAGGCCAATGAGTTTGAGGGTGTGCTCGAGGCTTCGCTCGAACTCCGTAGCGCCGTGACCAAGTCCCTTGAGGATGCCCGCTCTGCCGGCACCTTCACCAAGAGCCAGCAGGTTCGCGTCAAGGCGGTCGTTCCCGCCGAGATGTACGCGCTGCTGACCGGCGACAAGGCTGTCGACCTGGCCGAGTTCTACATCGTCTCCGATGTTGAGCTGACCCAGGGCGAGGAGCTCTCCGTTGCTATCGAGGCTGCCGAGGGCGAGTGCTGCGACCGTTGCTGGAACTACCGCACCACCGTCGGCGAGTACAACGGCCACGCGCATATCTGTAAACGCTGCGCGGAGGCGCTGTAGTTACGCGGTTTTACCAAACCGCGTAACGGCTCGACGCTGCAAACCCGCCAGAGCGGCAATCTGCCTTTCAGCTTCGGCGGCATGACCAGAAGGTCTATGCCGCCTTGCTTCAAGGCACCTTGCTCGCTCTGGCGGGTTTTCGCTGTCGGTAACGAATCATCGGCTATTTCGTTGCTGGTCAATATAAGATATTGATTTGCATTAAACGTAATTCGATGTTCTTGAGGGTAGGGGATTGATTTGGGTCGTGCTGGGGAAATGACGCCGCCTTTGCGTTGGCGGTTGGGTGTTGCTGGTGGGGTAGCGCTCGTTGTGCTCCTTGTTGACCAGTTGACCAAGCTTGCGGTTCGTGCCGTCGGCGATGCTCTGCATGTGACTGTTATCCCCGGTGTGATTGACTTTCTATTTGTCCGTAATATCGGTGCTGCCTTTAGCATGGGCGAGGGGCATGGTATCGCGTTTGCCGTGCTGGCGTTGGCGGTCATTATCGCTATTGCCGTGTACCTCGTTCGTGCACCCCAGCTCGCCCATCTTGAGGTTGTGGGCATGGCGATGGTTGCGGGCGGCGCCATTGGCAACGCGATCGACCGTCTTGCTTTTGGCTTCGTGACCGATTTTATTGCCACTACCTTCATTGATTTCCCCGTCTTTAACGTTGCGGACATCGGTATTACCGTGGGTGTCGTGCTCGCCCTCGTTGGTTACATGTTCTTGAGCCCTGCGGCCCGCGAAGTCGATGCGACTGCCGAGCTCAATGCCCGTGATGAGGCACGCGCCAAGCGCAAAGCCAAGCAGCGTGGGGAGCGTGCCCGCAAGATTCGCGAAAGGAATGAGCGCTAATGGCCGACATCCATATCCTTGTTGCTGACGATTGCGCTGGCCAGCGTCTCGATGCCTATCTGGGTGCCAATGACGGCTGCCCTACGCGCTCTGCCTGTGCACATCTGATCGAAGGCGGCGCCGTTGCCGTCAACGGCGAGACCTGCCTGTCAAAAAAGTATGCCGTGCGCGCCGGCGACCGCATCTCGGTTGACTTGCCCGAGCCGCACGATCCGACCGACGTGATTCCCGAGGCCATCCCGCTCGACATTCGCTATGAGGACGACTATCTCATCGTGCTCTCTAAGCAGCGTGGCCTGGTGTGCCATCCTGCGCATGGTCATGAGAGCGGTACGCTTGCGAATGCCCTGGTCTATCACTGCGGTATCGACCATCTGGGCACCGTTCAGGGCGAGGACCGCCCCGGCATCGTGCATCGTCTGGATCGCGATACCTCGGGCCTTATGCTCGCGGCTAAAGACGACGATACCCAGCGCGCGCTCCAAAATCTTATCCGTACGCGCACGCTCGACCGCCGCTACATTACGCTTGTTCACGGTCACATTGCCATGGACGAGGGCACTATCAATACCGGTATCGCCCGTTCTACGCGGGACCGCGTGAAGATGGCGGTTTCCGATGATCCCTTTGCACGCCAGGCCATCACGACCTTTAAGGTCCTCGAGCGCTTTGATTCCACGCGTTTTGACGACGGCTATACCCTCGTCGAGTGCCACCTATTTACGGGCCGCACACATCAGATTCGCGTGCATATGCGCCATATCAACCACGCCTGCGTGGGCGATCCGCTTTACGGCAAGTGCGATGCGCGCACTGACCAGGGCCTGACCAGGCAGTTCCTGCATTCCTGGCGCGTGGCATTCGATCATCCCGTGACGGGGGAGCGCATTGAGTGCCGTGATGAGCTACCGTGGGATCTTGCGGCGGTTCTGGATGATCTGGCCCCGCGTTCGCTCGGCCGTACTGCCGCTGGCGACGAAATCGTCCCGCAGCTCGGTCTGCTCGAAGCCTAGCCAGTATTAGGTGGTTTCTTGAACTCGGTAAGCCTGCGGTAAGATATACGGTTGTTTACGTAACGCGTTGCTGGGAGCCTGCATGCTCGCCTTTTTACAAACCAACACACCCATCGTGATCTTCAACCAGATTGTTGTCACGCTGCTCACGGTCTGCTTTCTGTACCAGGTGGTCTTCTTTGTCATTGGCGCTCTTCGTGGCGAGGTCGCGCCTCCCAAGGCAAAAAAACTCCATCGCTATGCTTTCTTTATTGCGGCACATAACGAGGAGGCCGTGATTGCCAACCTCGTTCGCTCCATCAAGGACCAGGATTATCCGTCCGAGCTTATCGAGGTCTTCGTGGTCGCCGATGCCTGCACCGACAACACCGCGCAGCTCGCGCGCGAGGCCGGTGCCATTGTTTACGAGCGTAATGACCTCGCTCGCAAGGGCAAGAGCTGGGTCATGGACTTTGGTTTCGATCGCATTCTCAACGAGTATCCCGACACGTTTGAGGGCTACTTCATCTTCGATGCCGACAACGTCATCTCCCGCGATTACGTGTCTAAGATGAACGACGCCTTTGACCAGGGATTCCATGTGGTCACGAGCTATCGTAACTCCAAGAACTTCGGCAGCTCGTGGATTTCGTCTGCCAACGCCACCTGGTATCTGCGTGAGGCCCGCTTCCTCAACAACGCGCGTAATATCTGCAAGACGTCCTGCGCTGTCTCGGGTTCGGGTTACCTTATTTCGGCGAGCGTGATCGAGGGCATGCACGGTTGGCAGTTCCACACGCTGACCGAGGACATTCAGTTCACTACGTTCTGCGCTATTCACGGTATTCGCATTGGCTATGCGCCGGCGGAGTTCTTTGACGAGCAACCCGTGACGTTCAAGGCATCCTGGAAGCAGCGTATGCGCTGGACCAAGGGCTTTTACCAGGTGTTCTTTACCTACGGCAAGCATCTGGTAAAGTCGACGTTCCGCTATCATCGCTTTGCCGCCTACGATATGTTCATGACGATCGCCCCGGGTATGCTGCTATCGCTGATCTCGATGCTCGCTAATGCGACGTTCTTGATTGTGGGTGGCCTTTCGCATGGTTTCTTGGCTACCGAAGTCGAGATGCAGGCGTGCGCCGCTTCACTCATTATGACCTTCGTCATGATGTATCAGACCTTCTTTATCCTGGCGCTGCTCACGACTATCTTTGAGTACAAGCACATTCACTGCGCGCAAAAGTGGCGTCTGGTGACTAACCTGTTTACCTTCCCGATCTTTATGTTCAGCTATATCCCCATCACGGTGGCCGCGCTGTTCCTGAAGGTCGACTGGGTTCCTACCCAGCATGCCGTAAACGTCACCCTCGACGAGGTCATGCAAGGCGCCAAATAACCACCACCAAATCCACCGCAAAGGGGACAGGCCCTTTGCGGTGGTTTTTGCTTTTGCGATGCAGCTCGAGGAGGTACTCGATGTTTTATATCCCGTTTTGGATTTGCATCTTTGCCGGCGCGGCGATTGATGCCCGTCAGCGACGTTTTCCCAATGAGCTTGCCGGTGCGTGTGCGGTGACGGCGTTAGTGGGCGTTTGGCTCGACCTCGGTTTGAACACAGCGCTTGACCACGCGGGCCTTGCCGTCATTGTGTATCTTACTCTCGTGCTGAGTGAGTCCTTCTGGCGTCGTCTTCGCCAAATCCCGGGCATCGGCATGGGGGATGCCAAGGCGCTCTTCGCGCTTTGCACGCTCGACCCTATGGGTGGCATCGTGGCATTTGCCGTCGCACTCCTGGCCCTGGCCCTCTCCTGCCTCTTCACAAAATCGCGCTCCCTGCCATTACTCCCGTTTTTGGTGCCGATTTTTGCCATAATCGAGGTCGTGGGCTGCACTTTGTAACCGATTGCGCATCCTTCTTAAGGAGCATGCCATGGCAACTAACCAAGAAACGGCCGTCATTAAGGCGCGCATGGACCGTATTCCCTCGGCGTTGTCGCCCGAACTTGTCGAGCGCATTGCCGCCGATCGTGCTTCGGGCTATGTCAACCCGTATCGTTGCAACGACGATCAGGTCATTCGTCGTATTGATCGCGCCGCCGACAAAGGCACGCTTATGCGTCCGGCGTTTATGCGCGATACCGAAAAGATACTTCATCTTCCGGCGTACACCCGTTATGCAGGCAAAACGCAGGTCTTTAGCTTCCGCAGCAACGACGATCTCTCACGCCGCGGTTTGCACGTGCAGCTCGTCTCCCGCATTGCGCGCGATATCGGTCGCGCCCTGGGGCTCAATTGCGATCTGATTGAGGCGATTGGCCTGGGTCACGACTTGGGACACACGCCTTTCGGCCATGCCGGCGAGCGCTTCCTCAACGATATCTATCACGAGCGTACGGAGCGTTATTTTTTCCATAACGCGCAGTCGGTTCGCGTGCTCGACGCGTTGTATGGCCGCAACGTGTCGCTCCAGACGCTCGACGGCGTGTTATGCCATAACGGCGAGTACGAGCAGCGTGTGTTTGAGCTCTCGGACATGGGCTCCTTTGACCAGTTTGACCAGACGGTTGAGGATTGCATTGCCACGGGCTATAGTGAAATTGAGCATCTGCGTCCCATGACGCTCGAGGGCTGCGTCGTTCGCATCTCGGATATTCTTGCCTACGTCGGTCGTGACCGTCAGGATGCGATCGCGGCGGGCCTGCTTTCGCCCGACGCTTTTGATGATGGCCGGGGCGGTGCCTACAACAGTTGGATCCTCACGCATGCCTCCATCGATATCGTTGAGCACAGCTATGGTAAGCCGCGCATCGAGATGAGCGAGGGCCTGTTTGGGGAAATCCGCCGAGCCAAGCGCGAGAACTACGAGAAGATCTATAGCAAGGGCGGTATCGAAGGCGATTCCGAGGTGGAGCTGCGCGAGGCCTTCGAAAAGCTCTACGACCGTTGCCTGCGGGATCTAAATAGTGGTGACGAGTCCTCTTACATCTTTAAGCACCATATTTCGCGCATTGAGCAGCAACTTTCCTACTACGATCGCACCTATGCCTGGCAGGACGACAAGGATCAAGCCGTGGTGGATTATATCGCGAGCATGACGGACGGTTATTTCTGCGAACTGACGAGCAAGCTGTTCCCGGGTCTAAAGTTTCCGCATCGTACCTATATTAACGAACGGTAGTTCGTATCCTTTCGGTATACTGGTTAGTTGAAAACGTTTTTGATTGATGCACGGGATGGCTATGGACGACCTTTTTTCTGCCTCGACGCGCGAGCGTTCCTTTAAAAATGCGCCGCTCGCGGTGCGCATGCGACCCAATTCGCTCGACGAGTACGTGGGCCAGCAAAAGGCCGTCGGTAAGGGCTCATGGTTGCGTGCCGCGATCGAGCACGACGTGCTTTCGAGCGTGATTCTGTACGGGCCGGCCGGTACGGGTAAGACGACGCTGGCCCACATTATCGCCAACCATACCAAGAGCGAGTTTGTCGAGGTCAGCGCCGTGACGGGTACCGTGAAGGATCTTCGCCGCGTGATTGACGAGGCCAAGACGCGCCTGAATACCTACGACCGCCGCACCATCCTGTTTATCGACGAGATTCACCGCTTCTCCAAGTCTCAGCAGGATGCCTTGCTGCATGCGGTTGAGAACCGTACCGTCATTATGATTGGCGCCACGACGGAGAATCCGTACTTCGAGGTCAACTCGGCATTGCTCTCGCGCGGTCGCGTGGTGGAGCTTGAGCATCTTAAAGACGAGGATATCGCCACGCTTATCGAGCGTGCGCTCGAGGCGCCGCAGGGTTTGAACGGCAAGTTCTCGGCCGATGAGGATACGGTTAAGACCATCTGCACGCTGGCAGCGGGTGACGCTCGCTCGGCGCTCACGACGCTCGAACTTGCGAGCGAGATTGCCGTCACGCGTCCCGATACCGAGGGAACGCCAGCGCCCGTGGCGGGGGAGCGCTATCCCATCACCGTGGATGACGTGAAGATCGCCAACCCGCGTCGTGGATTTTCGTATGACAAAAACGGCGACATGCACTACGACATCATCAGTGCGTTTATTAAGTCCATGCGCGGTAGCGACCCCGATGCCACAATCTATTGGCTCGCGCGCATGATTGATGCGGGGGAGGATCCCAAGTTTATCGCTCGCCGTATTATGATTCAGGCTTCTGAGGATGTTGGCAACGCCGACCCGCAGGCGCTTTTGGTGGCGCATGCCGCGTTTAAGTCTGCCGAGGTCATTGGCTATCCCGAGTGCCGCATTAACCTGGCTCAGGCTGCACTCTATGTGTGTTTGGCCCCTAAATCCAACGCGTGTGAGGCTTCGATTGATGCGGCGCTGGCCGATATCCATTCTAGTGGGCTTCGCGAGGTGCCGAGTTATCTGCGCGATCGCCATCGCCCAGGCAGCGACGACTACGGTGTGTATAAATACCCGCACGATTATCCCGAAGGCTGGGTCGATCAGCGCTATTTGCCCGAGGGGCTGGAGCGCGGTGCGTTCTGGCAGCCTGCCGGGCGCGGCTGGGAAGAGTGGCGCGTAGAGCAAAGCGAGCGCGACCGCAGCGGGAATGCACCGAAGTAGCTGCTGATAATTTTGTCCCACGTTGCTACTCTTGGCATGTTCGGTCCCCTTTGGGGTACCATGAAAAGCGTCTGTATTTCGATTTTTCCGGGAGGCTTGTATGAGTCCCATTCAAATCGCCCTGCTGCTGCTCGCCGTTGCCGGCGTGTGGGCCATCGCTGAGCTCGCGCTTACCCTGCGCAAGACCCGCAATGTTGTCGACTCGCTCGATAAGACCGTGAACGACCTCAACAACACCATCGCCGAGGCTCAGCCTGTGGTGGCAAAGCTCGATGGCGCTGTCGATGAGCTTACGCCGGCGCTTGCCCAGATGGAGCCGCTGCTTAAGTCGAGCAAGACGGCAGTTGATGCCCTTACCTCCAATCTCGTAGAGGTCGAAGCCGTGGTTCGCGACATTTCTGAGGTTACGGGCAGCATGGCCGAGGCCAGCAATGCTGTGTCTAGCGTGACCGACTCTGCCGCCGGTGCTGTGCAGAAGCTCTTCAATAAGGTGAAGGCTCCTGCAGCCGACGCCGATCGCAAGCTCGCCGCTGCCGCTGCGGAGGCCGAGCTGCCTACCGAGCGCGTCCTAATTGGCGAGGACGAGGCTGCCGCGGGCGACGATGATGGTCAGAAGTCTGTATCCAAGCCGGCTCAGTATTACACCTATACGCCCGCCGAGACCTCTGAGGAGTCCTGCGATGAGTAGCGAAGCAACCTGCCCTATCACGCTGACCGTTGCCGGTGACCCGCGTCTCGCTCGCCTTGTGCGCATGACGGCAGCCAACGTTGGTGCCCTGTGCTCTATGTCTGTCGATCGCATCGAGGACATCCGCATGGCTGCCGAGGAAGCCTTTATCTTTGGCTGCACGGCTGTTGATTCCGACGACATCTCAATCAAATTCGATGTCGATGAATCTCACGTTGGCATGACCTTTACCTTTGGCGATCAGGCCACCGTCGACGAGGATGACCAGGCTGCTGTTTATGCCGAGCTTATTTTGGCGAGCGTGTGCGACTCCTACGAAAAGACTGCGGCGCCCCTGACGCTTTCCCTCGACCTCAAGGCGGATATTTAATATGACCGAACGTTCCCGGAGCGGCAAGACCGCTTGGGACAAGGAGAAAACCCGCGAGCTGTTTCGTCGCTACAAGGAGACCGGTGATCCGGACGCCCGCGAACAGCTCGTCATGTCCCATATGAACCTGGTAAGGTTTCTTGCCAACAAATTTAAGAATCGCGGCGAGCCGCTCGACGACCTCATGCAGGTCGGCTATCTGGGTTTGCTCAAGGCTATTGACCGTTTTGATCCCGAGCGCGGTCTTGAGTTCACGACGTTTGCGACACCCACTATCCTGGGCGAGATCAAGCGCCATTTCCGCGACAAGGGCTGGAGCGTGCGCGTACCGCGTCGTCTGCAGGAGCTCTCGGCCAAGGTCAACCAGGCTACTGACAAACTTACCAACGAGCTGCAGCGTTCGCCCAAGGTTGAGGAGATCGCTGAGTATCTAGATGTGACTGTCGATGAGGTCCTCGAGGCTATGGAATCGTCTTCGGCCTATACCTCGGTGCCCATCGAGGCTCCTGGTGCGTCCGATTCCGACGATGCCCCTTCGATTCTCGACCGTTACGCCGACGACGACAACGAGCTCGACTTTACCGATGACCGCCTAGTGATCGAGGAAGCCATCCGTGATTTCTCGCCGCGCGAGCGCGAGGTGATCGAGCTGCGCTTTGTGAAGGGCATGACCCAGATCGAGATCGCCAAGAAGCTGGGTATTTCTCAGGTGCAGGTTTCGCGTCTGCTGCGCCGCACGCTTAAGAAGATTCAGGACAAGATCGACCCCGACGGAGTGATGATTCGTTCATGAGTGAGCACCCCCAACAAACCGATCGCGTGCTGCGCGACACCCGCATTCTGACGCTGCGCATTTGGGCTGTTGTCGGCTGCATTGTTATTGCTGCTGTCATCTTTAACCTTATGGGCATCCTGGCGCCGGTTATTGAGTTTCTTGCCGTCGGCTCCATCATTGCTTTTGTGATGTCCCCGATCACCAACTGGCTCGAGCACCATGGCGTGAATCGCGGCATCGGTTCGCTTATCGCGCTTATTGTTGTTGTTGCCGTGCTCGTCGGTGTCGTTTGCATCTTGTCGCCGATTCTCTTTGGTCAGATCATGGAAGTCCTGAGCCGCCTGCCCGAGCAGCTTCGTGTTGCGGGTGGCGATCTCAATGAGATGATCTCGCATGCCAAGACGCTCAATAACACGCCGCTCAAGGAGTATCTGGACGATAATCTTTCGTCGCTGGTTGCTGTGGCATCGAAGTATGTGTCTCAGATTGCTGCCGAGCTTGGCCGCGGTGTGTTCCCGCTCATCACCAATACGGCCTCGCAGTTGTTCGTGATCTTCCTTGGTCTGGTGCTTGCGTACTGGATGGCCTGCGACTACCCTCGCATGCACCACGAGATTTGCACCATCATCGGTCAGGAGAAGGAGACCTCGTACCGCTTTATGGTCGCCATCCTTTCTCGCTCTGTCGGCGGCTACATGCGCGGTATGGTCGTGACGTCCATCTGCGGTGGTTTCCTCGCCTTTATCGGTTTTATGATCATCGGCCATCCGTATGCGGCGCTCATGGCTATCTTTACCGGCATCATGCATTTGGTTCCGGTCGTCGGTCCTTGGGTGAGCGCAGCAATCGCCACAGTGCTCGGTTTCATGTTCAGCCCCATGTTGGCGTTATGGACGCTCGTTGTGACGATGGTCGCGCAAAACGTCACCGATAACGTGATTTCGCCTAAGGTCATGCAGAGCTCGGTGCAGGTGCATCCCATCATGAGCCTCACGGCGCTCGTTATTGGCTCGGCACTCATGGGACCCATCGGTATGATTATTGCCATCCCGCTTTGTGCGGCCCTCAAGGGTATCTTCGTGTACTACTTCGAGGATGAGACCGGCCGACAGCTTGTGGCCTATGACGGTGCCGTGTTTAAGGGCACGCCGTACCGCGATGCCGATGGCAACCCGGTCGCCGCCTACGACGCGCTCGGCGACGACACCTTCATCTACGAGTCTGAGCTTATCGGTAACGAGACTGCGCCCGAGGCCAAGGCCATGCCCAAGCCCGAGCTCGATAATCCCTGGATCAAGCTCTCTGGTCTGCAGCCCGATGCGACGGGCTTCTTCAAGAACCCCTTCGCTAAGGATGACGATTCCAACACGGATGACGACACCAAAACCGGCATCGACGGCTCCATGGACGATGATGACAACTAGCGGGGTAATTCGGATTAATATTCATACGCGCTAACATGCAATTTCGCTGAAGGGCCGGCATTGTGCCGGCCCTCTTTTTTGCACTTGCGCGGTGGGATGGTAATATCGTTACGTTTGAACTGTTTCGATGTGAAACCGAGGAGATTCCCTCTATGAGTGCTGACTACCCGTCAATGACTACGGCCGAGATCCGCTCCAAGTTCCTCAACTTCTTTGAGGAGCGCGGTCTTAAGCTCTATCCTTCTTCGTCTCTTGTTCCCGACGATCCTTCGCTGCTGCTTGCCAACGCCGGCATGAACCAGTTTAAGGAGTACTACCAGGGCAAGAAGACCATGAAGGAGATCGGCGCGATCTCCTGCCAGAAGTGCGTCCGCACCAACGACATCGATTGCATCGGCGAGGACGGCCGTCACCTGTCGTTCTTCGAGATGCTCGGCGATTTCTCTTTTGGCGGCGTCTCTAAGGAGCAGGCTTGCGCCTGGGCCTTTGAGCTCATCACCAAGGAGTTTAAGCTGCCGCTCGACCGCCTGTACTTCACCGTCTTTACCGAGGACGACGAGACCCACGACGTGTGGCGTTCTCTGGGCGTTGCCGAGGACCACATCTCCCGCCTGGGCGAGGACGACAACTTCTGGGCCGCTGGCCCCACCGGCCCCTGCGGTCCGTGCTCCGAGATCTACTTTGACATGGGCGAGGAGGTCGGCTGCGGCAGCCCCGACTGCAAGCCTGGCTGCGACTGCGACCGCTTCCTTGAGTTCTGGAACCTCGTGTTTACCCAGTACGACCGTCAGGAGGACGGCTCCATGCCGGAGCTGCCGCACCGTAACCTCGATACGGGCATGGGCCTGGAGCGCATGGCCGCTATCATGCAGCACAAGACCGCCAACTACGACGGCGATCTGATGCAGCATCTCATCAAGCTGGGCGAGGGGATCAGCGGCAAGACCTATGACGCCGATGATTACTCCGGCGCCAGCCGCTCGCTGCGCATCATCGCCGATCACTCCCGTGCCGTCGACTTTATGATTTCCGACGGCATCCTCCCCGGTAACGAGGGTCGCGAGTACGTCCTTCGCCGTCTGCTCCGCCGTGCCGTGTTCCACGGTCGCCTGCTGGGTATCGAGGGTGCCTTCCTGACCAAGTTCATCGACGAGGTCAACGCTCAGATGGGCGAGGCCTATCCTGAGCTGCTCAAGAACGTCGCGCTCGTCAAGGGTATCGTCGCCTCCGAGGAGGAGCGTTTCTCCACGACGCTCGACAACGGTCGCGTCTACCTGGATGAGGCCCTGGCAGCGCTTGCCGAGGGTGCTGTGCTTCCGGGCGATGTTGCCTTTAAGCTGCACGACACCTTTGGTTTCCCCATCGATCTGACCGTCGAGATCGCCGGCACCGCTGGTCACGACGTCGATATGGACGGCTTCACTGCCTGCATGGAGGACCAGAAGGCCCGCGCCCGCGCCAATGCCAAGGGCGACGCCTGGGGCAGCTTCAACGACGTGTGGGTCGAGCTTTCCGACAAGGTCGCCGCGACCGAGTTCGACGGCTATGACAACGATGTGATCGAGGGCGCCAAGGTTGTCGCCATCGTGCGCAACGGCGAGTCCGTCGAGTCCGCTGCCGCCGGCGAGGACGTCGAGGTTGTGCTCGACCGCACCCCGTTCTATGCCGAGATGGGTGGTCAGCAGGGTGATGCCGGCAAGCTTTCCGCCGAGGGCGTTGTTCTGACCGTTGCCGACACCAAGAACCACAACGGCCTGTATGCCCACGTCGCGCACGTTGCCGATGGCACGCTGACTGTCGGTGCCGCTGTTACCGCCGCGCTCGACGCCGAGCGCCGTGGCTTCCTGCGCCGCAACCACACCGCCACGCACCTGCTCGACGCCGCCCTTAAGCAGGTCCTGGGCGAGCACGTCTCCCAGGCCGGCTCGCTGGTGACGCCCGAGCACCTTCGCTTTGACTTTACGCACTTCGAGGCCCTGTCCTCCGAGCAGCTCAAGGCTGTCGAGGACCTGGTCAACCAGCAGATCTTCGCTTCCAAGCCGGTCGTGACCCGCGTCATGGGCATCGACGAGGCCAAGGCCGCCGGTGCTGTCGCCCTCTTTGGCGAGAAGTACGGCGACGTCGTCCGCGTCGTCTCCGTAGGCGCCGAGGACCAGCCGTTCTCCCGCGAGCTCTGCGGTGGCACGCATGCCGCCAACACCGCCGAGATCGGTCTGTTCAAGATCATCTCCGAGTCCTCCACGGGCTCGAATGTCCGCCGTATCGAGGCCGTGACCTCCAAGGGCGCTCTCGACTACATGGCCGACCGTCTGGCGCTCGTCGACGCCGCCGCCGCTGCGCTCAAGTGCCGTGTCGACGAGGTTCCCGCCCGCGTGGAGAACCTGCAGGCCGAGCTGCGCGAGACTTCCGGCAAGCTCAAGAAGGCGCTCACCGGTGGCTCCTCCGATGCGATCTCCAGCGCCATCGACGGCGCTGTCGAGCTGAACGGCTACAAGCTCGTCGTCGCTGAGCTCCAGGGCCTTGAGGCTGCCGACCTGCGCAACGTTTGGGATACCGTGCACCAGAAGGTCGCCGGCCCCGTCGCCTGCGTCGTTGCCAGCGTGACCGAGAAGGGCACCCCGGCTCTGCTCGCTGCCGGCTCCGATGACGCCGTGAAGGCCGGTTTCCACGCCGGTAACGTGATCAAGCAGATTGCGGGCCTGGTCGACGGTCGCGGTGGCGGTCGTCCCAACATGGCCCAGGCCGGTGGCAAGAACGCCGCCGGTATCGCCGATGCCCTCGCGGCCGCCAAGACCGCGCTCGGCGCCTAAGAACCTAAGTAGTCGCTGTGGTCGCGCTCGCACTGGACATAGGGGAGACCAGGATTGGCATTGCCGTCTCGAGTCGTGATGGCAAGATGGCAATGCCTGTCAAGGTGCTTCCGGCTGCCGAGGTCACCGGTATGGCAAAGACGTTTCGCTACCTGGTCGAGGACTATGAGCCCGATATCCTGGTAAGCGGACGTCCTTTGACCATGGCCGGTGAACCCGGCCCCCAGGCCGAGCGCGTCGCCGCCGTGGCCCAAAAGATTGCCGACGAGCTCGACCTTCCGCTGGAGTTTGAGGACGAGCGTCTGTCCTCGCAGGAGGCCAAGCGAATCCTGCGAGAGCAGGGGCTCAACGAAAAGCAGATGAGGGGCAAGATTGACATGATCGCCGCCAGCCTGTTCTTGCAGACATGGCTCGATCGTAAAAACGAGGAGGTTCAGCATGCCTAGCGCTTCCGATCCGCGCCAGCAGAATCGTACACGGCAGCCCGTGCCGCGCCCTGCTCAGCCTTGCCAGCGCTCGGCGCAGCCGACGCAGCGTTCGGCTCGGCCTACTCAGCGTGCTGCTCAACAGCTCGCCGCTCGTCCCGCGCAGCCCGCTGGCGGCGCTCGTTTTAAGCAGCAGGCTCCTGCCCAGCGCACGCAGGGGCAGGCCCCGCAATCACGCTCCTACGCACATCATGCTCATGGCTCGCACGGCGTTGCTCCGGCCACGCGCTCGAGCTATAACACGCACGCCCGCCGTGGTGCCCAAAAGAAAAGCTCCCCGGTGCCTATGATTATCGGTGGCGTTGTTGCCGTGCTTGCGCTTGTCGCGATCGTTTTCTTTGTCGTGCCGGCCGTCAAGGGCTTCTTTGGCGGTGAGGATGCGAAAGTCGCTGCTGGCCAGCAAGTTACTATCACGATTCCCGATGGTGCTTCGGGTGATACCATCGCTTCGATTCTCTCCGAGAACCATATCGTCGAAGATCCCAAGGATTATTATGCGGCGGTCAAAAAGCTCAACGCCGATATGTCGCTTAAGCCGGGTAAGTATTCGTTTACCACGCTTATGGACGCCACGAAGGTCGTCCAGCAGCTTATGGAAGGTCCCAACGCCGGCTCCGATGCGCTCACGATTCCTGAGGGCCTGACGGTCGATCAGGTCGCCGACCGCGTGGCCAAGGCGTACGACAGCATTTCTAAGGAAGACTTCCTTAACCGGGCTAAGGCGAGCAATTATGTGAATGATTACGCTTTCCTTAAAGACGCCGCGAACGATTCGCTCGAGGGCTTCCTATTCCCCAAGACGTATTCGCTGGGTAAGGACCCAAGCGCCGATGATGTGATTCGCGCTATGCTTGACCAGTTCAACGCCGAGTATAAGTCGCTTGACTTTGCCAGCTGCGAGGCCAAGATCAAGGAGCACTATGGCGTGGAGATGTCCGATTACGACATCGTTAACCTTGCCTCGATTGTCGAGCGCGAGGGCCTCAACGCCGATCAGCGCGCGCATGTGGCATCGGTTTTCTATAACCGTCTGGCGGGCAAGCTCGATGGCCTGCGTTACCTCAACAGCGATGCGACCATGATGTATGTCACCGGCGGCGAGGTTACCGCCGACGACCTGCAGAGCGATAGCCCGTATAACACCTATAAGCATGAGGGCCTGCCGCCCACGCCCATCTGCTCTCCGTCGCTCGAGGCGCTCAAGGCTACCCTTGAGCCGACCGACTCCGATGACCTGTATTTCTACATTACGCAGGACGAGGAGTACTTCTCGCAAACCTACGAAGAGCATCAACAGTCTTGGAATTAACATGAGGATTTTTAGCCCCAAACGATACGTTGCCTCGGTCGATCGCATCGACCTTGATACCCTGTGGGCCGACGGCAAACGCGCCATTCTGCTCGATCGCGATAACACCCTGGTGCCGCGCGACACCGAGCAGGTTCCCGCCGCGGTTTCCGCTTGGCTCGATACCGCCCGCGCCAAAGGCTTTAAGCTGTGCATGGTGTCCAACAACTGGCATCGCGACCAGGTCATGAGCTCTGCACGCGAGCTGGGACTCGAGGCCATTAGCCACGCCATGAAGCCGGCGCCGTTTGCCCTCAAGGCGGGTCTTAAGCGCCTCGGCGCCACGGCCGACGAGGCGGTGCTGATCGGTGATCAGCTCTACACGGACGTGTGGAGCGGCAATTTTGCCGGCGTCGATACTATCCTGGTTAAGCCGCAGGCAACCCAGGACCTGTGGTACACGCAGATCTTCCGTATCTTTGAGCGCCGGGCCCTGCGCGACCTTCCCTGCGAGGAATAGGTTTCGCCATGTCTCAGCACATCAAACACGGCTGCGACCATATCTTCTTTATCGGCTTTTTGGGCGCGGGCAAATCGACGCTTGCGCGCAACGTCGGCACTATGTTCAAGCGGCGTTTTATCGATACCGACCGCCTGGTCGTGCGCCGTTGCGGCAAGTCGGTAACCGAGATTTTTGAGACCGAGGGCGAGGATCGTTTTCGCGAGCTCGAGACCTCGGCGCTCCGTTCGCTCCAAAGCGAGCGCAGCCTGTTGGTTTCGTGCGGGGGCGGTATCGTCGAGACGCCGGTGAATATTGAGCTGATGCACGAAATGGGTACGTGCGTGTACCTCGAGGGCGACTTCGAGGATTCGATTCGCCAGATTCGTCGGTCCGACACGCGCCCCGATTTCCGTTCGCCCGAGCATGCCGCGCGCCTGTTTGAGCATCGTCGTCCGCTGTATCGCCAGGCCGCCGATATTACCCTTGATATTCGCAACAAGTCCTTCGAGGACGTTTCCTACCTTTGTGCCGAGATGCTTTTGGAGCGTGGACTGCTATGATTCGCCGTCAACTGATCAATTTCCAAAACCGCAGTGTCGATGTCCGCGTCGGATTGGGCGCGTTCGATGAGCTGCCGCGCATGTTTGCCTCGGCCGTGGGCAAGCCTAAGCGCGCGATGGTGGTTTGGAACGACGCCACATCCGAGCGTTTTGGTGAGGTCGTCGAGCATGCGCTGGTCGACGCCGGTTTTGCCGTGTCGCTGCTCGTCCTCGAGGTTTCGCCTGCTGGTGCCACGCTGGCCGACGCCGATGCTATCTTTGGCGCCCTGTCTGCCAACCGCATCACCTGCGACGATCTGGTTGTCGCTGTTGGCGATGCCGCAACCTGTTCGGTTGTTGGCTGGTGCGCCAACCAGTGGTGTGGCCGAACCGAGTGCGCGCTGCTGCCGACGACCTTCGACGCCATGCTCACGGTCGCGACGACCATGAAGCCGCTCGTCGCCTCGTTGGCCAATGCGCTTCCCGCTATCGCGTTCCGTCCCGAACCGGGCTTGGTTGTGTGTGATCTCGACCTTGTTCGCGAGGCGGAACCCGAGGACCTCAAGTTCGGCTATGCGGTACTTGTTGGCACCATGCTTTCGAGCAGCAAGTCCCGCTGGAATCAGTTTACTGAGACCGTCCCCGAGATTCTCGCGGGCGAGGAGGTCGCACTCGTCAATGCCGTTCAATGGTCTCAGACTGCCCGCAAGGACGTGCTGACGGCCACGAACCCGAGCGCTCGCCATGCGCTCGATTTTGGCAAGACGGGGAAGCGCACCCTGCGCGCTTGCTTGGGCGATGCCGCTTCGCAGGTCCCTGCCTACCAGCTGTTGTCCGAGGGCATGCGCTTTGAGGCGCGCCTAGCACACGATGCCTGCGACTTCGATATCGACTATGTGTTTGATCTCGATGACTGCCTGGAGGACTTTGGCATCGAGGAGCTTGCCTTCGACTTGGAGCCTGCCGCATATATCGAGGAGTTCCGCAGACAGCAGTTTGTCCGCTCGAACCGCAGCATGCTGCCGCTGCCCGCGGCGCTCGGCGCCATTCGCCTAACGAGCGTCGAGGACGAGGTTCTTGAGCGCCATGCTCACGCCTACTTGGCTTCTCGTAAAGAACTTCTCTAAGATTTATTGACTTCCATCGTCTTTCGTATCATGTTGAGGGGCGGGTTTTCAATCGGTTGCGGATCGCATGCGATTCCGTCGTTCGGTTGAGACCCGTCCCGTCTATATTGAGACAACAAGAAAGGAATCTGCATGTCTGAGTTTGCTGCCGGTCCTGCCGGTCGTATCGAGCGTGTCCGTGCCCTGATGGTCGAGCGTGGCTACGACGCCATCGTGGTGCGCGACGAGGCCAACCTTCGTTGGCTTACGGGCGTGAAGGGCGTCTTCGACTACACCTTCGAGTTCCCGCACGCTGCGTTTATTACGGCCGACCAGTGCCTGTTCCACACCGACTCGCGCTACCTCAACAGCTTTGAGGAGAACACGCCAGCCGGCAGCCCCTGGGTCTACGACATGGATGAGGGCACCATCCCCGGTTGGGTCGCCGGCAAGATCGCGGCCAACAAATGCCGCGTCTGCGCTGTCGAGGACGATATGCAGATTAATTTCTACCAGGGTATTCAGCGCGGCCTGGAGGACCGTTCCGTCGCCTGTATGCTGCCGCTGATGCACGACGATATCCGCAAGATGCGCGCCATCAAGGACGCCGAGGAGATTGAGCTCATGCGCCATGCGCAGTCGATCACCGATGCCGCCTTCCAGCACATGCTCGGCTTTATTAAGCCCGGTATGACCGAGAAGCAGGTACGCAACGAGCTCGAGAACTTTATGTTCGCCAACGGTGCCGACAGCCTGGCCTTCGGTTCCATCGTCGCGAGCGGCCCCAACACCGCCAACCCGCATGCCGTGCCGAGCGACCGCGTGATCGAGAAGGGCGATTTCGTTCTTATGGATTACGGCGCGGGCTATTGCGATTACCGCTCCGACATGACGCGCACTGTCGTGATGGGCGAGCCCACCCAGGAGCAGCTCGACCTGTACGCACTCGTGCGCCGTACGCACGAGGAGTGCGTCGCCGCCATCCATCCGGGCGTTGAGGGCAACGACATCTTCAAGCTCTCCAAGAAGATCATCGGCGATGCCGGCTATGGCGATTACTATAACCATGGCTTGGGTCACGGCGTGGGCATCGACATCCATGAGCTGCCCAACTTTAACCGCAGCAAGAATATCATCGAGGTCGGCTCGGTTATCACCATGGAGCCCGGCGTCTACCTGCCCGGCGTGGGCGGCGTGCGCCTGGAGGACTACGGCGTGGTCACCGAGAACGGCTATGAGCCCTTCACCAAGACCCCGCACGACCTGCACGTTATCGACTGCTAGTTTACTTCAGTAGATAGTTTGGGGCGGGGCGTCCGGATTGATTCGGACGCCCCGCGTTCTCTTTTTATGCGCTCGCCGCAGGCGCCGTCTGCAAGTGTATAATTTCTGTCGTATGTAATTTGGACGCTTGTGCGTTCTGCCCATAACAAGAAAGGTCGCTATGCCTACCATTTCTACCGCCGACTTCAAGAACGGCCTCGGTCTCCGCATCAAGGACAAGGTCTACACCATCGTCGAGTTCCAGCATGTCAAGCCGGGCAAGGGCGGCGCGTTTGTGCGCTACAAGACCCGCGACATCAAGAGCGCCCGCGTCGTCGAGAACACCTGCAACGCCGGCACCAAGTTCGAGAGCGTCATGCTCACCACCCGTGAGTTCCAGTACCTCTACAACGATGGCACCGACTACATCTTCATGGACAACGAGTCCTATGAGCAGGTTCCCGTTCCCGAGGACATGGTGGGCGAGAACTCCAAGTGGCTGCGCGAGAACGACATCTGCCAGCTGCTCTTCGCCGACGATGAGCTCATGGGCGTGACTCCGCCGATGTTCATCGAGACCACCATCGTCCAGACCGACCCGGGCTTTAAGGGCGACACCGTCCAGGGTTCCACCAAGCCGGCCACGATCGACACCGGCGCTGTCATCCAGGTCCCCATGTACCTCAACGAGGGCGAGGTCATCAAGGTTGACACCCGCGACGGCAAGTTCGTCTCCCGCGTCTAGCAACCAAATCTTCTAGGAGGACTCATGCCCCAGGAAATCAAGATTGACGGCATCGGCATTTCGCCCGATGTTCTGACCGCCATCGTCTCGCGCGCCGTGTCCGATGTCGAGGGCATCGCCTCCGTTGGCGTCAAGGACCTTGCCACCAACCTTGTCTCCATGATGCTCTCGTCCAAGGCCCCTGCTTCCGAGCCGGCGGTCGAGGCCGAGGTCGTCGGCGACAAGCTCGCACTCACCGTGCGTGTCGTGGTGTTCTTTGGCTATCCGTTCAAGAAACTCGCCGAGGCCGTTCGCACCGCCGTGGTCGCTGCCATCGATGCTCAGGTGGGCGTCGAGGTCGAGCGCGTTGACGTTTGCATTGACGGCCTCGTTTTCCCCAAGGAGTAACCTTTGAGCCTTAAGGTTTATCGCGGGCGCACGCTTGCCCGCAGTCAGGCGCTGCAGCTGCTGTTCCAGGCCGAGGCCACGGACAGCCCGCTCGAGCGCGTCCTCGAGGGCGATTTCCTGATCTCGAAGGGTCCCCTCGACCCCTATGCGCTGGAGCTTTGCCGCGGTGCCTACGAGCATATCGATCGTATCGACTGCGCTCTGCGCGCCGTCGCCAAGAACTGGGATCTTATGCGCATGCCCGGCGCCGACCGCAACTTGCTGCGTATCGCCGTCTATGAGATGCGCTTCCTCACCGACGAGGAGGTCTCGGACGCCATCGTAATCAACGAGGCCGTCGAGCTTGCCAAGGCCTATGGCACCGACCAGTCCGCTTCGTTCGTCAACGGCGTGCTGGGCAAGATCGCTCGCAGCGAGGAGCTGCCAGGCGAGGACCTGTACCAAGAGCTGCTGGCCGAAGATCGCGCTCGCGAGGAGGCACAGGCTGCCGAGGCTGCCGCCAAGGTTGCGGTTGCCCAGGCTGAGGCTGGCGTGCTGGCCGAGGATGCGGACGCCGCCGAGGCTGTTGTCGACTCCGTCGAGGAGTAGCTATGCCAGAGGGTTCCGTCCGCAACTTCGACGAGATCTCGGACCGCTTGGACCAGATCATCGCTACCGTTCGTTCCAAGGATACCTCTTTGGAGCGTTCGCTCGATTTGTTTGACGAGGCGATTGAGCTGGGCTCCCGCGCGGTCGATATGGTCGACAAGTTTGAGTTGACGCCGCGTGAGGCCGACAAGCTCGAGCAAGAATACGATGAGGATGCGGCAAACGAATCCCAGGATAGCTAGGCTGCATCTCCGGATACGAATGGTTGATGGCATTCATGAAACGCGTGCGTCTTGATGACGAACTGATTTCACAGGGCATCTGCGCTGATCGCGCGGATGCCCTTCGCACTCTTATGGCCGGCTTGGTCTCGAGTGGCGGTGAGCGCTTGACTTCGCCGGGTCTTAAGGTGATGCCGGGGCTGCCGCTGCACGTGAAGGGGCGCATTCCCTATGTTGGCCGCGGCGGTCTTAAGCTCGAAGGCGCGCTTGATGCGTTTGGCATCAATCCGACGGGCCTTGCCTGTTTGGATGTGGGCTGCTCTACCGGGGGTTTTACCGATTGCCTGCTCAAGCGCGGAGCTGCGACCGTTGTCTCTGTGGACGTGGGTCGCGCCCAGTTCGATTGGTCGTTGCGTCAGGACGATCGCGTGACGCTGCATGAGCGCACAAACGTGACGCAGCTGCCTGAGCTTGGCTATGCCGGCGCCATCGACCTGGCTGTGTGTGATGTCTCGTTTACCAGCATCGCGAACATTATCGATGCGGTACTGGCGTGCCTGGCGCCTACGGGTGCATTCTGCACGCTCGTAAAGCCGCAGTTTGAAGCTCCGGCGGCGCTGGTGGGCGAGGGCGGCATTGTGACCGATCCCGCCGTGCGCCGCGATACGCTCGTGGCGGCGGTTGAGCTCTTTGCTGCCAAGGGGCTGTTCCCGGTCGATGTGTGCGTGTCGCCCATTCATGGTGCCAAGGGCAACGTTGAGTTTTTCCTGTACGGCACGAGATTTGAATCTGGCGACCGCTCGCAAGACGTGCTGCAATCCCAGGTATCGGTTTTGAGCGAGAAAGCTGCAACGCTATGAAGGTCTTTCTGGTTCCCAATTACTACAAGCAAGAGGCGGTCGAGAGCGGCCTGATGCTCGAGCTTTGGCTGACGCGCCAGGGCTATGAAGTCGCATGGGCTGCCGACCAGCGATCGAAGATTCAAAGCACGCCTGATATTGACGGCTCCGATCTGGTCATTACGCTCGGCGGCGACGGTACGTTGCTGCGCGCTGCCCGCATCCTCAACCATCGCGAGATTCCTATCCTCGGTCTTTCCTATGGTCACCTGGGCTTTTTAACTGCTGCGAGCCCCGAGGAGCGCGACATTCTGCAGGTCGTGAGTGACGCCCTGTCCGGCGAGCTGCACGTGAGCCGTCGCGCCACCATCGCCGCGGATATCGTGTCCGTGCGCGAAGACGGTACGAAGGATGTCGTGCGCACCTTCGCCCTCAACGACATGGCGCTTACCCGCGGTCCGCTGTCCGATATGGTCGAGTTCGACATCACGGTGTCGGGCCACCATATCGACCGACTGCGTGGCGACGGCGTGGTCGTGTCCACGGCGACTGGTTCTACGGGGTACGCGCTCAGTGCCGGTGGCCCCATCGTGAGCCCCGACTATACGGGTATGGTCTGCGTACCTATTGCGCCGCACACCATTCAGGCCCGTGCCTTCTTGACTTCGCCGAGTGATGTCGTCGAAATCTTTATGTCTGATGACCGTCCGAGCGTTCCGGCGATCGCTATCGATGGACAATTTATTACTTGCGATGGCACCGTTGAGAGCGTGGCGGTGCGTCGCGGGCCCGGTGATGTGCTGCTGCTGGATTACGGCCCCGAGAGCTTCTATAACTCGGTGAGCCGCGTATTCTACGGAGTCCGTCATGATCGATGAGCTGCAGGTTTCTAACATTGCGCTCATTCGCGAGGCGACGCTGCTGCCGAGTGCCGGCCTGACTGTCCTGACCGGCGAGACCGGTGCCGGCAAGACCGCGCTGCTCTCGGCCCTCAAGCTTATTTTGGGTGAGCGCGCGGATTCGTCTATGGTGCGCGAGGGCGAGGCGCTGGCGAGCGTCGAGGCGCGCCTGTTTGACGGCCCGCACGACACGGAGGGCTTCATCGTGCAGCGCAGTCTTTCTGCCGAGGGCCGCAGCCGAGTGAAGATTGACGGACGCATCGCCAGTGTGCGCGAGCTTTCGGAGCGCGTTGGCGTGATGATGGATCTGTGCGGCCAACACGAGCACCAGCGCTTGCTCGATCCGGCGCATCATGTTGCGATGGTCGATGCCTGGGCAGGGCGCCCTGCACTCGAGGCGCTCGAGCACTACCGCGCCTGCTTTAAGGCTTCGCGCGCTGCCGCTAAGGAGGTTCGACGTGTCGAAGAGACCTCGCGTGCGCAGGGGAGCCGCGTCGAGGAAGCGCGCTTTGCGCTCGAGCGTATCGGCGAGGTCGACCCCAAACCGGGCGAGTATGAGGAACTCGAGGAACTGCTGCCGCGCTCCGAACATGCCGAGGTGCTGGTTGCCACAGCTAATGATGCCCATGCATCGCTTGCCTCTGAAGGGGGAGCGCTCGATGCCGTGAACAGCGCCGTGGCAGAACTTTCCCGTATGGCTTCCGTCGATCGCAAACTTGGCGACATTGCCGATTTGCTTTCGGATGCCTGTATCTCCCTTGAGGATTGCGCGAACGAACTTCGTGCCTATCGCGATGGCGTCGCCTTCGATCCGCGCGAGCTCGCTCGCATGCGTGAGCGGTATTCCGACCTCAAGGGCCTGCTGCGTCAGTGGGGTCCTACCATGGACGATGTTTTTGCCATGCGCGATCGCTCGCAAGAGCTGCTGTCCCTGGTCGATGATGGCGATGAACAGATCAGAAAGGCGCGTGAGGCACTCGGGAGCGCCGAGCACGAGTTGTTTGTCGCTGCCAAGGCACTTAAGCGCGCTCGCAATGTGGCGGCCCCGCGCTTCTGCCACGAGGTTTGCCGCCAGATGGCTCGCCTGGAGATGGGCGGCGCCGAGCTCGTCTGGGAGTCGCGTGATCTTCCCCGTGCTGAGTGGACGCCCGTTGGTCCTTCGAGCTACGAGCTGCTATACCGCAGCGGTGCCGGTTTGACGCCGCGCCCCCTGCGTCGAATTGCGTCGGGCGGCGAGCTCAGCCGCGTCATGCTGGCAAGTAAGGTTGTCCTCGGTAACGCGGACGGTGTCGATACGCTGGTGTTTGACGAGGTCGATGCTGGTGTCGGTGGCTCCACGGCGCGTGCGCTCGCGGGCGTGCTGGCAGATCTCGCCGCTACGCATCAGGTGATTGTCGTAACCCACTTGGCGCAGGTCGCCGTCATGGCTGACAAGCATTATGTCGTCAGCAAGGAACCGGGCGATGTTCCCCAGACGCATTTGGGCGAGGTAACCGGCGAAGCGCGTACTGCCGAGATCGCCCGCATGTTGAGCGGCGATCAGTCCGAGGCAAGCTTGGCCCACGCAAAGCAGATGCTCGAAGAAGCTCGAGGTTAGGTCGTATCAGCGGTGTTGGTGGGACAAAATAGACTGAAATTTTTGTCCCACTACGCGTTTTACTCCACAACCTTATCCGGCTGGATGAGCTCCTCGTAGTAGCTGATATGCTCACGCGCGTCTTTAATCTCGGGCAGCAGGAAGTTGTAGATGACTTCGATGATCATCGTGGCGCTGATCTTGGAGAACGCGAAGTCACCCGTTGTCAGCAACGCTTCGTGATTGACGGTATTAAAGGTGTAGTCGGCGAGGCGCGCAAGTGGGGATTTGCTGTCACTGCTGATGACGACTACGGTTGCGCCGCAGTTGCGAGCCGCTTTTGCCATGCGATTCAGTCGGCGCGATTTGCCAGAGTTTGAGATGAGCACGATGACGTCACCCGGGCGTAACGTGAGCGCAAAGCCGATTGATGTCTCGCTAATGGTGCTCGCCATGCAGCGCAGGCCCAGCTGCGAAAACTTAAACGTCGCATCGAGCGCGACCGCGTTCGTATTGCCCACAGCTGCAAACTCAATAACCCCTGCATGCTTAAAGGCATGCACAACAGCCGCCAGCGTATCGTGGTCGATTCCGTCGATGGTCGCATTAAGCTCGCTTACCTTGGCAGCCAGGATGTTCTTGAGGCTCTGCTCCATATTGTCGAGCGAGACCTCGTCGGTCAGGCCCTCGTTGCGCTGGCTTTCCAAATCCCTCGCCAACGAAAACTGAAAGCTGCGGAAGCTACCAAAGCCCAGCTTGCGGCAGAAGCGCGAAACGGTCGCTTCGGACGTGGCAGCGGCGCGGGAGAGCTGAGCCGCCGTGAGGCGTGGCGCCTCGGACTGGTGCTCCAATATATAGTCGACAATGCGCTGCTCGGACTCGCTGTATCCCTGATGGGTACTAATGAGGGAAAGTGCGCTCTTGCTACTATCGGTCATGGATGGCTCCTGGTTGGCATGAAAATCTAACTCGATTTGCAATGCCATAGTATACGGGCATTTTCAATTACAAGATACACCTTGCTGTTTCAAGTGTTGATGGTAAACTTTCACCTACCGTTTACGGCTATGAAAGAACCTTTCACCGGAGAATTGCACCTTGTCTCTTCTCACGCGGACGGTAGGTTGGTATCTTTCAGTTGTGGAAAAACGCGCATTGAAGCGCGTGTAGGGGAGCGCCCGCGGGCGCTGTACTCAAGAAGGAGGGACACATGGCTAAGTTTGACATCATCGCCGCGACCGGTTGCCCGACCGGCATTGCGCACACCTTCATGGCTAAGGAGGCGCTGGAGAAGGCAGCTGCCGAGCGCGGTCTGACCATTAAGGTCGAGACTCATGGCCAGGTCGGTGTCGAGAACGAGCTCACCAAGAGTGAGATCGCTGGTGCCAAGGCCGTCGTCGTCGCAGCCGACAAGGATGTCCAGGCTGAGCGTTTCGCCGGCAAGCCCATGGTTTCCGTTGGTGTTTCCAAGGCCCTGTCCGTTGAGGCCGCCGGTAAGCTGATTGACCGCGCGCTCGCCGCCAAGGGCGACGACACGGTTGCCGCTGCCGCCGATGTCGAGGACGAGGTCGAGGAGAAGGAGTCCATCGGTCACGTCATCTACAAGCACCTCATGAACGGCGTCAGCCACATGCTGGTCTTCGTCGTTGCCGGTGGTGTTCTGACCGCCATTTCGTTCCTGTGGGGCATCACGTCCTTTGATTCGACGGCTGCCGACTACAACAGCTTTGCCGCGATGCTCAAGATTATCGGCGGTATCGCCATGAACCTCATGGTTCCGGTGCTCTCCGCTTACATCGCCGAGTCCATCGGCAAGCGCCCGGCGCTCGTCCCCGGTTTCGTCGCCGGTATGATTGCCATCCAGGGCTTGCCTGTTAACGCCGATACCGGCATGATCGACGCCGGTGGCGCAGGTGTGGGCTTTGGCTTCCTAGGCGGCATCGTCGGCGGCTTCCTCGCTGGCTATGTCATCCTGCTGCTCGAGAAGGTTTTCTCTAAAATTCCTGCGAGCCTTAATGGCCTGAAGGCAATCTTCCTGTATCCGCTGTGCTCTACCGCCATCGTCGGTCTGGTCATGCTTGGTATTTCCGGCCCCATGGCTGCCATTAACCAGGGCATGATGGATTTCCTGCAGAGCCTCGGTAACTCCGGTCCGGTGATCCTTGGCCTGGCCATCGGCTGCATGTGCGCCTTTGATATGGGCGGCCCGGTCAACAAGGCTGCTTACGCTACTGGCACCTTCCTGCTCGGTACCGCTCTCGAAGCTGGCGTCGGCACCGAGACCTACAACTTCGGCACCAACTTCATGGCTGCCGTCTCCGCCGCTTGCATCGTTCCGCCGCTGATCACCACCTTCGCCGTCGTTGTCGGCAAGAAGTACTTCAGCCAGGAGGATCATGACGCCGGTATCGTCAACCTCATCCTTGGTTGCACCCACATCACCGAGGGCGCCATTCCGTTCATGACCAAGAACATCTGGCCCGTTATGCCCATCATGATGCTCGGTTCTTCCATCGCTTC
Organism: Collinsella aerofaciens; assembly: GCF_039758815.1. Taxonomy (GTDB): domain Bacteria; phylum Actinomycetota; class Coriobacteriia; order Coriobacteriales; family Coriobacteriaceae; genus Collinsella; species Collinsella aerofaciens_BP. The sequence continues at coordinate 282,568 of NZ_JBDMSK010000001.1, read as the reverse complement.
CATCTTGACCATCTTCTTCAACGTTCACGATCCGGCGCCTCACGGCGGCTTCCTGGTCCTGCCCGTTGTCGAGAACGGTCCGCTGTGGGTCCTCGCGATCCTCATCGGCGCCGTGGTCGGTGGCATCCTGTTCGTGGCTTTCAAGAAGTACGACTTCGAGAAGAACCAGAAGCCCGCTCCTGCAACCAAGCCGGTTGAGGCCCCCAAGGCCGCTGCCATCGAGGCCCCCAAGGCCGAGGCTGCTGACTTCGTGAAGGTCGAGAACGTCTTTGCCGCCGAGGACTTCGCTTCTCGTGACGAGGCTCTGAGCTTCGTTTCCAACCAGGCTGTCAAGGCCGGTATCGCCAGCGACGCCGACGCCGTGATGAACGCCTTCCTGGCCCGCGAGGCCGAGGGCACCACGGGCATGATGGAGGGCTTCGCCATCCCGCATGCCAAGTCCGACGCCATTACCGAGGCTGCCGTCATCGTCGTCAAGGACGAGTCCGGCGTGACCGGTTGGGACACCATGGACGGCGCTCCCGTCAACGTTGCCATCGCCCTGCTCATCCCGGGCGCTCAGGCTGGAACCACGCACCTCAAGATCCTGTCCAAGGTCGCCGAGGCGCTTATGGACGAGGACTTCCGTGCCACCGTCAAGGGTTCCACCGACGCCGCCGAGATCGCCAAGACGATCAACGCCCGCCTGGTCTAATCCACCAGCTCGCGAATAACATCGCCCCCTGTATATAAGGCGGAGTCCCTCTCCAGGGCCTCCGCCTTTTTTCTTGCCCCTCCCATAAGTTGCGGTGAAATAGGGACTGTTTAACCGTTTCAACCCCAAATCCAGTCCCTATTTCACCGCAACTTACAGAGATGGGCATAGACGGTCCTGCTTGCCGAGTCTTTAGTGCGGACAGACTATCAGCCAGAATTCCGTTTGGTCGATATTACTCTGGACCGACTGAGTTTCCCCAGCTTGCTCGCCCACGGAGGCCCGGGCGCGGCAGTGAGATTTATCGCGAGTTCCGCACGAGCCGAAGAGCACTTAATGTGCTCTTCGTGCGAGCAGGACTGTAGAGCAGGAAATCTCACTGGCCGCGCCCGGCCCCCTGTGGGCGAGCAAGCGGACGACAAACACATCTGTCCAATAATTCGTCTGAAACATAATGAAAAACCGTTTGATGTGAGTTAATATAAACAACGTCGTGAATCTGGCTCCTGCCACATGCGTGACAGGGGTTAAACACAAAAAAGGAGTCAACTATGGTTTCTGAGAAGGCTACCCTCGTTAATCCTCAGGGTCTGCACATGCGTCCGGCTGGTCTGTTCGCCTCCACCATGGGCAAGTACGCCTGTGACGTGACGGTCGTCACCCCCGAGAAGGAGGTCAACGGCAAGTCCCCGATGGCCCTCATGGCTGCTGGTATCCCCTGTGGCACCGAGGTTGAGGTTAAGTGCGACGGCGCTGACGAGGCCGAGGCTCTGGCTGCTGCCATCGAGCTCATCAAGAGCGGTCTTGGCGAGTAGAACTCAAACGGGTCGCATGTTGAACAACTAAGTTCATATTTGGGGGCGCAGTGACCTGTTGTAAGGTAGCTGCGCTCTTTTGTCATGGATATGGCAAAACGCTTTATCACATGACACGGAGAGAGGAATGGGAATGTATCAGGGAGTCAACGCTTCCGAGGGCATCGGTATCGGCACCGTCATGGTCGCCGTCGATCCCGACTTGACGTTTGAGCCGCACGAGGTTGCCGATTCGGCAGCAGAGAAGGAGCGCTATCAGTCCGCTCTTTCGGTCTTCTGCGAGAAGACCCAGGCTCAGGCCGACCACATGAAGGAGACGGTGGGCGAGGCCGAGGCCGAGATCATGAGCGGACACATTGTTCTGGCTCAGGATCCGGGCATGACCGACGCCATCAACGCCGCCATTGACGGCGGTACCTGCGCCGAGCAGGCGCTCATGGACACCTCGACCATGTTCGAGAACATGTTCCTGTCCATGGACGACGAGATGTTCCGTCTTCGCGCGGCTGACATCGCCGACATCCGCACCGGTATTCTGGCCGAGCTGCTGGGCAAGGAGGTCGTCGACCTCTCCGTCCTGCCCGAGAACACTGTCGTTGTCGTGCACGACCTCACGCCGTCCATGACCGCCACGATCGATAAGGCCCACGTTGCCGGTATCGTCACCGAGACCGGTGGCCGCACGTCGCACTCCGCGATCATTGCGCGCGCCCTCGAGATCCCGGCTGTCCTTTCGGTCTCCAACAGCTGCACCGCACTGCGCAACGGCATGACCGTTGTCGTCGACGGCGGCAAGGGTATCGTCGAGGCCGATCCCGACGAGGAGACGCTCGCCGCCTACACCGCCAAGGCCGAGGCCTTCGCTGCCGAGAAGGCAGCCCTCGAGGCCTTCCGTGGCAAGCCGTCCGTGACTGCCGATGGCATCAAGAAGATCATCGCCTGCAACATCGGCAACCCCGATGACGTGCCCAACGCGCTCGATCACGACGCCGAGGCTATCGGTCTGTTCCGCTCCGAGTTCCTGTTCATGGACTCCGCTGAGCTTCCTTCCGAGGAGGAGCAGTTCAACGCCTACCGTAAGGTCGCCAGCGCGCTCAAGGGTGCTCCGGTCATCATCCGCACGCTCGATGTTGGCGGCGACAAGGAGATTCCGTATCTGCATATGGTCAAGGAAGACAACCCCTTCATGGGCTTCCGCGCCGTGCGTTACTGCTTGGCCAATCCCGACCAGTATAAGGTCCAGCTCCGCGCTCTGCTGCGCGCTAGCGCCTTCGGTGACGTCAAGATCATGATCCCGCTCGTCACCTGCGTCGAGGAGGTCTTGGCTGTCAAGGAGCTCGTCGAGCAGTGCAAGGCCGAGCTGACCGAAGAGGGGCGCAAGTTCAACGAGAACATCGAGGTCGGCATCATGGTCGAGACGCCCGCCGCTTCGCTGCTCGCAGACCGTCTTGCCGAGGTCGCCGACTTCTTCTCCATCGGCACCAACGACCTGATCGGCTACACCATGTGCGCCGACCGTGGCAACGACACCATCTCCAACCTGTACCAGGTTTACTATCCCGCCGTGCTCCGCTCGCTCAAGAACATCATCGAGAGCGGCGTGAAGGCCGGCATCATGGTCGGTATGTGCGGCGAGGCCGCTGCCGATCCGCTGCTCGAGCCGCTGCTGATCAGCTGGGGCCTGGAGGAGTTCTCGATGAGTGCTCCGTCGATCCTGCGCGCCCGTAAGACCATCAGTCAGTGGACCAAGGCCGAGTGCGACGAGCTCGCCGAGAAGGCGCTCGCCTGCAACACCGCCGCCGAGGTCAAGGCACTGCTCGAGTCCGCAGCTCGCTAATTTGGTATCAGAGGTAACCGCGTGGTTGGAATGGGCCGGCCACGCGGCCCTCACATATACAGGGGGTACTGTAAATGTTCTACACGCTAACCGCTAACCCGGCTGTCGACATGACGGTTTCGAGCTCTCCGCTCGAGCCCGACGAGAACGTCCGCACCGGTTCGGCCAGCTACACGGCTAACGGCAAGGGCCTCGACGTGTCCTTCGCCTTTAAGAAGATGGGCGTCGACACCGTCGCGCTCGGCTTCTTCGCTGGCTTCACGGGCAAGTTCATCGTCGAGGAGGTCATGAACCTGGGTTGCCTCTGCCGCCCGGTCTGGACCGACGGTATCACGCGCATTAACACCTACGTCAACGATGGCCAGCACGAGTACGGCATCCTGAACCCCGGCGCCCCGATCACGCCGCAGCACCAGGAGGAGCTCTACAACATCCTGGACACCGCGGGCGATCTCGAGTGCCTGATCGTCTCCGGCTCCGTGCCTCCCAAAGCTACGCCCGACTTCCTGGCTCAGGTCATGGAGCACGCTCAGGCTCGTGGCGCTGACGTCGTCCTGGACCTGTCCTCCGACAAGCTCAAGGAGCTCGCTCACAAGAAGCCGCTGCTCATCAAGCCGAACCATCACGAGATGAAGGCCATCTTCGGCGTGCCGGTCGACACCGACGACGAGGTTCGTGTCGCCATGAAGATGGCTCACGACGCTGGCGTTCAGAACGTGCTGCTCACCCGTGGTAGCCGCGGCGACGCTTACTTCTCCAACGGCGAGGACATCTGGTACGCCAAGCGTGAGTTCAACATCAAGCTGGTCTCTTCCGTCTGCGCCGGCGACTGCACCCTCGCTGCGTTCCTGCACAAGTGGTACAGGGATCGCGACAACGTCGAGGAGGCCATGAAGCTCGCTATGGCCACCGGCGCCAACGTTGCCGAGTCCGTCGGCATTGGTGACTTCGGTCACGTCGACGAGTACAGCAAGCGCGTTGCTGTCCGCAAGCTCGATCGTCAGTAATCGAAACGCGACATATTCGTGCGCATGCGGCGCCCCGGTTTCGGCCGGGGCGCCTTTTTTGTTCCGCCATGGGGGAGAGGTGTCCTGCCGTACTTCATCGCTTCCATACCGTTCACCGAGTTGTCCTAGCCTTTTACCGATGCGTGGAATATACTTTCATTAACACGTTGCTTCGTGAAAGGAACATTCATGATTTACACGCTCACTGCTAATCCCGCCATTGATTACAACATCGCCTGCGACGGCCTTACTGCCAATACCGTCACGCGTACCCGCAATGCCGTCTACACGCCCAACGGCAAAGGCCTCAACGTCTCGTTTACGCTTGACCACTATGGTGTCGACACCACGATCCTGGGTTTCTTCGCCGGCTTCTCGGGTGAGTTTATCGTTAAGGGCGCCGAGGCCCTGGGCGTGCCCGTCAAGCCCGTGTGGACCGACGGTATTACGCGCGTCAATGTGTTCCTCAACGCCGGTCCCGACACCGAGTACAACATGGTCAATGCCGGTGCCGCCATCAATGAGGCCAACGAGCAGGAGATGTTTGAACTTATCGATTCGCTCGATGACATGACCTGCCTGGTCATCAGCGGCTCGCTGCCTCCCAACACTTCCGAGGGCTTCTTGGCCGAGGTCCTGCGCCGTGTCAAGGCCAAGGGGGCCGAGTTCGTCCTCGACATCTCGAGCCATCAGCTGGCAGACCTCATTGCTCTGGAGCCACTGCTGATCAAGCCCAATGACGACGAGCTGCTTGACATCTTTGGCATCAAGGTGAGCGGTGGCGACGACGAGTCCGTCAAGGGCGCTATGGCCGAGCTGCACGCCAAGGGCGCCAAGAACGTGCTGCTGACCCTTGGTGGCGCCGGTGCGTACTTCTCCAACGGCGAGCATATCTGGTTTGCCAACCGCACCTTCGACGTCAAGCTGCTGTCGACGGTGTGCGCCGGCGATTCCTCGCTCGCTGCCTTCCTGTCCGTGTGGCACGACGCCCCCGAGCGCGTCGAGGACGCCCTGCGCCTTTCGATGGCCACTGGCGCCAACGTGGTCGAGTGCCCCGGTCTGGGTGATTTTGCCAAGGTGGACGAATATAAGAAGCACATCGAGGTTCGCCAGGTCTGCTAGTTCCGGCACCTTGTCTGAATAGTTTGATTATTTCGCATCCGTCTTAGACTAGGACGGATGCGTTTTTGTTTATCGGACTTGCGTGTGCAGTGGAGGCTGTTTCTTGCTAGACTTCTTGCAGACGCAATCGATAGCCAATTTGATAGTCGCAGGAGGCCATAGGCATGTGCAATGTTTCGCTCAACGGTACTCAACCGTCCGATGCGTCCCTGCGCGTCCTGCGCGCGCTTGAAGCGGCTGGTCTTGAGGCTTGGTACGTGGGCGGTTGGGTGCGCGACGCCCTTATGGGGTACCCCAGCCACGATGTTGATATGTGCTGTAGCGGCCTGTGGCAGGAGTCCAAAGCGGCGCTCGAGGCCGCCGGCATCGCGGTTGTGGAATCGGGCATTAAATTTGGCGGAATCACGGCTATTTCCGATGGCGAGCGTATCGAGGTCACCACGTACCGTCTGGATGGCTTTTACACCGATGGTCGTCATCCCCAGAGTGTGGAGCGTGCCGCCTCGCTCGAGGACGATCTGGCGCGCCGCGACTTTACCGTCAATGCCATGGCCTGGCATCCCGAGCGCGGGCTTGTCGACCGCTACGACGGCCAGGGTGACTTGGAGCGCAAGCTGATTCGCGCTGTCGGCGATCCCAAGCGTCGCTTTAACGAGGACGCCCTGCGCATGCTGCGTGCGGTGCGCTTTGCCTGCCGTCTGGACTTTATGATTGAGCCCGAGACCAAGCGTGCGCTTGCCGAGTGCGCGCCGCTGCTCGATGCCGTGGCGCGTGAGCGTGTGGGTATTGAGCTCGAGGGCATTCTTTCGACCGGTCATGGGGGAGACGCGATGCTCCGCTATCCCGAGCTCATCTGCGCCGCCGTGCCCGAGTTGGCAGCGGGTCGCGGGTTTGATCAGCGCAGTGTCTATCATGCGTTTAACGTCTACGTGCATATCGCCCGTGTGCTGACGGTGGCGGGGGAGCTCGCGCTGTGTGACGGCGTCGCGCCCTCGTCGAGCCTTATGTGGGCGGCGTTTTTGCACGATGTGTCCAAGCCCGAGTGCTTCACGGTCGACCATGCCGGTAGCGGACACTTCTACGGTCATCCCGAGCTCGGCGCCAAGAAGGCGCGCGTCATTATGGATCGCCTGGCGCTCTCGCACGACTTGGTGCGCGACGTGTGTCTGCTCATCAAATACCATGACAAGCCGCTGCGCCCCGAGCGCTCCTGTCTGCTCAATATGATGCGCGCGCTTTCGGGTGAGGGCGTCGACACGGCCCGCCTGATTGACGAGCTCATGGACCTTAAGCGTGCCGACACACTTGGCAAGGCCCCGTCGTGCTTCTATTACGTTGAGACGATTGAGGAGATGCGCGCGATGGCGCACGATCTGCTGAGGGCGGGGGAGCCATATACGCTCAAGATGCTCGCCATCAACGGCGGCGACCTGATCCGTGCTGGAGTCAAGCCCGGGCCGGAACTGGGGCAGCTTCTCAACTCCGCCCTCGACGCCGTGATCGAAGACAACATTCCCAACGATCGCGAAGCTCTTTTGGTCCATCTTAACTTGAATTAGCTACCTAGTTTACCTGCGTGTTCCATAACCTGCCGACAATTTTTTGGCAATTTGGAATTTCTTCTTGCGCTGACGTTTTTTGTCCCGTAATATATTTCCTCGCAGCACGGCAGTGCAGATGTCATGTGGCCCGTTCGTCTAGCGGTTTAGGACGCCGCCCTCTCAAGGCGGAGATCACCAGTTCGAATCTGGTACGGGCTACCACGCATCTGATACCCGGACTTCCTATGGAAGGCCGGGTTTTTTATTTTCAAACAACCGTCTGCAATTCCCGTTTGAACCAGAGCTTTGCGTTCTGTCTATGGTCCTTGCGGGTACAATATCCAAAATATTTTGACTGTTAGAAGGAGTCTCATGACGGAGTCCTCTCAGCATACGTCTAAGCCCCAGGTCGAGGTTGAGGCCTCGGGCGGAGATGACAATAAGAGCGCACGCCGCGGCGCCATCTTTATCGGCGTCGTACTGGTGGGTTATATCGTCTATCTGGTGGTAACCGGGCAGATGGGGCAGTTCTGGGCCGCTATGTCGAGCGTCCAGGCGTCATGGCTCGTTGTCGCGTGTCTTTGCATGTTCATGTATCTGTTCTTTGGCATTGTGGCCTATGCGATCGCTGTCTGGCTCGACCCCGATTCACCCGTTGGCATTCGCGACCTGATCTCGGTCGAGGCGAGTGGCATCTTCTTTGGCAACCTCACACCTATGATGATGGGCTCGACTCCCGCCCAGATCTACCGCCTGACCAAGGCGGGCCAAAACGTGGGCGAGGCCGGAGCCACGCAGTTCACGCGCTTTATCGTGTATCAGTTTGGCCTCGTTGCCTGGGGCGCTATCCTACTGCTTGCTCGCATGCCGTTTTTTGCCGAGCGCTATGGCGACATGACGCTGCTGTGCGTCTTTAGCTTTGGTGGGCACTGCTGCATCTTGCTGGGCATCTTCGCCGTCGCTCTCATGCCTAAGACCGTCACGCGCGTCGCCCATTGCATCATCAATTGGCTCGAGCGCATTGGTGTCTCGGCCACTAAGATCGAGGGTTGGCGCACGTTTGTCGATGGCGAGATCTACTCCTTCTCCGAGAAGTTCAAGCTTTCGGCCGGACATTTTTCTTCCATGCTGCTCACCGTGTTTATCACCATGCTGCAGCTCGCGTTTTTCTATCTGGTGCCGTATTTCCTGATGCTTGCCTTTGGCCACCATGAGGTCGACTTTTTCTCGGTCATGGCCGCGAGCGCCTTTGTCCAGCTGTTGAGCTCTGCGGTCCCCCTGCCCGGTGGAACTGGTGGCGCTGAGGGCGGCTTTGCATTGTTCTTGGGTCATTTCTTTGGGTCGGCTTCGACCGCCGGCTATCTGCTGTGGCGTCTCATTACGTTTATTGCGCCGACCATTTTGGCTGCGCCCCTGTTGGGACTTAAGAGCGCCCACAACGAGAGCATCCATGCGCGCTGGGATCGCGTGATGCGCAAGCTCGGCCGCACGCCTCAGACGCCCTCTGCGCCCACTAAGCCGCACCCCACGAATGCTGTTACCGTTGATCCCAAGAAGCACGCTCAGAAGGCTTCTGGGACCGCTAAGCCGGCTCATAAAGCCTATGTGCGCCAGACAGGCGATGGTATTCGCGTATCTCCGTCGGCACTCAATAAGAAGAAGCACCCTAAGTCGCAGTAGGGCAGTCGTGCGTTCTTCATGATGCGGGGCATATTTGTGCTGTATGGGGGATAATCCTCTTACGTAGATTATCTCTCATCTGTTGATGAATGCTCGCATATCGAAGGGACACGCCCATGGCAACCAGCAAACCGCGTCTTGATCGTCGCATCGTTCGCAGCCGTAATGCCATCCTTTCGGCTTTCGAGCGCCTGCTCATGGAAAAGCCGCTGGCAGACATTACGGTGAGTGCCATCGCGCGCGAGGCCAATGTCGACCGCAAGACCTTTTACGTACACTTTGGTACGGTTGACGGCCTGCTCGATGCCATTGCCGTCGATGTGGTGGAGATGATTGTCGACTCGGTCGAGAAAACGCTTGCTTCAATGGACGGCGACACCAACGAGCGCGCTCTTGGCGCGGCGGCGACCTTCTTTAAAACCGTTAACGAGGCACTGTGCAACAACTTGGTGCTCAATCGTCAGCTGATCGAGAACATTCCGCTCGATGATTTTATGGCTCGTCTTCGTGCGCCGCTCGAACACGAGATTGCCGAGCGCGATCTGTTGCCCCAAGGTCTCAAGGACGAGATGTTCGATTACTATCTGGCGTTTTTGCTGTCGGGCATTATCGGTATCTATCGCACGTGGGCACTGTCTGACGGCTCGGTTCCTATCGAGCGTGTCTCTGAGGTCGCCAACGATCTGACTCTCAATGGTCTGTCGAGTCTGGAATCTCGCTTGGATTAGGCCTAGTTGGGCTCGTCGGCGTGGAAATTCCTGTTCACGAGGTTCTCCGGCGCCTTGTAGACCTCGCCGGCGCAGGAGCTGTAGCCTGAGGATCCTTAAAAGAAAGTTCAGTTTATCCTTCCCACTCCAAATGGGAATCCTCCGATGCGCCTTCGCACGCTTGCATGACCTCGATACCATGCGATCGTGCGAACTCGACGAGCTCTGCGTTGCGGGCGTTTATGGTGCCGAAGGCAGCGGGGCACACGATAAGGCGCGCGCAGTGGACGAGGAGCTCTTTGGCGCGGGCTATGGTTTTATCCCCGATCGGCTCGAAGGCGCGCTCGGCCACGCATTCCGTCGCCAGGTCGCGCGCGAGCTCGCAGTCGATGTCCCCTTCGTGCAGAATGCCCGCGTAGAACGCCTTGCCCTGCCGGATGAGCTGGCGAAACACAGCTGACCCCGTACTTGCGCCGGCGATGACGAACGTGTGCGCATCGCCGTGTGGGCGCCCAATTTCCACGCTGCCGAAGTGCTCGTTGAAGGTGCCATGTTGAAGGCCGTAGAGCTCGCCAATCGTCTCGCGCGTGAATATGTCCTCGGGTGCGCCGGCGCGGAAGACCCGACCGTCCTTCACGCAAATCACCTTGTCGGCGCTTTTCTGCGCGAGCTCGAGTTCGTGGATGGACATGATGACAGCCACATTCCGCGATTTCGCAAGGTGGCGAAGTATTCGCAGCAGGTCGATCTGGTAGCGGATATCGAGATACGATGTGGGCTCGTCGAGCACGAGCACACGCGGATCCTGCGCGATGGCGCGTGCGAGCATGACGCGCTGGCGTTGCCCGTCGCTTATCTGCATGAAGTCGCGCTCGGCGAGCTCTTCCACATGTGCGGTTTTCATGGCCTCGTCGACCCGACTATGGTCGTCAGGCGAAAGTGTTCCCATTCGCCCGGTGTAGGGATGCCTTCCCGCCTCTACGATATCGCGGCAGGTGAGGAGCTCGGTCCGGGGTCGATCTGTCAGCATAACGGCAAGGTTCCTTGCGAATTCCGCCGTCTTCCATCGGGAAATCTCCCGCCCGTCGAGCTCGACCGCGCCGGCAAGCGGTGCCAGATGGCGCGTGATGGTTTTCAAGATGGTCGACTTGCCCGAGCCGTTCGGCCCGATGAGCGCCACGACGTCGCCCGCGCGAACCTCCAGATCGACGCCTTCGACTACGACCTTCTTGTCGTAGCCCGCCGACAGGTCGCTTATGCGGAAAAGCGGCGCTCCGTCAGCCTGCGTTTCGACCGGGGTTTCGAGGTTCGACTCCGCTCGGAGGAGGCGTTCCGCGTGCAGTTCCGCACGAGCCGAAAGTGCCTTCTGGCGCTTTCGTGCGAGCTTAGGACTGTCTAAGCACGGAATGTCCCTTCCGAGCGTTTTGGGCTGCGGCACGAATTTCCCCATCTACCTCACCCGCTTCTTCAACATGAGTGCGATAACCACCGGCGCGCCGAAGATGGCGGTGACGGCGCTGATGGAAAGCTCGACGGGGGAGAACAGCGTGCGCGCGATCAAATCGCAGCCCGCGCAGAAGATGGCGCCTCCCAAGAAGCACGCAGGAATCACGCGGATGGGCTTCGACGACTTCAGCGCCGACTTAACGAGATGCGGAACCGCGATGCCTACGAACGACACCGGACCAGCGAACGCGGTCACGCAGGCGGAGAGCATGCTCGCTAGAAGGACGAGCACCACGCGGAAGCGTGCGACGTTCACGCCGACGCTTTTCGCGTAGGCTTCTCCCAGCTGGAAGGCGGAAAGGGGCTTCGATATCGCGAATACGCATGCGCTCACGGTGATCACCACGACCGCGATGACCGCGATGTCGTCCCAGCTCGAACCCGAGAAGCTACCCAAAGACCAGTTGTGCAGGTTCACGATGGACTGGTCGTCGGCGAAGGCGATGAGAAAGTTCGTCGCCGCCGAGCAGATGTATCCCACCATGACGCCCGCCACGATGAGCATGGCCATGGAACTTATGCGCCGTGCGATGAGGAGCACGAAGCCGATGGTGATAAGCGATCCCAGAAACGCTGCGGCCACCATGGCCGGCGAGGACATGGCCTGGTTCGCGCCCAGAAGCACGATCATCGTAAGCGCGACGACGAACTTTGCGCCCGAGGAGACGCCCAAGATGAACGGGTCGGCGATGGGGTTGTTGAAAAACGTCTGCAGCAGGAACCCGGAGAGCGAAAGTGCCCCGCCGAGAAGCACGGCTGAAAGCACGCGCGGCAGGCGAATCTCCCAGATGACTTGGCTTTCCATGGAATTGGCCGCGCCGCCCGAAAGGATGCCGGGGATGTGGTCTGCGGGCACGAGCACGCTCCCGATGCACAGGTTGGCCCCTACGAGCACGATGAGGACAACAGCGAGCAGCGCCGTCACGACGCGACACCGTGCGACGCGCCCCGATTCGTCGTATGCCATGGAAAGTCGGCTTCTCATGGTGCTAGCCGAGCTTCCTCAGATAATGGAAGTCGCTCGCGTCATCGCCGGTGAACGCCCCGTGCAGCTCGTCGATAATGTCGGCGGTAGAAGTCATCTGCTGGTACATGTCGGCGCTTGTGACCCAGACGTTGCCGTTCTTCACGGCTTTGAACTGCGACAATAGCGCGTTTTTGCTTACGAAGTCGTTTAAGGTGGCAACCGATTCGTCGATGGTGCCGTTGTAGACGATGATGTCGGCATCCTTCGCCGTCGCGTAGAAGCGCTCCATTTCGAGCGTTACTGACGAACCTGACGTCGACGCCGTCTGCGCGTCATCGAGCGAGTAGTTGCCGCCTGCAAGCTCGATCATCTGCGCCACGTAGTCGCCCGCCCGCCGCGTGACGGCGGCCCCATTCGAGTTAATGTAGAAATACGCCACGGTTTTACCTGACGACGCGAGCCTCGACGTTTGCTCGACGCGGGCCTTTTGCTCGTTGAACAGGTGCGCGGCCTCGTCTTCCTTGTCGAACAGGACGCCGAAAAGCTTAATCCACTCGAGGCGCCCGAGTGCTTCGGGCTCGCTCGACGACTGTTCGGTGAGCACGACGAGCCCGAGTTTCTGCAGCTTTTCCTTCACATCGGGTGTGTGGTTGATCATGGTGTTCTCGATGGCGAGCGTGCAGCCCGAGGCCGATATTCGCTCGTAGTCGGGCGCGCTGTACTTGCCGCCGTAGGCGATCGCCCCACTTTCGAGTGCGCTTTTGAAGCCCGCGACCGAGCAATCGTCGGCCTTCGTGCCCGACATGAAGATATTGTCGTTCGCATCGAGCGCGTCGACCAGGCACATCGTTGCCGACGACACGAGGTACACCTTGTCGGCGGGGCGCCTTATGACCGCGATGTCAGAGCTCAACCCATCAGGTACCTTCGCATCTTGCGGTACCACGAGGAAGCGCTCACCGTTCGAAACGCAGATAAGCCGCAAGCCGCCTTCGAACTCGTCGACAGTGAAGTGCTTGGCGTATTCAAGCTGAAGCGTCCCCGTCGGCTTCCAGCCGCAGCCCAAATCGGCGTTGTGGAAGTCGGCCGCGGCGCTTGAAGCCGTTCTCGCAGGGGAGCCGCCGCTTGCTTCGTCGCCCGATTTCTCCTTCATGGTGGATGAGTCGAAGTGGAGCGTGTAGTCGATGGTGTGCGGCGTCGACATGGCGACGGTCTCGGCCGACACGGCGATGTCCTCGTCGAGCGTGACGGGTATCTCGAACGTGGAGTTGCCGCCGTCGTTTATGGGCGCGTAGTCCACGCCGTCGATGGTCATCTTGTCGTAGTTCGAACTCGACCAGGTGACCGTCGCGGTGTAGGTGTCGCCATCCTTCACAATTGTGGTGGGTGAGGCGATGCTTGCGCGCCCTGACCCGCCGGAAAGCGAGACGCTCACAGTGTATTCCTGAGAGCCCGTCGTGGCACCGGTCGCGTTCGGGCTCGCACTGCACCCCGCGAAGGGAAGCGCGAGCAGGGCGACGAGAACGCAGGCGATCGCGCGCGCCGCGATGCTGTGGCGCTTCCTGTTTTCCCCCTTGGGAAGAATCGACCGCATGGCGTTACTTCAGTGCGTCGGCGCGCAGATCGACGCCGGCGGATTCGAACACGAGCGTGCGGTCGTACCACTGCTCTTTTCTAATACTCCACGCGGCGCAGGCGGTGTCCTCGTCGAGCGCTTCAACGGGCACGTCGTAGGTGTACTTGCCTTCCGCGTTTTCCACATAGGGGATGAAGTCGGCCTCGCTCGCGGCGGCAGCCTCGTCACCCGTGCCCATGAAGAGCTTGCCGTAGCCCGTGCCGGAAAGTGTCATCACGCAGTGCATGGAGCCGTTTTCCACGATGAGCTGGGCGTCCACAATCCTGAACATGTTCGAGCTGGAATCTACGGTGATCGGATAGGTGCCGTCGGCCACCTTGTCGGCGGTGATGGGGGCAGCGCTTGCGCCCTCGGGCGCATCGGCCGCCTGTTCGGTCTTTTCCTGGGAATCGGCATCGCTTGCCTTTGCGCTGTCGATTGAATTTCCGCCGCAGCCGGCGAGCGAGAACGCGAAAAGCGCCGCTGACAGGGCGAAGGCGAGGGTTTTCTTCAACATGGAGGGGGTTCCTTTCAATCGCTTCGACCGCCCGCGCCGTGCGGTGGGCGGGCGGGATGCGAATGCAACGGGCATGCGCCGTCGGTCGGGGAAGGCGCATGCCCGTTGCACGGGGACGCGACCGGCGCCCCCGTGCGCGGCGAGTTTACAGCTTGGCGATGGCGTCGTCCACGTGTGAGACGTAGATGTCGTCGACCGCGACGTTCTGTCCCAGACCCTGGAGCAGGCACGTCACTTCGAAGCCGGCGGCCACGAACTTCGCAGCCCAGCTGTCGGGGTCGGTCTCGTCTGCCATGTCGTTGTTCGCGTGGTCGCCCGCGACCACCATGAACGGCGCGAGCACGGCCTTCTTGTAGCCTGCGGCGCTCGCGGCGGCGATAACATCCTCGCAGGTCGGTTCAGCCTCGACGGTGCCGACGAAGAACTGCGTCAAGCCCTCGTTCTTGAACACTTCCTGCATCTTGGCATAGTCGGCGTTGGAATCGGCTTCGGTGCCGTGGCCCATGAGGCACAGCGCCGTCTTGCCGTCGTCGAAGGACGCCATGTTCTCCTTAATGGCTGCGGCCACCTTCTTGTAGTCGTCGTCGGAGGTGAGCAGCGGGTCGCCGAGCGAGATTTTGTCGAACTTGTCGGCGTACTTGTCGAGCTCGTCTTTCACGTCGGTGTATTCCAGGCCACCCATGAGATGCGTCGGCTGCACGACGATTTCCTTCACGCCGTCCTCCACGCAGCGGTCGAGCGCCTCGGTCATGTTGTCGATCGTGATGCCGTCGCGCTTCTTCAGCTTATCGATGATGATCTGCGCGGTGAAGGCGCGGCGGATGTCGTAGTCCTGCCAGTACTTCTCGCGGATAGCGTCTTCGATGGCGCCGATGGTGATGTGGCGCGAGTCGTTGTAGCTCGTGCCGAAGCTCGTGACGAGGATGACCGGCTTCACGGCCTTCTCCTTTTCGCTCGATTTCTCGGAACTCGCGGAGGTGCTGGAGCAGCCCGCGAGCGCGAATCCGGCGAGCGCGACGGCTCCGGTTGCTGCGGCGCCCATGAAGCCGCGGCGTGACATCTGGTCGGACATGGTTTTTCCTTTCCTCGGTTTGCCGGTCCCCCGGCGACAGTTGCTTGTCGGCACAAGCGAAAGAAAAGCGCACCCCTCGGGGTTCACAAGGAGCTAACGCCACGGCGATGCCGTGAGGAAAAGGCGAAGCAGTCTGGCTTGGGGCGCGAGGCAGTTCGCCCGCGCGTCCTATACAGTAATGTCCCTTGCCCAGGATTCCCACCTGGTTCCCTCCGCAAGCCAGCGCGGGCTGTGCGGGCGCCGCGCCGGTCATTTCCTTTTATCCGATTGTCATATGCTCGTTGCCGAAACTTTTACTATGATAGTGGGCACTTGTGAACGTGTCAAAGCCAGGGCGGGCGGCATTGCGCCTCCTGCCTGCGTATTTGCGCCGATTGCCGCTGCGGGCGCCGTGTTTTGCCCGCTGTGCGAAGGGCGGCGTAAACGGTTGCGATGAGAAACGGGAAGGGAAGGCTCGGATGATTCATATCGTTGGCGCAGGCTCGGGCGCCGCCGACCTTATCACGCTGCGCGGGGCGCGCCTTCTGCGCGCGGCCGACGTGGTCGTTTGGGCGGGGAGCCTTGTGAACCCCGAGCTGCTCGCCGATTGCAAGGAATCCTGCGTCGTCTACGACAGCGCGCACATGACCTTGGAGGAAGTGCTCGACGTGATGTGTGCGGCGGATGCGCGGGGCGAGGAAGTGGTGCGCCTGCACACGGGTGACCCGTGCCTATACGGCGCCATCCAGGAGCAGATGGACGCACTCGACGCGCGCGGCGTGGACTACGAGGTGGTGCCCGGCGTGTCGAGCTTTTGTGGTGCCGCGGCGGCGCTTCGCCAGGAATACACGCTGCCGGGAATCAGCCAGTCGGTCGTGATCACGCGGCTTTCCGGGCGCACCCCCATGCCCGCGGGCGAGGGCATGCGCACCATGGCGGAAAGCGGCTCGACTATGGTCATCTTCCTGAGCTCGGGTATGCTCGCCGAGCTTTCCGCCGAGCTTTTGGCCGCGGGCCGCAGCTCCGACGAGCCGGCGGCGCTCGTGTACAAGGCGACCTGGCCTGAGGAGCGCGTGGTGCGATGCACAGTGGGCACGCTCGCCGACGCGGGCGCGCGAGAGGGCATCGACCGCACGGCGCTCGTGGTGGTGGGCCGCGTGCTCGGAGCTCGCGGCGGGCTTGCGCACGACGGCGCGCAAGCGGAGTCGTACGAGCGCAGCAAGCTTTACGACCCTTCGTTTGCCACGGGGTATCGGAAGGCGAGCAGCTAGCGTGGCCTTCGAGCACTACATATATACCGGGACGACCCGCCTGCGCTGCGGCTATACCACGGGGAGCTGCGCCGCGCTCGCGGCGAAGGCGGCCTGCGAGATGCTCTTGTCACGAAAGCCCGTCGGCCGCGTGTCGATCGTCACCCCCGGCGGGCTGCCCGTCGAGGCGAACGTGGTCGACGCATGCATCGGCGAGGGGTGCGCCCAGTGTGCCGTGCGAAAGGACGCAGGCGACGATGCCGATGTGACCGACGGCGTGCTCGTGTACGCGCGCGTGGAACATGCGGGGTCGGGCACGGGCGCTGCGGGCAGCAAGGACGTACCCGCGCGCGAATCGGAAGTTTCCGTCGACGGCGGCGTGGGCGTGGGGCGCGTGACGTTGCCCGGGCTCGAGCAGCCGGTGGGGGCGGCCGCCATCAACGCGACGCCGCGCGCGATGATCACTTCGGCGGTGCGCGAGGTGTGCGCCGTGCACGGCTTTTCTGGAGATATTGCTGTGACAATTTCGGTACCCGAGGGTGTTGCCCTTGCCGAAAAGACCTTCAACCCGCACCTGGGGATAAAGGACGGCATCTCCATCCTGGGCACGACGGGCATTGTCGAGCCGCGCAGCCTCGCTGCCTTGCGCGACAGTATCGAGCTCGAGATCCGGCAGCATGCGGCTATGGGGCGGTGCGGAGTCGTGCTCACGCCCGGCAACTACGGCGCGCAGTTCATCTCAGGGCATTTCCACCTAAACGGTGCGCCGGTGGTCTTCATCTCCAACTTCGTGGGCGATGCGATTGATTGCTGCATTCGCGAGGGATTTACCAATGTCCTTCTTGTGGGACACATCGGCAAGTTGGTGAAGATCGCGGGCGGTATCATGGACACCCATTCGCGTACCGCCGACTGCCGCGCGGAGATTCTGGCCGCCCACGCGGCCATGGCCGGCGCGGGCGCGAAGACCGTGCGCGAGATCATGACGTCCGTCACGACCACGGCGGCACTCGAGGTAATCGAGGCCGCCGGCGTGGGGGACGCTGCGTGCGCCTCGCTCGCTGCGGCAATCGAGGACAGGTTGCGCCGCCGCGCGGCGGGCGCATGCGATATCGCCGCGGTCGTGTTCGACGCCGAGCGCCGCGAGCTTTTCCGCACGTCGGGCGCCGATGCAGTTATCGGGGTATTGGGGGCGACGTATGAGTAAAGGCGTGCTGTACGAGGTGGGCCGCGCAATCGGCTGGCCGGGGACGAAGGTGGTCATGAAGGCGCGCCGCTCGCTTGCGGACACGAAGCGCATTCTTCGCGAGGAGGGCGCCTTTGACGGTGCCGAGCTCGTAGAGGACTGTGGGCTTCCGGGCGAGCGCGTGTACCGCTCGCTCGACGATGTGCCCGATCGGGGCAGCTACTTCTCGACGATGGTGGTGCGCTAGATGAGGATTTCCTGCATAGCGTTCACTGAGAGGGGGTATGCGTTGGCGGAGCGCACCGCACACGCGCTTTCCGATTGCGCGCAGACAGGTGAAGATGACCCTGGCTGGGACGTTTCCGTTTCGCGCGGGTTCGGCGAGGGGAAGGCCGACCTGCGCGCATGGACGGCGCTCGCGTGGGAAGCGTCGGACGCGCTTCTGTTCGTGGGCGCGGCGGGCATCGCCGTGCGGGCGATCGCGCCGCATGTCGCTTCGAAGGCAACCGATTCCGCGGTTGTGGTGATTGACGAGGCGGGGCGCTTTGCCGTCCCGCTTTTGTCGGGGCATTTGGGCGGTGCGAACGAGCTTGCGCAAACTGTGGCCCGCGCGGTAGGGGCCATCCCCGTCATCACCACGGCGACCGACGTCCGCGGCGTGTGGGCGGTGGATACGTGGGCGCGCTGTGCGGGGCTCGCCGTTTCGAATCCCGAGGCCATCAAGCGAGTGTCGGCGCGGCTGCTTTCGGGCGGGCGCGTGGCACTCTATTCCGACATGCCGATTTCGGGACAGCCGCCTGAGGGGGTAGACATTGCGTCCGACCGCGCTCGGGCCGATATCGTCGTGTCGCCGTTCGCTGGCGCGAATGCAGGCGCGTTCGTTCGCGCGGCGGAGACAACGGACGAGGTCGTGCCCGCCGGTGAGACGGGGATGCCGGCGGGCATGCGGGTGCAGGCGCCTGCGCCCGAGCCGCTTCGCCTTGTCGTGCCCTGTATCGTTGCGGGCGTAGGGTGCCGTCGCGGTGCGTGCGCCGAAGCGATCGGGGAGGCGTTTCTTCTCGCGTGCGGGCAGGCGGGCATCTCGCCTTTGGCCGTGCGCGAGGCGGCGACGATCGACGTGAAGGCGCACGAGGAGGGTCTGCTCGCCTTCTGCCGCGCGCGCAATATCCCGCTTGCGACGTATTCCGCAGAGGAGTTGTCGCAGGTCGAAGGCAGCGTTTCGCCATCTGATTTCGTACGCGCGACGGTGGGGGTCGACAATGTGTGCGAGCGCGCGGCGCTCGCGGGCGGGGGCAAACTTATCTTCCCGAAGCTCGCTCACGGCGGCGTGACCGTCGCGTTTTCCAAAGTATCTATCGAACTTTCGTTTAAGGAGCGGTGATGGGAAAGCTCTTCGTGGTGGGGATCGGCCCGGGCGGCCCCGACGGCATGACGATTGCGGCTCGGCGCGCGCTCGAGGCGGCCGACATCGTTGTTGGGTACACGAAATACGTGGAGCTCGCGCTCGCCGCCGTGCCCGACGCGGCGCATCTCGCGACGCCGATGATGCACGAGGTCGAACGATGTCGCCTGGCGCTTTCGCGCGCGCAGAGCGGAGAAGCCGTGGCGCTCGTGTGCAGCGGTGACGCGGGCGTGTACGGCATGGCGAGCCCCGTGCTGGAGCTTGCGGAGGACTACCCCGATGTAGACGTGGAAGTTATCGCCGGGGCCACCGCGGCTCAGAGCGGGTCGGCGGTGCTCGGCGCCCCGCTTGCCCACGACTTCGCGGTCGTGTCGCTCTCCGACCTGCTCACGCCATGGGAGGTCATCGAGCGCAGGCTCGCCGCCGTGGCGAGCGCCGACTTCTGCATCTGTTTGTACAACCCGCGCAGCAGAAAGCGCGCCGACAGGCTCTCACGCGCGGCGAAGATTATGCTCGAATGGAAGGCCCCCGACACGCTCTGCGGCTGGGTACGCAACATCGGGCGCGAGGGGCAGCAGTCGGGCATGTGTAGGCTCTCTGAGCTGGGGGAGATCGACGCCGACATGTTCACCACCGTGTTCGTCGGCAACGCGAACACGAAGCTCGTAGGCGGCCGTATGGTCACGCCGCGCGGGTATCGGGAGATTCCATGCGAAAGGTAACGATCATCGGGGCGGGGCCCGGAAACCCCGACTTGCTCTCGCGCGCGGCGCTCGACGCTATCGACTTCGCCGACGTGGTCATCGGCGCTCATCGCGCGCTTGCCGGCATCGACGTGCCGCCCGACGTGGTGAGATGCGAGCTCGTGAAGACGGCGGACATCGTCGCCGCGCTCACCGATGCGGCGTCGTGGCGGCGCGCCGTGGTCGTGATGACGGGCGATGTGGGGCTGTTCAGCGGCGCGCGCCGCCTGGTGGAGGCGCTCTCCGGCGACGCGCAGGTGGACGTGCGCGTCGTTCCCGGCATAAGCTCAGCGTCTTATCTCGCCGCGCGCCTCGCGCGTCCATGGCAGGATTGGCGCTTCGCGAGCGCTCACGGCGTGGCGTGCGACATCGTGGCCGAGGCCGAGCGCGCAGGTGAGCTCTTTCTCGTCACGTCGGGCGGGGAAGACCCCTCGCGGCTTTCGGGCGAGCTTGTGCAGGCGGGCTTCGGGGACGCGCGCGTGACGGTGGCCGAGCGCCTGTCGTACCCCGACGAGCGCATCACCTGCGCGACCGCAAGTGAAATCGCAGGTCAGACGTTCGACGACTTGAACGTGATGCTTATCGAGTTCGCATCCCGCGCCGCGAGTTCCCGCTGGCCGTACGCTTCCTCGGGCATTCCCGACGAGCTCTTCATCCGCGGCGACGTTCCCATGACCAAGCAGGAGGTGCGCGCCGTCGCGCTCGCGAAGCTGCGCCTTACCGCGACCGACACCGTGTGGGACGTCGGCGCCGGCACGGGGAGCGTGTCGATCGAGGCGGCGCTCGTCGCGCGAGCGGGGTCGGTATGGGCGGTCGAGCGCAACGCGGCCGGCGTGCGGCTCATCCGAGAGAACGCGGATGCATTCGGGTGCGGCAACGTGCATGCGGTCCCCGGTGTCGCCCCCGAAGCGCTCGCGATACTGCCCGTCCCCGACGCCGTGTTCGTCGGCGGGAGCGCGGGCGAGCTTCCCTCCATCGTGGAGGTGGCGCTCGAGAAGAACTCGCAGGTTCGCCTGTGCGTGCCATGCGTCACCGTTGAGACGCTCACCGAGGCGTGCGCGCTCCTCTCGGGTTCGCGCTTTAAGGGGTTCGAGGCTTGCCAGGTGTCGGCCGCCCGCGCCGAGGCTGTAGGCTCGCACCATCTTATGAAGGCGCAAAACCCCGTGTTCCTCGTCAGCGCGCGTGGTGCAGGTGGGGAAGGCGGCGCCCGGTGAGCACGACCATCCCGCGCTTCATGGTCGCTGCGCCCTCGAGCGGGAGCGGCAAGACGGTCGTTACGTGCGCGCTCCTGCGCGCGCTCGCGCGCCGCGGCCTTGCATGCGCGGCCTTCAAATGCGGCCCCGACTACATTGATCCGCTCTTTCATCGTCGCGTCGTGGGCGCGCGCTCGGGCAACTTAGACGGCTTCTTCACCGACGCCCCGACGCTGCGCGCCCTGCTCGCACGCGGCGCCGCGGGCGCGGATGTCGCGGTGCTCGAGGGGGTCATGGGCTTCTACGACGGCATGGCGCCCGGCGTGGCCGATGCGAGCAGCTACCAGGTTGCGTGCGACACGGAAAC
This sequence comes from Collinsella aerofaciens, assembly GCF_039758815.1. Classification (GTDB taxonomy): domain Bacteria; phylum Actinomycetota; class Coriobacteriia; order Coriobacteriales; family Coriobacteriaceae; genus Collinsella; species Collinsella aerofaciens_BP. Next base: position 261,368 of record NZ_JBDMSK010000001.1, on the reverse strand, counting down.
GCCGGTCGTTTTAGTGGTGAACGGGCGCGGGGCGTCTTTATCGCTCGCCGCCGTAATCCGCGGCATCGCCGAGTTCCTGCCTTGTGCGAACGCGCGCGGCGTCGTGCTGAACAAGACGAGCGCCGCTGCCTGCGCCTACGCGAAGCCTGCGATCGAGAAGCACACGGGTGTCGCGGTTTTGGGGAATATCCCCGCCGACGATGCGTTCTCGCTCGAAAGCCGGCATTTGGGGCTTGTGACCGCCGACGAGGTCGAGCAGCTCTCCGCGCGCATCGACAAGATGGCCGAGCTGGTGGAAAAGAGCGTCGACGTCGACCGCTTGCTCGAAATAGCGGCGACGGCACCCGATATCCGCGAGGAACCTTACCGGTTGGAGCCGATCGCGGGAGCGCGGCCCATCGTCGCCGTCGCACGTGACGAGGCGTTCTCGTTCTACTACGAGGAGAACCTGCGCGCGCTCGAGGACCTGGGTTGCGAGCTGGCCTTTTTCAGCCCCCTGTGTGATAGCGAGTTGCCCCGGGGGACAAGCGCCCTCTATCTGGGAGGCGGCTACCCGGAGCTCCATGCGCGGCAGCTCTCCGAGAACGCGCCGATGCGCGAGGCGGTGCGGCGTGCGGTGGAATCCGGCATGCCGACGGTTGCCGAATGCGGTGGGTTTCTGTACCTGCAGCGCGAAATCTCCGATAGCGAGGGGCGGCGCTGGCCTGTTGCGGGCGCCCTTGATGGCGCAAGCGAGAACGGGGGAAGGCTGTCCCATTTCGGGTACGTGGAGCTCACTTCCCAACGCTACGGGCTCTACGGGCCGCGCGGCACACGCATCCGCGCGCACGAGTTCCACTACTGGCAGTCCACCTGCCCGGGCGGCGACTTCTGGGCGCAGAAGCCCCGGCGCGACAAGGGCTGGCCGTGCATGACGACCACCCCGGCCCTGGTTGCGGGCTTCCCGCATGTGTACTATCCTGCGAACCCCGACGTTGCGCGCGCGTTCGCGTCTGCCACAGCGTCGTTCGCAGAGAGGAGACGGCATGGCTGAAGCAACCGAAACCGCGCTTGCCTGCATCCGCGAGGAAGTCGAGCGCGCGTTCTCGTCGGCGCCGGGCGCCGTGCTCGAAGCCGCGCTCTCCCGGATCGCGCCCGCAGATGAGTGTGCCCGCGCCGCCGCGTACGCCGCGTGGGATTCCATCGCGCATCCTTTGGGGGGATTGGGCGACTTTGAAGACGCCGTCGCGCGTATCGCCGCAGCTCAGGGGAGCGCCGAGGTGGCCGAGTTTCCCCGTGCGCTCGCGGTATTCTTCTCCGACAACGGGGTCGTTGCCGAGGGCGTGTCGCAAAGCGGGCAAGACGTGACGCGAGCCGTCGCGCGCAACATGTGCGAGGGGGCCACGAGCGCCTGCCGCATGGCGGCGTTCGCGGGTGCCGAGGTCGTGCCCGTCGACGTGGGTATGGCCCGGGGCATAGAAGACGCTCGCATGGTGCGCGCGAACGTGCGGCGGGGGAGCGGCAACATCGCGCACGGCTCCGCCATGTCTCGCGATGGGGCCGTGCGCGCGATCGAGGTCGGAATCGGCGTCGCGTGCGGGCTTGCCCGCGCCGGCGTGCGCCTTCTCGCCGCGGGCGAGATGGGCATCGGCAACACGACCACCTCGGCGGCGGTGGCCGCAGTGCTCATCCGAGCGGACGCGCGGAGCCTCGTCGGGCGCGGCGCGGGGCTCTCGGACACCTCGCTCGGGCGCAAGCGCGACGTGGTCGAGCGCGCTATCGACGCGAACTCGCCCGATCCCGCCGACCCGATCGACGTGCTCTCGAAGGTGGGCGGCTTCGACATCGCGGCGATGTGTGGCTTCTACCTGGGGGCCGCGGCCTCGAAGGCGCCGGCGCTCCTCGACGGGGTCATATCCTGCACGGCGGCCCTGTGCGCGGTGCGCCTGTGCCCCAACGCCTTGGGCTACCTCGTGGGCACCCACGCATCTAGCGAACCCGCAAGCCAGGAGCTCCTTCGCGAGCTCGGCATAAAGGCACCCCTCGACGCAGGCATGCACTTGGGCGAGGGCGCGGGCGCCATGGCGTATCTGCCCCTTCTGGATTCGGCGCTGCGCGTGTACCGGGATGGGAAGACGTTCACGGCGACTGGCATGGCTGCTTACGAGCATTTCGAGGCCGGGAAATGACGGTGACGTTCGTTATCGGCGCCGCCGCGAGCGGCAAGAGCGCCTATGCCGAGTCCCTGTGCCTCGGGCACGACGGCCCCCGCGTGTACCTGGCAACGATGGAGCCCTTCGGGGAAGAGGGCACCCGCCGTATCGCGCGCCATCGGGCGATGCGCGAGGGCAAGGGGTTTTCCACCCTCGAGCGCACGCGTGACGTGGGCGCCGCAGTGCCCGGGCTTCCGCGCGGCTGCACGCTTCTTTTGGAGGACGTGGGCAACCTGGTTGCGAACGAGCTCTTCGCGGAAGGCGGCTTGTCCCCACGTGACCCCGACGCTGTGGCGCGCGAGGTGCTCGGAGGCATCGAACGACTCACTCAGGCCGCTGCGTATACGGTGGTGGTCTCCGTCGACGTGTTCGCCGATGGGATGCGCTACGATGAGGGGACCGAGGGATGGAGGCGCGCGCTCGCGCGCGTGAACGCGGGCGTGGCGGCGCTGGCCGACCGCGCAGTCGAAGTGGTATGCGGGATTCCCGTGTGGATGAAAGGCGAAGGACCTACAAGGTGAAGATAGCAGAGGCAATCGGCGCGGCGTTCGGAACGTTCTCGCGCATCCCCGTCCCGAAATCGGCCTGGACCGATTTCGGATCAACCCATGCGCTTGCCGCGTTTCCCCTGGTGGGCGTTGCGGAAGGCTTCCTCATGACGGCGTGGGGGCACATGGCGAACCTGCTCGGCGCGCCCGCGACCATCGTCGCGGCCGTGCTCGTGGCGTTGCCTGTGGCGGTGACGGGAGGCATCCACCTAGACGGGCTCTGCGACACCTCCGATGCGCTTGCAAGTTGGGCCCCGCGCGAGCGAAAGCTCGAGATCATGCACGACCCGCGGGCGGGCGCCTTCGGGGTCATTGGTGTTGTCGTGTACCTTATTCTGCAGTTTTCCCTGTTCACCGCGCTGCCGCTTACGGCGGGGTCGTTCCTCGCACTTCTGTGCTCGCTCGTGTTCTCCCGCGCGCTTTCGGGGCTCGCCGTAGAATGCTGGCCTGCCGCGCGGGCGGACGGCATGGCCGCGGGGCTCTCGCCTGCGAAGAGGCGCGCGGTGATCGTCGTGCCGCTTTGCGCTTTCGCTGCGGCTTCGGCTGCAGGGATGGTCGCGTGCGTTCGGGCCGTCGGCGCCCTTATGGCGGTGGCGGGGCTTTTGGCGCTCGCGTGGTACCGCCATGTTGCCCTGTCCCGCTTCGGCGGGGTGACGGGTGATTTGGCCGGATGGTTTCTGCAATGGGCCGAGCTCGCGATGCTTGCCATGCTGGTGGCGGGGGGCATGCTCCTATGATTCTCGTGGTAGGTGGCGCGCATTCGGGGAAGAGGACCTTCGTGCGCGAAAGGCTCGGGTTCGCGGCGGACGATTTCGTCGACGCGGCGCAGCTTGCGGAGGGCGGCGTGCCCGCGGCTTTTGCCGGCCGTGTCGCGTACCGTGCTGAGGAACTCGTACGCGCGCTCGACGCTGACCGGGCGCTCGAGCGGCTGACCGGCTTCGACGCAGTGATTCTGCCCTTGGTCGGCTCGGTGGTCGTCCCCATGCGTGCGGAAGACGCCCAATGGCGCGAGCGCGCGGGGCGCCTGGGATGCGCGCTCGCTGCGCGCGCCGACGTCGTCGTGCGCATGACGTGCGGGATTCCCCAGGTCATCAAAGGAAACCTTGCCGATGCGCCTCGAGGGACGCAGGGCGCGGGCGCGCCTTTGGAAGTCGTCTTCGTGCGCCATGGTGCCACGGCGGGCACGGAAGACCATCGCTACAGCGGGGCGGGCACCGACGAGCCCCTGTCGAGTGCGGGCGAGCGCGCTTTGCGCGACCTCGCGTGCGATGGTGACGTGTTCCGTGTTATCACGAGCGGCATGGCCCGCACCGACCAGACGGCGCGCATCCTCTTCCCGAACGCGGAGCTTATGGCGTGCCCCGGTCTGCGCGAGATGGATTTCGGTGACTTCGAGGGGCGAAGCGCCGCCGAGCTTAAAGAGGATGTGCGCTACCACGCCTGGGTAGACTCCTGGTGCGAGACGCGCTGCCCGCATGGCGAGGGCAAGAGCGATTTCACCCGCCGCGTCGTCGCGGCGTTTCGGGAGGCGTGCGAATCGGAGCGCGCCCAGGGGAGTGGGCGCGCCGTCTTCGTCGTTCACGCGGGTACCGTGAAAGCGCTACTCTCCGACCTAGCTGTCCCGAAAATGGGATATTTCGACGTGCATACCGAGCCGGGCGGCGCATGGGCCGCCACCTGGGATGGGCGCTGCCTTCGCGACGTTCGCCCCGCTTCGGGGGGCGATGCCCGGTGATGACGATTCTTGCCGTCGCCGCCGGGTTCGCGGCCGACCTTGCCTTCGGCGACCCGCGCTGGCTTCCCCATCCCGTCGTCGCCATGGGGCGCGCGATCACGTGGGCCGAAGGCCGCCTTCGAGGCGCATTCCCGCAAACGTCCGCGGGCACGCGCGCCGCAGGACTTGTGCTCGCCGTGGCGCTTCCGCTTGCGTGTGGGCTTTTGACCTGGGGTATCCTACATCTTTGCGGCATGGTTCACTCCGGCTTGCGCTTCGTGGCCGAGGCATGGGCGAGCTATCAGGTTCTCGCGACATGCGAGCTGCGCCGCCAGAGCCTGGCCGTGGCCCACGCGTTCTCGAAGGGCGGCCTTGTCGCGGCGCGCGAAGCCGTCGGGCTCATCGTGGGACGCGACACGTCTGTTCTCGACGAGCAGGGCGTTGCGCGCGCCGCCGTGGAAACGGTGGCGGAGAACGCGAGCGACGGCGTCATCGCGCCACTTTTCTACCTTATGATCGGGGGTGCGCCCTTGGGCATGGCGTACAAGGCGGTGAACACGCTCGACAGCATGGTGGGCTACAAAAACGAGCGCTACATCGACTTCGGTCGCGCCTCGGCGCGCCTCGACGATGTGGTGAACTGGATTCCCTCGCGCTTATCGGCCCTGTTCATGATCGCCGTGTGCCCGATCGTCGGGCTCGACGCGCGCGGGGCGGCGCGCATCTGGCGCCGCGACAGGCGTCGCCATGCGAGCCCCAACTCGGCGCAGACCGAGTCAGCGTGTGCGGGCGCGCTCGGGCTGCGCCTAGCAGGACCCGCGGTGTATTTCGGCAAGCTCGTTGAGAAACCGACGATAGGCGACGCGTCCCGTGAAATCGAGTGGGGCGACATCGCCCGGGCGACAAGGCTCATGCTCGCCGCGTCCGTATGCGCGCTCGTCGTCTTCGGCGCCGCGCGCGCGGCGGTCGTGCTCGCCTTGGGGGCGATGGCATGAGGGAAGACCACGCCGCGCTCCGGGCTGCCGGGGGAATCCTGCGCGCCCGTACGCATGGGGGCAGCGCGCAATCGCTCGGCATCGGTTGCGAAGGGGGCGCCTCCGATCTCATCGACTTCTCGGTGAACGTGAATCCGGCAGGCCCCTCGCCGCGCGCCGTCGCCGCAGCTTGCAAGTCGCTTTCTCGAATCGACGCCTACCCCGATAGGGAAAGCCTCGCCCTCGTTCGCGCCCTAGCGCGCGCCCAGGGCATTCCCGAAGATACTATCGTCTGCGGCACGGGCGCGTCCGACATCATCTGGCGGCTCGCTGCGGCGGTGCGCCCGAAACGCATCGTCGTGTGCGCGCCGACGTTCTCTGAATATGCGGAGGCGGCATCTTACTACGGCGCATGCGTGCAGGAGTTCCCGCTCTCCGAAGCGGACGACTTCGACGTGCCTGCCTCCTTCGCCCGCGCGATCGAGGGGCCGGGAGACGTGGCGTACCTCTGCAATCCGAACAACCCGACGGGGCGCCTCGTCGACCCCCGCGTGATCGATGCCGCGGCTTGCCGCTGCGAGCAGGTGGGCGCGCTGCTCGTCGTGGACGAGTGCTTCCTCGGATTTGCGCCCGACGCCCGCGAAAGGAGCGTGGCCGCACGCGCCGCGTGTTCGCGCCATGTGGCCGTGCTCTCCGCGTTCACCAAGCTCTACGGAATGGCGGGGTTGCGGTTAGGATATCTGATCAGCGGAAACGCCCAACTCCTCGAGGGCATTCGCCGGGCGGGGCAGGCGTGGCCCGTCTCCTCGGTCGCCGAGGCCGCGGGTATCGCCGCCCTGGAAGACGTCGAATACGTCTCGCGCACGCGCGATGTATTGGCGGGCGAGCGAGCGTGGCTTTCCCACGAGCTCTCCTCGCTCGGGCTTTCCGTCGTGCCGTCGGATGCGAACTTCCTTTTAGTCCGCACACCGGCGAAAGACATCCCCGAGCGCCTGTATAAACAGGGGGTTTTGGTCCGCACGTGCGACTCGTTTTCGGTGCTGTCCCGTTTCTGGTGCCGCGTCGCGGTGCGCACGCGCAAGGAGAATGCCCGGCTTGCGATGGCGTTCAGCCGCGCGCTTCGGGCGGAAGGCGCATCGGGCGAAGGTGAACCCGACGAACGGGGCTGCGCTTCTTGCAGCGGCGCTATGGCGGGCGCGTATGGCCGAGGCTCGACGAAGGAGGTCGATACCCGTGGGTAGGGCGAAGCCCATCATGATCCAGGGCACCATGTCGAACGCGGGGAAGAGCCTGCTTGCGGCGGGGCTGTGCCGTGTGCTTTCGCAGGACGGCCTGCGCGTGGCTCCCTTCAAGAGCCAGAACATGGCGCTCAACAGCGGTGTCACGGCCGACGGGCTCGAGATGGGGCGCGCCCAGATCATGCAGGCCGAGGCGTGCAGCATCGCGCCCGACGTGCGCATGAACCCCATTCTGCTCAAGCCCGAAAGCGGCCACCGAAGCCAGCTCATCGTGGCCGGCAAGGAGCAGGGAGCCTTCGCTGCGAGGGACTACTTCGCGCGAAAGAAGGCGCTCATGCCGCAGATTTTGGAGGCGTTCGATTCGCTCGCGGAGGAAAACGACGTCATCGTTATCGAGGGCGCCGGCAGCCCCGCCGAAATCAACCTTGCCGAAAACGACATCGTCAACATGTGGCTCGCGCGCGCCGTGTCCTCCCCCGTGCTGCTCGCGGGCGACATCGACCCAGGCGGGGTGTTTGCCCAGCTTTACGGCACGGTCGCGCTCCTTGCGCCCGAGGACCGCGCGCTTTTGCGGGGGCTTGTAGTAAATAAGTTCCGCGGCGATGTAGAAATCCTGCGCCCGGGTTTGGCCCCGCTTGAGAAGATGTGCGGGGCCCCCGTCGTGGGGGTCGTGCCGTATCTTACGCTCGACCTGGACGACGAGGACTCGCTCGCGCCGCGCCTATCTGCCCGCGAGGCGCGCGGCGTCATCGATGTCGCCGTCGTGCGCCTTCCGCATCTGTCGAACTTCACCGACTTCGACCCGCTTTCGCGCGTGCCCGGCGTAGGCGTGCGCTACGTTTCCTCGACGACCGATCTGGGCCGACCCGACCTGGTGGTGCTCCCCGGCTCGAAGACCACGCTCGACGACGCGCGCTGGCTTGCGGCTAGCGGCATCGGAGCCTGTGTACGCGCGCTTTCGGGTGCGGGCACGCCGGTGCTCGGCATATGCGGAGGCTACCAGCTTTTGGGTGACGAGCTTTCCGACCCGCACGGCAGGGAAGGCGCTGGCACCGCGCGCGGGCTCGGGCTCATCCCTGCAAGTACGGTGTTCAGGGAGGAAAAGCGCCTCGCCCAGTCGGAGCTGCGCATCACAGGCGCCCAAGGCGCGTTCTCGGTGTGGAACGGCATGACGGCTCGCGGGTACGAGATCCACGACGGCGAAACGATCGTCTCCTGCGCCCCTGCGGGCACGATTGGCGGCAAACCAGAAGGCGCGGCCTGCGGAAACGTGTTTGGAACCTATCTCCACGGCCTGTTCGACGAACCGGGGGTGGCGCTCGCCCTCGCACGCTCGCTCGCGCGCATGCGTGGCCTGCCCGAGAGCGTCGTGGGTGCTGCGGGCGCGGCGTCCGCGGCCGATCACCGTGCGCGCGAGTTCGACCGCCTGGCCGACTCCGTGCGCGGGGCGCTCGACATGGAGTATGTCTACCGCATTATCGAGGAGGGCGTATGATCCACGTGTATCATGGCGACGGCAAAGGCAAGACCACGGCGGCGATGGGCCTCGCCCTTCGCATGCTCGCCGCAGGCCGCCGCGTCGTCGTCGTGCAGTTCCTGAAAGACGGCGAAAGCGGGGAGGTGCGCCTGCTCGCCGAGCATTTCGGCGTGCCCGTGTTCGCGGGGAAGGCGTCGGACAAGTTTACCTGGTCCATGACGTCGGAAGAACTTGCCGCGACGCGCGAGCTGCACGATGGGAACCTCGCTTCCGCGCTCGCCGAGCTCGAGGGCGCGCAGGAGGGGCTGCTCGTGCTCGACGAGGCGCTCGACGCGCTTTCGAAGGGGCTTGTCGACGAGGCGCTCGTGGACCGCGCGCTCGATATGTCCGCGCGCGGCGTCGAAGTAGCGCTCACCGGGCGCGCGCCTTCCCGCAAGATCGTGGAGAAGGCCGACTACATAACCGAGATGCGGTGCGAGAAACACCCCTACGAGCAGGGGATATGTGCAAGGGAAGGAGTGGAGTACTAGATGGATTCCAAGGAGATGGCGCCCGGCGACATCGAGCGGCGCAGCTTTGAAATCATCACCGAAGAGCTCGGCGGCCGCACGTTCCCGCCGCTCGAAGAGCCCGTCGTGAAGCGCGTCATCCACACCACTGCCGACTTCTCGTACGCCGATTCCCTTGTGTTCACCCATGACGCCGCGCACTGTGCGCTCGACGCACTGCGCGCAGGGGCCACGGTGCTCACCGACACGAACATGGCGCTCGCAGGCATAAGCAAGCCCGCGCTCGCGAAGATCGGCTGCCAGGCCGTGTGCTATATGGCCGACCCGGATGTCGCCGCAACGGCGCGCGCCGCGGGCACGACTCGCGCCGTTGCGAGCATGGACAAAGCTTGCGGCATCGAGGGTCCGCTCATCGTGGCCGTCGGCAACGCTCCCACAGCACTTCTGCGCCTCGCCGAGCTCATGGACGCGGGGAAGATCGCGCCCGCGCTCGTCGTTGGGGTGCCGGTTGGGTTTGTGAACGTGGTCGAGGCGAAAGAGGAGCTACTCGCGCGACGCGTGCCGGCCATCGTCGCGAGGGGTCGCAAGGGCGGCTCGACCGTGGCGGCCGCCATTATGAACGCGCTGCTCTACCAGATCACGCGCCCAGGCGGCCCGAAGTGACGGCGCCCGCATCCGCGCCGGCGCTGCGCATCTTCGCCGGCACCACCGAGGGCCGCCTCCTGTGCGAATGGGCGAGCGGGGCGGGAATCCCCGCCCGTGCCTACGCGGCAACCGAGTACGGAGGCGAGCTTTTGGGCGAGCTTCCGGGCATCGAGGTGCATGCGGGTAGGCTCGACGAGGCCGACATGGAGCGTGAGCTTTCCGGCGCGCGCATCGTCGTCGACGCCACGCACCCCTTCGCTACGCTCGCAAGCGGCAACATCCGGGCCGCTTCGCTCGCCGTGGGTGCACGATGCCTGCGCCTTACGCGCCCGGTCGAGGCGCTGCCCAAAGGCGTCGTGTCGGTCGCGTCGATCGCCTGCGCGGCGCGCTTTCTCTCCGAGAACCCGGGTCGCGCGCTTCTCACGACGGGGAGCAAGGAGCTTGCTCCCTACACGCGCGTCGCCGATTTCGCGGAGCGCTTCTTCGTGCGTGTGCTCCCTCTGCCCGGTGCTATAACGAAGTGCATCGACGCGGGGTTTTCGCCGTCGCACGTCATCGGCATGCAGGGGCCCTTCACCCGCGAGCTCAACGAGGCGATGCTTCGGCAGGTGGGCGCCCAGTGGCTTGTGACCAAGGACTCGGGAACCGTAGGCGGCACGGCCGAGAAGATCGCCTCCGCGCGCGACGTGGGAGCGCGCTGTATCGTGGTCGCCCGTCCCGCCGAGGGAGGCGGGGCCCTTTCGCTTAGGGAAGTGGAAGACGCGCTCTTACGGGAGTTCGCGCGCTAGGCGCTCGCCGCGCATGCGTGCCCTCCCGCCTGCGAGGAGGAGCGCCCCGAGCAAGCTCGACCCGTACAAGCCTGTCATCCGCCAATCGCTCGAGGACGACGCACGGAACTGGCGCAAGCAGCCCTTCAATAAGTTGCGGTGAAATAGCGTCTGTTTTTGCTGCTAAATAGCATATTCAGTCCCTAATTCACCGCAACTTGTTGGTGGTGGCTTACTGGTAGCGTAGGCATTCCACCGGGTCGAGCTTTGCTGCACGGCGAGCGGGGTAGAAGCCAAAGATTACGCCGATGCCGACCGATACGGCAAACGCGATCAACACTGTTGTAATGGAGAAGCTTGGCGTGATCGTCCCGGTAGCTCCAAACTCGCTCATGATGCCCGAGCTTGCGGCAAAGAACGTGAGTCCCCATGCCAGCAGATAGCCAATCAGGACACCCAACAGTCCGCCGGTGACGCACAGCGCCGAGGACTCGGCCAAAAACTGCGCGGTGATATCGCGACGACTTGCGCCCAGGGCACGGCGAATGCCGATCTCACGGATGCGCTCAGTCACGTTGGTGAGCATCATATTCATAATGCCGATACCGCCGACAAGCAGCGAGATGCTGGCGACAGCGCCCATGATGAGCGAGAACGCGCCCATAAAGGAGTTGAGTGTATCGATGGCGCTTTTCATGGATGTTGCCGATACACTGTCGTACTCATCCTCCTCCTCGATGCCCTTCATCGCGCGCACCTTGGACTCGATGGTCTTACAAAGCTCATCCATGTCCGTGCCCTCGGCGGCAAGTGCCATCACGCTGGGGAATGAGGGATTCTCGTCGCCAAACAGGCCTGAGATGGTTTCGCGTGGCATATACAGCGTGAGCGAGCCCATGGAGTCGCTGCCGCCATCAATCACGCCGACAATCTGCATCTCGCCGTTGGACACCTTGATGGTTTTCCCCAGCGCATCCTGTTCGTTGCCGTAAAGCTGATCGGCGCCGCCGCGGCTGATGAGCGCCACGCGCGAGCCTGATTGGGACTCGGCCTGGGAATAGGTGCGCCCCGCAACGAGCTTGCTGGCCCCCACGGCGTCGAGCATGTCGCTATCGACACCCTGTGCCATGACGGTATAGCTTTTATCGCCGGTCTTATACTCGGTATACGCGCTGTCGACAATGCCAATCTGCTCTATCTGCGGCACCAGTTTTTGAAGCTTCTCGATGTCCGACTCGGTGAGTTCTTGCGACGAATAGATTTGCACCATGCGTGCCGCATTGAGGCCCAGACTGTTGACCAGGCTGTTTTGGATGCCGCCGATGAGCGACGTCATGGCGATAACCGAGGCGATGCCGATGACAATGCCCAGGATGGTGAGCAGGCTGCGCCCCTTGTTGGCTTCGAGCGAGTGAAGGGCTTCCTGGATGAGATCGCGGGCGCTCATGCCACCACTCCTTTCGGCGGGTTGGCGGAGGCGGAAATCATGGGCAGGTTATCTACAGCGCTGCGTAGGGTCCGCGGTGCATGTGGAATATACGCGCCGTCGTGAATGCGACCGTCGCGGATGGTCACGGCACGGTCGGCCTCGGCGGCGATGCCGGGGTCATGTGTGATAAGCACGATGGTTTTGCCGCGCTCCTGAAGTCTATGGAAGGTCTCCATCACAAGCGCTCCGGTGGCGGAGTCAAGGTTTCCCGTCGGCTCGTCGGCCAGAATGATGGGCGGGTCATTGACGAGGGCGCGTGCGATGGCGACACGCTGCATCTGGCCGCCCGAGAGCTCGGATATGCGGTGGTCCCAGTGGTCAACGGGCAGCGTGACAGCCTGCAGCGCGTGCACGGCGCGCATTTCGCGCTGGCTACGGGGCACATTGGTGTAGGCCAGCGGCAGCATGACGTTTTCGATAACCGACAGGCGCGGCAGCAGGTTGAAGCTCTGAAAGACAAAGCCAATGCTCAGGGCGCGAACTTCGGTGAGCTCGTCATCGTCAAGCTCGGCCACGTTGAGCCCTTGCAGGTAATAGTCGCCCGCCGTCGGTTTGTCCAGACAGCCCAGGATGTTCATGAGCGTTGACTTGCCCGAGCCCGAAGGGCCGGTAATGGCGACGAACTCGCCGGGATCTACCGCCAGGCTCACGTTGTGCAGGATGTGGGCGCACCCCGCCTCGCTCTCAAAGATGCGGTGCACGTTGCGGATGTCGATAACGGGACGCATTACATGTCCTCATCGGCAGGCATACTGCCCGAATCCGCGCTGTAGCCGCCGTCAGCCGTTGCGTCCGCTCCGGTGTCCATGACGAGCGTGTCGCCATCGCGCAGCTTGGTAACCGGCACGTTGGGGTTGATCTCGTTGCCCTGGTCGTCGCGCTTGACCTGTGTCTTGCCGACTACGGCTTCGTTGTCGTTTTGCGTCACGACGGCCACCTTCACGCGATGGGTTTGCTTGCCCTCGTCATCGGTTGCCACGTTGACGTAATAGTGTTCGCCGTCTTCGGTCATGAGCGCCATCGTCGGCACCATCACCACGTCGTCGAGCTGCTCGGTCACCACCGATACCTCGGCCGTCATGCCCGGCTTCAGGCGCGCGTCGGGCGCCTCGATGAGGATGTCGACGTTAAAGGTTACGCTGCCGCCGCCACCGTTGGCGGCATCGGAGTTTGCCACCGACGCGATAGCCGTGACGGTGCCCTGGCTCACGATATCGGGAAACGCGGGATACGTGACGTTGGCGCTCTGTCCAACGGCGATCTTGGCGATGTCCTTTTCGCCCACCTGCACGGTCACCTTCATCTTAGATAGGTCGGCGATCTGCATGCACTGCTTGCCGCCGCTCGTATCGCTTTCGCCCATGATCATGCCGCCTGTTACCGTGGCGCCCACCTTGGCGTTGAGCTCCACGATGCTACCCGAGCTCGGGGCCGTGACCGTGCGACTGGCGGCCTTGGCGTTCGCCTGGTCTAGGTTTGCCTGGGCCGATGCGAGGCTGCGCTGCGCGGCCGATACGGCGTTCGTGTCCGCCGATGCGGCGGAGACGCCAGCCGCTGCGGAAGCTCCATCGGCGTCCGTCGTCGGGGTGGCCTGCGCGGCGGTTGCGGCTTTCTGCGCGTTGGCGAGGTCTTCCTGAGCGGCTGCAACTGCACGCTGCGCCTCGGCAACGTTGCGATCGAGCTCGTCGTTTTTAATGGTCATAAGCACGTCGCCCTCGTTGACGGATTGGCCCGCCTGCACGTTGACAGAATCGACCGTGCCGTCGACAGAAGGGGAGACCACTGAGGACGAAATAGGTTTGAGCTGGCCTTTCGCCTCGACCGTTGTGGTAAACGTGCCCTCGGTCACCATGTCGGTCACCGGCCCGTTGTTGCCTGCGGGCCGTGCGTTGATGGCTAAGGTCACGACAACGGCGATGAGCACAATGGCGGCCACGACGCCGGCCGCAATGCCGCGTCGGATGAGCTTTTTGCGTCGACGTTCGGCACGTTTTGCCTTGAGCTTGGCATATGCCTCTTCATCGGAAATCTCGGTCGCATCGTTCGCGCGTCCGCTCTGCTTATCGGCATGTACGTTTGTAATCAGAGGAATCGTTTCGGTGACATCTTCGAGCGTGTGCTCGGTATCATCCGGGCCCGGGGTGGTCGTGGGGACATTCGGCATAGCGTCTCCTTTATAGAAAGTACCTCGATAAGTATATGCGCCCACCGGTTGGGGTGGGCGCATAGAACGGTTTCTTTCGGAACTGTTAGATTGGTCGCAGCGGTTCCACGTTGTAGGAATGCGCGCGTTGCACTACGAGTGGACAACCACGCATAGGCCGACTTTGATGCAGTCGTGAAGTGCCTTGGCGTCTGCCAGGCGCAGGTTGATGCAGCCGTGGCTGCCGCACCATTTGTACGACTCGGCGTTATCGAAGCTCTTGTCGTTTTGCCAGGTGGCATCATGGAAGCCGATCATGTTGCCCTCAAACGGCATCCAGTAGCTCACCGGACTCTCGTATTTGGGCTTGCCGGTCTCGGGGTCCTTGGCTCCGATCAGGGTGCTGCCGCCGTCGTTGCTGTTGATCTGCCAGACGCCCTCGGGCGTGGCGTCCTCGCCCGGCTTGCCCGAGATAAAGTTGGCCTCCCAAACGATATTTCCGCTCTCGTCATAGTAGCGCGCGTGCTGTTCGGACAAGTCGACGTCGATATACGCCTTCCAGTCGGGCTCTCCCTTTGCGGTAAAGGTGTCGGCCTTCTGGGGGTACTTGATCTCGATTTCGCCGGTCTGCTTGTTGTTAATGGCGTCCTCGACCTGCTTGGCGAGCGAGCTGCTGTCGATGGACCAACCAAAGTCGCCGCCTTCGACGGCGCACTGCTTGCCATCGGCGCGCGTCCACCAGCGAGTGGAGCCCACGGTATTAAAGCCGTTGGCGAGTTCGGCTGCCCAGTTGCTGATCTGCGACGTATCGAGCGTTGGGTTGGCGGGATCGGCAAAGCTGATCCACTGCAATACGGAGCTGCCATCAACCTTGCCGGCATCCTCGCCGTTGAGCTTGAGGGTCACGTTGACGCCCAGGAAGTTGTTGGCGGCATCACATGCGGCCTGAATCTGATCATCGGTCAGCGTTCCATTGAGCGGCTCATAGGCATCGTTGCCGAGCTTGGAAAGATCTACGGACTCGGCCAGCGAGGCAAGCTCGAGCTCGGCATACTTAATGACATGCTCGCGGTTGAGTTTTTCGTTGGAGCGCGCCTTCTCGACGGTAAACTTGCCGGCCTGCTCGTCATAGGAGCTATTTGCCTCGAACGTGCCCGAACGGCCCTCGTTAAACTCGTCGATAGCGGCGCCCAGATCCTTCTCAAACTTCTTTTGGTCAAAGGTGTCGGAGAGCATGGACAGGTCGACGTCTTGATCAAGATCGACTTCGTTGGAGGTAGCGGTTGTTTTGGTCTTGCCGCTTAAGGATTCCACAAGGCGGACCGGCCAAATAAAGGCTTCGTTGTGGTTGATGATCTCTTTTGCGGCAGCTTCGCCATCGACGATGGGTTCATCGGACTCGGGCTGGTAGGTCCAGCTAAAGTCATCGCCCGACACGGTGAGCTTGTAGTGCTTCCATGCCGAGTTGACCTTGGTGGCTGCCGAAGATGCGTTAGAGAGCGATATGTCGACGCCGGCGATGGTAGTGTTGGGGTATGCGACCTGCGAGAACGCCACGACGCCTACGATGTAGACGATCGCGACGAGGCCGAGCACGACAAAGAGGGCCGTCTTTCCGCCCGACTTGCTGCTTTTGTTGGTTCGCTTGTCCGCGGGCCCGCGATTGTTTGCCGTGCGAGCGTGCGAAGGGCCCTGCTTGGGGGCGGCACCATGTGCGGGACGCTGCTGATATTGTTGATGCTGCTGGTATTGACGCTGATTCGGGCGCTGTGAGGCATTGGCCGGGCCGTGTTGTTGGCTGTGAGCCGGCGCGATGGGGCGCGGCGATTGGACGCCGCCCGTATGCCTACTGGGCTGTTGCGGATCGGGAATCATGTTACTGCGGTCGATTTGCGACATCGTATATATTTCCTTCGAGTTTCGCCTTGCGGCTCATCGTGTTTTAACTGGGCTTGCATTATAGCGATTAGCCTGTTGTTTGTGGTTTGGAAACAGTATCAGTTTGGAGAAGTCTGCCTATCCGCATATGCCGCATTTGGCGCAGGCAGAAAGCGCGGCCGGGGCTTGAGCGATGCCACCCTTGGCCGTCTCGCGCAGGGTTGCCGGCAGGGCATGGCCCACCGACAGCATCACATGCGCCATCTGGTCAAACGGCACCAGGCTTTTGATGCCGGCGAGCGCGAGCTGGGCCGAGCTGAAGGCCGCGGCCACGCCGATGGCATTGCGGTTTTGGCACGGCACCTCGACCAGTCCGCCCACGGGGTCGCAAACGAGGCCTAGCAGATTGCTCAGCGCGATGGAGCTGGCGTCGAGTGCCTGTTCGGGGGTGCCGCCGAGCATCTGCACCAGCGCGGCGGCGGCCATGGCGGCGGCGCTTCCTACCTCGGCCTGGCAGCCGCCCTCGGCGCCGGCGACGCAGGCGCTCGTGGTGAGGTTGAGGCCGATGGCGGCGGCGCAGTAGAGGGCGTCCATGACCTGCTCGTCATTGAGCTGCAGGTGGTCGGCCAGGGCCAGCACGCAGCCGGGCACGACGCCCGCGGAGCCTGCCGTGGGGGCCGCGACGATCACGCCCATAGTGGCGGAGCGCTCAAGTACGGCCATGGCACGTGCCACGGCTTCGGTCTGTACGGCGCCCATTAAACTGGAGCTAAGGTCGTTGCGGCCGGTGGCATCGACGAGCTTAGCCTCGCCGCCGATAAGCCCGCCGAGCGAGCGCTGCGGATTGGCGATGGGGGCCGTGGACTCCTCGCGCATGACGTCGAGCACGCGGCGCATGGCGGCGACGGCGTGCGCCTCGCCGGTAAGGCGCCCCTCGCGCACGGCCATGACGGCGCCGATGCTGAGTCCCAGCTCCTCGCACGCGTCGAGCAGTTGCTCGCCGTCGTCGAAGACCTCCTTGGCCGAGACGCCGGGGGAGAGCGATGACGCCGAGCCGGGGAGCTCAATAAAGGTGGCGTAGCCGACGTTGTCGAGTTTGCGCACCATGGGGATGACGGTGTCATCGGGTGCGCCGTCGGTCTCAAAGACGGAGTAGGCCTGGCCGCCCACCTCGGTGCGGTAGGTACGGCAGAAGGCGATGTTCACGTGCGCGTAGGCGAGTAGATTCGTGAGTGCGGCGAGTACGCCGGGGACGTCCTGATGCGCCACGAAGAGCGTGGAGTACATGCCCGAGATGTCGACGCCGACGCCGTTGATGCGGCTGATGCGCATCTTGCCGCCGCCCAGGCTCTCGCCGCGGACCTGCGCCGTAGCGCCCGTGTCGTCGACCATGTCGATATCGACGGTGTTGGGGTGGAGGGAGGCGTCGTCGCCCTTGATGTCAAAGTGATAATCGAGGCCCTGCTCGCGTGCGAGGTCGAAGGCCTGTTTGATGTTCTCGTCATCGGTGTCGAGGCCCAGGATGCCCGCGACGAGCGCGCGGTCGGTGCCATGGCCGCGGTAGGTGTGGGCGAAGGAGTTCCACAGGCCAAAGGTGACCTTGGTGATGCGGCCCTCGAGCAGGCTGGCGGCCACCTGTGCGCAACGCAGGGCGCCGGCGGTGTGCGATGAGCTGGGGCCGACCATGACGGGCCCCAAGATCTCGAATGCCGAGGTCGTAGCTAGTGTTTGCGGCTTGCCTGCCATATGCGCTCCTGTTCTATCCCGTCGTCCCGAGGGGGGCATACTCTGTCCCGCCGTTCCGAGTGCTTTAGTATTTGGTCGCCTGCTCGGACAGTCCTGCTCGCACGGAGGCCACATTAAGTGGCCTCCGGCTCGTGCGGAACTCGCGACCGACCAAATACTAAAGCCCTCGGAACTTAGGATACATGGTTGGAGTCGCTCTGCTGCAAAATTCATTGGCTGGTGACCTATTCCGTGCCCCGTGTTGGCTCATCTTCGCCACCGGATTAATAAAAAAGAAGTACCGGTTGGGGCCGGTACTTCTTTTGGAAGTGCGTATGTTGTTGCGAGCTTAGCGGTTTGCAATTAAAGGCCGCAGGCTGCTTTGAGTTCTTCGACTCGGTCGGTCTTCTCCCAGGTGAAGTCGGCGTCTTCGCGGCCGAAGTGGCCGTATGCTGCCGTCTTCTCGTAGATCGGTCGACGCAGGTCCAGGTCGCGGATGATCGCGCCCGGGCGCAGGTCGAATGTCTTCTCGACGGCCTCGACGATCTTGTCCTCGGCAACATGCGCCGTACCGAAGGTATCGACCATGATCGACAGCGGCTTGGACACGCCGATGGCGTAGGCCAGCTCGACCTCGCAGCGGTCGGCCAGGCCGGCGGCCACCACGTTCTTGGCGACCCAGCGCGCGGCGTATGCGGCGGAGCGGTCGACCTTGGTGCAGTCCTTGCCGCTAAAGGCGCCGCCGCCGTGACGGCCGTAACCGCCGTAGGTGTCGACGATGATCTTACGGCCGGTGAGGCCCGTGTCGCCCATGGGGCCGCCCACGACAAAGCGACCGGTGGGGTTCACATAGATGTCGGCGTTGTCCCACGGCATGCTCTCGGCAGCCATGACGGGGGTGATGACATGCTCGATGAGGTCGTCCTTGATCTTGCCCATGTCCTCGATCTCGGCGGCGTGCTGCGTGGAGATGACGATGGTCGTGACCTCGACGGGCTTGCCGTCCTCGTAGCGCACCGTGACCTGGGTCTTGCCATCGGGGCGCAGGTAGGACAGGGTGCCGTCGTGGCGTACGGCGGCCAGGCGCTCGGCCAGGCGGCTCGCCAGGTAGTGCGGCATGGGCATGAGGGTCTTGGTCTCGTTGGAGGCATAGCCAAACATCATGCCCTGGTCGCCGGCGCCGATCAGGTCGATCGGGTCGGTGGTGACGCCGGTCTGGGTCTCGAAGGACTCGTCGACGCCCTGGGCGATATCGGTCGACTGCTCGTGGATGAGGCTCATAACGCCGCAGGTATCGCAGTCAAAACCGAACTTTGCACGGTTGTAGCCAATGCGGCGGATAACGCCACGGGCAATTTCCTGCACATCGACGTAGGCCTGGGTGCGGATCTCGCCGGCAACGATGACGGTGCCGGTGGTCACGAGGGTCTCGCAGGCGCAGCGGACGTTCTCGACGTTGGCGGGCACGCCGTTGGGCGCAATGTAGCCTTGCTCCTGCAGCTCTATTTCTTTAGCGAGGATTGCGTCGAGGACGGCGTCACTGATCTGGTCAGCGATCTTATCGGGATGACCTTCGGTCACCGACTCCGACGTAAAGACAAAGGACCCGTGTTGGGGTGGGATGGAACGAAGTTCTTCTGACATGATTGTCCTTTCAAAAACGTGTGCCGGCGACCGTTACCATTCCGCCGAGCTCTATATGCAAGCGCACATCATATCGCGTAAATCCAACATTCACACCCTTTCCGCACCTACTCATTGGGGACAGACTTAAATGACCAGCCTTAGGCGGCACTTGGGACACTCTTCAGACAACTTCGAAGAGTGTCCCCAACGACTAGTCGTTTAAGAACGTCCCCAACGACTAGTCATTTAAGTCTGTCCCCAATGAGTGGGTCGGTGCCCTTTGTGCGGAGGTTGCTTTGTTGCTTTATACTGATGCGGTTAGACAACCATCCTGCAATCGAGGAGATTTCCATGGCATCAGACGTTCGCGTCCGCTTTGCACCCTCACCGACGGGCAAGCTGCACATTGGCGGCGCCCGCACCGCTATCTATAACTGGGCTTTCGCCCGCGCAAACGGCGGTACGTTCATCCTGCGCATCGACGACACCGACCCCACCCGCTCCACCGACGAGAACACGCAGATCATTCTGCGCGCCATGCGTTGGCTTGGCCTGGACTGGGACGAGGGTCCCGAGGTGGGCGGCGACTATGGCCCCTACGCCCAGACCGAGCGCCTGGACCTGTACAAGCAGGCCGCCCAGAAGCTTTGGGACGAGGGCAAGGCCTATCCCTGCTTCTGCACCAAGGAACAGCTCGACGCCGACCGTAAGGCCGCGCAGGAGCGCAAGGACCCCTTCCAAGGCTATCAACGTCGCTGCCGCGATCTTGATCCCGAGGAGGCCCGTCGTCGCATCGAGGCCGGCGAGTCCTACGTCCTGCGCATTAAGGTGCCCGAGGACCGCGGCGACGTCGTCATCCATGACGCCGTCCACGGTGAGGTGACCTTCGACGCCAAGGAGCTCGACGACTTCGTCATCTTCCGCTCCGACGGCACGCCCACGTATAACTTCGCGACCGTCGTCGACGACGCCATGATGAAGATCACCCACGTCATCCGCGGTGACGACCACCTATCCAACACCCCGCGCCAGGTCATGGTCTACGAGGCCCTCGGCGCGCCCGTGCCCACGTTCGCCCATATCTCCATGATCCTGGGCGCCGACGGCAAGAAGCTCTCCAAGCGCCACGGCGCCACCTCGGTGGAGGAGTACCGCGACGCCGGTTACCTGTCCGACGCCTTCGTCAACTATCTGGCGCTGCTCGGCTGGTCGCTCGACGGCGAGACCACAATCATCCCGCGCGATGTCCTGGCCAGCAAGTTCTCGCTCGACCGCATCTCTAAGAACCCGGCGACCTTCGACCCCAAGAAGCTCGACTGGGTCAATGCCGAGTACATCAACGGCATGTCCGACGCCCAGTTTGCCGATGAGATCATGGTCCCCGAGCTGCACGAGGCGGGTCTCATCGAGGGTAATGTCGAGTACGGCGAGGATTGGATCGATGCGCTTGCCGCCATCGTCAAGCCGCGCACCAAGATGCCGGCCGACGCCGTGACCGTCGCCGCTCCCATCTTTGCCACGGCCGAGACGCTCGAGTATGACGAGAAGTCTGTCAACAAGGGCCTGGCCAAGGAAGGCATGGGCGCCATTCTGGACGCCGCCAAGGCCGCGCTCGAGGGCGTGGACGAGTGGACAGCCGCGAACATCGACGCCGCGCTTGAGCCGCTGCCCGAGCAGATGGACCTCAAGAAGCGCGTGGTGTTCCAGGCCGTGCGCGTCGCCGTCTGCGGCAACATGGTGAGCCCCCCGCTGGGCGAGACCATGGCGCTCGTCGGCCGCGACGACTGCCTGGCGCGCATCGACCGCGCCCGCACGATGGCGCTGTAGCAGCTGCGTAAACGCATGTATCCGAGCCCCGTTCACCCCGAGCGGGGCTCTTGTTTCTGTAGACGTATGGGATAGGAGGTGCTGGGGCCATGGCCGAGCAACTTTCGCTGTTTGGTTCGCCAGAACCTAAGGAAGCTCCGAAGTCTGCGGCCCCTGCCGCCGCCCCGGCGCAGCCCGAGCCCGCGCCCGAACCCATCGCCGCCTATGCGAGCGTGGTCCTCGACATCCCGACCCGCGCGCTGTCCGAGCCTTTTGCCTACGGCATTCCGCAGTCCCTTGCCAACGATGCACAGATCGGCTCCACCGTCCTAGTGCATTTTGGCAACCGTGCGGCCGCGGGCTACATCGTCGATATCGCACCCGAGCTTGCCAACCTGCAAGGCAACAACGCCCTCGATCTCACGCGCATCAAGCCTATCGAGGCTATCCTCAGCAAGCCGCTCTTTACCGCCGAGGCGGCACGCATTGCACGCTGGATGAGTCGCGAGTACGTCGCAACGCTTTCCGAGTGCCTGCGCTTGTTTTTACCCCCGGGTGGAAGCCCGCGCGTGGTCAAGGGCGATGACGGCACATGGTCGGTTGAGCGCCCCGCCGTCAAACCGATCCAAAACCGCTGGGTCATGCTCACGCCCGAGGGTTTCGACTACACGCCGCCCAAGACCGCGGTCCGTCAGCGTCAGCTCATCGAGGCGCTCCAATGCGGCCCGGTCACGACGCGCGACCTCAACCTGCTTTACAACAGCATGTCGGCGACCATTAAGTCGCTCGAAAAACGTGGTGTCGTGGTGGTGGAGGAGCGCCGCGCTTGGCGTGGGTGCAGCGAGCAGACCACGCTGTCCTCGGCGAGCGGTAAAGCGCCCGTCGCACTTACTAACGGCCAGCAGCAGGCGCTCGCGCAGATTGAGCGCGCACGCTTGGACGCTCACGGTGATGTGGTACTGGTCGATGGCGTTACCGGTTCCGGCAAAACCGAGGTCTACCTCTCGGCGATTGAGCGCGTGCTGGCGGCCGGACGTTCGGCCTGCGTGCTCGTGCCCGAGATCTCGCTGACGGCCCAGACCGTCGGCCGCTTCCGCTCGCGCTTTGGCGAGACGGTCGCTGTGTTCCATTCGCGCCTTTCTGCTGGCGAACGTCTGGACCAATGGGATATGGTCGCCAGTGGTGCTGCGCGCGTGGTCGTGGGCGCCCGATCGGCGCTCTTTTGTCCGCTCAGCGACTTGGGCCTTATCATCATCGACGAGGAGCACGAGACCAGCTACAAGCAGGGCTCCAGTCCGCGCTACCATGCGCGCGAGGTAGCTGCCGAGATGGCGCGCCGCTATCGGTGTCCGCTCGTACTGGGCTCCGCCACGCCCTCGGCCGAGGCCCTCGACCGCTGCCGCCGCGGCACGTACAGCGGCGCCACCTGGACGCGCGTTGAAATGCCCGAGCGTCCGGGGCACGCGGTCCTGCCCACGGTTCGCATTGCCGACCTACGCCGCGAGTTCGCACACGGCAGCCGCTCCATGTTCTCAAAACCGCTGATGGAAGGCTTGGAGCGCGTAGTCGAGCGCCGCGAAAAGGCCGTGTTGCTGCACAACCGTCGCGGCTTTGCGCCGTTCCTTATGTGCCGCGAATGCGGCTGCGTGCCCACCTGCAACCACTGCTCCACCGCGCTTACGTACCACGAGCGTACGCACACGCTGCAGTGCCACACCTGCGGTTCGTCCTGGCGCGTGCAGCCCTATCCGGCGTCCACGAGTCGCTGTCCTAAGTGCGGCAGTCGCTACCTGGCAAAAATGGGCCTGGGCACGCAGCAGATCGAGGACGCACTGCACCAGATGCTGCCCGAGGACGTTGCCATCATTCGCATGGACGCCGATTCCACGCGCGGCAAGGATGCGCACAAAAAGCTGCTCGAGCAGTTCGATGCCGCCGATTGCGCGGTGCTGCTTGGCACCCAGATGATCGCCAAGGGCCTCGATTTTCCCGAGGTCACGCTCGTGGGCGTGGTCAATGCCGACTTTGCCCTCAAGCTGCCCGATTTTAGAGCAGGGGAGCGCGCCTACGATCTGCTGGAGCAGGTTGCGGGCCGCGCCGGCCGCGGTGATCGCCCCGGCGAGGTTATCATCCAGACCTACCTTCCCGATGACCCGGTCATTCGCGCCGTCGCCGAGCACAACCGCTCGATCTTTACCGACTACGACCTGGACCAGCGCCGCGACGCCCTGTATCCGCCGTTCGTGCGCCTGGCCAACATCTTGGTATGGTCGACTAACGCGGACGTTGCGCGGGACTACATCGGTCGCATCGCGAAGCTCCTCAAGCGTCGCTGGCATGCCGCCGCGCCCGACTTTTTGCGCGCGGGGAGCGCCGTGCCCCAGGTGCTTGGTCCGGCTTCGTGTGTAATCGAGAGAGCCAAGGACCGTTACCGCTTCCATCTGCTTGTTAAGTCGCCGGTAGGGTACCATGTCTCTGATGATATCGACGCCTGCCTCAAAGAGGTGGGCTCCGTGCGCGGCGTGAGCGTGAGCGTTGACGTCGACGCCTATGATTTGATGTAACAACCCGAAAGGATGGCCATGGAAGCCAACGGAATCGTACTGTCGCCCGACCCTCGTCTGCGCCAGGAGTGCGCCGTCATCGAGGAGATCACCCCGGCGATCGAGGCGCTTGCCGATAAGATGAAGAAGATGATGTTCGACAACGGCGGTTGCGGTCTTGCTGCCCCGCAGATCGGCGAGCTCATTCAACTCGTCACCATCGACTGCGATTACAGCGACAAGAATGACTATGACCCGTACGTGCTCATCAACCCTGTCATTGTTGAGCAGAGCGATCATTTGGTGCCGTTTAGCGAGGGCTGCCTGTCCATTCCCGGCATTAGCTGCGAGATCGAGCGTCCCGATCACGTTGTCGTCGAGGCGTACGATCTGGATGCCAACCTGATTCGCTATGAGGCCACGGGCGACCTGTTCTGCGTGTGCCTGCAGCACGAGATCGATCACCTGCATGGCAACACCATGTTCGAGCGCCTTAAGCCCATGCAGAGGC
This sequence comes from Collinsella aerofaciens, assembly GCF_039758815.1. Lineage (GTDB taxonomy): Bacteria > Actinomycetota > Coriobacteriia > Coriobacteriales > Coriobacteriaceae > Collinsella > Collinsella aerofaciens_BP. Next base: position 237,583 of record NZ_JBDMSK010000001.1, on the reverse strand, counting down.
TCAAGGCCGTCAAGGAGTACCAGGACGCCCTGGCCCGCGGCGCTCGACCGGGCGAGACGGAGTAGGTCCCACCGTCCCCTTCCGCCGCAGGGCTTAGGTTTTGCTCCATGCTCAAACAGTCCTGCTCGCACGAAGAGCACATTAAGTGCTCTTCGGCTCGTGCGGAACTGCGCGTGGAGCAATAACCTAAGCCCTGCGGCGGAAGGGGACTGCGTTTTCGTGCTCCTTTTCGCCCGGGTGCCGTCGGGCCAGGGAAGGGCGTCTTCGCTGATAATTGCTTTGTTGGAAGAGCTGCTTTTATTGCGGCTCTTTCTTTGGTTTTGGGTATATTTGTTCTTGTTGAATTGTTATTGCGGATGGGCTGGGTACTTGGCTTTCCGCTGTTATTTGTAGCCGTCTCGGCTTTGGTTGAGGGGAGACGTTCTTTATGCGAATTGTGTTTATGGGTACGCCTGATTTTGCTGTGCCTTCGCTGACTTCGCTTTTTGAGGCTGGGAACGAGATTGTGCTTGTCATTACTCGTCCCGATGCTGTTCGCGGGCGTGGTAAAAAACTGGAGCCTTCTCCTGTTAAGGCCAAGGCGCTTGAGCTTGGCCTGCCGGTTGTTGAGGCTAATCGTATGACGCCGGACGTTATCGATCAGCTCGAGGCTGCGGATGCCGATATTTTCTGTGTGGCTGCCTATGGCTGCATTTTGCCTGATGAGGTGCTGCATATGGCGCCGCTTGGTATTGTGAATGTACATGCGTCCTTGCTGCCTCGTTGGCGTGGCGCTGCTCCTATTCAGCGTGCCATTCTTGCTGGTGATGAGGTTGCTGGCGTTTCCATTATGCGCATTGGGCATGGCGTGGATACGGGCGCTTATTGCGCGCAGGCGTCTACGCCGGTTGCCGGTAAGCATGCCGAGGCGCTCACGATGGAGCTTGCTGAGCTTGGCGGCAAGCTGCTTGCCGATACGCTTCCTTCCCTTGCCGATGGTACTGCCGTGTGGACTGAACAGGATGAGTCGCTTGTTACCCATGCCGCCAAGATTTCTAAGCAGGAAATGCGTCTGGGTCCTCAGATGGCGGCGCTTGATTGCGTGCGTCATGTGCTTGCCTCGTCCGACACCGCTCCCGCTCGTTGCGTGATTGCCGGCAAGACCGTGCGCGTGCTCGATGCCGCGCCGGCAGATGTGTCGCTTGGCGAGGGGCTCGTCGCCGTTCAGGCCAAGCGCGTCTACCTGGGACTTTCCGATGGCGCGGTTGAACTGCTCGAGGTTAAGCCCGATGGCAAGCGTGCCATGTCTGCTTCTGCCTGGGCTGCCGGCCTGCAGGGTGCCGACCTTACGTGGGGTGTGCTGTCATGAGCAAGTTATCTCCCGCGCGCAAGCTTGCGCTCGATGTGTTGATGGAGGCCGATCGCCGCGGTATGTACGCACGCGACGTGTTGTCTTCGCGTGCTTCCGCCAAGGCTATTGACCAGCGCGATTCCGCTTTTGCCGCGCGTTTGGCGCTCGGTGTTGCCGCCACGCAGGGCATTTTGGACGAGTTGCTCGATCAGTTTTTGGATAAGCCCAAAAAGGTCGCGCCGCGCGTTCGCATGGCGCTTCGCATCTCGGCCTTCGAGATGCTCTATCTGCATACGCCGGGCCGCGTTGCCGTGAGCCAGGGTGTTGAGCTGGTGCGCAGCGGTGCTAAGTCTGCCGCGGGCCTGGCTAACGCGGTGCTGCACAAGGTTGCGGACAACGTGGAGGATTTTGCCACGGCATCTGACGTGGATGAGTCCGAGCGCCGTTTGGTTCGCCTTTCGCGTTTGATGGGTCTTCCTCGTTGGCTGTGCGCTCGTATTATGGCCTCGTTCGATACGCCCGAGGGCGCGCTCAACTTTGCCGGTAATCTGGCCCCCGCGCCGCTTGCACTGCACGAGAATGCGTTTGCGACCAAGGCCGACCCGTATATCTCGCAGCTCGTTGCGCCTGCCTTCCCGGGCTGCCATGCTCCGGTCGATGCGCAGGTCACGGTTGCATCGGGCGTGTTTGAGCGTGCTGCCGCGGTTGCCTCGGACCTCAACGCTCAGCTTATCGCTACTGCCGCTACACGTCCCGGTCGTTGCCTGGAGATTGGAGCCGGTCGCGGCACCAAGACCTATGTGATGATGTGCCAGGCCAAGCGTGCCGGGTACGAGCGTCAGCATACCGCGCTCGATCTGCACGATCGCAAGTGCGATCAGAATCTCGCACGCCTGCATAAGGCGGGTATAACGGGTGTTCGTACGGTGTCGGGCGATGCCTGCGAGCTCAATGAGGTGCTCACGTCCTTTGACGCGATGCTCGGCGAGCCCGCCCTGTTCGACACGGTGTTTATCGATGCGCCGTGCTCTGGCACCGGCACCATGCGCCGTCATCCCGAGATACCGTGGCGTCTGACCGAAAAGGATGTGACGGTTGAGCTGCCCAAACTGCAGCTGACGATGCTCAAAGAGGCCGCCGCGCGCGTTGCCGAGGATGGCGAGCTCATCTATGCGACGTGCTCGGTCTTTGATGAGGAGAACGCGCAGGTTGTGGATGCGTTTTTGGCTTCGCCAGAGGGCGCGGGCTTTAGCCTGGCACCCCTCTCCGAGGCGCAGATTCTGCAGCTCCCCGAGTTTGAACAAGCCAAGAAGCTCGTCTCCGTACGTCAAAACGACCGCGGGCTTTTCCAAAGCGTCCCCGTAAACGCCGACTCCTACGATGGTCACTTCTGCGCCAGACTAGTCCGCAAATAACTTCAAAGTTGCGGTGAAATAGGGATTGAAAAGCGCCTTCTGCCCATCAAACAGTCCTTATTTCACCGCAACTCAGAAGGTCGTGCGAGTGGAGATCGCAATATCGGTAAAGAGTGGGAAAAATGGCCCTGTTTCATACTTGCTGTTATCAAAAGTAGGGCGGATTACGGGGCTAGATTGGTGATGCCCGACCACAGCAAATATGGCCTAAATAAAACCGCAGGTAGATGGCTTGTTGAAATTTGTTATTTACCGGAATGGATAGAGGTTGCCAACTCAGCCCCGTAATCCGGCAGAGTTTTGAAATGATACAAACTTTGCATCAGCCCGAAATCCGATCTAAAGAAAAGTTGCGGTGAAATAGTTCCTGCTTGACCTTTGGATGGGCTGATTCAGGAACTATTTCACCGCAACTCATCAGGAAACCTGGGTGTCTGGATCGCTTGCCGCTAGTGGTTATGCGGGCAGTTGGCGCAGCAGCCGCTGGTGGCGTTGGTGCTGGAACCACCGCTTCGCTGGTCGGTGTTGTAGAAACCGCTGCCTTCGAACTTAATGCCGCTGGCCGAGAACGTCTTGGATGCCGGGGCACCGCAGCTAGGGCATACGACCTCGGGCGTCTCGGACATGGGGTGCTCAACCTCAAACACGTTGCCGCAGCTCGTGCACTTGTAATCGTAGCGCGCCATAATACTTCCTTTTCAGCACAAAGCGGGCAGATCGCTCTGCCCGCAAAAATTCAAACAGCTGTAACTGTACCCTATATCGGGGGTTTTATCACGCTTCGCCCCAGAATCTATGAGTGTTGCGCAGGAGCTTCGCAGTTTTCTCCTCGGCTGCAGCAACGTCGGCCTCGTCAGCCTGCCATGTCCAGTTGCCTGTGGCTACACCCGGCACGTTCATACGTGCATCGTCGCCCAGTCCCAGCACGTCCTGCAGCGGCATCATCACGAGCGGTGCACCGCTTGCCAGGGCATTGCCCATGAGCTCGCTTGCCAATGTAATGCCGCTCGGCTCATCGCCGCCTGCAAAGGAGCGCGTGCACCAGCCGGCAAGTGTCGAGGTGTCGTGCGTCGAGGTGTACAGGATCTTTCCCGGTGTGGGGTGAATTCCGCAACGAACGTCGTAGTCGCTAAACTCCAGCACGTCCATGCCGGGGAAGCCGCAGGTCGAAGCCATGGCGCGAACGCCGGGCGTCAGGTAACCCAGGTCCTCGGCGATAAAGTTGAGCGGACCCAGCTCTTCATAGGCGGTCTGGAACAGGTCCTTGCCCGGGCCTGCCAGCCAGCGGCCGTCGGCACAGGCCTTACCGGCGGGAATGCTAAAGTAGCTGTGGAAGCCCAGGAAGTGGTCCAGGCGCACGCGGTCGTAGAGCGAAAACGCACGGCGCAGGCGGTCGAGCCACCAGCGATAGCCGTTCTCCTTCATGCGATCCCATCGGAAGGTGGGGTTGCCCCACACCTGGCCCTCGGGCGCAAAGTTGTCGGGCGGCGCGCCCGAAATCTCAATCGCCTTGCCGGTATCGGACAGCCAGAAGTTCTCGGGCTCGCTCCACGCGTCGGCCGAATCGTCCGAGACATACATCGGGATATCGCCGATGACCTCGATGCCCTTCTTGTGCGCATAGTTCATGAGCTCGCACCAGGCAAGGTCAAAGCGATACTGCATGTACGCCTGCAGCTCGGCCTCGTCGTGGAAGCGCTTGTCATCGATCAGATACTCGTTGTAGCGCGCGACATCTGCCGGCCAATCGTGGCGCGACTCGCCCTCAAAGTACTTCTTAACGGCCATGTAGACGCAGTACTTCTCGAGCCAGTCGGCGTTGCGATGTTTAAACGCCGTGTACAGCGGGTCGGCATCCTCGCCGCCGTGAGCCTTCCATGCAGCAAAGTCGGCGGCCAGCTCCTCGTGACTCTCGGGTAGCAGATCAATATTGCCTGCAAAGGCCGAGGGGCCGGCGTAGGGGGAGCGGAAGAAGTCCGTGGGGTTGACGGGCAGGACTTGCCAGTAGCGCATGCCCATAGCGGCCAGATGGTCGATAAAGCGACGCGTGGGCGCACCGATTGTGCCGGGCTTGCCGTCATCGGTCGGCACCGAGGTGATGTGGCACACAACGCCCGCGCCATGATCGAGCGGCTCCTGCAGGCGCTTCTCGGCATGGTGATAGATGATCGAAGAGCCCAGCGGGTACAGGTCGAGCGTGACGGTACCGTTGTGGATCTCGCACTCGTGACCGCTGATCACGTCGCTCGCGCATTCGCCGAGCGCCGGAATCGTCACGCGGTGCGAATTGCGCAGACTGCGGTTGATGATAACCGTCGCGGCCTCGCCGTCTTTGCCCGTGCGGGTGTAAGCCAAGACTTCGTCGTTGAGCGCAAAGGCCTTGATCTCGCCATCGACCATAAAGGGCAGCGCACGGCGCACGGCAGACGCGTTCTTAACGATGGCCAGTGTGTCGAAGTCGTGGAGTTGGTCCTTGGTCGGCAGGGTACGGCGGTTGCCCGGATCGGTGAGGCCCTCCAAGCCGTATTCATCGCCGTAATAGATTGAGGGTACGCCCGGGAAGGTCATCTGCATGAGCGTCGCCAGCCAAAAACGGCTCTTGGCCAGACCCATCGAGTTCTCGTCCAGGCGCCATTTGCTGCGCTCGCTCTCGGGCAGCTGCGACTCGTCGGGGCCACCGCCGAGCACCGAGATGATGCGCGGACGGTCGTGGCTCGAAAGCAGATTGAGCGCGCAGGCCAGTGCCTCGCGCGGGTAGTTCTCGCGCAGGGTTTCGATATCCTCGGCTGCCTGGTAAGCGTTCTTGTAGCCCATCAAAAAGCCGATGACCATGTCGCGGAAGGGGTAGTCCATGGCGGAGTCGAGCTCCGAGCCCTGCAGATAGCGACGCAGGTGGCCATAGCTGATCTTGTTGGAAGCGTCCTCCCAGACTTCGCCGAGCAGCAGTGCGTCGGGCTTCTCGGCGAGCACGGCCTTTTTGATTTCGGCCAGGAAGTCGTCGGAAAGCTCGTCGGCCACATCGAGTCGCCAGCCATGGGCACCGGCGCGCAGCCATTTACGGATCACGCCGTCCTTGCCCAGGAGCCGCTCGCGCACCAGTTCGGAGCTCTCATTGATGGCGGGCATGTTGCCCACGCCCCACCAGCAGTCATACGAACCGTCCTCATGGAAGTAAAATGCATCGCGCCACGGCGAGTCCTCGCTCTGCCAAGCACCGACGCCGGGATAATTGCCGTAGCGGTTAAAGTAGATCGAGTCGTCGCCCGTATGGTTGAACACACCGTCTAGAATGATGGAAATGCCAAGCTTCTCGGCCGCCTCGCACAGCTCGGTAAAGTCCTGCTCGGTGCCCAGAATCGGGTCGATCTTGGTGTAGTCGGCCGTGTCGTAGCGGTGGTTACTCGCGGCCTCAAAGATTGGGTTGAGGTAGATGGCCGTAAAGCCTAGCTCGGCAATGCGGGGCAGGTCATTTTGGATACCCTTGAGCGAGCCGCCGTAAAAATCCCAGGTCTTGATGGAGCCGTCTTCGGCACGCTCGTACTCGGGCGGTTCGTTCCAGTCCTCGACCATGCGGCGCTGGATTCCTTTGCGCGGTTTTTCAACTTCGGCAAGCGTACGCTCGTGCCAGTTTTCGTCGCGGGCATAGCGGTCGGGGAAGATCTGGTAGACCATGCCACGCTCGTACCACTCGGGACGAACTTCGCGGTGCTTGTAGACGGTGATCTGGAAGGACGGGACCTCGGCGTAGTTGTAAGTTACGCCCTCGCCACCGGTGCGACCCTGCGGTGCGCCCAGACGGACCTCGGGCTGGCCCTCGATGTTGCAGATAAAGCTGTACCAGATAAGACAGGGCTCGGCGCACTCAAGCTCTACGGTAAATATGCCGTCGCCCTCGTGCGTCATGGGATACAGAGACTCACCGATTTCATCGACCCAGGTACGCAGGGTAAGCGTTGCCTGGTTGGGGTCGGCATCCTCCAAAATCACCGAGAGCGAAACGGAAGTTCCAGTGGTCACAGCGCCAAACGGAGTGCGAAACTGCGGCAGACGGCTGTTGTGAATCAATCTCATAATTCGGTCCAGTTCAATAGAATCACGGCCTGCGGGCCATGGGCTTTACGCACAGCATATAAGTATATATGTTGCACACAGGCTGTATAAACAACATCCGTTTACCATCGGCGAACGGTTGTCCTAGAAAATCGTTTTACCAACTATCAACAGAGAAGGGGCGCCCGGTTGGAGCGCCCCTTACATAGGGTTTGATTAGGTTTTGGATCGTCTGTGGGCTAGCGGCGCTTGCGGGTGGCCGTGGCCTTGCGGACGGACGTCTTCTTGGACGGAGCCTTTTTCTCTGCCGGAGCGGCGGGGGAGGCCGGGCTCTCCTTGGCGGGCTCGGGCTTAGTCTCTGCCTTCGGTGCGGCCTTGACCTCAGCGGCCTTCGGCGCCGGCTTAATCTTTACCTCGGCCTTGGGCTCCTCTTTGGCAGCAGCTGGCTTAGTCTCTGCCTTGGGAGTCGTGGTCTTTGCCGTGGTCTTCTTGGCCGTCGTCGTGCGCTTTCGCGTGGTGGTCTTGGCGGCGGGCTTGGTCTCGACGGTTACCTCCGCCTTGGACTCTGCAGGCGTCTCCTCGACCTTGGCTGCCGGCTTTGCGGCTGACTTGGTCGTGGCGGCCTTCGTGGTCGTCAACTTCGTTGCCGTGGTCTTCTTGGCTGCCGTTGTCTTCTTGGCAGCAGTCTTTGCCGGAGCCTTGGTGGCCGGCTTGGCCTTAGCGACCTCGGCCTTTACCTCGGGAGCAGCCTCGGCTTCGGCGGCCTTCTTGGCAGCGGCGGTCGTGCGCTTGCGCGTGGTCGTTGCCTTGGTAGCGGTGGTTTTGGTTGCCGCCGCCTTGGTCGCAGTAGCCTTCTTGGCTGTCGTCTTGCGAGTCGTGGTCTTCTTTGCCGCAGGCTTCGCAGCAGGCTCGGGCTCAGGAGCAACCTCAGCCTTCACCTCAGGCTCGGCCTTTGCGGGCTCAGCTTCATCCGGCTTCTCCTCGGCCTTGGGTTCCTCAGCGGCCACCGGCTCAGCAACAGCCTCTGGCTCGTCGACAACCGCCGCCGGCCTCTCAATCTCCGGATGCATAAAGAAGTACAGGTCCAGATACTTGTCGGCCGAGCGCGTCCAGCTAAAGTCCTGGCTCATGGCCTGCGTGACTAGCTGGTTCCATGCCTCACGGTTATCCCAGAACAGGCGTGCTGCGCGGAACACCGCGTCGCCCATCTCGTCGCCGTTAAAGTTGGTAAACGAGAAGCCCGTGCCCTCGCCGGTAAACTCGTTATACGGGATCACGGTGTCCTTCAGGCCACCGGTCTCGCGCACGATGGGCAGTGTGCCGTAGCGCATGGCGATGATCTGCGACAGGCCGCAGGGCTCAAACTTCGAAGGCATCAGGAACATATCGGCGGCAGCGTACATGCGCTGCGACAGCGCCGGATCGAACTCGATGCGCGCGGCCATGGTGCCGGGGTACTTGTCCTGGAAGTAGCGCAGACCGTCCTCGTAGTCGCGGTCGCCGGTGCCCAGCACGGCCACCTGAACGCCGCCGGACAGGATGCGGTCGAGCGCGTACATGACCAGGTCCATGCCCTTCTGGCGCGTCAGGCGCGTGACCATCACCATAAGCGGGCGGTCGTCGCGCACCTCGAGCCCCAGTTCCTCCTGCAGCTTGGCCTTGCACACGGCCTTGCCGGAACGGTCGTCAACCGTGTAGTTGGCGGCAATGCGCTTGTCGGTTGCCGGGTCAAAGGCCGCCACGTCAATGCCGTTGAGGATGCCCTGCAGCGCGTAGGAACGCTCGCGCAGTACGCCGTCCAGGCCCTCGCCAAACTCGGGCGTCTGGATCTCGCTCGCGTAGGTGGGGCTCACCGTGGTGATGGCGTCGGCATAGTGCAGCGCGCCCAGCATGTAGTTGATGCTGCAGGCGTCGCAGCGCAACTGCGTGGCGGCCGCCGGAATATGCGCCACACCCAGGATGTCCTCCATCACGGTGTCGCTAAACTGGCCTTGGAACGCCACATTGTGGATCGAGAACACGGTCTTGACGCGGTCATAGAGCGGCAGGCCCTGGTAGAACTCGCGCAAGAACACGGGTGCCAGTGCCGTTTGCCAGTCATTGCAGTGCAGGATGTCGCACTCAAAATCGGCCGGCAGGTGCTGCAGGCTCTCGGTGATGGCCTTGGAGAAGAACGCAAAACGCTCGCCGTCGTCAAAGAAGCCGTACGGATAGTCGCGCGCAAAGTAGCGCTCGTTGTCCACGAACATATAGGTGACGCCGTCGTGCTCGAGCTTCTCCAGCCCGCAGTACTCGTTGCGCCAGCCCAGGCTCACGTAAAAGTCGGCAAAGTGCTCCATCTGCGCCTTGTACTCGTCCTTGATGGTGGCGTACTTGGGCACCATTACGATAACCTCGGCGCCGGCGCGCACAAGCGCCGCAGGCAGCGAGCCCGCCACGTCGCCCAGGCCACCGGTCTTAACAAACGGTGCGCACTCGGCCGAGGCAAACACGATCTGCATCTTTTTGCTGGAATCTGCCATATTGTCTCCCATGTTGCAATTCGAGAATAGCCGCCTGGCGCTAACCGGGCGGCTATTCTACCTGTTACGAGCGATGTTGCGGTGCCAACGTTAACGTACGATGGTGGTGTCGGAAGTTAACGGAGCCTTGCCCAGCACCAGGATGTTCTCGGGCGTGCCGCGAAGCTCGGTGTTGGTGGGAACCACGTTGTTCTTGTCCAGAATGGCGTTCTCAACGCGTGCGCCGCTCTTGATGACACAGCTCTGGTTGATGATCGAGTTGGTCACCGAGGCGCCCTCCTCGACCACGACGCCGCGCGACAGGATCGAGTTGCGCACGGTGCCCTTGATGATACAGCCGGCCGAGATGATCGAGTTGCACGCGTGGCTGCCGGTCGCATAGCGCGAAGGCGGCACGTCGTGAGCCTTGGTCAGGATCGGGCGCTCGGGGTCAAAGAGCTGGTCGGCCACGGTTTGGTCAAGCAGGTCCATGCTGCGGCGATACAGCGACTTCTCACTAAACACGCCCACGACCTCGCCCTTGTACTCGTAGCTGCACACGTCGATGTTGCCAAAGTCGCCCTGGAGTGCCTCGAGCAGGTCCAGATAGTCGGCGGCCTGGTAGTGGTCGATAATCTCGAGCAGCGTCTCGCGGTTGACGATGCAGCAGTCCATAGAGGCGTTGTCGCCGTACGCGACGCCAGCGCTCACGCCCGTCAGGCGACCGTTCTCGTTAATCTCGAGTTTGGTCTCGTCATCGACGTTGCGCGTGGCCTTGCAGTACACCACGGTCATCTGGGCACCGGAGTTCTCGTGCGCGTCGATGATGGTGTTGAGATCCATGTTAAAGATGATGTTGGTGCCCATCATCACAACATAGGGCTTGTCCGAGCGCTGGAACAGCGTCTTGTTGGAGATGATGTCGCGCAGCAGGAAGCGCATGCCGCCCTTGGTGGTGCCATACGCGTTGCCGGGCACCATGAACAGGCCGCCCTTCTTGCGGTCCAGGCCCCAGTCCTTGCCCGAGCCAACGTGGTCGATCAGCGAGCGGTAGTTGCCCGGCATGACGACGCCGACGGTCTTAATGCCGGCATTCATCATGTTGGACAGCGGAAAGTCGATCAGGCGGTAGCGGCCCAAAAAGGGAACGGACGCGATGGGGCGGTCCTTGAGCAGGACGCTGCCGTAGCTCGAAGAGTAGTTAGCGGTGATATAACCGATGGCCTTGCGATTGATCATCGGATCATTCCCCCTTCCCGATAACGACGTCATTTCCAACGACGGCCGTATCCTTGGTGGTATCGACAGAGCCGAGCTTCACGCCCTCTTCGACCGTGGAGTTCTCGCCCAAAATAGCGCGGCAGATGTGCGCGCCGCTCTTAACGTGCGCACCCGGCAGCAGCACGGAGTCCTCGACCACGGCGCGCTCCTCGATGATGACATCGGTCGAAAGGATCGAGTGGCGAGCGGTGCCGTAGATCTTGCAGCCGTTGGAGACCAGGCAGTCGTCCAGGCGGCCGTCCGGGCCAATGTAGTGCGGCGGACGCGTGGTGATGTTGGACATGATGGGGAAGTGCTTGTCGAACAGATCGAACTCGGGGTTGTTGCCCAGCAGGTCCATCGAGGTCTCGTGGAAGCTGGCGATGGTGCCGACGTCCTTCCAAAAGCCGTGGAACTCGTAGCTGTACAGGCGCTTGCCCTCGCCGAGCAGCTTGGGGATGATGTCCTTGCCAAAGTCGTGGCTCGAGCGCTGGTCCAGAGCGTCCTCTTCGAGCGCCTCGATCAGCACGTCGGCCGAGAAGATGTAGATGCCCATGGACGCGAGATTCGAATCGGGCTTATCGGGCTTCTCGGTGAACTTGATGATGCGGCCGTCCTCGGGGTCGGTGGTCAGGATGCCAAAGCGGCTGGCCTCCTCCCAAGGCACGGGCATAACGCTCACCGTGAGGTCGGCGTTGTTCTCAATGTGCGTCTTGAGCATCTTGCGGTAGTCCATGCGATACAGGTGATCGCCCGAAAGAATCAGGACGTACTTGGGGTCGTTGGCCTTGATGTAGTCCAGGTTCTGCGTAATGGCGTCGGCCGTGCCCGCATACCATGCGCCGCCGGTCTGCGTCTCGTACGGCGGCAGGATCGAAACGCCGCCGTCGCGGCTGTCCAGATCCCACGCCTCGCCGGAGCCCACGTAGGCATGCAGCAGGTAGGGGCGATACTGCGTCAGAACGCCCACCGTGTCGATGCCCGAGTTGGAGCAGTTGGAGAGCGAAAAGTCGATAATGCGGAACTTGCCACCAAAGCTAACCGCCGGCTTAGCGATCTTTTGGGTGAGTGCCCCCAATCGGCTGCCCTGTCCTCCTGCGAGGAGCATCGCGATGCATTCTTTCTTACTCATCGATTTCTCCTTCTGTCATCGATGTTCCTAAACCCATTAGCGACGGGCGCGGCGCTCGGTCGCGCCCGTCGAGTAATGCCGTGCTGGCAAAGGGAGCTCGCGGCCTTTAAGCGTGCCAGATCTCGTCGCGGTACTCGCGAATGGTGCGGTCGCTCGAGAACCAGCCGCTCGAGGCGGTGTTGAGCAGGGCCTTGCGGTTCCAGGTCTCCTGGTCGCCGTAGCTGCCGGTGAGCTTCTCCCATGCATCCACGTAGCTGCGGAAGTCGGCCATGACCAGGTCGGGGTCGTTGTTGTTCATGAGCTCGTTGTAGATGCTCTCGAAGTTGCCCGAAAGACCCGCAAAGGTGCTGTCCTTGAGCTCGTCCATCACGCGGCCCAAGCGCTCGCGGTCGCCGTTGAGGGTATCCCACGCAAAGTAGCTGTTGGATGCCCAGAGCTGCTCGACCTCTGGGGCGGTCAGGCCAAAGATGGCCTCGTTCTCGCGGCCGGCCAGGTCGGCAATCTCGATGTTGGCGCCGTCGAGGGTGCCCAGCGTAATGGCGCCGTTCATCATGAGCTTCATGTTAGACGTGCCCGAGGCCTCCTTACCGGCCGTGGAGATCTGCTCCGAGATCTCGGCGGCGGGGTAGATGAGCTGGGCGTTGCTCACGCGGAAGTTGGGGATAAAGCAGACCTTCATGACCTCGTTCACGCGCGGGTCGTTGTTGATGACGTCGGCCACGGAGTTAATGAGGCGGATAGTCTCCTTGGCAAAGGTGTAGCTCGAGGCAGCCTTACCGCTAAAGATGAAGGTCGTCGGCGTCACGTGGAAGTTGGGATCGGCGATGCGACGGTTGTAGATGTCCATCACCTTCATGATGTTCATGAGCTGGCGCTTGTAGGCATGGAAGCGCTTCACCTGAACATCGAAGACGGTGTTGGGGTCAATGACCAGACCGGTCTCGGCCTTAACGTAGGCGGCCAGGCGCTCCTTGTTGGCGCGCTTGGAGGCACCCACGGCCTTCAGGAACTCGGTGTCGTTCTGGAACTCTTTGAGCTTCTCCAGTTCAAAGGCGTCCTTGAGCCAGCCGTCGCCAATGGCCTCGGTCACGAGCTTGGCGTAGGTGGGGTTGGACTCGGCAAAGAAGCGGCGGTGCGAGATGCCGTTGGTCTTGTTGTTGAACTTCTCGGGCGTCAGGGCATAGAAGTCCTTGAGCACGATGTTCTTGATGATGTCGGAGTGGATCTTGGCCACGCCGTTGACGCTATGGCTGCAGATCACAGACAGGTTGGCCATGCGAATCTCGCCGTCCCACAGGATGGCGGTCTGGCGCAGACGCTCCTGCCAACCCTCCTGCGTGGTGTCGAACGACTCGTGCCAACGACGGCTGATCTCGTCGATGATCTGGTACACGCGGGGGAGGAGCTTGGAGAACGTACCGATGGGCCACTTCTCCAGGGCCTCGGGCAGGATGGTGTGGTTGGTGTAGCTCACGACCTGCGTCACGATGTTCCAGGCGTCGTCCCACTCGAGCTTCTTCTCGTCGATGAGGATGCGCATGAGCTCGGGGCCGCACATGGCGGGGTGGGTGTCGTTGGTGTGGATGGCCACAAACTGCGGCAGCAGTTCCCAGTTCTCGCCGTGCTCCTTCTCAAAGGTGTCGAGCAGGCTGTAGATGCCGGCCGAGACAAACAGGTACTCCTGCTTCAGGCGCAGCAGACGGCCGTGCTCACCGGCGTCGTTGGGGTAGAGGATGGCGCTGATGGCCTCGGCCTCTGCGCGCTCGGCATCGGCCAGGGCATAGTCGCCGCGGTTGAAGGCCTCAAGGTCAAAGTGCTCCTCGACCGGCTCAGCGGCCCAGACGCGCAGCTTGTTGACGGTCTCGCCGGCATAGCCCACCACGGGGATGTCGTAGGGGACAGCCAGGATGTCCTGCGTGTCCACCGTGCGGTAGAACGTGCGGCCGTTCTCCTCAAAGCCCTCGACATGGCCACCAAACTTAATGGTCACGGCCTTGTCCTGACGACGGACCTCCCAGGGATAGCCGTGGGTGAGCCACTCGTCGGTAGCCTCGACCTGGCTGCCGTTGACGATCTCCTGCTTAAACAGGCCGTAGCGGTAGCGCATGCCGTTGCCGTAGCCGGCGATGCCCTCGGCTGCCATGGAATCCAGGAAGCATGCTGCCAGACGGCCCAGGCCACCGTTGCCCAGCGCCGGATCGGGCTCCTGGTTCTCGATGACGGACAGGTCAAAGCCCATGTCGTCGAGCGCCTCGGCGACCATGTCGCGCACGCCAAAATTGAGCAGGTAGTTGTCGAGCAGGCGACCGATCAAAAACTCGATCGAGAAGTAGTACACGCGCTTTTTGCCCTCGGCGGTGGCGCGGGCGTCGCTCTTGGTGGCAACGGTGCGGGCCTTCTCGGCCACGAGTTTGGCCAGGGCGTTAAAGCGGTCGAGGTCGCTGGCGGTCTCGACGCTCTTGCCGCTGATGCTCATGACGGCATCGCGATAGAGCTCGGTAAACTCCTGCTTGTTGTCGAAGATCTTATTCATACGTTCCTTTCCCCCGGGGATGATTCTCCCGGAACGGTTATGACTTGTATCCTACGCCCTGTCGGGGCGGGCAATTACAGCTGTAACGGCTTTGTTACGCATCCTTGGCAGACGGCTTAACAGAAGCAGACTTGGCCTTGGTAGCGGCTTTTTTGGCAGCCGGCTTCTTGGCCGCGGTAGCCTTAGCAGCGGGCTTTGCGGCGGCCTTGGCCTTTGCCTTAGCCGGAGCCTTCTTAGCGGCCGCGGGCTTGGGCTTCACCGAGGACGTGCGCTTGCGCGTCGCCTTCTTGGGCTCTTCGACCACCGGCGGCTTGTAGCTGCTGGGACCGCGGCGCTTAAGCACCACGCCAGCCAGACCGGGCACCTTAATCTCGATGGAGTCCATCTGCCCGTTCCAGGGATAGGGCTCGCTCGAGCAGGTGTAGGGCTCCTCGCCGGCATAGCCGCTGCCGCCAAACTCGGGACGGTCGGAGTCGAAAATGACCTCCCAGTCACCCTCGCGCGGCACGCCCACGCGGAAGCTCTCATAGCTCGCCGGGTCAAAGTTGATCAGGATCACCAGGTCGTTGTCGATGTCCTCGCCCTGGCGCACAAAGCTCACAATGGACTGCTTGGAGTTGTCCGCATCGATCCAGGTAAAGCCGTCGTCGGTGTAGCCGCGCTCGTACAGGGCGGGCTCGGAGGTGTACAGGTGGTTGAGCGCCTTGATAAACGCCTGATGATGACGGTGGGTCTCGTACTCCTCGGTCAGGAACCACTGGATGGACTCGTAGTAGCGCCACTCAATAAACTGGCCGATTTCGTTGCCCATAAAGTTGAGCTTGGCACCGGGATGCGTCATCTGGTAGAAGGCCAGCGTGCGCAGACCGGCAAACTGGCGCCACCAGTCGCCCGGCATGCGGCCGATCAGCGAGCACTTGCCGTGCACGACCTCGTCGTGGCTCAGCGGACAGATAAAGTTCTCGGTAAAGGCATACATGATGGAGAACGTGAGCAGGCCGTGGTTGCCGGGGCGCCACGGAAAATCGGTCTGCATGTAGTGCAGGGTGTCGTTCATCCAGCCCATGTCCCACTTGTAGTGGAAGCCCAGGCCGCCGTCCTGCGGCGGATAGGTCACGAGCGGCCACGCGGTGGACTCCTCGGCCATCATCATCACGTCGGGGTAGTGCGCCTCTACAGCGCAGTTGACCTGGCGGATAAACGCGCTGGCGTCCAGGTCCTCCTCGGTACCGTACTTGTTGAACTTCTTTTGGCCGGGGTCGTCGATGCCAAAGTTGAGGTACAGCATGCTGGACACGCCGTCCATGCGAATGCCGTCAACGTGGAAGTTCTCGAGCCAGTACAGCACGTTGGAGACCAGGAAGGAGCGGACCTCGCCGCGGGCGAAGTCGAACTTGTGCGTGCCCCAGTTGGGGTGAATCTCGTGCTCAAACAGCATGTGGCCGTTAAAGGTGGCAAGGCCGTGGGAGTCGGCGCAAAAACCGCCGGGTACCCAGTCCATGATCACGCCGATGCCCGCCTCATGGCACGCATCGATAAAGTGCATGAGCTGCTGTGGGTTGCCGTAGCGCGACGTGGCGGCGTAGTAGCCGGTCGTCTGGTAGCCCCAGGAGCCGTCGAAGGGATGCTCCATGAGCGGCATGACCTCGATATGCGTGTACCCCATGTCGCGCACGTAATCCACGAGCTCCACCGACAGGTCGTCGTAGGTGTAGAACTCGCCGCGCTGCGCGGGGAAGGGATCCATGGGGCCGGGGTAGTTGCCGTACTCGTCCGGCTCGCCCTGCGGCGCGGCGCCGTGCCGCTTCCACGAACCAATATGCACCTCGTAAATGTTGAGCGGCTGCGACATGTGGTTGTGGTCGGTGCGGCGCTTGAGCCACGTGGCGTCGTTCCACTTGTAGCCATCGAGGGTCCACAGCACGCTGGCGGTACCCGGAGGGCATTCAGCCTTAAAGGCATACGGGTCGGCCTTATAGAGCTTTTCGCCCTCGTTGGTCTCGATAAGGTACTTATAGAGCTGGCCTTGCTCGGCGCCAGGAATAAAGCCTTCCCAAATAGCGCTTGTATGCATGGGCACCAGCGGGTTGGCTCCCTCGTCCCAGTCGTTAAATTCGCCAATGACATGGACGCTCTTTACGTCGGGCGCCCAAACGCAAAAGCGCCAGCCACGCGTACGGTTCTGCGTGTCGGGGTGAGCGCCCATCTTTTCCCAGCTGCGCTCCCACATTCCAATGCCAAACAGGTAGACATCGTCCTTGGAGAGCTCCGGTGCGTGCGGGGCGGCTTTACGAGTAGCGGGCTTTTTGGTTGCTGGCTTTAGCTTTGTATCGCTCACGTTTGATCCCATCATGACGCGGCAGCGTGTTGCCTTGGTGACTAGATGCGAAAGGTCCAAGGCTGCACGAATCGAAGGGACGGCGATAGTTCTATGATTCGTTCCACCTCGCGTGCTCGGTGGAACTTTCGGCAGAAACTACGATAACACCTGTGCGTTAGTTTTATGGACGAAAGTGGATTTGCGGGCGCGTTTAATCGGTAAGCGCCATGTTTATACCACTGGCAGAATTGCCGTGGTAAAACTCTTGACAGTTTTACCAATTAGGGTTTCAAAACTGATAGGCTGACGTTTGGTAAAACGTTTTTAGCAGGTTGTTTACCATTTGACATCGAAAGGCTCGTTTATGAACCACATCGCTGCTCCAAGTGTTGCTTTTATTTTCGATTGCGACGGAACACTGGTTAATAGCTCCCCCGTCTGGGGCCATGCGCAGACCGAGTTATTGCGCCGTCATGGCATTGATGTAACGGTCGACGATTTTGCCCAGTTTGAGCACCTTTCGCTGGAGGACGAGTGCCAGGCCTACCACGACACGTGGGGCATTGGCGCGAATGGCGAGGAGGTCTACCGCGAGCTGTGCGAGATTTTGATTGATGGGTACTCCAAGGTGCTGCCGCGCGAGGGGCTCCTCGCGTTTCTGGAGCAGGCGAAGGCGGTGGGCATTGCCATGTGCGTGGCCACGTCCACGCCGGCCGAACTGGTGCAGTCTGCCCTTGCGGCTGCTGGCCTTGATCGCTATATGGAGTTTATTACCACGACGGGCGAGGCAGGACGCTCCAAGCAGTTCCCCGATGTGTACGAGCTGGCGCTGAGTCGTCTGGAAGAGCGTCATGGGCTCAAGTTTGAGCGCGCGTGGGTGTTCGAGGACGCCGTCTTTGGCCTTAAGAGCTCTGGTACCGCCGGCTTTAAACGCGTAGGCATCTATGACTCGCACGGCCGCATGAAGCGCGACGAGGTTCGCGACAACTGCGACATTTTTATCGATAGCTATGAGGACCTGGATCTGGCCAGCGTGCTTTCGTTTGAGGGATAGGCGAGAGCTGTGGCTTTCAAGGTATTGGTGGTCTGCGGCTCGCCCGTGGTGGCGAGCGAGGATTTGCTAAGTCGGCTGGCGGGGGAGTGCGACCACGTTGTCGCAGTGGACCGCGGGCTCGACGCGCTTCTGGGCGCCGGTCTGGGCTGCGATGTGTATGTAGGAGATGCCGATACGGTGAGCGACGCGGGTCGCGCGTTGGTCGATGCTGCAACTGACTTTGAGGTGGAGCGCCATGACCCGTACAAGGACTATACCGATCTGGCGCTGGCGCTCGATTCGGTCCGTCGTCGCTGGCCGGGTGCCGAAGTGGTTGCGACCTGCGCCACCGGCGGCCGCCCGGACATTGCGCTTTCCGTACTGGGGCTGCTCGCAGGCTACGAGGATGCCCCTATCTGGATTGCCGAAGACAAGGTGGTCGCCCGTATTCTTCGCGCGGGCGAATTGTGGGCCATCGAGGGTGCCGAAGGCAAGACGTTCTCCATCATCGCCATAGCCCCCAACACCGAGGTAAGCGAACACGGCCTAGAATGGGAGCTAGATCACAGCCCCCTGGGCTTGTTGGCCGACACGGGCATCAGCAACGTCGTCAGGTCAACAGCCACGATCCAAGTCCACGCCGGCACCGCCATCGCTTACCTATATCAATAGGCATTTAGAATCTAACCCAAAATAGTCCTTGCACGCCGTGCCAACTTCCCCTATAGTATCTTCACGTCACGGGGGCGTAGCTCAGCTGGGAGAGCGCTTGACTGGCAGTCAAGAGGTCAGGGGTTCGATCCCCCTCGTCTCCACCATCGTGAATTCAAAGGCCTTCGGGATACCGAAGGCCTTTTTTCATGTCAAAATACCTCGCTACACAAACCGATACCCACACCAACAAAAAGTTGCACAATTTATTTCCCATGTGTGTACATAGTTTGTTATCCAATCGCAATTACCAGTGAAGCTCGCTGCTCCATTTGGGCTTCAGGAACGACTCTAATTACTGTTTGCGTCCCAATAACCTGCGTCAACGTGAACAACATCCCAAAACAACCCCCTTTAGCACGTTAAATGAACGATATGTTGTCCAACGCAGCCCAAATCAGTTTCGCTAACAGCTTGTGCTAGGATACCTAACGTTACATGAGTTCAACTGTGCTCACGGTTCCAATAGGCCACGTAGCGCAGGGTCGATCAGCATCCGGCCGTAACGGCGGTGCCAGAAACACCACGAGCTCCAATAAAGAAGTCATGCAACTTTTTTTGCATCGAATTAATTCTTAGGTGTAAATAACTATTGTTTGCATGCTAAAGCGTAGCAGTACTGCAGCTGTTTGCGTGCGTTCCAGTTTTGTACCCGCTTGACTGGGCCGCTCGCAGCCAGCTGGAGACGCGTTCATTTTGCGATACACGTCCGCGTCTCTAGCAACTGCACTTATACATACCGTTCACGGTGGGGCAGAGCCACGTGCTTGTCTAACTGGGCTCAGGGTTTGAATATGGAGCGCCTTCTCGCACAAGCGCCCTGGCGAAGCCATACCCAAACCCCGTGAGCCGCACGTAAGACAGCAAGGGGGTGGTGCTCGTGTGGTATGTGATCCAGGTCATTAACGGTCGAGAAGACGTAATGCGCGAGCGCATCGAGCGTATGGTGCCGGCTAGTGCCATGCAGGAGCTCCTTTATCCCCAATTTCAAACCGAGATCAAGCTTCACGGCGAATGGGTCAATACGATCAAGCCGCTCTTTCCCGGTTACCTTATCTGCGACACGTCAGATCCCCGCACCGTGCAACAGTACTTGCTACGCATGGACGACTTTGCCCGGGTGCTATCCCAGGACGGTCAGTTTGTGCCGCTGGCAAAAGAAGAGGTCCAGCTTATTGACAGTTTTACGCACAGGGGAGACCGCGTAGTGCCCATGAGCGAGGCCCTAAAGGACGGCGACCAGGTCGTAGTGACGGCAGGTCCGCTGCTGGGCCGCGAAGGCCTCATCAAAACCATTAACAGACGCAAGAGCACTGCTTATTTGGAGCTCGATCTGTGCGGCCGGCGCGTGACTACACGCGTTGGTCTTGCCGTGCTTTCGGCGGAGCAGCGTGTAATGCGAAACCTTAAAAAGGCGATCGCCTAGCTGCTGGCGATTTCCGCAAAGGACAGGGAGGATCCCCGACCCGCGGACGAAATCTTGGAAGAAAACGTGTCAGATAAAACTCAATTTACAACGGATGCGCCCGTGGGGGCCGCACTGATTGCTCAGGCCATGGACCGACATGAGGGTGCTGGCCGCTACAAGGCCATGCAATCCATCATGGACTGGGATCGCTCGCGCCTGGCCTACCGGGCCGTCAAGCGCACATTCGACATCGCGTTTAGCGGCTGCGTGCTGGCCGTCATCGCCGTACCCAGCCTTGTGCTTGCCGCGGCCATTCGCCTTGAGAGCGAGGGCAACCCCTTCTACAGCCAGATCCGCGTGGGCCAGACCCACCGCGATGGCAGCCTGTCCACCTTCCGCATGTGGAAGTTCCGCTCCATGTACAAGGACGCCGACGAGCGCCTGGCAGATCTCAAGGAGCAGAACGAGATCCCCGGTGCCATGTTCAAGATGAAGGAGGACACGCGCGTCACCAGGATCGGCAAGTTCATCCGCAAGCACTCCATTGACGAGTTCCCGCAGTTCCTGAACGTGTTTCTGGGTCAGATGTCCGTCGTCGGCCCGCGCCCGCCGCTGCCGAATGAGGTAGCTGAGTACACCGAGTACGACCTGCAGAGGCTAGCAGTGAAACCAGGTATTACGGGGCTCTGGCAGGTTACGGAGCGCAACTCCACCGGTTTCGACGGCATGGTCCGCCGGGACCTCGAATACATAGCCAAGCGCGGAGTCATCACGGACTTCAAGATCATCCTCCTAACGGTTCTTGAGGTCTTTAACGGGAGCGATGCGTACTAATGCAGCATGTTTTCATCATCGGATCCAAGGGAATTCCGGCAAACTACGGCGGCTACGAGACGTTCGTGGAGAAACTGACCGAGAATCAGGTATTGCCCGACATCAAGTACCACGTGGCGTGCGCTGTGGACTCCGCCGAGGAGGTCGGCGAGTTCGAGCACAACGGAGCGCATTGCTTCAAGGTACTACGCAGGCCCGTCGGAGCCGCTAGGGCGATCTTCTACGACATAGACGCCCTCAAGTGGTGCACCGCCTATATCGAGAATAACCGTGTCGAGCATCCCATCGTCTACGTGCTGGCCTGTCGCATCGGACCGTTTTTTGGAAAGTACGTAAAGAGGATCCACGCCCTTGGTGGCAAGGTCTTCGTGAACCCCGACGGCCACGAGTGGAAGCGCGCCAAGTGGAGCGCGCCCGTCCGCAGGTACTGGAAAGTCTCGGAGCGCGGGATGGTCAAGCACGCCGACCTGATGGTGTGCGACTCCAAGAACATCGAGAAGTACATTCGAGGGGAGTATGTCGACCTGCACCCCGAGACGACCTTCATCGCCTACGGGGCCGACATCAGGCACTCAGCGCTCGCGGACGACGACCCCAAGTTCACTGGATGGCTCTCCGAGAAGGGCCTCGAGCCTTTCGGCTACTACCTGGTCGTGGGACGCTTCGTGCCTGAGAACAACTACGAGACCATGATCCGGGAGTTCATGGCTTCCGACTCCAAGCGGGATTTCGCGCTCGTGACGGGAGTGGACGACTCCTTCCTCGCGGAGCTCGAGCGGAAGACGCACTTCAAGTCCGACCCACGCATCAAGTTCGTCGGGACCGTCTACGACCAGGAGCTCCTGAAGAAGATCCGTGAGCAGGCTTACGGCTACTTCCACGGCCATGAGGTCGGGGGTACCAATCCGAGCCTCCTGGAGGCGCTGGCGTCCACGCGCCTCAACCTCCTTCTCGACGTCGGTTTCAACCGCGAGGTCGCTGAGGACTCGGCCCTGTATTGGAGCAAGGAATCCGGAGACTTGGCTGAACTTATCAATAGCGCCGACGTGATGGATTGGAAGTCGATCGAGGAGCTCGATACGGCATCGACTTCCGTTATCCGCGACCGGTATTCGTGGCGGTCCATCACTGACAGCTACGAAGACCTTTTCCTCGGAAGGAGATAACCAGTGAAAGGCATTATCCTCGCCGGCGGGTCCGGCACGCGCCTGTACCCGCTCACGCTCGTGACCTCCAAGCAGCTGCTGCCGGTCTACGACAAGCCCATGATCTACTACCCGCTTAGCACCCTCATGCTGGCGGGCATCCGGGACATCCTGGTCATCTCCACGCCGACCGACCTGCCCAACTTCGAGCGCCTGCTCGGGGACGGCTCCCGCTTCGGCGTGAGCCTCTCCTACGCCGAGCAGCCGAGCCCCGACGGCCTCGCGCAGGCCTTCACCATCGGCGAGGAGTTCATCGCCGGCGAGCCGTGCGCGCTGGTGCTCGGCGACAACATCTTCTACGGCAACGGCCTGTCGCGCCACCTGACGCGCGCCGCCCGGAACGCCGAGTCGGGCCGCGCCACGGTCTTCGGCTACCACGTTGACGACCCCGAGCGCTTCGGTGTCGTGGAGTTCGACGGGGAGGGCCGTGCCGTCTCCATCGAGGAGAAGCCAGCGGAGCCCAAGAGCTCCTACGCCGTCACCGGCCTGTACTTCTACCCGGGCGACGTGGCCGCCAAGGCGCATGAGGTCGAGCCGTCGGCCCGCGGCGAGCTGGAGATCACCGACCTCAACCGGATGTACCTGGAGGAGGGGACGCTCTCCGTGGTCACCCTGGGCCGCGGCTACGCGTGGCTGGACACCGGCACCATGGAGAGCCTGCACGAGGCCGCGGAGTTCGTCCGCGCCGTGGAGCACTCCCAGGACCTGCCCGTGTCCGTCCCCGAGGAGATCGCCTGGGAGAACGGCTGGATCACGACCGAGGGGCTCAAGCAGGCCGCCGAGGCCTACGGCAAGTCGGTCTACGGGCAGCACCTCAAGAAGGTCGCCGCCGGCGAGATCGTCAACAGCCCGCGCGAGTACTAGGAGGAACCCCTCATGTCTGAGATTTTCGAACCCAAGAATATCATCGTCACTGGCGGCTGCGGCTTCATCGGCAGCAACTTCGTGCACTACGTGGTCAACAACCACCCCGGGGTGCACGTCACCGTCCTGGACAAGCTGACCTACGCCGGCAACCCCGAGAACATCGCGGGCCTGCCCTCCGACCGCGTGGAGCTCGTCGTGGGCGACATCTGCGACGCGGAGCTCCTGGACCGCATCGTCCCGGGCCACGACGCCATCGTGCACTACGCCGCGGAGTCCCACAACGACAACTCCATCGCCGACCCCGAGCCCTTCCTGCGCACGAACGTCGAGGGAACCTTCCGCCTGCTGGAGGCCGTGAGGAAATACGGCGTCCGCTACCACCACGTGTCCACCGACGAGGTCTACGGCGACCTGGCGCTCGACGACCCCGCCAAGTTCACCGAGGAGACGCCGTATCACCCGAGCAGCCCGTACTCGAGCACCAAGGCGTCCTCCGACATGCTGGTCCGCGCCTGGACCCGCACCTACGGCCTGCGCACCACGATCTCCAACTGCTCCAACAACTACGGCCCCTACCAGCACGTGGAGAAGTTCATCCCCAGGCAGATCACCAACATCGTCGACGGCGTGCGCCCCAAGCTCTACGGCCGCGGCGAGAACGTCCGCGACTGGATCCACACCGAGGACCACTCCAGCGCCGTCTGGGACATCCTCACGAAGGGGCGCATGGGGGAGACCTACCTCATCGGAGCCGACGGCGAGAGGAACAACATCACCGTCCTGCGCATGATCCTCGAGGCGATGGGAAAGGACCCCGAGGACTTCGACTGGGTCGCCGATCGCCCCGGCCACGACCGCCGCTACGCCATCGACAGCACGAAGCTGCAGCGCGAGCTCGGCTGGAGGCCGGCCCACACCGACTTCGCCGAGGGGCTCAGGGCCACCATCGACTGGTACGTGGAGAACGAGGCCTGGTGGCGCCCGGCCAAGGAGGCCACCGAGGCCAGGTATAGGGCCCAGGGCCAGTAGGGGAGACTAGCATGGCAGACATCGCATTCGAGAAGGACCTCTCCGTCACGGAGACCGGCATCGGGGGCCTGAAGGTCGTCGACCTCGCCGTCCACGGCGACTCGCGCGGCTGGTTCAAGGAGAACTGGCAGCGCGCCAAGATGACCGCCCTGGGCATCCCGGACCTCAAGGTCGTCCAGAACAACATCTCCTACAACGACAGCCGCGGCGTCACCCGCGGCATCCACGCCGAGCCCTGGGACAAGTTCATCTCCGTGGCCCGCGGCTCGGTATTCGGCGCCTGGGTGGACCTGCGCGAGGGCAGCGTCACCTACGGCAAGGTCTACACGACAGTCCTGGACCCCTCCAGGGCCATCTACGTCCCGCGCGGCGTGGGCAACTCCTTCCAGGCGCTCGAGGACGGCACCGCCTACACCTACCTGGTGGACGCCCACTGGTCGCTGGAGCTCAAGAGGACCTACACCTTCGTGAACCTCGCCGACCCCGAGCTTAACATCCAGTGGCCCATCCCGCTCGAGCAGGCCACCGTCTCCGAGGCGGACAAAAACCACCCGATGCTGAAGGACGTCGTCCCCATGGCGCCGAAGCGCACCCTCGTCACCGGCTGCAACGGGCAGCTGGGCCGCGCGGTCCGCGCGCTGGCCGAGGAGCGCGGCGTGGCGAAGGACTTCGACTTCTGCGACATCGACACCTTCGACATGTCCGACCCGGACGCCTACGCGCAGTACGACTGGTCGCTCTACGGCACCGTGATCAACTGCGGCGCCTACACGGCCGTGGATAAAGCGGAGACCCCCGAGGGCCGCGCGGCCGCCTGGAAGGCCAACGCGACCGGCCCGGCCCTCCTCGCCCGCACCTGCGCCGGGCACGGGATCACCCTCGTGCACGTGTCCTCCGACTACGTCTTCGACGGCACGGCCGAGGTGCACGACGAGGAGGAGCCCCTCAGCCCGCTGTCCGTCTACGGCCAGACCAAGGCCGCCGGCGACATCGCCGTGGCCGGGTGCCCGCGCCACTACATCATGCGCAGCTCCTGGGTCATCGGCGAGGGGCACAACTTCGTCAAGACCATGAGGGCGCTCTCCGACCGCGTCGCCGACCCGGAGGACAAGTTGGAGCAGGTCACCGTCGTGGACGACCAGCTGGGACGCCTGACCTTCACGCGCGACATGGCGCAGGCCATCTTCCACGTGCTGGGGAGCCGCGCCCCCTACGGCACCTACGACTGCACCGGCTCCGGCGCCGTGAAGTCCTGGGCCGACATCGCCCGCGCCGTCTTCGAGGCCGCCAACGGCAACGGCGACAGGGTCGTGCCGGTTTCGACCGCCGACTACTACGCGAGCGCCGCCGGCCCCGTCGCCCCGCGCCCGGTCCACTCCGCGCTCGACCTGTCCAAGCTTGAGTCGGTCGGCTTCCACATGCCCGACTGGGAGGATGAGCTTGAAGAATACCTGTTTGGCTCTTCTGAAAAAGCAAATATGGAGCAGCTGTGAAAGTACTGATGCAGACCCGCCAAAACGTTTTTGATCTAGCGGGCGGTGACACGACACAACTTGTAAAGACGAAGGAGGCCCTTGAATCAAAGGGTATTGATGTCGACCTGTCCTTGGACTTGCGACCCGATGTTTCTGGATACGATGTGGTCCACTTGTTCAACCT
This sequence comes from Collinsella aerofaciens, assembly GCF_039758815.1. Lineage (GTDB taxonomy): Bacteria > Actinomycetota > Coriobacteriia > Coriobacteriales > Coriobacteriaceae > Collinsella > Collinsella aerofaciens_BP. The sequence goes on along the minus strand of NZ_JBDMSK010000001.1, from coordinate 212,296 downwards.
CACGCGGGTCCAGGAAACTTTCATCCAGTCGAAAAACGCCAAGGAGGCCGGAAAGCCTGTCGTGCTCTCCACGATTTACTGGCCGACAGACAGCTTCGAAAAAAGCGCAGCAAACGGCCTGAGAGGTTTTTTGGGAAAACATCTTAGCGTCGATGGAATGGAGCGCCTCAAGGCCTTCGGAAAGTACGTCTTGCGTGGGGAGCGCAGCGAGGGTGCACGCTACCTTATGACACATAGCTTCCAAAAGATGCAGCTCGAGATATTGGACAACTGCGATGTGTTCCTGCCGAATGCAAAGACCGAGATGGACCAGATAGCGGCTCATCTCGGCTTTCGCACCGACAACTATGTGGTCGTCCCCAACGCCGTCGACGTCGCGAGCATTAAGGCCGCGAAAGAGGTTGAATCAACAGGATACGAGCGATTCAGTGGATGGATTGTTTGCATCGGCCGCATCGACATTCGCAAGAACCAGCTCAACCTAATCAAGGCGGTGGAGGGGTCGGATTACAAGGTCGTCTTTGTGGGAAAGAAGTCTCCCGGGCATATCGAGTATGCGAACAAGGTTGTGTCGGAGATAGAAGCCAATCCGAACATGGAATGGATCGAGCAAATTCCCAACGAAGACATCTACAAGCTGTGCCGCGAATGCCGCGTGAGCGTGTTGCCTAGTTGGTTCGAGACGCCGGGCCTCGTGAGTCTGGAGGCAGCCGCTATGGGGTGCAATATCGTGGTATCTCCCAAAGGAACGACGCGGGATTATTTCGGTGACAGCGCGTTTTATTGCGATGTCAGCAGCCCTTCCTCCATCAGGGCTGCGCTGGATGAGGCTTACGCCGTCAATTACGACGAGGTTTTCGGCCGAAAGGTAATTACGGAATACACGTGGGAGAAGGCTGCTGAGAAAACTCTCGACGGCTATCAACTTGCTTTGAAAGGCTGATATGAAAAAAGTTATGCTCGTCTTCGGCACTCGCCCGGAGGCCATTAAGATGTGCCCGCTCGTGAACGAGCTGAGGGCGCGCCCCGACGAGTTCGACACTGTTGTGACGGTCACCGGTCAGCACCGTGAGATGCTGGACCAGGTGCTTCGCGTGTTCGACGTCAAACCCGCCTACGACCTGGCCGTCATGAAGCCGGGACAGACTCTGTTCGACGTTACGTGCGACGTGCTGCTCAAGCTCAAGGCGGTCCTCGAGGACGAGAAGCCCGATGTCGTGCTCGTACACGGCGATACCACGACCAGCTTCGCCGCTACGCTCGCGTGCTTCTACCTGCAGATCCCCGTGGGGCACGTCGAGGCCGGCCTGCGCACGCACGACATCTTCAGCCCCTGGCCGGAGGAGTTCAACCGTCAGGCGGTCGACATCGTGAGCGAGTACTATTTCGCCCCCACTGAGGCCAGCAAGAAGAACCTTCTGGACGAGGGCAAGCCGGAGTCGAAGATCTGGGTCACCGGCAACACGGGAATCGACGCCCTTCGCACCACCGTTCGCGATGGCTATACCCACCCCGAGCTCGAGTGGGCGGAGGGCTCCCGCCTCATTCTCATCACGGCGCACCGTCGCGAGAACCTGGGCGAGCCCATGCACCGCATGTTTCGCGCCATCCGCCGCGTGATGGAGGAGCACCCCGACACCAAGGCGATCTACCCCATCCACATGAACCCGCTCGTCCGTAAGGCGGCGCACGAGGAGCTTGACGGCTTCGACCGGCTGCATATCATCGACCCGCTCGAGGTTCTCGACTTCCACAACTTCATGGCCGTCAGCCACATCATCCTCACCGACTCGGGCGGCATCCAGGAGGAGGCCCCGAGCCTGGGCAAGCCCGTGCTCGTCATGCGCGACACCACCGAGCGTCCCGAGGGCGTGGCAGCAGGCACGCTGAAGCTCGTCGGCACCGAGGAGGAGGCCATCTACCGCGAGTTCAGTAGGCTTCTTTGCGACGACGAGGAGTACGTCGCCATGTCCCGCGCCTCCAATCCCTACGGCGACGGACATGCGAGCGAGCGGATCGCGGAAGCTTTGGGTCGTTCTTCTCTCGAGGCTGGAATACGTGATGGTGAATGTCGATGAATCTTTTTAACTGCGGACAAATCAACGAGAAGCTTAAAGATTTGTTTTGGAAACTCCCGTTGAGCGCTGAATTTAAAGAAAACCTCAGAGTCAGGCGTTATGAGCGTATTCTCGAACGCGAAGCGGCAGCCGATGCGGGCTCCTTGCGTATTGTGGCTGATAATGACCTTTTGAGCTCTTACGCCGAGTATGTCCTAGAAAGTTATGATGCGCGTGCCGAGGGCTACGTCGGCTATCGAAGGCATGATGAGGCTAAGTCGGACGTGCTGTTGGTGGCATATTATTTGACGCAATTCCACCCCAATGCTCAAAATGACTCCTGGTGGGGACGAGGAACCACTGAGTGGAACAATGTTTGCAAGGCCGTCCCTCAGTTCACGGGGCATTATCAGCCAAGGAAGCCCGGCGAGCTCGGCTATTACGATTTGCGCTTGAAATGCAATATGCAAAGGCAGATTGAGCTTGCGAAGAATTATGGCGTAGGAGCTTTCTGTTTTTACTACTACTGGTTCGATGGTGGTCAGAGACTTCTCGAAGGACCTTTAGATATGTTTCTGGATGACTCAAACCTTGACATGCCTTTCTTTTATTGCTGGGCGAATGAAAACTGGACAAAGCGATTCAGCGGTACGAGCAACGATGTCTTGATGGAGATCACCCAGAGTTCCGAGAACTACACCGCCTTCATGAGGGATGTTGTCCATGATTTCAGCGATGAGCGATATCTCCGAATAGACGGCAAGCCCGTCCTATCCGTGTATCGCCCATCGCTTATTCGAGATCCGGAGCATGTGATTTCTGAGTGGCGCCGCATTTGTAAGGACGAATGCGGCTCAGAACCCTATCTTATTGCCGTGCAAGAGCGTGATACCAACATTGATTGGTCGGCAGTTGGCTTTGATGCCGAGAGCGAGTTCCAACCCAAGCAGGTGCAGCACAACTGTCGCAACATAACCAAACAGGTGCGTCCGTTGCGCGAAGATTTCGGCGGTACCGTCTACGACTATGCGGATTTGGTCGAGAATAAGCGATATGCGACTTGGAGCCGCGATAAGAAGGTCTATCCCGCCGTTATGCCCATGTGGGACAACACGGCCCGAAGGAATCACAGAGGAACGATTTTTCACGGGAGCACGCCTGAGCTATATGGACGATGGCTTGCGGACACGATTGACGAGGTGCGCCGTAGGCGCGACTTAGACAAGAAGGTGGTCTTTCTAAACGCTTGGAACGAGTGGGGAGAAGGTGCCTACTTGGAACCTGATTCACTGTGGGGGTATGCATATCTTGATGCGACATTGCGGGCCATCATGCAGGATGGGCCGAACGAATGAAAAAGAAGAAACTGTTCATTGCCATAACGCTTTCGAACTATCTTATTGACCGTACGGGTACGCCGAAGGTCGTTATGAGTCATCAGGTTGCTGCCAATGACGCTGGCATCAAGTATGTTGCCTTATTTCCCATTGGCGGTTCTTCTAAATTTGTAAAGAGGCTTTTCAGCAACTCATTCGGTGTGATATGCGATGGTAAGTTCGCAGGAGTTTTCAGCCTTGAAGCTTTCTTGGCTAGGGTAGGACGTTTGCTCGATGGCGAGTATGAACTAGGATGCATTTACATCCATCACTTCATGGGATGGAACCTTGAATCGATTGCTGGCATAGTATCTTCGTATCCTAAGGTCCAGCTGGTCGTATATGCGCATGACTACTACCTGTGCTGCACAAACTATAATTTGATACAGGATGGTACTCAATTATGCGGATCTGCTAGATTGGGCGACGCACAATGCGCGGGATGTGCCTATTACGCTGACAGCATTATTCGTGAAGATTGCATCTGGAGGTTTCTGCACAACGAGCTTCATCGCATAGTATTTGCTTGCCCTTCAAGCGTTGTCGAAAGAATGGTGCAATCTTTCCATCCGGAAGCAAAGGGGCATTGCACGGTAATTCCACATCAAAGATACGTCGGGATTTATCTTGACAACAAGGAGATGCTTCCTCCCAATCATGCGATCAAAGTTGCATATCTTGGGAAACAACAGTCTATAAAAGGCTGGGACTGTTGGTGTCGCCTTGTTGACGCGTTTCGTGGCCAGGGAAAATATGAATTCGTTGTGTTCAACAACGAGACGAAGCCTTTACCTAGCGGAATGAGACGGGTCTTCGTCGAATTTTCACCAGGAAAACCCAATGCTATGATTGACGAGCTGCGACGCGAGAATGTGGATGCTGCTTTACTTTGGTCTCAATGCCTAGAGACGTATTCGTACACCTGCATGGAGGCATATGCCTCAAATGCTTTTATCATCACTTGTCCATCAAGCGGTAACATAGCTGAGTTTGTGAGTATGACGCATTGCGGCCAGGTTCTTTCTTCGGAGCAGGAGCTGTGTCAGCTGCTCGACGAGCCTGATAAGTTGCTGGAGTTGTTGAACGGGTTCCGCGCTAATCACGATGGGGGCGCGATGGCCCTCGCGACCAATGACGCATTCATTGCTTTGGCGAAACCGAGCAGGCCGACTGCGCAAAATGCCGTCGAAAATGAGAGGCAATGCCGAACCAACAGATTCCGGCTAGACAATTGCTTCTCTTTGCCGCTGCGTATTTTCTATTCATGTCGGGAGCGAAAAAAAATCGAGGCTGCAAATTCACGGAAACGAAAACAAGAGTACGCCATATGAGTATTCTTGAGAAAAAAACAGGGTCGGGGATAGATGCACTGATAATCAGTCTGATTATGGCTAAGGTTTTTCTGCTTGAATACCTTGGTATGGCCGGAATCATAAATAACGTTATCTTTCTTCTCATTGGAGTTCGCCTTATCTTCAGTGGCTGGAAGATTCCGAAGAAGCTGCTTTTCCTCGTCTGCCTAATTACGATGCTCCTTGTTTTGAGTTACTCTGCTGGGAGCATAGTTCCCGGTAAGACCTCATACAACCTTAAAGCCATACAGACCTTCTTTTTCTATGCGCTCTTCATCGTGATGCTGAAGACCAACGGGTCAGATTTGCTGGATTTCGGCAAGCAGCGATGGATTGTTTTCTTTAACGTTGTCTATGCCGTCAACTGTATAGTTATCCTAATTCAGGTCTATTACCCATATTCTCTTATGGCGGCCGCCCCCATGACGGGCCAAATTCCCTTCTATGAAGACCTGATTTCAGGTCTTTTCATGTATGCTTCGACCCATGCCGTTGCGTTGTTCTCGTGCTTCGTTTTGCTCATTGATTTGAACAGCATACGGGATGTAAGCGGGGAGTTGCGAATCCCCGTCGTTTGTTGCGCGGCGGCGGTTCTTGCTAGCTCACTTGGTATTGCCGCCTTGAACGACAACAAGGCTTTGTTCGCCTTGATGCCCATCGTTCTTCTGCTTTTCTATGCCGAAGGTTTGTCATCGATCAATTTCATGAGAATCGCCAAGGGCCTGATGTTTCTTGCTGTCCTGCTGGGAATTGTCTTCTTGCTGTACATATGCAATTCATCGTTCGCAAACTTTTTTGATGACAATGTCCTGTCGTTATTTGACCTTGTGGAAAGCTCTAGTTCGATAGGAACCGATGCGGTGGGCAGTGGAGAAAGAATTGCAATAATCGGTTATGCCTTAAATTTGGCGTCAAGCTGGCTTTTTGGTATCGGTTTGGGCGCAGCAACATTCCACGAGGGCGCCTTCTGCGGGTTTACTCATTTCGGCCAAGCTGATTTTGGATCGCTGGTCATCCTTCTGGGCGTTTGGTTCCTTATTGCCCTGTTTGCTTTCTATGTCTTCTGCGTGTCTTGCGGGTGTCGGGGGCGCAGACCATACGTTCTTTATCTTTCCCTTGTTGCGCTTGCGGCAACTGCGACAATCTACACTCAGTGTTTTACGAGGGCAAATAATGCCTTGCTGTTCTTGCTTATAGGGCTTGCGCTCGTCGAAAGGTGGAAGTCCATTGCTCAGAGTACGTCGGCCCTTTCTAAGGAGTGACTGGTAATATGAAGGTCGGAATTGTTACTTTTACCTTTGGGGACAATTATGGTCAGCGTCTGCAGAATTATGCTGTTCAGGAGCTGCTTCAAAGAAGGGGAGCGGATGCGAGCACGATTCGCCAAAGCGAGCCACGTTGCAGCTTAAAGCACCAGGTTAAAGTTTTTCTTGTCGATAGCTTCGCTGGTAAGAGGGGGGCCAAACGAGCGAGGCATTCAGCGTTTCTTCGATTCGATGAGGAACATATTAAATATGAGCCGAATTATTCTTTGCCGGATTTCCCGCCGAGAAAATCCGATGGTTTCGACGCTTTTGTAGCGGGAAGCGATCAGATTTGGTCCCCTTACATTCCTGATAGCAATGGTGCTATGTTTCTTTGTTTTGCCGAAAGTGTCAAGAAAGTGTCTCTCTCGGCTAGCATTTCTGCACCTGAGCTGCCCATGGAGAAAAAAAGCGCATACAGGGAAAGACTCGCTGCGTTTGATTTCATATCGGTTAGGGAGAAGAACGCCGCAAGATTGATTAAGGAATGCGCTGGGTTGGACGCGGAGGTTTTGATCGATCCAACCCTTATGCTTGACGCTACAGATTGGGATAAACTCGCCGAAGCGCCTGCGGTTTTACTTCCTAGGCGCTATGCCCTGAAGTACTTTCTCGGTAGTGATTCTCCCAAGGTTGCGATGTTCGACGAATATTGCAAACGAGCGGGATTGGAGGTCGTAGATCTTCTGGGGGATCCTCGGTTCTTTGCCTGTGGACCTTCTGAGTTCATCTACCTCATAAGGAACTCCTCGCTTGTTGCTACTGATTCTTACCACGGAAGCATCTTTACGCTCCTATATCGTAAGCCGCTTCTGATGTTCGAACGCGCAGGTTCGCAATTCGACATGAGCGATCGGTTCGATACCTTGGCTGAGAAGCTTGGCCTAGGTAATTGGCGTGAAGCAAATTGGAATTACCTCGAAAGCGGGGAGCCAAAATCCTTTGATGTTGAGGATAAGCTTCGAATTGAACGCGCAAAATTCGATTCTTTCCTTAATCGATCCCTGTTCAGCAAATCGAGAAAAGAAATTGTCTATCATGGTTAGCCAACGTAAGACCGGTGCGATACTCGGCTATGCAAACATCATAGTCAAGAACCTGGTCAACCTCGTCTATACGCCCATGCTGCTGGCATTCGTGGGCCAGGCTGACTACGGCGTATACCAGACGTCCAACTCGTTCGTATTCTCGCTTACACTTCTAACCTTCGGCTTTTCCGAGGCCTACATCCGCTTCTATACGCAGGAACGAGCGAAGGGTAGCGAGGGCGACATTCGCAGGCTCAACGGCATGTATCTCATGCTTTACATTGCGGTCTGTGTTGTGGCCCTTGCGCTGGGCCTACTCTTTTCTGCTAATGTTGGGACATTTTTCTCAGATAGTTTCACGGACAACCAGGTGGGACTCGCGGGTAAGCTCATGGTGATAATGTCGTTCAACGTCGCCGTGACGCTTTTTTCAACCGTCTTCGATGCGTACATTCTTGCCCATGAACAGTTCAAGTTTCAACAGTCGAGGCAGATGTTCACATCTTTGGCGACTCCTGGCGTGGCTTTCGTGCTGCTCAATCTTGGGATGGGGGCGGCGGGCGTTGCGACGGCGCAGCTTGCAGTTTCATTGACACTGTTGGTTCTGAACGCCAGGTTCGCAGTCTTAAAGCTTGGCATGAGATTTGATGTTTTCCACTTTGACGGGTCTCTCTTCCTCTCGATTGCCGCGTTCAGCGCGTGGATATTTGGTAATCAGATTTGTGAACTGGTTAACCAGAGTGTTCCAAATATGTTACTTGGCGCTCTTACGAGTGCCGTCACCGTATCAGTGTTTGCAATTTCAATTCAAGTTCGTAGCGTCTTCGTTTCCCTTTCAACGGTGATGTCGAATGTCTTTGTTCCAATGATCAATCGTATCGTAGCCACAAGCGATGACAACACTAAACTCACCCGACTCATGACGCGCGTGGGTCGCTACCAGATGTTCCTATTCTGCTGGGTGTACTGTGGATTCGTCCTTCTCGGGCGCTTCTTCATTGCCAAGTGGGCGGGCGAGGGCTTCATGGACGCCTACTGGCTTATCTGCGCCATGGCGCTGCCACTGGGAATTCCCCTGTGTCAGAACACAGGAATCGAGATTCAGCGCGCCAAGAACAAGCACAAGGCTCGCTCCGTCGTTTATCTCTGCATGGCGGGCATCAACGTTGTGTTCACTTGGGCTATGTCACCTGTTCTGGGTTATTGGGCTCCGGCCATCGCCTACATTCTGAGCATTTCGTTGGGCAACGGCCTCTTTATGAACTGGTATTACCAGAAGAGGATTGGGCTCGATATGGTTTTCTACTGGCGCCGCAACCTTCCCGTGCTGTTGGTCTCCGCTTGCGTCCTCGCAGCATGCCTGCTGGGATCAGCCTTCGTGCCCGTCACTGGATGGGCGTTGTTCCTCTGCTGGGGTGCTGTCTACACCGTCCTGTTCATGGCCGCTATGTGGGCGTTCGTACTCGATGCCGACGAGAAGAACATGCTCGCTGCTCGCCTGCCGTTCCTTCGTTAGGAGTTCGCTGTGTCTTATGACGAGATGAAGATATCCAAGCTCGGCGAAGCCTGTTGTGGCTGTGGTGCATGTGCCGCGAAGTGCCCCAAGTCGTGCATCTCCATGCAGGAGGATAAGTTTGGCTTCCTACATCCCGTTATCGATGCAGGCGCCTGTCTGGGGTGCCATGCGTGCGATTCGGTATGTCCCGCGCTTGGCGGGGGCAAGTGCGACGAAGCTCTCGGGATCCGCTGGGCCAAGGGCAAGTCCAGTGAGCTGTTGGAGGCTTCCTCCAGTGGCGGCATCTTTGGCCTCCTAGCAGAAAGTGTGATCGCGGGCGGCGGTGTTGTCTGCGGAGCCGCCTGGGCCGACGGTTGCCGCCACGTCGAGCATGTGCTGGTCGAGGACGTTGTCTCTCTCGATCGTGTCATGCGCTCCAAGTACGTCCAGAGCCGCGTAGGCAGGGAGGTCTACGCGGGGGTTCGCGATGCAATCCGCTCGGGTCGCCGTGTGCTCTTCGCTGGTACCGCGTGCCAGGTCGCGGGCCTCAAGCGCTATCTGGGAAAGACGGGGGGGAGCGCCCTTCTCCTCACCGTTGACGTTATCTGCCACGGTGTCCCGGCGCCGCGCCTATGGTCGGAGTGGATTGACTACAAGAATGTGCTCCGCGATTCGAACGTCTGTGACGTTAATATGCGGAGTAAGACAACCGGATGGTTGTCTTACTCCGCTATGTACGAGTACATAGCGGAGAAAGACCCATTCTCGTCTTGCGAGTCCACCATTTTCAATCAAGACTGGTACATGAAAGCGTTTCTGGCCAATGCGTCGCTGAGGCCCTCTTGTTTCATGTGTCCTGCCAAGAGAAGTTGCGGCTCCGACATCACCCTCGGCGACTTCTGGGGTTTCCAGGGCATCCATCCTGAGGTCGACTACTCTAAGGGTGTCTCTGCGGTTATCTGTAATACCGATAAGGGTATCGCAGCTTTTCAAGGAATTGCGAACTCCATTGACTGTGGCGATGCGACCATCGAACAGGTTCTTGCTGGCAATCCTAGCCTGGTCAAATCGGTTGCCCCGTATGCGAAGTGCGATGAGTTTATGACAGATTTTGCTTCAAGGATGGGTATCGAGGGACTGATGGCTAAGTACGACTTCAAGTCGTCTCTTAAGCAGCGCGTCCGCGGCAAACTCGGAGCGATCAAACGCAAGGTGCTCAAGGTTGCTCGCGAGGGCATTCGCTAGCGGCATGCGACGGGCAGCTGCAAGTGGTGCGTGAGCCCTCCAAAGTTCAAAACGTCAGATCGTACCCTCAGATTGCTCTAGAAGTACTTAGTAATAGTGAATATCGGCAATATGGAAGGGGCCTATGAGCAGCTGCTGGTGCATCCCATCGTATTAAAACCAATTTGTTACTTCTTGGGGTACAAAAATGAGCAGGCTACATGAGGAAAATTGGCAAACTAGATGAATGCGAAAAGGCTAAGATGGAATCAGCATTTAATTTCGTCTGTGGAAGAGTTCGCTTGCTAAAACAAATTATTCATATAGTTACATGGTCGCTTGTAAAAAAGTCTTTTAAATGGTCGTTTGCAATCATTGGTGCAATTTCGACGATTATGGGAGTTGCGGGCGTGTCTCTCATCGACCTGCTTCCGAAAGATTCGGGATGCCCGTTTAGGCTCTTTGTGCTCGTAATCCTATTTGTCTTACTGGCCTTCTTCGCAGCGATCGTCACATACCATCACAATAAAGACGGAGTACATTTGGTTATTAACGGAATGGACGTAGACATTGTGGTCGACGACCTTTTTTATACTGAGGGCGTTAAGGTCATTCCGTTCAATGAATATTTCGACATTAAGGTTGACGACAGGGTAATTTCAAAAAATTCCCTTAACGGCATTTTTATTGAGAAGTATGCCGACCGGAACGCTCTCAAGCAGGCTGTCGAAGAAAGGCAACCGAGTTTGCTGAAACCCTTTAAGGCTGGGGATGGCCGAATTTGCTATCCTCTCGGCACTATTAAGGATTGCGACGGATTCGCCATGCTCGCCTTCACCCATATGGATGAAGTGAATCGTGCTTATCTTCGTCGTGGTCAGTATGAGGAATGCTTGCTTAATATGTGGGACGAGCTCGATCGGATGTATGCAGGCAGGCGAATCGTACTTCCGTTGTTGGGGTCTGGAATAACAAGGTTCGAAAACGGAAAACCCTCAGAGGATGATCTTCTTCGTTGCATGCTTTGCACCCTGAGGGCTTCGAAGCATCATTTTAAGGAAGGCGTTAATGTCGTGTTAACGAAGAAGACCGCTGCACGCATGAGGTTATTCGAGGTTAACGGTTATGCAGAGGCCTGGAACAATAGGATTGGAGAGAAAGATGGTTTATAGGACAAGAACCTACATCGCCGCAGACTGGGACGGTGATCGAGATGCGGTCGAGCAGCTGCATAAATGGAACGACAGCAATTATTGGGAGCTTTCGTTCCCGGACGCTCACGACCTACAGCAGTCGCGCGACTCCAGTTTGCCATGCAGCATAAAGAGCTCTCTGAAAAAGAGAATGGATGGATCTAAACGATTCGTACTTATCGTTGGAGACTCGAGCGACTCCGTAACTAAAGGAAGCTGTCAGCACTGTGGAAGCTATAATTCATGGACTTCAAGCTGCGCTCGTTCGCATAGCGTCGACTATCGTAGCTTCATTAAATACGAATGCGATAAAGCCGTTCAGGCCGGCATCGACATCGTTGTGCTGTACAACTCCGCACGCGTCACAAGGTCGAAATGTCCTTTAAAAGTTAGATTCGAAGGAAATCATGTTCCTATGAAATGCTGGAAAGATGGTGTACTCAAATGGGATTACGACGCTGTCAAAAAAGCACTCCAGTAAAGACTTTCCACGTGCAGTGCTGAATGATGGGGCAAGAGGCCTTACCGGAAAGTTTGTTTAAATCCATCCAAATTGTCATGAAACACGCGAAAAAAGGGCGTGCTCTTGGTGGCCTACGCGATTATGTTAGGCATAATCTCCTTTCACCGACTGGCAAAACGATTTACACCTAATTATTGGCGCTGCTCAGGGACATTTTCTTTGTTTACGGCTTGATCTCGCTAAACTAATAACTGCTGCTACCAGGGCATTTTCTGGTGCACATTCTATTGGCTCCTGCGAAGATCGGAGCGGGTATGTTTGCTGCCGAGTCCTACACCAGCCGTCATTACATTGCGATTGTTGTCATGGCCTGCCTATGCGTTTTGCTGGGCGGGCCTTCTTATGCCGCGGGCGCGGAGAGCCTCATCATCGCGGGCGCGACGTACTACGAGCCGGGCGTGTCGGGCCCCGGCTGGGCGTGGACCGATGCCGGCCACCTGGAGCTTAACGGCTACGCGGGCGAGGCCATCGGCGCCGACGGCGACCTGGTCCTGACGCTTACCGGGCAAAACTCCGTGACGGAATCACATGTGCCCGATGCGGACATCACGCTGTGCGGCATGGAGGTGTGGGGCAACCTGACGCTTCGCGGCACCGGGACCCTGACGGCGACGGGCTCGCAGTGCGGGATCCACGTGTCACAGGCGCTCGTGGTGGACGGCTGCACCGTCGATGCCCGGGCAGGCGGGGCCGATGTAACGGACGAGGCGGTCGCCGGCGTGATCGCAGGCGACATGGCCGTGCGCGGCGGCGGACGCGTCGTTGCCGCGGGCGCCGGGTCCGGAGCGGGCGTGCGCGCTTACGGCGTGTATCTGCAGGATGCGGGCCTTGGCGTTGGTGCGGCCGACTGTCGTCTTTCCGTCGACGCATCGTGGCTTGATGCGACCGGTGCCGACGGCGGTGTTGCGTGCACGGGCGGGTCGCTTGTGTCCGCGCGGTTTGTGACGCCTGCTGGCGGAGCCTTTGGTGCTGGCTGCGTGGTGGATGCCTCCGGTGCGGTGGCGCCGCATGTGGTGATTGAGCCCGATGCGGCCACGCCTCCGGCGGGGGAGGCCGACGGGCGCGAGGTGCCCGGTGTCGCGGGCGAGCCGGCTGGTGGCGCCGGTCCTGCCGGTGGGCAGCCCGGTGCCGGGTCCGCGACGGATCCCGCCCTGAAGCCCGCGACTGCGACGCCCAAGACGATCACGACAACCAAAACGACAGGAAACAGGACCACGGTGTCCACGCCATCCAAGGCCAAGGCTGCCGGCGCCGCCACCGCCACGCTCCCCAAGACCGCCGACAGCAACTGGATCGCCGCCTCATTAGCGCTATTCCTGCTAGGAGCAGCGCTTATAGCTGCCGCGCACCGCTGCTCGGTATCGCATGCATCGTCATGGCGGTTGTTCCCGCTTTGAGCTACGCAGGCAACCGATTAAAAGCGAGTTTTATGTTTCCCAAAGTAGGGGCGCACCGGCTAACGCCGGCGCGCCCCTACTACTGAACGGACAGTTTTAATTACTAAGGATACGGCAGCAATCCGTACATTCCGCAGCAGTCGGGAACCATTCTATTCCGCCTCTACGATTTCGTCTGCATTGCCTTCGGTTTCGTTGTTCGGCTCATTTATCTCAGTGTTCTTGGCCACCGTCTCTGTGTCACCGTCTTCTGCAGGGAGGTAATACATTAAGCCAAATAGCTCATTTATCGCTCTGCGAGTATTTGCAGCTGAGACACCGATGCGCTTCAGCTGCATTGCATAGACAAGATAGCGTAGAAGCAGCAAATCAAGAATGGCAGCACCTTTGAAATCCTTGTCAATGTTTCCATGGGCAAAGTCATTTCTTTGCTCAGCCAGCCTGCTTCCAATGACTTCGTAGGAAAATTCCTCATCATTCCTTTTGTATAGACCTTCCCCAAATACCCCAATCATTTCATGAAAATCTCGACCAGCCTGTACTATCTTCGATTCCAGATTGCTAAAGCCGATGCTCTTCTTTGCATATTTCAATATCTTTTTAGCTTTTCCGGAGCTTTGGTTAATGCATTCATCCATCTGAGCTGATGCTCGTTGCTCAGCAGCCACTCGAGCTTCTGATTTGACAACTCCGCTTGGATACGCTTGGTCAAATTCCCATTCAAATGCTGCGGAAGTCAGCACGAAGTCCGATGCATCGAGCGTATGTCCCTTTTCGCATGTTTCAGGAATATGCCTTAGGTAGATTTCTCCGTCTGCAATCGCTCCAAACATTTTAATCTCATACGGGTCCAGCAAAGACAGCTGAATATATCGACCTTTTTCAAGAGGCTTGGTATCAAATGGCTCTGAGGATCTCGCTAGCTTGAATTCAGCTGTGCTGGGGTAATGCGAGTCGTCGTACATAGCCTGCAGGCTGCAATCCTCAATTAGTGTGTTTTTGCTGAATGTCAGATATTTGAGGAAGTCTTCTGCTGCATGCCACAGGCGATAGAAAAACCAGTAATCGTCCGTTTCATCAAACTCGAAAATCATGCTGGAATTAAGGGTGATGGGTGGAGTACTAATTTTCATACTGCATGTCCACCCAACTGAGAAATACGCCGCGATATCTCTGCCCTCAAAGCGAAATGCTCTCTTCACGGTCGAAGTTCTGTCGAATCCATTTGTCCTGATAGAGATGATTCCCTTTTCTGTAAGGTCGTCAGAATCAAATACCTGCGAGAATGCCCTATTAACCGGATGAATGTAATTCAAGGCCCTGCCGGATAGAGTCATCCTGCAAAAACCATTGGTATTCGGGCTACATTCCAGATACCCAGCAACGTTGATATACAGAGTCGAATTTCGACTTCCGACAGTCGATTCCTCCCTGGTCAAAAAGATCAATCGCTTGCTTGTCTCGTTGCAGAAGCCGTCAAGATAAGGCACATCAACAGTCAAAGGGTCGCCGGATGTATACACACCGGGGCAAATTTCTTTTTTTAGCCAACCCCACATAATGTCATTCTTGCATTCTTTTGGCGGGATGAGAACAAGCTCAGAGCCATCGAACACAAAGACAAAATCAACATCTTTGAATTTTAGAGTTCCCGAATACGTGTTGTCTGTCATCTTATTTACCCCTCATAATGACCTTTCCAGTCCTTGTTCGCAACCTTGTCGCCGATCCTCTCGAGATCGACGCAGGCGAAATGCCAGTCTCCTAACAGCTTGTCCAAGCTGGGCTTAACGGGTTCCACATCACCTGCGTGAACCCGAAGTCGGAGTGGGGGAAGCTGATAGTGAGGTACTTTCCCGAGCTCGCGCCGCTGCAGGCGATTCGGAACAACTATCCGAAGACCCCGCTCACGCTCGACCGCGTTGACGTGGGAGGTCGCGGCGGCATCAGGCAAGAGAACATCATCGACTGGATGCTGTCCGGGGCATGGCCAACAACGTTTCTTATGCCGAGTTCACAATTTAGACAGGAGAACCTGTACCCGCGAGATTAATTGCGTCTCATCCATTTCCTCGGGGGCAATCATCGAACTTAAGGTGGCGCATCGGAGCCATGGAATTAAAGAACTTATCACCGAAATAGTCGAGCAGAAACTCTGGAAAAGCCGATAGCACAAACACCGAACCGTCCTCGATCCGCATCCTTTTCTCCTCGCGGAAGATCGCATCGACCGTAACCAGCTCTCGATACGTCTCAAATGAAACCTCATCGAGACCGAGCAGGCACTTGCATCTCAATACGAAGGCAGCGATTGCTTCTTTCCATTGGGGAAGCTCCATGTGCTTCCCCACGTTAACGTTTCCCTCTCCCGACTTATTTTTATATTGAGCGATTTCCGAGTTGTCAACAAAACAGCCTGAATGCGCCTGGCACTGCCCTGCGCGATAATCGTACAGTGCCTCGACCATCGGGTAGCTTATATAGAGCTTTCCGCTCTCGTGCTCGTTATCGAATGCGAGGAGCATCGCCTCCACAAGGGCATCGGACTCGCATCCAGGCGCATTGTTCTGATGAGAGTCGTAGTCAAAGAAGAGAAAGACCTCATCAACAGAATCCCTCTCCACGCCCTCTAGACATTTTGCAGCAGAAGGCACCGTTTCTCTCAGTACCTCCACAACATCCAGATCGAAGTCCTCCTCTGCAAGCCGCTCGTAAAGCATGTAGATGTTCTGCGCCGCTGGCAGACAGATCACCCTCAGGTCATCTCTCCCTTTCAGAAAAAGATCCTTCATCTTCTCCGCAAAGCGCAGGTCACGCGACTCTCCTTCAACGATGAAGAGCGTGACCGGGCTAGCCATCGAAAGCACCGGCCTTAAACATCTTCTGGAGGTTATGCGCCAATCTGAGCTCCTTGGGTGTTAGCTTTTCCAGCGAGCGAATCTCCCCCTCCTTGAGAATGAAATAGACATCGGGGCGCATGAGGTCGTTCGTCAAAAGGTCCGTGTTGTGCGTCGTAATGAAAACCTGGACACCCTCAAGGTCCCGTAGCATCTCCACGATCGACCGGGACAATTCAAAGTGATAAAAGGCATCGAATTCATCGATAAAGACCAAGGAAGCCTTGCTCATCTTGATATACCAGTAGTAGTACAGAGCAAGTGACATGGTGCCTGTCGAGGCGACCGACGCAAACGGAACGGTACCGCCCTCGAACCTGCAATAAAGCTCGGGAACTCCATTCACGTCCACGGATACGAGGTTCAGGGAGATTCCCTGCTGGCGCAAGAATTCTTGGAAGTCCTCCATCTTTCCTTCGCGAATAATGCCCTGGGTAAAGATATCCGAGCCAACCGAAAGCCCCTGATATCCACGCTCATCGAGCGAGTAGAACATGAGCATGTTGTCGGCAAAGGAGGTGAAGGCTCTAAACGCCCTGGCAGACGGCTCATCTCGCAGTATTGCATTGCTCTTGACATATTTGACACGCGACAGCCTGTCGGACTCAGTGGGGAGATCGGTAGAAAGCGAGAGGGACTCGGCGCCCGGCAGGTCAACATGGCCCGTTTGAGCGTCGAACCTGTAGCTCAAGACCTCCACGCCAGCAATGTACAGACTCTCGTATACAAGCGTCTGTGGGTCGGTTTTCCCGTAGCGGTATACGACCTCGATATTGTCGAAGACAAAATCGTATTGAAACTCTGTAATTGAACTCTTTGAATTAAGGCACCGGTATGGCGAGTATTTTTTGAGCAGCTTTTCCTTGTCGGTCAGATGCAGAACAATGTCGAATATCGCGAGGGCGAAATTGGACTTTCCACTGCCATTCGCACCATATATGATGCCCTTTGCCTTAATGCCATCCTGAATTACCTGTTGATTGAATGAATAGTTGGCGGGATCGGATAGATCAAATGTAATTCGCTTATTGAAGCACTTGAAATTTGAAACCGAAAACTTCTTGAGCATGGCACGGCTCCTCTGCTTTCTGAGTCTATTTGAAACACAGGATAAAGTAGCTTAGCAAATTGGTCAATTTGCCCGTATTTTTAATACGGATATTCCGAAGAAAAACTACGGAAGTACGCGATATACGCCGGGCCTGTCCAACCGATCATAGTCTTCGCAGGGCAAGACTTCTTCGCGCGCGAGGGAGAATGTGATCTCGATCGTTAGGCGCACGCTGATAAAACTAGGCGGTACCGTCTCAGCGACCCCGCCTTACAAATCCGAAGGTTTTTCATCTAAATCTATTATGAACCATCTTTTATGGACTATCGGAACCATTTATCAAACAACATCATCAGAAACGTGAAGGGCGAATTCGGAAGCTGATTCTCCCTTTCACCGGCTGGCAAAACGATTTACACCTAATTGTGGACATTGCCCACGCGATTTCTCTTTGCTCCCGCATCGATCTCGCTAAACTAATAGGTGCTGCTACCAGGGCATTTTCTGGTGCACATCCTATTGGCTCCTGCGAAGATCGGAGCGGGTATGTTTGCCGCCGAGTCCCACACCAGCCGTCATCACATCGCGATCGCTGCCATGGCCTGCCTATGCGTCTTGCTGGGCGGGCCTTCCTATGCCGCGGGCGCGGAGAGCCCGTTCATCGCGGGCGCGACGTACTGCGAGCCGGGCGTTTCGGGCCCCGGTTGGGCCTGGACCGATGCCGGCCATCTGGAGCTCGACGGCTACGCGGGCGACGCCATCGGCGCCGACGGCGACCTGGTCGTGACGCTTGTGGGGCAGAACTCGGTGGTCGAGTCGCAGGCGCCCGATGCGGACATCTCGCAGTGCGGCATGGAGGTGTGGGGCGACCTGACGCTTAGCGGCACCGGGTCCCTGGCGGCATCGGGCTCGCAGTGCGCGATCCACGTCTCGCGAGCGCTCGTTGTGGACGGCTGCACCGTCGATGCCCGGGCGGACGGGGCGAACGTCACGGGCGAGGCCATGGCCGGCGTGATTGCTGGCGACATGGCCGTGCGCGGCGGCGGGCGCGTCATTGCCGCGGGCTCCGGGTCCGGAGCGGGCGTGCGCGCCTGCGGCGTGTATCTGCAAGATGCGGGCCTTGGCGATGGTGCGACTGGCTGTCGGCTTTCCGTCGACGCCTCGTGGCTTGATGCGACCGGCGCCGATGGCGGCGTTGCGTGCTTGGGCGGGTCGCTTGTGTCTGCGCGCTTTGTGGCGCCTGCTGGCAGGGTCTTTGGTTCTGGTAGCGTGGTGGATGCCTCCGGTGCGGTGGCACCGCATGTGGTGGTTGAGCCCGATGTGGCCACGCCACCGGCGGGGGAGACCGACAGGGGCGAGGTACCGGGCGATAGCGCGGGCAAGTCTCCCGGCGATGCTAACCCCGCTGCCGGAGAGCCCACCACAGGGCCCACGACAAATCCCGCGCTGAAACTCGCGGCCGCGCCAACCAAGACAACAACGACAGTAACCAAGACCACGGTGTCCACGTCCCCCAGGCCCAAGACCGCAACCGCAACCACTGCGGCGCTCCCCAAGACCGCCGACAGCAACTGGATCGCCGCCTCTTTATCGTTATTACTGCTGGGAATGGCACTTTTTGGTGCCGCATATCGCTGCTGAGGTGCCAATTTTTCAGAAGTGTGCGGTGATCGATTTCTCATCTATTTGCTAATCACCGATTATCGCTAATCGATGACCTTACAACTGGCAGCATGCCGTCGCATCACCAAGAAGATCATCTCTCAGCATTTGCGGTGCACATGTCGGCTATAAGTTCAATTCGCGACATTGATAGCGCCCTATGACAAACAAGAAAGATTTCTTCTCTCCATTCATATTCATCTTCAAGGACGACATCGTCTGAATGCCTATTCTGGATGGAAATCCAAGGCAAACACGTGAGCACGGAAACTCAGACTGTAGCAACGATGGAATCTGGAGGCTACTGTTTCCACCTGAAAGGACACGAGGGGGCTCATTGCACAGACGACACCGCGGAAGGCGCGCCAACATCATACTTGCCCCATCGCGGAGTTATAAAGCGCGGTTCAGCCTTTGCGCAAAATTAAAGACTGGTAAAATGACCCTATAGCCGGTTCGAATTAGCGTTTGCGCATCGCAATCGGAAGTGCTTTGTTTGCACATTATATTCTGCTACGTGTCTATCAGGTACGACTCTACGGAGGAACCGGCTATTAACTTTAAGGATAATCTGATGCTCAACGAACTTCAGTCGAAAGGCGATCTGGCTGGGTTTCTTGGCCTGTCCTTGGAAAAGCTTGATCTCTTTGTATATCCAACTTCCATGTATGACCTATATAGAAATAGATTGGTCCCAAAAAGAAACGGTGGCTATCGAGAACTATTAATCCCAAGATCTGATTTAAAAAGGGCTCAAAGACTCATCGCCTCTGAGCTTGAAAAAGGCTATAAGCCATTGCCTTGTGTCCATGGTTTTGTCAAAGGACGGTCAATAAAAACAAATGCTGAAAATCACATTGGCTCGCAAGTAATTGTTGGCCTGGATATTAAGGACTTCTTTCCTTCTATCTCGTCAAGACGAGTGTACGGGCTTCTTGTTTCCAAGAAGCTAGGTCTAACCCCTGAAGTTGCATTCTGTATTTCAAGGATTGTTGCGACACCGAAAGGACTCCCTCAAGGCGCTCCCTCATCTCCTATTATTTCGAACATGATTTGCCTCGGTATGGATAAACAGCTAATGCACCTATCGCGAGAATATCGATACCAATACTCTCGATATGCCGATGATCTTACGTTCTCATTTAATAGTTCTTACTTCTTTTATCGAAATTTTTATTCAGGTGGAAAGCTCAGGTTGCCCAATAAGCTACGAAACGCAATCACTAACTTCCATGGAATCGAATCGTTTGAGCTCAACGAGGATAAATCGTTTTACAGTTGCAGTTTTTCAAGACAACTGGTCACGGGCGTTGTCTGCAATCAAAAGACAAATATAAAACGCGAGCAATATCGGCGACTCCGCTCAACACTCCATCGACTGAGCAATGGCGACATTGAAGGCGCGATGGGCTGCTATTACGGTAAAACCATTGCCAAGCTTACCGATGCAGAAAGAGGGTCGTTTGAAGCGTCTCTACGCGGAAGTCTTGATTTTTACAAATCTCTTATTAAGGATCCCTGGACATCGGGTCCACTTATGCGTTTAGGCAGCCTGTACAATAAAACGAAACCAGAAGACACACCTGTTTTCCCAGTTGCACTTCAGCAAGACTCGCTTCTATATCTAGAAGGAGAGGATGACAAGCAAAACTCATTTGAGGGTCTCGGGTTTTATTTGGCTGGCTACGGTCTTGTTACGGCCTGGCATGTGATATGCGATGCCGTTTCCCGTGATAAAAATAGCAGGGAAATTAAATTATTCAGCTCAGATAAGACGCCGCTTGCAATTTTTAGGTTTGGAAATGAGGTGGTTCAGGATAACAAACGCGATGCCGCAATATTACAAGATGTTCCTCCTGCGATCTTAAAGAACATTCCCCTTCTTCCATCAAATATGGATTTGCCTACCAAGGGCGACAGGATTTCTGCTTACCAACACCATTTTTCCGAATCTAGATTCAGCTTTGAGCTACACAGCGGAGATTTGCTCAGGGTTGGGGAACCAAGTGAAGAGGGCACACTTTGTTATGCGAATTGCTCATTTCGCCATGGAATGAGTGGTGGCCCGGTGTTTAATGGTTTGGGTCAGGTCGTCGGCATAGTACATACTGTAACTGAGCATGGAACACTTGGCTCATTTCTCCCCTTAAAGGATTGTATCCGCTCAACTGATGTGTATGGAGAATGGCAACTCTTCTAACTAGGTTGCCAAGCACTCTAGCCCCGAAACTCTCATCGCGGAAGGCTCGAAACAAGGTGTCTGCCGCTTTTACCTAAACGGCAACGACAGGGAAGGCCATAAGAGGATACTGAGTTATATGCTGGATAACGGGCTAGTCAGGAAGACAAAGAGCGGCGAGCTGTATAACATTTCGTTCGAGTACGACTCTGAGACCTATTCAGGAAAGTACAAGGGGAACGGCTTCTCAGGAAAGATAAAGCTCGCGGACTTCGTAGACCTTGAGACGGGAGAGTTTATTTAAGGGTGCGTGCCGAATAGAGAAGTTGAACTTACTTCCCCTATGTCCCCTTTGGGGACAGCCACCAGTGCAATACCTCAGTGCTATACTCGTTGTCCTAAGGAAGTGGTTCATATGTACTTGAGCGATACTAAGATTCAAGAGCTTATCGACAACAAGGTGCTGCTCAATGCCGATGCTTCGAACATCGGCCAGGTTACGTATGACTTGCGCACCGACGGATTCTACATTAATGAAAGCAAGCAGTTCGAGGTCGAGCTTGGCCCCGGAGACTCGACTTTTGTCTCTTGCGTTGAATGTGTCGCGCTACCCAATAATCTGACTGCTAGCGTACTTCTGCGCAATTCGCGCATTCGCCAGGGGCTTTCTTTGGATGCACCGCTGTATTTCCCCGGTCATGGAACTAGGCTGTTCTATCGTGTTACAAACGTAAGCGGCAGCACCATTACCCTCGATAAGTCTAAGGGCATCGCGCAGGTCGCATTCCAGCACGTCGAAGGCACGGTTGCCCATCCCTACCATGGAGCCTTTTCCGATGAGCTTAACTTTAATGGGCTCGCCGACTATTCCGACGTCTATGCCGGAGAGCTCAAAAAGGTTGAAGACGAAAAGGAAGAAGTTGCCAATATCGAATCTCGTATTTACGGTAATGTGCTGGCACTCTTTGCCATCTTCGCCGCGATCTTTACGCTCGTGAACGTTAATGCCGGAGGGATCTCTTCCGATATTTCGACCGTCCGTTTCGTTGCGCTTGACCTGCTGATTATCGGCGGATTTCTGGTCCTTGCGTCTGCAATCGAGGCTTTTCTTGTTAAGGACAAAGAGAAAAAGGCACAACTTCCGCTCGGGATAGGTGTCGCGTGCATTGTCGTTGCTGTTGTCCTTGCATTGCTCTAAGTACTTAGAGGATTAGGGGAAAGCAATATAGGTTCTGAGACGGGGTGCCCCGGCGTTGGCCGCGGCACCCCTGTTTGTTGATCGGTCTTCCATTTTTCAAATTACATGGCCGCCATAGCAGCCCCAAGACATCTGCTATTTAAAAAAGCATGTCGCGAAAGCGTAAAACCGGGGTCTGGTCGACAGATCTCGGTTTTCCCGCACTTCGCTCGGATCCGCGACCTCGTATTCGGAAGCCGCTCCCGCGACGAGCTCGTCAAAGAGCTAAGGCGCAATTGCGATGTGCGTGCCGGCGACCCGTCGCGCGTATAGAATCTAAGCATCCGCACAACAGCAATGAAATTGATTGGACACCACATGGAGATCCCCAGCACCCTGTGCAGCAATGTGTACGACTTCGCGTTTTGCCCCGAGCCCTGCTACGACCGCCTGGTCGACCTCGCCGACCCCGAGGACTGGGGTCCCGGCAACCGCATCCTCAAAAACTACCTGTCGTTTTCGTTTAGCCGCGCGGTGTTCCTGACCGAGCGTGACTTGGACCAGACCGGGCCGTCCAACCTGCCGCTGGTGCTCGACAATGACCGCTGCCTGTTCAATACCGGCCTGTACACGCGTCGCTACGAGACCATCTACGGCCTGTTTGAGCCCAACACCAAGCCCGACGCGCGCCAGCGCTGGTTTTTGAAGGGCTTCTTTAAGGAGAGCGACCCCATGCTGGTCTCGTTTGAGTACCTGCCGTGCCGCGTGCGCTTTGCCGAGGACCCTTCCGAGCTGGTCTTTGACTACCGCCCGCCCATCCGCTCCAACATCGACCACATTCTGGGCGACGAGGAGAACCTGACTCGCATCCCTGCCAGCCTGATGGGGGAGGGCAACTCGCTGCTGCTGCGCCGCGCCTTTGAGGGCGCCGTCGTCGAGGCCGCCCGTCGCGCAGCAGCCAACTACACGCTCGCGGTACCGCAGTTCTATGGCGGCCGGATCCAGCTGCTCTTGCCGCTGTGCCTGACTGGCGACAAGCCCGAGCTGGCGCTGACCATCCAGCGCGAGGACGGCTTTTACGCCGCGCGCACCTGCCTCACGCTCGATATGGCCTACAACAACGCGCGACTCATTTGCCGCCCCGAGACTTCGTGGATTAAGCGATAAATGCTGGTTTAGCTGCGGGTTTGCCGATTGCTTTTGTCGCTTTTGCTTGACTGGCACCCACGAATTTAAAATCGAGGGCAAAAAGTTCTTGGTAAACCACGCGCGGCTATGATAGTATCTCTTTTGCCGAAAGGCGACGGGCGATTGGCTCAGGGGTAGAGCATATCCTTCACACGGATGGGGTCACAAGTTCGAATCTTGTATCGCCCACCATCTAAAGCGCAGGTCAGAGGTGTTAAGCTTCTGGCCTTTTTCTTTTTGACACCAAAACTGACACCAAAAATCAATTGAACTTTGCTACAACGGCATAGCCCGCCTGCGGTTCTTTTACTGACTTCCTGCGCGTTTTTAAATCGCGAATTCAGTAGTTTTCCTGTCCAACCTTGTATATGGCACTAAGAATTGTGGAGACAGGGACCAAACGAGCAGCTTCGCTACCTGCGCGTTTCATCTCTCTCGCTAACTTTCGACGCAACCCGTCCATCTTTTGGTCAGTATTTGGTTTGCTTCCGGTACTTACCCGCATGACGGCCCCGTAGATAATCGCCTTGCCCGCAATCCGTACGGCCTACGGCCGATACCAGGGGAGGCCTCATGGACGATATCGTCTGCGCAAACACCGCATTCCGTTACTGGCGCTGCCCACCGCAGGTGCGCGACCTCTACCCGCGCCTACCTAACTCCGAAGACGGCTGGCGAGCTCTATCCCAAGCCCCTTTCGTAACCGACGTCCTCAAGACCCCGATTATTACCACAACAGTGCCCGGTGGCGTTAACTACCATTCGGGATTACGGACAACAATCCACTGTGATGATGCTTCTGGGGTGGACAGTACGCTGGATACCGCGATGAGATTTAGGGTTACCAATCCACTTGCGACGCTATTTACCATGGCGCGCTTTGTGTCTCCAACCGATCTTGTCCTTGCCATGTACGAATTCTGCGGATGGTTCTCAGTCTTTGAGCCTACCGCCGCAGCAGAAGCGGAACTAGACAAAGCCAAAGACGCTGCCGAGAGTGCAACCACCGAATCCCTCTTTGACCTCGATGAAAGCCAAGAAGAACCACAATGGAAACGCGTTTACGCGCGCATAAAAGTCAAAGAACAGGTAAATGCGAAGGGGCCCAACGGACAAAAGAAAACGAATGAGGTCACAAAGCTAAAGGGCACTTCGCTCTGGATGAGGAAGCCGCTCATCGAATTACACGAGCTTCATGAGTACGCCAATAAGATGAAAAAAAGAAAGTGGGGTACAAAGTTTTACAAAGCCGCGCAGCTGGTGACGGGTGTAGTCGCTTCTCCGCTCGAAGTTGCAGGAATTTTATTGCTGTCGCTTCCTTGTTCTCGCGGCGGTGCCGGCTTTAGAAGCGTTTACGTCAACGACCTTACACCGCTTACCGCATCGGCGCAGAGCATTGCAGGGCAAAAAGTCTGCTACGGAGATATCGTGATCGTGAATCCAACCATAATGAAGGCAGGCATCGTGGAGATTCAGGGAGAGGTCATCCACGGATCAGGCGCCGTGCTCGACCACGATGCCAAACGCATGACGGCGCTGCAAAGTATGGGGTATGACGTCTTCCTGGTTACGCACGACATGCTTAACGATGCCGAGCAGCTTGATGCGATCGTGCGAAGTCTTTGCTCACGTTTGGAATTGCGCTATAGGTGCAAAACCAGGGCGCAAAAGACGGCGGAAATGGAGCTACGAGCCAACGTGCTGTGCAATTGGCTGGAAATCGGTCGTTAGACGGGTGCCCTGCTCACTTCCGGGCGCCCTCGGCCGACTGCGCGCGATGCCGCCGCCACGGAACCGGCCCATCTACTACGTTTTACTCCGACCCCTCGACCATGACCCGTATTTCGCGAAAACCGCAGGCCGTCTACCTGCGGTTTTATTTTTGGCCGAGACGCCATGGTCGGGGGATGCCGCCCAAACGTAGTAGATGGGCCGGTTTCGTGGCGGGAGCTCCCCGGGGGCGGCCGGGCGGGTGCCGGGAAGTAGGGCGGCGGCCACGCCGCCGCCCGCGGGGCGTGACCCGCGGGCCGGATCGGACATCGCGGGCCTCTTATTCTTGAGTCCGTCCAGCATCCGCGCTCGCGCCGCCGAAAGTTTTTCTGAAATTGTCCTTGCATCGGCGGGGGAGTTCCCGTATAGTACTTCTTCGCACGGGGGCGTAGCTCAGCTGGGAGAGCGCTTGACTGGCAGTCAAGAGGTCAGGGGTTCGATCCCCCTCGTCTCCACCCGAGCATTGAATGAGGCTCCAACGCAAGTTGGGGCCTTTTTTTATATAGGCACACAAGGTCAAAGGCGGCACCATGATCCTCCTGGTCGACAAGATCGTACGTTGAACGGGTGTCTCGTGCATGGTAGTATTTCACGACGTGGTGCAACGCTACTCTGCATGGAAGTCCTCCATTGCCTTTGCAACCACTAATCACAAGGGCTCTTGGCGCAACGGTTAGCGCAGGGGACTCATAATCCCTGGGTTCTGGGTTCGAATCCCGGAGGGCCCACCAGAGAATCAAGAGGCCGGGCAAATAGCCCGGCCTCTTTTTGTCAAAGTTCCCACTTCACATGCCTGCCAAATTGCTTTGATAAACGTTTCCGGTTCAAATCCACGTAATTGTTAGTGCTGTTTGACAAGTATCATTTCAAAACTATGTCGGATTACGGGGCTGGACCAGGACAGGCCGTCCATACCCTGCATTTCGCGGAATTCGCAAGTCGTCTACCTGCGGTTTTGATTTTACCGATTGCGGCATGCTCGGGGGTTCCCGGCCTGGCCCCGTAAACCGGCATGGTTTTGAGATCGCCGGGCGGGCGGGGGCGCGGTTGGCCCCGATAATGGGCCCGGCGCCGGCGGGATGGCCGTTGGGCGGATGGCGGACCGCGCCGCGGATGCGAGAAACGGCGGTCCGCGGGATTCGAGATGTCCCAAGGGCGCCGGAGAGGAGGGCGGCGGCAACGCCGCCGCCCTCGGGGCGCGCCCCCGCGGGCGAAAAGGGCATCGCGGGGCCTCGCGGCCCGTTCCCGCGCCTGCGTCCGCGGCCGGGCTGCGTTCCCTCGCCGCCGCCCGCAAAATATTTTCCAAAATTGCCCTTGCATCGCCGTCCGAGTTCCCGTATAGTACTTCTTCGCACGGGGGCGTAGCTCAGCTGGGAGAGCGCTTGACTGGCAGTCAAGAGGTCAGGGGTTCGATCCCCCTCGTCTCCACCCGAGCATTGAATGAGGCTCCAACGCAAGTTGGGGCCTTTTTTCATATAGGCACACAAGGTCAAAGGCGGCACCATGATCCTCCTGGTCGATAAGATCGAAAAAAGCTTCGGCGCGCGCGTCCTCTTTAGCGGCGCGTCCTTCCAGATCAACCCCGGCGAGCGCTTCGCGCTCGTGGGCCCCAACGGAGCCGGCAAAACCACCATGCTCAAAATCATCATGGGCATCGACAGCCCCGACGCCGGCCAGGTCCAGTACGCCAAGGACTGCCAGGTGGGCTACCTAGAGCAGGAAACCAACCTGGAGCACAAGGACACCACCATCCTCGCCGAGGTCATGGCCGCCGCCAAGGAAATCCGCCGCATGGGCGAGCGCGCCAACGAACTGCAGGCCCAAATCACCGAGCTCTCCGAGCAGGGCAAGGACGTCGACGCGCTCCTCAACGAGTACGGCCAGGTCCAGGACCGCTTTGAGCACCTGGGCGGCTACGAGCTCGAGAGCAACGCGCGCAAAATCCTGTCCGGCCTCGGGTTTAAGGTCACCGACTTTGAGCGCCCCTGCTCCGAGTTCTCGGGCGGCTGGCAGATGCGCATCGCGCTTGCGAAGCTCTTCCTGCGCCACCCCGACCTGCTGCTTCTGGACGAGCCCACCAACCACCTGGACCTCGAAAGCGTCCAGTGGCTGCGCGGCTTTATCGCGAACTACGACGGCGCCGTGCTTATCGTCAGCCACGACCGTGCC
Source organism: Collinsella aerofaciens (assembly GCF_039758815.1). Taxonomy (GTDB): domain Bacteria; phylum Actinomycetota; class Coriobacteriia; order Coriobacteriales; family Coriobacteriaceae; genus Collinsella; species Collinsella aerofaciens_BP. Next base: position 185,254 of record NZ_JBDMSK010000001.1, on the reverse strand, counting down.
TTCATGGACGCCTGCGTCGACCACGTCGCCGCGCTCGAGAACCGCCGCGTGACCACCTACACCGGCAACTACAGCAGCTATCTTAAGCAGCGCGAGGACAACCTGGAACAGATGCGCGCCAAGCGTGCTGCCCAGGAGCGCGATATCGCCCACATGCAGGTCTTCGTCGACAAGTTCCGCTATAAGCCCACCAAGGCCGCTCAGGCCCAGGAGCGCATCCGCAAGATCGAGCAGATCAAAAAGGAGCTCGTCATCCTGCCCGAGGGCCACAAGCACATCGACTTTAAGTTCCCGGACCCGCCGCGCTCGGGCGACATGGTCGTGGGCCTGGAGGGCGTGTCCAAGTCTTACGGCGACAAGCACATCTACAGCGACATCGACCTCAAACTGTACCGCGGTGAGCACGTGGCGCTCGTCGGACCCAACGGTGCCGGCAAGTCCACCCTCATGAAGATCCTCGCCGGCCTTGAGCCGCCCACCACGGGCATCCGCGATCTGGGCACCAACGTGGGCATCGCCTACTACGCCCAGCACGCGCTCGAGGGCATGACCGAGTCCAACACCGTCCTGCAAGAGATCGACACCGTCACGCCCAAGTGGACCGTGCCGCAGCAGCGCAGCCTGTTGGGCGCCTTCCTGTTTAGCGACAACGATTCCATCGAAAAGCAGGTCCGCGTCCTCTCCGGCGGCGAAAAGGCGCGTCTGGCCCTGGCCAAGATGCTCGTGGCGCCCGAGGCGCTCCTTTGCCTGGACGAGCCCACCAACCACCTGGACATCGACTCGGTGGACATGCTCGAGAACGCTCTGCAAAACTTCCCCGGCACCATCGTGCTTATCAGCCACGACGAGCACCTGGTGCGCGCCGTGGCCAACCGCGTGATCGATATCCGCGACGGCAAGGTCACGGTCTACGACGGCGACTACGACTACTACCTCTACAAGCGCGAAGACCTCGCAGCCCGCGCCGCCGCCGAGGCGTCCACGGAGAGCGTGCCTGCCGCGGCCAAGTCCACCAAAGCCAGCGCCGGCCAGGCCGACACCCCCGCCGCGGCGCCTAAGCCTGCCGAGGGCAAAAAGACCAAGGAGCAAAAGCGCGCCGAGGCCCAGGCCCGCGCCGCGCTCAACAAAAAGCTCAAGGGCGTGCGCAACCAGCTCAAGAAGATCGAGGCCGAGCTCGACAAAAAGCGCGCCCGCTATGACGAGCTTATGGAATTGATGGCGAGCGAGGAGCTTTATGCCGATCAGGACAAGTTCAACGCCGCGCTGGGGGAATATAACGGGCTTAAGCAAGAGCTGCCCAAGCTCGAGGACGAATGGCTGGAGCTTTCCACCCAGATCGAAGAGGAGACCGCGCGTGAACTCTCGTAAGGCCGCTGCCGTGGCGATGAGCATCATCGCCATCGCTTGTCGCATCTGCGGCATCTTTATGAGCGCGATGACCGTGCTGCTGTGCTTTAGCGGCCTCACCGCCAAGCTGCAGATCGTGGACTTTGTCGTAGAGCTTTCGCGCGCGCTGCCGAGCGCCATCGCCGGGTACGGTGTCATCACATCGCCTTTTGGCGGCGTGTTCCGCCTGGATTACGCCATCGTGGCCGTCATCCTGTTTGTGGCCGACTACCTGCTCACGCGCGCCTCGCGCCGCGTCCGCTAGGGGATCGCCATGTCCAGCAGCTACTTCATGAACTTGCTCGCGAGCGCCGTCGCCGTCATCGTCGGCATCGTGATCCACGAGAGCGCGCACGCCGCCGCGGCCTGGGCACTCGGCGACAAGACGGCCCGCTCGCACGGCCGTGTCTCGCTCAACCCGCTCAACCATATCGACCCGTTTGGCACCATCATCCTGCCGCTGCTTATGCTCGCGGCCGGCGGCCCGGTGTTCGCCTTTGCCAAGCCGGTGCCCGTCTACCTCAACAACCTTAAGCACCCCAAGCGCGACGAGGTTCTGGTGAGCGCAGCCGGTCCCGCATCGAACATCGCGCTGGCATGCCTTGCGGCCGCTCTCATGCACGCAACGTACAGCAACCTCTATACCAGCATGTCCTTTGCCGTGGCGTCCCAAATCATGAACTTCGGTGCCACCTTTATCGTGGTCAACCTGTCGCTCGCGTTCTTTAACCTCATCCCGATCCCGCCGCTCGACGGCTCGTCGATCATCGTGCCGTTCCTCAAAGGTAAGGCGCTTGCCAACTACTATCGTCTGCAACAGTACGCCATGCCGATCCTTATCATCGTGCTGTACCTGCTGCCCATGTGGACCGGCATCGACGTGATTGGCCGCTATTTCGACGTTACCGTGTATCCGCTTGCTGAGCAGCTGCTCAACTTCGCAATCGCCGGCATCTAGGGTAAACTTACAGGTCGACCGTGCAAAACGGTCGTAACATGCACCCAAACCGCGCCGTGAAGGCGCCGTCAAAGGAGGTCGAAGATGTCGTATCGCGTGTCGACGCAGGTCTACAGCGGACCGTTCGACCTGCTGCTGCAGCTGGTAACCCGCCAAAAAGTAGATATCGGCGCCATCTCGATCAGCGAGGTGGCAGAGCAATACCTGGCCGAGGCCGAGCGCATCGAGGCGCTGGACCTGGACGTCGCAAGTGACTTTTTGCTGGTCGCGGCAACCCTTTTGGACATCAAGGCTGCCTCGCTGGTGCCCCAGGAGGCCCCCAGCAAATCCGCCGACGATGACGAGGACGACGAAGACCTCGAGGAACTCAGCGCGCTCGACGGCGACGCCCTGCGCGAGGTCCTGATCCAGCGCCTGATTGCCTACAAGCAGTTTAAGGGCGCGGCGGCGGCCCTTGGCGCGCGCATGCAGGCCGAGAGCCGCATGCATCCGCGCGTGGCCGGCCCCGACCCCGAGTTCCTGGGCCTTATGCCCGACTATCTGGCTGGCATCACGCTGCGCGGCCTTGCCGTCATCTGCGCCGACCTGGACGGCAAGCGCCAGACCTTCCTGCTGGAGGCCGAGCACGTGGCACCGCATCGCGTGCCGCTCGACCTGACGGTGGCCTCGGTCGACCGCTTTACCATGGCGCACCAAACCTGCACCTTCCGCGAGCTGTTGGACGGCGAGGCCACCACTGAGCAACTCGTCGTCACTTTCCTGGCCATGCTCGAGCTCGCCAAGCGCGGCTCGCTCACCCTGAGCCAGGACAAGATTTTTGGAACTATTCAAATCAACCGCGTCGAGGGCGCCGAGGCATATGTGCCCGGCGAGGGCCCCGAGCTCACCGAATAGGAGCGGCAACCATGTCAACCCTTTCCACGCTAGAGGCAAACAGCCTCAAAGGCGCCCTCGAGGCGCTGCTGCTGGTGTCAAGCGACCCGGTGAGTGCGCCCGCGCTGGCCGGCGCACTGGATATCGCCCCCGGCGAGTGCGCGTCGCTTTTGGCCGAGCTCAAGGTTGAGTACGAGGAGGCCAACCGCGGCTTTCAGCTGCGCGAGGTCGCTGGCGGCTGGCGCCTGTTTACACACCCTGCCTACCACGACGTTGTCGAGGCCTATGTGCTGAGCTGGGACACGCAAAAGCTGTCGCAGGCGGCGCTCGAGACCCTGGCTGTCATCGCTTACCACCAGCCCGTCACGCGCGAGGTGGTCAAGGGCATCCGCGGCGTCAACTCCGACGGCGTCATCGCGTCGCTCGTGGACAAGGGCCTGGTGCGCGAGCTCGGCCGCGACCCCCAGCGCGGTCAGGCCATCATCTACGGCACGACCAACGCCTTCTTGGAAAAGTTCGGCTTGCGCTCCACCCGCGACCTGCCCGACCTGGAGCAGTTTGCCCCCGACGAGCAGTCGCGTCAGTTTATCCGCGAGCGCCTGAGCGGCCGCAGCATTCAGTCCACGCTCGAGGAGCAGGCCGAAGATCTGGACGAAGAGCGCGAACTGATTGATACCGATGTTGAGGTTACCGATGGCGAGGAGCTTCTGCCCACCGGCGATACCTCGGAGGATTTGCATGACGAAGACTAACGAAGTAGGGGAGACGCGCATCGCCGGCGCCCCGGGCACGCCGGCGCCCGACGCCCAGCCCGTCTATCCGCACACCATGCGCCTGCAGCGTTTTTTGGCGCGCGCGGGCGTGGCGAGCCGCCGCGGCTCGGAGGACCTGATGACCGCCGGCCGCGTGACCGTCAACGGCCAGGTCGCGACCGAACTGGGCACCAAGGTCGATGTCGACCGCGATCACATCGAGGTCGACGGCATGCCCGTCAAGCTCGACCAGGGCGCCGTGTACCTGATGCTCTACAAGCCGACCGGCTACCTCACCACCATGAGCGACCCGCAGGAGCGCCCTTGCGTGGCCGACCTGGTCCCCCGCGACCGATTTCCGGGGCTCTTCCCGGTGGGCCGCCTGGACCGCGACACAACGGGCCTTTTGCTCTTTACAACCGATGGCGACCTGTCTCAGGACCTGCTGCACCCCAGCAAGCACGTCTACAAGACCTACCAGGCACTCGTGGATGGCCAACTGACCGATCGAGACTTGGAACCACTCCGCCGCGGCATCGAGCTCGACGACGGCATGTGCCAGCCGGCAATCTGCCGTATCATCACCGCGCACGAGGCCGAGGCCGTAGCGCCCCAAGGCGTCAAGCCCGGCACCACCGCCGTGGAGGTCATCATCCGCGAGGGTCGCAAAAACCAGGTTAAGCGCATGTTGAGCAAGATTCACCATCCGGTAATCCGTCTGCATCGCTGCAACTTTGCCGGCCTTGAGCTCGAGGGCGTGGCCAAGGGCTCGTGGCGCGAGCTATCCGACCGCGAGGTGCAGATCCTCAAATGCGGCGGCATCCCGCCCAAGCAGGCCAGCTCCAAGCGCGTCGCCGCGCCGGCGACCAACACCGGCAGCCGCACGCGTCACCACGGCAGCCACGGCTCCGCACCCAAGCGCAACACCTACCGCGAGCGATACACGGGCTAGGCAACCCGCCGCGCCCCAACGCCCGCGAACCATACCAGCACGTCAACCATTGAAAGGAAGCATTGCATGATCGTCGCCATCGACGGCCCCGCCGGATCCGGCAAGTCCACCATCGCCAAGGAGATCGCCCGTCAGCTTGGCTTTAACAAGCTCGACACGGGCGCCATGTATCGCGCCGTCACCTTCGCCGCGCTCGACCGCGGCATCGATCTGGATAACGAGGCGGCCATCGACGCTCTCGCCGAGCAGATTGAGATCCGCTTTACCAACGGCACCGGCGAGGACACGCGCCTGACCATCGACGGCCAAGACGCTTCGGCCGCCATCCGCACCCCGCAGGTCGACGCCAACGTGTCCAAGGTCTCGGCCTATCCGGGCGTGCGCGCCGCCATGCTCATCCACCAGCGCCGCGCCGCCGAGGACCGCGATATCGTGGCCGAGGGTCGCGACATCGGCACCGTCGTGTTCCCTAACGCGCAGGTCAAGGTCTTCCTGACCGCCGACCCGCGTGAGCGCGCCCGCCGCCGCGTGCTGCAGCGTCACCAAAACGACGCCCAGCCGCTCACGTCCGAGCAGCTCGAAGCCGAGGTCGACGAGACCCTCGACGCCCTCAAGCAGCGCGATAAGCTTGACAGCAGCCGCGAGGTCGCCCCGCTCGTGCCCGCCGAGGACGCCGTGCACGTCGACTCCACCGCCCACACCATCGACGAGGTCGTCTCGATAATCGAGGACCTTATCAACCAAAGGAGGTAGCCCATGCGCCTGTTTCAGCAGACGCCCGAGGACTATTACAACGCCCCCTACGCCGAGTTTCCAGCGCTCATCCGCGGCACCGTCGTCGTAGTCATGGCCATCCTTTGGGCCTTCTCCAAGCTCATGTGGCGCTGGAAGGTCGAGGACGCCGATCTTCTGTTTGAGCGCCAGGAAGGCCGCGGCAGCGTGGTCATCTGCAACCACACCTCGATGGCCGAGCTCTTGGCCGTGGAGACGGCGCTGTTCTTTGGGGGCCGCCGCATTCGTCCCATCTTTAAGTCCGAGTTCGCCAAGAGCAAGATTGTGCGCTGGGCCTTCAGCCGCGTTGGCGGCATCCCCGTGGAGCGTGGTACTGCCGATATGAAGTGCCTGCGCGCCGCCCAGCATGCGCTGCAGCGCGGCGAGGACGTCCTGATTTTCCCCGAGGGCACGCGCATCCGCTCGCGCGATATCAAGCCCGAGGTCCACGGCGGCTTTGCGCTCATCGCCCAGATGGGCAAGGCGCCCGTCAACCCGCTCGCCATCTGCGGCTGGTCCGATATTACGCCTGCGGGCAAAAAGCTCATGCGCCCCAAGAAGTGCTGGATCCGCGCCGGCAAGGCCGTCTCGCTTTCCGACGCACCGGCCGGGCTTAAACGCACGGAGCGCCTGGAATGGTTTGAGTCCGAGGCCATGAACCGCGTCTACGCTATGCGAGACGAGCTGTGCGCCGAGCATCCGGGCAGGTTCTAGCCATGAGCGAGAATGTGACGAACACCGCCGCGACTGCGTCCGACCAGGCAACCGCGCCTACCATCGAGATCGCCGCCCACGCCGGTACTTGCTACGGCGTACAGCGTGCGCTCGATATGGCGCTAGCCGCCGCGCCGCAGGCAGGGGAGTGCACTCAGGTTCATACCTTGGGTCCGCTCATCCATAACCCCATCGTGGTGCGCGAGCTTGCTGAGGCAGGCGTTGGCCTGGCCGAGAACCTGGACGACGCCGCATCGGGCACCGTAATCATTCGCGCGCACGGAGTGGTGCCGCAGGTGATCGATGCCGCTCGCGAGCGTGGCCTTAACGTCGTCGACGCCACCTGCCCTTACGTGAAGAAGGTCCATATGGCAGCCGAACGCCTGGTGCGCGAGGGCTACCGCGTGGTGGTCGTAGGCGAGCCAGGTCACCCTGAGGTGGAGGGCATCCTGGGCCACGCCGGCACTGATGCGCTGGTCGTGAGCTGTGCCGCCGACGCCAACGCCTTGTCGTTCAAGGGCAAGGTAGGCCTCGTCGTGCAGACCACCCAGACCGCGCAGAACCTCGCCGAGGTCGTGGCAGCTATCACCCCGCGCGTGCAGGAGCTGCGTGTGATCAACACCATCTGCGCCGCCACGAGTGAGCGTCAACAGGCAGCAGCCACACTTGCCAACCGCTGCGACTGCATGGTCGTCGTGGGCGGCAAGAACTCGGGCAACACCCGCCGCCTGGCGCAGATTTGCGCAGACGCCTGCGAGCGCACGCATCACATCGAGGAAGCTTCAGAGCTTGAGACCGCTTGGTTTACCGACGCTCACCACATCGGCATCACCGCCGGAGCCTCCACCCCGCAAGAACACATCGAGCGCGCCGTCGAGCGCATCAAGGAGCTTTGCCGCTAATCATGGACCAGACCGTACCCGCATACGCCGCCGAGGTGGCCGATTACGGGCGCAGCCGCGACCCCGAGCCGGGTGAGGGCGCGCTCGTAAAGAACGTGCGTCCCGAATCGCCCGCGTGGGATGTGGGTATCGAGCCGGGCATGCGCGTGCTCGCGGTCAACGGCGAGCAGCTTACCGACATGATCGTGTGGCTCTGGGAGGCAGACGACGACACGGTCGACCTCGAGGTTTTCGACCCGCGCGATGGCACCGTCACCCCCGTGGAGCTCGATCGCTTTCCCGGAGAGGATTGGGGTCTGGAGTTCGACGGCCCTATCTTCGATGGCATGCGCACCTGTGTAAACGCCTGCGTGTTCTGCTTTATGACGATGCTCCCCAAGGGCGGCCGCTCCACGCTCTATATTCGCGACGACGACTATCGCCTAAGCTTTTTGCAGGGCAACTTCGTCACGCTCACGAACCTCACCGACGAAGATATTCAAAACGTCATCCAACGCAACATGAGTCCCATGAACGTATCGGTCCATGCTGTGAGCCCCGATGTCCGCCGCCGCATGATGGGCCGCAACGCCCAGCGCGGAATGGACGTACTCGAGGCCATCATGGCCGCCGGCATCGAGATTCACGCGCAGATCGTGTTGTGCCCCGGCATGAACGATGGCGAGGAGCTGGAAAAGACCCTGCGCTTTTGCGAGGAGCACGAGCAAATCACAAGCCTGGGCATTGTGCCGCTCGGTTTTACCAAGCACCAAAACCGCTTTAGCTGGTCATACAGCGACAAACCCGAGCTAGCGCGCGAGACCATCGCCATGATCCGACCGTTCCAGGACCGCGCCTATGAGCGCTTTGGCCGCCACACCTTCCAGATGAGCGACGAGTTCTATCTGGACGCCGGCATCGATCCTCCCGAGGCAGACTTTTACGACGGTTACCCGCAGTACTACGACGGCATCGGCATGATTCGCTCGTATCTGGACGAGACCGATGACGTGCTCGCCGCCGACGCCGAGCGTCTGGCCCGCGTTCGCGAGGCCGTCGCCGCCCGCAACCAGCGGCTTCTGTGTCTCTCGGGCGCCAGCGCGCGCGACACCGTGGCGCGCTTTGTGGAGTCGTCGCATGGTCTCGCCGGCGCCGTCACAGCCATCAAGAACCGCTACTTTGGCGGCAACGTGGACGTGACCGGCCTCATCGTCGCGTGTGACATTCTGGAGCAGCTGCCCCAAGATCTGTCGGGGGTTATGCTCTTTGTGCCTAAGCTCATGTTCAACGCTGACGGCATGACGCTTGACGAGTATCATCGTGACGATTTACTCGCAAGCCTTACCAGTCGCGGCGCCGAGGTTCATGTGGTGTCGACCATGCCGCATGAGCTGCTCGATACCCTGGAGCGCATCCTTGGCATTGTGCCCGCAGACTCTAACACTTCCACTGACCCTACCCATTAAAGGAGAGCAGATGAAACCTATCGTCGCCGTCGTCGGACGCCCCAACGTGGGCAAGTCCACGCTCGTTAACCGCCTGGCCCAGACCTCGGACGCCATCGTCCACGAGTCTCGCGGCGTCACGCGCGACCGCTCGTATCACACGGCCGATTGGAACGGCCGCGAGTTCACCATCGTCGACACGGGCGGTATCGAGCCGCTCAAGAGCGACGACGTCTTTGCCACGTCCATCCGCGACCAGGCCCTCGCCGCCGCCGAGGAAGCCGCCGTCATCCTGTTTGTGGTCGACGGCCGCACCGGCGTCACCGAGGAGGACGAGTCGGTTGCCCGCATGCTCAAGCGCTGCGACAAGCCGGTCTTTCTGCTGGTGAACAAGCTCGACAACCCCGATCGCGAGAACGACAGCATCTGGGAGTTCTATTCGCTCGGCGTCGGTGAGCCTACGCCGCTCTCGGCCCTGCATGGTCATGGCACGGGCGACCTGCTCGATGACATCGTGGCCCTGCTTCCGGAGGAAGAGGACGAGGTCGCCGATGAGTTCCCCGACGCGCTGAACGTCGCCATCATCGGCCGTCCCAACGCCGGTAAGTCCTCGCTGTTCAACCGCATCCTGGGCGCCGACCGCTCTATCGTGTCCAACATTGCCGGCACGACGCGTGACGCCATCGACACCGTCGTGGAGCGCAACGGCAAGCATTACCGCATGGTCGACACCGCGGGCATTCGCAAGAAGAGCACCGTGTACGAGAACATCGAGTACTACTCCATGGTCCGCGGCCTGCGCGCCATCGACCGCGCCGACGTGGCGCTGCTCGTCGTCGACGCCTCCGTGGGCGTTACCGAGCAGGACCAGAAGGTCATGGGTCTTGCCATCGAGCGCGGCTGCGCCATCGTGGTGCTGCTCAACAAGTGGGACCTGCTCGACGATGACCGCAAGCGCGAGGCCTGCATGGAGACCGTCGACCGCCGTCTGGGCGTCATGGCTCCCTGGGCCCAGTACCTGCGCATCTCAGCCCTGACCGGCCGTAGCGTCGAGAAGATCTGGTCGATGGTCGACGCGGCCGAAAAGACGCGCTCGCAAAAGATCAGTACCTCACGCCTCAACACGTTCCTCACCGACCTGCGCGAGTTCGGTCATACCGTGGTGGACGGCAAGCGCCGCCTGCGCATGCACTACGTGACCCAGACGGGCGTCAACCCGCCGACGTTCACGTTCTTCGTCAACCACAGCGACCTGGTCAACGACACCTACCAGCGCTACGTGGAGAACCGCATGCGCTCGACCTTCGACTTTGCCGGCACACCCATTCGACTCTTCTTTAGGAAGAAGGAGCAAAAGGATGCATAATCCGATTCTGCTGACCGCCATCTGCGCCGTGGTCTCGTTCTTTATCGGGGCGATTCCGTTTGGCCTGATTCTGGGCCGCGTGTTCAACCACACGGACATCCGCAAGGCGGGCTCCGGTAACATCGGCACCACCAACGCCCTGCGTGTGGCCGGCCCCAAGGTGGCCGCGCTCACGCTGCTGCTCGACTGCCTTAAGGGCGCCATCTGCGTCCTTATCGCGCGTCCGCTCATTGCCGACTTGGGCTATGGCTTCCCCGTGAGCATTATGGCCCCCGGCGCCGCCGGCGACTGGATGCTCGGCGTCATCTGCCTGGCAGCCGTGTGGGGCCATATCTTCTCGCCCTATCTCAACTTCCACGGCGGCAAGGGTATCGCGGTTGGTCTGGGCGTCATCCTCGCTTGGTACTGGCCTATTGGCCTGTCGCTGCTGGGCATGTTTATCGTGGCCGTCGCCATCACCAAGTTCGTGTCGGTGGGCTCGCTCGCCGCGGCCATCGGTCTTCCCATTGCCGTCTGCGCGGTCTTTCCGTACAGCAGCCTGGGACTTAAGTTTTGCATGGCGCTGATCGGCATCACCGTGGTGTGGGCCCATCGTGCGAACATCAAAAAGCTCATGACGGGTAAGGAGTCCAAGCTCTCGTTTACCAAGCGCGTCACCGAGCCCGACGATAAGTAGGAGAGAGTCATGAATGTTGCGCTGATTGGCTCCGGCTCCTGGGGAACCGCCGTCGCCGGCCTTGCCGCCGCGCGAGCCGAGCGCGTGACCATGTGGGCCCATAGCGAGCAGACGGCCGCCGGCATCAATGGCGAGCACCGCAACCCCCGCTACCTTGTGGGCTACGAGCTGCCCGGCAACGTCGTCGCCACGACCGAGCTCGTGCAGGCGCTCGACGGCGCCGAGGCCATCATCTTTGCCGTTCCTTCGACGCACCTTCGCAGCGTGTGCCACCAGGCCGCGCCCTTTATCGCCGCCGATACCCCGGTGCTCTGCCTCACCAAGGGCATTGAGCCCGAGTCCGGCCTGCTCATGAGCGAGGTCATCGCCAGCGAGATCGGCAACGAGGCGCGCGTGGCGACCCTCTCGGGCCCCAACCATGCCGAGGAGATTTGCCGCGGCGGACTTTCTGCCGCCGTCATCGCCAGCGAAGACCCACAGGTAGGGGAGACCTTTAAGGACCTGCTCCTATCCACGGCCTTCCGCATCTACCTGTCGCAGGACATGACCGGCGTCGAGGTTTGCGGCGCCATGAAAAACGTCATCGCCATCGTGTGCGGCATTTCCGCCGGTTCCGGCGCGGGCGACAACACGCTCGCCCTCATCATGACGCGTGGTCTGGCCGAGATCAGCCGTCTGGTACACGCCCGCGGCGGTCAAGCTATGACCTGCATGGGACTTGCCGGCATGGGCGACCTCATCGCCACCTGCACCTCGGAGCATTCGCGCAACCGCACCTTTGGCTACGAGTTTGCCCACGGCGTGTCGCTCGACGAGTACCAGACGCGCACGCATATGGTTGTCGAGGGCGCCGTCGCGGCCCGCAGCGTGAGCGAGCTTGCCCGTTCACTGGGCGTAGACATTCCGCTCACCTTTGCCGTGGAGCAAACGCTCTACAACGGTGTTACTTTGGATAGGGCGCTCGAGATTCTTACCGATCGCGTCCCTTCTCAAGAGTTCTACGGACTCACCGACTAGCGCAGAAAGGCTTCTACCATGGGTTCCATCAAAATCGCTCCGTCTGTCCTTTCGGCCGACATGGCCAACCTCAAGGGCGAACTCGACAAGATCGCCGGTGCCGACTACGTGCACTTCGACGTCATGGACGGCCACTTTACCGGCAACCTCACCTTTGGCGTCGACATCCTTAAGGCCGTCAAGCGCTCCACCGATGTACCGGTCGACGCACACCTGATGGTGTCGAACCCCGACGAGACGGTCGATTGGTACGCCGACGCCGGTGCCGACATGATCACCGTGCACTACGAGGCCTCCACGCACCTGCACCGCACGCTCACGCACCTGCAGCAGCGCGGCGTCAAGGCCGGCGTGGTGCTCAACCCCGCCACCCCCGTGTGCGTACTCGAGAGCATCATCGACGTTGTCGACATGGTGCTGCTGATGAGCGTGAACCCCGGCTTTGGCGGCCAGAGCTTTATCCCGGGCACTCTGCCTAAGCTGCACGAGCTTACGGCCATGTGCGAGCGCCACGGCGTGTCGCCCCTGATCGAGGTCGATGGCGGTATCTCTTCCAAGAACATCGCCGAGGTCGTCAAGGCCGGCGCCAACGTGCTCGTAGCCGGCTCCGCCGTATTTAAGTCCGAAGATCCCGCCGCCGAGGTTGCGCTGCTGCAGAAGCTGGGCAACGAGGCTGCACAGGAGGCATAAACCCTTATGACCGCAGGTCAAAACCGCATACCCGTGAATCTTGACTATGCCGCCTCGACGCCCATGCGCGCCGAGGCGCTCCTTGCGCAGCGCGAATATGACGACAGCGAGCTTGCCGGCGTCAACCCCAACTCGCTGCATTCGCTCGGCCGCAAGGCCGCCGCGCGCCTGGAGGTGGCACGTCGCGAGATTGCCCGTAGCTTTGGCGCGCGCGTTCGCCCGTCCGAGATCATCCTTACCAACGGCGGCACCGAGGCCAACCAGCTGGCGCTGCTCGGACTTGCCGAAGGCGCTCGTCAGCGCGACCGCAAGCGCAGCCGCGTGATCGTATCTGCCATCGAGCACGATTCGATTCTGGACAACCTGCCGCTGCTGCGTGCCGCCGGCTTTACCGTCGACCTGGTGCAGCCCTGCCGCGCGGGCTACATTGAGCCTGCCACGCTTGTCGAGCTGCTGGGCGACGACGTGGCGCTCGTGAGCATCATGGTTGCCAACAACGAGACCGGCGTAGTGCAGCCCATCCGCGAGCTGGCCGCCGCCGCACATGCTGCCGGCGCCCTGTTCCACACCGATGCCATCCAGGGCTACTTGCACATTCCGCTCGATGTCACCGAGCTGGGAGTTGACGCCATGACCGTTGCCGCGCACAAGATCGGTGGCCCCGTGGCATCCGGCGCGCTCTACCTTAAGAGCCGCACGCCGCTGCGCCCGCGCATCTTTGGCGGCGGACAGGAAGCCGGACGACGTGCCGGCACGCAGGACCTGCGCACGCAGATGGCCTTTGCCGCTGCCGCCCGCACGTTGGCGCCCCGCGTGGCCCAGGAGCGTACGACGCTGCAAGCCCTTTCCGACAAGCTCTATGCCACGCTTACGGCTCATCCGCGTATTCATGCCACCATGGGCGACTACGCACAGGCCGATCGTCTGCCGGGTATGGTTTCGATCTACGTCGACGGCATGGACTCCGAGGAGCTCATCATCAAGCTCGACGCCGCCGGCTTTGAGGTTTCGGCCGGTTCTGCCTGCTCGAGCGGCAGCATGGACCCCAGCCATGTGCTCAGCGCCATGGGTATTGGCCGCGAACAGGCGCTGGGTGCACTGCGCATCTCCTTCGATGACCGCGTGAACCCTGCCGACCTGGATGAGTTTGCCCAGACGCTGCTCTCGATCGTAGGTGCCGCATGATCGTCGCCGAGCTTGAACGTGCGCTGCTGGCGCGCTATCCCAAGGCGGACGCCGAGGGCTGGGATCATGTAGGACTCTCCGTCGGCGACCCTGCCGCGGAGATTACCGGTGTTGCCTGCGCACTCGATGCGACCGAAGCCAACGTGCACCGCGCCCAGGAGGCCGGTGCCAACGTGTTGTTGACGCATCATCCTATCTACATCAAGGCGCCCGAGGCGTTTTGCCCGGCGGATGCCACTCGCCCCCAGTGCAGCGCGGCACTCTATGAGGCGGCCCGTTGCGGCGTGAGCATCATATCGCTCCACACCAACCTGGACCGCTCGCACGAAGCCCGTGTCTGCCTGAGCAAGCTGCTGGGTGCCGCACCCGTGAGCTCACTGGAGTACGTGGACGACCCCGAAGCCACCGGCCTGGGCGCGCTTGCAACGCTCAACGACCCGTGCACGCTGCGCGATCTTGCCACCCGTGCTGCCACGGCCTTCGGCAGCGACCCGCGTGTGTGGGGCGAAGCCGATCGCCCGAGCCGCACCGTCGCCATTTTGGGCGGCTCCCTGGGCGACTTTGGAGAGCTCGCCATCGCCGCAGGCGCAGATGTTGTCGTAACGGGCGAGGCGGGCTACCACGTGGCGCAAGACCTTGCCTTGCGCGGGCTGTCGGTGATCTTGCTCGGCCACGACCGCTCCGAGGAGCCGTTCGTTGATATATTGATGAACTCTGCAGTTGACGCCGGGGTCGACCCCCGTCATGCGATTAAAATACTGAACCCTTGCCAATGGTGGACTGTGACAAAAGGAGAGAACTTATGAGCGCCGGCGCTACGCTACTCAAGCTGCAACAGATCGATTTGGAGCTCGCCCGCAACAAGAGCGAACTTGCCAATATGCCGGAGCTCAAGGAGCTCGCTTCCAAGCGCAAGACCTATGTGAAGCTCAAGTCTGAGATGACCAAGCTCTACGCCCAGCGCAAGGATCTGGACATTGAGCTCGATGATCTCAACACCACCGAGATTCAGACCAACAACGCCATCGAGGCTGCCAAGAAGCGCCATGTCGACGGCTCCGACTACCGCGAGGTTCAGGACCTGGAGAATGAACTCGCCACCCTGGCCAAGCGTCTGGACAAGATTGAGCATACCCGCAAGGACGTCGTTGTCGCCCATAAGGAGGCGCTCGACCGCGAGGCCCGCGCGCAGGCAATCATCGCCAAGTTCGAGGAGGGCGTGAAGGCCGATACCAAGGCCGCCCGCGCCAAGGCTGCCGACCTTCAGGCTCAGATTGACGCCGCCACTAAAGAGCGCACCGCGCTTGCCGCCACGCTGCCGGCCGACGTGCTCACCGACTACGAGCGTCTGCTCAAGCAGTTCCGCGGCCTGGCCGTCGAGACCATCCAGGGCAACATCCCCACGGTCTGCCACACCGCGCTGCAGGCATCGTCCATGAGCGACCTCAACCACGACGGTAGGTCAATTACGCACTGCCCATACTGCCACCGTCTCCTGGTGCTCCCGAGCAAGGAAGCTTAAACGATGGCGGCATCCAACAATTCAATGCAACTTGAGGGAAAAACGATCCTGCTGGGCATTACCGGCGGGATCGCCGCCTATAAGTCGTGCAATATCGTGCGCCTGCTGCAAAAGCGCGGTGCGCGCGTCAAGGTCGTTATGAGCGAGCATGCCACCGAGTTTGTGGGCCCGCTCACCTTCCGTGCACTCACCAACGAGCCCGTTGCCGTGGGCCTATTCGACGATCCCTCCGACCCCATCCACCACATTTCGCTGGCGCAGGAGCCCGATCTGGTGGTCGTGGCGCCCGCGACGGCCAATATCATCGCCAAGATGGCCAACGGCATCGCCGACGACCTCATCTCCACCACGCTGATTGCGACGCCGCGACCCATCGTGATCGCACCCGCTATGAACAACGGCATGTGGAAGGCGCCGGCGACACAGGCCAACATGTCCACGCTGCGCGAGCGCGGTGTCCATGTGGTGGGACCCGGCAGCGGCTACCTTGCCTGCGGCGACGTGGACACCGGACGTATGAGCGAGCCCGAGGACATCGTCGAGGCTGTCTGTGAGGTGCTCAACCCCGCGCCTCAGGACCTGGCAGGTAAGCGCATCGTGATTACCGCCGGCCCCACGCACGAGCCGATCGATCCGGTGCGATTCATTGGCAACCGCTCTTCGGGCAAGATGGGCATCGCCCTGGCGGGGGAGGCCGCACGCCGCGGTGCCGAAGTCACGCTCGTGTTGGGACCGACATCGCTCGATGTTCCCCGCGACGTGGAGTGCGTGCGCGTGCAAACCGCCGCAGAGATGCTCCAGGCGGCACTGAGCGCCTTCCAGACGGCCGATGCGGCAATTTGTGCGGCTGCCGTCGCCGACTATACCCCGGCGGCCCCTGCCGACCATAAGCTCAAAAAGGCTAACGAGCGCCTGGATCGAATCGAGCTCGTCGAGACCGTTGACATCTTAGCCGAGCTTTCGCGTCAGAAGGGCGAGCGATGCGTGATCGGCTTTGCGGCCGAGACCGACAATGTTGTCGAGTACGCCGAACGCAAATTGGCCCGCAAGGGCTGCGATGCCATTATCGCCAACGATGTCTCACGCGCCGATTCGGGCTTTGGAACCGATACGAACAAGGCCTGGATCGTGAGTAAAGCGGGTACGCAAGAACTTCCTGTGCTAACAAAACCCCAGCTCGCAGATACAATTTTGGACTTGCTTCAAAATTTGTAAAAAAGTTCTTGCACAAGGCTAAAGTTTCGGGTTAATATACTCCCTGTTGCGAGCGAGAGCAGAGCAACAAACAAAAGCTTCGGGACGTGGCGCAGCTTGGTAGCGCACTTGACTGGGGGTCAAGGGGTCGCTGGTTCGAATCCAGTCGTCCCGACCAGAAGTTTGCAGGTCAGGCACCTAGTGCCTGACCTTTTTTGTTTTAATCACCATGATTATTTTGCTTAAAGCAACAACGTTCCCGCTCGATGTAATCACCGAATCAAAACGTGTACATCAGCCACCAAAATCGACATTTTTCGACATGTTTGGAGGCTGATGTACACGAATGCGAAATCCCCGCCGCCTAAAAGCGTCCTCCACATGTCTGGACTCTCTATGCTTGCGCTGGATAGACATCGCCGGAACGGGTATAGTATCGAAAGTTTTGTCGTTAACCAGCGGGGGAGTCCTGTGGGCATCAAAAAGAAGATCAAAAAGGAGCTTATCGGCACTTCCGATTACCCGTCGAATAAGATCTTTACGATCTCCAATTTCATCACCTTTACGCGCCTGATCCTCACCCTGGTATTTCTGTACCTGTTTGTGACGGATAACAATCGCGTCATCGCCATCGTTATCTACGCCGTTGCCGCCTCCACCGACTGGATGGACGGCCAGATCGCCCGCATGACTAAGACGGTCTCGTGGCTCGGCAAGGTCATGGATCCCATTTGCGACCGTGCACTGCTGTTCACCGGCGTGCTGGGGCTGGTGGTCCGCGGAGAGCTACCTATCTGGGTCTGCGTGCTCATTATTGGCCGCGACATCTATCTGGGTATCGGCACGCTTATCGTGCGTCATTATCATCGTCGCCCCATCGATGTCGTCTTTCCCGGAAAGATTGCCACTGCGCTGCTCATGACCGGCTTCTCGCTCATGCTGCTCGGTTTCCCCGTTATTGACGGCCTGCATCTTTTGCCTTCAACCCTCACGGCCTTCCCGGGCCTCAACGGAAGCTCGGTGCCCCTCGGCATCTTCTTTGTGTACGGCGGCGTGATCTTCTCCATGCTCACGGCTGTCATCTACTCCATTAAGGGCGGAGTGGCCATTAAACAGGCTCTCGCGCATCCCGAGGACGAGGACATCGACTTTCTGAACCCTGAAATCGAAGACTGATTCGTTGGGGTATGATTACGTACGGTTCATTATTTGCGGCACGTCCGCGATAAGTTAGGGGTTGTCATGGACAACATGGTTAACAATATGCCTCAGAATGATAAGACTGCTGACGCTACCTGCGTATTCCGCGTGCCTTCAAGCGACGTCACCGTTCCCGACCTCATGGCCAACGTGCGCATCACCGCCCCCGTTCTGTCCATCGTCAAGGGTCCGCAGACTGGTGCCGCTTTTGAACTCGAGGACGACGTGACCACCATCGGCCGCGATCCTGCGAACGGCATCTTCCTCAATGACATGACCGTTTCGCGCAGCCACGCGCGCATTATTCGCGAGGGCCTCGGCGCTCGCATCGAGGACTTGGGCTCGCTCAATGGCACCTGGGTCGACGGTGCCATCGTCAATGCAGCCCCGCTGCACGACGGTTCTTCCGTCCAGATCGGTACGTTTACGCTCATCTACCACGAGAGCACGCCGGAGCGCATCGAAACCGGTGAGTAGGGCATGGCCGAACGCAACTATCTGAGTATCGGCCAAGTCGTCAACCTACTTCGAGGCGCATACCCCGATCTTTCGAACTCAAAAATTAGATTTCTAGAGGATGAGGGGCTCATTACCCCTCATCGTACGCCAAAGGGATACCGTCAGTACTCCAAGGAGGACGTTGATCGCCTGGAGGTCATTCTGCACCTGCAGAAGACCCGCTATATGCCACTCAACGTGATTAAGCAGCGCTTGGAAAACGCCACGGACCTGTCAACGCTCGCCTACGAGGTGGGCTTGCTGTCCGATGTTCCGCTCAAGACGGAGCCCAAGGAGACTAAGCAAAAGCTGCATCCCATCGAGACCATTCCCGATATGCTGGGCGTCGAGATTTCGTTTATCCGCTCGCTCGCCGAAAACGACCTCATTCGCATCATCAAAAGCCCGCAGAACCGCGAGCTCGTCGATGGTCGCGATTTTCCGATCATCCGTTACTGCTCCGAGCTGTCGCGCTTCCATATCGAGCCACGCAACCTGCGTCAGTACGTGTCTTCCGCTAACCGCGAGTCCTCGATGTTTGAGCAGGTGCTCGTGAGCATGCTCGGAATGGATACCTCCGATGACGAGCGCGACGCCAAGCTCGAGCGTGCGTTTAAGAAGCTTCACGACCTGACGGAGGGCGTGCACACCGCGCTGCTCAAGAACCGCGTTTTTGAGTCGCTCAACGCCGTGGTCGAGGACGCCGACATCGATGCACTCGATGAGGAAATCACGCGTTCCGAGTCCACCAAGGCCAAAAACGAAGAGCCAGCCGCGCCGGTTTCGCACGAGGATTCTCTCGTAAAGCCGCTCAAAGTCGTCGCCCCTTCGCAATCCGGCGCCGCCACCGCGGGCAAATAACCGCTTCTGAAATTTCGGCAACCCATTGAAAGGTCATGCAATGTACGACTTCGAATCTCAAATCGTCGACATCCCCGACTATCCCGAGCCCGGAGTCATCTTTAAAGACATCACGCCGCTCTTCGGCAATCCCGAGGCGCTCAAAGCCATGACCGATGCCCTCGCCGAGCACTTTGCCGGCATGGGAATCACCAAGGTCGTGGGCCCAGAGGCTCGAGGCTTTATGGTTGGCGTACCGGTGGCTGTAGCCCTTGGCGCCGGCTTTGTTCCCGCACGTAAACCGGGTAAGCTGCCGCGCGAGACCGTAAGCCAGAGCTACGAGCTCGAGTACGGAACGGATTCCATTGAGATCCATGCCGACGCTATCAGCTCTAAAGATACCGTGTTGATTCTGGACGACTTGGTCGCGACGGGCGGAACCGTCGAGGCAACAGGTAAACTGGTGCGAGATATGGGCGCAAAGCTTGTCGGTTACGGTTGTATCCTTGAGCTTGCGTTTCTCAACCCGCGCGAGAAGCTCACGCCGTCTGATGACGATGTGGAGCTGTTTAGCCTGGTGACGGTGGACTAGCCGTTACCCTTAGTTACTGGAAAGGAAGCTACATGCGCACAGCAAACACGCACAAAAACATGGCACGCTGCGCTGCTACGGCAACCCTCGCTTGTGTTTTGGGCTTGGGCCTCGCGGCTCCTGCCTACGCCGATACCGCATCCGACCTTGCCGCTGCTCGTACTAAGCTCGAGCAGATCGGTACCCAAACTCAGCAGATTTACGATGAGCTCGCCACGCAGACGCAGGCGCTCGATCAGACTGCCGGCGAGATCACGCAAAAGCAGCAGGAGATCGCCGATGGCCAGGCCAAGCTCTCGACCTATGTCGCCGGCGAGTACAAAACCGGCGGTCTGAGCCTGCTTCAGGTTCTGACGGGTGTCGATGACCTGAGCGATATGCTCAACCGTCTGTTCTACTACGGCAAAGTTTCCGATAAGCAAGCTCAGACCATTCAAGAGGTCAAGGAACTTAAGCAGCAGCTCACCGATAAGCAGTCCGAGCAGGAAAAGAACGTCGCCGCCACGCAAAAGAAGGTCGACGAGCTTAACGCCCAGCAGGCTGAAGCCCAGAACGTCGTAAACTCCCTGGATTCGCAGCTGCAGGCCGAGCTTGCCGCCGAGGCCGAGGCCAACGCCGCGCTGCAGGCCGGCATCAACGCCAGCACCGCCGAGAAGGCCACGGTGAGCAACGAGACTGCCGGTACGACCGAGAACACCAACAACGGTGGCCAGACCAGCAATAACAACAACCAGGGCGGCAACACTCCGGCTCCTACGCCGGCACCTGCTCCGACGCCACAGCCCTCCACGCCTGCTCCGGCTCCGACGCCTTCCGCTCCGAGCCAGTCCGTCGATGGCGGTTCTGTTGTCTCGCGTGCATACAGCAAGCTTGGTTGCGCCTATTCCTGGGGCGGAATTGGCCCGAACAGCTTCGATTGCTCTGGTTTTGTTAGCTATTGCCTCACTGGTCGCTATTGCCGCCTGGGCACCACGGGCACCTTTATGGGCTGGACGCGTGTGTCCGATCCGCAACCCGGTGACGTTGTGGTCAACTCATACCACACCGGCATTTACATCGGTGGTGGTCAGATGATTCATGCTTCCGACTACAACACGGGTGTTATCATCAGCTCCGTTGCCGCCGGCATGAACAATAACTACATCTTCGTACGCTACTAAGTCATCTTACACAGCGTGTGGATGTGGACCTCGTGGCTTTAAGTCGCGAGGTCCATTCTTTTTTTCTCTCTCATCTTAGACGGCTATCTAGTATTCAAAACTAGATAGCCGTCCATTCGGTTTGCAAGAAGGCTATAATTGTTGATGAACAATTAGAAAGGACCCTCTATGAGCTGGGCACTTATCTCCGATTCAAGCTGCAACCTCCGTGATTGGCAACCGACCGCGCCCCATACCACCTTTGCATTTGCGCCCCTCAAAATTCGAGTGGGGGAGCGTGAATTCATCGATGACCTTTCGCTCGATGTTCATGAGCTCAACTGCGCTGTTCAGGTGGAGACGAACGCTTCTTCGAGCGCTTGTCCCAGCGTAGGGGAGTGGGCCGAGCTCTTCAAATTGGCAGACAAGACCATCTGCATGCCGATCTCTGAGGGCGTGTCGGGCAGCTACAACGCGGCAGCCACGGCTCGCGATATGGTTCTTGCCGAGGAACCGGACCGACAGATTCATCTAGTCAATTCACGCGCAGCTGGCGGCAAAATGGACCTCATTTTCCTGCTGTTCGACCGCTATCTTGCAAGCAACCCGGATGTCTCATTCGAGGATGCTTGCGCATACTTCGATAGTCTTGAACAGAACAGCAAAATCCTCTTCAGTTTGTGCAATTACGAAAACCTCGCCAAAGCCGGACGTATCCCTAAGGCAGCCGGCGTCATTGCCAACAAGCTCAATATCCGCATTTTGGGCACGGCGAGTGAGGCCGGTAAAATCGAACTCGTCGGGCACACGCGTGGCGAAAAGAAGATGCTCAACAAGATCATCGACACCATGGAAGCCGAGGGCTTTACGGGCGGTGAGGTCGTCATCGACCATGTGGAAAACGTATCGAGCGCCCAGGCGCTGGCCGATCGCATTATTGAGCATTGGCCCGACTCCAAGACCATCATTATGCCCTGCAATGGCCTGGATTCCTATTACGCCGAGATGCACGGCCTCATCATCGGCTATGGCATGGGCGTAGCTTCGGGCAAATAAAGTCCAACCAGCAAAATACGGGCGGGACAAAGCGACAGATGGCTCTTTGTCCCGCCCGTTTTATACGTCGGCTAGCTATTAAACCCGTTGAACTTGAGATAGCTCATCAGGTACGCTTTCGAAACAAAGGATGAAACCGCGCTGCGCACAAGCAGCGACTCACGCGTTACCTGATGCGCCGTATCGGGAACCGGCGTCTGCTCGACAGAAAACGCCGCACGAATCGATGCCTCAAGCTGATCGACAACATAATCAAAGGCGGTCGGAGCGTCGTAGCTCAAGCGCTGAATATTAAAGAGCGCCTGAACCGCAGCGATGGGTAGCACCTGCTTAAAGATACAAATGGCGATGAGACGCGCAATCTGCTCACGGCCATACTGTTTTTTAACCGGAGCAGGAACGAGGCCGACCTTCACGTAGTTATTAATCATTGAAGGCGTGATAACGGGCTGCTCTACGCAAATAGACAGCGGCTCCATCCACAGCGCAACATACTCAATGACCTGGTCGCGGTAGAGCGTCACATTGGGCAACTGGTCATAGCGCGGCAGACTCAACGTATTGAGTTTGCGCACGATATCGGACTGAATAAATGCATCGGGCAGCACAGTGGGCTGAATATCCTCAGGCTTAATGCTGACCGACGAATCGGACATCGGGATAACGCGTTTGGCGTGGTTCATAAGGATCCTCCGTTCATTAGCTATATTGTATTCTAGGTTATCTAGTTTTGCATACTATATAGCAGGAAAGTAAAAGTGGTTGGACAGCACATTGATGCACCGTCCAACCACTTTGTTTTAAAGATAGCAACCTTACATAAGATATATTATCGTACTTAACCGCGTAGAAACGCGTATGCGCTCGTTCCTGCTATGGCTCCGTCAGAAACGGCAGTCACAACCTGACGTAAGCGTTTGGAACGGATGTCGCCAGCAGCAAATAGACCTGGCGTACGGGTCGCCATGGATTCATCAGTCAGAATGCCGCCATCAGGCGCCAGATCGACTAGATGCTCAACAAGCTCGGTATGGGGTTGCGTCCCGGTAAAGACAAAGATGCCAAACGAGCCGGGCTCAAATGACTCGGTATGAGTCTCACCGGATGCATTGTCCTTAAAGGTAATCGTCGTTGGCATGGCTTCGCCCGAGAGCTCCACAATACTAGTTTGGTACCTAACTGAAATATTATCTTTTGCAAGAACTTTTTGAACCACACCATCGGGGGCACGGAACTGATCGCGGCGCAAAACGATGGTCACGCTGCTGGCGATTTCTGACAAGAACAGAGCTTCCTCGCAGGCAGCATTGCCGCCGCCGATGACAAAGACCTGCTTGCCGCGAAAGAACATGCCGTCGCACGTCGCGCAATAGGAAACGCCGCGACCGCGAAACGCATCTTCGCCAACAAAACCAGCAGATCGCGGCGTGGCACCCATGCAAGCGATAACGCTCGAGGCCAGCGTATCGCCCATATCGTGATGCACCGTAAACAACGCTGCATCGGCATCGTAATCGATACCCGTAACCATGCTCCATGTAACCTGTGCTCCCAGGCCCTCTGCATGCTGCTGAAAACGCTCGCCGAGTTCGGCGCCACTCAAGAGCGGAATACCCGGATAGTTCTCGACCTCATTGGTTGTGGCAATCTGCCCTCCCGACATGCCCTGCTCAATCACAGTCGTCGTTAGGTTGGCACGCGCAGCGTAAATGGCGGCAGAATAGCCCGCGGGGCCGCCACCGATAATCGCAACATCGATCGGCTGATTGGTAGTCATGAAGAGACCTCCTGTCGAAAGATTGGCGTTCTTTGCGCTCATACCCAAATTTACGTGAACATGACACTCATGCACTACAATGATAAATCGCGTAACAAAGCTGAAGGGGAGTTATCGATGGATCAAACGCAGACGAGCAATAGCGCTCCCCTGCCCATGCAAGCCACTCCCCAACCGGAGCAAATGACCGTTTCACCTGCACAAAAACCCCTAGTAACCATTGTGCACGCATCGGTTGGATCGGGCCACAAAGCCGCCGCCAACGCGATTGCACAAGCATTTGACCTTATCCGCGGCACCAAGGAAATCCCTGAGGATGTTGAGATCGAAGTCCTGGATATCCTCGATTTTGGACGCATTAGGTTCGATGGTAATAAAACAGCAGCTTCGTTTACCGGCGCCACGCGCCCCATATATGACCTAACCTGGCGATATACGTTTACGGGACATCTGCTCTGGGGTGGCGGCACGGCATGGTCACGTATTATGTTCCCCGCCTTCAACGATTATGTCCGCACCCGCAGGCCCATGGCCGTGGTTGCGACACACATTACGGCAGCCAATGTTGCTGTGGGCGCCCGCGTCATCACGGGTATCGATTACCCGGTCATCTGCGTACCAACAGACTATGAAGTCGAAGGCTTTTGGCCCCACAAGGACACCGACCTGTTCTGCGTAGCCAACGAATTTATGGCCGAGACACTTCGCCCCCGTAAAGTTCCCGAGACCAAAATCCGCATTACAGGCATCCCCATTCGCGCCGGGTTTGATACAGACTACAATCGCGAGGAAGAACTCGAGAAGTTCAATCTCCCCGCTGACAAGACCGTTGTGTTGGTGATGGCCGGTGCCAGTTTGCCTCAACCGTACGTTCGCTTTCGCGCGGAGATGGACCGCACACTCCCCTTCCTGCGCAGCTTCGAGGACATGCACTTTGTCTTTTTGCCGGGCAAGGATGAGGAATACGCCACCCGCCTCAAGACGCTCTTCGACGCCATGAAGCTCGAAAACGTCACGGTTCTGGACTACGTGGACGATATGGCAGCCCTCATGCACGGCTGCGACCTGGCAATCCTCAAATCAGGCGGACTCACGGTCACCGAGTGCCTGTGCGCTCATCTGCCGATGATCCTGCTGGGCAAATCATACGGTCAGGAAAAGGCCAACACCACGATGCTTACCGGCATGGGCGCCAGCATGCACGTCACCACGGCACGAGAGCTCATCGTAACCCTACGCCACCTGCACGACCATCCCGAATCACTCAAAGCCCTACTCATCAACGGCGAAGTACTACGCCGCCCCCATGCAGCCAAAGACATCGCCATCGCCACCATGGAACTCGTAGGCAAACCCCAAAAGCGCAAACGAGCCTTCTGCCGCTTCTACTGGGGCGGAAAACCTGCGCATATCAGGTAGACGAAAGTCCGCTGCTCGGCGGGAGCCGCCCATATATCATTCCATGCTCAAACATTCTCGCTGCGCTGCAAAACTGCGCGTGGAACGATATATGGGCGGCTCCCGCCGAGCAGCTACGTTTACGTGCTAGCAGCTATGCCAGATTCCCTACCATTAGAACCTGCAAAGGAGAAACCGGAAAAAATAAATATAGTAAGCCGATGCGAGAAAGGAGGTTTTCCTTTATCGCATCGGCTTACTAGAAAGAAAGGCTTTTATTTTTCAAGCGAGTAACCGCCCGCCCGCCTCTCACACATATCGTTCCACGCGCAGTTTCGCAGTGAGCGAAGCGAAGCGAGAATGTTTGAGCATGGAATGATATGTGTGAGAGGCGGGCGGGAGGGATATGAGCGCCCTAAGCGACGCCGCTGGAGCCGAAGCCGCCGGCTCCTCGGTCGGTTTTATCTAGTTCTTCTACTTCTACGAGGTTGACCGTGGGGACTTCTTGGATGACGAGTTGGGCGATGCGGTCACCTTTGTTGATTTGGATGTTGTTCGTGAGGTCTAGGTTAATGAGGATGACTTTGAGCTCTCCTCGGTAGTGGGCGTCGATGAGGCCCGGCGTGTTGACTATAGACAGGCCCTGTTTGATGGCGAGACCGCTACGGGGCTGGACGAAGCCGGCGTAGCCATCGGGCAGGGCGATGGCCAGCCCAGTAGAGACCAGACGGCGTTCGAAGGGCTTCAGGACGCAGTCCTCGTTGGAGCGCAGATCCAAGCCGGCATCGGTGGGATGGGCGTATTTGGGAAGCTCGACAGTGGGGTCGAGACGCTTTATGTTGACGGTAATGCTGGACATGGAATCACCTTAGCTTGTCGAGCTCTTGCAGAAACTCATCGACGTCTTTGAAATCGCGGTAGACCGAGGCAAAACGGATGTAGGCCACCTTGTCGATCTTGGCCAAGCGCTTGAGCACCATGTCACCCAGCTCATGGGACGTGACGGCCGTCAGCGTGCGAGAACGCAGCTCGACCTCGATGTCGTCGATAATCTCATTGAGCTTCTTAGTGTCGATATCGCGCTTGATGGTGGCGCGCATCAAGCCGACGAGCAGCTTATTGCGATCGAACCGCTGCTTGGTTCCGTCTGACTTAATGACCTCGATTGGGTCTTCGCATCGCTCAAACGTTGTAAAGCGATAGTTACACGAGCAACATTCGCGACGGCGCTTAATGGTGTTATTTGACTCCTGCATACGGGAATCAACGACGCGGGTATGTGCCTTGCCGCATTTGGGACAGCGCATAGTACCTCCTCTTAAACGATAACAAGGGTACCATGCGCAGCGCGATAATGATTACGAACGAGCAGGAACCTTAAGATGCGCACCGGCGGCGAGCGAGCCATGCTCCAGATGATTGACGTTCCGGATCATATCGGAAGTCTCTTGCGTGGAAAGGCCTTCGATTTGATATTCCTCGGCAAGAGACCAAAGAGAATCGCCAGGCTGAACGCGAATGGTCTCGTAGGTAACGTTGGAAACGGACTCGGCATACACGGCGTGACGAGCGCTAAAGACCGACATAGCGAGGACAAAGAAGAGCGTAAGCGCAACGGCAACGGCGACAATCGTCGGAACCTTCAGGGCAACGCGAGCCGGCGCGACTACAGCCTGCTGATTGCGAGCAGGCTTTACGGTCAAAGGCTGAAAGCCGGAGCGGCCACCCTGAACAACCGTAAAAGTGGGTTCTGCAGGCGTCTCGAGCTTAAGGGCGAGGTTTCCCTGGACCATATTCGTTGCGTTCATCATGTTCTCCTCTCGCGTGTTTTGCTGAGAACAGTTTTATCAAGCCGCGCGGACAAAAATGTCTAGCGCGAGAACGAATGTTCGGTTATTATTATCTTCGAACAGTTGTTCCTGTCAAGCAAAATTCGAACATTTGTTTGACATGGGTAGAGAGGATGCCCTGATGGCTCGCAAAATTACCAAGCGTCAGCAGCAAATTTACGACTTCATCAAGGAATATCAGCAGGAGAAGGGTTATCCGCCCAGCGTGCGCGAGATGGCTTCTGCCGTGGGCCTTTCCTCCCCCAGCACCGTGCACGCCCATCTATCTGCCCTGGAGGCGCGCGGGCTACTCAAGCGCGATGCCACCAAACCGCGCGCCCTGGAACTCTTTAACGAGGACGGTTCCTCTGTCTCAATTTCTAAATCTGACGAGCCCACCGCACCTCGCGGAACGGTCTCGCTACCGCTCGTTGGTCGCGTCGCGGCTGGGATTCCCATTCTGGCCGAGCAGAATATCGAAGACACTTTTACTATCCCGACCGAAATCGCCACTGATCAGGGTTCCTTTATCCTTGAGGTGCATGGGAGCTCAATGATCAATGTCGGCATCTTCAATGGCGATTACATCATCGTCCGTGAACAAAAGAGTGCCATGAACGGCGAAATTGTCGTGGCCATGATTGATGGTTCAGCGACCGTCAAGACGTTCTACAAGGAGCAGGGACGCGTACGCCTGCAGCCCGAGAATGACACCATGGAGCCTATCTATGCAACAAATCCCGTTATTTTGGGCAAAGTCGTCGGCTTGATGCGCCGGTTCTCGTAATGCAAAAACGCATCACCATCTTTGATACCGTCCGCGGGTTTACGATGATTTCAATGGCAGGTTTTCACGCTTGCTACGATCTCGCGTACCTGTACGACTGGGATATGCCATGGTTTACCCAGACTGTCTTTCAAGACATCTGGCGCGCCAGCATCAGCTGGGTATTTTTGTTTATCGCGGGTTGGATGTGCACGCTCTCACGCAACAATGTTAAACGAGCGGCCAAGTACGCTACCGCAGCTTTGGTCGTCTGGATCGCAACAACGCTCGTATCGGTCGACGATTCAGTGAACTTTGGCATCATTTATTGCATGGCGGCGTGCACGGCGGTGGTTGCACTCACCCGTCCGCTACTCCAAAAATTACCGGGCTCGTGGGGCATCGCGGCGTGCCTTGTTCTTTTTGCCCTAACCTGGGGCATTCCAAAAGCGGTCTACCCACTCCCCTACCTGGCATGGCTAGGATTTCCGGGCCCGGGTTTTGTTTCGGGAGACTACTATCCGCTCATTCCGTTTGTCTTTATGTACCTTACCGGCTATTTTGCTGCCCAGGTAGCACAAGCATCAAGCCTCGAAGCGCCAGAATGGACCTACGCCAATCCCATCCCGGCGCTCGCCAGCCTTGGACGCCATGCACTCCCCTTTTATCTGCTGCATCAGCCCATCATTCTGGGCATTTTGGAGCTCATCTACTCGGTACGATAACGCTCAAGCCGCGGTGCAATACGAGCCGGCAGTTTCGCCACAATGCGAACGCCGTCCTCGAGATATTCCTCATGCAGAAGGGTTCCCTGCTCATGCACCAGCGTGATGAGAGCGCCCTCGCGATACGGGATATCAGCGGAGAGCAACACATCGGTGGCAGCTGCCTCGCGAGCAATGCGATCGACGAGATCGTCGAGTCCCTCGCCCGTTTGGGCCGAGAACAGAACGGCTTCCGGATAGCGACGACGGAAACTTAATCGATCAACGCTATTGAGCAGATCGATTTTATTGAATACGGTCAGCGTTAGGCGCTCTCCGGCGCCGATCTCATCAAGCACGCGGTCGACAGCCTCCAGCTGCCGCTCATAGTCCTCGTCAGACGCATCTACGACTTTGAGAATTAGATCGGCACCCAACACCTCGGACAGCGTCGATTTAAAGGCATCGACCAGACCATGCGGCAGCTTTTGAATAAAGCCGACGGTATCAGTAATCGTCATGCCGCGACCGCCGGGCAGGCGATACGAACGCGTCGTCGGATCGAGCGTAGCAAACAGCTTGTCCTGAGAAAGTACCGTAGAGCCGGTCAGACGATTGAGCAACGTCGATTTACCGGCATTGGTATAACCGGCTAACGCGACGCGAAACGCCGGTGACTCAATGCGGCTCTTGGATTGAACATCGCGACGCTGTTCAACCTGCTTGAGCTCACGACGAAGCGCAGCGATCTTATTACGAATGAGGCGACGGTCGACCTCGAGCTGACTTTCGCCCTGACCAAAACGTGAACCGATGCCGCCGCGCGTCTGCTCCTTGGCGAGATGGCTCCACATGCCACGCAGGCGAGGCAACAAATATTGAAGCTGTGCCAGCTGTACCTGCAGGCGTCCCTCACGCGTCTGAGCATGCAGGCCAAAGATATCCAGGATCAGTGCTGTACGATCGATAATCTTTACCGGCTCGCCCACGGCTTTCTCCAAATAGGATTGCTGCGAGGGGGTCAGGTCGTCGTCAAAAATAACGACATCGGCATCCATGCGATGCACCAGGCCGCACAGCTCTTCGACCTTACCGGAACCGATAAACGATTTAGGATACGGCTTTACCAAACGCTGCGACAAGCGTGCCACGCACTGGGCACCAGCTGTGTGGGCAAGACGCTCCAGCTCATCAAGCGAGCAATCGAGCGGCCACGCATTGTCGCGCCACTCAACACCAACTAAAATGGCACGCTCGGGCTCGGGTGCCGTGGGAACAAGAGGGAAACGGGCCATTAGGCAGCCTCAATACGATGCACGATATCCTCAACGACCTCATCGATCGTACATTCATCCATATCAAACCACACGATACGGTCATCGCGCTTAAACCACGAAAGCTGACGTTTGGCATAGCGACGCGAACGCGTCTTAATGAGTTCGCGAGCCTCATCCATGCTCGTCACGCCATTGAAAGCATCGATGATCTCTTTATAGCCAATTGCCTGCATCGAAGTCAGGGCATCTCCCAGCCCCTGGTCCATAAGACCGCGAACCTCATCAACAAGACCCTGTTCAAACATCAGATCGACACGCAGGTTAATGCGCTCGTAGAGCACCTCGCGATTACGCGTCAGACCAAACCATAGGGCATGATAATGCTCGCGCGGAACACTAAACTGCGACTTTTGCTGCGCATAGGAGACGCCATCATCGTGCATTT
Source organism: Collinsella aerofaciens (assembly GCF_039758815.1). Lineage (GTDB taxonomy): Bacteria > Actinomycetota > Coriobacteriia > Coriobacteriales > Coriobacteriaceae > Collinsella > Collinsella aerofaciens_BP. The sequence goes on along the minus strand of NZ_JBDMSK010000001.1, from coordinate 155,351 downwards.
CGAGCGCGCGAATCACGCGACGCACGTTATGGGGATGAATAACAGCAGCCGATTCTGGATCACGCTCGGCAAGCAGGGCATGCAGCTCTTCCTCACCAATACGCTCGGCAAGCTCCTGATAGCCCGCACGGCGATCGTCCTCAAGTTCACCCGAGGGAAAGTCCATCTCATCAAGGGCAGCCTTGAGATACAGCCCCGTACCTCCGCAAAAAACAGGCAGGCAACCCGAACCAAGGAGACGTTCAACATGCGCGCGAGCGTCAGCCTGATAAAGCGCAGCAGAATATGCCACACCCGGCTCTACAATGTCGACGAGACGCAGTGGCGCCGTACACTCATTGGGCGCCATCTTTGCGGTACCGATGTCCATGCCGCGATAGATTTGCATCGCATCGCACGACAGCACTTCGGACGAAAGACGAGCTGCCAAACGGTCGGCAACATCACTCTTACCAACCGCCGTCGGACCGACGATCGCAACGGCGGAAAGACCTGTCCCGGGAGAAACCATTAGCGCGGCTCGCCCACAACGGAGCCGGACAAATACCAGGTCTTGGCAACGTCAACGTCAACATCAACGATCTTGCCAACAAGCTGATCGATGCTGTAGCCCTCGGGGATAGGCGCATGAACGGTCTGATTCTTGGGACTCTTGCCCAGCAGGACCGCGTCGTTCTTTTTACTCGTTCCCTCAATGAGCGCCGGCACCACAGTATGAAGCTCACCCTGGTTATACTCGTGTGCCGTGGTCTCGATAACCTTAACCAGGCGGTTGAAACGCTCGAGAATAACCTCATGCGGCGTAGGATCGTCAATCTCTGCAGCCGGGGTACCGGCGCGCTTGGAATAGATGAAGGTATAGGCCTGAGCATAGCGGACCGTCTCGGCAAGTGAGAGCGTCTGCTCAAAGTCTTCTTCAGTCTCGCCCGGGAAGCCAACGATAATGTCGGTCGAGAGCGCGATATCGGGCATGCGATTGCGAATGCGATCGACCAGGCCCAGATAGTCCTCGCGTGTATAACGGCGATTCATCTCTTTGAGGATCCGTGTCGAACCTGACTGGACGGCCAGGTGCAGCTGCGGCATAACGGCAGGCGTCTCGGCCATGGCGTCGATGGTCTCGGGGAGCAGATCCTTGGGATGCGAAGACGTAAAGAAGATGCGCTCCACACCCGTATCGCCCACGGCACGCAGCAGATCGGCAAAACGCGGCTTGCCAAACAGATCGCGACCATATGAGTTAACGTTTTGGCCCAGCAGCGTAATCTCACGCACGCCCTGGCGCACCAAACCGGTCACCTCGTCGACAATCTCCTCGAAGGGGCGGCTTTTTTCGCGACCGCGCACGTACGGCACGATGCAATAGGTGCAGAAATTATTGCAGCCTGTCATGATGGGCACCCAGGCGTGATACTGGGTCTCGCGATGCCACGGCATGCTCATGGCATCCGTATCCTCATGCTCGTTGGTGCGGATATGACGCTTGCCGTCAAGGAACGCCTCGGCAATGAGCTCGGCCACATGTGCGATGGAATGCGTGCCAAAGATGACATTGACGTTATCGACGTTGGTGAGCAGACCCTCGCCATCACGCTGTGCGATGCAGCCGCCCACGGCAACCACACGCTTGCCCGAAGGCGAAGGCGGCAGGCTTTTGCAGGAATTGCACTGACCGTACAGGCGAGTATCGGCGGCCTCACGCACACAGCATGTCATGAAGACAACGATATCGGCATGCTCGGGATCGAGCGCCATGAGGCAACCATACGAATCGAGCAGACCGCTCACGCGCTCGGAATCGTGCTGATTCATCTGGCAACCAAAGGTGCGGATAAAGTAGGTTTTACCGGCAAGAATATCGCGTACGGAACGCTGGTCCATGTGCATAAGTCCTAACGATGGAAGGGAGGCGAATCGAGGCAAGCAGAAGCTATGCCACAGGCTTAACATCATCCATGACGACGTTATCCATAGCAGCTCGATTAATCTGGTGAACGTAAATAGAAAGGCGGATGGCCGTGCGTGACTCCCCGTTAATGAGGATGTCGGAGAACACGGGCGCGCAGGAAATATCAAAACCGGTTGGAATCAAAAAACCGCGCGCGATAGCCACGGCCTTAATGGCTTGGTTGACCGCACCGGCGCCGACACACTGGATGTTGACGGGTACACCATCCTTGACCATGCCGGCGATGGCGCCGGCAACGGACGCGGGCGATGATTTGCTTGATACCTTCAGGCAATCCATGAACAAACTCCTGCGTTTAAAAGTACGTTTTAACTGCAATAACTTTATCGTACCGAGTGGACTCGGTAAAGGCACTATTCCTCTTTGGCAAGATCGAAGGTCACAGTGATTCGATCACGCGAAACGCGAATCTTTGGGTCGCCGCAAAGGTTGAGATAGTACCGGGCGGCAAGGTCATTAAAGTCGCGCTCCACAGCACGCGAAAACTGTGCCATGTCATCCTTGGCAATACGTAGCCCGCGACGATCCTTCGCGAGATCGACAGGAGCCGGCGCATGCGAGGACGAATCACGCTCGCGCAGCAGACGCGCGGTCACACCGCGAACGGGCTTAATCTGCCCTGCCAAAATGCGATGTGCCGTGCGCTCGGACATCTCAAGGCCCAAACCCGAACAGATGCGGATAAAGTCCTCGGCATCAGAGGCAAGGCCTAAACGATCGACAACCGGAAGCTCGCTCTCGTCATCAATAAACAGGAGACGCGACGTATCGAGCCGGCTTGACGCCCGAGCATAAAGGGTCGCGGCAATCTCAGACGGAGAACCAAGATAGACATCGCAACCACGCAACTCCTCGAGCGCAAACTCACAGGCAGCGCGAATAATATTATGCGGACCGCGAGCACAGACATAACGTCCGTCCTCATCCTTGACGGCCTGGGGCCAGCTGGACTGATCGGCACGCTCACTGAGGCGGTCGGCCGCAACGCTCACCTTAAAGGCTGAACCAAGATCGACACCGGACGTGACCACACGGGCCTCGTCGGTGTTCTGCTTGATCGAAAACAATGCCATGCCACGACCGTGAACGCCCCAACGGTCCATCTTCATGCTCTCGAGCTTGGAGGTAACGCGAGCATCGAAGATTCGCTCTTGCATATCCTGCGGAACACCCGAGCCGTTATCCAGAAAGACAAGCGTGCGGACGCCATCTTCCTTGGTCGTAGCGAGAAAGACCTTGTCGGCGCCGGCATCGCGAGCATTACGGAGCATTTCGATGACGATATCCTCGACATGCTGAATGTCGTGCTTTGCCTGGCGCCGCTCGGCCTCCGAAACGCGGAGGCGGACATACCCCTCGCCAAGGTTCTCCTCGACGCGAAGGTTGCCCTCCCCCGACATCGACGCGATAAATGAGATGAGCTCGTTCGCGTCGCTCATGTTATTTAGCGATATCGACAGCGCGGCTCTCGCGAATCACGACGACGCGCACCTGACCGGGATACTCCATCTCTTCCTCGATCTGATGGGCGATATCGTGAGCCAGAACCGTGGACTGGGCATCGGAGATCTTGTCCGGCTGAACCATGACGTGGACCTCGCGACCAGCCTGCATGGCATAGGTACGCTCGACGCCGTCATGGGAGTTGGCAATCTCCTCAAGCTTCTCAAGACGCTTGATGTAGTTCTCGGCAGACTCGCGACGGGCACCGGGGCGAGAGGCAGAGACAGCATCGGCGGCCTGTACCAGGACATCGAGCACCGTGTTGGGGTCGACATCGGCATGGTGAGCCTCGATAGCGTGGACGATAACGGGCTTCTCGCCATAACGACGGGCGAGCTCGGCGCCGATGACGGCATGCGGGCCCTCGACGTCATGGTCAATTGCCTTGCCCAGGTCGTGAAGCAGACCGGCGCGCTTGGCGGTCACAACGTCCAGACCAAGCTCGGAAGCCATCACGCCGCACAGATCAGAGACTTCGAGGGAGTGCTGAAGCACGTTCTGACCAAACGAAGTACGGTAGCGTAGGGCACCAAGGGTCTTGACGATCTCGGGGTGCAGGTCGTGAATGCCGGTATCGAAGGCAGCCTGCTCGCCAGCCTCGCGAACGCGCTGCTGAACCAAGTCGGCAGCCTTGTGATACATCTCCTCGATGCGGGCGGGGTGAATGCGGCCGTCGGCGATGAGGTTCTCGAGGGCAACACGGGCGGTCTCACGACGGACCGGGTCGAAGCTCGAAAGAACGACGGTCTCGGGCGTGTCGTCGATCACGAGGTTGACGCCGGAAACCTGCTCGAAGGTCCTGATGTTGCGACCCTCGCGACCGATGATACGACCCTTGAGGTCATCAGAGGGAATGTGCACGGAGGTAACGGTGACCTCGGCAGTGTGGTCGGCAGCGCAGCGCTGAATCGCCAGGGACAGAATCTCCTGGGCGGTCTTGTGGCACTCGGCGCGAACCTGCTGCTCGGACTCGCGAATGATCGTGGCGGCCTCATGGGTAACCTCGCCGCGAACCTTATCGAGGAGCTCCTTGTGGGCGTCCTCGCGGGTAAGGTCGGCGATACGCTCGAGCTCGGAGGTCTGCTTTGCGCAGAGCTCCTCGAGCTCTCGGGAGCGCTTCTCGACCTGACCGGCCTGGCTGGACAGCTGATGCTCGCGCTTGTCGAGAGCGTCGTTACGGCGATCGAGGGATTCCTCGCGCTGCATCACGCGGTTCTCGAGCGTACGAATCTCGTTCTTACGCTGCTTGTCCTCGGCCTCGGCGGCCTGCTTGTTTTTGATGATCTCCTCTTTAGCCTCGAGCAGAGCCTCTTTTTTGAGGGTCTCGGCCTGACGCTTTGCATCACCGATCAGGGACTCAGCCTGTGCGTGTGCCGACTGGATCTTTTCGTCGGCCTCGTGAAGACTACCCTGCTTGGCGGTGCGCATGTAGGCAATGGCGGCGATAGCACCCAAAACGATGCCAACGAGCGCTGCGATGATAGGCATGCTCACTCCTTTTTATGGATTCGTTACACAACAAAGCGAACCGTCCTTACGAACGGCTCGCGACATTTGAGTAATATGGGCGCAGCTTATGCGGGTCGGATACAGATAAACATATAAACAAACTCATCACAGATGAGCACATATCACAAAGCAAATGACAGTGTTTATCGTACGTTGAACCACAACAACTGTCAAATAAATGGCCCCAGTACGGCGGCTAAAACGCGGTGAACGGCAGGGCCACAAAACGCATACGCCTAAACCGCACATTCCTCGCATTCAACATCGAGACGTGCCTTAACGGCATCGGCGGCAATGTGATACGAAAAGCCCTTGCCCATCAAAAACCGAACCAGTTTTTCGAATCCGCGCGTCTCTGGAACACGCCGCTTGGCGAGCAGGGCTGACGCACGCGCCAAATCGTCTACGACGGCAAAATAATCCTCGGGATAACCGGGAATGTCATCGAGCACAACATGACGTCGCTTGAGCTCGGTCTCGATTTTGCGCTGTCCCCAACCGCACCGCTTGCGTTCCTCGATAAAGTACGAGCAAAAGCGGTTCTCGTCTAAAAAGTGATACTCGGTGGCGCGCTCGACGGCGAAATCGATCGCGGGTTGGTGAAAGCCGTAGCGAGCCAGCTTGTCACGGACCTCACCCGTCGCATGGTCGCGGCGCGATAACATCTCAGTCACCATGGTAAGTGCACATTTACGCTCGACGAGCTGCACAGCCTCACGAAAGTTGTCCCAATCGCAGGGAAGATCGGGGCGGTTTTTGACATACAGGCGCGCGACCCGCACGGGAATCCAAATGGACCGCTCAAAACCGCCCTCAAGCTCACAATCGATATGCGCGCAGGGCTTTTTAGACGCATACCCGCTCGAGAACGAGGAGGCCGCCTTCTTATCGGGAAAGACGACCGTGGCCTCGGTCACCGTATACGACATACGCGAATCCGTTACTCGTCGTCATCATCGAGCATGGCAGAGCCATCGATGGCGTAAAGCTCATCAAACTCCTCAGGCGCAGGCTGATCGGTCAGCTCGACATCGGACGGAGCATCGTCATCAAACTCAAGCCCGCAGGCAAGGCGGACCTTATGCTCAATCTCGTCAGCGCAATCGGGGTGTTCGCGCAGGAACGCCTTAGCGGCCTCGCGACCGTTGCCGAGCTTGTCCTCGCCATAGGCAAACCAGGAGCCCATCTTCTTGCAGATGCCGCACTCGACAGCCATGTCCAGAATCGAGCCCTCCTTAGAGATGCCCGTACCATACATGATGTCGAACTCAGCAGAACGGAACGGAGCTGCCACCTTGTTCTTAACGACCTTGGCGCGCACGCGGTTACCTATAACCTCGTCCTTAAGCTTAATGCTGTCGATGCGGCGAATGTCGATACGCACCGAAGAGAAGAACTTAAGGGCGCGGCCGCCCGTCGTAGTCTCGGGGTTACCGAACATGACGCCGATCTTCTCACGCAGCTGGTTAATGAAGATGCACGTCGTGTTGGACTTGGACAGCGAGCCGGCGAGCTTGCGGAGCGCCTGGCTCATCAGGCGAGCTTGCAAGCCGACCGTGGTATCGCCGATCTCTCCCTCGATCTCGGCACGCGGGGTCAGCGCGGCGACGGAGTCGACGACGATGGCATCGATGGCGCCGGAACGCACGAGCATGTCAACAATCTCGAGCGCTTGCTCGCCCGTATCGGGCTGGGAAATGAGCACCTCGTCGATATCCACGCCGATGCGCGCGGCATACGTGGGATCGAGCGCGTGCTCGGCATCGATAAATGCCACAACGCCACCCATTGCCTGGGCCTCGGCCAGGATCTCAAGCGAAAGCGTCGTCTTACCAGAGGACTCGGGACCGTAAATCTCGACGATACGGCCGCGCGGCACGCCGCCGATACCCAGCGCGGCATCGAGGGCCAGGGCGCCCGTGGGAATGGCCTCGACCTCGAGCTCGGGACCACCGTCGCCGTACCTCATGATGGAACCCTGGCCGAATTTCTTCTCGATCTCGGCCTTGGTGGTGGCGATCATCTCATCGCGCTCTTTACCCGTCGTGCGAGCATGAACGGTACGTACGGGACCTGAATTCTTGGCCATGAATAGCCCTCCTCTTAACAACCTGCATCGATAATAAACGAACGGCTGTTCGTGGTCAACCGTTCAGGCCAATCATATGCAGGCGGTCTTTCCAAAACCCAACCAAACGCCGACCAAACACTGACCAAATGCTTGACCACAAAGGACCAAATATGAACAAGGCAGGCAAAAATACATCTACAACCAGCACAAACGCCAAATGAGCCTAAGGTCCCTATCTCCACAATTAAGGGGCTCGGAGGCCCCTTAAAACACGTCTATTCCATAGAATCGAGCACGCAGACAATGCGACCCAGTGCCTCCGCGACCGCATGGGCACGAACACACGAACGGTCGCCCTCATAGTGGCAGCGCACAGAGTCCACGACCGGCACGCCCCCATCGGCGGAACGATACGCCCAGCCAATATAGAAAGAGCCCGCCGGATCGTCCTCAGTGCCACCGCCGGGGCCGGCATAACCCGTTGCGCTCACTGCAATATCGCTCTGGTACAGCTCCAGCGAACCCACCGCCATCTCGCGCGCGGTCTGATGCGACACCGCGGTATAGCGGTCGAGCGTCTCCTGCTCAACACCAAGAACGCGATGCTTAATCTCATCGCAATAGGTCACCGCACCGCCACGCAGCACCGCCGAGGCGCCCGGGATATCGGTAATCGTCGATGCGATCATACCCGCCGTCAGCGACTCAGCCGTCGAAACCGTCACGCCCCGAGCGCTCGCGCGCTCGACAATATCGCGCGCCAGCTCCTCGTTGTGTGCGGAAATCTGCTCAAAAGAGTCCGTCATACCCACCAGGACCTAGACCGAAAAGACGATCTTGCGGCAGTTCCAGAAGTACTGGGCGCCCGAGATAACGGTCAGGACAACGGCAACGGCATACAGGAAGCGCGACACCGAGTAGATGCCGAGCGTCAGCGCCACCGGGCCAAGGTGCAAGCCGGCCATAGCAAAAACGCACAGGTAACCGCAAATGGAGACCATCGTGGTTGCCGTCTTGTACTTGCCGAGCTTATCGGCCGCAACGACCACACCGGCCGCACTCGCGACCATGCGAAGGGCGCTCACCAGAAGCTCACGGAACAGGATAATGAACACGGACCACACGGTCACCGCGCCAAAATCCAAGAACAGCAGCAGGGCCGAGAACACGAGCAGCTTATCGGCGATGGGGTCCAAGAATTTACCGAAGTCGGTGATCTCGCTGCGCGAACGCGCCAGATAACCGTCGACCTTATCGGTGCACGACAGGATCACATACAGAATGAAGGCAGCGGCGGCGAGCGGGCCGTCGAAGATGCTCCAATCCGTACCGGCAACACTCGTGTGAGAAAGCGCCGACACGATCATGAACACCGGGATAAAGACGATGCGAACGCACGTCACGATGTTGGCGGGCGTCCAGACACTCGTCAGTTCCTTATTGCTCTCGTTAGCCACGACGCTCTCCTACTCCACAACATGACCGATAAGCTCATAGCAGAAGCTATCGGTAAACTCGACAGTCAGAATATCGCCCACGGACGCCTCGCTGGCGTCCAGATGCACCGCTCCATCGGAATCGGGCGCCTGGAACCAGGCATGGCCGATCAGCTCGGCGCCGTCCTCGGTCTCTTCGATACCGTCGACGATCACCTGGGCGCGCTCGCCCACATGGGCGGCGGTGGCGGCAAAGCCGAGCGACTCGGCCAGGTCCATGGCCTCCTGGGCGCGCTCGAGCTTAACCTCCTCATCGACCTGACCCTCCATCTTAGCGGCCAGGCTGCCCTCCTCCTGCGAGTATGCAAAGACGCTCGTGTAGTCAAAGCCGACGGTGTCCATAAAGTCGATAAGATCACGAAACTCGTCGTCGGTCTCGGTCGGGAAGCCGACCATGGCCGTGGAGCGAATCACGATACCGGGGATGCGCTCGCGAAGGTCGCGGAACAGATCCTCGAGCTCCTGGCGCGAACCGGAGCGACGCATGGCCTTGAGGATGCGCGCGTCGCAGTGCTGCACGGGGATATCGATATAGGGCAGCACCTCGGGCGTATCGCGTATCGTCTCGATGAGTTCGTCAGTCATGCCCTCGGGCTGCAGGTAGAGCACGCGGACCCAGACGTTGTGCGGACGCACGGCCTCGGCGACGGCACGCAGCAGCTGTGCCAGATTGCGCGGCGAGCCATCGGCGAAGTCCTCGTCGGCAAAGTCGGTACCCCAGATGCCCGTGTCCTGGCCGATCAGCACGATCTCGCGCACACCGCCGGCAACCAGGTCGCGCACCTCGGAGATGATGCTCTCGGCATTGCGCGAATGATAGCGACCGCGAATATAGGGGATCATGCAGAAGCTGCAGAAACGGTTGCAGCCATCGGAAATCTTGACGTAAGCGACAGCACCCTCGACGGTACGTTTGACCTGCGGGATATAGGCTGCAATCTCACGCTCGACACCCAGCACGCCATCGATGACCGCCACGATGCCGTCTTCCTCGTCGGCCTTCACAAAGGCAGCGACCTCGGGCAGCTCGTCAGGCAGGTCATCGCCATAGCGCGACGGCACGCAGCCGCACATGACGATGGGGCAAGAACGAACGCCGTCCTGAACCTCGTTGGCGAGCTCGAGCGTGGTCTCGATGCTCTCGGACGTTGCGGAGGCGAGGAACGAGCAAGTATTGACGATGGCGATATCGGCATCCTGCGGGTCGAATGCCTCCTCGTAGCCCGCGGCGGTCAAAAGAGAACGCATGCGGTCGGTGTCAACCTCGTTCTTAGCGCACCCGAGGGTGATGTAGAGCACGGAGCCCAACGGTGTATCCATGTTGGAGAGCGGTCCTTTCGATTGATATTAGCGGTAGTTGGTGAACTGCAGCGGCTGGCCGTAGTCTTGGTCGCGCAGGAACTGGATCACGGTCTGCAACGCGTCCTTCGAAGCAGAGGAAACACGCAGCTTGTCGGCCTCGATGGTCACCTTGACCTTGAGCTTTTGGTCCTTGATGTCCTTGTTGATCTTCTTGGCGGTCGCCTGGTCGATACCCTCGACGATATGGCCGAGCACGCGCACGGTGCCGCCCGATGCCGCCTGCGGAGCATCCCACGAGACAGCCTTGAGGTCGATGCCGCGCTTGATGAGCTTGGAGCTCAGCACGTCAATAATCTGCTTGGAGACAAAGTCGGCCGGGGCGTTAATCGTAAAGAGCTTGTCGCCCTTCGAAAGCTCGATCGTAGCGCCGGAATCCTTAAGGTCATAGCGCTGGGAAATCTCGCGCGTGGTCTGCTGAAAGGCGTTGTCGACCTCTTGCATGTTGACCTCGGACACGACGTCGAAGCTGGAATCTTTAGCCATGATGTTTCCTTTCGCGTACGAGCGGCTTAGTAGCTATCGTACGAATAGTCGGTAGAATCGGTGGGCGTCTGACCGTCAGTTGCGGTATCGGCGCCATCCGCGGACTGGGCATCGGTAACGTCGGTGGTATCGGCACCATCGGTGGTGTCGGTACCATCAGAACTTTCACCATTCTCGGAATCAGTCGTCTCCTTCTTGGGAACGGTGATCGTCACACGCGCCACGCCCGAGGTCTTGGTGTCGTAACGGACCTTTTCACCGTTCTTGGTAACGGTGACATCGGAAGGCTTGGACGTGGTGATCTCGATCGAGGACTCGGGCGTGTACTCCTGCTCAAAGGGGCCAGTCGCTTGGGCGCCATAGACCGACTTGCCGTCGACCTTGACCTCAATCCACGCGGTCTTTCCCTTGGCAACGGAGACTTTGACCTTCGTGACCTCGTTCTCTTCCTTCTTGGCCGTCGTCTTGGTAGCGTCCGAGTCAGTCGACTCATCCGTCGCCTCATCGGTGTCTTCGTCCTCGTCGACCGTTTCGGTCTTCTTAGAAGACTTCTTGGTCGTCGTCTTGGTAGCAGTGGGCGTCTCGGGCGTGGTCTCGGGCGCCGAAGATGCGCAGCCGCGCAGAAGCACCACGATGAGCACAATCAACAGCAGCGCAACGGCACCGATGCCGGCGTAGACGATACGCGGATCGAGCCCGTTGTTTTGAGGAGTACGTGATCCGCCGCGTCCACGACTGGAACTGCTGCGGCCGCCTCCCTGAGGCATACGACCACGATTGCTATCGGAACGGCCACGATAGCCACCCTGGCCCTGAAGGCTGCGCTGACCCGAGCGGGGCGCAAGTTCACCGCGGCCTTGATAGCCACGCTGTCCCGCACGCGGAGCCGAAGAGCGCTGGCCATACGGCTGCGATTGAGAGCGAAGACGCGGCGTCACCTGTGTGGTATCGGCATCCGCATAGCCACCGCGAGAGCGTCCGGTGGAGACACCACGGTAACCGCGATCGGAATAGCCGCCGTCGCCGTAGCCGGCACGAGGGTCACGCGCCACGCCGCGAGCAGCGGGGAGTGCGCGGTCCTCGGGCATCGGCGTACTGCGGAACCGGTCACGCTGCGAGCGAATCTCCTCGCCCGAACCCGTCTCGGTAATATAACCGGCCTGCTGAGGACGCTGTCCATAGCGGGTCGAACGACCGCCCTGAACCATCAGGAAGCGCCCGTTATCGACCGAGGAACGCGAATTAACGTAGCCGGCGGCGTCCTGAAAACGACCGCCCTGCTGCGACGTCTCGCGTTCGTATGCCATCAGATCGTCAAAGTAGGCATTGACGACCTCGCGCGGATTGAGGCCCAAAAAGCGAGCATAACTCGAAATCATGCCCTGCGCATAGCCGCGCGGCGGCATCGAAGCAAAGTTACCGGTCTCGAAAAACTCGATGATCTGCGGCCTGATTTTGATGGTGTTGGCGACTTGCTGAATGGAAAGGCCCATTCGGCGACGCTGCTCAAGCAGCATGTCACCAAAGCGTGCAGCCATCAGAATCCTCCAAACTCACGATCTTCACGTGCCATCTCGGCATCGACAGACTCCAGCGCGGCAAGCCCCTCCTCGTCCAACAGGACCTCGCGCGGCTTAGAACCGTCGGGCGGGCCGACGACACCCTTTTCTTCCAGCATATCCATAATACGCCCGGCACGCGCATAGCCAACCTTCAGACGACGCTGCAGGCCAGATGTGGAGCCAAGCTGCGATTCCACCACAATATGGGCGGCTTCCCAAATGAGCGGATCATCGTCTTGCGGCTCGGCGACTCCGGTACGGACAATGCCGCCGCCACCCGCCATGGACATGGAAGCGGGCGCCACGGCAGACAGGATCTCCTCGTGGTAGTCGGGCTCGCTCTGCGACTTGACGAACTCGACGATCTCGTTGATTTCATCATCCGAGACAAAGCAGCCCTGGATACGGCGGGGCTTGCCCCAGTCGACCTTAGAGAACAGCATGTCGCCCAAACCGGTGAGCTTTTCGGCACCCATCTGGTCGATGATGACGCGCGAGTCGATGCCCGTGGCGACGTTAAAGGCGATGCGGTTGGTGATGTTGGCCTTGATGAGGCCCGTCACAACGTTGGAGCTCGGACGCTGCGTAGCCACGATGAGGTGAATACCGGCAGCACGGCCCAGCTGAGCAATACGCACGATCGAGGCCTCGACATCCTTACCGGCGACCATCATCAGGTCCGAGAGCTCGTCGATGATGATGACCAGGTAGGGCATCTTTTGCGGCGGGTTATCGTAATGCTCAAACTCGCCGGCGGCCTGCTTTTCGTTGTAGGTCGAGATCTTACGCACGTTGAGACGCTCGAAGACCTTCAGGCGACGCTCCATCTCGGACACGGCCCATTGCAGAGCGCTCGCGGCCTGCTTGGGCTCGGTCACTACAGGCACGTAAAGATGCGGCAGACCGTTATAGCCCGCAAGCTCGACGCGCTTGGGGTCGACCATGATCAGGCGAACGTCCTCGGGAAGGGCGCGCATGAGCAAGGTCGTGATGATGGAGTTGATCATGACCGACTTACCGGAACCCGTGGTACCGGCGATCAGCAGGTGGGGCATCTTGGCAAGGTCGGCGACGACCGGCGTACCCTCGGCATCTCGACCGATGGCGAGCTCGAGCGGACCGCCCTTCACATAGGGAAGCACGTCGCCCAGGTTGACGTTCTGGCGCTTGCGATTGGGGATCTCGATACCCACAAGCGAGGTGCCGGGGATCGGGGCAAAGATACGCACGGACTGGGCAGCAAGCGATAGCGCGATATCGTCCTCGAGGCTCGAAATCTTGCTCACGCGCTCGCCCTCGCCAGGTTGCAGCTTAAAGGTCGTCACCGTGGGGCCGGCGATCCAGCCGACCACGCGGGCACTACGACCAAACTCCAGCAAGGTGGACTGAAGCGACTCGGCAGTCTGTTCCAGCTCCTTGTCAGAAGACGCAGAGGAAGCCGACTGCGGGTTAGCATGCAGAATCTCAAGTGGCGGAAGTTTGAGGCCGTCCTCTTCTTCGCCCTCGTTATCTGCGGCGCCGCCGTCCGCTCCCCCATCGCTAGCCGCAGCCGATTCGACAGCACTCAAGGCAGGCGCATCGGCAACCTTGGGATGCTTCAAGAAGTCGGGGATCTGAGGTGCTGCCGAGACAGGATTCACGGCAAACGGCGGCTCGGACTCGTCGATCTTATCGGGGTCGTCTTCCATCGAAAGCTGACCGGTTACCTGGTCGCGCTTTGCATGGCGACGCGGCAGCAAAGTTGTCTTTGCGGTCTCAATCAGACCCTCGTCGTCCTCGTCATCGCCCTCGGTGAGCTCAATCTCGCTATCGGACCAAGACGGATCGGGCTCACTTGTATTCAACTTGGGTGTGGCCTTGCTCTTCTTGGCATGACGGCGCGGCAGCAGCGTCGTCTTAGCGCGCTCAGCCTCCACGGCATCGGACACGTCGACAAACGGATCCTCGTCGTCATCGTCCAAAACCGGGTCCACATCATTGCCCATGACCGTGGTCACGGCCGCATCGGAGCCCTTTTGACGAAAAATGCTCAGGTGCGGACGGGCGATACCAGGCACCGACAGGGCCTCATCGTCACCCCACGGACTCGCGTTGACGTCGGCACGACGGCGCTCGGCAAAATCTGCCGCACGGTCGCGGGCAGAGCGCAAAACGCCGCCCACCGAAAAGCCAATGATGACCAAGCCCACGACGACAAGGCCCAGCAGGACTACCATCGCGATAGGCTTACCCAGGGCATTTTGCAGCGCACTCGCAATAAACGCACCGATGTAGCCACCCGAGGCGGACAGATTTTGCGGCGTGAACATAAGGTCGCACGAGTCGCTCGTACCCGGCACCATCAACGAAAGAATGGAGACGACGGCAATAAAGACCACGGCGCCGCCCGCAACAGAGCGCGCGTTGAGCGGCGAGTCCTCGCCTAAAAAGAGCGTGGCGGCAAACAGCAAAATGACGATCGGCAGCACGTAGGCGCCCAGACCAAAGCCCAAGTGGTAGAAACCGGCAACCGCAGCCGTAACGGGCGCAGTCGCCGGCGAAATCACGGCAATAAAGGACGCAATCGCCAAAACGGCAATGACCACGCCGGCGATATCGCGGTTGGCCGAGGGCTCGACCAAGGGCTCGAAATCATCGAACTCGGACTCGTGGCCCTTATTGGCACGCAGATGGGAACCGGCACCCTTAGCAGATGCCGGTTGGTTGTTGGCCTTATTGCCTTTGGCGTTTTGTGCAGATCCGCGCGCCAAACTAAACCTCCATGACGACCGGGATGATCATCGGACGAGTGCGCGTACGGCTCCAGATAAAGTTGGAGAGCGAGTCGCGCACGGCCTTGCGAATGGCATCGGAACCGCTGCTCGTAAAGCTGAACTTGCCCTTCTCGATCGTCTTCATAATGGACGCGGAGGCATCCTCGGAGAACTGGTCGTCGATGGCAAACGAGACGCCGCGGCCCGAGAACTCGATGGCCTCGATCTTCTTGTGCTTGAGCGAGACGATGGCAACAGCGGTAACCATACCGTCGTTGGCGAGCTTCTGGCGATCGCGCAAGACGATGGGGTCGGTATCGCCGATACGCAGGCCGTCGACGTAGACGACGCCGGACTCGACGGGCGTACCGCGCTTGACGATACCGCCGCGCATCTCGAGCGTGTCGCCGTTATCGAGGATAAAGATATGATCGTCCTTGAGACCCATCTTGCGGGCCAGCTGGGCATGGGCGCGCAGGTGCACGGCCTCGCCGTGAACCGGCATAAAGTACGTGGGCTTGGCCATGGCCATCAGGAGCTTGAGCTCCTCCTGGCTGCCGTGACCGGAGACGTGAACGAGAGCGCGGTTCTTATCCCACACGTCGCAGCCGAGCTTGGCCAGGCTGTTGACGACCTGCTGGACGGCCTTCTCGTTGCCGGGAACAGGAGTTGCCGAGAGGATAACGGTATCGCCCTCGTGGATGGAGAGCGTCTTGTGCTCGCCATTGGCCATGCGGGACAGGGCCGACAGCGGCTCGCCCTGCGAACCGGTGCACATGACGACAATCTTGTCGTCGGGCAGGTTATCAATGTCAAAGGCATCGATGATATCGGCATCATCGATGTTGAGATAACCGAGCTCGCGCGCCACGCGGGTGTTCGTGAGCATGGAACGACCGGTCACAACGACCTTACGGCCGCACTTGCGGGCGGCATCGCAGATCTGCTGCAAACGATGGATGTGGCTCGAGAACGACGCGACGAACACGCGACCCGGGGCGTTCTTGATGGCGTGCAGCAAGTTGGGACCAACCTCGGCCTCGGACTTGGTAAAGCCGGGAACCGTGGCATTGGTGGAGTCGGAAAGCAGCAGATCGATGCCCTGCTTGGCAAAGCGGCTGATAGAGGCATAGTCGGGCGTGACGCCGTCGATGGGCGTCTGGTCGAGCTTAAAGTCGCCGGTGTGCATAACGGTGCCCTGATTGGTGCGGATGAACACGCCCAGAGCGCCGGGGATGGAGTGCGTCATCGAGAAGAAGTCGAGCGAGATGCCACCGAGATTGACATGGCTTCCGCCCTTGACCTCGCGGAACTTGGGCGCGCGGATGCGGAACTCAGAGAGCTTGCCCTCGATAAAGCCAAGCGTCAGCTTGCTCGAGAAGATGGGCACCTTGTTGTTGAGGTCCTGCAGCAGATACGGAAGCGAACCGGTGTGGTCCTCGTGGCCGTGGGTGACGACGATACCGCGGAGCTTCTCCTCGTTTTCAAGAACGTAGGTGTAGTCAGGAAGCACCAGGTCGATACCGGGCTGGGAGTCGTCGGGGAACATGAGGCCAGCGTCGACGAGCACCATGTCGTCGCCGCACTCGAAGACCGTCATGTTCTTGCCGATGCCGTCAAGGCCGCCGAGCGGGATGATCTTCAAGGGAGATGATTTTTTAGCTGCCATAGGTTAGTGTTGTTTCCTTTCTTCGAAACGGGTCTGGAACAACCGACGGGGCGCTTCTGGCAAACCGACCGCCGGGAACGTACAAACATGCATCACAGATTCGACGCAGTAACCACAGTATGATACCCATTTGCACAACAACAGACCACCCATGCATCAAAGCCCCATCTGAACTGGTCCATCCCGCCGGGAATAGCAAAAGGGCGACCCCTGTCCGGAGTCGCCCTTGTTGAGCTGCTTATGTGTAGCTGTTACTCGGCGTCGTGGTGACGGCGGGGCTTGCGGCCTCCGTTGTCGCCGGGACGGCGCGGACGGTCGCTGCGCTCGGAGCGCTCGCGACGCGGACGCTCACGACGCTGGAAGTGCTCGCCGTCGCCCTCGGAGGCACCCTCAGCACGTGCCGGGGCCTCGGGCTTATCCAGACGATCGAGCGAGATCTTACCGCGATCGTCGACCTCGATGACGACGACCTTGACCTCGTCGCCCACGTTGAGGACGTCCTCGACCTTCTCCACGCGGCCCTTGGCGACGCGGGAGATGTGCAGCAAGCCGTCCTTACCGGGCAGCAGGTTCACGAAGGCGCCGAAGGGCTGGATGGAGACCACTCGACCGGTGTACTCCTCGCCCGGCTCGGGAACCTTGATGATGAGCTTGATGCGCTCGACGGCCTGGTCGACAGACTCGCCGGTGCCGCCGACAAAGACGGTACCGTCCTCCTGGATGTCGACCGAAGCGCCGGTCTCGTCCTGGATGCCGCGGATGACCTTGCCGCCGGAACCGATGACGTCGCGGATCTTGTCGGTCGGAACCTGGATGGAAACGATGCGCGGAGCGGTGCTACGCGTGGTGTGGCGCGGCTCGGGGATCACATCGAGCATCTTCTGCAGGATGAAGGCGCGACCCTCCTTGGCCTGCTGCAGGGCGCGGGCCAGGATGTCGAAGGTGAGGCCGGTGGCCTTGTTGTCCATCTGCAGGGCGGTAATGCCCTCGGTGGTGCCAGTGACCTTAAAGTCCATGTCGCCCAGGAAGTCCTCGAGACCCTGGATGTCGGACAGGACCACGGTCTTGCCCTCCTCCTGGATCAGACCCATGGCGATACCGGAGACCGGGCGCTTAATGGGCACGCCGCCGTCCATAAGGGCGAGCGTGGAGCCGCAGGTCGAAGCCATCGAAGAGGAGCCGTTGGACTCCATGACCTCGGAGACGACGCGGATGGCGTAGGGGAACTCGTTCTCGTCGGGAAGCACCGGAAGCAGAGCGCGCTCTGCCAGGTTGCCGTGGCCGATCTCGCGGCGCTTGGGGCTGCCCATGCGGCCGGTCTCGCCGGTGCAGAACGGCGGGAAGTTGTAGTGGTGCATGTAGCGCTTGCCCTCGGTGGGCTCGATGGTATCCAAACGCTGGCCCTCGTTGAGCATGCCGAGCGACAGGACAGAGAGCACCTGGGTCTGGCCACGCTGGAACAGGCCGGAGCCGTGAACGAGCGGCAGGTAGTTGTCCTTCACCATGATGGGGCGAATCTCATCGGCGGCACGGCCGTCGACGCGCTCACCGGTCTCGACGACCATGGTGCGCATGGCCTTCTTCTCGAGCTTCTTGAGCGCCACGGGGATCTCGCGCTCCCAAGCGGCCTGCTCCTCCTCGGTGAACTCGGCACGGATGGACTCCTTCAGAGCCTCGACCTTGCCGATACGGGAGAGCTTGTCGGCGTCGCGAAGGGCGGCTGCCATCTCGTCGTAGTGGGCGAAGATGCGCTCCTGGACCTCCTCGACGGGCTGGTCGAGCGGGTACTCCTTCTTGACGATGGGGCCGTTGACCTGCTCCCACTCGGCGACGAACTCGTCCTGAGCCTGGCAGAAGGCAGCAAGGGCCTCCTGGCCAAACTTCATGGCGGCGAGCATGTCGTCCTCGGAGATCTCCTCGGCGCCGGCCTCGACCATCGAGATGAAGTCGGCAGAGCCGCCCAGCTCCAGGTCCAGGTCGGAGTTCTCGCGCTCCTCATAGGTGGGGTTGACGATAAACTCGCCGGTCTCCACGTTGCGGCCGATGCGCACGCAGGCAAGCGGGCCCTCGAAGGGCACGCCGCCAAGCGTCATGGCCAGAGAGGCACCCATGACGTTGATGACGTCGAAGGGGTTGACCTGGTCGGCGACGAGCGAGGTGGCGACGATGTGCACCTCGTTGCGGAAGCCGTCCGGGAAGCTCGGGCGAATCGGACGGTCGATCATGCGCGCGGTAAGCGTGGCCTTCTCGCTGGGACGGCCCTCACGCTTGAGGTAACCACCCGGGATGCGGCCGGCGGCGTACATCTTCTCGTTGAAGTCGACGGTCAGCGGGAAGAAGTCGTAGTTCTTGCGCTCCTTGGAGACGACCACGGTGTCGAGCATCGTGGTGTCGCCCTGCTTGACCAGGCACGCGCCGGTAGCCTGCTTGGCAAGCTCGCCCGACTCAAAGGTGTAGGTCTTGCCGTACAGCTCAAAGGTCTTGGATACGAGTGTCATTGTTCTCCTTTACCCCACAGGCCCCTTGCCTGCGGGCTTCTCATGTGACGCGGGCCCCCTGCCCCGCCACGCTTCAGAGCGTGATTGTTCACGCCCTTACACAAAAAGAGCGCCCCGCTGCGCAGGACGCTCTTAGCATGTACAAATCCTACTGGATGTTGTCGCGGATGCCCAGAGCCTTGATGAGCTCACGGTACTCGACGATGTCGTTCTTCTTGATGTAGGAGAGAAGACGACGACGACGGCCGACGAGCATGAGCAGACCGCGACGGGTGTGGAAGTCCTTCTGGTGGGACTTCATGTGCTCGGTCAGCTCCTTGATGCGCTCGGACAGGATGGCGACCTGAACCTTGGGGTTACCGGTGTCGACCGGGGTGTTACCGAACTGGGCAGTCAGCTCCGCCTTGCGCTCTTTGGAAACAGTCATTGTTTCACCTTTCGTTTTACGTCGCCCGCGGGCGACTCGATTCGCCTCGGACTGGGAAGCCGCCGGTGGAGCGAGCAACCAAGGTCGAGGTACCAACAGGTCGGTATGTTACCACAAGCAGCCCGCGCCCGCGCATCATCACCGACCCAACATGAATTCCATCGCACGGAGGCGCTGGTCGGTGTGCGTCGCCGCCCACACATGCGAAAGCCCGAGCAAGAACGCCGCCGTATGCGGGTCAATTTTCTCGGCCATGAGCGCATCGAAGGTCATGGACATGAGGGCGCGCAGCCACGCGACCTCACCGGCCGACACCAGCTCGGCACCCGGAACGCTCGACGCGCACGACCCGCACATGAGACCGCCCGCCTGGGGCGAAAAATACGACAGCATGGGGTCTCCGCACAGCACGCAGGCCGAAAAATCGGGACGATAGCCAACGTGCGATAGCAGCTTAAAGACATATGCCGCCACAAGTAGATCCATGTGCGCTGTGTCGAGCCCGCTGCCCACCAGGGCAAGCGCCCGCTGCGTGATGGCAAAGGTAAACGGGTCCTCGGCGTCCTCGAACGAGCACACGCGCGCGACCTCGGCGATCGCGCTTGCGGCGCAGGTCGTCTCGTAATCGGGCGCAGCTCCGAGCGGCGCCTCCATAAGCTCGGCCTGGGAAACCACATCGAGCGACCGTCCATGCGCGAGCAGTATATCGACAGTACAGAACAGCTCGCAGCGCGCCGCCAGGCGCCCACCGGGTTTGCGGGCGCCCTTTGCCACGGCACGCACCTGCCGACCCCGCTCGTCAAGCATCGTCAGGATCAGGTCCGTCTCTTTGAGCTTGGTTTTGTCGAGAACGAGCACCTTCGTGCGATATGTCCGGGAGCCTGCCATGCGCGCCGTGCGTCCTTAGTCCTCGGCGTTATACCCAAAGCGGCGAATCTGGGCCTCGTCGTCACGCCAGCCGGCCTTGACCTTCACGTCCAGCTCCAAAAAGACCTGCGTGCCAAAGATGCGCTCAAGATCGCGACGGGCGTCAATACCGATATGCTTGATCATCTCGCCGCCCTTGCCGATGATGATACCCTTTTGGCCCTCGCGCTCAACGTAAATGGTGGCGTGGACGCGCAGCACCTTCTTGGTCTGCTCGAGCGCATCGCAGATCACGCCAACGGAGTGCGGAATCTCATCACGGGTGCGACGCAAGACCTTCTCGCGCACAAACTCGGCAACGAGTGTCTCGTCGGAAGCGTCAGTACCCATGTCCTCGGGGAACCAACGCGGACCCTCGGGCAAAAAGTGCGCAACGGTCTCGATGAAGGCATCGACGTTGAAGTTCTTGACCGACGACGTCACGATCTCGTCGTCATATTCCATGAGCTCATGGGCGGCCTTAAGCTGTTCCATGACCTGTGCGGGGTCGGCCTCATCGGCCTTGGTGAGCACCAGGACCTTCTTGCAACGAGCGCATCTAACACGCTCGGCAACCCAGGCGTCTCCCCTGCCGATAGGTTTGGTGGCATCAATCAAAAACGCGACAACATCGACATCGTTCAGCTCGAACAACGCGCTCTTGTTGAGCTCGGATCCCAAGCCGTCCTTGGGCTTATGAATACCCGGGGTATCGACAAAGACCAGCTGGTAGCCGGGGCGGTTGACGACGGCGCGCATGCGGCGGCGGGTCGTCTGGGCCACCGGCGAGGTGATGGCGACCTTTTTGCCATAGCAGGCATTAAGCAGCGTAGACTTGCCAGCGTTGGGACGACCGACCAGGGCCACAAAGCCGCTGCGGAAACCGGGCTCAACGTCACCAAAGCCCGCGAGGTTGTCGTCCTCGTCGCACAGGGCGTCGAGTTCCTCGTCGCTCATACCCTCAAACGGGTCGAACTCCTCGACATCCTCGAGCTCCTCGGTATCCACCGCGTCCAGGGACTCGTCGTCCAAAATCTCATCGGCAGGCTGCATATTGTCGGACATGGGAATCCCTTTCTAAATAAAGCCGAGCGCGTGGGCAAATACCAGCAAGCCCACAATCGCGGCGGTGATGGAAAGAACGTATACGGAGGCGGCGGCGATGTCCTTCGCACGCTTGGCCAGCGGATGGAGCTCCTGGGTCGCCAGGTCGACGATGGCCTCCATAGCGGTGTTGCACAGCTCGCCGTGAATCACCAAGCCACAACAGATGATAATCGTGGCCCACTCGGCAATGTCGAGGCCCACGATACAGCCGGCAATGACGGTGCACACGCCCGCAACGAGCATGACCTTAATGTTGCGCTCGGTCTTGACGGCGGTGACGAAGCCCTCCATGGCGTAGGAAAACGACTTAAAGAAGGACGGATGGTCCTTGTTCGATCCGGGAATCATAGACGGCTCCTAGTCGTGGGCGTGGTTGGTGATGGGGCCGACGTGGACTAGCTTAGGGTCCTCGCCGCGCTCGAGCGACAGATCGCGCAGGATGGCGTCCTCGCGGGCCTCCATGACCTCGGCCTCGTCGTCCTCGATGTGGTCATAGCCCAGCAGGTGCAGCATTCCGTGTACGAGCATCAGACGGCACTCGTCAGCGGGGCTATTGCCAAAACCGGGGGCCTGACGGGCAATAACCTGCGGGGCCAAGATAATATCGCCGAGCTCGAGCGTCTCATCGGCGGGAATGTCATCGTCAAAGGCCGAATCGCACTCAAACGAGAGCACATCGGTGGTGCGGTCGATACCGCGCCACTCGTGGTTGAGCTCGTGCATCTCGTCCTCGTCGACATACGAAAGGGAAATCTCGACTTCACGCTCAACGCCCTCGGCGGCAAGCACAACCTCGCAGATGTGCTCCACCTCCTGCGCGTCGAGCAGCGTATCGAGCTCGGCATCGTTGCTGATCAATACACTCAACGGGACTCCTTTCGGTCACGTACGCGCTTCTCGCGCACATCATCATACGTATCGTATGCCTCGACGATACGTCCCACCAAGGCATGGCGCACCACGTCGGCACGCTCGAGGTGCGAAAATGCGACATCATCGACACGGCCCAAAATCTTCTCGACATCCGCCAAGCCACCACGACGACCCACCAGGTCACGCTGGCTCAGGTCGCCGGTAATCACGAACTTGGAGTTGAAGCCCAGGCGCGTCAGGAACATCTTCATCTGCTCGGGCGTGGTATTTTGCGCCTCGTCGAGCACCACGAAGGCATCACTCAGCGTGCGGCCGCGCATGTAGGCAAGCGGGGCGATCTCGATCACGCCGCGCTCCATAAGCTCATCGGTGCGCTCGCGATCCATCATGTCAAAAAGGGCGTCGTAAAGCGGACGCATGTAGGGATCGATCTTTTCCTCGAGGGTGCCGGGCAAAAAGCCCAGATTCTCCCCCGCCTCGACAACCGGACGCGTCAAGATCAGACGGCCCACCTCGTGACGCTTGAGCGCGGCAACGGCGAGCGCCATGGCCAGATAGGTCTTACCGGTACCGGCAGGACCCAAGCCAAACGTGATGGTATGCGAGCAGATGGCATCCACATAGCGCTTTTGCCCGAGCGTCTTGGGGCGAATGACGCGGCCGCGATACGAAAGCAGCACGTCATCGCGAAGCGACGTAGCCTCGTGCTCACCGTCGCGCAAGACGGCCAGGCAGCGAGAGACATCGTCGGCAGACAGCGTGCGCCCGGCGGCCGCCTCGCGAAAAGCGTGCTCGAAAAAGCGCGCCACGAGTTCGACCTCGTCCGGGTCGCCGCTCACGGAGATGCTATCGCCACGGGCGACCACATGAGCGCGAACCAAGCTCTCGAGCGCACGAAGGACGCCGTCGCCGGCGCCCAAAACGCGCGAGGGATCAATCTCCTCGGGAACGGTAAGTCTAATCTTCGAGGCTTCCATGAACCTCCCTGCGTGCATGGACCAAGCCGGAATCATCGACTCCGATGATAGCAACATCGAGCAGGCACGGGGCTGTAAGTCCACAGGTATCGTCAAGACGGGCATGATGGAACGAGCCGAGCGTCAGGTTGTCGCCATACTCGAGCACGGCACGCTCGACCGTGCCCACGCGACGGCGAGCGTCGGCAATAGCGAGCTCCTGTGCAGCGGCCCGCATACGGCGGCTGCGCTCGACCATAACCTCGGGCGGAACCTGGTCGGGCATGTCGGCAGCAAGGGTACCGGGACGCTTGCTGTAGCGGAACACGTGCATACGCGAGAAACCCACACGACGGCACAGCGCCAGCGACTCCTCGAACTCCTCGTCCGTCTCACCAGGGAAGCCGACAATAACGTCGCAAGAAAGTGACGCCTGCGGCAGATTGGCGCGAATCATACGCACCGTGTCCTCAAAGGCCTCCGCACTATAGGGACGGCCCATGCGATGCAGGGTCGCCGTGCAGCCGGACTGCACGGGCAGGTGCAAAAACGGGGCGATACGCTGCGGATAGCGCGCCATAACCTTAAGCAGGCGCTCAGAGATATCCATGGGCTCGACCGAGGAAATGCGCACATGCGGAATAGACGTGCGCTCCATGATGGCCTCGAGCAGCTCATCGATTTCGACGTGCTCGTCGGTCGCGCTCTTGCCATCGTAGGCACCCAGGTTCACACCGGTCAGCACCACCTCGGGCACGCCGGCCTCCTGGGCCTCGCGAACTTGCTCGAGCACGGACTCGACGGGCACGGAGCGCTCGGGGCCGCGTGCCTTCCACACAATGCAATAGGTGCAGCGATGGTTGCAGCCGTCCTGAATCTTCACGCCCAGGCGAGAGCGACCGAGCGCATCGACCACCTCGCCATCGCTGCAGGCGGGAACGCTATCGGATTCGACACCCAGCACCTCGCAGACGCGCTCGGCGACGTCAATCTTGGACGGCTCGGCGATCACGTGATCGGAGAGCTCCAGCAACTCCTCGGGATGCAGGTTGACGACGCAGCCGGTTACGACCACGTAAGGGTCGTTAGGATGGGCCAGCGCATGACGGACGGCCTTACGGGTCTTGGCCTCGGCCTCGCCCGTAACGGCACAGGTGTTAATGACGATCAGATCGGCATCCTGGGGATCCACAATAGCAAAGCCCAGGCGCATAAGATCGGCAGTGATACGGTCAGACTCAACCCGGTTGACGCGGCAGCCGAGGTTGACGACGGAAATATGGGGTGCGAGCACGCGGGCTCCTTAATCGAGGATATCGTCGAGGGCACTCTTGATACGGTCGGTCACCGACTTCTTACCGGAAGCGACGTCATCGCCCATCTCATCGGCAAAAGCACGGAGCAGCTCGTGTTGCTTATTGGAAAGATTGGTGGGAACGACCACGCGCAGTTGCACGATCAGGCGACCACGCGAACCGCCACCGCCAATGCGCGGCATGCCGTAATTATTGACGCTCACGGTGTCGCCGTACTGTGTACCAGCAGGGACCGTCACCTTGACGACCTCATCGGGCATAATGCCCTCGACCTCGATCTCGCAGCCGAGCGCTGCCTGCGCAATCGAAATATCGCTCACGAGGTACAGGTCGTCACCGTTGCGCTTAAAACGCTCGTGGTCGGCGACGCGCACGTTGACGATCAGGTCGCCCGAGGGCTCGCCGCGAAGGCCAGCCTCGCCAAAGCCGCTCACGCGCAGCTGGCGACCGGTCGAAACGCCGGCGGGGATATCGATGTCGATCTTTTCATGCGAAGGCGTGCGGCCCTGACCGTCGCAGGTCTCGCAGGGTTGATCGATGACCGTGCCCTCGCCGTGGCAGTCGGGACAAGGCGAAGAGGACTGAACCTGGCCCAGGAACGAACGCTGGACCGTCGTGACATAGCCCGTGCCGTGGCAGCGGCTGCACTGCTTTTCCTGCGCGCCCTCGGCCCTACCGGTGCCATTGCAATCCTCACAGGGAGCAAGGCGGTCATAGCTGATCGTCTTTTTGCACCCGAGTGCCGCCTCCTCGAGCGTCACCGAAAGGGAGATGGCCATGTCGCGGCCGCGACGACGCTCACGGCGATTTCGGGCGCCACCGCCGGCACCGCCGCCAAAGAACGACGAGAAGAGGTCGTCCATGCCCATGCCGCCAAAGATATCGTTAATGTCGACGTAGCCCGAACCACCAGGGCCGTCGGCAGTGCCGTAACGGTCGTAATTAGCACGCTTCTGCTCATCGGAAAGAACGGAATATGCCTCGTTGAGCTCTTTGAACTTGGCCTCGGCCTCGGGGTCGTCCGAAACGTCCGGGTGTACGGTGCGGGCCTTCTTTAGAAACGCGCGCTTAATCGTCCGCGCGTCGGCATCCTTGTCGACGCCAAGCACCTCGTAGTAATCCCTATTTTCCGACACGACCGAATCCTTCCGACTTTCATTATTGTCACAGTGCGTCCTATACCCAAGCTGGGCCGACCGCAAACAAAGGGTTTGATGTTATTGCATTTGGTACGGCGAAAGCATGGCCCGTTGCGAGCAGCTTGCGAACCAAACCGACACGAGCGCGAACATGAAGCCATTGGCAAAACCGTTGGCAAACTGCATCGCACCGCGCTTCCACCACAGCAGGCTGCGATGAAGCACACCGTCCGAAAGCACCATGAACAGGCCCATGGTAAACGGAATAAAGCACATCACGGCAAAGGCCGAGAACACACCCGAGATGGCCGAGAGTACCAAAAACGGCGCTACGATGCCCATCAGGTAAAAACCGGTACGAGCTTTGCCTTCCAAGCGCTCGGCCTCAACATGGGCGCGGCCGACCAGGTCGCCGCCCGCGGCACCGTTAGTGCCAGCATGACCCATGCCGCCAATGCGGACCTCGTCGCCATCGTGCGTGCCGGCAGGAAACTCAATCGTCTGCTCGGAGGTTACGCGAGTACGACCGCTGCCGCCGCAATCAGGGCAGGGATCGGCCACGACTTTACCGGAACCGCCGCACTCGGGGCAGACCGACTGGAACGCACCCGCACCAAACAGGAAGGACAGGTCGACGTCGATGTGGCCGCGGCCACCGCAGCTCGGGCAGGTATGGGCATGCTCAGACGAAACGGAGCCCGAGCCGCCGCAATGTCCGCACGTATCGAAACGCGTATAGCGGACGGTCTTGCGGGCACCGCCCTTGGCCTCCTTGGCGTCGAGTTTGATATCGACGACCACGTTGGCACCGTTCTCGGGATTATAGGCAGCCTGCCCACGACGCTGCTGGCCCCAGGCACCGCCAAAAGGAAAGCCGCCCTCAAAAGGATTGCCATAACCCGTGCTGCCGGCGTAGCCGCCACCATAGGGCGAAGCCGTAGGAGCACCGGCAAAGGGATTGCCCGAACGCATGGCGTCGTAGCGCGAACGCTTCTGCTCGTCCGAAAGCACGGCGTAGGCCTCGGAAACCTCTTTAAACTTTTCCTCGGCATCCGGCTCTTTGTTGACGTCCGGATGGAGCTTGCGGGCCTTTTGCTGGAAGGCCTTTTGAATATCACGCGAGGTGGCGTCCTTGGAGACACCCAGAATCTCGTAGTAATCTTTTTCGTTCATCGTCGCCATGCGCGGCAACCTCCTGCTCACAGCAGCGTATATATTCCGGTAATTCTACCCGAGCGACCTAAGCTAGATCCCAAAACAGCTCGAACAGAACATTTCCATCGAGCCAGCCCAGGTGGGTCGGCGCCAGACGAGCTCGAACATGACCCGCGACGACATCTGCCGAAGTGAAGGGTCCCCCATGGACCCCGAACGTCTCGGGCACCCAAGTGGCAAGACCCAATTCGAGTGCGCGATCGCAGGCAGCTGCCAGCTCATCGGCCGGGATGACACGAGCCGCGCGAACCAACAGGTCGGACGCGACACCGCGCGTCATGCGACAGGCGAGCATCAGGTCTTCGGCCGCAGCCTCGCGCTGCGACAGATGTTCGGCCTCGAACGCCGTCGCGTCATCGTCGCGTTGCACCAGACGCACGCGGTGCGCATCGCCTCGAGAAGACACGCCGGGGAACAAACCTGCAAGACGGTCGAAATCCTCGGCGTCGAGCATGCCCGCGGCAGAACGACCCAGGCCCAGGTAGCCCCGTCCGGTCCAGTAGGCAATGTTATGGGCGCACTCATGGCCGTCGAGCGCATAGCTCGCCACCTCATAGGGGTGATAACCGGCCGCACCCAGGAGCTCGCGTGCCATATCCATGCAGGCGGCCTGAAAATCCTCGTCGGGCTCGAGCGACTCGTCGCGACACGCCATGAGGTAGAGCGGCGTGGCCTCCTCGAGCGTGAGCGGGTACACCGACACATGATGCGGCGCCGCCACCAGCACGCCATCGAGCGTGCGCTTCCAACTCGCTGCGGTCTGCCCGGGAAGTCCGCACATAAGGTCGCACGACACGTCAAGCCCAGCGGTCTTGACTGTCGCGATGGCGGCGAGCGCCCGATCGGCATCGTGAATACGGCCGATAGCGGTAAGTTCGGTGTTATCGAGCGTTTGCACGCCCAGAGAGACGCGTGTGACACCAACCTTGGCAAGTGCAGCGGCAAGCTCGGCGGTCAGCGACTCGGGATTGGCCTCGCAGGTAAACTCAACGGGGGCGCACCACGCACGAATACGCCGCGCCAGCTCCACCAGGCGCTCCCCCGCCAGCGACGGCGTACCGCCGCCAACATAGACGGTGCGGATCTGGTCAAGGGCACCAGCCTTGCCAAAAGCATCGAGACGCGCGAACAACTGCTCAAAATAGGCATCGAGCGCAGCGCTCAGATCACACGGAGCAAAACTGCGCGAGTCAAAGTCGCAGTACCGGCACTTTTGGGCGCAAAACGGCACGTGCACGTACAGCGCGGTAACGGCCACCCTTAAGCCTCCAGCGGATGAGGGGGCACCGATTCGCCGGCGGCAAGTGCGGCCTCGCAGGCCACCACATCGCGCTCGATCTCATCGACCAGCACCATAAACTCCTCGTATGTGGAACAGCGCACCACATGGGCACGCCAAGCGGCGGCATGGGGAATGCCTTTTAAGTACCAGCTTGCGTACGTGCGGGCACGCGACATGAGCGGCAGAAGCTCGTGCGTCAGCGTTAGGTGTTCACGCAGGGCGTCCAGGCGCTCGACGGAGCTGCGCGCCGGCACCGGTATGCCATCGAGCGCAAGGGCGCGAGCATCACCGAACACCCAGGGATTACCATAGATGCCGCGCGCGATAAACACCGCGCTGGCACCAGAACTGCGCAGATGCTCCGCGGCATCCTCGGCGCAGAACACATCGCCCGAACCAATCACGGGAATCTCGACGGCATCTGCGACCTCATCGACGACAGACCAATCGGCCTGCCCCGTATAGAGCTGCGTGGCACAACGACCGTGCACGGCAACTGCGGCAGCCCCTGCGCCCTCAAGCATCTGGGCAAACGTCGCGGCATTACGGTCCTCGGCATAAAAGCCCTTGCGGATCTTAACGGTCACGGGCACGTGCGCCGCGCCCACCGTGGCCTCGACGATCTTCTCCGCCAGGTCGGGCGTGCGCATGAGCGCCGAACCCTCGCCCTTGGTAACGACCTTGCGGGCGGGGCATGCCATATTGATGTCGATGAGCGACAGGCGATCGCCAACGCGCTCCTCGACGGCGGCGACGGCGCTCGCAAACTGATCGGGCTTGGAGCCAAAGAGCTGCACGCAAATCTGCTGTTCCTCGTCGGCCGGCAGCACCAGGCGCCACGTCTTATTGCTGGCATAGGCAAGGCCGGCCACGCTCACCATCTCGCTGTAGGCAAGGTTGGCACCGCGGCGGCGGCACATAATGCGGTAGGCGGGGTCGGTCACGCCCGCCATGGGAGCCATAAGGAACGGCTGCTCGGCATAGGCGCCCAGCAGCCGCTTGCTGTATTCAGAAAGCGCCATAGACCTACTCGTCCACCTTGAGGATCGCCATAAAGGCCTCCTGCGGGACCTCGACCGATCCGATGGCCTTCATGCGCTTCTTGCCCTCTTTCTGCTTCTCGAGCAGCTTGCGCTTACGCGAGATATCGCCGCCGTAGCACTTAGCAAGCACGTCCTTGCGACGCGCCTTGACGGTGGAGCGGGCAATGATCTTATTGCCGATAGCACCCTGGATGGGAACCTCGAACAGCTGACGCGGGATGATCTCCTTAAGCTTGTCGCATAGGCCGCGGGCAAGACCGTAGGCCTTGTCCTTGTGGACGATAAACGACAGCGCGTCCACCTCGTCGCCCGAAAGCAAAATATCGAGCTTAACGAGCTCGGAGGGACGGTACTCGTTGAACTCGTAGTCGAGCGAGGCATAGCCCTTGGTACGGCTCTTGAGCTGATCAAAGAAGTCCAAGATGAGCTCGGCGAGCGGCATGTCAAAGCGCATCTCGACCGATTTGCTCGTGAGATGGATCATGTCGGTTGTAATGCCACGGTGCTCGATAGCGAGCTGCATGACGGCACCCGTATACTCGGGCGGGCAGATGATCTTAGCCTTGAGGTAGGGTTCCTCGATACGCTCGATGCGCGTGGCCTCGGGAAGATCCTGCGGGCTACGGACATCAATCATCTCGCCGTCAGTCTTGTAGACGTGATAGTCCACCGAGGGGCTCGTGGCAATGAGGTCCAAGTTGAACTCGCGCTCCAGGCGTTCCTTGACGACCTCCATGTGCAGCAGGCCCAGGAAGCCCACGCGGAAGCCAAAGCCGAGCGCCACCGAGGTCTCGGGCTCCCACACCAACGACGGGTCGTTGACGTGCAACTTATCGAGCGCGTCACGCAGGTTCTCGTAGTCCTTGTTATCGATCGGGAACAGACCCGTATAGACCATGGGTTTAGCCTCGCGGTAGCCGGGAAGCGGCTCGGGGCAGGGATTCGACGCCCACGTGAGGGTATCGCCCACGCGCACGGCCTCGGGGTCCTTCAGGCCCGTGACCACGTAGCCGACCTCGCCAACCGTCAGCGCGTCAACCGGGGTCTCGGCAGGACGCTTGACACCCACGCCATCGACCAAAAAGTCGCCCTTTGCCTGCATCATGCGCAAGGTATCGCCTTTTTTGATGGAGCCGTCAAAGACGCGCACCGTGGCGACGACGCCACGATACTCGTCGAAGTACGAATCCAGAATGAGTGCCTTGAGCGGCGCGTTCGCATCGCCCTTGGGCGGAGAGATCAAAAAGACAATGGACTCTAGCAGATCGTGGATGCCCTCGCCGGTCTTGCCCGAGACACACACGGCATCATCGGCAGGGATCGCCAGGTCATCCTCGATCTCGGTCTTAACCTCGTCGGGATGAGCCGAGGGCAGGTCGATCTTGTTGATGGCCGGCACAATGTCCAGATTGGCGTTCATGGCAAGCGTCGCGTTGGAGACGGTCTGTGCCTCGACGCCCTGTGTGGCGTCGACAACGAGCACCGCGCCCTCACAGGCTGCCAGCGAGCGCGAGACCTCATAGGTAAAGTCCACGTGGCCCGGCGTATCGATCAGATTGAACTGATACGTCTCGCCATCGTCGGCGTCATAGGACACGCGAACGGCATTGGACTTGATCGTGATGCCGCGCTCGCGCTCGATATCCATGGTGTCGAGCAGCTGCGACTCCATGTCGCGCTCGTCGACGGTATGGGTGAGCTCGAGAATGCGGTCACTGATCGTGGACTTGCCATGGTCGATGTGCGCAACAATCGAGAAGTTGCGGATGTGGGAAATGTCAATTGAAGTATTCATGCGGACTATCTTACCCGAGCGGTACAAAAAATGGAGCCTGTTCCATAAAACAGGCTCCATTTATGCGCGTAATCTGTGTGGTGTGAAATTTACAACTTAAGCGTTGATGCTGTTCACGAGCTTGGCAAGACCGGACTTGCGGTTGGAAGCCTGGTTCTTGTGGATAACATGCTTGGCGGCAGCCATGTCGAGACGCTTGGTGACGGTCTTGAGGGCAGCCTGGGCCTTCTCGGCGTCGCCCTCGGCGACGGCGGACTGGACGTGCTTGGTCAGCGTCTTGAGCTCGGACTTGACAGCCTTGTTACGCATGCGAGCTGCCTCATTGGTGCGGATACGCTTCTTCTGAGACTTGATGTTTGCCACTTCTGGAGTTCCTTTCGAGTTCCTTGCAAAAAATGTATGACACCTCTGAGACACGGTGAGGTCATGCAAGCGCCTACTATAGCACGCTCCCCCTCAAAGGGATAGAACGAATTTGTCAAATAGGCAGGTATCATCACGATTTTCTCAAGATGTTCGTAATCCAGAGCAAAAGCGCGGCCTCAGAATCGGCCGAACCCTTGAGCGCGAGCTCTACATCGACCGCCCCCTCGAGCGCCGCGACGAGCTCTGCCATCGAAAAGCGACGTGCCCAGGTCAAGTGATTCTTGACCTGCCAGGACTGGAGCTTGAGCGTTGCGGCCAGCTCACGACCCTGTCCGCGCGCATCGAGCGCCTTGGCGACGATAAGCTCGCGGATGCGGCCGCACAGCAACGTGTAAGTCCACACGTAGCTCTTGGCGGGCAATAGATTGAAAAGCTCGAGCGAGCGTCGCATGTCACGTGCCGAGACCGCATTGAGAAAGTCCCAGGGTTGAACCTCGGCCGTACGTACAATCCAGCGCTCAACGTCGGTAAGCTCAATCTGGGGCGCCTCGACCATCTGGGCAAGCTTAGCCAAGTCGTTATCGAGCATGCGAGTGTTCTCGCCCGAACGCGAGACGAGCTCCTCGGCGGCCGCCGTCGAGATCGACTTGCCGCGCTGCGTCGCCATCTGCTGCACGCGACGCGGTAGCTCCCAGCGTTTGGTGCCGGAGCAATCGATCACGGCCTTCTTATCGATCTTGGCGATCGCCTTATACAGGCGTGTGTTCTTGGCAAGCGAGTCGGCAATGATGAGGCAGACCGTTGTGGGGCTGGGACTCGCCAAATACTCGACAAGCGGCTCCGAGACCGCCTTGGCGAGCTTTGAACAGCCGTCAAGGATTACCAGGCGAAACTCGCTGCCCATCGGAAAGGTGTTAAGCGATCCGATAATCGACTCGATATCGGGGTCTTTGGTCATATCGCGCTCGTCGAGGTTGAACTCGACCATGCCCGTCTTTTCCAGACGCGCTTTCATACGCGAGACGGCGTGATCGCGCTTGACGCCGTCGGTACCGACGATCAGATATGCCGGCAGCAGACCGGTTTCGGACATTGCGCTCCCCTCCCGCAGGCCTTCGTATTCGCTCCGTGCCATTCTAGCCCAGGGGCCCACCACACGCCAACGATGTCGTCACGGTTGCTGGCATCGCATCGCAAAGCCATTCGCAGTCGGCGTGACGGTAATGTCGCCGTGTTCGATAGTGCACGCGAACACGGCGCCCGCTTCCTTAACGGCATCGATGCAGGCATCGGACGGATGGCCGTATCGATTCCCTTCGCCCGCACTCGCGAGGGAAAGCTCGGGCTTCAGGACGTCCAGCAACTCATCATCGACTGAAACCTTAGAGCCGTGATGCCCAAGTTTAAGTACGTCGATATCCCCCACCTCCTGCACGAATTCCCGTTCTTGGTCGATCTCGGCATCACCGGTGAGGAGCATACGCAGGCCCTTGCCTTCCTGAACATATGAGAGCAGCAGGACAAGCGAGTCCTCATTTCCCTCACCATCCACGGACTCGAATGGCCACATCACGCGGGCGCAAAATGAGCCGATATCGACCGTATCCCCACGGCGCACCTGCCGATACTCCACGCCAGGTCGGTTCAATACCTCGGCAGGAGCATCCTCCAGCGCATCCGCCGCCACGGCAATCGTACCGACCGGAAACTGTTCGAGCACGGCAGGCAGACCACCCCAGTGATCCTCATCCCAATGCGTCACAAAGACGGCATCGATATGGTGCACGTTATTGCGAACCAACGCCGCCACCACGCGCTCGTCGAGCCCGCAGTCGACGAGTGCCACTGCACCGCCCTGGCGGATAAGAATCGCATCGGCCTGGCCCACATCGAGCACCGTCACAGAAGGCGGAGCGAATCGATCCCAGTAGACGTACGGAATCGCAGCCAGGAACACCAGACATGCAAGCCCCACCGCCACAGGACGTGCACGGGGACGCGGCCACCAGACCAGCAGCACCGCCAGCAAACACGGCACTAGATAAATCCACATGCTATCGGGCGGCACGCTCACGGATGCACCCGGCACGGCGGCAAACAGCTGCTCGAAGAACAGCGCGCAACGGGAGGCAATCATGGGCACAACGAGCGCCCAAGTCCGCAACGGTGCCACGAGCGAAAAGGGAACCAGCACGATCGACACGGCAAGCAGTACGCTCACCACCGGACCGATGACCGCATTTGCCAGCGGAGCAATGAGCGAGAACGTACCGAAGGCAGGAATGGTAATGGGAAGTGTCGCCAGTTGCGAGCACAGCGTGACGGAAAGCATGCTGGCAACGTCTGATGGCACACCCAGCTCACCCAAAGCGTAGGTCGCATAGGGGCAAAAGCACAGAATGGCTAAGACGCTGGCACATGAAAGCTGAAAACCCATCTCGAACAGCACCGTCGGCCGCAGTAGCACAAAGATGGACATGGTAACAAAGAGTGCCGATGCGCCGTGCCGGCGACGCCCCGCGCCGTTTACGACAAGCGTCGCGAACACCATGCAGCACGCGCGCACGGCCGAGGGAGACGCGCCCGTAAAGGCAGCGTAGCCCACAAGCGTTATCGCCAATATCGCCCGCTGAAGACCACGTGAACACCGAGTCTTTTGCAATACGCCCTCGATTACAAACCCCACGATAGCCAAATGGCTGCCCGAGACGGCGATAAGATGCGCCGTTCCCGTCACCGAAAACCAATCGCCAGCCGACTGGGCGCGCAGCTCGGACGAACGACCACAGACGACACCGGCTATGAGCGCACGCGCCAGGTCGGTCGCAGGCGCGATGGACGCAAGCAGCCCATTTCGCAGCCGAAGCAGCGGGCCCGGAGAGCCCTCATCGACCGGCACAATCCGAACGGCTTGAACCTTGCGCACCTCGCCTCGGAGCACACGCGATCGTCCATACGCATCGTTCTCAAAACGTGAAACGCGACCGATAACACGCATGTGCGCCCCGACCCT
This sequence comes from Collinsella aerofaciens, assembly GCF_039758815.1. Classification (GTDB taxonomy): domain Bacteria; phylum Actinomycetota; class Coriobacteriia; order Coriobacteriales; family Coriobacteriaceae; genus Collinsella; species Collinsella aerofaciens_BP. The sequence continues at coordinate 121,038 of NZ_JBDMSK010000001.1, read as the reverse complement.
GAGCTCGCGGTCACACGATAGGCGAACCGTTGCCAAGTTCTTGCCGTCCGCGCGTGCCTCGCAGGTATAGGAATACACGTCGTCGTTTATGGATGGATCACCCTGCACGACAAACTCGAGGCTGCTTGCCGCTCGAGCGTCGAGCGCCTTCGAGGCGCTTAGCGCGCCCACAGCCCACCACGCCGAGACGACCGCTCCCGCCACGAGACCGACGGACGCGGCATACAGCCACCGCTTCCAAGGGGCAAGCCGCGCACAAAATTGAGCCAGCACAACGAATACCGCCGCCGCAACGGGAATGGCCCATAGCAGCCCGACCGCCGGCGCCTGCTCCCTCAGCAGCACATCAGCGGCCACGTTGAGCACCAAGGCGCAGCTCATGCACACGCCGGCACACAGAGCCATCGTCCACGGCATCAAGGGCCGCGGAGGCATCACATGCTCGCGCTCTGTCGCACTCATACGCAGATGCAATCTTTGATTTTGGCAAGCTTCTTCTCGCCGATCCCCGACACACGCATCAGATCGTCAACCGAGGCAAAAGCACCGTTCTTTGTACGCTCATCGATAATCGACTGGGCCATGGAGGGGCCGATGCCCGAGAGCGTCTGCAGCTCTGCCGCACTTGCCGTATTGATGTTTACTAGGCCTGTTGCGCCACTCACGCCCGATGATGCGGAAGCCCCACCATCAACACCGGCTTCCGAAATGGACGCCTGCTGTTCCCCTACCGTTGGAACGTGAATTTTTTGTCCATCAGTGACCTTAGATGCCCGATTGAGCCCCGTAACGTCTGCCTCGGGCGCCAGCCCGCCGGCGGCATCAATCGCCTGAGCCACCCGAGCGCCGTCCTTGAGCCGATATACGCCGGGCGACACAACGGCGCCATCAACATCGACATAAACCTCTGCCGCGGCAGAAGCCTTTGTCGAAGAACCTTCGGATGTCTTTCCGCTTGAGGCATCACCGGATCCCGGCTCCACCAACGAGCCCGAACCGTCAGTGCGCTCAAACGACACGCCACCGGAACCACCGCCAAGGTTCGCCATCGCCAGTCCACTCGCCATCGCAATGACGACCAGTATCGCCATCACCACTGCCTTATGACCGAGTAGCTTGTCCGCCAAGCGGTCCATCCGTTTGACCCGTTCGTGTTGTTCGCGCTGCGCCATAGCAAAACCTCCCAACAACATCGTGTCAGGAAAAGAGTCCTGCAACAGCCATTCTCCAAAACCGGTTTTCGCGGTCAAACCAAAAGCCGACCAAAACCTTGCGAAATACTGTCCATTTATTCAGGCACACGTCAGCAAATGAACACTTAGCCGCAAAATGCCCAGATAGCAAAAGACCGACGATGCAGACGCATCGTCGGTCTATGCACAAAATTACTCGTGATCTTGGTAAATCTCACGCGGAGCAAGCTCCGAATGTTTGCGTTTTAAGGTCTTAGGGGCCTTATACGTGTTGCTCTCGAAGTCGATGTACTCGGTCTGCTTGAGCAGGCGCTCGATCATCTCCTCGTGATCGAACAACTCCCAGGCCTCATGCACGGCATCGAGTTTAGCGTGCGTCTCGGGACGGCGCGGCATAAACAGCGTGCAGCAGTCGGGAGCGGCCTCAGTCGAGATATCGAACGTACCGATCTCCTCGGCGCGCGCGATGATCTCCTGCTTGTCCGAACCGATGAGAGGACGGAACACGGGGATCTTCACGGCCTCGTTGACGGCCATGATATTCTCAAGCGTTTGGGAGGCAACCTGCCCAAGCGATTCGCCCGTCACGATGGCCTTGGCGCCCTCGATGTGCGCAATGCGCTCGGCAACCGAATACATAATACGGCGATACATGATCACGCGCAGGTTGCTGGGACAGGTGACCGAAATCTCACGCTGGCAGTCACCAAACGGCACCACGTACAGGCGGCCGATCTGGACACCCGGCTCAAGCGCACGGATGATGTCCTGCACCAAATACTCGCTCGTATCGGGCGTCTGCGGACGACCGGAGAAATGTACCGGCACGCACACCGCGCCGCGACGCGCGAGCATCCAGGTCGCCACCGGAGAATCGATACCCGACGACAGCAGCGTCACGACCTTGCCGGCAGAACCCACCGGCAGACCGCCCACACCGCGCTCGGAGCGCGCATACACGTAGACGCTACCCTGGACCACCAGTACGTGCACCATAGCGTCAGGATCGTGCATCTGAACCTTTTTATCAGGAAACGCCTCGCACAACACCTCGCCCACCTGACGATTGATGTCAATCGAGGTGAGCTCATAGTCAGTATTGGAGCGCTTGGCGTGCACCTTAAACGAATCGAAAGGACCAAACTCGCGCAGCGCCTTGACGGCGGCGGCACAGTACTCCTGCGGGTCGCGGTTAGTGTGATACGCCAAAGACACACGAGCAACGCCGGGAACGGTGCGAATGACACGCGCCGCCTCATCGGCCTGATGCTCGTTAAAGGTCACGAGGATATAACCGGAAATTCGAGACACGGCATTCACGGAAAAGGCGGCCAAGGCCGCCTTGATGTTATCCATGAGGATATGCTCAAAATGTGCGCGGTTCTTGCCCTTCAGTCCAACCTCGTGATAGTGGACCAGACAGACGCGAGCTGCCATTTAGGCTTCAGCAACCTTGTGGCCGAGCGCCTTCTCGTAACGGGCCTCGTCGTAAGAGATGTCGCCATCGACAATCTCGTCCATAGCCATCGAGATGGTATCGGCACCGGAAAGCCCGATGGTGATGTCATCGACATCCTGGACGGCAAGCACGCGGTTGTGCTGGCCACGCAGCATGCTATTGATGTCGCAGGCGCGCTTGGAGGCAAGCGAAGCGAGCAGGAAGCGGTTGTGATCGGTCTTCTCCAGAAGATCGTCAATGCAAGGCTTTACAACGGACACGGACCTCAGATCCTTTCATGCATATCGAGAACGCGAACGAGCTCATCGGTCGCGCGGTCGAGATCGTCATTTACCACGACGTCGTCGTAGCGGTCGGCAAGGGCAAGCTCATCGGCGGCGTTTGCCATACGCAGCTCAATCGTCTCGGGCGTCTCGGTACCGCGACCGACTAGACGCTCGCGGAGTACCTCAAGCGAAGGCGGCTTGATAAAGATCAGCACGGCCTCGGGGAAACGCTCCTTCACCTGCAGGGCACCCTGGACATCGATCTCCAAGATGAGAGACGAACCAGAGGCGAGCTTGGACTGAACCTCGCTCACCAACGTGCCGTAGCAGTTACCGTGGACCTCGGCCCACTCAACAAACTCACCGTTTGCCACGCGGCGGTCGAACTCCTCACGCGTCAGGAAAAAGTAATTGACGCCATCGACCTCGCCTTTGCGTGGGGCTCGCGTGGTAGCCGAAACCGTCAGGCCCAGGTTAGAGCGACGCTCGCGAACACGAGTGACGAGCGTACCCTTGCCTGCGCCTGACGGTCCAGAAATCACAAAGAGCTTGGAATCCTGAGCGCTCACTTATTTGGTCAGCTGCTCGAGGAGCTGCTCGCGCTGACGGACGCCGAGGCCCTGGACGCGACGGGTAGCGGAGATACCGAGCTCCTCCATGATCTTGGCGGCCTTGGCCTTGCCATAACCAGGGAGAGACTCGATGAGGGTGGAAACCTTCATGCGGGAAGCGATGGGGTCATCGGAGTTGAGCACGGACTCGAGGGACTTCTCGCCCTTCTTGATCTGCTCGCGAAGCTCAGCGCGGGCGTGACGTGCGGCAGCAGCCTTCTCAAGAGCCTGCTTGCGCTGCTCATCGGTAAGCTGAGGGAGTGCCATTCGTACCTCCAAAAAGTTGGGTTATATCTGATTCAATAATTGGCATTTTAGCACGTAGAACGTACAAAATGCCCAATCGCGGCTCCATAGGTTAGACGATACCCGCAAAAAGTGCAATATACTGCGCCCAAAGTTAAGCCCCTGACCTGCGATTCCACACAAAGGATGGAAAAGTTTACGCAGGCACAGGGGCTATTTTGTGCTAATGAGACCCAAAAGTGGTGACTTAGGGGAATCTTTTAGGCGACGTTTTCGACCAGCTCAGCGACAATAGCGTCAAAGGCGGCAACCGGATCGTCGGCGCCGGTAATGGGGCGGCCCACCACGATATGGCTCGCGCCGCGCTCGATAGCCTGGGAAGGCGTGGCCACGCGGGACTGATCGCCCAGCGCAGCACCAACCGGACGCACGCCCGGGGTCACAATCAGCGCATCGGGGCCTAGCAGCTCACGCATGTCATGAGCCTCCATCGGCGAGCACACGATGCCGTCGATACCGTTGGCCTGGGCGAGTTTTGCCAGACGGGCGGCCTCCTCGGCAACGGGCGACTCGACGCCGATCTCGCTCAGCGCATCCTGATTCATGCTCGTAAGCACGGTGATGGCGACGAGCTTGGCTCGATCCTCGCGTGCCTCCTCGGCACCCTCACGGCAGGCGGCGAGCATAGCACCCGAACCCAAGCCGTGAACCGAAAGCAGGTCGGCACCGGCAAGCGAGGCCGAGCGAGCGGCACCGCGCACCTGATGCGGAATGTCATGGAACTTAAGGTCAAGGAAGACCTTAAAGCCCAGGTCCTTGAACGTCTTGACGATCTCGGGACCCTCGGCGTAATAGAGCGTCATGCCCACTTTAAGCCAGGCGGCATGGCCCGAAAGCTCATGGGCGAGCTCGAGCGCACGCTCACGGTCGCAGTCGAGGGCGACGATAACGCGGTCGCGGGCATCGGTCTCTAGCATTCGAAAGCACCTACCAACTCGTTGATGTCCTTCACGCCCTGGGACTCGGCCCAGGCCTCGAGCTCGCGCGCAATCTTGAGCGAAGCGCACGGATCGACGAAGTTGGCCATACCGACCGATACGCAGGTGGCGCCGGCCAGGATAAACTCGGCCGCATCCTCACCGGTCATGACGCCGCCGACGCCGTTGATGGGGATATCGACGGCCTGGGCAACCTCCCAGACCATACGCACGGCGATGTGATGGCACAGCGGGCCCGAAAGACCGCCCTTGGGCTTGGCCACACGCGACTTGCGGGTGTGAACGTCGATGGCCATACCCTGGATGGAGTTGATGACCGAAAGGCCGTCGGCGCCGGCGGCCTCGAGGGCGCGGGCGATCTCGGCGACGTTGACCGGGGCCATCTTCACAAACAGCGGCTTGTCGGTCACCTTGCGGCAGGCGGCCATGACGGCAGAGGCGCCCTCGGGCGTGGAGCCCATGGCGGCACCGCCGGCGGCAATGTTGGGACAGCTCACGTTGATCTCATAGCCGGCAGCCCAGGGGCACAGCTCGACATACATCTCGAGCGCACGGACGAACTCGTCCACGGAATGACCGGCAACCTGGCAGATGACCTGGCAGCCGTCCTTGGAGAGCTGCTCGAGCCACGGACCGGACTCGCGGGCGAAAGCGGCCACACCGGGGTTCTGCAGGCCCACGGAATTGATCATGCCGCCGGGGATCTCGGCCATGCGGGGTGCGGGATTGCCGGGCCAGGGCTCGGCAGCGCAACCCTTGGTGGTGATGGCACCCAGCTGGGAGACATCGAAGAAGTTCTGGAACTGCCAACCGTAGCCAAAGGTACCGGCTGCGGTGTTGATGGGGTTCTGCATCTTGACGCCGCCGAAATCGACGGCCATGTTCACGGTACCCACTAGAAGACCACCACCTTGGAAGCATCAAACACGGGGCCGCACATGCAGGCGCCCTTCATACCGTCGACCGTCTCGACATTGCAGGTGTTGCAGGCACCAAAGCCACAGCTCATCATGCGCTCGAGCGACACCTCGCAGTACGCGCCGGCCTCGGCGGCAGCGGCGGCGACCTTCTTCATCATGACGGCGGGACCACAGCTGGCGACGTAGTCGTAACCGCCCTCGCCGAGCAGCTCAGCGGCAGGATCGGTGCAGAAGCCGTGCGTGCCCAACGAGCCGTCGTCGGTGCATACGTTGACCGTAGCTCCCAGCGCGCGGAACTCATCGACGCCCACGGCCTTGGACGCGGTGCAAAAGCCCAGGCACACGTCGACGGCTACACCCTGCTTGGCAAGCATGTCAGCCAGGCAGAGCACAGGCGGAACGCCAATGCCGCCGGCGACGAGCAGTGCTTTCCTGGTACCCTCGGGCACGAACCAGCCGCGGCCGCCAGGGCCCAGCAGGTTGGAGGTGGAGCCAAGGGCCATCTGCGACAGACGACGGGTATCATCGCCCACGACGGCGTACCACAGCTCGACGGTGCCGGCCTCGGCGTCGGCACGATAGAAGCTCAGGGGCACGCGAAGCAGCGAGGACGCATCACCGGGTACGGCGATGTTCACAAACTGACCGGGCTTGAGCGCACTTGCAAGCTTGGGGGCCGAGATAACGAGCGAGAAGATGCCGTCGGCGATCTCCTGGTTCGAGACGACCTCGAAGTCGTGCATGCGTGCAGTGGAAGGTGTGGGCATAGACGCTCCAATCCCCCATGCGGTTGCATGGTTCAGGCGAACAGAAAGCGCGGCACCGCAAGGGCGCCGCGCACAAAAGCGATAAGGCTATGCTAGCAGATGCAGCCGTCGGCAAGCGTCTGCTTACCGCCGACGAACACATCGGTGGCACGACCGGTGAGCGTACGGCCGGCAAAACCGGAGTTCTCGGCGCGCGACTCGTAGCCGTCCTCGCCGACCGTCCAGGTTGCAGCGGGGTCGAAGACGGTCAGGTCGGCAACGGAGCCCGCCTTGACCTGAACCTGGTCGAGGCCCAGGATCTCACGCGGCTTGATGGCCATGAGCTCGACCATGCGGCCCACGCTCATCTTGCCCGTGTTGACCAGCTCGGTGAGTACGAGCGACAGCGAGGTCTCGAGGCCGGTCATACCAAAGGGCGCAAGCTCGAACTCGCGGGCCTTCTCCCACGGGGTGTGGGGAGCATGATCGGTGACGATAACGTCGACGGTGCCGTCGATGACACCCTGACGGATGGCCTCGGCGTCCTCGTCGGTGCGCAGCGGCGGATTGACCTTGAGCGAGGTGTTGTAGGTCTCGTCCAGGTCGTTCTCGGTCAGGAACATGTGGTGCGGGGTTGCCTCGCAGGTAACCTGAACGCCAGCGGCCTTGCCGGCACGCACGATCTCCAGGCCATGGGCGGTAGAGATGTGCTGGATGTGCAGCTTGGCACCGGTCAGCTTGGCGATCTCGATGTCGCGAGCGATCTGGAGCTCCTCGCCGGCAGCCGGCCAGCCCTCAAGAGCCAGACGGGTCGAGACCTTGCCCTCGTTGATCTGGCCGTGGCCGACCAGGTCCTCGTCCTGGCAGTGGCTCATAAAGACCTTGCCGAACATCTTGCCGTAGTCCATGCAACGACGGAGCATGCCTGCACCCTGCACGCCGCGACCGTCGTCGGTGAAGGCGACGGCGCCGTGGGCGACCATATCGCCCATCTCGGACATGGCCTCGCCCTTAAGACCGCGGGTCATGGCGCCCGACGGATAGACGCGGCAGTGACCGACCTCGGCAGCGCGGGACTTGACGAACTCAACGACGGTACCGTTATCGGTAACGGGATCGGTGTTGGGCATAGCGCACACGCCGGTGAAGCCGCCCTTGGCAGCTGCGCGGGTGCCGCTCTCGATGTCCTCTTTGACCTCGTAGCCGGGCTCGCGCAGGTGGACGTGCATGTCCACCAAGCCAGGGACGAGGTACTTACCGGAAAGGTCGCGGACCACGGCTCCCTCGGCGGCGAGGTTCTCGCCGACCTCGGCGATCTTGTCGCCGTCAATCAGGACGTCAACGACACCGTCAAGCTCGACGGACGGGTCGACGACGTGGGCATTCTTAAGAAGCAAGGCCATTATCGGCACCTCCAAGCAGCAGATACAGGATAGCCATACGCACGCAGATACCGGCGTAGACCTGCTCCAGGATGACGGAGCGTTGCGGGTGGTCGGCCATATAGGAGTCGAACTCGACGCCGCGGTTGATGGGGCCCGGGTGGCAGATGATCGCGTCGGGCTTCATGAGCTTCTCACGGTCCTTGGTCAGGCCGAAGAGCTTGTGGTACTCGCGAATGGTCGGGAACGGGGCACCCTCGAGGCGCTCCTGCTGTACGCGCAGCATGTAGACGACGTCCAGCTCGGGCAGGACGGAATCGAGGTCGCTCGTCACGTGGTCGCAGCCCAGAACCTCGGGCGCCGGCGGCAGCAGCGTGCCGGGGGCGACGGCGTAGGTCTCGCAGCCCATGATCTTCAACGCGGGAATCAGCGAGCCGCAAACGCGGGAGTGGGCGATGTCGCCGACGACAGCGACCTTCAGACCGTGGAAGTCACCCTTGTGCTCCCAGATGGTGTACAGGTCGAGCAGAGCCTGCGTGGGGTGGTTGTGCTTACCGTCACCGGCGCAGATAACACTCGCGGGCGAATTCTGCGTGACGATGTAGGGAGCACCGGCATGCTTGTCGCGCACGACAATGCAGTCAATCTTGTAGGCGTTGAGGGTCTCGACGGTATCGACGAGGCTCTCGCCCTTGACCGTGGAGGTCGAGGAGCCGCCAAAGTTGAGGCTGTCGGCCGAAAGACGCTTCTCGGCGAGCTCGAAGGAGCTGCGGGTACGCGTCGAGGGCTCGTTGAACATGTTGACGATGGTCTTGCCCTTGAGCGTGGGGACCTTCTTGATGGCACGCTCGTTGACCTCGGAGAACGCCTTGGCGGTCTCGAGGATGAGCTTGATGTCCTCTTCGGAGTACTCGGTAATGTCGATCAGGTGCTTATGATTAAACGCCACGGTACTACTCACCTCCCAGCGGCGCGGAGCCCACGTGGGAACCCGGCGCGACGTCGTTGATCTCGACAGCGGTGTGGCCGTCGACTTCCTTCATATATAGGTGCACGTTCTCCTCGTGCGACGAGGGAACGTTCTTGCCGACAAAGTCCGGCGAGATAGGGAGCTCGCGGTGACCGCGGTCAACGAGAACTGCCAGCTCGACTCGGCTCGGACGACCCAGGTCCATAACGGCGTCCAGAGCGGCGCGGATGGTGCGACCCGTGTACAGGATGTCGTCCACCAGCACGACACGCTTGCCGTCGACGCTGAAGGGAATGTTGGTAGCGTGGATCGCGGGAGCGAAATTGGTCGCATAGTCATCGCGATAGAAGCTGATGTCCAGGCTGCCGAGCGGAACGTCGACACCCTCGATCTCCTTGATCGCCTCGGCGAGCTTCTTTGCCAGAAGGTCGCCGCGCGTGACGATGCCGACCAGAGCGAGGTCTTCACAGCCCTCGTTGCGCTCGAGGATCTCGTGCGCGATGCGGGTCATCGCTCGGTTGACGGCGGTCTCGTCCATGATGACCGCCTTGGGGGAAGTCGTGCCCATCGATCTCCTTCCTCACATGTCTTGACTGCTGACACAGTCAAAAAAATAGATGCCCGACCGCTCAAAGCGGAACCAGACACCCACAGGAAGTACTGCTCATTGACAGCTATGTAATTCCATGCGGGTATCTCGTACCCCTTTAATGGTCAAGGCATAGTGTAGCCAACCTCGGGCTCAAATGCGAGCATAAATACTAGTCAATCCGTAAACGGAGCCAATCGCTCCATAAACCTATATATATTTGTGGGACGCGCTTGAAAACCTTGTTGCGAGCTGGCATAATCCCCTCTGCCGCACGCAAATCGGATCTACGTCCAGGGCCGTAGCGTGGGCACTATCGCCAAAAGAGGAATATCTCTGTGTAGATTGCGCACAGAGACATGCTTCTGTGCTATAGTTCAGGCTTGTTTGTTAACGCGACATGTTCGTTTGTCGCCCAAGGAGGGTCAGTTATGTCCAAAGTTTGCGAAGTTTGCGGTAAGCACCCCGTTGCCGGTCGCTCCATCAGCCACTCTCACCGCGTCACCAACCGTAAGTTCCGCCCCAACATCCAGCGCGTCTACGTCGTCGTCGATGGTCACCGTCGCAAGATGAACGTTTGCTCCACCTGCCTCAAGTCCGGCAAGGTTGCGCGCTCGTAAATAAGGTCTTACCAACAAGTACCTCGGACTCTCCGGGTCAAAGACCTCGCGTTCATATAGAACTTACCAAAGGCGCCCTCCCCTACGGAGGGCGCCTTTTTGCACTCATTGGGGACAGACTTATATGAGGGTTTGCAGATGTCAAAGGGATCATAGCCCAGCTGGTATGCCTTGTAACTAACGGTACGCCTCGAGCGAGTCGGACGCACCTTACACGGGATTGAAATGGATGTAATCGAGTAGCTGCACCGCCTGTGTGTCCGACTCAACCGCGACCCGCGAATAGCGATCATCAAACAGATGTCCCGTTTTCCCATTGAAATACTCATGAGAGTCTGTACCCAATGAGCGGGGCGATGCAGCAGGCAAATAGTTTTAGTTAAAACGCTTCAGTTTATTGAAGCGTTTTAGTGTGCCTTTTACGGGAATCTTACCGTTCACCGAATAATTTCTTGCTATCATGCAAGACGTAGGGTAAATCTCCGATCGCAAGGAGACACAAATGGTGAAAAAGTCACCGGAAAACACTACTCCCGCAATTGTGGACAACGTAGAGGCGCTTGAGGCTAAGCTCGCTCAGATGCGAGAGGCCCAGGCGCTTTTTGCTACGTACACGCAGGAGCAGGTCGACAAGATCTTCTATGAGGCCGCCATGGCCGCCAACAAGGCTCGTATCCCGTTGGCGAAGATGGCCATCGAGGAGACCGGCCGCGGCGTTCTTGAGGACAAGGTCATCAAGAACCACTACGCCGCAGAGTACATCTACAACGCTTACAAGAATACCAAGACCTGTGGTGTCCTGGAGCGCGACGAGGCTTACGGCATCACCAAGATCGCCGAGCCCATCGGCATCGTGGGCGCCGTCATCCCGACGACCAACCCCACCTCCACCGCGATCTTCAAGACGCTGATCTGCCTGAAGACCCGCAACGCCATCATCATCTCCCCGCACCCGGCTGCCGCCAAGTGCACCATCGCCGCCGCCAAGCTCGTGCTTGACGCCGCCGTCAAGGCCGGCGCCCCCGAGGGCATCATCGGCTGGGTCGATGTCCCCTCCATCGAGCTGACTAACATGGTCATGCGCGACGTCGACATCATCCTCGCCACCGGTGGCCCGGGCATGGTCAAGGCCGCCTACTCCTCGGGCAAGCCCGCCCTGGGCGTTGGCGCCGGTAACACCCCGGTCGTCATCGACGACACCGCCGACGTTCTGCTCGCAGTCAACTCCATCATCCACTCCAAGACCTTCGACAACGGCATGATCTGCGCTTCCGAGCAGTCCGTGACCGTCATCGACACCATCTACGACCAGGTCAAGGCCGAGTTCCAGAAGCGCGGCTGCTACTTCGTCAAGCAGGGTGCCGAGATGGAGGCCCTGCGTGCCGCCATGTTCAAGAACGGCGCCCTCGATCACCGCATCCCCGGCATGGCTGCCGCCAAGATCGCCGAGCTCGCCGGCATCGAGGTTCCCGCCAAGACTAAGATCCTGATCGCCGAGGTCACCTCCACCGACCCCGCCAAGGAGGAGTTCTCCCACGAGAAGCTCTCCCCGGTCCTGGCCATGTACCACGCCAAGGACTTCCAGGAGGCCGTCGACAAGGCCGAGCACCTGGTGCTCGCCGGTGGCCCGGGCCACACCGCCTCTCTGTACGTGCACCCCGCCCAGGCCGAGAAGATCAGCCTGTTCGAGCACGTCATGAAGGCCTGCCGCATCGTCATCAACACCCCGTCCTCGCACGGTGGCATCGGTGACCTGTACAACTTTGGCATGAAGCCGTCTCTGACCCTGGGCTGCGGCTCCTGGGGCGGCAACTCCGTCTCCGAGAACGTTGGGGTGAAGCACTTGATCAACGTTAAGACTGTGGCCGAGCGCCGTGAGAACATGCTGTGGTTCCGCGCTCCCGAGAAGGTCTACTTCAAGAAGGGTTCCACGCCCGTCGCCCTCGACGAGCTGGGCAACGTCATGGGCAAGAAGCGCGCCTTCATCGTTACCGACCAGTTCCTCTTCAAGAATGGCAACACCCGCGCCATCGAGGCCAAGCTCGACGAGATGGGCATCGCCCACGACTGCTTCTACGACGTCGAGCCCGATCCGTCGCTGCAGTGCGCACGTCGCGGCGCCAAGCAGATGGCTCTCTTTGAGCCGGACGTCATCATCGCCGTCGGCGGTGGCTCCGCTATGGACGCCGGCAAGATCATGTGGATGATGTACGAGCACCCCGAGTGCAAGTTTGAGGACATGGCCATGGACTTCATGGACATCCGCAAGCGTATCTTCACCTTCCCCGAGATGGGCAAGAAGGCCTACTTCGTCGCCGTCCCGACCTCCTCGGGTACCGGCTCCGAGTGCACGCCGTTCGCCATCATCACCGACAAGGAGACCGGCATCAAGTGGCCGCTCGCCGACTACGCGCTGCTCCCCAACATGGCTATCGTCGACGCTGACAACTGCATGACCGCCCCGCGCGGCCTGACCGCTGCCTCCGGCATCGACGTCATGACCCACGCCATCGAGTCCTACGTCTCCATCATGGCTTCCGACTACACCAAGGGCCTCTCCGAGCGCGCTGCCAAGCTCGTCTTTGAGAACCTGCCCTCCAGCTTCACGAACGGCGCCAAGGACCCGCACGCCCGCGAGGAGATGCACAACGCCTCCTGCATGGCCGGTATGGCCTTCGCCAACGCCTTCCTGGGCCTCAACCACTCCATGGCTCACAAGCTCGGCGCTTTCCATCACCTGCCCCACGGCATCGCTAACGCCGTCATCCTGACCCGCGTCATGCGCTACAACGCCGCCGAGGCTCCCGTCAAGATGGGTACCTTCTCCCAGTATCCTTACCCCAACGCGCTGCACAACTACGCCGAGATGGCCAAGTACTGCGGCATCGAGGGCAAGGACGACAAGGAGGTCTTCGAGAACTTCATCACGAAGCTCGAGGAGCTCAAGGACTTCATCGGTGTCAAGAAGACCATCGCCGACTACGGTGTTGACGAGCAGTACTTCCTCGACACCCTCGACGAGATGACCGAGCAGGCATTCAACGACCAGTGCACCGGCGCTAACCCGCGCTACCCGCTCATGAGCGAGATCAAGGAGCTCTACCTGGACGCCTACTACGGCCGCGAGCCCCAGGACTACGCCGTCTGCTAGTTTTTAGCACGGTTTTTTGCGGCGGGGGTGCACGGGTGTTTCACACACCCCCGCCGTCGCTTCTATCGCATCGTTGAAAGGATGCAACCATGCTGCTACCCGATTCCAAGACCGAGCTCGTCCGCCGTGGCAACAAGGTCGTTTACGACCTGGGCGACAAGATCGTCAAGGTCTTTAACGAGACCAAGCCTGTCTCCGACGTGTTCAACGAGGCTTTGAATCTTGCCCGCATCAATGAGTGCGGCATCCGCAGCCCCAAGGCTCTCGAGGTTTCCCAGCTCGAGAACGCCAACGGCTGGGCGCTCGTGACCGAGAAGGTTCCGGGCACCACCCTTGCCGAGAAGATGACTGCCGAGCCCCAGCGCTTTGGTGAGTACCTCGAGATGTTCGTCGACCTCCAGATCGAGATCCACGGCTACACCTCCCCGCTGCTCAACCGTCAGCGCGACAAGTTCGCCCGCATGATCGACAGCCTTGATCAGCTCAATGCCACCACGCGCTACAACCTTCAGGAGCGTCTGGACGGCATGACCAAGGAGTTCAAGGTCTGCCACGGCGACTTCAACCCCTCCAACGTCATCGTCGGCGACGACGGCCAGCTCTATGTGTGCGACTGGGCACACGCCACCCAGGGCTCCCCTGCTGCCGACGTTGCCACCACCTACCTGCTCTTTGCCCTCAACAGCAAGGACCAGGCCGAGGCCTACCTGGAGCTCTACTGCGACCGTGCCGACATGCCCATGCAGGTCGTGCGTCAGTGGACGAGCATCGTCGCCGCTTCCGAGCTCGCTCGTAATCGCAACGTGAACGATGAGTTCCTGAAGAACTGGATCGACGTCGTCGATTATCAGTAATATCTGAGCGATTTATTTCGCATCGGAGGCACAAGGAAAACCCCGCAGCTCGCATGGGCTGTGGGGTTTTCCTTTTAGATATCGAAGATGCTACAAGATAATAGGACGGCCCCGCATCTCCCCGATTGGAGAAATGCGGGGCCGTCCCACATATCGAACTACAAGCGAAATCGTCGATTAACGGCGGGCTGCCTTAACAAGCTCGGCAACCTTGGCAACGACCTCGTCGATCGCCACGTCCTCGCGCTCGCCCGTAGCACGGTCCTTGAGCTCAACGGTGCCATTCTTAAGGCCGCGCTTGCCCAGAACCACCTGATACGGGAAGCCCATGAGGTCGTTATCGGCAAACTTAAAGCCCGGACGCTCATCGCGATCGTCGACGACGACCTCGATGCCCTCGGCACACAGGCCATCAACAATCTGCTCGCAGACGGTAGCGCACTCTTCCTTCTTGGGATCAAGCGGAATCACCGCGACCTCGTACGGGGCAACGGAGACCGGCCAGACGATACCGTGCTCGTCGTTGTGCTGCTCCACGACGGCAGCAAGCGAGCGGGACACGCCCACGCCGTAGCAACCCATGATGAGCGGCTTCTCCTTGCCGTCCTCATCCATAAAGGTGGCACCCATGGCCTCGGAGTACTTGGTGCCCAGCTGGAAGACCTGAGAGACCTCGATGCCGCGGGCAGCGGAGAGCGGCTTGCCGCAGTGCGGGCAGGGGTCGCCGGCGACAACGGTGACCAGATCGGCCCACTCATCAACGGTAAAGTCGCGCTCGGGGCAGGCACCGGTAAAGTGATAATCGACCTCGTTGGCACCGCAGGCCCACTGTTTGGACTCGCGCAGGCTCTCGTCGCAGACCAGACGAATGCCATCGGGCAGGTTAACCGGTCCGATAAAGCCCTTGTGCAGACCGTTCGCCTGAAGCTCCTCGTCGGTCATCATGCGATAGCCCTTGCCAAAGACGTGCTCGGCCTTGCAATCGTTGAGCTCGTGATCGCCCGGAACAATGGCCACGACCGGCTTGCCCTCGGCGTCGATGAGTGCCAGCGACTTGCGCGTGCCGTTCTCGGGGAACCCAAAGAACTTAGCAACAGCCTCAATGGTGCCCATGCCCGGAGTCTCAACCTTGGTGAGCGTACCGTCACCAGGACCCTCGGTCACGACGACCTTGGTGCTTGCAGCCTCGTCATCGGCAGCGAAGCCGCAATCGTCGCAGTAGACGAGCGAAGCCTCGCCGGCGTCAGCCAAAGCCATGTACTCGACGGAGGTATCGCCACCGATCTCGCCAGAATCGGCGACGACGGGCAGAGCCTTGATGTAGCAGCGCTCGCAGATATTGGCGTACGCCTGCTTCATCTTGTCGTACTCCTCCTGCAGGCTCTCCTGCGTGGCGGAGAAGCTGTAGGCGTCCTTCATGATGAACTCGCGGCCGCGCATCAGGCCAAAGCGGGGACGGAACTCGTCGCGGAACTTGTCCTGAATGTGATACAGGTTGACGGGCAGCTGCTTATAGGAGCGTAGCTCGTTGCGCACCAGGGCCGTGACGGTCTCCTCGTGCGTGGGGCCCAGGACGAACTCGCGACCATGACGGTCGTCAAAGCGCACAAGTTCCTTGCCATAGGCGTCGATGCGGCCGGACTCGCGCCACAACTCGGCGTCGACCATGATAGGCATCATAAGCTCCTGGGCGCCGGCAGCGTCCATCTCGTCGCGCACGATGTTCTCGATCTTACGGATCGAGCGCCAGGCAAGCGGCAGGTAGGAATACAGGCCGGCGGCCTCCTTGCGGATCATGCCGGCACGGAGCAGCAGGCGGTGACTGGCGAGCTCAGCGTCCGCCGGATCCTCTTTAAGCGTCGGCGCATAGAGCTTAGACATATACATTGCTCGGGTCATTTATTTCTCCTCAATAAGCTTGTCGACCTCTGCCATAAGCGCGTCGACAATTTGGTCCTCAGCTACTTTACCAATGATCTGGCCATGCGAAAAGAGCAAGGCCTGACCACGTCCGCAAGCAACGCCCAGGTCGGCATCAGAAGCCTCGCCGGGGCCATTAACGGCACATCCCATAACGGCAATCGAAAGCGGCGCGGTATAGTTCTTAAGCCGCTCGGTTACTTCCTCGGCAATGGGAATAAGGTTAACCTGGCAGCGGGCGCACGTGGGGCACGAGACAATCTCGGGGCCACGGCGACGCAGGCCCAACGACTGCAGAATACCCCAGGCAACCGGCGGCTCCTCAACCGGATCGGCTGTGAGCGACACACGCATGGTGTCGCCAATGCCTTCGGAAAGCAAGATACCCAAGCCTACAGAGCTCTTGATGGTGCCCTGGAGCTTGGTCCCCGCCTCCGTCACGCCCAGGTGAAGCGGAACGTGGGGAATCTCACGCGACAGGGCTCGATAGGTATCGAGCGTCGTTTGCACGCTATGGGCCTTGGCCGAAAGCACAATGTTCGTAAAGCCGCGGTCCTCAAAGTGCTTGACGAAGCGCTCGCTCGACATCACGAGCTTTTCGGGCTGCGTGAGGTCGTCGCGCTCGGCGATATCCTGCTCAAGCGAACCAGCGTTGACACCGATGCGAATTGCGCAGCCCGCAGCACCCGCGGCATCGATGACAGCATCGACCTTGGCCCAATCGCCGATATTACCGGGATTGATGCGGAGCTTGGCGGCACCGGCCTCCACAGCGCCAATGGCCAGCTTGTGGTTAAAGTGGATATCGGCAACGATTGGCACCGGAGACTCGGCACAGATGGTGCGGAAACCCTCAAGCGCGGCCTCAGTGGGCACGCTCACACGCACGATATCGCAGCCAGCCTGCGCCAACGCGCACACTTGCGCAAGTGTTGCCTTGGCATCAGCGGTATCGGTGCAGGTCATGGATTGGACCACCACCGGCGCACCGCCACCGATCTGCACACCGCCCACATGCACGGGGCGCGTCAAATCGCGAGGCAAAGGATGGGATAAAGACAATCCAAACACTCCCCTACAGAATAAATCGAAGGATGTCGGAACGAAGCATATAGACAAACAGCAGCACAAAGAGCGCGATGCCCACATAGCTCACAATCGTCTGGACCTTGAGCGGAAGCTCGCGGCCCACAATCTTTTGAATGATCTCGATGACCAGCTTGCCGCCATCGAGTGGTGGGATGGGCAGCAGGTTCATAAAGCCAAGCGAGAACGAAATGAGGGCGGCAAACGAAAGGAATGTGGCAGGACCGGCAGCAGCAGCCTGTGAGGACATAACGCTAATACCCACGATCGAAGAAGACTGATCGAGAATCTCCATCGTATGCTGCGGCTGGAGCAGGCGCATCACGCCCTCCGCGGTCTGCACAACATAGGAGAATGACAGACGCGCCGAGGTGATGGGGTCCAAACGGACTACCTGCGTAGAGGCATACACACCTAGGCGCTCGTCCTCTTTGAGCGCAACCGTGGTCGAATGCTGCTTGCCGTCACGCTCGTACTCGATGGCGATATCGTCCTTACCGGCGGCCTTGCCGATGGCATCGTAAACGTTCATCCATGTGGAGCACGATACACCGTCAACCGAAAGGATCGCATCACCAGCCTCGATACCCGCCTTGGCGGCAATAGACCCCTCGTCAACCTGACCGATCACGTTGGTATCGATCGGCACGGTGACGCCCGCAATGGAATAGATGCTCATAAGCAGCAAAAAACCCGTCAGGATATTGACGAGAATGCCCGCGAGCAGCATAAAGGCGCGCTTGAGAAAGCCCTGGCCAAGATAAGTGTGCGAGCGCTCTTGCGCCAAGAAATCAGCCTCGCCGCACGGCAGCTCCCACACATCGCCCTCGGCAGTCGCATGCTCTCGATCGAACCGGCGGCCGTCAAAGGTGGTGTAACCCGCCGCGTCTCGCGGCAGCGTCTGATACTTGGTGGGATAGTAGCTCGGCGAGGGTTTCTCCCCTTCCTCATACCAGGGAGCGATGGAGCCCCAGCCCAGCAACAGAGCACAAGCCTCGAGCACATCCTCCTCGGAAAGCTCGAGCTCGACAGCAAGGTCGGCCACGGTCACGCGACCATGACGGTAGATAGCCGCGAGCACGCGATCGGCGCAGGAGACATCGGTCGGATCCATACCGCAGATGGCAGCGTAGCCACCCAGCAGCAGCGGGGTCACGCCAAACTTGGTTCCAATGCGACGCGACGTGTAATGGATGTCAAAGCGGCACGGCAGGCCCAAAAAGAACTCGGTCACACGGACGCCGCAGGCACGCGCCGCCAAAAAGTGGCCGCCCTCGTGCAAAAACACGAGGACGGAAAGCATCAGCAGGCCCCAAAAGACCGATGAGAGAACGCTCAGAACAGTATCCATAAAACGAAAAAGCAATCCTTATGGGTTAGGAACGGGTTGCGGAGAGTACCTGCGCAGCCTTTTCACGCGCCCACGCATCGATGTCGCGAAGCTGCTCAAACGAATCGACCGCCTGCATATCGTGGGCATCCATGCAGGATTCCACAATGCGATCGATATCGGTAAAGCTGCAGCCATCGTGCAGGAAGGCATCGACGGCGACCTCGTTGGCGGCATTGAGCACGCACGGCATGGTGCCACCCGTCTTGCCGGCACGCTCGGCCAGTGCCAGACAGCGGAAGGTATCCATGTCGGCAGCATCAAACGTGAGCTGCCCCAGCTCGCGGAAATCGATACGAGGCGCCGGGGTATCCCAACGCTCGGGATACGAGAACGCGAACTGGATGGGAATACGCATGTCGGAAGCACCGAGATGCGCCATCACGGAGCCGTCGGCAAACTCGACCATAGAGTGAATCTTGGACTGACGCTGCACGACCACGTTAATGAAATCGAGGTCGCAGTTAAACAGATGCATGGCCTCAATGCGCTCCAGGCCCTTATTCATGAGGGTGGCGGAGTCGATGGTGATCTTAGCACCCATGGCCCACGTGGGATGTGCGAGGGCATCGGCACGCGTCACGCGATTTAGCTCGTCGCGCGTGCGGCCAAAGAACGGACCGCCCGAGCAGGTGAGCCAAATACAATGAGCCTCGCGCGGGTTCTCCCCCAGATAGCACTGGTAGATGGCGGAGTGCTCAGAGTCGACTGGAATAAGCTGGCCCGGTTGCGCCAACGGCATAAGCAAGTCGCCACCGACGACGAGGGACTCCTTGTTGGCAAGGGCAAGACGCTTATTCGAGGTCAAGGCCGCATGGCTCGCCTCGAGACCGGCGGCACCCACAATAGCGACGAGTACGCAGTCGACATCGTCGCGACGCGCGAGCTCGCAAACCGCCTGCGCGCCAACGCCGAGCTTCGTTCCCTCGGGCAACTCCTGCAGCACGGCGTCATCGCCATGAGCGACATCGGCCACGGCAACCGCCGAAACCGAGAACTCGCGGGCAGCGGCAACAAGCTCGGAGGTACTGGAGTTAACGGACAGCGCCGTCACCTGCAGGCGATCGGCATGCTGGCGGCACACATCGAGCGCCTGGGTGCCGATGGAGCCCGTACAACCCAGGATGGCAACACGGAGGCGTCCATCGGGGCCATACGTCGTCTGGAATGACATTACAGCACGCCTCCGATCATCAGCATCAGCTGCGCGGTGATGCAGCCGAAGATAAGCGAATCGCTACGATCGAGCATGCCGCCGTGGCCCGGGATAAGGTTGCCGGAATCTTTGACGCCCACACCGCGCTTGATGCGCGACTCGATAAGGTCGCCGATAACGCCCAGAATGGACACGACCACGCCGCACAGCAGCGCATAGGGCAGGCTGAGCTTGAAGAAATGCGTCGCCCACAGGATGAGCCAAATCAAAACCGAGCCCAGGATGCCGCCAACAAACCCCTCCCAGCTCTTTTTGGGAGAGATCTTGGGAACCATCTTGTGTTTGCCGATACGGCTACCCACGATATAGGCAAACGAATCGGAGACCCAGAGAGACGCGCAAACACCCACCGAAAGCAGGGCGCCGGCAAAACCGGGCACGGCATCGCGCAGCAGCACGATAGCCGACAGCATAAAACCGGTGTAGATGGGACCCATGAGTGTCACGGCAACATCGGATATACGGGTACGCGGCGACCAGACATACCAAATGCCCACAGCGAGCATCAGGGCAAAAAGCAGGGCATTCAGCAGCATCGAATCGCCCAACGCCGACAGCGGAAAGAGCACGGCGGCAGCGATACCCATGCGCTCGTTAGCCATCTTGCCATCGAGCCTTGTCATACGGAAAAACTCATAGCAGCACAGACCGCTCATGACGGAAACAAAGATGGCCGTAGGCACGATACCCAAAACCAGGCACAGGATAAAGACAACGGCGTAGACGATACCGGCGGCGGCACGGGTAATAAAGCCCGCCAGCCACGAACCGGTGCCGCTCTTCACTGCAGGCGTTCCCGCAGTGGCAGCTTTGCGCGCAGGCGTCTTGGGAGCAGATGCCTTGGGACGATCGGACACGATTAAGCCTCCTCGGTCTTGCTCAGTCCACCAAACCTACGGTCACGGCCCTGATAGGCCAAAATGGCGTCGACAAGGCCCCAACGATCAAAGTCGGGCCAATAGGTATCGGTGACGTAGAATTCGGAATAAGCCACCTGCCACAGCAGATAGTTCGAAAGGCGCAGCTCACCAGAAGTGCGAATCACAAGCTCAGGATCGGGAAGGCCGGCGGTATAGAGGTGGGAAGCCACCATGTCGTCATCAATTGCGCCAGGATCGATCTTACCGGCGGCAGCGTCGAGTGCGATCTGACGGACAGCGCGGGTAATCTCGGCACGCGCGCCGTAGTTGACGGCAAGCGCCAGCGTCATGCCGGTGTGATTGGCGCACTCGGCAAGACCGCGTTCAAAAACGTCGCGGGTCTTCTTGGGCAGCGCGGAAATGTCACCCAAAAAGACAACGCGCACGTTTTCGCGCTTCAGAAGCGGCAGCTCGTCGATAAACGTCTTGGCAAACAGGTGCATCAAGACGTTGACCTCATGCTGCGGGCGGTTCCAGTTTTCGGTAGAAAACGCATAGGCCGAAAGCACGTCGACGCCCAGACGCACGCAGGCGGTAATAATCTCACGAAGGGAGACGATACCCGCCTTGTGGCCCTCGGTGCGTGCAAGACCGCGCGATGTGGCCCAACGACCATTGCCGTCCATGATGCACGAGATATGGTGCGGAATGTTATTGAGGTCAAGGTCGGAAAAACCGACGCCCGCAGGGGCGTCGGCAAAGTACTCGACCAGTTTATGCTCGTCGTATTGCACCTTAGATCTCCATGACCTCGGCTTCTTTTTCCTTCAGAAGCTCCTCGACCTTGGCGACATACTCATCGGTGTGCTTCTGGACCTTGGCCTGCTCGCGACGGACATCGTCCTCGGTGAGCTCCTCATCGCGCTCAAGCTTGTTGTTGAAGTCGCGACGGATGTTACGGATAGACACCTTGGCCTGCTCGGCGTACTCGCGGCACTCCTTGACGAGCTCGCGACGGCGCTCCTCGGTGGGAGCCGGGAACGGCAGACGAACGACGGTGCCATCGGAGTTGGGGGTAATACCCAGATCGGAAGCGCCGATGGCCTTGACGATAGCGTTGATGAGTGCCTTGTCCCACGGCTCGATGAGCAGCATGTGGGCCTCGGGGGTCTTGACGGCGGCAACCTGCGTGACCGGCGTGGGAACACCGTAATAATCGACGGTGATGTCGGACAGAATGTTGGCATTGGCGCGGCCGGTACGGACCTTGGAGAAGTTATGCTTGAGGGACTCGAGCGACTTGTCCATATGGGCGGTGATGTTCTCTGCCATGCTTAATCCTCCTGATAGACGAGCGTGCCGACGGGCTCACCCGCGAGCGCGCGCTTGACGGTGTCCTCGCCATCGATGTTGAGGACCAAAATCGGCATACGGTTATCCTGGCACAGTGCCGTAGCGGTGGAATCCATAACCTGCAGACCGCGGACGAGAACCTCGTGATAGGTAATCTTGTCAAAACGGACGGCATCAGCGCACTTGACGGGATCCTTATCGTAGATGCCGTCAACCTTGGTGGCTTTAATCAGAATCTCGGCGCCGATCTCGCACGCACGAAGAGCCGCGGCGGTGTCGGTCGTAAAGTACGGATTGCCCGAACCGGCGGCAAAAATAACGACGTTGCCCTTGGAAAGGTGGTTGATGGCGCGACGGCGAATATAGGGCTCGCAGATCTCGTTCATCTGGATAGCGCTCATCACGCGGCAGGGAACATCGTTATGCTCGAAGGCATCCTGCAGGGCGAGCGCGTTCATAACGGTTGCCAGCATGCCCATGTAGTCGGCCTGAGCACGCTCCATGCCACCGGCAGCGCCTGCCATGCCGCGGAAAATATTGCCGCCGCCGACAACGACGCCGACCTCATGGCCAACGGCGAGCAGCTCCTTGACCTGCTTAGCAAGATGGTCGGTAACCTTGGGGTCGATGCCATATTGGCCGTCGCCCATCAGCGCTTCGCCGGAAAGCTTAAGAAGCACGCGTTTATATCGGATGTCGGACAAAGCGATCCTCCTTTAGATTGAACTCTCAACATTCTATCAAAGGCTCTAAGAAGAGCCATGAAAAAGCAGGCTGTGAGTAAAACCCACAGCCTGCTCATTACCAGCTACAAGAGCTTATTTACTCGCCACGGACCAGACGGTCAAAGGCAACGACGGTAATGGTGTCGCCGAGCTCCTTGGAGACCTGCTCAGCGTACTTCTTGATGGTGAGGGAGCTGTCCTTGATGAACTCCTGCTCGGTGAGCACGGACTGCTTGTAGAACTTCTCCAGACGGCCGACAGCCATCTTCTCCTGGATAGCCTCGGGCTTACCGGACTCGGCAGCCTGAGCCATGTAGATCTGCTTCTCGTGCTCGACGGTCTCGGCCGGAACCTGATCGCGGGTAGCGCAGATCGGGGCGACGGCGGCAACCTGAAGGGCAACGTCGTGAGCGAAGGTCTTGAAGGATTCAGCCTGAGCGGTCTCAGCCTTCTCGAAGGCGAACTCGACGAGGACGCCGATCTTACCACCCATGTGGATGTAAGAAGCGAGCGCGCCGTTCTCAGCCTTGCGGGCAGCGAAGCGGGAGATCTTCATGTTCTCGCCCATGATGTGAATCATCTCGGTGAGCTCGGAGGAAACGGTCTCCTCGCCCATCGGCTTCTCGAGCAGAGCGTCGACGTCAGCAGGCTCGGTGGTAGCGACAACCTCAGCGACCTTGGAAGCAAAGCCGGTGAACTTGGCGTTAGAGCCGACGAAGTCGGTCTCGCAGGAGAGCTCGAGCAGAGCGCCGGTCTTGCCATCCTCGGAGACGAACGCGGCGACAGCGCCCTCGTTGGTCTCACGGCCAGCCTTCTTGGCAGCCTTGGCGAGGCCGTTCTTGCGCAGAACGTCGACAGCGGCGTCCATGTCGCCGTCAGCCTCGACGAGAGCCTTCTTGCACTCCATCATCGGGGAGTCGGTCATCTCGCGGAGCTGCTTGACCATAGCGGCGGTAATCTGGGCCATTGTGGTTCCTTTCAAAGAGATGAAAAAGAATTAACTAAGACTGATTTACTCGGCCTTGGGCTCAGCGGCCATCTCGGCCTCGGAGACCTGCTCCTTGCCGGAGCCAGCGAGGCAGGCGTCAGCCATGAGCTCGCACATAAGGGTGACAGCGGAGATAGCGTCATCGTTGCAGGGGATGCCGTACTCGACCTCGTCGGGATCGGAGTTGGTGTCGATCAGAGCGACGACGGGGATGTTCAGGCGCTGGGCCTCCTTGATAGCGTTCTCCTCGCGCTTGGTGTCGATAACGAAGAGAGCCTGGGGCAGACCCTTCATGTCGCGGGCGCCACCGAGGTTGGTCTGGAGCTTGGTGAGCTCCTTGCCCAGAACAGCCTGCTCCTTCTTGGGGAGCACTGCCATGCGGCCATCCTCGACCATGGCCTCGAGCTCCTCCATGCGGTTGATGCGGGAGCGGATGGTGACGAAGTTGGTCAGCATACCGCCGAGCCAGCGCTGGTTGATGTAAGGCATGTTGGCGCGCTCAGCGGCGTTCTTGACGGCCTCCTGAGCCTGCTTCTTGGTGCCGACGAACAGCACGTTGCCACCCTTGGCGACGTTCTTGACGAAGGTGTAGGCCTGGTCGGCGTCGAGGATGGTCTGCTTGAGGTCGAGGATGTAGATGCCGTTGCGCTCACCGAAGATGAACGGCTTCATCTTGGGGTTCCAGCGACGGGTCTGGTGACCGAAGTGGCAGCCGGCCTCGAGCAGGGTGCGGATATTAATCTTGGTAGCCATGTTAAACCTCCTGTGGTTTGCCTCCGCGCGGGGTCATCCTCCAAAACCAACCCGGACATGTGCTACCAAAGCCCGGGCACCACGGTATGAAGTAGCCGCGCGTGCGTGATAAAAACCTGTTGCCGTGAAGCAACCCGATGAATGATAGCAGGATTACCTCTTCCTGCCAACCCGCAATCAAAACCACACACCTAAGCGCAACGCGAGCCGCCCAGCCTACTCGCCCCGGGGATGGGCCTGGGTCACGGCGCGCTTAAGCCGATCGGGCGTAAGATGCGTGTAGATCTGCGTCGTGGACAGGCTCGCATGCCCCAGCAGCTCTTGAACCGAACGCAGATCCGCGCCGCCCTCAAGTAGATCGGTCGCAAACGTATGACGCATCGCATGAGGCGCGATGTCGGCCGGAATGCCGGCGCACGTCGCCAGCATATGGAACTGTCGCCTGAGCATAGCGGCACTCATGCGATTACCGCGCGCAGAAATAAACAGCGGATGCAGACCGGCTGCGGCGTCGCGGTGCTTTGCCTGGGCGAGCAGCACCGGTCTCCCCTCCTCGACATAGGTGCGCGTCGCCTCAAGTGCGCGACGATACAGAGGAACGATGCGCTCCTTGCTCCCCTTGCCCCAAAGGCGAACCACGCGCTCCGACCAAGCGATAGATTCCACGTTAAGCGCGGCAAGCTCCGAGATGCGGGCACCCGAGGCATAGAGCAGCTCGAGCATCGCCGCATCGCGCAGTCCCACGGGCGTCGAAGTATCAGGCGTCTTGAGCAGCGCCTCGACCTGTTGGGTCGTCAGCACACCGGGCAGGTCGCGCGGCAGCTTGGGCGACGCGATCGCCGAGACCGCATCGCCCTCGACAATCCCCTCGGCAGCCATCCAACGATAGAGCGACCGAATAGCCGACAAATGCGCGGCAATGGTGCGAGGCGCCACCTGCTCGCGCGAAAACTCGGCCAAATACGCGCGGACGGTACGCACATCGGCCGTACGCGCATCGACACCCGTACGCTCGCACCAGGCAGCAAAGCGCTCCAACCGCGATCCATAGGCAGTCACCGTATTGGGAGAGAGCCCCTCGACACGTGCGATGTAGGCGATAAACGAGTCGACGGTATCGTACAGGTCAAAGGCTATGACCGGTCGCCCCCAAACAAGTCGGAACGCGTGGCCAAGTAGGCATCGAGGGCCTCGAGCGCGCGATCCGCATAAGCCTGGTAGCGGTCGCGTTTACTGCGGCGCTTGCCGTCCTCGAGCGGCGGCACCAGGCCAAAATTGACATGCATGGGCTGGTAGCCCACGGTTGCCGGATCGGTCGCATAGCCCACGAGCGCACCCAGGGCGCCCACTCGCGGTAACTCAACAGGCTCCGCCTCGATTGCCTCGGCATAGGTATTGAGTGCAGCGAGCAGACCGGTCGCCACGGCCTCCATATAGCCTTCGGTGCCGGTGATCTGACCGGCAAGGCGCACGTTCGTACCAGGCACGGCAAAGGTGCCGTCAAGAACGTGCGGCGCATCGACAAAGGTATTGCGGTGCATGACGCCATAACGGAAGAACTCGGCATTCTCCAGACCGGGAACCATGTGGAAGACACGCTTCTGCTCGCCAAAAGTCAGATTTGTCTGGAAGCCCACCAGGTTATAGGCGGTCTTTTCCTTGTTCTCGGCGCGCAGCTGAATCGCCGCCCAAGGGCGACGTCCGGTACGCGGGTCGGTGAGGCCGACGGGCTTCATGGCGCCAAAGCGGATGGCATCCTTGCCAGTACGGGCGACTTCCTCGGCAGGCTGACAGGCCTGGAACAGGTCACCACCCTCAAAGTCCTTGAGCACCACGCGATCGGCGGTGGTGAGTGCCTCAATAAAGGCCTCGTACTCCTCCTTGTTGAGCGGAGCATTGAGATAGTCGCCGCTCCCCTGCTCCTCATAGCGCGACTGCGAAAACAGCACGTCCATATCGAGCGTGGAGGCATCGACGATTGGCGCGGCAGCGTCAAAGAACGCCAAGGCGTCGCCACCGACGAGCTTCATGACCTCTTCGCTCAATGCCGGAGAACACAGCGGGCCCGCGGCAATGACCACGTGGCCCTCGGGAATCTGCGTGACCTCGCCGTGCACGACCTCGATATTGGGTCGAGCGGCAACCTCGGCCTCGACAAGCTCGGAAAACTTGACGCGGTCGACCGCCAGGGCACCGCCAGCGGGAACGGCCGCACGATGGGCACAATCGAGCAGCACCGAGCCCATGCGCTCGAGCTCGGCCTTAAGCAGGCCAGCAGCGGAATCCGGACGGGTCGACTTAAACGAATTTGAGCAGACGAGCTCGGCCAAGTGATCGGTATGGTGGGCCGGAGAGCTCACCTGGGGGCGCATCTCGCACAGCTTTACGGCAAACCCGCGATCTGCCAGTCGGATCGCACATTCCGAACCCGCCAGACCGCCACCGATAACCGTCACCTGATCGAACTGCATCTGCAAACACCTTTCTAATTGACACGCTTTCCATTGTGACCGAAGGGCGTCTGGGCGTGAAGCGCAAACTTTGAGGGCGCATACCTTCCATCCATCATGCGCTCGATAAGACCCTCGAGCTCGAGCGAGCCCAAGAGTTTGAGCACGCCGACAGCATCAAGCGGGACGAGTGCGGCAATGTCGTCGACCTTGAGCGGCGAGGCGATGAGCGCGTGCATCACGGCCTGCTGCGTGGGGTCCAGATCGGCGATGCCAGATGCATCGGGACGCGAGTAGCGCAGCGTGCCGTAGATGCGCGAGATGGCCATCTCGATTGATTCCTCGTCGATGATGCAGCAGGCTCCGTTAGCGATGAGATAGTTGGTCCCGCGCGACTCGGGCGAAAGAATGGAGCCCGGCACCGCAAGGAGCTCTCGTCCCAGGTCCATAGCGGCCTCCGCCGTGGAGAACGTACCCGAGGGCATGCCCGCCTCAGAAATAAAGAGCGCCTGCGACAAGGCAGCGATTACGCGATTACGCCGCGGAAAGGCGAACTTACGCGGTCCCATACCCCACGGCGAAATAGAAACGACCGCGCCGCCCGTATCGATTGTGCGTGTGATGAGGCCGGCACTCGACCGCGGATAGACAACATCGGCGCCGGTCCCCAGTACCACGATGTGTTTGCCCCCGGCGTTGACCGCAGCCCAACCCGACGCCTGGTCGCAGCCGACCGCACCGCCCGAGACCACCGTCACTCCCGCCTCGACCGCCACCTTGGCCGCAAGTTCTGCCACGGCAAGACCGTACGGCGATGCCTTGCGTGCACCGATGATGGATAGCGCAGGCGTCGAAAGCACCTCGGCGTTACCGCGCACATAGAGCGTCTGGGGTACATCCGGGAGCTCCAAAACGGTCTCGGGAAACAACGCATCACCTGGATGCAGCTCAAAGGTCCCCTCGGCCATCATTGGTCCCTCCTTCCTTGGTACATCGCCGCCTCGAGCACGTGATCCTGCGATACCCGTTCGCTTTCGGCAACATCGGCGATCGTGCGTGCGATGCGTACCAGGCGCACGATGCCGCGCCCCGTGAGATGTGTGCGCTTCGACAGGCCGAGCACGCATTTCTCGGCAGCCTCATCAAGCCCAAAGGTCGAAACGACGCCGTCAATGGACTGCGACTCATCTTCCTCGGCCTCGGTGTCCGCATCGTCCATACGGGATTCACGCCAGGCGCGAAAGGCGCGCCCACGCACGACGTAATCGCGCAGCTCGGCCGATGACATACCCTCCGCGCCCTCAATGATCACCTGGGGATCGGGGCGGGTCACGTCGATCATCATGTCGATACGATCGGCCAAAGGACCGCGCAACTTGCCCCGATAGCGCTCGACCATCGCCGCGGAACAGCGACACGGCACTTCACGATCACCCAAAAACCCGCAGGGGCAGGGATTGCTCGCAGCCAGCAGCTGAAAGCGCGACGGGAACGTAAAGGCCCCGTCAACGCGAACGATCCTTACGTAACCGCGTTCGATGGGCTGACGCAGCGTCTGCAGCACGCCGGTGGGAAACTCGGCGAGCTCGTCCAAAAAGAGCACGCCGCCATGAGCAAGGCTAATTTCGCCCGGATGCACCGGACGCCCGCCGCCGATGAGTCCCGCGGTCGAAATGCTGTGATGCGGACTGCGGAAGGGGCGATGCCCCGCAAGCAGTCCATCGATATTCTCGCCCAAGACCGAATGGATACACAGCGCCTCCTGCTGATCCTCGAGAGAAAGCTCGGGCAGGATGCCGGTCATACGGCGCGCGAGCATCGTCTTGCCCGAACCGGGCGAGCCGATCATGAGCAATCCGAGCTCGCCGGCGGCCGCAAGCACCATGCCACGTTTGGCGACCTCCTGCCCCAGAACGTCGGCATAATCGAGCTCGGGCTCAAAAGTCGTCTCGAGCACTTCAGAATCCAGGTAATGCCGTGCGGCATCCCCCATGCCATGGGCAAGCTGAGATAGGTGATCGATAAACCCGCAGTCAACGCCCGCAAGCGGGACATGCTGATCGGACCTGCCGGCGATAAAGGAAAGCCCCATATCGCGCGCCAACAGCTGAAACGCAACCTCGCCCTTGACGGGCAACACCGTGCCGTCCAGACCAAGCTCACCTGCAATAAGGCAGCGATCGAGGTTGTCACGGGGAATCTGCCCATCGGCCGCCAGAACCGCGATGGCAATCGGCAGGTCAAAACCGCTGCCAGTTTTGCGGATATCGCCAGGTGCCAGGTTGACGGTAATGCCAGACCGAGGGATCTCGAAGCCGGCCGAGCGCATGGCGCACCGGATACGCCCGCGCGACTCCATCACCTCCATACTCGGGATGCCGAGCATCTGAATGCCCGGAACGCCGCCAGCAAGCGAGACCTCGACCGTGACGTGAATTGCCTCAACGCCGCGGATGCAGGCCGCATGCACGGCAAACGTCTCGAACGCCATCACGACACCTGCCAATCGAACGCATTGTACTGGTGCTCGATCTCGGCGACATGCCCGCCGCGGATGGTGACGCCCACGGCATCGAAGCGAATCGACCTGAGCGGATAGTGCTCCATGAGATAGCAACTTGCGATACGGCGATACCGACGCTGCTTTTGGGCGTCCACGGCCTCCTCGGGAAAGACCCGCGTGGTGCAATCCAGGGCGACGCGTCTCGTCTTGACCTCGGCCATCACAACGACATCGTCGAGCTCATCGAGCAGCACCAGATCGGCTTCACCCTCAATGCAACGATAGCCCTGCTCCAACAAGGTGTATCCACGCTCGTTAAAGTAATCGATGGTGATCAGCTCGCCCAGCATGCCGAGCTCGCGGGGACTGAGCCCCTTGATAAACTCGGGCGTAATCGCCCCGCAGTCGAGCTCGCCGTCTTCCCAGCGCTCCTTGAGTTGCTGCGTCTTGCTCTTTTTGCTTGCGGCACACATGGGGTCTCCTTTCCCGCACACTGCATTGCCCCGATGATGAGGGCACCTTTCATGCGGGTAAGTACCGGAAGCAAACCAATAGCTGACCAAATGCCGACAAAAAACGGACCGTACGCAACACTCACGTTGCACACGGCCCGCTACCAGCAGGTTTATAAAACGCCAGAGGTCCCTGTCTCCACAATTGACCTAGAAAAGACGCTCAGTCTGCAGAAAGTTTCCGCAAAAGCTCACACGATGCAGCGGACAAAGTCCATGTTTGCGAATGGCCTCGATGTGCTCGGGGCTTGCGTAGCCCTTCGACTCGGCCAAATGATACTCGGGATACTCGGCGTCGTACTCGACCATCATCTCGTCACGCGTGACCTTGGCCATGATGGACGCCGCGGCGATACAGGCGATTTTGGCATCGCCCTTCACCACGTCGCGCTCGTTGGGAACGGCGCCCAAGGGGTTACCGTCCATAAGCACGCAATCGGGCTCGAGCCCCGTATCGGCCACGGCGCCCGCGACGGCAGCGCGGATGGCGCGGGCCATGCCCATATCATCGATATCCGCAGGCGCAATATGGCAAAAACCAATCGCCGTCGCGACCTCGGCAATCTTCACCGAGAGCAGCTCGCGGCGCGCCGGCGTGAGCTTTTTGGAATCATTGATGCCCCAGACGCGCGGTTCCATGGGAAGGCACACGGCGCACACCGTCAAAGGACCGGCCACCGAGCCGCGACCCACCTCGTCGACACCAACGACCACGCCATCCCCACCGAGCTCGTGCATCAGCTCGTACATGCCGTTGA
This sequence comes from Collinsella aerofaciens, assembly GCF_039758815.1. Taxonomy (GTDB): domain Bacteria; phylum Actinomycetota; class Coriobacteriia; order Coriobacteriales; family Coriobacteriaceae; genus Collinsella; species Collinsella aerofaciens_BP. The sequence continues at coordinate 90,519 of NZ_JBDMSK010000001.1, read as the reverse complement.
CGCGCTCGCGCTCGGCAAGTTCCTTGGCATGGCGCTTAAGAGCGCGCTCGCAAGCCTTGATCACTTGCTGGCGCGGATCCTCACGATAATGCTCCACGAGGGCGGGGATCTCCTCAAACGTGGCGCTCGCCAGCTCGCCGGCAACCTGCGATGCCGAAACCGAACTCGTCATGTTGGCCATATCGGGGCCTCCTTGCATGCAAATCAGATAAAAAGAAGGGCCACCCGAAGGTGACCCTTTTGTCCAAACGAGTGGACAGACGCTGCGATCTTCTTAGCGCTTCTCGGGGATGCGAGCAGCCTTGCCCACCTTGTCGCGGAGGTAGTACAGCTTGGCGCGACGGACGCGACCATGACGGACGACCTCGAGCTTGGCGATCTTGGGGCTGTGAAGCGGGAAGGTACGCTCAACACCGACACCGAAGGAAATCTTGCGGACGGTGAAGGTCTCACGGGCACCGGCGCCGGCCATGCGGATGACGTCACCCTGGAAAACCTGGATGCGCTCGCGGTCGCCTTCCTTAATGCGGTAGTGGACCTTGACGTTGTCGGCAACGCGGACCTGCGGGATGTCCTCGCGGATCTGCTGACGCTCGATTGCGCGGATGTAATCCATGTGCAATTCCTTACTCTTCTAGAGGTGCCGTACCACCTTGGCCGGCACGTAGTTGAACAAACGTATTCGAGTATACACGCCACAACCTTGGCTGCAAGAACTATTTTGCCCGTGCGCAAAAAGACAAAAACACGCACTCTTTCTGCACTTATGCGCCGGCCGCAGCATCAGTCGTCGGCGTCGTCACGGTCGTTCCGGGCGCAATATAGCCGTATTCGAGCAACACCGAAAGCGCATGATGCTTCCAGGTGGCAAGCTCGTCGTCATTATAGTTGTCATGGACCCATTCACTCATCGCGTCCTCGGCGTCTTGGGGCACCAGGTCCTGGCTGTCCGCCATCAGGTACAGGATGCCTAAGATGTCGAAGTCCTGCTTGGTCATCTCTTCCTTGTTTGATGTGCTGATGAGGCCGTGATCGATGCCGTAGCGGCAGATATCGGTCAAAACGGTAACGAGGCCCGTAGGAATCGGCGAGGCATCCTTCGCGGCGGTGGGCGCGGTGTCGCCAGTCACTGCAGCGGCATCGTCGCTCGCCGGAGCAGACTCGGCCGCGTTCGCATCGGAAACGGCCTGCTCTCCCTGGGCAGGGGGCGTGCTATCCGTCGTTGCCGAAGAATCCCCCGAAGAAACGGACGTAACGCTCACCGGTGTCTCGACCACGGTCGTCATCGGGTCGACCGGTGCGGGCGCGGCGACGACCTCGGCCCAATCGGAATACACGCCATCAATAAAGGCGCGAACATGGAAGGTGCCCGGTTGCGAGATGGTCATCGTGCCGTCTGTCGCGACCGAAATGCCCTTGCTCTCGAGCTCCTGGGCCTCCCAGCTGCAGACTCTATCGACTTCCTTGCCCGTCGTGTCATAGACCGTAGCCGTCAGGCCTTCGATGCCGTTGAGATTTTCCTCGACGCCGACGACGGCCTGTGCCGAGCCCTCGAGTTTGATACTGCCGTTAAACGGCTCGGGCGCCACGTCGCTTACCTTATATTTGTAGGCCGCGGCGTCGATCTCGTCATTGGTCGAGACATGCCCGTTCACGTCCACATAGGTGTCCTCGGGGATAAAGTACTTTACGTAGGCGGTGCCGGCCTTTTTACCCACCACGACTTGCTCGTGGGTGACAGGGTCGGTCTGGATCTCGATGACGTCGGACTTGCACTCCTTGCCCTTCTTGTCCACCACGCGCCAGTCGCCCGACGACTTCACAAAGCCGTAGTAGTCAACATCGTCCTCGTCCCTTGCGCGCACGCGATAGGAAGAGATGGGGTCTTCCCCTCCCACCGTAAGCCTTCGGGTCTTATCGGTCTGCAGCGACACGAGAATCTTGGAGATGGGCTTAATGGGCTGCGGCGTGCCCAACTGCGTATCGACCGTCACCGACTCAAACGACAGATTGGAACCCGTAATGGACATGGGATAGGTCGCGGCCATGTCATTGAGCACGTTGCACGTGCGCGGGGCGCCACCGTTGCGCGAAGGCACCTCGCGATCGGCCAGGACCGAATTCCAATCGATGGCGCGCACCATGTGGTTGTTGGTGCGATGCGACCAGCTCGTGACGTTTCCGGCGGTGGTATCGTAGCCGTCGTCGCCACGATGGGCGATTGAGCGCAGGAACAGGTTCTGCACGCCGTCGTTCGACTGATCGCCAAAGGTGGTGTAGAACGAGCGCTGGTCATAACCGGCGGTATGGAACTCCTGCACGGCGGCGTTGTCGTCGTAGCACTCGCCGTTCATGTTAAAGATAATCACGTCGAACGTCACGCCCACCGGCTGGTCATAGTCCTCGGACAGCGTCGTGGTAGAACTCGTCTGCTTGCTATTGACCTGCGTGTGCGCCGGGATCGTCATATTGACGGTAACCGACTGATTGTCCGTCGTGGTGATCGACTGTTCCTCGGTCTTGCTCGCCTCCCACAACTGGGACATCGTGGTTTCGGCCGAAAACGAAGTCTCGATCTCCTCGCTCGCTGTTGCGGGCACGCCCAGCGACTCCTTGAGGCTCACCGATGCGCCCCACGAGCCGCCTTTGGAATACGATGCGGATTCAGAAGTGCTCGTGCCGACCGTCTCCTCGGTACCGCGGGCGAGCGTGATGCTCTGCGAGGCGTCCTCATAGCCGACGTTAAGTGCCGAGGTAACGAGCTCCTGCTCAGTCTTAGAATCGACAAAGGAATAGCCCGGCGCGTCCTCGGGCGCACAGTTAAGCTTGTTCACGCTGTTGAGCTGCTGAACTCTAAAGTTATAGAACGCGATGCCAAAGCCATTGAAATCGTACTGATAGGTGCCGCCGAGCTTGTCGACACAAGCAATGGTGGCATAGATGACGTCCTGCTCAGTCGTGTCTTTCGACAGTCCGTCGAGCGGCACGTTTTTACGGAAATCGGAGCCCTTCAGCTTGTGACCGATACAGCCGGCGATATCGTCGGTCAAGCGCTCGTAGACCGCATTGAGGCTTTTTGCAGATGTCAGACCACTCTGCTTCGATTTGTCGGCACCATCGGAATGCTCACCGTTGCCGCCCGAAAGCGCATCATAGAGATAGATGTAGTGACCCTTACCAAAATCCTTCTCAAAGCCCTTGCCGGCGTGGTCCCAGTACAAAAAGTCCTTGGAGTCGTCGCCTCCGCCATAGCCAAGGATGTTATAGGCAAGCGATGCCCAGTTGGGCAGCACCTTTTTGACGGCGGCCGTGTAGAACGAGACGTTGTCATACATCGAGGTACGGCCCTCGAGCTTGCCGTCATCGATATCTACAAACGTGCAGTCGCGATCGTTGACCGTAATGGTGAGCGGGTTGACCACGTCGCCATAGAGCTCGTCGCGCGAATCATCCTGGAGGGCAAAACCGGCTGTCAGCATCCCGCAAAGCGCCGTGACCGCAACGACCACCCAGCACAGGGCCATCTGTGCTCCCCGACGCGCTCGTTGCAAATACCTGGTGAGGTTTTTCATCGCAGTCCTCCCGTCAGTTGCCAATGTATTGAACCAACGTAAAACGCCGCCGCGTCCACAGGGGCGCGACGGCGCGAAGGGGGGCGTAAAAGGCGCAAATGGAACGCGACTCAGTTAAGCGGAACGCCTGGCCTCGAGCTTGGCCTGAGCGGCCGCCAGACGCGCGAGGGGCACGCGATAGGGCGAGCAGGACACGTAGTCCACGTCGGCCGCGTTAAACAGGGCCTTGATGGACTTGGGGTCGCCGCCGTGCTCACCGCACACGCCAAAGTGCATGCCGGGGTTGGTGGCACGACCCTTCTCGACGGCCATGCGCACGAGCTCCAGCACCGCCGAGTCGATAGTCTCGAAGGGGTTGTCCTTCAAGATCTTCTTGTGCATGTACAGCGGAATGAACTTGGCCTCGGCATCGTCGCGGGAGAAGCCGAAGGTCGTCTGGGTGAGATCGTTGGTGCCAAAGCAGAAGAAGTCGGCGTGATGGGCGATCTCGTCAGCGACCATGCAGGCGCGCGGCAGCTCGAGCATCGTGCCCACGGGAATGTTGAGCTCGACGCCCTCCTCGGCGGAAACCTCGGCGATCACGCGCTCGATGACCTCGCGGGTCTGGACATGCTCGGCCGTGATGGAAACGAGCGGAACCATGATCTCGGGGCGCGGGTCGACGCCTTCCTTGATAAGGCGAGCGGCAGCCGTTGCCACGGCACGGACCTGCATGAGCGGCAGGTCACCGAAGACGACTGACAGGCGCACACCGCGCAGGCCGAGCATGGGGTTCGACTCGACCATGCCGTCGATACGACGCAGGCGGGTGCGCAGGACGGCAAGCTCTTCCTCGCTGGCGCCAGCGGCTTCCTTCTTGGTGATGGCGACCTCGAGCTCGCGAGGATTATCCAGGAACTCATGAAGCGGCGGATCGAGCAGGCGAACGACCACATCGCGACCGGACATGGTCTTGAACATCGCCAAGAAGTCCTCAGTCTGAACCTTGAGCAGATCGGCCAGGGCCTGCTGCTTCACAGCCTCGTCGTCGGACAGGATGAAGCTCTGGATAATGTTCTTGCGATCGCCCAGGAACATGTGCTCGGTACGGCACAGACCGATGGCCTCGGCGCCAAACTCGAGCGCGAGCTCGGCATCCTCGGGGTTGTCGGCGTTGACGCGCACGTGGTTGGCGTGACCGTCGGTCTCGTCCAGACGGATATCGTCGGCCCAGGACAGGATGGTGTCCAGGTCGCCGGTGAGCTCAGCGGAGACCAAATCGACAGCGCCATCGACGACGATACCCCGGGTGCCGTCGATGGAGATGATGTCGCCCTCGTGCAGCACGCGATCGCTGTCCTCGATACGAACGACCTTCTCGGCAGCGTCGATATGGAAACGCTCGACACCGCAGACACAGGGAGTACCCATGCCACGGGCGATAACGGCGGCGTGGCTTGTCTTGCCACCATGGCTCGTCAAGATACCCTCGGCGGCGACCATACCCTTCAGGTCGTCGGGGTTGGTCTCCCAGCGGACTAGAATGACCTTATGGCCCTCGGCAGAACGCGCGACGGCATCATCGCTCGAGAACACGACCTCGCCCACGGCGGCACCGGGACTGGCGTTAAGGCCGCATGCGAGCGCCTCGTACTTCTTGGAGGAGTCGAACTGCGGGTGCAGGAGCTGGTCGAGCTGCGCGGGGTCGATGCGGCTCACGGCCTCCTCACAGGTGATGAGGCCCTCCTCGACCATCTCGATAGCGATGCGTAGAGCGGCGGTTGCGGTACGCTTGCCCACGCGGGTCTGGAGCATCCAGAGCTTACCCTGCTCGATGGTGAACTCGATATCGCACATATCGCGGTAATGGTCCTCGAGCGTCAGGAACACGCGCTCGAGCTCCTCACCTGCAGACTCGAGGCCCGGGGTGGCCTTGAGGTCGGCGATGGGCTCGGTGTTGCGGATGCCGGCGACGACGTCCTCGCCCTGGGCGTTGACCAGAAAGTCGCCGTAGAACTCCTTGGTGCCGTCGGCCGGGTTGCGCGTAAAGGCGACACCGGTCGCCGAGGTCTCGCCCTTATTGCCAAAGGCCATAGCCTGGACGTTGACGGCGGTGCCAAGGTCGTCGGAAATGCCGTGCTGCTTGCGGTAGATGCAGGCGCGCTCGTTCATCCAGCTGCCAAAGACGGCCTGAATGGCAAGGCGCAGCTGGAGCTCCGGATCGTGCGGAAAGACGGGCTTACCATCGGCGACCTCGAGCTCGGGGTACAGGGCGGCCTCGACGTTGGCGGAGAAGATGCCCTTGAAGGTCTCGACGAGCTCCTGCAGGTCCTCGGCCGAAAGCTCGGAATCGACGCGGACGCCGGCAACCAGGCGGGCCTGGGTCAGGGCGTTCTCGAACAGGTCGGCGTCGACGCCCATGACGACGTTGGAGAACATCTGGATAAAGCGGCGATAGCTGTCCCAAGCAAAGCGCGGGTTCTGCGTCTGGGCGATGAGGCCCAGGACGGAATCGTCGTTGAGGCCCAGATTGAGGACCGTGTCCATCATGCCGGGCATGGAGAACGGAGCGCCAGAGCGCACCGAGACGAGCAGCGGATCGTTGGCATCTCCGAGCTTCTTGCCGCAGCGGGCTTCGAGGTCGGCCTCGGCGGCAACGATCTCGTCAAGCGCGCCGGCAGGCCAAACATTGCCGGCACCGGAGTACTCAACGCAGGTCTGGCAGGTAATGGTAAAGCCACCGGGGACCGGCAGGCCGATACGGCTCATCTCGGCAAGGTTAGCGCCCTTGCCGCCAAGCACAAAGTTCATAGACTTGTCGCCCTCGGTGACACAAGTGCCCTGGGCGTCGGTTCCAAAACGGTAAACCCTCTTGCAATCGCTCACGATACTTCCCCTTCTATGTGTTCGCACACACGACCGTGGTAACGAATCGACCCGCCGGATGCGGACCGTGAGGGAACTATACGGCGGGTTTTGGGCGGGCTTGAGCAGAGGCTGCGCGGTTTGGTAAACGTGCTAAAACTGGCGGTAAACGGTAGGTAAAGGTGGTTACCTTATGAAGATACCAGTACAACGTAGTCGCAGGTCAAAAGCGGTATAAACTGCTAAAGCGCTTTAGCAAAAAGCTGTAATTATTGGAATGGAATCTCTTAAACTACGCAATAGCCAAGAAAGACAAAATCTATCAGAAGTATTTGTCCCAGGGATTTTGGTCAGAGTAGCTAATTTGGGACGGGGCTATTTTAGCCACCCCGGCAGATAGCGCGAATGCTTTGGCGGAGTAACGGCCGGGGTAGCTAAAAAAGCCCCATTACAGTTTGAGTCGTCCGAAAGGGCGGCTCCTTACTAGTTCTGGTAATACGATTGAGCCGTACCGATGGTCGCTGGCCGACCGCGACCGCGACGCGGCCTCCACCCGAGACCCCCATCTCGACACATAGCCCGTCATCCGACGAAAGCGCGCAGGTCGTCCTGTATAGGCGCATGGTGTCCCCCTCCGCCGCAAGAGGGAAACGAAAAAGCCCCTCTTTGCCACTACGGACAAAAGGGGCCTCCCAGGGGAAACGTGTTACAAAGCCTTCTTTGCAGGACGATGAAGATCAGAAACCCAACGTCGTACGCGTAGGGACTTACCCAACACCCACACCATTTCGATCTTCTGGGCCTTCAACGCCACGTCCCGATAAGCATCCGGGCATCGGAATGACCTCGTCGCAAGCCGCAAGCATCTCTTCGTCATGAGTGACAACAATTACAATATGGTCTCTCTTAACCTCATGAAGCAATTTAATTAGCGCGCTCCGGCTCTTCGCATCAAGCGCTGAAGTTGACTCAAGAAACAACATGACGTCCGGCGATTTCAACATCTGCCGCACAATTGCGATGTTCTGCTTCTCCCCGCCGGACACCCCTCCTTTCTTGCTGCCAAGCATCGCTGCCGCCCCGTTCTCCGCAGCGGCAATCATTTTGTCTAACCCCAATATGGCAAGCATCCGATTCAGTTTGTCGGCCTCGAAATCATCAGAAAGCAGCGTAAGATTATCGAGGATCGTCCCCCCAACAATAGGGGGCTCTTGCTCCGTAATGCCAACTCGGCACCGCCGCAATGCGTATCGGTCGATGCGACGCTGTGATACCCCGTTGTAGAGGACGGCCCCTTCCGTGTTATCTGGATATAGACCCAATATCACTGACAGCAGCGAGCTCTTCCCCGAGCCATTTCTTCTTGCTTACTGTTTTTCTTATATTGTAACGATTTTCGATAAGAGGAAAGATTACTCCATGACGCGCAAGCCCGAACTCTAAGCGTTTCCCATCAGCATTGCCCATTTTTCGGATCGAAATCCAAATCCAGCTTCCTATCGCATGCTGAAATCAAATCCTGATCATGGCTTACAACAAGAATTAGCTGATCGAAGGGATTTCGATGAATATACTCCGTGAACTCCCGACGGCTTTCTTCATCTAAATCGTTCGTTGGTTCATCGAACACAAGCACTTCCGGCTGCCTGCGAAGTGCTGCGAATATCCTTAGCTTTCGATACTCTCCACCAGAAAGGTCTCTACAATTCTTGCCTTTTAACGATTCGACGGTTCGATAGAAACTCGGCACAAGCTCTCGGAGGTTTTCGCTCGATCCCCGAATCGACGTCCTCTCAAGGTAATTCTCCACCGTTTCGTTCGGAATAAAGAGCTTTTGCGGGCACACCGCAAACAGGTCCCGTCGGATCGTCTCCATATCGAGCTCTTCATATGGCACCGACCCCAAAGCCCGATGTCCCCCAGCAGAATATAGTCCAAGGAGCACCTTCAGAAACGTGCTTTTTCCGCATCCGTTCGGCCCGGTAATGGCATAGGTTTTTCCTTCCTCCACCTCCACGGAGAGGTCGCGGTATAAGTAGGGCTTTCCCGCGTATCGGTACGCGATGTTGGACAACGATATGCTCTCCACGTGCCCAACCGTGAGGGTGCCGCGGTCCTCGGCGTCCTCCGTCAGAGCCCCCAATCGGTCGAACGAGGCCCTTGCGTCCTGATACGATTTGAAATAATTCAAAAAATACTTGAAGCATCCGAACGCCATCGAGTAATACGAGTTCACCATTGTGAACTCGCCTAAGCTCATTCTTCCGCTCAATATTTCCATCCCGGAGATCACGAGCAGTGCCCCCCGAAACACAGACGAGATCAGGCCGTCGCTTGATGTGGCCAGATTCGAGACCCTACTTGCTTTCATGTAAATCGGGTAGTACCCCTCGAATACCCCTTTGAGCGTCCGAGCGCTCTGGTTATATGCGCCATCGCACTTAATGTCAAACAACTGCGACAGCTCGCCGCTCACGGACGCGAAAAGCTTACTCAAACCCTCCTTGTTCGCAAGCGAACTGTTGTACAACGGCTTTTTCAACGCCCTGAATAAAATGAAGTACGCAACAAGCGAACATGCACTTAACACCAGGAACACCGGATTAATCGAAAACAGGATGATGCATATCAACACAACCAGAACGATGTTAAGCCCGATCGTCAGGAAGTTGTTCACGACAAACGATGACACCGCATTCGAATCCGCATACACCCTCTGCGTTGTATAGGATGGATCCGCCTGCTCCCCCTTTTCCAGGGGCCCCCGTTCAAACGACTCACACGTGGTCCCCATCAGTCTCGTCGTCATCTCCAAGATGACGCGCGATACGTTCACACCCATCGCATACGACATGAAGGAGGCCGATATCCCTATGCCCGCAACAAAGGCCGCAAACCACACGACGCGAGATGGATCCCTATTCGTCACGAGAAAGTCTACAAACCCACCGTTTAAGGCGGGCATGACGCACGAGAGAGCAAAATTCACCAGCATGAGAATCACGAAAAGCCGTGACCCTTTACACCGAAACAACTCGTGAACCGCCTTCTTAAACATGCCAGCTCCCATCAAGCGGCCTTTTATCCAAAACTGAATTTGCTCGCCGCTTAATCGCTCCCATATATCCCTTGTTGTTAATCCTTGCTCAAGACATTATCTCGGGTTGCAGTGCCCAGGATTCCATTTCACCTTTATATACATACGAATAAGCCCCCTATTTGCATAGGCAAGCGCGGCGATTATAACAGCAGCCACCATCAGACCGAGAATAGCCCTTTTGTCCGGAAAAAGGGACGAGAGAAAAAGGCATATTGCGGAGAAAACTATAGACGCCCCCACCACTCGGTTTGCGCCTAGAGACTCGGCCGTCCGCTTTGCCTCCTCTAAACGCTCTCCCGATAGCAATGACATTCCGGCAAGCAATCCCGTGAGCTTGCCTCGATATATCATTATTCCGAACAACAGCAGCAGGCATGACCCCACCATTGAAACCACAACGTCCGACATCGCCATCACTCCAGTCCACTCCTTCAATACCAGCCCTATCGACAACCATCAAAACTTTTTTAACCTAATATTGTATATCGATATAAATATATTCTTTTATATATCGTTTCGATTTGTGATATTTTATCGAACGAGTTGCTATTCGAGGAAGATAGGCCACAACCAAAGGAGATCAATGGAATCCGTGAATGTTTGGAGCGCGCAAATCTCATCATTGCCTGGAGTCATCCCTATCCCCCTCGACCCAAGCTACCTTCGCAGTGAACCAAATAACCGCCTGAGCGTCCTAAGCTCAGATGGGAAACAAATCTATACGATCCTCAACAGGGTCGCTAAAGAGATTCTTGACTTATGCGACGGCACCTGCGATTTGCCCAAAATTCTCCGTCTGTTCCAAGAAAAATACCCAGATCAACCGCGCGAGACGCTAGCGCATGACCTGGCCCAAACCCTGCATAGCCTGACCGTAAACTGTCTTATCGTTTGGAAGAAAGAAGGGAGATATATGAACGACCCTTTCGGCTCCGATTACCTAACATCGGTGAATCCCGACGAGCTGCTTATTCTCGCGGACGCGAGCAGGTTTGCTGAAATCGAAGAGGCGGCTGCAAAATCCCTCTCTGCAAAACAGTCCAAAAATGGCAATAGGATCTATTTCTCTGAGTTCGACGTTGAGCCCGAATTGGAGAACTTTCTGGTTCTTCGCCAAAGGCTCTTTTCCTTTACCCATGATTATTTTCTACTCACGAGCCAGTCCGGAGAAATTAATGGATTGATAATATGCGAGCCGGCCACTAATCCCGCCGGCCGCAGCGTCATCATCAAATTTATCTCATGCAGCTCCACGCTGCTTGCCGGTGTGCTCGACCGCCTTGCGGAATACTACGGATCTTCCGCTCCCAAAGCCTACCGCGCGCTCAGAATTGACGCGCCTGATTCCACCCCAATCGCCGAACAACTTGACCATTCCGACCAGCGCCTTGGCTTTTCCTTAGTCGGCACCCTGCCCAATGAGCTCGACTCGGGCGACGTCAAGCTGTTTGTTCGCCCGCTCGATAAGAAGCAATAATGAGCATGCCGGCAATAATCGGAGCGCCCCACAGCGTTGCGCTCGACATTACAAACAAATGCAACCTTCGTTGTCTACACTGCTTCAACAACAGTGGAGAAAACGATGTCGTCGCGAACGAATTATCCGACAACGAAGTCCTCGAACTCGTCGACTCGATTTGTCAAATGCACCCCTTTAGCTTCTGCTTCTGCGGAGGCGAGACCCTCCTGCGAAAGGATCTTGTCATCGAGTCCTTGCGGCGGCTCAGCGCATCTGGCGTCAAATGCAACCTCGTGTCAAACGGTCTGCTCGCAAACTCAAATACTTTGCATGAGCTCGAACGCGCCGGTTTAAACGGCATACAGTTTAGCCTCGATGGCCTACGCGATTCTCACGAACATATGCGAGGACTCTCGGGATTATACGACCGGGTGCTCGACGCCATCGATATCACGCTGAACGAAACCTCACTGCACCTTTCAATTGCCTTTTGTCCGACATCGTTCAATGTCGACGATTTCAAACCAGTTTGCACGATGCTTCGAGACAAGCTGAAATCGTCGGGTAGAACTGGCCGAATTGACCTTAGAGTTCAGCCGCTCATGCTCCTCGGTAGAGCCCGAAGAAACCGCACGATTCGCCCTTCGAATAATCAATACCGTCGGCTAGTCAACACGATCAATGACCTTCGATACGATCCGGACTATCGAGGCTATTTCATGCTTGAGTGGGGCGACCCCATCGACCACTTGGTCAGATTCCCTCAACTGCAAATGCAATTTGACCAAGTGGCCATCCACGCCAATGGCGATATCGTCGCATCCCCCTATATACCTCTCATCATCGGAAACGTTCGCAAACACAGCCTTCAGGAATACTACGATGCCGGAATGGCAACCGTTTGGGATAAGCCCGTTGTTACCGCGTTGGCCAATTGTATGCACTCGATTGACGAGATGGAAGAGATCTCATCGTTGATTGCAGACATCAATATGGACGGCGACCTCTATATCGACCTGATCGACGATGATCTAGGCGACCTGAGCGTCCTGTCACAATTCTAAGGAGATGTTCCCATGTATGAGACCCCAGAAGTAGAGAAGATGGATTCCAAAACCGGCCCCGTTCCCGTTGTGGTCAACTTTGCAGCCGTCGTGGATAACGTAGTCGCAGCCGTCTATGATGCCGTCGTTGCGGCCTACGCATTCTGGTACTCGGCAGACAACGACGGCACCGGGACGAGTGCAGCACAGAACTAGTCGCCGGCTCATCGAGCAATCGCCTCGCCTATCACTGCATGCGATTGACTGCGCAGCCCCAGCCAACGCCCAAAGCGTCTTGAAGAGCTGCTTGTAACATTCGTTCATTCAACAGCGAGATCTCTTCACCATTCTCGGCCGGCCCGACAGATCGACACATCAGTCGGGCCGGCCAGACTTATACAACGCGGCGACTCCGCTCACGCCACCCCCCCGAAACTCACGCTGTCATCACACGGGCAATCAACAGTGAATCCTGTTATGCGACATGGGCAAACGGCCACGTGCGCGATTAAAACGAATTCACTTAACAGACTTCAAGAATGCTTTAGCACCGCAGGATGGCCATACGCGGAGCGCGGCACGCATAAGCCAAAAGCGGCATTAAAAGCCATCCCCTTCCCTGCTGAATGCGCGTCCTAGCCCATCAACCGGTCGGACCATCGCGAAGATGATCCGTGCTTCCATACTGCAATGCGATATCAAGCATCACGAATTGTCCCCGCCCAACGGGGTTCTCCCCTCCGCAGGCGTTTCGGAACCCGCCCCCATCCCAAATTCCCACGCAGCGGCCGCGTTCACCGCCGCCGCGGGGGCCCTAGCTCCCCCGCGGCGCGGGCACGGGCGGCGAGGTCGGATGTGAAAGCCGGACCGCAGAGGTATCGAGCGCACGCGGCCAGGGCCTCGAGGGCGCCTGGCGGGTAGGGAGATCCGAGCATGAGGCAGGACAACGCGCAGGCCCGCAAAAGGTTCACGAGCTCCCCCGCGACGCGGCAGACCCTCGGCTGCCCCTCGTAAAGGATGCAGAAGACACGGTCGAGGTCCGACGGTTCGACCAGGCTGTACCGGCAGTCCGCGTACAGTGCGCAGCCCCTCCCGCGCGGGTCGCCGTCCGAGTCCTCATCCGGCTCATGATGGCGCACCTCGACCCAAAGGCCCTCCAACACATCGTCGAACCCGAAATCGAGCTCCGCCTGGACGCTCTCGCCGAACGCATCGCCCAGGGCGAGCTCCGGCACCTTCGTCACACGGCCGTCCAGCCACTCAATCTCTGTCATCGCGCGCATGGTCCAAGCCCCTTCCGACACGGGATTGTCAGCTCAACCCGACCCTTACCCATACGGACGAACATAACTCGCCAGGGGAAGCCCCTGAAGGCCGTGCGCCACAACATGAGGCCGAATCCGCCCCCGGCTGGACAGGCCAACAACGAAGGAGCACACGGAACCGGCGCGGCGTTACAACCGTCCCGGCAAGCGTGTCACTTGGCCAAGTCATGATGCCGACAAACCCGGAAATGCTCCAACGGAGCGCCGAACGAGGGTAACAATATAAAGCCGTGCAACACGCGTTGGACGACCAGAACAACCCAAACAAAGGCCTGCCGGTCCCACCTTCAAGCCCAATAGCAAAATGTGCATCAGCGGATTTGCAGCGATACAAGTCTCAACCATCACACCGCAGCGCGCCTAGTCCCACTCATCCTACTGCAAATGTCCCAGAACGAGAAAACGACCAGCTTAACATGCCACGCTTTATATCCGCACGCGCGTAATTCAACTCATAAGGACCGGCTATCCCTTACCTGTGACACAATCTCAAACGCACAGAACAGAATCATCAGTCCAATCATCGCATATGAGGCAGCCGAACCTTCAAGCACTATTCCACAAAGAACAATCTCCGCGCCGCCAATAAGAACTGTTATCAGGCGCTCTGCCTTTTTGCTCTCGCCGCTCGCATAAAAAGGCGGCAAAGCGCACAAGATCACATATAGCCCGGGAAGGGAATACAGGATCGATAGTCCAAGCCCCCCATCAACCGCAGTGTTTTGCGTAAGAATCAACTGAACCCAAACGGCAATTATCACTGAGCAGGTTGTCGATAAAAGAAGACTAGAAATATAGCACGCAACAAAGTCCCGTCGCATTCGAACAGAGAAATCCGCGAACTCTCTTCGCCGCGTGGAAACAATAAGGTACACAGAAATTGCAATAGAACCAATCAGAGAAAACAGCGGAACAACCAGCAATTCAAGCTTATTACCCCATCGATCAACCACACCCCCACTCCAATGAGCGGGAATTGTATCAGGGAGGACTGACCAAGCCGCCCATAGAATCAGAAATGGAAGAATAGAGAGGATGAAAGATGATAACACTGCAGTAATTTTTTTTGAGGCTCTCATCGATTCCGCGTCTCCTTGCGCACCCACATTCCACTCCGCCTTAAATCAAGTATAAATAAAAACTTGAATGCAAGTTTGTTTTGATTAGTATGGAAACTATATCCATTTAGTTCTAATTTGTTCGTAGTATCAAATCGATACCGACACTAGCATGACGTAGTCTTTCAAGACAGCTATTCAACATTGGAGGTCACCGCTATGGACAATGTGAACCACCTAAACGAACTCTCAATACAGTCCCAGCTTAGCATCCTTGAAAAACTGGTCGCGGACGCGGAACAATCTACCGACGCAAGACGCGATTTCGAAGCTCAGCCTCGTGCCGTATTCCAGAAATATGGAATTACAGACCTCCAAATCAAAGCGGGAAATCGAAAAGTCTCTCTGTACGAACTGGTGGAGTCAACCGAAAAGGAGGCGCGTGTCCCCGTTGCACGCGCAGTATATCGTCGTATCCAACTTGCATATTATGACGAGGACAACGAAGCTGAGCCGCAAACGATACCTCTCGTAAACGTTGTACTTAATGCAAACGCAGTAACGAACGCAAACATCATTCTGAACGCAAACGGAATGGCAAACGCAAACGCGAATGCTCAAAACAACGCCAACCTTAAGTACGACGTCAACACAATGGGCTATGGATCAGCTATTTTTATGAACAAACCTGATGTTGTTGAACTATCGGAATCGTACAAACAAACTTCTGTTTTCAGGAAATTTGATCAAGAGGGCTTGAGTGCAGCGAGGCAAGCAGCCATGCTTAAAACAGCAATCAAGAATTCCAGCTCCAATACCATCAACCCCGAAGGGGCTTCCAATGGGGTCGCCCGCGGGTATTATCGCTCCGTCGAATTCGAAGTTACTTACTCCGAGAACGAAGGCACCTTGGTAATCACCGACGCCCGTTTGCTCGCGGCATGATTTCCGAAAGCTCGCAGCACGTGCTGTTCCGCAGACCTCGAATGCTGACATTTATAACAACATATAAATGTGGCGCTGTGTGTGATCATTGTCTGATGAGCTGCACTCCGAACAACAGTGGCAGGCTTACTCTTCCCCAAATGCGGCAATTCATCGATAGCTTCGCCGAAGTATGCGTCGGAAGTGGTGTTGTTGTGTTTACGGGCGGAGAATGCACCCTTCTTGGCGATGACCTTCTCGAGGCCATCGCATATGCGAATTCTTTAGGACTCTTTACTCGAATTGTAACGAATGCGTGGTGGGCAAAAAGCGAAAGAGACGCAGAAACGTTCCTCAACGAATTGAAGTCATGTGGCCTTGACGAAATCAATATCAGCTGCGACGACTTTCATGCGGAATATATACCCCTCGAGAATGTGCGCAACCTTTGGAACTCAGCAAAAACAATGGGCTTTCAAACTCTCGGCATTGCGGTCTGCAGAGATAACAACAGTACAATCAGCCCGGCATACCTGTGCAAGTACCTTAATGAAGACATTCCACTCCTGCATCAGTTCGACGATAATACCCAGCCTCCCAGCGCGCCAGCCCGCTTCATCACGGATTCAGGCATCACGCGAATTGGGCGCGCACGAAATCTCAGTCTCAACCAAAATGCGCGACCGCAGGCACGTCTCTTAGCGTCACACTGTTCCGACTGCGGCCGAGACTTCGTTATTTCCCCAAACTGCCATCTTGCACCCTGCTGCGGAATAAATGCAGAGGGAACTTGGCTTTTCGATCTTGGCAAAATCAATCTGACGGATGACATTAATGAACTGCAGCTGCTCCTACTTAATTACATACAATACATAGGACCAGGAGGGCTGCTGAAGCACTTGCGCACGAGCGGAGGCCTTTCTTCATTTGGGCGCTCAAGCTACCTCTCTCAATGCGAGATTTGCGAAGACATCGCCCTCTCGAAAGAGGCACAGGCCTGTCTTGCAAAGCTAGCTCCTAAACTGGCAGCCGACTTGATTGTCGAGACTAAATTCGAGACTACCTTTATCGGAAATGGGTCTGATATACATGATTGAAGTGCTACCCTCTTTAAATTCGCTCTCGAGTAATCCACTCCGTAGATTGGACACTCTTGGAGTAACAGATTTTTTAGACACACTTGACATATCTATAGATCCTTTTGAATGCGCGCATCGCATCTGGGATCAACTTGACAGGGAGCATCAAGAGATCGTCTCCTTCCTGATGCTAGGTGGAGAGATTGATCTCGATTCAGAAGTGGCAAAAAGAAGTCTGCTGAAAGGCACTGTTGAAACCATAGCCTCACTCGGGCTGCTAAGCAAGCACAATGGCAATGCCTCCCTTTCCGGTTTATCTCTAATCCGATATCATGGCATCTGGCTTTTTGCCGATGCGCCATCACCCTCGCCTTTACTATATTTTGGCTCTGATTCAATTGGGCTCGCTCGTCGGCTAAGCCCATCCCCCGGAAAGAATGCCTTAGACCTCTGCTCTGGACCAGGCATCCAGGCACTCATACTGGCAAAATCTGGAATGCACGTCACGGCGATAGATATCAATCCAATCGCCTCAGAAATCTGCCAACTAAACGCACTGGTCAATGGTATTAGCGAAGATTTAACTGTTCTAACCGGAAGTCTCTACAACGCACTAAACAATATCGAAAGCTCTTGCAGCTATGAACTCATTACGGTGAATCCTCCTTTGCTCCCAATCCCAGAAGACGTACCATACCCCTTCGTTGGCGATGGCGGCCCAGATGGCCTCAACATCACAAGCAAGGTTATTCGAGGTGCAGGAGATAAACTCACTGATAGCGGATACCTCTCTGCAATTGGAATGATTGGCCTTGGAACCAACAATCAATCAGCATTTGAACGAATACAGAACGATTTGTTGCAAGCTGGCCTCAATGGCGTCTTGACAATAATCTCGAGCTTTAACCTCGGACCCCAATCTGGCTGGATCGACGGTATCGCATGCACATCTGTTGCACATGCTCCAGGAAAATATTCCAGCAAAGAGGAGGCTGTAAAAACAGATATCGCGCGCATACAAAAAAATCCACTACGACCGCGTCTGCACCTATCACTTGAAGGCGTGGAGGGAGAGACAGCCCTTTCAAAATCCCATCCTAACGATTCAAGACTGCTCCGCAGATGGCAACCCACTTGGCCCCTGGATCCTCTAAAGCATCCGTCATACGAAAGCAGGTCAATAGGCTGCGCGCCACTCTCTGATGACGCGCAGCCTATCTCATTTCCCCCGCGCTTTACCGAGCCCGACTCACACCTCATAGTTGGCACCGGTTTTCAAAATGCAAGATTCCGCATACAAAATCACTTCTTCTGTCTAGGTGGCAGACCTACGATTTTTGTAGTATAAAGTTCCTCTCAATGCCTTCAATCTATTTCGAGATTGAGAAGAACTTGCATCGGGTTTCATAGAAGCGATATAGATGATACGTTTTGTCCTATCTATATTCCGACATACATCAGGATGCCTCGTCTTTATCGTCATTTCAATAGTCGGCTTGGCCCTTTCCCACATTGCCCCCTTTTTGAACGGTAAATTAATTGACTTCCCGCACGTGGACCTCGTGGACAGGCCCCCTTGTGTAGCTGCACCCGAGGCGCCTCCCCGTCGCCCTCCAGCGCCGGGGTTCCCCTCCATCACGAAGAGGTAATCCCCGTCCGGCCTCGCCGTCTCTGCAACGCCGAGCCTCCCGAGCGACTCGAGGAGGGCGGGCTCGTCCCAGGAGATTTGACAATACTATAGAGACACGTCCCAAATTAGCTACTCAGTAGTTACTGCTGCTGGGCGCGGCGGGCGGCTCGGCGGGCCCTTGCTTCCTGGATCTCATCGAGGTGAGCGATGATCTCGGAGGCGCTCTCCTCGATCGCCTTGCCGTCGGTACGCACTACAAAGCAACCCAGGCGCTTCATGAGAGCACGAGCCTCCTCGAGCTCGCTTCGCACGCTCTCGGGCTCGGCATAGGAGCCGGCGACGGCACGGGCATAGTCGTCGCCCAAGCGGCTATCGCGAATCTCAGAAATAACGTCGACGGTCGAAATCAGGCCAAACAACCGCATCGGGTCTACCTCGTAAATCGACTTGGGCGGCTCCATACCGTGCGCCAACGGAACGTTGGCGACCTTGTAGCCCTGATAGGCCAAATACATCGACAGCGGCGTCTTGGATGTGCGCGACACGCCCAGCAGCACGATATCGGCACCCGACAGATCGTCGCAACCACGTCCGTCATCGTGCTCGACAAAGTACTCCATGGCCTCGATGCGGTGGAAATACCGGTCATCGGTCTTATGGATCACACCCGCCACTCCTTTTGGCGGCACGCCGATAAGCGACGACAGCACGGCAAGCGTCGGGCCGATCAGGTCGACCGAGCGAATGTGCAGCATGCCCAAGTAGTCGAGCACGCGAGCACGAAGCGCCGGATCGACAATTGTGTGGAATACGGCGATATCACGATGGTCGGCATCGACTCGCGGGCCCACAAACGACTTGACCTGCTCCACCGAGGTCACCTTAGGCAGACGTAAAACACGAAAAGCCCCTTCATCAAATTGCCCGGACGCCGCAAGCACCACCTCACAAGCGGTATCACCGAGCGAGTCGGAGATAACGATAACGGTGGGACGAGCGGCGACCGGGCAATCCATGCGGGGCTCCTTTTGCGCTTATGCGCAGGCTAGCTTACTTTTTGCGGGCAAGCTCACCGATGTTGGCGATGCCGGAGAAAACGGCCTCGAAGCGGTTGAGCAGCTTAAGGCGATTATCGCGGAGCTGCTCGTCCTTGTCCATGACCATAACCTCGTCAAAGAAACGGTCGATGGGGGCACGCAGGGCGGCAAGGGCGGCAAATGCGGCCGGGTAATCCTCGGTAGCAAGGGCGGCATCGACGGCGGTCTGGGCGCCCTCGGAGGCGTCGGCAAGCGCAAGCTCGACCTCGCCCATCAGGGCGCGGTCGTACTCCGCGCCCAGCTCGGGCTTGGAGATATGCGCCGCGCGGGCGTAGGCGGTTGCCAGGTTGTCGAAGGTCTCGGCGTCGTTCTTGCGGGCCTCGTCGAGGGCGGCGCAGCGGGCGAAGAAGACCGACGGGGCAATGATGTGCACCGCGGAAACGGCGGCAACGGTGTCGGCCGGGATCTTCTCGTCGCGGGCCATGCTCACCAAACGGCCGTGGAAGAAGTCGCGAACCTGCTGGGCGACCTCGGCGGCGTCGAACTCAATGCCCTGCTCGCTATAGAGCTCGAGCGCAAAGTCGATGAGCGACGTGGGGTCGATCGGCAGACGGTCGCGCAGGATGTTGATGATGCCGATGGCGGCACGACGCAGCGCGTACGGGTCGGAAGAGCCGGTCGGGGGCTCGCCGATGGCAAAGATGCCGGCAATGGTATCGAGCTTGTCGGCGCAGGCCACGATGCAGCCAGCGGTGCCCTCGGGCAGCTCGTCACCGGCAAAGCGGGGACGATAGTGATCGCGAATAGCGTGAGCGACCTCTTCGTTCTCCCCCATCGCGATGGCGTAGTAACCGCCCATAACACCCTGCTGGCTCGTGAACTCGACGACAGCGTTGGACACCAGGTCGGCCTTGCACAGGTGAGCGGCGCGGCCGGCATCGGCGGCCAGGTGGGCGCCCAGGTGAGCCTCGCGGGCAATAGCGAGCGCAAGCTGCTCAATACGCTCGGACTTGGCGAGCACGCTGCCGAGCTTCTCCTGGAAGGCGACCTTGGCCAGACGCTCACGGAACTCGTCGAGGGAGATCTTCAGATCCTCCTCGTAGAAGAACTTGGCGTCATCCAGGCGGGCGCGCACGACGCGCTCGTTGCCGTCGATCACGCGCTCGGCGTTCTCGGGCTTGCTGTTGGAGACGATCACGAACTCACGCGTCAGCTTGCCCTCGCCGTCATAGATCGGGAAGTAGCGCTGGTTGGTGAGCATAGACTCGCAGATGATCTCGTGCGGGACCTTGAGGAACTCCTCGTCGAAGGTACCGACAAGCACCGTCGGCCACTCGCAGAGGTTGATGACCTCCTCAAAGACCTTCTTGGGCGTATCGACGTGGCAGCCGGGGCGCGCAGCCTCGACCTCGGCGATGCCGGCAAGGATGGCCTCGCGACGGCGCTCGGCAGAAAGCACGCCGGCGTCCTCGAGCACCTGCTCGTAGACGGCGGGGCTGGCAACCACATGGTCACCAGAGCCAAGTACGCGATGACCACGCGTGGTGTTGCCACTCGTCACGTCGGCAAACGACACGGGAACAACATCCTCGCCCAAAAGGCAGCAGATCCAACGGACCGGACGAACAAACGTAGCGTGCTCGTGGCCCCAGCGCTGGCTGCGGTAGTTGGGCCACTGCAGGCCGGCGATGGTCTTCTCGCACAGGGCCGTCAGGATCGGGGTAGCCGGGGCGGAAGGAATGTTCTTCTCGGCAAAGACGTACTCACGGCCGTCGGTGTCCTCGCGACGGACCAGATCCTCGGCAGCCACACCGCACTTGCGGGCGAAGCCCTGGGCGGCCTTGGTGGCGTTTCCGTCGGCATCGAAAGCGATGTTGGCCGCGGGGCCACGCTTGACCTCGTGAACCTCATCGGTCGCGGTAGCGACGTCGGCAACGAGCGCAGCCAGGCGACGCGGGCTCGAGATCACGCGGACCTCGCCGTGGGCCAGACCGGACTCGTCGAGACCCTTGGCGATCATGGTGCCAAGCTGCTTGACGGCATTGTTCAGCGGTGCAGAGGGCATTTCCTCCGTACCGATCTCAAACAGGAAATCCTTAGCGTCTGCCATGGCCTACGCCACCTCGCCTTCCTGATCGGCATTCTCGTTGATTCCGGCGACCTCGGCCATATAGGCCTCGCAGCACGCCTTGGCGACGGCGCGGACGCGCAGGATGTAGTTGGCGCGCTCGACTGCGGACAGCGCACCGCGGGCATCGAGCAGGTTGAAGGCATGGCTGCACTTCATGACGCAGTCATATGCCGGCAGCGGCAGCTTGCGCTCCAGGCAGGAGTGGCACTCGGCCTCGTAGTCGTCAAACTTCTGACGCATCATCTCGACGTTGGCGACCTCAAAGTTGTAAGCGCTGAACTCGCGCTCGTTCTCCAGGAACACGTCGCCGTAGGTCATGGGCGTACCGTCGGGCAGGTAGCTCCACACCAGGTCGTAGACAGAGTTGACGCCCTGGGCGTACATGGCGATGCGCTCCAGGCCATAGGTGATCTCAACGGGCACGGGGTCGACCTCGATGCCGCCCACCTGCTGGAAGTACGTAAACTGCGTGACCTCCATGCCATTGAGCCAGACCTCCCAGCCAAGGCCCCAGGCGCCGAGCGTCGGGCTCTCCCAGTCGTCCTCGACAAAGCGGACGTCATGGTCGTTGGGGTCCAGGCCAATGGCGGCCAGCGAACCCAGGTAAAGCTCCTGGGCGTTGACCGGCGAGGGCTTGATGAGCACCTGGAACTGATAGTAGTGCTGCATGCGGTTGGGGTTCTCGCCATAGCGGCCGTCGGCGGGACGGCGGCAGGGCTGCGCATAGCAGGTGCGCCACTCGGCGGGACCGAGCGAGCGCAGCGTGGTCGCGGTATGGAAGGTACCGGCACCGACCTCGGAGTCATAGGGCTGCATAATGACGTAGCCCTGCTCGCCCCAGTACTGCTGGAGGCGCAGGATGATGTCTTGGAAGGAAAGCGATGAAGCGTTCATGCCTCTAATATCCCCTCGTCGAAACGATTACACGGTTAGGTACTGTACTATAGCGGTTTTTAATCGATAGCGCCGATACGGTTGAGCGGCCAGTAGCGCACAAGCGCCACGGCAATCAAGTCGGAGCGGTCGACCGGGCCAAAGTAGCGGGAGTCAGCAGAGTTCTCGCGGTTGTCGCCCATCACCCACACACAGTCGTCAGGGACGGTGTAGGGATAGCTCACCTGAGCGCCGGGGGCTTGGACCGAAAGCGGCCAGCTCATGCCAGTCGTATAGTCCTCGTCGAGCGCCTGGCCATCGACGACGACCTTGCCGTCCTGCAGGTCGACCGTCTGGCCGGCCGTGGCGATGACGCGCTTGACAAGAACATCGTGCTCAGAGGTGCCGTCGGGGTTGTGGAACACCACGATATCGCCTTGCTTGACGGGCTGTCCGAGTTCGAGCGTCACCTTCTGCGCCAGAATCTGGTCTCCGATCTCGATCGTGGACTCCATGGAACCGGTAGGCACCACAAAGGGTTCGACCACAAACGAGCGAATCAAGAAGGTGGCGACCAGCGCGATTGCGACAACCACGACCCACTCAAACGCACCCTTTAGCACGGAATGCTGCGATGGAACCATTCTCACTCCTCGCTCTGCGAAAACGAAGCGTCCAGGATCTCCTGCGCGTACGCGCGCTCATTGGGCGTAAGACGTGCCGTCTCGATAAGATCGGGACGCCAACGACAGGTACGCTCGATGGCATTCTTGCGGCGCCAGGCATCGACCTTGGCATGATCGCCGCTCACGAGCACTGGAGGCACGCCCTCGCCGTTAAACTCGGCGGGACGGGTGTACTGCGCGTACTCGAGCAGGCCGCCGTCCTCGGCGGTCGAGAACGACTCGTCCACGTTGCTCATCTCGTCGCCCAAGGCTCCGGGAATGAGCCGTACGACGGCATCGGCAACGACCATAGCGGGAAGCTCGCCGCCCGTGAGCACGTAGTCGCCGATCGACAGACGCTCATCGGCATACGCATACGCGCGCTCGTCGACGCCCTCGTAGCGACTGCACACAAACAGCAGGCGCTCACTTTTGAGCAGGCGCTCGGCCACACGCTGCGTAAAGGGCTCGCCACAGGGGGTGAAGAACACTACGGTGGGCTTGGGACCCTCGGAGCTGATGGCCTCGATGGCCTCGGCAATAGGCTCGACCTTCATGAGCATGCCCTGCCCGCCGCCGTACGGCTCGTCATCGACGGTACGATGGCGGTCGTGCGTCCAGTCGCGCAGGTTATACGCCTTAAAATCAAAAAGGCCGGCCTTGCGGGCGCGGCCCAAGATCGATGTGGACATGACGGGCTCAAACATCTCGGGAAAGACCGAAAGGGTCTCGATCAGCATGTTGTCCTCCCTACTTGTCCATATCGATCAGGCCGTCCATAACGTGGACGGAAATTGTTCCTGTGTCGGGAAGATCGAGCACGACCTGCTCGATCACGGGAATCAGTACCTCGCCATACCGATCGCCCTCAACAACCCAAACATCGTTAGCGGGCGTCGACATGATCTCGACGATCGTGCCGAGTAAACCGAAGCGCTCGTCGACCACCTCGCGACCCATCAGGTCGGTATAGGCAGCGTCGAGCGAATCGAGCTCAAAGTCGTCACGATTTGCCAGCACGTAGCATCCCGTGATGCCCTCGGCGGCTGTCAAGTCGTCAATGCCCTCAAACGAGGCCAGATCGCCATCGCCCGTATCGGTGACGGACACGACCGTGCAAAAGCGGTCGCGCTTGAGCGCCGGCGGCGTCAGGGCGACGCGCATACCCGGCTCTAATACAGAAGGAAGCCCCCGCAGCGGCTGCGCAAGGACCTCCCCCTTCCTTCCGTGCGGCTTGACCACACGGGCGATGTTTTTGTACTGGGACCTCAAGGTCCTAGCCCAGAACCTCTACCTCGACTGCAGTGTCGAGGCGAGCGGCCAGTGCACGGGCGAGCGTGCGAATGGCCTTGATGGTACGGCCACGACGGCCGATGACCTTAGCGACGTCATCCTCGGCAACCGAAACCTCAATCGTGGAGGCGTCGTCACCATCGATGACCTCAAGGCTCACGGAATCCGGGTCGTCGACGATCTGAACAACGAGATATTCGACGAGATCGGCGATGCGATCTGAGAGCATTGCCTCACCCTCGAGCTGTGCAGCGTCAACCTCAGGCACGATTTACTCCTCGGCGCCCTCAGCGGCCTCAGCGGCAGCCTTAGCGGCCTCGGCCTCTTTGGCGAGCTGCTTCTTGGACTTCTTGACGACGGTCTCGGTCTTCTCGCCCTCGTTGGCGGCCTTGACCAGAGCAGCGACAGCGTCGGTGAGCTGAGCGCCCTTGGACTGCCAGTCGGCGATCTTCTCGAGGTCGAGGTTGATGGTCTTGGGGGCGGTCATCGGGTTGTAGCGGCCAACCTCCTCGATGATACGACCGTCACGCGGGGCGCGGGAATCGGCGACGACGACACGGTAGTACGGACGCTTCTTAGCGCCGTGACGAGCAAGGCGAATCTTGACTGCCAAAGGAAACTCCTCCAACCAAGCAGCTTTAGGCTGCAACTACAAACAAACAGTTGAACATAATACGCCATCGACGCGGGCAGGTGAAGTCCGTGAGACCAACTTCTTCGGTGTAGTCGAGGGCAAATCCATATCTTAGACAAGAATTCGGGATTTGCAAGCACATACACGCACCCCACATGAGCTGCGCGGTATACTCATGACATGGAAAGACGCGAACATACATACGGTTATGAGGATGCCATGGGCGTCACGCCGCCTCCCTGGACGGGTCCGGCGGTGGGCCTCATGGACCTCGATGCGTTTTTTGCGAGCGTGGAGATGCTCGACCATCCCGAATGGCGCGGAAAGCCGCTCATCGTGGGCGGAGACGCCGATTCGCGTGGCGTCGTGTCCACGTGTTCATATGAGGCACGTCGCTTTGGCGTGCACTCTGCCATGGCCTCGGCCGAGGCGCGGCGCTTGTGCCCGCAAGCCATTTGGACGCACGGGCACTTTGATCGCTACCGCGAGGTGAGCACGCAGGTCATGGCGATTCTCGCCGACGAGACCCCGCGCGTTGAGCGCGTATCCATCGACGAAGCCTTTATCGATATCACACCGGGTCGCTTTGCGCCCGAAGACCCGCTGCTGGTTGCGCGGCGTATAAGCGACCGCGTGGCAACGCTGGGAGTAACGTGCTCCATTGGCGTGGGCTGCAACAAGACGGTCGCAAAGATCGCAAGCGAGCGGGATAAGCCGTTTGGACTGACCATCGTGCGCCCCGGAACCGAGCAGCGCTTTTTGGCCGCGCTGCCGGTATCTGCCATGAGCGGCATAGGGCGCTCGGCCGAGGAGCGACTGCGCCGCATGCGCATCTACACCCTCGGCGAGCTTTCGCGCGCGCCTGAGTCCACACTGGCCTCTATTTTTGGCGTCAACGGCGAACGCATGCGCCAGCGTGCGCTGGGACTCGAAATCTCTGAAGTCACGAGTCTCGATGAAGAGCGCGAGGTCAAGTCTGTCAGCAATGAACGCACCTTTGCTAAAGATTTGACTGAGCGTGGGGATATTGAGGCGGCGATTGCGCTGTTGGGCGAGTCGGTGGGACGCCGCCTGCGCCGCCAGGGACTAACGGGCGCCACGGTGACGCTCAAGCTCAAGTATTCGTATGGAAGCGGGCGTACGGCACAGCGCCGGCTGCCTCATCCAACCGACGATGAGAACATCTTCGTGGCGGTTGCACTCGAACTGCTCGACAACATCTGGCAAGAAGGCATGTATGTTCGCTTAGCCGGCATCGGCATGAGCGACTTCGACCACCAAGGCGGCATCCAGACCGACCTGTTCTGCGAGATCGATGACCGCGGAGCCCAATCCAGCGACCGCCGCGACCTCTCCGTCGCCATCGACGCCGTCCGAGACAAATTCGGCGACACCGCCCTATCCTTCGGCCGCCAATCCCGCTTCAACGATTAACCGCCTTAAGGCAAAAAGAAAGCCGGGCAGGTGCGGAAAACCGCAACTGCCCGGCGAAATGCGCGAAGCTAGCTAAAAAGCCCCGTATCAAATGAGCTACTAGAGGAGATTGAGGGGGAGCTGGGGGGCGTCGCCCCAGAGCTTTTCTAGGCGGTAGAAGTCGCGGGCTTCGGGAGTGAAGACGTGGACGACAACCGAGCCGTAGTCCATGAGCATCCAGGTCTTCTGCTCGCGGCCCTCGATGGAGAACGGATGCTCGCCGCAAGCCTCGGCGACCTTCTCCTCGATCTCGTCGACGATCGAATCGACCTGGCGGTTGTTGGTACCGGTGGCAAGCACAAAGTAGTCGCACACGTCGGAAAGCTCGGTCAGGTCGAGCACCTGCACGTCCTCGCCCTTCTTGTCGTAGGCGGCCTGCGCGGCGGCGCGGGCGACATCCTCGGCAGCGACACCGCTCGCGGACAGCGAGGCGGCAGTGCGGTCGGACGTGGCAACGAAACTCTTGTGCTCCACACCTTCAAGAATCTGCTCGCCGGTCATGGTCTCGTCGGCCATGGAATACCTCTTTCTAGACAGCCCGAGCTAGCGCAGCTGGGCGTAATGGTTGTAAATCGTAATAGCCGTGGGATAAAGATAGCGCCCGGACTGGATCACATAGACCAGACCCTGCGCAAAACAGGAGAAGAACAACTCATCGAGCGTCGACTCCCCCACCATCTCGCGCAGGGCATGCGCATAGTCGCCGTGGCGGTTGGGCTCGATGGCATCGGCCACAAAGACCACCATATCGAGCGGCGTCATGTCACAGGCACCCACGGTATGACGGTCGACAGCCTGGAAAACGGCCGGCGACAGTTCGGGAAAAAGCTGCGGAAGTTCATAGGCGGCAACAGGGCCATGCAAAAGCGGCGTCGCGGCGGAAGGAGAGCCGGCAATCTTAATGCCGTAATGCAGAGCGCGCGTAACCAGCTCGTCGTCGGAGAGCACTTTGTCCCAGTCGTGGATCAGACCGGCAGCAGCGGCATCAAAGCGGTCAACGCCGTAGACCTCGGCCAGATGAAGTGCGGTCTCGGCAACACCCAGCGAATGCACATAGCGCTTGCGCTTATCCTTCATGCGAACATCGAGCAGCTCTTGAATGCGCTTGAGCAGCGCGCGCTCATCGCCCTCAAACTGATCCTCTACCGACAACGTAGACCCCCATCACTCAAAATCTTCTTGACCCAAATCGGCATATAGCCTGCGTTTGCGAATGTAGCCGAGCACGGACTCGCTCGTAAGATAGCGCACGCTCATGCCGCGGGCGACTCGCTTACGGATGTTCGTCGAGCTGATCGCCAGCGCCGGAATCTGAATATAGCGCACGTCGAACGGCAGCCCCGACTCTTTGATTCGGGCACGCGCCGTATCGATATCAAAGCCCGGTCGTGTCGCCGCAATAAAGGTAGCAAGCTCAGCGATTCGTTCGGCATCATGCCAGGTCACGATATCGATAATCGCGTCGGCGCCCGTAATAAAGTAGAGCTTTACCTGCGGCGGATAAAAGTCGCGAAGGGCATGAAGCGTATCGGCCGTGTAGGTTACGCCCGGACGGTCGATCTCGAACCGACTCGCCAAAAAGGCCGGGTTCGCGGCGGTGGCGAGGACCGTCATGGCATAACGGTCCTCGGCAGGCGTCACCGGCTTGTCAAGCTTAAAGGCAGGCGTGCCCGCCGGCATAAAGAGCACAGCGTCCAAGTCGAGCGACTCACGCGCCTGCTCGGCGGTCACCAGGTGCCCGTAATGGATGGGATCAAAGGTGCCACCCATAATGCCGAGCCTAAACTCCTGCCCGTCCTCTAGAGGAAGCTCGGGCAGACCGATTCCACCGCGCAGCGACATGGCTTACTCGCCCTCCGAGGTCTCGGCATCGTCCGCGGCATCCACCGCATCGACAACCTCGACGCCCTCATCCGCAGCATCGGTCACGTCAATGGCCTCAACGGCAACGTCCTCGCCAGCATCCTCGAGCTCCTCGTACTCCGAGAAGTCCTCAGCGCCCTCAAAGTCAAAGGCGCGCTGGCAAATGCGGACCTCGTCGCCCGCACGGCAACCGGCCTTCTCGAGCGCGTCGTCAACACCCATACGCGCAAACTTATGTTGCAGGTAAATGACGGCTTCCTCATTTTCCCAGTCGGTCTGAATGACCATGCGCTCGATGGCACGACCGACCACGCGGAAGGCACCGGGCTCTTCCTGGACAATGCGGAAACGCTTCTCACGCTGCAAGCGACGGCGCTCCCACTCATCGTCGCGCAGAACGACCGGCTCATCGGAGACCGACAGCTCGGCGCGCAGCTTAGCCACCTGCTCGCCCACGGCAAGCATCAGCGTGTTGAGGCCGGCGCCCGTAACAGCAGACACGGCAAAGAACATATGTCCATCGTCGAGCGCTGCGCGCTTGAGGTCGGCAATCTTGTCGGCCGTGCCCGGCGCGTCGCACTTGTTGGCAACGACGATCTGCGGACGATCCGAAAGCTCGGCGCCATACTGCTCGAGCTCGCGGTTGATGATGCGATAGTCCTCAACCGGATCGCGATCCTCAAAACCGCCCGTCATGTCGACGACATGCATGATCAGGGCCGTACGCTCAATGTGGCGCAGGAACTGGTGACCCAGGCCCTTGCCCTCGCTCGCGCCCTCGATAAGACCGGGGACGTCGGCAACGACGTAAGAATATTCGCCGGCACGCACCATGCCCAGATTGGGCACGAGCGTGGTAAACGGGTAGTCAGCAATCTTGGGGCGGGCGGCACTCATGCGCGCAATGAGCGATGACTTACCCACCGAGGGGAAGCCCACGAGCGCGGCATCGGCCATGAGCTTCATCTCGAGCTCGATCCAGTGCTCCTCGGCCGGTTCGCCCAGCTGAGCGAACGCGGGCGCGCGGCGCACCGACGTCACAAAGTGCGTGTTGCCCAGGCCACCGGCACCGCCGGGCGCCACGACGACGCGCTCGCCGTCGTGGACCAGGTCGGCAATCTCGAACATCGGGGTCTGCGTCTCGGGATCGAGCTCGCGCACCACGGTGCCCATGGGAACCTTCAGGATCAGGTCCTCGCCGCTCTTACCGTTACGACGGGCACCCTGCCCGTGCGTGCCGCGCTCGGCGCGGAAGTGATGCTTAAAGCGGTAATCAATCAGGGAAGACAGCTGAGCATCGGCCTGGATGACGACATTGCCGCCACGACCGCCGTCGCCGCCATCGGGGCCGCCCTTGGGGACAAATGCCTCGCGTCTAAACGACATGCATCCGGCTCCGCCGTCGCCGCCGCACACGTTAATGCGGCTGATATCGGTGAACTGTGACAACAGAATCGCCTCCTACAAAAAAGAAGGAGACCCTTGAATCCTAAAACTCAAGTGCCTCCCACATATGTGCTCTATGAAGGGTGAATTACGCGTTCGCGAGCGGGCGTACGCTGACCCTGTGCTTGATACCCTTGTGGAACTCAACGGTACCGTCGACCAGCGCGAACAGCGTGTCGTCCTTACCACGGCCAACGTTCTCACCCGGGTGGATGTGCGTGCCGTGCTGACGGACGAGAATCGTGCCCGTGGTTACCGTCTGGCCGGCATAGCGCTTCGTGCCAAGGCGCTGACCGCGGGAGTCACGGCCATTACGGGAGGAACCGAGTCCTTTTTTGTGTGCCATTGTGTATACCTACTCTTTCGTTACGAGTGTAATCTACTCGGCGACGGGAGCCTCGGCAACAGCCTCAGCCTCTGCCTTGACAGCCTTCTTGGCGCGGGAGGTAGCCTGGACCTTCACGATCTTCAGCTTGGTGAGCTGCTGACGGTGACCCTTCAGACGACGATAGCGCTTACGCTTGTGGAACTTGAAGACCAGCTGCTTCTCGCCCTTGAACTGCTCAACGATCTGAGCGGTAACCTTGGCCTTGGCCAGCTTGTCGGGATCGGTGACGATCTTCTTACCATCGTTGAGGAAGATAACCGGCAGGGTGACCTTGTCACCCTCATTGCCCTCGATCTTCTCGACGGTGATGACATCGTCGGTGGCGACCTTGTACTGCTTGCCGCCCGTGTTAACGATTGCGTACATGTTTACTTGCCCTTCATGCATCAGTTAGTGCAACAGCCGAATATAGTAGCAGGCGAAAATACCCCCGTCAACGAGTATGTGGAGCAAATCCACAAGTTCGCACAGGTATGGGGCTGACGAGTCGGCCCTCGTCGTCCTCGCATGCTTGATTCTGACGCTCGACATCGTAGGAGCAGATGGTCACGAGGTCTTGCATACCGGTGGAAACAATAGGTGCATCCACGCCCGGGGTCAAGCCCTGCAACAAAACATCAGCAGCAGAAAGCAAAATTTCCGGACGCATGGAGCCCTCGTTGTCGGCATGGGTGTCGAGCATGAGCACCAAATGATCCGGGCGCTCCCCCGCCGTGAGCTCATAGCCAACGAGCGTGTGATCCAAATCCAATCGCTTGCTCTTTTTTCCGCGCGCGTAGTCGATGCCATGGTCCGCGCGCAGCGTGTCGATCGCACGACGCACCTCCTCGGCGCTTACGGGCGCCTCGGGATCTAAGTGCAGGTCGATGCGATACGACAGGCGCGTGAGCTGCGCCGTCAACGCCGGCGTGCGCACGTCGATGTACGCCGCCTCGATAGGCGCCAGATCGGCCGGAGACGCCACAGCCAGGCGCCCAAACGCCTCGTCGAGCGCCACGAACTCGGTCATAAACAGGTCATACCACTCGCAGGTCGACGACGTACCCACCGGTAGCGCCGAAGAGAAGCCCACGCGCATGTGCGGGGAGAAGCCCTGCGTGACGGCATAGGGAAGTCCCGCACGGCGCACGATGCGCTCAATGGTATGGATTACTTCGAGATGGCCCAGGTACTTAAGGCGATCGCGCTTGCCATAGCGAACACGAAGTCTAAAGAGCGAGGGGTTGTCGGTCAGGCGCTCACTCATGCGCGATCACCCATCAATACATTCTTGGCGTGGAGCGTGGGGCAGATCCCGCAGCCGGTGCACGACGTGCGGGTGCAGTCGGGAGTCGTGACGCCCTCGAGCGAGCGACGGTACTCGCGCTTGAGGAAGCCGCGCGTGCAGCCGGGGCTCACGTGCTCCCACGGCAGGCGCCAGTCCAACTCGTAGGGCAGGTGCACGAGCTCATTGAGGTCGATGCCGTTTTTGGCAGCAGCCTCCTTCCAGTTATCGAGCGAGAAATGCTCTACCCAGGCGTCAAAGCGAGAGCCCGCACGCCAAGCATCGATGATGACGGGCGTCATGTCACGACCGGCGCGGGACAGCGCGGCCTCGATGAGCGAAGTCTCGGCATCGTGGTAATGCACGCGGACGGCACGGTTGCGAACGCTCGTGATAAGCAGCTTCTGGCGACGCTTGACGTCGTCGTAGTCGAGCTGCGGGCACCACTGGAACGGCGTGGCAGCCTTGGGGATAAAGACCGAAACCGAAATGGACACCGAGATCGAGCCGCGACGAGCCTTGGGCACCACGGAACGACCGAGCTCCAGCACGTGATCGGCCAGATTGGCGATGGCCACGATGTCCTCGTCGCGCTCGCCGGGAAGGCCCATCATAAAGTAGAGCTTCATGCGGTTCCAGCCGGCCTCGAAGGCCGCCTTGGCCGCACGGTCCAGGTCCTCCTCGGTCACGTTCTTGTTAATGATGTCGCGCATGCGCTGGCTGCCGGCCTCGGGCGCGAACGTCAGGCCGCCCTTCTTTTCGCCGGCAACCGACTCGGCCATATCCACGCCAAACGAATCCAGGCGCTGCGACGGAATAGACACGCGAATACCCGTATCCTCCAGGCGACGGTTGAGTCTGCCGAGCACGTCGCGAATGCAGGAGTGGTCGGTCGTGGAGAGCGAGGTCAGCGACACCTCGTCATAGCCGGTCTTTTCCAGACCCTGAATCACCGACGAGACGATCTGGTCGGCCGAGCGCTCACGCACCGGGCGATACGTCATGCCGGCCTGGCAAAAACGACAGCCGCGGGCGCAGCCGCGAAGGATCTCGATAGACAGGCGGTCGTGGACCAGCTGCGCATAGGGTACGCACGACTGCGACAACGGATTCGTGGCGCCGAAATCCTCGACGACGCGCTTGTAAACCACGGTCGGCGCATCCTTGCCCTCACACGGCACAGTGTAGCCATGTGGCGAGCAGGGTTCGTCGTGACGAACCTCATAGAGCGACGGCACGTAGTTGCCACCAATGGATGCAAGCTGCTCAACAATCTGCGCGCGCGGGACTCCTTCGTCACGCAGGCGGCGATGCAGCTGGCAGGTCTCGAGCAGCGATTCCTCGCCCTCACCGATGAGGATGGCATCGAAGAAGGCCGCGTACGGCTCGGGGTTGTACACCGAGGGGCCGCCGGCGATGATAATGGGGTCGTCCTCGGTGCGGTCGGCCGCTAACAGCGGAATGCCAGCGAGGTCGAGTGCCTCGAGGAAGTTCGTCACCGCCATCTCGTGCGGCACATGCAGGCCGACAATATCAAACGAAGCGACCGGCGCTGCACCCTCGAGCGAGAGCAGCGGAATGCCCGCCTCGCGCATGGCGTCACCCATATCTGGCCACGGCACATAGCCGCGCTCGCAGGAGATGCCCTCGGCCTGGTTAAGGATGTTGTAGAGGATGGCGATGCCCTGGTTGGGCAGACCAACCTCGTACACATCCGGGTAGATCAGGCAGCAACGGTAGTCGGCATCGGCCTTGGAAAGCGTACCCCACTCATGATCGATATAGCGGCTCGGCTTCTCGACCTTGGCGAGCAGCGGCTCAATTAAATGAAAACAGTCTTGGTATGCAACGCGCAACGGAAAACCCCTAAGCAGCGAGATCTGATGCGTCCTGATAGGACGCCATGGGACGAGTAGCGCCCGCGACCGTGGTCACCAGATCGCGAACGCGGGAGAACGTGGCAGTGACCACCTCGTTGGCACGGCTGTAGTCGACATCGCGCTCGTAGAGCGAAACGAGCGCACGGCCCATGCCATAGGTGCCCGCGGCGGCAGTGAGCGCCTTGACGGCAAACCCAATATGCGGCGTCTGCTTGACAAGTGCGCGGGTGACCGCTCGGATCACAAGACCGCCGGCAAGCACGCCCGCGACCTCGTAGCCGCGCTCAGGCTTAATGCCGCGTCCAAAGACGGCAGCGAGCTCAAAGAGCATGCCCACCTGCGCCAGCGCCATAACGGGATAATCGGCGCCCGGCAAAAACACCAGCGCACCGGTCGCCATATTGGTGAGCGCGCACGAGGTGATGATACGATTGGCCGCCGCGATGCGCATGAAGGCAAAGTTCGCCGCAAAAGCCGTTTCCTTGTCGGTGCGATCGAGAATCCAGCGGGCAAGCGTCTCGAGCAGATACGTCTTATCGGTTGCCGCTACCACGCCGAGCATGGGCGTGGACTCCTCGATAAACGGCACCTCCACAGCAGACTCGGCAAGCACGCACACGGGCGCGCCGGCGATCACGAGCTCCTGCACGGCACTCTCCAAGCGGTCGGAACCACACGAGAGCACCAGCACCACATCGGTATCGGTCTTTGGAGCAATTCGCTCCTCCCCCAGACGCTCGACGCGCACAATGCCCGAGGTCGTCTGCGGCAGAAAGGCGTCACGCACCGTCTCGGCCAGAAAGCGCGAGGCGGACGAATCCAGATAGACCGAGACGCGCACCGGCGTATCGGAATCCTTCTTAACGGACGCGCCCATCTTAAAAGCGCGGGTCAGCTTATCTACGGGAATTTTCATAGCAAACCCCTCCAGCGGTTACGCGGCGCCCGAACGATGCCGCCATATGGATTGTACGATACCCACCGTCAGCAGCTGAATCATCATCGAAGACGAACCGAAGCTAATAAACGGCAGCGGAATACCGGTAATCGGCATCATGCCGATGCACATGCCGATGTTTTCGAAGGTCTGGAACGCCCACATGCCAACGATGCCCACACACGAAAGACGCAAAAACAGCGACTCGCACTTAAAGGCGACGCGAATCGTCGAGAAGATGAGCAGTACGTACAAGCACAGCAGCAAAAAGGAGCCGCAGAAGCCAAAGGTCTCGGACAAAAAGGCGAAGACGAAGTCGGTGTGGAACTCAGGCAGAAAGCCGCCGGCCGACTGCGTCGCATGCCCCAGGCCCTTACCAAAGAAACCGCCCGAGCCGACCGCGATCAACGACTGCTGCAGATTGTACGCATCATCCGAATCGGCATTATCGGGGTCGATAAAGACCGTCAGACGGTTCATCTGATACTGCTTGATGAGCACATCGTGGCCGAGCAACGAATCAAAAACCGAATCGAGCGCCAGGACGAGGGCCACCAGGCCCACGAGCAGGGCCAGGGTCGACAGCACCCATTCGCGGCGTGCACCGCTCATGCAGATGACGATGGCGCCCGAAACCAGCACGACCAGGCCCGAGCCCAGGTCACCCATGGCAACGACGGCCAAAAACGGAATGGACAGCATGCCGCAGAGCTTGACGTAGTCGCGAACGGTATCGATGCGACCGTTATACTGCGAGCCAAGCGTAGCAATAAAGAAGATGGTGATGAGCTTGGCAAGCTCAACCGGCTGGAATGTCAAGCCGATACCGGGAATCTTGATCCAACCCGTCATGCCCAGACCGCCCGTATAGGACAGACCCGGAATCTTGGGCGAGAAGATCACGATCAGGTCGATGACGAGCAACGCCGTCGAGAAATTGGAAATACCGCGCAGGTCGGTTCGCCAGACGAGCACCGCCAGCACCGCTCCGATGCCAATTCCCAGCAGATGGCGTGAGAACGAAGCATCGGCCTTAAACTGCGAAGCCGACCAGATAATGATGGCACCGTAAGCGACGAGCGCCACAGTAGCCACGAGCACACCAATATGCACCTTTTGGCGAAACGTGCCGCGCGAGGCCGAAAGTTGCTTGTTGACGCGGTCCAGGCTGCTGCGAGAGCCGGTCTTGGTTGAACGGAACAGATCCGCCGGAGAAAAATCCATCGCAACCTCCTATCGAACCGAAGAATCGCCCGAGGCCGAAGAGGTATCGGGCTCGTCATAAATCACACCGAGCACGTCGCGCACGACATGCATCGCGGTATCTGAGCCGCCGCCGCCCTGCTCCAGGACAGTAGCGATGACATACTTGGGATCATCGGCCGGTGCATAGGCGCAGAACCACGCGTATTCGTCCTCGCCGCTTTTCTCGCCCGTGCCCGACTTGCCGTATACCTGGGGCGTCAGGGTGCCAAAGTGAGCCGCCAGGGACGTCGATGCCGTGTAAATCACGTCGTGCATGCCGTTGCGAACAAGAGCCAAATCCGAATCGCTGTTGATCTTGGCCTCCAGGCGCTTCTTCTTGCCCTTGCCGTTGTACTTATAGGCATCGCCGTCGCCATCGCGCGACACGGCAGACAAAAACACGTGAGGCACGTACTGTTTGCCGCCGTTGGCAAGACCCATATAGGCGCACGCCATCTGCAGAGGCGTCACCAGGATGTCGCCCTGGCCGATGGCAATATTGGTCATATCGCCGGCATTCCACTTGCGGTCCTCGGCAGAGGCGTCGGTGAAGTACGACTCTTTCCACTCGGCATCGGGAATACGGCCCGCGCCCTCACTCGGCAGATCGATACCGCAGGTCTTGCCTAGACCCCAGCGACGAAAGACCTCCTGCAGGCCCTCGGGATGTTGCTCGTCATAAAAGAACGCCTTGCCCATGTCGTAGAAGACGGGGTCGCACGAGTTGGCGATACCCGACTGCAGCGTCATGGTGCCGTGGCCAGACGTCAACCAGCAGCGCTTGCCCCAAGCCTTGCCCAGGCCCGTCCAATAGCCCGTGCAGTTGGTTGTCTGCGTTGAAGTGTAGGTTCCAAACTCAAGACCGGCCAGCGCCGAGAGCGGCTTGATGGTCGAGGCCGACATGTACTGTCCGCTAATGGCGCGGTTGAGCAGCGGGTGCGAGCCCTTGTCATCATTGAGCTCGGTCCACACGTCATTTGAGACGCCGCCGATAAAGACGGACGGATCGAACTTGGGCTCGCTCGCCATGCCCAGGATCTCCCCATTGTTGGGATCGAGACACACCACAGCGCCGTTACCGGCATTGCTGTAGCCAGTGGTCTTGGCAAGCTCGATAGCGCTCGCCAGTGCCGTCTCACAGGCCTGTTGGATCTTAAGGTCGAGCGTGAGCTTAATGTCGGAGCCGGCCTTCGCGGGCACGGCGCCGGCCTGACCGGTCACATTGCCTGAGGCATCGACCTTGACGGTCTGCTCGCCACGAATACCCTGCAGCAGATTTTCGTAGTAGCTCTCAACGCCCGCCTGGCCCACGATATCGCCCGACTGGTACGTAATCTTGCCAGCAGAAGCATCATCATCGCCAGAGGTTTTCTTATTCTGAGCCTCGAGCTGCTCGGAGGTGATGGTGCCGGTATAGCCCAAGATATGGCATGCCGTCTCGCCATATGGATACTGGCGCTCGGTACGCTCGGCAATCTTGACGCCCGGGAACTCGCCGGCGTGTTCCTTGATATAGGCAACCGTGGAGCGACGGACGTCCGTCGCGATGGTATGCAGGCTCTGGGCGCCCTCTGTATTGTCCTGAATATTGCGAAGGACCGCCACGTAAGGCATTCCAAGCACGTTGGCAAGATGGCGAACCAGAACCTCATCCTCGGCAAGGTCGCGGTAGGCCACGACAGCAAGTGAGGGACGGTTCTGGACAAGCGCCACGCCATTGCGGTCGAGGATGCGGCCGCGCACAGCGGGAGTGGTAACGGTGCGAGTCTGATTGCTATTAGCCTGCTTCTCGTAATAGTCCGACGAGACCATCTGCATGCCCCACAGCTTGACGGCGAGCGCCGCAAACATCGCGCCCACACCCGCGGTGAGGATGGAAAAGCGGCCCTTAAAGGCGGTCGCCGCTGTATTGCCCTCGCCCTCGGTGGCGCGCGGGGCCGTTCCATGCTGCGTATCGTAGGTAAAACGGGAATCGCCACGACGCATGACGACCAGCGCGACCACGATGGCCACAACCAGCACGATACCGGCGATAATAACCGTCATCTGGGAAGACATCTACGGGCCTCCCCTATTTGAGCTTGCGGGTCTTGGGCTTAAAGCGCATACCCGTCTGGCGTCCGCCACGTGCGGAGAATCCATAGCCGGACTGCGGCACGACGCCGGACATCAAAAACGGAATGGCAACCAGACCCGTCAGGATCGAAGACGGCAACGCATGCCCAAAGATCGCCACGACAAAGCTCGTCTCCAAACCCATAAACAGCAAGATGATGCTGTAGATCACATTAATGACGAGCGCAAAGGCGCCCACGGTGATGCCGCGCGCACTCGGGGTACCGCCCGTCTGACCGACGGCGCTGTGCACCAGGGCAAAAGAGCCCACGGTCAGCAGGAGCGACATAACGCCCACCGGCACGGCAGCGGACAGGTCATAAAACAAGCCGCTGCAAAAACCGCACACGACGGCACGGGTCGGGTCGCCCGAGAACACGCTTAGGCACACCAGGATAATCATGAAGTTGACGCGACCGCCCGCAATGGAGATCTGCGGTGCCAGGCCTGCCTGCAGCAGCACGCACACAATGGCGGCGATCACAAACGTGCGGGAGCTCATCCCCTGCTCGTGTAGATCCATGGACATGCCCCCCCTATTCGTTCGAGCCGGAATCGGTCGTCTCGGACGTGTCGGAACTGTCATCCGAGCTCTCGTCCTTCGTCTTGGTCGCAGCATCGCGCGACGTTCCCTGCGGCGCGCTGTTGGCCGTGCTCACGTCCTCATCCGAGGCCGACTGTTCGTCGGTCAGCGAGGTAATGACCAGCACTTCCTCGTTGTTCTCGGCCGTCGTCTGGGCGCGCACCACAATGGTGTAGTACACATCGTTTGCCGATTTCTCAACCGACGAGACGGTGCCGAGCGGTAGACCCTTGGGGAACACGCCACCGATGCCCGAGGTCACGATGATGTCGCCAACCTTAACATCGGAGTCGACGCTCACGTACTCAAGACGCAGCGTGCCGTCAGCCTGACCCTGCAGCATGCCCTGGGCGCGCGTATCCTGCACCATGGCGGAAACGCCCGAGTTCTCGTCGCCAATCAGTCGCACGGTCGACGTTTTGGCCGATACCTCGATAATCTGGCCGATAACACCGGCCGAACTCGTCACAGGCATGTTGATGGTAAGCCCGTCGGCAGAACCCTTATCAATCGTGACGGTCGAGGTCCAGGCATCGCCGGAGGCGCCGACAATACGAGCAGCGGTCGATTTGAGGTTGTAGGTCGATTGCAGCCCGACCAGGCCCTCCAGGCGCTCGGCAGTCTTTTGAGCCTCAGAAAGCTCGGCGACCTTAGAGGTCAGTTCCTCGTTTTGCTTCTTAAGCTCGTCAAGCGTGTCCTGCGACGCCGTAAGGTTAGAGAACACGTTGCCGATCGCATTGAAGGGAGCCGCCACAGCCGAGCCCACAAAGCGTACCGGAGAGGTAATCGTCGTTACACCTGAACGCACGGCATGAATCGGTCCTGCCTCGCCCTCGCGGATGTAAAACGTGAGCAGCAACACCGAAATCAGGCTGAAAACAATCAACGGGCGCATACCCGTTGATTGTCGTTTGGTATTCAGATTTGTGGAGAAACCCGAAGATCGTGCCAAATGGAATCCACCTTTTGGAAATTAAGCATTGGTCTGGACGAAGCCGCCATCAAACGCATTGGCCTCGAGCACGCGGGCACAGCCGTTAACAACGTTATCGAGCGCCGTGGGGCTGACGTTGACCGAAACACCGGTCTCATCGCGCAGGCGCACGTCGAGACCGCGCAGCAGCGCGCCGCCACCAGTCAGCAAAATGCCGTAGTACATAAGGTCCGAGGCAAGATCGGGAGGCGTGGCATCGAGGGCGTCCTTGACGGCCTTGGCCATCTCGTCGAGCGGCTTGTTGAGCGCGCGACGAATCTCCTCGCTCTCGATGCGCACGGTCTTGGGCAGACCGGTAATCACGTCGCGGCCGTTGACCTCGACGTCGAGCTCGTCCTTGAGCGGCACGGCGGAGCCGACCTTGATCTTGATGTCCTCTGCCGTACGCTCGCCGATGGCCAGGTTGTAGGCATCACGAACGTGCGTGAGGATAGCCTGATCGAACTCGTCACCGGCAATACGGATGGACTGCGAGACGACGATACCGCCCATGGCGATAACAGCGACCTCGGTGGTACCGCCGCCGATGTCGATGACCATGGAGCCGGTGGGTTCCTCGACGGGCAGATCGGCGCCGATAGCGGCAGCCATGGGCTCCTCGATCAGGTAGGCCTGGCGAGCGCCAGCCTGGATCGTGGCCTCAAAGACAGCACGCTTCTCGACCGACGTGACGCCGGAGGGAACGCAGACGACAACGCGCGGACGCGGGGTCCACGGATAGCGCTTCTCGGACGCCTTGTCGATAAAGTAGCGAAGCATAGCCTCGGTAACATCGAAGTCGGCGATGACGCCGTCCTTCAGGGGACGAACGGCCACGATGTTGCCGGGCGTACGGCCGAGCATGCGCTTTGCCTCGATACCGACCGCGAGGATGCGCTCGTCGTTCTTGTCGATGGCGACGACAGAGGGCTCGCGAATGACGATGCCCTTGCCGCGCACGGAGACAAGCGTATTTGCGGTGCCGAGGTCGATGGCAAGATCGCCCGCATAGCTACCGAAGAACATATCCATCAAAGAAAACAACGCAACTCCTGATGTGTTGGATGATTGCTGGAAAACTACTAGCTCATGATACTAGCGCAAGCCCGGCACCTCACTTGCGGTGAAGCGCCGGGCAAAGCTAAATCCCATAAGGTCACTACTGGTTGTCAGCAGCCGAGAAATCCATATCGAGCGAGGAAACGGCCCAGCCGATATGATTGTCGGAGCGCACGAATTTGACGGTGTACTCCTGCTCGCCGCCCTTGGACAGCGAAGCCTTGACCTTGGCGGTCGTCTCGGTCATGGACTGATCCATGCCCTCGACGGACACGGTGGCGCCCTGCGGAATCGAGGAGATGATCATCGACTTGGCGTCCTCGGACAGGCTCGAGGCCAGGCAAGACTCGGCCTTTGCGGTGTCACCGTCGCCGGCAGCCTGGAACAGATCGGTGATAACCGACTCCTGCGAGGGGAAGCCAAAGCCGCGCGTGTAGGCAAAGCCCAGACCGCCCGCAGCAATCAAAATGAGCAGGAGCAGCACGATGAAGACTTTGAGACCCGTGTGGCGATGGCGACGACGGACCTTGGCCTGCTTACGATCCTGACGGTCCTGCTGGACCATCTCGGACTCGGACAGCGTAAAGAAGCCGGTGTCCGAGGGATCGGGCATAAACTGACCGGTCGCGCCCGTAGGATCGAGCGGATCGACGGCAGGAGCGTCCATCGCGGGCGCCGGAGCCGTGGCCATAGCCGTCTGGGCAGACAGTGCGGCAAGCGAATCATGCACGCGGGCAAGCTCATCGGCCTGCTCAGAGGTGAGCTGGTAGATGCCATCGGCAGTAGCGGCGTTAAAGGCGTCGAGAGCGTCGGAGGGACGGCCGGCGGCAGAAAGTGCCTGACCCATACCGGCATTGAGCGCGCGCGTGTCGTCGCGGGGGCCGGCAAAGTCGATAGCCGTGCGGTAGGTCTCCACGGCATCCGCCGGACGGCCGAGCTTAATGAAGCAACGACCGAGCTCGCCGAGTGCGGCGGCAGGAGCCGGATTGGCGCCGTCGATGGCAGCCTGACGGAAGGCAGTACCCGCGTTGGCATAGTCGCCC
Organism: Collinsella aerofaciens; assembly: GCF_039758815.1. GTDB lineage: Bacteria > Actinomycetota > Coriobacteriia > Coriobacteriales > Coriobacteriaceae > Collinsella > Collinsella aerofaciens_BP. The sequence continues at coordinate 49,583 of NZ_JBDMSK010000001.1, read as the reverse complement.
GACTGGAACAGCGCATTACCCAGGCCCAGATAGGCCTTGAACGGCGTGGCATAGGAAGCATCCTGCGTGGCAGCAGAGAACGCCTGGGCGGCCGTCGTGTAGTCGCCCACGGCGGCGAGCGCCTTGCCGCGGTTGGTGAGCAGCGCGCCGCGCTTGCCGTAGGTGCCGTCGTTGAGGGCGGCAGCATAGGCCTCGGCGGCCTCGGCATACATGCCCAGGTGCATCAAGGCGTTGCCACGAAGGTGATCGGCCTCGCCCATAATCTCATCGGGAGTCTTTGCCGCCCCAAGCATCTGGGCTGCAGCGGAAAAATCACCCGCGCGGTAAGCGGCGCGGCCCTGTTGGATCAGCTGGCTATTCAAGGAAGTCCCCTTTACTCGTGAACGATCTCGACATGGACGATCTCGTCGCCGGCGCGCAGCTGCGAGATGACGTCGAGGCCCTCGACCGTGGTGCCAAAGACGGTATAGCCGGAGTCGAGGTTGTGCTGGGCGCCCAGGCAGAAGTAGAACTGCGAACCCGCGGAATCGGGATCCATGGAGCGGGCCATGGCAAGCGCGCCGTCAACATGGCTGTTGCGCGGATTGGTGGCAAACTCGCCCTTGATGCAGTAGCCGGGGCCGCCGGTACCGGGCATGCCGTCGGGACCCTCAAGGCCGGCAGCGACGTCGGCGCCGGACATATCGCGGGTATTGGGGTCGCCGCCCTGGATGACAAAACCGGGCACATAGCGATGGAACTTAAGGCCATCATAGAAGCCCATCGTAGAAAGCTCGCAGAAGTTCGCGACATGAATGGGAGCGCCCTCGCCGTCAAACTTGACCTTGATGGTACCCTTCGACGTCTCGATAACGGCGCACTCGTCGCCGGCAAGCTGATACTCGGGCGTGTAGAGCTCTTTCTTAAAACCAAACATGTGGTTCCTTCCTCGTGCGTTTAAAGCATATTTGTACGAATTGTAGCAATAAGCATGCGCTTACATCAATTGCGCACGTAGGTTATGCCGACTATGGCGAACTAATTTTTGGAACGCTGCTGCGGCTTCCAGGAACCCACATTGGCGTCGTACTGGTTCAGCGCGCTGTTGCCGCCCTGTGCGATGGGCGCCAGGATCTCGCTCTGGTGGGAACTCATCGACTCGCCATCGGGAATGGCCAGCGAGATGTCCCAACTCTGGCAGATCACGTCGACGCGCTCATACATCCACTCGGCAAGCTGCTTTAAGTGGGCGATGTCGTCCGCATAGACCGTATCGTCTTGGTACTTAAGGTTGTTGAGCTCATCTTGCGTCTTTTTGATCTGGTCGCGCAGGGCGTAGGCACTCTGTGACAGCTCCTGACGGGTGGACAGCGGCGTTCGGAGATAGCCGTTGTTAAAGGAATCGATGACCTCGCCGATCTGGTCCTCGTCACCGTAGGACACGATGGTCTGATACAGACCGTCGAGCCTGGTATAGAGCTGATCATCGGTGAGCACGGTTTCTTCCTGGACCACCTCGGCAGAATCGTCCTGCTTGGTATCGTCCTCAGTCGCCTCGCCCTTTTGGCGCGTGGGGAAGGTGGTCTGCGCGGCCTGGCCAAACTGGTCATAGAAGCCGGGCATGACACCCATGGGATCGGCAGTCACAAACCAATAGGCACCACCGCACACGGCGGCGAGCACCGCGATGACGATGAGCGGTTTAGGGATATGGCGCTTATGCTTGTGATAGGCATCCTCGTCGGGGTGGACCTTGCGCTTGGGCTTTTGCTTTTTGGGCTGGGCATCATCGCGCAGGGATACCGGCGTGGGAATATCGACCTTGGGGATGCCAAAGTCCTTATCGAAGGCAGGCAGCACGCAGGTCTCGTTGGGGTCGGCTGCGTCGGAGAGCACCGCGGCGGCAGATGCCGGCGCGTGGGGCACCTCGGTATCGATCTGCTCCTGCGTCAGGCGCGGAAAGCCGGCCGTGCGCCCTGCGGCCAGGTCGGATGCGGCCGCGTCCTTGGAAAGGATGCCCGGCGCGGGGCGTCCACACTTGGGACAGGTACGGTCATGCGGGGACAGACGGGCGCCGCAGCCGTCGCAGAACACGAACTCGGTATGCTCGGGGCCATCGCCCGGACCAACGTATGCGTTGCAATAGGGGCAGAACGAGGCGCCGTCCTCGATGGTCTTTAGGCAATGCGGGCAGATCACGGCATCCTCTTTCCGAAGCAATTCAAACAATCGAGGTTAGAGCATAACATCGACACGGCCCCACAAGCGCAAGGCACCAATTCAACATCGCCGCTCACCCCTAAGTTGCGGTGAAATAGGGACTGAATAGGAGGTTAAAACGCTTAAACAGTCCCTATTTCACCGCAACTTAGGGAGGCGTTGGGGCTAGTCTTTCTTTACGGGCTTATTCTTCTTGCTGGGCATCGATACCTTGATGCCCTGGGCCGATTTGGTCACGCGGGAGCGCTTGGCAACGGCGCTCTTCTTTTTCTTGGGCTGGGCCTGGGCCACGCCCTCGAGTGCACGGGCCTCGGCCTCGCGGGCAGTGCGCACCTCACGGCGCTGCGCCATATCGGCGGCAACGCGCTTGGCAAAACGCTCGGCGGTCGATCCCGTCGAGCTCACCTTGCCGCCGCCGCGACCCAGGCGAACGCGCACGCCACGGCCAAAACCGGTTGCCGCGTGACGGCGACGGGGCTTAAGCGAGTCCATCATCGTGGCGAGTTTAAAGAACACCGCACAGGTAAAGACGACGATAACCGCCAAGATGACCATCTGACCCATCGACAGGTTGGCGATGGACAGCAGCTCCGGGAACCCGATAACGCCCGTCAAAATACCAGCGATGACAAACACGAAAAGCACCACGCGCAAGGGCGTGAGCGGCTGCGAGATGCGCCAGATCAGGCTGACGCTCGCCGCGCACGACGTGAGCAGGAACATGGTCGAAAGCGTAAGCTGGCTAAAGCCAAATACGCGCGCCACAAAAATATCGAGCGCCGCGGCCAAAATGACTGCAATCGACGCCGGCAGTGCACGCTTAAGCACGTTGGTCAAGAACGACCCCTTCACGCGGGCGTTGTTGGGCTCCAGGCCCAGCACAAAGCCCGGCGCACCGATGCAAAAGAAGTTGATGAGCGTCATCTGAATGGGCTCAAAGGGATACGGCGGCAGTGCGATGCACAGCGCCGCCAGGCCCATCGAGAAAAGCGTCTTGGTCAGAAAGAGCGCGGCAGAGCGTTGAAGGTTATTGATGGAACGACGACCCTCGGCCACCACAGCGGGCATCGAGGCAAAGTCGTTATCGACGAGCACGATCTCGGCAACATTGCGCGCGGCATCGGAGCCGGCGGCCATCGCCACGGAGCAGTCGGCCTCCTTGAGCGCCAGCACGTCGTTGACGCCGTCGCCCGTCATGGCCACGGTGTGCCCGCGGCGCTTGAGCGCCTGTACGAGCTCGCGCTTCTGCTGCGGCGTCACACGCCCAAAGACGTGATAGCGGTCCACCGCCGCGTCGAGCTTGGAAGGCGTATCGAGCGTCGTGGCGTCGACGTAGGCATCGGCGCCCGGCACGCCCACCACGCGCGCGATCGACGACACCGTACGCGGGTCGTCGCCGCTGATCACGTTGAGGGTCACGCCCTGCTCGTTAAAGTAGCCGATAGTCTCGGCTGCCGAGGTGCGGATCTCGTCACGAATGGTCACAAAGCCCACGGGTTCGGCCTCGCCCACCATATCGCCGTCGGGCGTAAAGCCGTCCACGCGTGCCACCACGAGCACGCGGCAGGTATCGGCGAGCTCGGCCACACGATTCTCGACCTGTGCAAATGTGCGATCAGAGAGCACAAACTGCGCGGCGCCCATCACATAGGAGCCCTGCACAAACGACGCGCCGCTCCACTTTTTGGACGACGAGAACGGAATGACCGACAGCGGCTCGGACACCTCAACCGGGCGATCGGCGTAGTAGTTGAGCAGCGCCTGACAGGTCTCGTTGGCATCTGCCGAGGTCGCACGCGCCACGTTGGCGAGAGCAAAGTCGAGCACCGTGGTCTCGACGGGGACAGCAGCCTCGTCAGAGTCCGTGCCAAAGCCAACACCCTCAACAGGCAGCGGGTAGGTACCCTCGACCTCCATACGGCCCGAGGTAATGGTGCCCGTCTTGTCCAGGCACAAAACGTCGACGCGCGCGAGCGTCTCGATGCAGTAGAGCTGCTGTGCCAGCACCTTACGACGCGCCAGGCGCACCGTGGCAATCGCGAGCACCGACGAGGTCAGCAGCACCAGGCCCTGCGGAATCATGCCCAGCAGGGCACCCACCGTGGACAGCAGCGCCGAAGAAGGCACTCGACCGGCCAGCAGCTCGGAGAAACACCAGGAAAGCGCGCTATCGCCCGGGGTTCCCGCGGCATCCCACAGCTCGCTCACACTCGAGGAAAAGAGCGCCAGACCAAGCGGAATCATGATAATGCTCGCGAACCGCACGATGGCGTTCAGCGCATTCATGATCTCGGAGTTGACCTTTTTGACGTACTTGGCCTCGTTGTTGATCTTTGCCACGTAGTTATCGGCGCCGACATGGATCACGCGGGCGCGCAGCAGGCCCGAGTCGATAAAGCTGCCACTCATGAGCTCGGAGCCTGGCTGTTTCTTGATGAGGTCGCTCTCGCCCGTCAGCAGGCTCTCGTTGACGAGCGCCTCGCCAGACACAACCACGGCGTCGGCGGGAATCTGGTCACCGCGCCCCAGGCGAATGATATCGTCGAGCACGATCTGGTCCAGGTCGAGCTCCACCTCGGCGCCGTCGCGCACCGCGATGGCCTTCTTAGAGGTGAGCAGCGTAAGCTTGTCGACCATCCGCTCAGAACGCATGGACTGAATGACGCCAATTGCCGTGTTCAAGAACACCACGAACAGGAACGTCAGGTTCTTAAACGAACCGGTCAGCAACACCAAAATCGCCAAGACCACGTTGATCAAGTTAAACAGCGTGCAGAGGTTCTCGATGATGAGCTCGCGGACCGACTTGGTCTTGAGCTCCATGTTGCGGTTGATCTTACCGGCGGCGATGCGCTCCTCGACCTCGGCGGTCGAGAGTCCGCGCTCGATATCCGTTGTTGCCATACCACGTCCCATCATGTCGCGTCGGTATAAGAAAACCGCCCGGACCATGCGAGGTTCGGACGGTCTTACGTTCGATGGTGCCCCATGTTGGATTCGAACCAACGGCCTTCTGCTCCGGAGGCAGACGCTCTAATCCCCTGAGCTAATAGGGCGAACGGTTGGCATTATACCCAAGTGCGCCACGGGCTAACAAAATAATAGAAAAAGCTTTGCAATTACGTGGGAGACGCGCCGCGACGGCGCGCTTTAGGCGGCAAAAGCGAGTCAGATAGTATAAACTCTCATGCACCATATAATACGGCTCGCGATGCGGGCCGTTTTTGCAAGGGTTATCCATCGAGGTGAGAGGCACACCATGATTGCGATTTTAAAGCAGAGCGCCAGCGACGAGGCCGTAAGCCACATTGTTAGTTGGATTGAGAAAAAGGGACTCAAGACCGACGTCTCGCGCGGCGAGAACGAGACCATCATCGGCCTGGTGGGCGACACGACTAAGATCGACCCGTTCCTGCTCGAGTCCATGGACGTCGTCGAGCGCGTGCAGCGCGTCTCCGAGCCGTTCAAGCGCGCCAACCGCAAGTTCCACCCCGAGGACTCCGTCATCGACTGCGGCCACGGCGTCAAGATCGGCGGCGACCAGTTCCAGGTCATCGCCGGCCCGTGCTCCGTCGAGGGCGAGAACCTCATCCGCATCGCCCGCCGCGTGAAGGCCGCCGGCGCCACGATGCTGCGCGGCGGCGCCTACAAGCCCCGCACCTCCCCGTACGCCTACCAGGGCATGGGCCCCGCCGGCCTGGACCTGCTGTGCGAGGCATCCGCCGAGCTCGACATGCCGATCGTCACCGAGATCATGGACCCGCGCGACGTACAGGTCTTCCTCGACAAGAAGATCGACGTCATGCAGATCGGCGCTCGCAACGCCCAGAACTTTCCCCTGCTCAAGGAGGTCGGCAAGACGCAGACCCCGATTCTGCTCAAGCGCGGCATGTCCGGCACCGTCGACGAGCTGCTTATGGCAGCCGAGTACATCATGAGCGAGGGCAACGACAACGTCATCCTGTGCGAGCGCGGCATCCGCACCTTCGAGACCCGCACCCGCAACACCTTCGACCTCAACGCCGTGCCGGTGCTGCACCACCTGTCGCACCTGCCCGTCGTCGCCGACCCCAGCCACGCCACCGGCTACACCCGCTATGTCGAGCCTATGGCGCTCGCCGCGACCGCCTGCGGCGCCAACGGTCTGGAGATCGAGGTCCACGACGACCCGAGCCACGCTTGGTCCGACGGCGCTCAGGCCCTCACCCCCGACCAGTTCGACGACACCATGCACCGCATCCGCGCCATCCGCGAGGTCGTCTGCCAAGAGACCGTTCAGGAGTAGGCCATGGGTACGGTGAGAAACGCACGCGTTAACCAGGGTGGCCCCAAGTGCGCCGGCATCGTGGGCCTGGGCCTCATCGGCGGCAGCTTTGCCCGCGGCTATGCGCAGGCGGGCGTCCGCGTGCTGGCCTGGGACCCCGATGACGACGTCATGACGGCCGCCAGCATGGGCACCGTTGCCGGCGAGCTCAACGACGAGACGCTCGGCGAATGCGACATCATCGTCCTGGCATGCTACCCCGAGGCCTGCATCGAGTGGCTCGAGGCGCACGCCCAGGCACTCGCCGACGCCACCGACACCGAGGCCATCATGGGCCCCGTGGTGATCGACACCGTGGGCGTCAAGGGCATCGTGTGCGAGCGCGCCTTTGAGCTTGCCCGCGAGCACGGTTTTTACTTTGTCGGCGCGCATCCCATGGCGGGCACGCAGTTCTCGGGCTACGCGCATTCCCGCGCCGACCTGTTCCAGGACGCACCGCTCGTGCTTGTACCGCCCGCAGTGGACGACGCACTTAAGCTGGAGCTTTTGGGCCAGGTGCGCGAGATGGTACGTCCCTTAGGCTTTGGCAAGTTCAGCGTAACGAGTGCCGCCGAGCACGACCGCGTCATCGCCTTTACAAGCCAGCTCGCGCACGTCGTCTCCAACGCCTATGTTAAGAGCCCGACCGCCCAGGTCCACCACGGCTTTTCGGCCGGCAGCTACCGCGACCTCACCCGCGTGGCACACCTCAATCCTCAGATGTGGTCCGAGCTCATGATCGACGACGCCGATGCGCTCGCCTTCGAGATCGACCATCTGATCGAATCGCTCTGCGCCTATAGCCGCGCCCTTAAAGACCGCGACCAGCGCTATCTGGAAAATCTCCTTGCCGAGGGCGACCGCATCAAGCGCGCGCTCGACGACGAGGCCTCCCACTAGACCACCCATCACGCCAGGTCGAAAGGACCGAAGCTTATGGCGATTACCATCGATATCGACACCGCACGCCCCTACCAGGTGCATGTGGGCACGTTTTTGCTAGAGCAGGCAGGCCCGCTCGTCCGTGCCACCGCCGGCGGCACCCGCGCCGTCATCGTGACGGACACCAACGTAGGCCCCCTCTACCAGATGCCCGTTAAGCAGAGCCTGGAGGCCGCAGGCTACGAGGTGAGCATCTGCACCTTCGAGGCCGGCGAGGCCCATAAACGTGCCGAGACCTATGTTGCCATTTTGGAGTTTGTGGCCGAGCACGAGCTTTCGCGCTCCGACGTGATCGTGGCGCTCGGCGGCGGCGTCGTGGGCGACGTGGCGGGCTTTGTGGCCGCCACCTACATGCGCGGCTGCAGGTTTGTGCAGATTCCCACAAGTCTGCTCGCCATGGTGGATTCGTCGGTCGGCGGCAAGACGGCCATCGACCTGGCAGCCGGCAAGAACCTGGCCGGCGCCTTTTGGCAGCCGAGCGTGGTCATCGCCGACGTGGGGTGCCTGGCAACCCTCACGCCCGAGCAGTTCGCCGACGGCTGCGGCGAGGTCGTCAAGCACGCCGTGATCGCCGACCCCGAGCTCTTCGCCGAGCTTGAGAAGACCCCGCTCACGCTGGAGCTGCTGAACCGCGACGTGGCCCGTGTGGCGCTCATCATCGCCCGCAATATCGACATTAAGCGCGCCGTGGTCGTTGCCGACGAGCGCGAGACCAACCAGCGAAAGCTGCTCAACTTTGGACACAGCGCCGGACACGCCGTCGAGGCCTGCGAGCACTTTGAGCTCGGCCACGGCAACTGCGTATCGATTGGCATGGGCATCATCACGCGCGCCGCAGCCCTGCATGGCGTTTGCGATGCCGAGCTGCCCGATCGTATTGAGGAGCTCTGCGCCCGCCACGGCCTCAAGACCCGCTGCAGCCTAGATGCCGATGCCGTCTTTGCCGAGGCGCTCCACGACAAAAAGCGCGCGAGCGACACCATCGACCTGGTAATTCCGCACGGCATTGGCCGTTGCAGCATCGACCGCACGCCGCTTTCCACCTTCCACGATTTGATTGCCGAGGGCCTCGGCCAGAAGGGAGACGTTTCCGCATGTTAGCCCGCATCACCCCGTCCCCGCTCAAGGGCACCGTTCCCGCCATCGCGTCCAAATCGATGGCTCATCGCCTCATCATCTGCGCCGCGCTTGCCAACGGCGAGACGCACGTTACCTGTAACACGACCTGCGCCGATATCGAGGCCACGGTGCGCTGCCTCACGGCGCTCGGCGCCCGCATCGAGACCGTCGAGGACGGCTTCCAGGTCCACCCCACCATGAAGAGCATTGAATTTGGCCTGCTCAAGGCCCTTGCCGGCGGCACGCTCGACTGCGGCGAGAGCGGCTCCACGCTGCGCTTTATGCTGCCTGTCGCCTGCGCGCTGGGCGCGGAGGCCACCTTCGTGGGCCAGGGCCGCCTGGGTGCCCGCCCGCTCTCCCCGCTCTCGGACGAGATCATTGCCGCCGGTTGCGACCTGCAGGGCCTGGGCGGTTTTCCGCTCAAGACAAGCGGCCGTATGCGCCCGGGCACCTTTGTGCTTCCGGGCAACGTGAGCTCGCAGTATATCTCCGGCCTGCTGCTGGCGGCCCCGCTGCTGGCCCAGCCCTCCTGCGTGCAGGTGACCGGCCTTATCGAGAGCCGCCCCTATATCAACCTGACGATCCAGGCCATGAAGGCCTTTGGTGTCGAGGTCAACGTCGAGCGTATTCCGGCCAAGGACGGCCAGCCCGAGGTCACGAACTTCCGCGTGAACAGCGGCTCGTACCGCACGCCCGGCAGCGTAGCGGTCGAGGGCGATTGGTCCAATGCGGCCTTTTGGCTGTGCGCCGGCGCCATCGGCACCGACCCCATCACCGTCGAGGGCGTGTCGCTGAGCTCCGCACAGGGCGACCGCAACGTGCTCGCCGCGCTTTCGCGCTTTGGCGCCCGCATCGTGCGCTCCACGAACGCCGCAACGGTGCAGTCCGACAAGCTCGCCGGCTTTGAGATGAGTGCCCACGACATCCCGGACCTGGTGCCCGTCATCTCGGCCGTAGCATCGCTGGCTCAGGGCCGCACGTTCATCCGTGACTGCGCACGCCTGCGCATCAAGGAATCTGACCGTCTGGTCACCACCACCCGCGAGCTCACCGCGCTGGGCGCGCAGGTGCGTATTGCCGGTGACGACCTCATCATCAAGGGCGTCGATGCCTTAACCGGCGGCGAGGTCGATTCGCACAACGACCACCGCATCGCCATGATGGCCGCCATCGCCGCGAGCCGCGCCACCGGCGAGGTCGTGATCCACGGCGCCGAGGCCGTCAACAAGTCCTATCCCGATTTCTTCGACCACTACCGCCTGTTGGGCGGCAAGGTCTCGCTCGAGGAGGAATAGCATGTCCTCGACCTTTGGCAACGTCTTGCACTTAAGCATCTTCGGCCAGTCGCACTCCCCTGCTATCGGCTGCTCACTCGACGGCATTCCTGCCGGTATTGCCATTGACCAGGAGCAGCTGCAGGCCTTTTTGGACCGTCGCGCCCCCGGTCGCGACGAGACCGCGACCAAGCGCCGCGAGGCCGACGCCGCGCATATCATCGCCGGTGTGGTCGATGGACACACCACCGGCGCACCCATCGCCGCGATTATTGAGAACACCAACACGCGCTCCAAGGACTATTCCGAGCTGCGCCGCAAGCCCCGCCCCGGGCACGCAGACTTTCCGGCGCGCGTGAAGTACCACAACATGCACGACGTCGCCGGCGGCGGACACTTCTCCGGTCGTCTGACGGCTCCCTTGTGCATCGCCGGCGGCATCGCGCTGCAGGCGCTCGAGGCCCGTGGCATCAAGGTCATGGCGCACGTCGCGCAGATCGGCGGTATCTCCGACCTGCCGATGGACGATATGGTCTATCGCGAGGCCGACCGCAAGGCAATCCTTACGAACGACCTGCCCTGCATCGACGCCGCGGCCGCCGGTCGCATGCGCGAGGAGATTCTGGCCGCGCGCGACGAGCTCGACAGCATCGGCGGCATCGTGGAGTGCGGCATCTACGGGCTTCCCGCGGGCATCGGCGACCCCATGTTCGACGGCATCGAGAACCGCATCGCGCAGATAGCGTTTGGCATTCCCGCCGTAAAGGGCGTGGAGTTTGGCATGGGCTTTGCCGTAGCCGCCATGCGCGGCAGCGAGAACAACGACCCATATCGCATCGATGCCGAGACTGGCAAGATCGAGGTCGAGTCCAATAATGCCGGCGGCATCCTCGGAGGCATTTCAACCGGCGCACCCGTCATGTGGCGCATGGCCGTAAAGCCCACGCCCTCCATTGGCCGCGAGCAGCAGACGGTGGACATGGACGCTATGGAAAATGCCGAGCTCTCGGTCCACGGCCGCCACGATCCCTGCATCGTCCCGCGCGCCGTCCCCGTAGCCGAAGCAGCCGCAGCGCTGGCCATCTGGGACGCCCTCCTAGAAGACGCCGCCCAGCGCTAGTTAATCCCCGTGGGGGCCAACTCCGGCCCCCACGCCCACCCAGTGATTTTTCTGGGACGGGGATTAAATAATCATTAGGTACACAATGATTATTTAATCCCCGTCCCAGAAAAATCACTGCAGCCCCGACACGTGAAAGGGGTCCCTATGGACCTTGCCGACATCCGCCAGGCCATCGATGGCATCGACACCACGCTCCTCAATAGCTTTGTCGAACGCATGGACATTGCCACCGAAGTCGCCAAATCAAAAATCGAGATGGGCAAGGCTGTCTTCGACCCCGCCCGCGAGCGCTCCAAGCTCAACAACCTTGCCGGCCGCGCGCCCGAACGCTACGAGGCGCAGACAATCACGCTGTTCCGCCTCCTCATGAGCATGAGCAAGGCCGAGCAGCAGCGCTACATCAATGAGCTCAAGGGCATCACGGTGTCGCAAAAGGCCCACGCCACGGCCACGGCCTTTGACACACCCTTCCCTCAAACGGCCTCCGTTGCCTGCCAGGGCGTGGAAGGCGCCTACAGCCAAATCGCCGCGTCCAAGCTCTTCGACGTGCCCGATATCGCGTTCTTCGACACCTTCGAAGGTGTCATGCGCGCTGTGCGCGAGGGCTTCTGCGAGTTTGGCGTACTGCCCATCGAAAACTCCACCGCAGGCTCGGTCAACGCAGTCTACGACCTGCTCGCGCAGTTCGACTTCCACATTGTGCGCTCGCTGCGCCTCAAGATCGACCACAACCTGCTCGTCAAGCCCGGCACCAAGCTGCAGGATGTTCGTGAGGTCTATAGCCACGGTCAGGCCATCGCGCAATGCGCCGGCTTTATCGAGGCGCACGATCTGCACGCCACCAAGTACCCCAACACCGCCATGTCGGCCGAGATGGTCGCCAGCTCCGAGCGCACCGATGTTGCCGCCATCGCATCGCGTAGCTGCGCGGCACTCTATGGCCTGGAGGTGCTGGAACCCAATATCCAGGACTCTGACAACAACTACACGCGCTTTGTCGTCATCAGCCGCGAGCCGCGCGTCTATCCCGGTGCCAACCGCACCTCGCTCATGATCACCACGGCCAATGAGCCGGGTGCCCTCTATCGCGTGCTCGAGCGCTTCTACGCGCTCAGCATCAACCTCATCAAGCTCGAGAGCCGCCCCATCCCCGGCCGCGACTTTGAGTTTATGTTCTACTTTGATCTGGACTGCCCCTTTGGCAGCAAGGCCCTCGACGACCTGCTCGATTCCATCGACGACGTGTGCGAGAGCTTCACCTACTTTGGCAGCTACACGGAGGTGCTCTAGATGACCGATACCGCCGCAACCCGTCCCTACGGCGTACTGGGCCGTGTGCTGGGCCACAGCTACACCCCGACCATCTACAAGGAGCTCGCGGGGCTTGAGTACGTGCGCTTTGAGCGCGAGCCCGAGGACCTCCAGGCCTTTATGACCGGCGACGAATGGGAGGGCACCAACGTGACCATCCCCTACAAGCGCGCCGTCATGGACTACCTGGACGAGTTGAGTCCCCTGGCCGAGCGCATGGGCAACGTCAACACCATCACACGCCTACCTGACGGTCGCCTGCGCGGCGACAACACCGACTACTTTGGTTTTCGGTGCCTGGTCGAGGAGTTGGGCGTTGAGGTTGCCGGCAAGAAGGCCCTCGTGCTCGGTGCCACCGGCGGCGCCGGCACCACGGCAAGTATGGTGCTGGGAGACATGGGCGCCATCGTCGTACCCGTGGGTCGCACGAGCGAAGTCAACTACAGCAACATCGCGCAGCAGTCCGACGCCGCCCTGCTCGTCAACTGCACGCCTGCCGGCATGTTCCCCCACTGCCCCGACGCGCCTTGCACACTCGAAGGGCTCGATGCGCTCGAGGGCGTTATCGACATTGTCTACAACCCCGCTCGCACGGGACTCATGCTCGAGGCCGAGCGCCGCGGCATCACCTGCATCGGTGGCCTGTTCATGCTTGTTGCCCAGGCGGCACAAGCTGTCGAGCGCTACACCGGCCAAGTCACCCCGCGCGAGCGCATCCTGGACGTAACGGAGCGCCTGTCACGCCGCGAACAGAACATCGCGCTGATCGGCATGCCGGGCTCGGGCAAGACCCGCGTGGGCGAGCAGATCGCCCTGCTCACGGGTCGCGAGCACATCGACCTGGATCGCGCCCTCGAGGAGCGACTGGGCATGCCCTGTGCCGACTTTATCGTCAAGCGCGGCGAGGCCGCCTTCCGCGAGCAGGAGACGGCGGCGCTGGCCGACATCTCCAAGCGCAGCGGCCTGGTGCTCTCCACCGGCGGCGGCGTGGTAACGCGCGACGAGAACTACCCGCTGCTGCACCAGAACAGCCAGATCGTGATGCTCAACCGCAAGCTCGACGAGCTCGCCCACAAGGGCCGCCCCATCACCGCGCGCGACGGCATCGACAAGCTGGCCGAGCAGCGTATGCCGCGCTACCGCGCCTGGGCCGACTACATCATCGACTCACGCGACTGCGCCGCCAACACCGCCCATGCCCTCCTCGACACCCTCCCACCCGCTCTCTAACCAAAACCACCACAAAGGGGGCAGGCACCTTTGTGGTGGTTTTTCAACTGCAAAGGAAGCAACCATGAAAGCACTCGTCATTAACGGCCCCAACCTCAACATGCTCGGCATTCGCGAGCCAGGCATCTACGGCAGCGACAACTACGATCGCTTAGTGCAGATCTGCCAGGAAGCGGGTGCCGCACAGGGCTTCGACGAGGTCGAGGTCTTCCAGTCTAACCACGAGGGCAGCATCGTCGACAAGATCCAGGAGGCTTACGGAAAGGTCGACGGCATCGTCATCAACCCGGCCGCCTACACGCACACAAGCGTGGCCATCCTGGACGCGCTCAAAGCCGTCGCCATCCCGGCTGTGGAGGTCCACATTAGCGCCGTAGAGACGCGCGAAGACTTCCGTCAAGTGAGCTATGCGCGCCTAGCCTGCTTCGTCACCATCACCGGCGAAGGCCTCCAGGGCTACGCACACGCGATGGAGCTGCTGAGGGAGCATCTCGAAAAGTAAGCAAACGGTGACAATTCACGAACGCTGATTCGCGTGACTACAACGCCAGTGCCGGCAGCAGCAATCTCGCTGCTGCCGGCATTTTATTACTGGCATATAATCGTTGCAGTCACACAATGTCTGGAGACCCGCATGCTGAGCATTCATCTGGGAAATTACCCCGGCTCCATCTACGATACCAAGACCTTCTTTAGGAACTCGTACTTGGATTCATGGTTCGAAGACCCCATGGCTGCGCAAATTATTAAAGGCGTTGACGGATCGGAGTTCATCGGCTCTCACAACATCATAAGCAAGCAGCTGGGCTCGATCAGCCCGCTCGAGTTATCCGGCGGAGTAAAGACGCTCCTGCTTGTCCGCAATCTCCCCAACATGGTCTTTAATGCTTCCACCTGCGGCGATAACTGCGCCCGTTGGCTGCTCAAAATTGGCAAAGAACAGGATGTGCTGGTAACCCTTTACCACGTCATGAAGTTCCCCTGGAAGCGTTTTGAGATTCGCATCGATAACGATGGCTGCATCGTCAGGAACATGCAGGAGTTTGTTGGCGCCACGAATGATTTTCTGGATGTTGAAGATGCGACTAGAATGCCGCACTAAGTTCTATTGCCGTAATCGCTGAATGCGGTTGCGAAAGACTTATCGGAGTGTTCGAGGGCAGAGCAGTAAGCCACGCAAAACGTTTAAAACCAAGGCTACGCCCATGCGTTGGAGTCGCTGAAAGGCCAATCCACATCAGCAAGACGAAAAAAGCCCAGACCACCAAGCGATCCGGGCTTAATAAACGATGGTGCTCCATGGCGGATTCGAACCGTCGACCTTGGGATTAGAAGTCCCCTGCTCTATCCAACTGAGCTAATGGAGCAAATAACCGCACGCCAAAGCAAGCGCAAGCCTGTCAGGCGCAAATAATTATAACCTAGTTGAACTGCTCGCGGTACGCCTTGCAGACCTCATCGACCGGGCCGTCCATGCGAAGGTCACCCTTCTCAATCCAAACGGCACGCTGGCAGATGCGCTCAACCTGCTCCATGGAGTGCGAAACGAACAGAACCGTCACGTCGCCGCTCTGGATAAAGTGCTGGATGCGGTCCTCGCACTTCTGCTGGAAGAACACATCACCGACGGACAGCGTCTCGTCAACGATCAGAATATCGGGCTCGGTAATCGTCGCGATTGCAAAGGCGATACGCGCCACCATGCCCGAGGAGAAGTTCTTGAGCGGCATATCGACAAAGTTCTGAAGCTCAGCGAACTCAATAATGCCGTCAAAGTTGGCATCGATGAACTCCTTGGTATATCCGAGCAGAGCGCCGTTCAGATAGATGTTCTCGCGGGCGGTCAGCTCGGGGTCAAAGCCGGCGCCAAGCTCAATCAGCGGCGCGATGTTACCGTGTACCTTAACGCTGCCCTCACTAGGCTCAAGCACGCCAGCAATGATCTTGAGCATCGTAGACTTGCCGGAGCCATTGGTGCCGACCAGACCCACGACCTCGCCGCGATGAATATCGAACGAGATGTGCTTAAGCGCCCTAAACTCCTCAAAGAACAGCTCGTGCTTGGCAAGCTTGATGAAGTACTCCTTGAGGTTGGTCAGCGACTCGGACGCCATGTTAAAGATCATGGTGACGTCGTCGACCTCGACAGCCAGAGGCTGCTCGCTGTAATCAACAACAGATTCAGTCATCACAGCACTCCTTAGATGTAGAGGATGAACTTGCGCTCGGACTTATGGAACACGGTGTAGCCAATAACAAGCGCAAGAACCGCCCAAGCGACGCACATACCAAACGTCATAAGCGAGGGCGTAGTCTGGAACAGGAAGATATCGCGCATAAACTGCAGATAGTTGTACATGGGGTTCGCATATACCAAGATACGGACAATATGGGGCATCTGCGCAACAAAATCGGTCGTCCAAAAGATGGGCGTGATATAGGTCCACGCCGTGATGACAACGCTCCACAGATGCATGACATCACGGAAGAAGACCGTGAGAGCGGAGAGCATCATGCCCAGGCCCATGCAGAAGCACATGAGCAAAAGTAGGCAAACAGGCAGCAGAATGAGATGCCAAGATGGCATAACGTGGAACCACAGCATAACAATGGCAACGGCGACCAGCGAGAAAGCAAAATTAACCAGCGAGAAGAGTACCTTCTGCACCGGGAAGACCCAGCGATGAACCTTGACCTTCTTGAGCAGCGGGGCAGCACCCACGATCGACGTCAGAGCCTGGTTCGTAGACTCGGACATGACGGCAAAGGTGACGTTACCCACGATCAAATACAGCGGGTACATCTCGGGCGTAATCGAGCCATTGCGGCCCTGGGCAAAAATCGTCGAGAACACGATGGCCATGACAATCATCATCAGCAACGGATTGAGCACCGACCATGCGACGCCCAGAACGCTACGGCGATACTTGATCTTAAAATCCTTGGTAACCAGCTGACGAAGGATAAACGCGTCCTTCTCAAATTCGTTCTTGGCAAACGTCGCAGGCAGACTGCGAGTTTCTTGTTGCTTTGTCTGATCCGACACGGATGCAACTCCTTTACTCGTAATCGTTGACAACCGAACAGTATAGACCCGCCCTCAAAGCCATAGGGCGGCGTAGCAAAACTGGAGAACTAACCCACAACATCATTTGCGGTGCTTTCCTTACCAAACAACAGACCACGAGCAACCGCCACAAACGCAACCGGAAGGCCAAATTGTGCCGCAACGATATAACGAGGCCAATACCAAATGGGGCTTGCAATAAAGAGCGTCCCGTACAACAACAAAAAAAGGCAAAAGCGGCAAAGCAAACCTTGCGCGACCACAAGACACCAACAGTACTGTCGAAAACATGAGCAACCAAAAGACAACTGCGCCAGAAATAGACCAAGCGCTCAGTCCAATCGCCACATCGACACCATCGCCAAAGGGTGCAAGCAAGTTGCGAAATGTAACTCCCGTAGAAGCCTTTGCGTCGGCCACAAGGTTATATGGAACGCCCATGAGAAAGTTTTCAGGCAGGCCGTCGGCACCCTTTACATTTGGGGCCCAAAAACCAAACGTCTGTAGTTCCCACGCCTCAAAATAGATAGAAGGATTGCGCAAAAGCATCGAGACCCAATGGGTCCAAAATCCATCTTTTAAATGCTCCGAATTAAAGCCTTCATTCCATTTAAGCGGATCAATTAAACTGGGACGATACACATCCTTATAAAGACCTATTGGAAGCAGCTCGTTCATATAAGAACGATCGGACTCGGTCATATCACCATCAAGCGCGGCAACGCGGGCCATCTGGGCAAGCGGAATACCCACTGACTCAACATCCTCCGACGGAACAACGCCCATCGCCGAGTACACGGGACCCGTAATCACCAAGCATGCAACTATCGCCAATCCAAGAGGAACAGCCATACGGAAAGCCGACTCCATCGGAGCAGTGCGGCCAAGTAGGCCCAGTACCGCAATTATTGCAAGCACGATACATAGCGCAGCGCAAATATACAGACCGTTATTACGCAGCAGCATGACGCCCAGCGAAAGCAGGCCAAATACAAGCAGACGCGGCGTACCCAATCGAGACCCATGCTCCAAAACGGCATCAGTAAGCATGGCCACCACCAAAACAAGGCAGCAAGAAAACAGTGGGTCCTTCCAGAGCGCCACTGAATATAGTGCGCAATACCGAGACAAGCCAAATAGAGCTACGAGCAGCCAGGACCAACGAACAGAAACCCCCAGGCGGGAAGTCACCCAAAGAGCAAGATAGCCAAACGTACAGGAAACGCAGGCCATCTGAAATACCGTCAGCAATGCAACGCCCGCCGAAAGGCCTAGCCCAAACAACCCGACAATCTTGATGCAAGCGCCCATCATCAAAGTGAAAGCAACCGAATGATGGTTGCTCAGGGGATTCCACCCCATAATCTGAGCGAACGAAGAAAAGGTATCGCCAAAAAACAGGCCGGGGCAATACCTCATAAAGAACGGTAGATACAGAAGAAAAATGACAAGGGCACGGATTGCAACGGACGAGACCGAAACAGGAACGAACGTATCACCGCCATTCGCCCTCTGAAACTTCTTAACGAAGGCACAACGACGACCACAGCCAGACAGCTGAACCAAAGCCGACAAAATCCAAAAGACCAGCGCCGTCATCATGCAAAAAGCGACGACATCATACACGGAATACGGCTCGATATAATTCTCGTTAACCCCGCCAGCTATCACCGGTTCGGCCACGCGAATATGAGCTCCCAACACAAGAACAAACGAAAATGCAAGGGAGCTCATAAGACAGCTAACTCGACCAACAAGAGACGGAAATGCAAAATCCCTGCATCCCAACTTTTTGAAGTAAACCAATGATGCGATTATCGCAATGCACGCCAAGACCGATGGAAACAGGGCAAAGGAACCACTACAATACGTCACCGTAACGATACTTGCTGCAACCAGCAAAACAGCACGTGTCACGTCTAATAACCTGAACTCTCGAATCAATGCGCCCATCCTAACCACGAAACAAACGATTCGATTGTACGCGACCAAAGGAACCTTCATGGCCGAGCAAACGATTGCCGTTATTATCCCCTGTTACAACGAGGCAGTCACCATCGGAAAAGTCATCGACGACTTTCATCGCGAGCTTCCTCAAGCGACGGTCTACGTATATGACAACAACTCGTCGGACGACACCTCACACATCGCGGCAGAGCACGGCGCCACGGTGCGTTTTGAGCCGCGCCAGGGAAAGGGCAACGTGTGCCGCCAGATGTTTCGCGACATCGACGCCGATTGCTACCTGATGGTCGACGGAGACGACACCTACCCCGCCGAGGCGGCCAAAGCCCTCTGCGAGCCTATCCTCAACGGCACGGCCGATATGACTGTAGGCGACCGCCTTTCCAACGGCACCTATGCCGAGGAGAACAAGCGTGCCTTCCACGGCTTTGGCAACAATCTGGTCCGCGCCATGATCAAGTGGATCTATGGCTACAGCTTCGATGACGTCATGACCGGCTACCGTGCCATGAGCCGCCCGTTCGTTAAAACCTTCCCTGTGCTTTCCGAGGGCTTCCAGATCGAAACCGAGCTCTCGATCCACGCCGTCGACCACCGCTGGCGCATCAAAGATGTGCCCATCGAGTACCGCGACCGTCCGGAAGGTTCCGAGTCCAAGCTCAATACCGTAAGCGACGGCATTAAAGTCGTTGCGATGATTGGCACGCTGTTCAAGGACTACCGCCCTCTGAAGTTCTTCAGCCTCGTCGCGCTTCTGTTTGCGGTGATCGGCCTCGCCTTGGGCACGCCCATCGTTGTCGAGTATTTCCAGACCGGCCTCGTTCCGCGCTTCCCCACCGCCATGCTCGCCGCGTCGTTTATGTTCCTGTGCGGTCTGAGCCTTGCGACCGGCTTCATCCTCGATTCCGTGGCAAAGGTCGAAAAAAAGCAGTGGGAGGTCAACGTGTACAGCAAATACGCCTACGATGACCAGCCCGGCAGGTCCGCCACCACGCCAAGCGAGTGAAAGATCTTCCGCAAAATACTATTGGCACCACTGCGCAGATAGCCATCAACAAGAAAAGCCGCCGTTAAAGAACGGCGGCTTTTACTCTCGAAAAGTTGATAGCGGCTAGAGCGTCTTGAGGTACTCCCCAAGCTCTTCCTCCCAGTCGGGCATGTGGAACCCGACCGACTCGAGCCTGGAAAGGTCGAGCGCGGAGTGGACCGGGCGCGGGGCGACGGGTCCCTCGGCGCCGCCGTAGTAGTCGGCGGTGCTGACCGGCACGACCTTGTCCCCGTTGCCGTTGGCGGCCTCGAAGACGGCGCGGGCGATGTCGGCCCAGGACTTCACGGCGCCGGAGCCGGTGCAGTCGTAGGTGCCGTAGGGGGCGTGCGTCCCCAGCACATGGAAGATGGCCCGCGCCATGTCGCGCGTGAAGGTCAGGCGGCCCAGCTGGTCGTCCACGACGGTGACCTGGTCCAGCTTGTCGTCCGGGTCGGCGACGCGGTCGGAGAGCGCCTTCATCGTCTTGACGAAGTTGTGCCCCTCGCCGATGACCCAGGAGCTGCGCATGATGTAGTGGCGGGGGCAGCCGGCCACGGCAATGTCGCCCGCGGCCTTGGTCTGGCCGTAGACGGACAGCGGGCTGAGGGGCTCGTCCTCGGTATGGACCTCGGCCGTGCCGTCGAAGACGTAGTCGGAGGACACGTGCACGAGGGTGATCCCGTGCCCGGCGCAGGTGCGGGCGAGCAGGGCCGGGCCGGTGGCGTTGGCCTTCCAGGCGGTCACGCGGCCCTCGGGGGCCTCCGCTTTATCGACCGCCGTGTAGGCACCGCAGTTGATCACGGTGCCGTAGAGCGACCAGTCGTACTGCGCGTAGGCGTCCGGGTCGGACATGTCGAAGGTGTCGATGTCGCAGAAGTCGAAGTCCTTGGCGACGCCGCGCTCCTCGGCGAGCGCGCGCACCGCATGGCCCAGCTGGCCGTTGCAGCCGGTGACGAGGGTGCGCTTCGGCGCCATGGGGACGACGTCCCTCAGCATCGGGTGGTTGAGGTCCGCCTCGGAGACGGTGGCCTGGTCGAGCGGGATCGGCCACTCGATGGCGAGCTCGGGGTCGGCGAGGTTCACGAAGGTGTAGGTCCTCTTGAGCTCCAGGGACCAGTGGGCGTCCACCAGGTAGGTGTAGGCGGTGCCGTCCTCCAGGGCCTGGAAGGAGTTGCCCACGCCGCGCGGGACGTAGATGGCCTTGCTGGGATCCAAAACGGTCGTGAACACCTTGCCGAAGGTCTCGCTGCCCTCGCGCAGGTCCACCCAGGCGCCGAAGACCGAGCCGCGCGCCACGGAGATGAACTTGTCCCAGGGCTCCGCGTGGATGCCGCGGGTGACGCCGCGGCTGTCGTTGTAGGAGACGTTGTTCTGGACGACCCTGAGGTCCGGGATGCCCAGGGCGCACATCTTGGCGCGCTGCCAGTTCTCCTTGAACCAGCCGCGCGAGTCGCCGTGGACGGCGAGGTCGACGACCTTGAGGCCCACGATGCCGGTCTCGGCGACGGCGAGGTCCTTCTCGAATGCGATGTCTGCCATGTCTCTCTCCCCTCCTACTGGCCCTGTGCGCGGTAACGGGCCTCGGTGGCCTCCTTGACGGGGCGCCACCAAGACTCGTTGGCCACGTACCAGTCGATGGTGGCCTTCAGGCCCTCGGCGAAGTCGGTGTGGGCCGGCCTCCAGCCCAGCTCGCGCTGGAGCTTGGTCGAGTCGATGGCGTAGCGGCGGTCGTGGCCGGGGCGGTCGGCGACCCAGTCGAAGTCCTCGGGGTCGCGGCCCATGGCCTCCAGGATCATGCGAAGGACGGTGATGTTGTTCTTCTCCCCATTGGCGCCGATGAGGTAGGTCTCCCCCATGCGGCCCTTGGTGAGGATGTCCCACACCGCGGAGCTGTGGTCCTCGGTGTGGATCCAGTCGCGGACGTTCTCGCCCTTCCCGTAGAGCTTGGGGCGGACGCCGTCGACGATGTTCGTGATCTGCCTGGGGATGAACTTCTCCACGTGCTGGTAGGGGCCGTAGTTGTTGGAGCAGTTGGAGATCGTGGTGTGCAGGCCGTAGGTGCGGGTCCATGCGCGCACGAGCATGTCGGAACTCGCCTTGGTGGAGCTATAGGGGCTCGAGGGCTTATACGGCGTCTCCTCGGTGAACTTGGCGGGGTCGTCGAGCGCCAGGTCACCGTAGACCTCGTCGGTGGAGACGTGGTGGTAGCGGACGCCATATTTGCGGACGGCCTCCAGCAGGCGGAAGGTGCCCTCCACGTTGGTGCGCAAGAACGGCTCCGGGTCGGCGATGGAGTTGTCGTTGTGGGACTCCGCGGCGTAGTGCACGATCGCGTCGTGGCCGGGGACGATCCTATCGAGCAGCTCCGCGTCGCAGATGTCACCGACGACGAGCTCGACCCTGTCCTCGGGCAGCCCCGCGATGTTCTCGGGGTTGCCGGCGTAGGTCAGCTTGTCCAGGACGGTCACGTGGACGCCCGGGTGGTTCTTCACCACGTAGTGCACGAAGTTGCTGCCGATGAAGCCGCAACCGCCCGTGACGATGATGTTCTTAGGTTCAAAAATCTCAGACATGAAAATCCAATCTGAAGCAAGTACAGCTTCTTTAGTATGCCGCAGGAAGTGACGCCGCGACACTATTCAACAAAACTATCGGACATTTCGGCATGCGATAAGAGCCATGACCTTCGCAGAATTACTTCCCCTACAAAACGCCTCCGGAATGCAGTCTTTGTCGTACCGGAAGACCGAATTCCCAGTTTTATCGCGTAAGTACTTATAGAAGAAGTCTTCCCAGCTTTTAAACTTCTCACTGTTTACAAAGGCTTCTGGGGTTTCCAAAACCGCCTTAACATCTAACCCTGAAATTACGCCAGAGCTCAGCAGAAGCCACTCGAATGACTCGGGAAGACAAACCGTAACAGTATCGCGATGAATGTCTTGCAGCTTAAGGACGCGGTCCGCATAGCACCCAAATGCCGCTCCGTCCGCGACAACAAACACGCGATCGTCGAAATGCTGATCCAACCAGCCCAAAATCGCGCTGTTCGTCATGGCCGAAGCACAGGTAAGCTCACTATCAGCGAAATGCCGTTCAAAGAACTGGAAACCAGACTTACTGTCCTCGCATAGAAGGATAGAAAAGTCCTGTTTTGGCGCCGATCGGGAAATAGCATAACGATGATTTCCGCGATCTTGATAAACAGGGACGAAGGAATGGTATTTTCCGCTCGTCTTAATCTTGTAAATCTCATCCACGCTATACGGAAGATTGGGGAAATCAGCCCTTGAGATCAGCACGAAATAATTCGAGGAATACAGCACATGATGGGCAAACTCATCAGAATGGATCTCTTTTAAGCCCTCATCGACAAATACAATCGAGTCATGAACGGACGAAAGCTGGTTTCGCCAATCATAATCGGTCAGGGCGACACAGGGACAATCGCATTGCAAGGAGACACCCGACTGCTCGCCCGTTCGCATGTAGTCTGCGACCATGTCAAACAGTGTCGTCTTACCCGTGCCACTATCGCCACGCACAATAGTGATGTTCCGCTTGATGGTAAATGTGTACTTAGTTCCCCTGCGGCGGGAAATCTTAACGAGATGCGAACCGTTCATAAGCAGTACCTACAGATACGGAATCGACTCGTGAATCAATTCGGCCATGTTGTGAACGATTCGGCCGCTATTCACGACTTTAATTTTAAAATCCTCGCGACCAAAGTCCATCACATGATAGAGATTCACAACGAGCTTGCGGTCTTTCGCCATGTCAAGAATCCACTTGGCACAGTTGTCACCACAGGTAGAGGCGTTAAAAATATGCTTACGATCAAATCTCATAAGCAGCAGCGTTTTCACGCCACCAGAAAGCTGGAGTGGGGAGATGGATCCAAGCACGGGGCTTTCGATGACGTTTTCGGAGACAACATCCGATCGATCGACATCTTTAATTATCGAGACTGCATAGGGATCCGTAATCCAAGTAGACCGGTAAGAGTTTTTGAAATATGTCGCTGTGTTGTAAATCGCTTCTGGCATATCGCCAAAGTAGACGCTTAACACATCCACTCCCAATCATATTATCTTTATGGTCAACGTAATCATAACGAAAGGGGCCACCAGATAAACGGTGACCCCTAAAAGAAAACAAGCTGGCGCTAGTACTCGCGCGGGCTGTTGACGATCTCGCCGGCGGCGACCTTCTTCAGGTGCTGCCCGTAGACCGACTTGCCGTAGGCCTTGGCGGCTTCCTCCAGCTCGGCGGTCGTGATCCAGCCGTTCTCCCAGGCGATCTCCTCGGGCACGGACACGGGCAGGTCCTGGGAGTGCTCCACGGCGCGGACGAACTCCGCCGCCTCGTGCAGGCTCTCCATGGTGCCGGTGTCCAGCCACGCGTAGCCGCGGCCGAGGGTGACCACGGACAGCGTCCCCTCCTCCAGGTACATCTGGTTGAGCGTGGTGATCTCGAGCTCGCCGCGGGCCGACGGCTCCACCCTATGCGCCTTGGCGGCCACGTCGCCCGGGTAGAAGTACAGGCCGGTGACGGCGTAGGAGCTCTTGGGGCGCTCGGGCTTCTCCTCGATGGAGACGGCCCTCCCCTCGCGGTCGAACTCCACGACGCCGAAGCGCTCGGGGTCGTCCACGTGGTAGCCGAAGACCGTGGCGCGGCCCGACTCGGCGTTCTGGACGGCGCGCGTCAGGTGGCGGGACAGGCCGTTGCCGTAGAAGATGTTGTCGCCCAGCACCAGGGCGCACGGCTCTCCGCCGATGAAGTCCTCGCCGATGGTGAAGGCCTGCGCCAGGCCGTCCGGCGAGGGCTGCTCCGCGTAGGAGAGGTTCACGCCGTAGCGCGAGCCGTCCCCGAGCAGGCGCTCGAAGTTGGGCAGGTCGGTCGGGGTGGAGATGACCAAGATGTCCCGGATGCCCGCCAGCATGAGGGTGGACAGCGGGTAGTAGATCATGGGCTTGTCGTAGACCGGCAGCAGCTGCTTGGAGGTCACGAGCGTGAGCGGGTACAGGCGCGTGCCGGACCCGCCGGCGAGGATGATGCCTTTCATAACATAACTCCTTAAAAAATAAAGCAGCCAGACATTGCATGCTTGCGGCAACGTTAACTTAAAGGTCTACGTTGCCGCAAGTATGCATCCATCACATTAAAACTATAGTATCAGTCATATAGGCGAACGACTCTATCCGTCAGTTTTGACCAGTCCCTCTCCTCCGCAGTCTTCAATCCCCCGTCATGCAGCGTCTTACGAAGACCGTGATCATTAACGATGCGATTAATGCAGCTCACCGCAGCATCAATATCTCCCCGGTCATAAAGCAAGCAATTCAATCCGTCGCGAAGGAACTCTGCATTACCTCCATTGGGAACAGCAACAACAAAGCCGCCGGTCGCCATCATCTCCAGCGGGGGATATGAAAAACTTTCGAGAATGCTTGTCTTCAATAAAATATGACACTGGTTATAGATGTCTGATATTTGATCATGCGGTACTCTGCCGAGGAAATTATCAATACGGTACCAAGGCTTCTTTTTACCAGTGTAGTTCATGTACCAAATCTCATATCTTTCAGAGTCAAGCCTTTCCACTACCCTGAAAGCTTCATCAACATTTTTATAATCAGAACCGCAATCCCCCTCAATTAGAATCCTAATTTTGGGCAAAGAAAAATCGCGCACAGAATGAGGGAACGCAGCAAGGTCAAGTCCGTTTGGCACAGACTTACAATCCTGACCGAACCTGTCCTGAAGCCATTCCTCACACCAAGGCGAAATTGTCAAATAGTCAATATCATTATTCAAATACGTGGCATTTGCTTGAAGGCGCAGTCTATCTCCTGGAAGATAAAAATCGGTCTCCAGATTCTGGACCAAGTACTTTTTCTTACCAATACGTGGATAGCGCCTAACAAAATCAAGAGTGTCCCAAAGGGTTGCAACTGCGGTATCAATTGCACCCGACAAAGGACATTTATCGAGCTTACCGCTAGGAACGACACGATTAAGAACAGGAATACGATGTCCGAAAACTTCAAGCCACTTTGTTGAATCATCAGTATTAAGCAACAATACATCAACGCCAGCGTCTTGAAGAATGCACAGATGCCTAAGGGCGACTAAGACACCACCGCTAGTATTCACGCTCGGCATGACCATTGCGAGATTGGGAGATTGTTCTTTTACAATAATATCTCGGATTGCTTTAGCAGCCGAAACAGTAGTGCAGTGCTCATGGCAGTATAAATATGCAGATTCGCCGACGCTCTTCCTAAGATCAGAATCTAATATCAGACGATTGAGGGCAGCACACCAGTCCTCAACACAATCGCAGAGAAATCCAGTAACGCCATCCTGAATCATCTTCTTAAAGGCGCCAACATTGCTAGCAACCGTAGGAACCTTAACAAGCGATGATTCAATCCATTTATTCTCGGATTTAGCTCGATTGAATAGAGTATTCTCCAAAGGAGCGATATTGATATCACAGGAAGCTATATAATTTGGAAGCCGACGCCAATCGCAAAATGGGAACGTGACAATACGTTCAGAAAATGGCATCAAGTCATCAGGAACATCGAGTTCCCCGCCCACCATCAGGGTGACGTTGTGATGAGTCTCCATTACCTTAGATAATGCTGGGAGCACTGAATTGAAATCTGCATTATGGGTAATGCTTCCGCTAAAATAGCCGATTCTGATTTCCTGAGTTTTCTGTTTTTCATCCCTTCGCTCAACCGCTCGCTTATAGGGAACCCTATCCTCGGGCAAGACGCTTGAGCTTTGCAAGCTGGGGAGTACATCTCGACGATAGATAGCAATATTCGAATAATCAATCATCGATTCAGATGCTACATTTCTATTTATATAGACCCTGGGAACATATTTTTTTAGTTCTTCCGCCATACCCTCAGTAGTAGTGATAGCGCAATCGCAAAGCTTCAGTGTTTCACCCATTCGCCTGACTCCATCGTCATAGCAAGACTTATCATGAGCAGTCATTGCATTAACGAACGGAATAGAATCGGTATAAGCAGTGTCGATAACCAAATCATCAATGTCATAAATAACACGCTTATTGAGTTTTTTTGCCTGCCTAATTAAAGATTCAACTTCATCACTTAGGGGACAACGGAAAATAATAAAAGTACGCGCATGCCTAAGAATATCCTTTTCCATCTCCCAGGCATTAACCTTTTGGACCGTTAAGCCGGCAGCCTCAAGTTCCTCAATCTGATGATCGACACGGTACCTAATAGGATGCGGAACGGAATAATCACATCCATTAATAAAAATAACATCAAAAAAAGAATTGTCTTGGCGAGAGCCAAAATCAAATCGAGGCCTATGCATTGAGAGTACATGGGAGACCTTCTTGGGGACGTTATAAAAGCCCTCTTCTTTAACGGTGTAACCAATGCCCTCAAGAAGGTTCAACATGAAACACTAACTCCTAAAACGCAGAAAGAATTGAAATAAAGTCAACAAATAGAATAGTACTCATTATCAATGAAGAACCAAGCAAGACATGTCCTTCAGAACTTGATTTTATCGGTCGCAAGATATTCAACAGAACCGGAAGGACCAGTGGGAATAAATATCGTCCTTGGACCCCCATGATAATATCTTCACGCTTATCAACAGTAAGAGTCCAGTTCCTCATCGTCATAACAATCAGGAAGAAATTGACGAATACAACAGCAATCATTACAAAGCGATCCGTACTGCAGAATAATTTTTTATTATTCTCATCGTTATAAAACAGAACAACGGACTGAAGAATGATGTAAAGCCAAAAACAAAATGGCCAAACATTAATCGAAAGAGCGCCAAGATTGTAACCTGCATAGGATTGAAACCAGAATGGCCCCATCTCCCAAATAGACTTAATAAAGACCTTTGCGCAATGCAGCGGCGCTCGCATCAAATCAAAAGAATCTGGCATGAAACTACCATGATAAAGAGACACGAACGCACAGCTCGCAACAAAAGCTATCGCAAAGAAGGAAAAGATGAACTTTATATAGCTGTCTGTTCCTTTAAGTTTTTTCCAGTGAATAAGATTCAAGAGTACCAACGGGAAAAACATTATCTTTGAAAGAAGCAGTAAAACGGATAGCAGTATTAACGCCAGCAGAGATCGATATGAGTACAACGAGTCCGCATAAATCTTAACAACTACAGCAACGTACAAAATGGCAACAATGTTTGCGACAGAATCAGCCGAAACAGACGCTTCCTGCTGCAATAAAATGGGATTTAGTAAAAAAATCAAAACAGCATTTTTACCAACTGGCATCAGTTTGATTATCCAATAAGCCGCGAAGCAATATATTAATCCAGCGCACACGCGCGAAACTGAAAGGGCCACAAAGGCATTGAAACCCGTTTGCTGCGCAAATCCTAGAATTACTCCCGGAATTAAATAAAGATGAGGGTAATAGCTCCCCAAATACGTATGGCACACAAAGACGCTAGACCAATCGGTAGGCTGAGTCATTGCATTAAAATAATCTGCGTACGATGAAGGAAACTGACCCAATTGGAAGCAAGAGACAACATCAAAGCCATTGCCGTTACGAGACAATAAGGCGGCCGCCTGCCAAATATGAGAAGCCTCGTCTGGAACATTAGCGGGCAGCATGAAAAGGCCAAAAGCAGTTACAGCGGGCACACCAATCACCACAAAGCAAATTGCGGGATTGTGCTGCTCTTTAATTAATAATAGGACACCAACGAACAAGCAGGCGATTAAGGGCAGAGCCGAGAGCCATAGCCCAGGCAATCCGATAGCGCTGGCTTTAAAGGCGCAATAGTAGAAAAATCCCAAGCAAAGAGAGAGTGCAGCTATAAGTGGATAAACGATAAACGTCAGAGCTTTTCGATAACTATCAGATAGTTTCAGATGACCAGTAAAGGTATCTAGATTCATAACTCTACAACTCCGTCTCGATAAATGTTCAACTTACGCCGGCATTGTTGCAGCGTCATAAAGAATTGCTTCTCATGCTAAGCGAATACAGGCTACAGACTATTGGAGCAAACCACTTGGGCCAGAATTTTTGAAGCATAGTTTCATCCTCCGACCTCCTTGTATCATCTTTAATCAACGCCGTGGTCTCAGAGCCTTCATGAATTCGATGAAACATTAAAACCTCGGGAGAATAAACGAAAGATCCGTCGATTTTCGAGAATCTTTCCCATGCCTCCCAGTCCAAGTCACATTTCATGTCTGTCATAAATAACGGTGTCTGTAAGATGCTTAGATTAAATGTCACAGAAGGACAGCAGATGGCGGAACCGAACCTCAGGATATCCCTTTTATCCTTAACCGATGAAAGAGCGCCGTGGCGAGCAAACTTACGAAGTAAAATTCTCTTAATTTTCAGAATAAGGAGGTTTTCTTCATATACGCCATTTCTTATCTCACCATAATTAGAAAAGAAGATTAAAGGTCGATCCGCTTCTTTCATAGCCCGCAGCATAGTTTCCGTATAACTAGAGCTATAGATATCATCCTGATGAGCTATAGTCACAAGCTTTGTATTTGAATTCGCAATAGCACAATTCCAGTCATGAGATATGCTAGGCGACCCCTCGTTAACAATTACCGGAATCGAATAATTAGACGCTATACGATCAATATAGGAATTAGGAGTTGACGTCGATATAAGGATATTACTTCGGGTGCTTTGGTTCACTAAAGAATCTAAACAGTCAGACAAGTACGGAGACTCGCCGTATGCGCACAATACAAATGTATGATCTTTTGCCAAGCACATGGCATTACTCCCTATTTTTTGATTCAAGCTCTTTTTCAAGCAATGCAATTCGTTGAGTTAAGTTAGCAATTGCAGAAGATTGTTTACTTGACAGACATGCCATAGAAAGAACAATGCATATCAAAAATAAAAACCCTAAGACAAAAACAAAATTGGCTGGAGTCTGAAAACCAAATAAACTTGAAATGAAGTAAAGAGGTTGCGGAAAGAGGCCGCATACCAACAAAACCAATGCAAGAACAATCCAAAGAAGTGAATACTTGAGCTGAAGGCTATCCTTTAATACAAGACGCAGCACAAAACAAAGCAAAACTAAACAAGCAGTAATGACACCAAACTGTAAGGAAATATGCATAACAACCCGTCCTAATTCGAGAATGAAGAGATGATAATCGCCAAAGTAACCTTTATCATGTAATAAATGCTACTAAAACCAGAAATTGACGACTTTCCCCCCTGTCGTTCTTTCATTACGACAGGCACTTCTGTAACGCGAAGGCCCTTAACCATAGCCGCAACAGCAGAATCCGGCTCCGGATAGTCTACGGGATATTTTTTACAGAACAGATCTATGGCCTTAGATCCACATGCGCGAAAACCAGAAGTGGGGTCGCTAACACGAACGTGAGTTGTAAGATGAATTACCGCAGAGAGCCATCTAATTCCAAGACGCCTCAAGAAGGTTGACTTGAAGCCTTCAGATTCCTCAAGAAATCGCGATCCGATAACTAAATCAGACCCATTATTTATTTCATCAAGCAAGCGCGATATGTAATGGGCGTCATGCTGCCCATCACCATCAACTTGGATGTCTACATCATAGCCAAAGCGTTTGGCATATTTGTGTCCGGCTTGAACCGCGCCTCCAATGCCAAGATTCTGCGGTAAATCCAGGACATTAACCCCCGCATCGCGACAAACACGCAAAGTGTCATCAGTGGAGCCATCGTTAATAACTACATAATCGTATCCAGCTTCCTCCACAGAAGAAACCGTATCTAAAATGTTCGCCTCTTCATTAAAAGCTGGGATGATAACCAGCGCTCTTAATTCATGCATCATCTGAATCCTCAGTACAGAATATCAATCAAACAGCCCAAGTCGAACTGAAAAACCCTATCGAAACAAGGAGAGCGAATTTACAGTTCGGATGTGACAGATTGCTTCGCCTTCCGATTTAATAGGTTAATTATACAAAGGAAGGAAAATAATAATCCAAAACCGTATGCCACCAAGATAATGATATTGATGACATTTGCATCAGAAGCAAATACCGGATTCACAAAACAATAACGAGAAAGAAACACGGCCAACGCTAACGAAGCGGCACCAGAAATCGTGCCAATAATCGGTTTCCCAAATGCAATAAAGACATCAATAGTGAAAAAGTTCAAACCAGTGAATGCGGTAGCAACGAGTGCCAACGGAAGATAATCTGAGTGAAGGCCAACTTCTTTGCCATAAATAGCAGTAAGCACAGGTTCGCCTATGAAAGCACTAGCCATGGCACACATCGCCGTCAAAACGAATACGGAAACGAACATCTTAATAAATACTAAGCGTAATCGGTGAGTTTCGTTTTCTCGCCACATTGCCGAAATAGGTCCAAGCAGGGGGGCATATAGATAAGATACGAGAGCCTGAATTACGGCAGTCGGAGTGGCAACGGCGGCATAAAAACCCAACGCCTCATTTCCATAGGAAAGGCCATAGAACTGTCTTGTTACGCTAACAACAGCCGTGCACGCAAGAGATGCAACAAAACCGGGAAAGCAGATACGCGACAATTTGATAAGGGAAGTAAAATCAAAATCAGGTATAACGGCACAAAACCGTTTTGTCATTCTAAAATCATATGTAAGCACAACAGCTATGGTAACAAAAGCCATTGAAGCAACGGCTATTACCAAGTTATCAAATAGCAACAAGCACAACGAAAAGGAGACTAGAACTCCTACGCCACGAACTATTTGAGAGATAGCCGCAATGTCCAATCTGTTGTTTACCTGATCCACACCGTGAAGAACATCGACAAATGAATCACCAGCTTTAAATAGGCAATAAACAGCAACAACTGCCCAATCGTTGAATGCAACAGAGACTAAACAATAGAAGAAGCAAATTACACAGGCAAGTATTGTTGCAACGATTCTATGAGCGATAAAATTCCCAGTCGTAAAATCAGAATAGCTCTCAGAAACCTGAACGGGGCGCGCTCTAAGCAAAACAATGGTCGCAAAAATATTACCAACAGACATAGCCACAGCAAGGCTACCAGACATGCTAATGTCGGAACCAAGTGTCACCACAAGAACAGTAATCAGCCAGTTGCAAATCAAATACGCCATCGAGCCGACGCTGTTCCAAACAAGACTCTGCTCAACAGAGAGTTCTTTCGTTTTTCTATTAGACACAATCACTCCAGCAGTGGATCATCAGGCCTTGTTGAATAAAAACAAAACGCGAAGAAGTAAATCAGAAATCAAAGTAGGTCGCAGACGCTTTGGGAAAAATGCTTTCCTAAGTCTTGAAATAATCCCATCATCATTGGTGAAAATATCAAGCTCATGTTTCTGCTCAAAACTAAGCTCATCATAAAACACCGCAGAAAAATGGCTTAACTTTTTACTCTCATCTTTCGATCTATCACCAAATAGCTCGTCCTTAAAATAGGTCTTTAAAAGATCAAAATAACGATTATCTCCAGACGTGACCGCAGAGGAATGACGAACATGTGAAGCCGTACAGACGGAATCAAACAATACCTTTCCAAATGCCGAAGCACACCGAATCAGCCAGCGATCATGCATTTCATTCCCTGGATCTACCTCAAGAATAAAGGCCCTGCAGGCAAGGCGATTAAATACTATCGTGAAGCCTAGTCCGGGAGTATAAAACAAGGTGTTATGAAAAGAGAGGTACTTGTCCTGCGGAGCCGACTCGCGTATCGTCTCGCCATCTTCGTTTACATATGAAAAGGAAGAAAAGTAGACAGTCGGCACCTTGTCTCCACTATTTTCAATTGCCCTGACTGCCCGTTCAATTTTATCGGTCTTCCAAATATCATCCTGATCGGCAAATGCATAGTAGTCATATTCGGGAACCCGTTTGATAATTTCATAAAAACTATTTGGGCACCCAAGATTACCGATTGAATCTTGAATTAAATGAATGCTGGAGTTTGACCGACAGTACCATTGTGCAATTTCAACAGTTTCATCCGTTGAACCATCATCACGAATATAGACGGAGCAATTAGGCCAAGTTTGCTCCAAGATACTATCAAGCTGTTTGGCCAAATACTTTCCGCCGTTATATGTGGGTAAAACAATGCAAACAGACTTGTCTTTGATTTTATCCATAATCCTATTTATTTCTTTGCGAGGCACGATATTTAAGAAATGCGGGAATCAACCCGCTGATCACTTTATAACGAAGCTGAGGAAAAGGCCTGGTTAGGAAATTAAAAGTCCGCCAAGCAAGAAAATAAGCGCCCCAACCATCTTCATCTTTCGCGTCCTTCCAGAACGTTTCTGATAAATAAAAGTGATACTCATTATTGAAGCGATGAGTATTCCCCCGCCGCCATGGCCTCTCTTCGCCGAGATAATGGACAACGATGGGCTTCGATCTTGCGGTATTAAAACTGTTTTCATCCGAAAAGCCCGGCATTAACGAGTTTAAGAATATAAACGGATAGTAGTCAAAGATATTGGAATAATTGAACGCAGGGGATAAACTGCAAATCTTATCTTTAAGTACTGCATTTAGAGCATCTTGATCATTCGCAAACAAGCGTCCTGAGCGGCGCTCGCAATAATCCAATAATTGATCTTCGCAACAAGTTGATCTCCATTGCTTTAAATCAACGAGCAACACGCCAGCATTGTGGTACAGACAGCCATTTAAGTCTAAATCATTAAGTCGAGATGGGCCGACCGTTGGCTCGGGAACCATTCCAACCACGCAACCCTTAAGATCTTGATTCCAAAGAAGAGCAATATCCCCAAGAACAATCGTATCGCCATCGAGGTAAATAACTCTTTCGATCTCATTAGGTAGAAAATGTGCCATCAAAAGCCTAGCAAGAACTATTTCATTCCATCCCGATGTATCAAAATCAAACCCGAGAGCATCTTTGAAGTTCGAAATATCATAAAATACAAGGTTTTGGTTGTATTCGGTCACCATCTCCTGGAGCAAACGCTGGTTATCCTCTGTAATGCCATTAGAGAAGACATGAAAAGTAATGTCTTGAATACCGGAATGATTTGAAACAACCGAGCAAATATTGGCGGCCAACTGTGGGACAAAATTGTTATCAACCGTATAAAGCAAATTCATGATTACCAAACTTCACCTTAATTCACCCAATAGAAATTAATGATGACGACTTAATGAAAGAGGCCGAAACGAAATCCTTACACAAAGGATAAAGTCTAGCACGGTTTGTCTCTTTCAAATAACTTGCAGCTAAGGAGGGTGAATTGAGGGGACTACAACCCCATCAATTCACCCCCACTTCATTAGCGTTGGTATATAGGCAAATTGGATCTATATTTAGCTTTTCTCAACCAGCCTAACCTCAAGCGCTTCTAGATGCAGAGCCTCACCAGTTGTACCGGCACACTCGCCCGATTTAACCCAGTCTAGCCAACCTTTGCTTTGAACGTGTGCCCTATAGACAACGTCATAATGCTTGGCAAGATCTCCCGTCAGTTTTATTTCAACAGCCTCAACAGCAAGAGACTTCCCCGTAGTACCGGCAACCTTTCCATTTTTGACCCACTTTTGCCAGCCGATATTTTGAACGTGAGCTCGATACTCGATGCCGCCGGAATACCCTAGGTCAGGCTTGCTAATCGTCAACGCCTCAACAGCAAGATTTCGGCCAGTTGTGCCAACGGTCATGCCTTCGTAAACAGGCGACTGCCAACCAAGGTTTGAAACATGTGCCTTGATTGAAAACGCTCTCTGAATAGAGGGCTGACTCGTATCCCCAGGAGCGGGCGAACCCTTTTCGACCAAAACGACCTGAAATGCCTCTAGCCTCAAAACGAAACCGGTCGTTCCGGCAACTTGATCATTGCAGGCCCAACCGAGCCATCCCTTATCCTGAACGTGAGCTCGATAATAAACGTCATAGTGATTGGCCATCTCACCAGTCAGGCGAATCTGAATAGCCTGGACAGACTTGCTCTGGCCCGTAGTACCAGAAACTTTCCCCTCCTTCACATAGCCCTGCCAGCCATAATCGGAAACATGTGTCCTGTACTCCAATGCACCATCATAGGGAGCATTCTGCAGATTGAGAGTAATAGCCTCGACGGCTTTTGACTGCCCAACGGTACCGGAAGCATTTCCACCCTTAGAGGCCGATTGCCAGCCGTCATTTGAAACATGCGAAGTTGCCAAGACGTCAAGAGGGCCTCGTGACTCCTTAACAACATCATAGCCCGACTCGCCCTTCTTGAAATAAGTCAGAGCACCGCTATTGTGCGAATAGATAGCAAAGTCGTAATTTGCCGAAGCAAGTATGGAATCCGAAAACTCTACGAGATAGCAAGAGTCTCCCTGTTTGCAAAGGGATCTGATAGCAGCATCCGTGTCTTCGGTAATCGGAGAAGCAAACCAATCCATAATGGAATAATCGATGACGGCACCCGGCTTCAAGGCCTCGGCCTTTGTGGAATTCCAAAGTCCACCAGCAGCATCGGCACTGGCCGAGTTATACGTACTAGACCCATAACCAGACAGACCGATCTCCGGATTAAAGAAGAGGATCAGCTCTGCAGCGACGGAAGAATCGACATCGGTAATGCCAAGACGGTCAAGCTGTTCCTGCTTTTGGGGATACATACCCGTCGGTGTGTTTGGATGCCCCTTGTAATAATACAAATAGTCATCGCCATAGATAACTTCGGTCAAGTTGGCATAGTCGTCAAAATTCTGCTCGTAAGAAACGTACGTTCCAAGCAGCATCATTACCTTTTTGCCCTGCTGAGTCGCCGCATCAAAATAGCCATCGTTAAAGTTGTACAGCGCCTTAAACGCTTGGACTGTATCCTCTCCCCTATTCTGCAGGCTCGTAAGCATGCCCGAAACATTCACCTTCTTAACGCCGGGATCGGACGCGATCTTATTCGCAAAGGCATTATCGTCACCACTCGTAAACAGATTCGTTCGAGTCATCCACCACTGAGTGCCAGGCTCAATACTCAGCACGGCATACATAGAATCCCAGCGATCGTGATAATCGCTATACGACTTTGAGACCTCACCGGTTTCGTATTCCTTATTCTTGGCGGCGTTCCATAAAGTAATCAGCTCCGCTTGCTTAGAATCTGGATCCTTAACGTCAAAGGCTTCGTTGGTAAAGACATACGTGGCGGATCCATCGGACAACAGCCGAATGGAGTATTGGCCTGCGGGAATCTTGTTGGCGTAAATCATCCTATGGATCAACGAACAGGTGATGTCATTGATATACAGATTGAACTTTGCCTTGGGATTGATCTTGTAGAGAGCAGCGACATAATCCGCGAACGCCTGATAGCTCGAACTAGAAGCATTCTCCTCATGAGTCAGATACGGAAGACCGTACATCCCGGATGGAAGCGAGTTCCAGTTATAGGCACTTGGACGATCGAGCATTACAATTGACGGAACGGTCGTTCCAGCAGAAGAGGTACTGATATCCCAGAAAGATAGCGAATAGAGAACAACGGGGAAAGAAGCACTCAAAGGGGCAAGGTTGTACTCACTCGCAGAAATGCCAATTGACTGATGGTCCTCTTGAACGATGTTTCCGTTCTTCAAATACTGCAACGTAACGTCAAACGGACCATAATCGCTAAATTCAATTTCACTGGAGCTAGAGCCCAGATCTCCGAGTGCAATCGTGCTTGAGACGGAACGGGTGACCCTCCCTCCATACGACATGGAGCCTGCCACCTTTATCGAATCAGCGATCCCGAGTCGTTTTATATCCTCGATCTGCGGAATATTCAGGGTTACTTTAGTCGTCTCCCCAACCTGAGAAAGAGAGCAATTAAAGACATATGGGACATAGGCACCAGCAGTATCGCCGGGCGCCGCGTCACCCTTTTTTACAATGACGATCTGTATTGCTTCAACGGCATAAGACCAACCGGTGGTTCCCGCAGTCGACCCATTTGAAGTCCATCCAAGCCAGCCGAAATTAGAAGCATGAACGCGATAATACAGGTCATAAGAAGCCGCCCTGTTGCCCGTCAGCTTGAGCTCGACGGCTTCAATCTGAAGGCCCTTTCCCGTTGTGCCGGAGACGGCTCCATTAGAAACCCAATCCTGCCAGCCTTCATTTTGAACATGAGAGCGGTATTCGATACCAAGGTCTTCTGAATTAGGGAGGGAAACCCTGAGTGCTTCAAGCCTACGGGACTGGCCTGTTGTGCCAGAGGTCGAGCCATTCGATGTAAACGTCGGCTCCCAACCAATGCCTGAAATGTGAGATTTATAGCTGACGTCCGGGGCCGCCTCTTTGGGCTCCACGGTAGCATCAATCGAAGGCGCCGTTTCATCGGCTACAGCAGCAGTTTGATCCGAGGGGTCGGATTGGGTCTCTGGAACGGATTCATATTCGTTGGAACCAACATTTTGATCTGCCCAACAAGCCAAAGGGCTCAAAAGCAGCATCGTCATGAAGCAGGAAATCAGAACAATAAATGCTCTAAATTGCCTTTTCAAAAGAATCGCCTCCTAGATAGACGGTCGTCAATAACCATACTATCGGGAGTTAGCTTCATTAATGTCACCAATTAGGTGAACGAAGAAAAAGGAGCCTAATCCAACGGCAAGGGCCCTTTCCTGTTGCCAAGACTACGGCAACAGGAAAGGGCCCTCTAACAAGCTCTCACCGCTTACGGGAATAGTTAGTAGATTACCACCTTGGTAGCAAGGGGCACGTTATCCCAAATCCATTTAGCGCGATCAATGGGCAAACGCACGCAGCCTTGTGAAACATGCATTCCCATTCGGCTGTCCATGGGATTAAAAGTTCCCTGGTAGTACGGTATTGAATGGAACAGATAGTCACCGTAAAACTGCGTGTAGTAGTAGCAGGTATACCCATGTCCAAACGAGTAGCCCTTGCCGGTGACGGTATACTCACCCGTAGGCGTTGGAGTACTAGGGGCGCCGGTAGAGCAAGTCCAGTATTGAGCGTAACTCCACGACCCGCGCTGTCCACGAAAAACTCCAAGGCGGCATGCTTGCCTGTCAACCATAATGAGCCAGCTTGTGCTGCTCGAATATCTATTAGCTCGATTAAGCATAGTCATCATATCTGCCGGCAACAAGGGCTGGTCAGTAAACGGACGCGCAGTAGAACCGGGAGCACCAGCGCCCTTGGGAACAATCTTCACTTGAACAGACTCGACTCTGCAGCCTATCCTAGACGTACCCGCAGGCTGCCCATTTGAGGTCCAGTCGAGCCACCCAAAGTCTTGGCAATATGCTCGATACCAAACATCAAAGTAGTTCGATAAATCACCGGTCAACTTAATCTTAAGAGCCTCGATACGCTTTGCGCAGCCTACTGTGCCAGCGACATTCCCATTGGAAGTCCAACCTTGCCAGCCCACATCCTGTACATGGGCGGAGTACTCAATACCGCCTGATACGCTACTGGAGACATTCAACTTCAGCGCCTCAATAGCAAGCGATCTGCCGGTTGTGCCAGCAACACCACCGTTGCCAACGGGATTCATCCAACCAAGCGTGGCGACATGCGCCTGGAGCGTTAGAGCTGGAGCAGAGATAAATGCGGGCGCAGACGATGAGCCAGGATTCCCGCCCTTCGCGACAAGCTTAATTTGGACAGCTTCTATCTGGATATTTAACCCGGTAGTTCCAGCGGAATCGCCGTTTTTGGCCCAACCCAACCAACCATAACCAGCCGAATGAACTCGATAGTAGATGTCATACTGATTCGCGAGGGGACCATTAATGCGCAGCTCAAGAGCCTGAATGGCCAATCCTTGTCCAACGGTCCCAACATAACCGGCAGACCGCCATTCCTGCCAACCAATATTGGCAACATGAGCTCGTGCCTCAACCAGAGAATCATCATCCACACCGGCCAGCACCACATTCAGAGCTTGAAGCGAAAGCGATTTTCCCGTTGTGCCGGCATCCTGCCCATCTAAAACAGATGGAAACCACCCACGGCTAGCGGAATGGGCCTGATAAACAACATGAGCGCAATCGGCGGAAGTATCGGAAACAAATGCTCCGTCCGTTACTCCGGGAGCGCCACTGCCTTTACTGAAAATCCTTACTTCGACAGCCTTAAGGAATGAACCCGGTATCGTTACCCCCGCATCCGCGCCATTACACGCCCAGCCAAGCCATCCTTTTTTGGAGTCAAAACACCGGTACCAAACGTCATAGGCATTAGACAAATCACCAGTAAGAGTCAATCTCACGGCCTTCAAAGTACGGCCATCATTTTTAGAATTGAGCGCGGCACCGTCAGAAACAACTCCGCTCCATCCACTAAATTCATAGCAGCCTGAATAACCGATTGAACCTGAAGTCTCTTGATTATCAAACGAAATAGAAAGCGATGTTAAAGGCTCAGAGCCGCTCTCGGAACCCATTAAAATCGTTTTACCCTGCACAGTGCCCAAGCTATTGCCATTAAGGCCATACGAACTGCCACTCAGAACATCCGTAGCTCCAATAAAATGATTCGCTGTATCTCCAGGAGCAGAGCAGCCCTTTTCGACCAACATAACCTGAATACCCTGAATGGCGGCACCCTTCCCCACCGAGCCCGCAGGAGACCCGTTGGACGTCCAGCCCAACCATCCGCCCAATTTGGAAGCATACACACGGTACCAAATGTCGTAAGTTGCAGATATCTCGTCATTGAGCTTAAACTGAACGGACTCAACTGACCGAGACTGCCCGGTCGTGCCAACAGTACCTGAAGACCAGCTTTGCCAACCAATGCCAGAGACGTGCGCGCGAGAGGAAATAGAGCCTCCGTGGCCATACCAATTAACACTAAGCGACAGTGCCTCGATTGCATTTCTTGAGTCAATGACCCCCGATGTCTTTCCGTCCGCGACAACACCCATCCATCCAACATTGGAGATATGAGATCGATAGGAAACAGTAGGCGGTT
This sequence comes from Collinsella aerofaciens, assembly GCF_039758815.1. Taxonomy (GTDB): domain Bacteria; phylum Actinomycetota; class Coriobacteriia; order Coriobacteriales; family Coriobacteriaceae; genus Collinsella; species Collinsella aerofaciens_BP. Next base: position 10,058 of record NZ_JBDMSK010000001.1, on the reverse strand, counting down.
CCTGGGAATGGTCCCTAAAGGCATCGCCTCGCGCTGGCGCATCTTGAGCATTTTTTGGAAGCACCTTTATCTGAATAGCTTCGATCTGATAAGCATAGCCCTGTGTTCCAGCAGGCTCACCATTTGAGGCCCAGCCAAGCCAACCAACATTTGCAGAATGAACGCGATACCAAATGTCATACGAGTCAGAAAGACCGCCCGACAAAGATAGCTTGATCGCTTCGATGGCTCGCGACTGTCCAACTGTTCCAGATGTCTGCCCGTTACCCACCGGCTGAGGCTCCCAGCCGATCCCGGAAATGTGTGATTGGACCGAAATGCTGTCATTCCCCAAAGGGGTGCCATCTTGTGAAAGCAGATTGATCTTGAGGGCTTCAACGCGCTTAGCACGACCTGTTGTGCCAGCCGTCATTCCATTTGAAACGGGAGCCTGCCAGCCAATATCCTGTACATGAGTCTGGTATGAAACAGAACCAAAGACAGCGGATACATCATTTTCGGGTTTCGGCGAATCAGTCGCATTGGAAGCAGACTCGCTAGAAACGGATGAGGGAGAATCATTGTCTGACACAGTCGGCTGCTCGACTTCAACCCCCTGCTGTTCATCATTTAGGACGAAACTCTCGTCTTCCGAGCTGCTGGCGGCGCTATTGGAATAATCAGTAGACTCCGGCTGCACCGGTAAAGAATCAGCCCAGACAGAAAGGGGCGTCAGAAGACAATGAAGAATCAGTAATGGCGTCATTGCCGTTGCTAGCAGTCGTTGCGTCTTTTTCATTCGACTTCCCCATCAATCGACCATCTTTAGCATCATTATTTATCGTTTCGGCAATTGCTTAAATACCGAAAACGTGAATGGCACTTAAATAGAAACGAACGGACCGTTGCAAAACGACCCGTTCGTTTTTAACCAGAGTAACTGCTAGAACCTGTGCGAAGGCATGACTTTCGATCAGCTATGCAAGCGGCACGTTGTCATACCAACCCCACTTTGGCTTATATGAGGTGGAATAATAATCCAACCAGTACGCCATATCGAGCGTCCTGATCTGACCGACATTATCCATAACCTGGTTATTGCCAATATAGAGACAAACGTGACCGTAAATGCTGCCCATGCGGGTATGCGTATGCGAAGGAACGGCAATGACCATTCCAACTTTCAGCTGAGAATAATCGGTGAATTTACAATAATCCCAGTAGTAATCGCAGGCATCTGTATGGACGTTCCTAAATCCGGCACGCTCGTAGATATCTGCAATCCACTCGGAGCACAATCCCGGGCCAGGAGACGGTACCTGTCGGGCAAGATCAACAATCTTCTTCTGCATAGGATTTGCAAACGCAGAAGGCTGCCCAAGCAAACATGGCGAAACGGTGCTCCCGGGGGCATTGGCGCCCTTCCTTGTAAGTCGAACTTGAACAGCTTGGACATGCGTCCCATAGCCAGTGCTACCGGCAACGGCACCATTTTTAGTCCAACCAAGCCAGCCGACATTATCGACATGGACCCTATACCAAACATCAAAATAGGTTGCTAAGTCACCAGAAAGAGAAATTTTAATAGCCTCAACCGAATTAGATTCAGCGGTAGACGAAAGCTGCTCCCCGTTTGTCTTGCCAGAAGTCCAGCCTACATTCGAAAGATGCAGTTGATAAGCAATCCCGCCGGCAACAGATGAAGTAGTTTTAGCCGAAAACCCGGTGATGGGAATTCCCTGACCGGTCGTACCGGACACCTCTCCGGCAGGGACATAATTCTGCCAAGCACCTTTCACCTGAGCGGAATACGTCACCGTAGGTATTTCAAGATGGGGATAGCCCGATGTATCAGGATGGGAGGTACCCTTCTTAATGAGCTTAATCTGAACAGCCTCGAGAGAGCATGACATACCGGTGGTGCCGGCCTCCTCGCCGTCCTTGGCCCAGGCCATCCAGCCGATGTTGGAGGCGTGCACGCGGTAGTAGACGTCGTAGTCCTTGGCGAGGGAGCCCGTGAGCCTCAGGCGCACGGCCTCGACGGCGCGGCCCTGGCCGGTGGTGCCGCCCTCGGAGGCCGAGGGGGTGTCCCAGCCCTGCCAGCCGACGCCCGAGACGTGGGCGTCGATCTGGACGCACGAGCCGTCTGAGTAGTCGGAACTGTCGAGCGAGAGCTTGAGGTCCTCGAGGGCGAGGCCGCGGCCTGTGGTGCCGGCGGTCGCCCCGTCGGACACGGCGCCCTGCCAGCCAACGTTGGAGACGTGGGCGCGGTAGGTCAGGGACATGGGCTTCTTCTTGAAGGCGTAGTCGACGTTGGCCCCGTCGGACGAGGGGGCGGCGTCGCCCTTCTTGACGAGCCTGATCTGGACGGCCTCGACGCTCCTGCCGAAGCCCGTGGTGCCGGCCTCCTCGCCGTCCTTGGCCCAGGCCATCCAGCCGATGTTGGAGGCGTGCACGCGGTAGTAGACGTC
>NZ_JBDMSK010000001.1:0-7509 GCF_039758815.1 Collinsella aerofaciens | reverse complement strand
GGCCTCGACGGCGCGGCCCTGGCCGGTGGTGCCGCCCTCGGAGGCCGAGGGGGTGTCCCAGCCCTGCCAGCCGACGCCACTTACATTGGCGTTAATTTGCACAGAGCCATCTTCAACGGGATTCAAGATGCTGACCTTAAGATCCTCCACTGATTTAGACTGCCCCGTTGTGCCAGCCGTAGATCCGTCGCGCTTGCTGCTCATCCAGCCAATATTCGAGACATGCGCCTCATACTGAATATGCATCTTGCTGTCATCTACGTTGAGAAGAGAACCGTTGAAGCAGTAGTTCATGTCACAGCGTCCGTTGACGCCCGGGACATTGCCACTGCTTGAATACTGCCAGAAACTGTAGCTGCCAGCATAATCGCAACGCCAATTATATTGAGCGACCCAATGGTCATAACCGCTCAACGACGGAGAATTCAGGTAGTTGTTAAGCCAGTTAAGGTTCGCATAGATACCCGACTTAAAGCCAACGGCCTCCATACGGTTGCAAAAAGCCTGCGCAATCTGGGTAAGCTTATCCTTGCTGAAATCCGGATCTTGCAAGATATAACTATCCTCAAGATCATAATAAACGGGAAGCGACGGATGATGGCCGCCGAGCCAAGCAAGTGTCCTGTCGGCCTCTTTATTGGCATCCTCTACAGAACGGGCGTAGGAGTAGTAATACACGCCATAAGGAATGCCGAGGCGTTCACATTCAGCAGCGTTCCTTTCAAAAGAATCGTCAGGTTTTCCGTAAACCGGACCGACCTTGAGAATGGCAAAATCAATCCCCGCGGCCTTAACCTTATTCCAATCAACAGTTCCTTGATGATTGCTGACATCGATGCCGCGCGCAACAGCGCCATTGGGCAAAGGATCGTCAGTTAAAGACTGCGCATCGATGTCGCCATTGTCAGAATCGATAAGCACGCCGTTTTCGAAACGCCAAGAGTTCGGTTCCAAAGAGTCGGCTTCGCAGGAATTCATTTCAGTGGAATCATCGGTTGGGGCTTCACCGTTTGACTCGTCAACACGAGACTCTTCGATGCCAATTCCAGGCTGTTCGCCTGAATCAGAGTCTACACCCCCATCAGGACGAGCAGCATTTGCATCGTCACCATACCATTCGGTTACACCCTGAGAACCCGAGGCATCGTCCTGCGCTCCCTGAGAGCTTGCACCTTGAGATTCGTACTCGTTCGATGTTTGCGAGACCGACTGCGAAGCAGCGGCGGCCTGGACCGACAGCGCATACGCGCTGTAAGGCTGAATGATTTGCGACCAGCCCATCAATAGCGTACAAACCAAAGCAGCAGACGCTTTAAGACGTTTCATGCATATCCCCCGAGACAGTAACCACAGATAAAGAAACGAATACTAGCTATATTATCGCACTTCCATACAGGCATTTAAAGCTTAGGAAAGCACCAGTTAGCACACAGTCAAAAAGAGGCGCTCCTGCAACGGAGCGCCTCAACAGACTCTATGCGAAAGGCCTAGCGGCACCGATTACACGACCTGGAGCATTGACCGAGCGCTCGGTCACACCGATCCCAGGCCACGAATCAATGATTCGACCGTTTCCGATATAGATTCCAATATGGCCCTGGTAGTAGACCACATCTCCCCTCTGCATAGCAGAAGTGCTAACCGGCATAAACGTGTTGTTGCGATACCAATTCATGGAGTTGTAGGTTTGCTCGGGCAACCAACGATGGTTATACGGGTTATACCAACCCATATCCATGCCAGTCGCATACAGACATTGCAGCACTAAGCCCGAACAATCAACCGCATCCCCCGGCCAAGAAGACCAAGGCTCGATATAACGCGTCCCGATATATTCACGAGCACGCTGGACGAATGCGTTGATGCAATCCTGTCGCGAAGCGTTGTAAGGAATTCGAGAAGGCGTGACATACGTAAAGTAACCGGTGCAATACGAAGGAAGCTGCACGCTATTGCAACTAACCTTTGGATAAGATCCCGGGGTCTGATACCCCATATAACGATAGGTCTCAAAATACGAATCAGACGTAGAGCCTGGTGCGGAAGCGCCCTTGGGAACAATCTTTACCTGTAATGCCTGAACAGGAATGCCAAGCTTCGTGGTGCCCGCCGGTGATCCATTTTTGGTCCAGCCAAGCCATCCGTAATTTGACACGTGGACGCGATACCAGACATCAAAGTAATTCGAAACGTCACCAGTCAAATTAATCTTCACAGCTTGGATTTGTTGTCCCTGTCCAATGGTTCCCGCTGTGGCTCCATCTGAGACAGCAGATTGCCAGCCGATATTGGATACGTGGGCGGAATACGAAATGCCACCGTTCATGGAACTATCGGAAAGGGACAGTTGCATTGCCTCCATGGCACGGTTCTGCCCAACCGTTCCGGCAACACCGCCATTGCCAACAGACGCTTGCCAGCCAAGACCGGAGCAATTTGCCTTAGCGGATAGCCCAGGAAGCTGGATCAACGCAGCATGATCTTGAACGGGAGCGTCGGACGAACCCTTGGCAACCAACTTAATTTGAATTGCCTCGGCCTGCTTAGACAGCCCAACGGTGCCAGCTGCGGCGTCATTTTTAGCCCAACCAAGCCAACCATAATCCGCCGCATGAATACGGTAGTAAATATTGTATTTTGACGAGTCGTTGCCAGTGAGCCTTAATTTAACCGCCTGAATTGCGAGGCCCTTGCCAACAGTGCCAGCATAGGAAGCACCCGAAACGTATGGCTGCCAACCGATATTCGCAACGTGTGCTGACACTTCAACGGAGGCATCGATGCCCTGCGTCGAAATATACAACGCCTGCAGAGAACGAGACATGCCCGTCTGGCCGGCAGTTTCGCCATTGCCAACGGGAGCCAACCAGCCCGCAGAAGCAACGTGCGCCTGGGATACAAGACCGATTCCCGACGTTTCGGTAAATGCATTACCGGTAGAACCAGGGGCAGGTTGACCCTTACGAACAAGTGCAACATCTATGCCGCACAAACCGGAAGAACCACCAGAAACGCCACATGCCTGACCATTTGACGTCCAGCCCGTCCAGCCATTACCGGAATCGTATACTCGATACCAAATGTCATAATTGGCAGCAAACTGGCCGCTCAGCGACATTTTTATCGCTTTAATGGGTGCGCCGGATACCGCCTTGGCGGCGCCGCCATCCGATTCGGAAGCACCCCAGCCTGAATATGCATCCATAACGGCATAGGAAATTGACCCGTCATCAGTTTGGCCTGCAACGCTTAAGGCAATGGAGTTCAGCAGTTTGGCGCCCTTGCCTCCAATCGTAGCCTTTTGACCAGAAGATAAGCAAAGACTCTCCCCAGAAACGGCGGATCCGGAAACCGCAACAGCATCTAGATCGCCGATAAAGACCTTGCTCGAAGAGCCAGGCGCTGCTCCGCCTTTCTCCACAAGGATTACCTTTACCGCTTCGATAGCCTTGCCTTTACCGGCAGAACCAGCGGCAGCTCCATTACAAGCCCAATCGAGCCAGCCTATACCCGAGACATGAGCACAGTACCAAATGTCATATTTTTCAGCTGCCTCACCGGTTAGACGAATCTGAACGGCTTCGAGACGCTGAGACTTACCAGTCGTTCCACAGTGCCCCTCAGACCACTGTTGCCAGCCGACATTAGAAACATGGCCACGAAGCTCAATGGAGCCCGAGTGACCATACCAGCCAAGCTGAGCCTCAAGCGCCTCCATGGGGAGGCCCCTACCAGTTGTCCCGGCAACAGATCCGCCGCCTACGGGCGACATCCAACCAATATTCGACGTATGTGAGCGAACAGTGATTGAGGCAGGTTCATCGCTACGGCTCTTAAAAGGACAGGCGGTGTCGCCCGGGGCGGGGTCGCCCTTGGGCAGGACCGCGACCTGGACGGCCTGGACGGCGCGGCCGTAGCCCGCCGAGCCGGCGTCGGCGCCGTCGCACGCCCAGCCCAGCCAGCCGAACTCGGCGGAGTGGACGCGGTACCAGACGGTGTAGCGGGCCGACAGCTCCCCGGACAGCCTGACCCTCAGGGCCTCGACGGCGCGGGACTGGCCGGTCGTGCCGGCGGTGCCGCCGTTGCCGACGGCGGCCTGCCAGCCGACGTTGGAGACGTGGGCCTCGACGGATATGGCATTTGCAATCTGTTCTTGAGAGGTGGCTCCATCCACTTCAAGTGAGATTTTTAGCGCCTCAAGATTCAAGCCCCTACCCGTGGTTCCGGCAACCTTACCCGAACTAACCGGATCCATCCAGCCAATATTCTGCACATGGGCAGAAACACTAACGTTTTTGACGGTGAGCTGATCGTTGGAGGCAGAATCAGCGGCAGCGGCTTCGTTAGTCTCCCCCGATAAGACCTGCTGCGCGTCTTGAGGCTCGCTATCTACGGAGCCAGCATCCGATTCTTGCCCCCCAGAGATAGGCTCAGCTTGATTGGAAGTAGAGCCTTCAAGATGAAAGCTGTTTGAATCATCAGATCCGTCAATTGAATAATCGGCATATGCAGCAGTCACGGCCCATGATTGACTCATGAACAGCGCGATAACCACAAGTATAGAAACGGACACATCTAAGAGACGCTTCACGATTCCACCTTCCTTCGACTTCGACGGCGCCTATTTAATGACGACCGCCTGAGCTCCTCTTTGCGAGTATAGCGAAGCAATGCGCTGAGCTGAGTTAGAGACATAGCCAGCGAGTGAATCAGCAATGTAAACGGTACCTAGGGAGCGATTAAAGCCTCTTAAGACAACGGTGTGAGAGTTGGTATAGGTTCTATAAACCCTTCCGCCGTAAGCCTGAGTCGCATAGCAACTTCCCAGGTTTTGCATACCTATCGTTGACCAAATAATAACGGGATGTCCAGCTTCCAAGTACGAATAAAGGTCATAGAAACCAGTACCGGTCACATCGTAGGCTCGCAAACTACTACCACTGCTAATCAAGAAAGAATTCGCGGTGTTGGTCAGTCCGGGAGCAGATATGCAGTTTCCATTCGAAGCGCTATGAGGATTGCCCCAAAACGCCGTAACAAAATCCCAACTGCTCCTAGGCATATACGCGTCTGCAATGACGGTTTTACCCAAACCAAATCCGTAATAGTTAAGCGCATTGGTCAATGCAACGGACTCGCAGCCAGTCGGAAGCTCGGGGTTCTGCATTGTACAAGGGACGTTGAGAACAACCGAATTCGGATGCAATGGGCGGTCCCTGTACGCGCCGTCCGTCGGGCCCGGGGCCGCCGAGCCCTTCGCGAGGACGCGGACCTGGAGCGCCTCTACGCGGTAGCCGATGCCGGTCGTGCCGGCGCGGGCCCCGTCGCTGGCCCAGCCGAGCCAGCCGTAGTCCTGCACGTAGGCGCGGTACCACACGTCGTAGTACTCGGAGAGGTCGCCGGTCAGGCGCATCTTCACGCACTCGACCGCCCTGCCCTGGCCGGTGGTGCCCGCCACGGCGCCGCCCGAGACCTCGTCCTGCCAGCCGACGCCGGAGACGTGGGCGCTGTAGGACAGGCCGCCGGAGACCGGCGAGGAGACCTCGGCGGCGATCGCCTCGACGGCGCGGGACTGGCCGGTCGTGCCGGCGGTGCCGCCGTTGCCGACGGCGGGCTGCCAGCCGACGCCGGAGACGTGGGCCCTGAGGCTGAGCGAGGGGACGGAGAGCTCGGCGGGGTCGCCCGTCGAGGGGGCGTCGCCGCCCTTCTCGACGAGGACGGCCTGGATGGCCTCTGCCTGGACGCCGAGCCCCTCGGTGCCCGCGGCCTCGCCGTCCTTGGCCCAGCCGAGCCAGCCGTAGCCGGCCGCGTGGACGCGGTACCACACGTCGTAGCGCTCGGAGACGGGGCCGGAGAGGGACACCCTCACGGCCTGGACGGCGCGGCCCTGCCCCACCGTGCCGGCGTAGGAGGGGGCGGAGGCGGCGTCCTGCCAGCCGATGCCGGCCACGTGGGCCGCGACGGAGACGGAGCTCCCCTCGCCCGCCCCCTCGAGGGAGGCGCGCACGGCCTGGAGCGCGAGGCCCCTGCCGGTCGTGCCGACGTCCTCGCCGCCGCCCACCGCGGGCAGCCAGCCGCGCTCGGCGACATGGCCCTGCAGGACGAGCGACGGGCCGGAGGCGGCGCCGGAGACGTAGGCCCCCTCGGCCGGGCCGGGGGCGCCGGAGCCCTTCGCGACGAGGGCGACCTGAACGGCGGTGAGGCCCGAGGCGCCGGACTCGACGCCGGAGGGCTCGCCGGCGCTCGCCCAGCCGAGCCAGCCGCGCGCGGAGTCACAGGAGCGGTACCAGACGTCGTAGCGCTCCGCGAGGCCGCCGGACAGCTCGAAGCGGACGGCCTTGAGCTGGAGCCCGCCGCCCGAGGCGCCGAGCTGCGCCCCGTCGGAGCTGGTCTCCCCCTGCCAGCCGGAGCCCAGCAGCAGGCCGCGGTAGCAGACCGACCCGTCGGACTCGAGGTTGTCGACGGTCGCGGCGACGGAGCCCAGCACGGGCCCCCTCTCGGAGCCGAGCGTCAGGACCCCGCCCGAGAACGACGAGCCCGCCGGCGAGCCGGCGACGGAGATGGACGACCCGGACAGGCGCTCGCCGGCGCCGCGGAAGGCCCCGCCGGCCGGCCCCGGCGCGGCGCCGCCCTTGGGGACGAGCACGACCTGGACGGCCTGGACGGCCTTCGACAGGCCAACCGTGCCCGCGGACGCGCCGTCCTTGGCCCAGCCGAGCCAGCCGTAGTCGGAGCAGTGCACGCGGTACCAGACGTCGCAGGACGAGGCGGCCTCGCCGGAGAGCCTGAACTGGAGCGCCTCGACCGCTAGGGAGCGCCCGGTGGTGCCGGCGGTCCCCGAGGTCCAGCCCTGCCAGCCGACGTTCGAGACGTGGGCCCTCACCTCGAGGGAGGAGGATCCGTGCCCGTACCAGGAGACGGAGCCCGAGAGGGCCTCGAGGGCGCGGCCCTGCCCGGTGGTGCCGGCGACGGCGCCGTCCGAGACGGAGCCCTGCCAGCCGATGCCGGCGACGTGGGCGCGGTAGGAGACGGAGGGGGGCTCGGAGGACCTGTCGACGAACGGGGTGGCGGTGTCGCCCGGGGCGGGGTCGCCCTTGGGCAGGACCGCGACCTGGACGGCCTGGACGGCGCGGCCGTAGCCCGCCGAGCCGGCGTCGGCGCCGTCGCACGCCCAGCCCAGCCAGCCGAACTCGGCGGAGTGGACGCGGTACCAGACGGTGTAGCGGGCCGACAGCTCCCCGGACAGCCTGACCCTCAGGGCCTCGACGGCGCGGGACTGGCCGGTCGTGCCGGCGGTGCCGCCGTTGCCGACGGCGGCCTGCCAGCCGACGTTGGAGACGTGGGCCTCGACGGATATGGCGTCGGCGCCGAGGGGCTCGCCGGTCGAGGCGTCGGACAGGACGAGGCGCAGCGCCTCGAGGGGGAGCCCCCTGCCGGTCGTGCCGGCGACCTCGCCGCCGGCGACGGCGCCCATCCAGCCGATATTGGAGACGTGGGCCGAGTATGAGA